>NZ_BAABQV010000001.1:0-1184876 GCF_040371615.1 Microbulbifer sp. NBRC 101763
AATAAATCCATTTACTTCGCGCCACCAGGTCCCTCCTTTCTTTCGAAATCGGAGCTCCTTTAGCAAAGGCTTGAAAACAACCTCTAAATCCTTTTTCTCTTCCGATGCCATGTTGTGTGCCTAACGCCCGCGTCATTTGCCGCAGCGCAGCGGAGGTCAAATGCACGCGTTTGTTACGTTTCAACGCGTCAATCACGCATAGTTTGTTCCAAACGTATTTGATGCCCCCAAGTTGTAACACTTCTTATCATTGCCTCAATCCTTGAGCCTGGTGGATAATACGAATCGTTCTTATATTTTTCCGGTGTCATACCAACAATATGTATCACTTCGATTAACGCTGGAAAACCCAAACCAATATCCACCCACGCCCCAAAAGACGAATGAACAAGAACAACGCCCTCAACATGATCGCCACGTCGAAGTGCCTCGGTTACCTTCTGCCAACGTTCATCCTCATTTGGAGAGGCATAATCTCCAAACACCTCTTGAAGTACTTGTTGCCAATTAGAACCCAAACTATCTCCTAGGATCAACGTAACGCCGCGATAATCGGCCGACCGCGCGAAGCGTGGGCGGTCCGGTGGAAGCCACGTAGTGGCTGGAACGAAATTCATCGCCTTGTTACATTGCTACCCGCCAGCAGGCTCGGCACCTTCTGTTGTTTGCCAATCTATATCTTTTTTTTGAGTATCTGAAAGGCTTATTAGCGCAGCAGTTGCTTTAGTGAGCTTTACGCCTTTCATGTTAGCGCCATCAAATTTACACTCGACGAAATCTGACTGACGTAAATCCGAACCTTCTAAATTACAATCAGTGAAAATCACGCCGTCATAAAGTGACGCGCGTAGATCAGATTTAGATAGGTTTGCGCCGGTTAAATCTAAATTTATGAAGTCATTCCAACATAAATTTGATTCTTCTAGGTTGGTTCCTCTGAAATTACAGTCAGAAACGCCTGATTTAGAGAAAAATGTTCTTCTCATATCAAGATTGCTCAGATCTTGATCTTCTAAATCAGTTCTAAATACACTAAAACCACACGGATCTTCATCATCAAATTGTGGGAGTGAATCAGGTAATCTAGGAGACTGATCGTCGAAGACTACACCTGCTTCTCTTAAAACTTCGATTGTTTCTTCAAAACTCTTTGTCATTCTCGATCTCTCTAAGCAATGTAACGCCCGCATCATAGGCAGACGACGCGCAGCGGCGGCTGTCCTTATGCATGCGCTTGTTATGCGCTGACTAACCGAAGTACACAATCTTGGCCGACGGACTCCAATAACCAGCGAAAAATTAATTTGCCAACCACCTTACCCAAATACACGAACGACGCCAAGCACCGAAACCAACTTTGACCAATTGCCCTACTTCGTTGCCCGAACACCACAAAACACGCGCCGAGCTTTTTAGCGCACGAAACCACAAACCAACCGCACCAGCTAAACGCGAAAACCCCAAGAAGACACGCCGACTATAACCACAGAAACGACCACGAACGAATGTTGAAAACACACACGAACTGGCAACCCCCATCGTAAAGAAACGAAGCTTTCGCCAGCTAATTTAAGAACCCAACCATCAAAGCGACCAAGCCTGAAATTTGGGTAATTGCTGGGTAAAGAAAGTGGCAAAAGAATGTTTAGAACCGAATTCTGAAAGGTAAATTTCACACGTTTTTCACGCATAACGCCGCGATAATCGGCAGACCACGCGCAGCGTGGGCTGTCCGGTGGAGGCCTACAAGGCCGGAACGAAATTCATCGCCTTGTTAGCACTATTCTCTCTCAAGGACTATATGCTTACCAATTTTCTTATATTTAATTGGAATCATATCTGCGGTCCATCGCCCAAGTTTTTTACCATGACGAGTCCAGCTCCATTCTTTCACTTGCCATTCCTCTAAATCCACATCCTGACAGCGAATAAGGCTATCTTTACTAGTTTTTCCGTTAATCAGGTCGGGGCCAAACTCACTACAAAGCCCGCCAAGACGATACCAACTCAAGTCCGGCATCACAAATTTCCCATTTCTATTCGGCAGTAGATACACATCAAAATCATCTGGGGCATTTCTAATAATCAAATAGCTTATGCCCATCCAATCATCGACTGTATGTGTAAAAATAGTATATGTATCAACTTTCATTTCACGCACATCAACATGAGGCAGTAACTCACCCGCATTTGCTGGCGGCTTTAAAGAACCCAAGAACGGTATACATACAAAGACAATTCCTATAAGCATTGTCAGAAATGTTAGTGTTATAAGTATCTTTTTTCTCATAGTTGAGTGCTAACAGTGTATTCAAAAGCAGCTGCATTATATCACCAGTCAATATACCCCAAGAGTAGAAGGCTTCTCTAGCCAGAAAAAAGCATATAAATCAGTATGTTAGCCAGCACTGGTGAAAAATTAATCTAGTGGATATATCGCGACTGAATTATATCCTGATATTTTGCTGCATTTGATCACAGGCGTAAATCATTCAAAATCAATAAGTTAGCGATTTTTTTACTGTGGATATGTGCGGCTGCTCTTGATCTTTGATATGGATAGCATGAAAAGTCAATAAGGTGTATACAAAAATAACAAATTCAAGTCACTACGGTTGATATTTGCCCAAAGCTAACTGTTAAACCAGAGTCTCTGGTCGACAGTCTGGTGCAGCCTATTTCAAATAGTGTTTACCGTACCAGAAGGCTTCTAACTTAGATAATGGGTGAAAATAACACTATTGCTACGAATAGAATGCCGACCAAGATCCCACAGCAATATTTTAAAAGTCTGTAAGATAATTAGGTTATTGAGAGATCTTTTCTATTGATGCGTGGGAAATATTTCAAGTAGCAATACTACTATTGTTTTTTGTGTTCTAACGTGAGAAACGCTGAAGGGTTCTAATTTAAGTGACCATTTTTATGTGTGACTGAAATTTTTCAAAGCGTAAATAGCCAAAAATATAGGTGCAGAAATAATTTTATTAGATTTGTTTAAGTGTTAAAGCTGCGTAATATCTATACATATTTATTAGTATAACGTGTAGCAATATGGTTTTGTCGCGCCTGCTGGGGCTCAATAAGCAGGTAATTTCCCCTGGGAGCAGGGGGAACAGATTCGATCACGTGTTCTGCCTCTGCGTTGGAGAGATTGCCAAAGCGGGACAGTAGCTTGACCTCCTTTTGGGAGCCGAATGTGACGGGCGTCCATCTTAGGAGGGAATATCACTTTCCTGCAGGTAAAGTATTCCAATTGACCTTTGGGGGGTGGCGGTATGCAGACAGGAAATTTTTAAAAATTGCTGACAACGCTGTCATCAATCTTGTAGTATGGCTACAAATAGTTAGCGCAGGAGCGTTTATTGCTCTTCTGGCGTTACTTCCGGGGGACTGGGAAGCCCGGATGTAGTACATAACAATACAAATTCTTAGAGGCCGTTTCTGATGGCTGCGTTGGGAGACAGGGAAATTCTTTATATCGGTATCGATGGAGGCGGCAGTAAGTGCCGTGCTTCAATCCTCAACAGTGACAATCGGGTGTTGGGCACAGGGATATCAGGCCCCGCGAATCCACTCCACGGTTATGCGCAAACAATAGATTCGATTGTGCGCTCCGCCACGCTTGCGCTTTCTGATGCAGGCCTTCCGCCCCAAGCGCTCGGTGAACTCGTCGCCGGAGTTGGTCTTGCGGGCGTTAATATGCCAAGCCTCTACAATGAAATGGATGCCTGGGCGCACCCCTTCAAACAGATGTTCCTCACCACTGATCAGCACTCGGCCTGCCTTGGTGCGCATCGTGGTGGTGATGGGGCGGTCATTATTGCCGGTACCGGTTCTTGCGGTTACGCCTGGGTCAATGGTGAGGCTCGCCTTTTGGGCGGCCATGGGTTCCCCCATGGCGATAAGGGCAGCGGTGCCTGGATGGGGATGGAAGCGGTCAAGTACTTGTTTCTGGCCCTCGATGGTCTCGCTGAAGATTCCCGACTGAAAGATGAATTGCTGTCAGCGCTGGAAAGTGCCGATGCCCAGCAAGTGTTTGAGCGCATTGGTGGAAAATCCTCCAGTCATTATGCGCGCCTTGCAGTGCCGGTGGTGGAATATGCGGAAGCTGGTGATCCGGTTGCGCTGGCGATCGTGCGTGATGGTGCAAGTTACATCAGTGACCTTGCGGATAAATTATTTGAAATGAATGCTCCACGGCTTTCCCTGATCGGCGGCGTTGCACCGCGTCTGAAGCAGTGGATGGCTCCGCATGTTGTGGAGCGTGTGGCGGAAGCCCTGGACCCGCCGGAGTTTGGCTGTGTTTATTTTGCTCGCCAATGTGTTGCCGAGGCGGCGAGTGGCAGTGCAGGTCCTATCGATGCCGATGAAAAAGCATTGTTCGGATAATTGAAAAGATTGGTACGGAATTGAATTTTCCCGCTTGAGCCGTTAAGGGAGACAGGTCATGGCGATGACAATTATGGAAACCGAGGCCCGTGAAGCCCCGGATTGTATTGCAGAACAGCTACAGAGTAATGCTGCGGTAATGGCCCAGCTGGGTGAACGCCTGCGCAACAAACCGCCGCGGTTTGTCATGATCGTGGGGCGTGGATCCTCTGATCATGCGGGCGTGTTTACCAAATATCTGATTGAAATCGAGACGGGTACGCCGACTTTCGCTGCGGCGCCCTCTGTATCCAGTGTCTATGGGCGCACGCTCAAGCTGGAAGATTCCTTAGTCATCGTCATTTCCCAGTCGGGCCGTAGTCCTGACATCCTGGCTCAGGCGAAGATGGCTAAAGAGGCCGGTGCCTATACCGTCGCTTTTGTGAATGATGAATCGGCCCCGATCAAAGATATCGTCGATTTGATGGTGCCTTTGAAAGCCGGGCCGGAAAAAGCGGTCGCAGCGACCAAAAGCTATCTGGCGACGTTATCCGCGGTGCTGCAGTTGGTAGCCAACTGGAAGCAAGACGAAGAGATGCTGAAGGCTGTTGCTGAACTGCCGCAGGCGCTACGTGATGTGGTTTCCGCGGAGACCCAACTGCGTCCGGAAGATCTCGCTGCGGTGAAAAACCTGGTTGTGTTGGGTCGTGGACCGGGTTATGGCATTACCCGCGAGCTGGCGCTGAAGCTGAAGGAAGTCTGCAATATCCATGCAGAGCCTTTTTCCAGTGCGGAGTTCTTACATGGGCCGGTAACCCTGGTTGAGCAGCAGCTGACCGTGATCAATGTGCCGATTGAAGATGAATCTTATCAGGCGCATAGCGAACAAATCGCAGATATTATCCGTCGCGGTGGCACCCTGATTAATCTGCATGTGCCTTCAAAAGGCATACATCCACGCGTTGCTCCGCTACCTCTGTTGCAGCGTTTCTATATTGATGTAGCGCATATCGCTGTCAGCCGTGGGATTAACCCGGACGAGCCGGCAGGTCTGAAAAAAGTCACCCAGACGGTCTGAGTTTGACCGCTAGAGCAGGGGGGTTGCGCGTGGTTCAGGTGTTGCTGGCAGAGCGTTTGTTTGATGGTGAGCGGGTTCTCAATGATATCCCGGTCTCAATCAATGCCGATGGCAGAGTTGCTGCGATAGGTGGTGATGTGCCGGCTTCTGGCGCGGAGCGCTTGCCCGGTACCCTGGCGCCGGGCCTGATTGATGTTCAGGTCAATGGTGGTGGGGGTGCATTATTTAACAATGAACCGACGTTGGCATCGTTGCAGAAGATGGCCGGTGCGCATGCCGGTTTTGGCACCACGGGTATGTTGCCGACACTCATCACTGATGAGGTTGAAGTCATGCAGCGTGCGGCGGACGCGATTAGTACCGCCTTGCGTAAAAAAATACCCGGCATTATCGGTGTGCACTTTGAGGGGCCGCATCTCAGTACTCCGAAAAAGGGTACCCATGAAGCACGTTTTATTCGAGGTCTCAGTCAGGCAGAGCTGGATATTTACGCGCGTGACGACCTGGGTGTAAAAGTCGTGACGCTGGCGCCCGAAAATGTTGCGCTGGAGGATATCCGCAAGCTGGTGTCGCTGGGCGTGCATGTGTGTCTTGGGCACTCAAATGCCGATGGGGCGACAACCGCTGCGGCATTGGAAGCGGGGGCGAGCGGATTTACCCATCTGTATAACGCGATGTCGCCGTTCCAGTCTCGGGAACCGGGTGTGGTCGGAACGGCGTTGATCAGCGACGATGCGTGGTGTGGTCTGATTGTTGACGGCCATCATGTTTGTGCGGATGCAATTCGCCTGGCTCTGAAGGCCAAGCCCCGGGGGAAATTGATACTGGTGACAGATGCCATGTCGCTAGTCGGTAGTGAAGAGACCAGCTTTCCTTTATTTGAGCGCGTGGTGACCCGCGAGGGTGACAAGTTGACTTCGACTACCGGAGAGCTGGCAGGTTCTCACCTCGATATGATCGGTGCCGTACGAAATATTCGAGACTGGTGTGATGTGCCACTGGAGGAAGCGCTGCGAATGGCCTCCCTTTATCCGGCGACGTTCCTCAGCGTGGAAGGTGGCCGACTGGCAGTGGGTGCGCCGGCAGACATGATTTTACTGGATAGCGAGTTGCAGGTACGCAGGACCTGGATTTCGGGCAGGGAGGTTCACAGCATTTGAAGTTTTTTTCGTAATACGTTCAAACAACAATAAATATAAAAGGTGCTTCTTATGGAATCCGCCGTTAGTGTTCAAAGAGAGACGCGCAGCAGCCTGTTGCCTATGGCAATTATCGGCATGCTGTTTTTCATTTTTGGTTTTGTGACCTGGCTGAATGGCTCGCTGATGCCGTTCCTGAAAGTGCTCTGTGATCTCACAGAATTCCAGGCGCTGTTCGTTACTTTTGCGTTTTATATTGCCTACACCGTCATGGCGTTGCCTATGTCGTTTATCCTGCGTAAAACGGGATACCGCGATGGCATGGCCATTGGCCTTGCGATCATGGCAGTCGCTGCGCTGATTTTTATTCCGGCTGTGCAAACCGGTAGCTACCTGGTTTTCCTGGTGGCTCTGTTTGGCCTGGGGGCTGGCCTGACCATTCTGCAAACGGCTTCAAACCCCTACGTGGTGAAGGTGGGGCCTGCTGAAAGCGCGGCCATGCGTATCGCCATCATGGGCATTATCAGTAAAAGCGCGGGTGTGCTCGCACCTTTGGCCTTTACAGCGCTTGTGCTGTCTGGCCTGAACGATTTCAATAGTGAATCACTGGCCGAACTGTCTGCGGCTGAACGGGAAGTCCAGTTGGCGGAAGTTTCCAGCCGCCTGATCATGCCTTACATCTACATGGCGATTGCGCTGTTCGCGTTGGTTGGACTGGTGAAGTTTTCCGGCCTGCCGGAAATCGACGAAGGTGACGCTGGCCAATCTGAGGGAAGCTTCCTCGATATTCTGCGTTACCCCCAGGTTGTACTCGGCTCTCTGGCGCTGTTCGCCTACGTTGGTGTCGAGGTTATTGCGGGTGACACCATCGGCCTCTATGGCGAAGGTCTTGGTTTGTCCAATTACGCCGCCCTCACGTCCTACACCATGGTGTTTATGGTGATCGGTTACACCATTGGTGTTGTAGGGATTCCACGCTTTATCAGCCAGCAGCAAGCCTTGTTCGGGTCGGCGGTGGCTGGCAGCCTGTGTGTGGTCGGTGTGCTGTTTGGTTCACAGGAAAGTACTTTACTGGCCGATATCCTGTGGGGGTGGAGTGGTATCGCTCCAGTAGTCCCTGACACCATCACTTTCGTTGCCCTGATGGGGTTGTCGCACGCACTGGTGTGGCCTGCCGTCTGGCCTCTCGCCCTGGACGGTCTTGGACGTCTGACCGCGCAGGGGTCTGCGCTGTTGATTATGGGCATTGCCGGTGGGGCCATTATCCCAACCTTTGGTTTCGGTCCTCTGTCCGAAATCGCCGGTGAAGTGCGCACGGGCTACTGGGTAGCGCTGCCGTGCTACCTGTTCATCCTTTTCTATGCTCTGAAAGGGCACAAGATACGCAGCTGGAAATAATTCCGCTGCATGTTGCATCAGTCAGTTTGATTCTCGTCGTTGTATCCCTTTGGCTCGCGTGAACCTGCCCTCCTTAAAGGAGGGCTTTTTTTGGGGGGAGGTAAAAGTTGGAAGGATCAGTTGCCCGGAGCGCTTCCGCTCGAATCACGTACGACGAGCTCGGGAGTGAATTCACGTTGAATACCCGCTTCCTTGCTGGCGCTGGCGTTCTCACCGGATGTTTTACCGCGCGCTTTGCTCAGCACGAGTGCGGCAGCACACTTGGCGATTTCGTTGTTGGGCTGGTGCGCGGTTGTCAGTTTCGGCCAGGTCTGCCTGGAGAAAGGGCTATCTTCGAATCCTACGATGGAGAGCTGGGACGGGATGTCGACGTTCATTAATCGAGCGGCAAAGAGTGCACCGGCCGCCATTTCATCGTTGCTGGCGAAGATGGCACTGGGCGGGTTGTCAGTACCAAGCAATGCTTTGGCACCCTGAACGCCGGAATCAAACGAGTACTCTCCTTTGAGAATCAGGGATTCGTCCACAGGGAGGCCGGCTTCCTTCATGGCATGCCGATACCCGTCAAGACGACTGTGGGTAGAAATGTGTTCTTCTCCACCGCAGAGGAAGCCGATGCGCTTGTGGCCGAGCTCGATGAGGTGGCGGGTGATATCAAACGCGGCGGCAGAGTCGTCTACCTGAATGCAGTTGTCCTGGTCCTTTACATCCGCGGTTTTGGAAACGATGCGTACGTAGTCTACGTTGAGATCCTGGAGTGTCTCGATCACGGCCGGTGTTTCTGAAAAAGGCGGAGTCAAAACGAGTCCGGCCACCTTTGAGTGTTCGACCAGATTTTTCAGTTCATCGTGGACCGATGCCGATTTGGAGTTACTGGGATGGATCAGCAATTCATAGCCCCTGGCCTTACAGGCATTGAGGATGCCGTTTTGCATGTCGATCACATAGTAGGCGTTCGGGTTGTCGTAAATAAACGCGATGGTATATGTCCGGGAGCTGGCCAAATTGCGGGCGGCCAGGTTGGGCTGGTAATTCAGGGCCTTGACCGCATCCTCGACCTTCTTTTTGGTTGCGGGGCGCACCGAGGGCTCGTTGTTGATGACCCTGGATACGGTTTTTATGGATACCCCCGCATGCGCGGCGACGTCGTTAATGGTGGCTTTCATGGGGCCGTCTGGTCCTTGAACTGTTTCGTCGGCGCTTGTCGCTGCACCGTTGGTCTGTCCGCCATCCTAGCAGAAATGACCGGAAATTCGCCGTGAGTAGCGCAAGTAAGTGCTGGATTTGATGTGGATGAAGCTTGCGGAACGGCGAACCGGATTTTCCGCCCTTGAGCTATCGGCTTTAAATTAAAGGGTTTTGGTATCTACGAGGCGCGGAATGTCGTTACATCAATCGCTCGGACCGAAGGTTTTTTTACTCCAAAGACGGTAGCAATTCCGGGTAATCCTGTGTATCTTCGATTATTTAGAATGACAGCGCTATCATAGCTCTAAATGACAGCGCTATCATTTTGCGGTACGAGGTGAAATAAAAAAAATTACTCACAACCTTCATATAAATAATAAGCAAGGAAGGGGAAATCGATGCTAAAGCGCAATCAACTCGCTCTGTCTATCAGTGCAGCTGTACTTAGTGGTGGCCTGATGGCTCCGCTGGCTATTGCCCAGTCGGATGAAGCTATTGAGGAAGTCTCTGTAACCGGTATTCGTGGCTCTCTCCAGGATGCCTTGAGCACCAAGCGAAATGCTGGTGCAATTGTCGACGCAATTTCTGCGGAAGACGTCGGTAAGTTCCCGGACAAGAACATCGCTGAATCTCTATCCCGTATCACGGGTGTGGCGGTAAGCCGCGAGTTCGGTGAAGGGGAACGTGTCTCTATTCGTGGTGCGGGTCCAGATTACAACCGTACAACCCTGAACGGTCAATCTGTCGGTACTGCTGACTGGTTCATTCTGGATAATCCGTCTCGCAGCTTCAACTTTACCCTGTTGCCTTCCACTCTGATCTCCTCCCTCGAGGTAACCAAGAGCCCGCAGGCTTCTCAGGACGAAGGTTCCCTGGGCGGTACCGTTAACGTGCGTACTCACCGCCCTCTTGATCTCGACGCGGGTCAGGCTGCGATTGCAGTAGAGAGCATCTACTCCGAAACTTCGGAAGAGTATGACCCGAGCATCTCTGGCCAGTACTCCTGGAAGAACGATAGCGAAACCTTTGGTGTGCTGGTATCTGCGGCCAAGCAGGACCGCACTGTTCAGCGTTCCGGTTTTGAAGTGCTGTCCTGGACCGACGAAGCCACTCCTGGCGTAATGGTTCCCGGTACCATGGGTACCCCGACTTTCTTTCAGGAGCGCGAGCGCGAAACTGTATTCTTGTCTGCTCAGCTGCGTCCGACCGACGAGCTGCAGCTGACTCTGGACGTGCTGGACACCAGCATGGACGCGGATAACATGAATGCCAACTGGCTGGTATTCGCAGGAGACAATGCGGTCGATCATGCAACTAATGGTCAGCTGAGTGGCAACAGTGTTGTGGCTTCCCAGATTTCTGGTGACGGCCGTGGTGTTGTGAACTGGATCAACCGCGTATCTTCCTCTGAATCTCAGTCCTATACCCTGACTGCCGAATATGTAACTGATGCATTCAGCGTTGATATTGTTGCCGGTAATACTTCTGCCAAGGGCGGTACCTATCGCGAGACTTCTTGGGAGTATGGTTGGTCCGGTGGCGACTATGAGTTTGACCTGAACGCGCCATCTCTCGACTCCAATCCTGCGCCTAGTGATGCAGATGCCTATGCCGCTGGCTGGATCTGGGGCGGTGAGCGCCCGACCACTGATGAAGAAACCTACTTCCAGGTAGATCTCGAGCTGCCGATAGAGGCGGGTGCATTTACCTCTATCGAGACAGGTGTCAAGGTTCGCAACGCCGAGCGTACCCAGCAGCGTATCGTATACAGCTGGCATGGTCCTGAGACTATGACTGGCAATGAGGATCTCGCTGGCTCATACCTTGATTATATCTTCGCAAATTGCCCGACTTTATCTTCTTGTGGTTTGAACTCTGGCGGCGTTGTGAGTTTTGATACGCCCGCCGGTGGTAACTCCACCACCGCACTGGCACAAATGCGTGACGTGATGGAGCAAATCGCGTTTGCTGGCTTGAACGGTGTCAGCGCCGATTACGCACGCTCTCTCGAGCTGGCCAATAACTGGGCAGTGGAGGAAGATATTTTTGCGGTATATGTTCAGGCGAATTTCGAGGGTGACAACTACCGCGGTAACTTCGGTCTGCGCTATGTATCTACTGAGCAAGCCTCTTCCGGCTACGAGTTCAGCAGCGATTCCTGGGGCTTCCAAACGGTTGATCGCGATTGGTTGAATCCGTCTTACCTGGCCTGGGTCACGGAAGATAACGACTACAGCGAAATCCTGCCGAGCTTTAACATTGCTTATGACCTGAATGACGATATGGTGATTCGTACTGCGGTTGCCCGTGTTATGGCTCGTCAGAATTGGAACCAGATTTCTCCGTTCGAGACCTTTGGTGCTCTGAATGCACCGGACCCCCAGGGGCAGGCCGGTAACCCTCAGCTGGAGCCGTTCCTGGCGGACCAGTTAGACGTTTCCTACGAGTGGTACTACGGTGATGTGTCTGCGTTCTCCGCAACGACCTTTATTAAAAAGAACCACAGCTACCTGGCTCAGGAGACCTTTACCGAAGCGCGTTACGATGAACAGACTGCTACCTGGGTTGACGTTGACTTTAGTCGCCAGGTGAATGGTGATGGTGGCCTGGTCGCTGGTGTTGAGCTGGCTGTGCTGCACGACTTCGACAACGGCTTTGGTGTTCAGGCGAACTACACCTACACCTACACCGATACTGGTTCCGATAGTGTTGTTGGTATCTCCGATACCATGGCTAACCTGATGGGTTACTACGAAAACGATACCTTCGGTGCGCGGATGATGTACAACTATCGCTCGGAGTGGAGCAAGGGCTTCCATTGGAACGGCAACCCGCTGTCCAATGACGCGTTTGGTCAGCTGGATGCGAGCTTCTCGTACAACGTCACTGACAACGCACAGATCACTCTGGAGGCAGTGAACCTCACCAATGAGCAGGTCGTAGAGTACAGCGAATATGAAGATCGTCTCATGTCCCTGTATGAAAATGGCCGTCGCTTCGTTGTGGGAGCACGATACAATTTCTAATCGAAGTTGAACGGAAAAAGCCGGGCATTGCCCGGCTTTTTTTGTCGCTGAATTATTGTAATTATGGGTATTGATAAATATGAGTAGCAGTATTTTTATCCCGTATGACCGGTACTTTGATTGTGGAAGTCGCAAGCAGGGAGTGGAGCAAAGCCTGATGGAGGCTCCCTAGGGGCTGACAAACAGTTTTCGACGGTAAAGCCAGTGGAGAATAATCCACTGTACCGCCAGCACACCGATAACAATCACCAGGTTCCCGGCATCCGCAGAAGAAAATACAGAGGCAATGCCGCCAAACAGGCTTTTGCTTGTGTAGGTCCAGTTCACCAGGCTGCTTGCCATATACACCAGAATGGCATTGCAACCGATCACGGCAAACAGAGTGGTAAACCCGCGCCACTTCCATATATCCGAAATCAGATAGAAGCAACCGAGGAACAGCAGGCTGCAACCAATGGTGACGAGGGAGAAGGATCCCGTCCATAAATCTTTATTCACCGGGTAAACCAGGTTCCAGGTCCATCCGAGTGCGCATAGGGTGATACCCGCGAGGAACAATCCCCTGAGCAGTTTGCCTGGCTGGTCTCGGTGCAGATGCAGCCAGCGGCCGGCAAAAACGCCGGCGAGGGCATTGGCGACGGCGGGCAGGGTAGACAGCAGCCCTTCAGGGTCGTACGGCTTGCCTTGATAAGTGATGCCCGGCAGGCAGCATTGGTCTACCGCAGCGTTAATTGATCCCGAGATACTGAAATCCCCCAGTCCGAGTTGCAGGAGCCAGTAGCCAAGCAGGATACCCGCAAAAATCAGGTACTGGGCGATGGGGCGACAGTGCCAGACAATCAGTGCGGCAAAGAACCAGGCAAAGCCAATGCGGGCGAGAACACTGGCATAGCGTATTTCGGACAGGTCGGGGGGAACACTTGCGCCCCAGCCGTGGTTATAAAGCACCCCGAGACCCACAAGAATCAGCAGTCTTTTGATCGCTTTTTTGTAGGCGCTCTGGCGTTGTTGTGGTGGCTGGCCCCGCAAGGTTTTATTGGCCAGACCGAGGGTAACTCCGGAAAGAAAGATAAACAGTGGGAAGATCAGGTCATACAGGGTAAATCCATGCCATGTACTGTGCCGCATCTGTGCTTGTCCCCACGCAAAAGCACCGAGCCCGGTCAGGGACAGAAGCGGGGCGAACAGGGATTCGCCCCCAATAATCCAGAACATATCAAAGCCACGCAAGGCATCGACGGATGCCAAGCGCCTGTGGCTAGTGGGAGAGTAGTTGGTCTGTTGTTGCATGCTACCGCTTGATTCCGTATCAGGATTCATGAGTGCGAGGCGGTCATTGTTGTGCGTGCAGTTCGGGAAGTTGCGCTTACGAGCATGAGAAAAATTCCTTGGTCAAAAAAAAGGCCCCGGAGACCGGGGCAAGTACAGGAGTAATAACCTGTAACGTCTTCAGAGAGAAATTGGCAACATCCTGTTGTAACAGCGGAGGGCTTCCTGCCCCCGCTAAAACTCAGTTCACGTTGCAGACAAATTCCCAGCTGCCATCGGGGCTTCCTGGAACCGAATTTGTCCACCACTTTGCTCGGTATACGCTGCCATCATGAATGATTTGTTGACCGCCGCTGGCGTGATCGCCAGAGGGCCACTGTGGATAGGTCACCAGTCCACTGGTATCGATACCGGCGTCGGCGCAGCTGGTCCCTCCGCTGCCTCCGCCAGTGCCGCCGTCGCCACTACCCGCAGGCGTCGCCAGAGGCAGTTCCGGATGCTCGAATGCCAGTGCGTACGTTGTACCGTTCACGGTGGCTGTGTAGGCCTGAGGGCCTGAAACGGGCAGGTAGTAATTCATGGTCATATCCCAGGTCTCGCCATCGGCAAGATCCTGCCAGCCCGGCAGGGCGAAGCGCACGCGGTGGAATTCGTTCTCGAGTCCGCCGACATTGCCGCCACCGGAATTGGCCCCGTCTTCAATGACTTCGAGACCGGCACCGCTCTGATCGGTAATGATGTTGGATGTCGACGTCGGCATATCGAACTCAAATACAGTACCGCCGGGCAACACACCACCGGTGTTATTGGTAATGTACAGCTTGGGGTTTAGCGGGTAGTTCTGGTCGCCGAGTTTGAATCCGGAAATTTCGATACCCACATCGATCGCTTCAGAAGGGATTACGCGATCACTGCGCTGCTCGCGATAGGGCACCGCACTGGCAAATTTGTCGTAGGCGAGGGTCGTCAGGGTGGAGCCCATATAGTACTCGCCTTTGGCGGCATCCCAGTCGTAGTCACCGGCGAGTTCCCAGAACATGATGCCACCGACACCCTGGTCGATGACGTACTGTACCTTCGCGTCCATTGACTCTTCGTCTTCTGTGGAAATATACACACTCTTGGTGCTGTTCCAGAGCCACGGCGCTTCAGACACGGCATCGTAGTTACGTACGTAAGTGCCGACAAACGCATCGTCCGGGTCGCCTGCTGGATCGAGCCCGTAGTCCGTGACATAGGAGCCGAGGATGCCACTTTCCAGATTCTTGGCATGCCACATAGGGTTCGAGCCCGCGCCCATTTCCACGCTGTTTTCGTCCAGGTCGTGCCACATGTTGTCGATGCCAATGGCACCGTAACCGCACTTGGCAGAGCCGCCGGTACCGGTCGGACAATCGGACTGGTTTGGCAGTGCGGCAGAGCCGCCCAGGCCGTTGTTGCCACCGCTCACGCCCTGCCAGCCTCGGGTGTAGTAGGGAATACCGATATTAATTCGGCCCGGGGACATGGATCCGCGGAAGTACTTCACAGCCCAGTCGATATTCAGGTAGCCAATACCACCATACTGGGAAGTGGAGTAAACACTCGCGGCGGCCAGTTCCGGATCTTCGCCGTTGTCGAACAGTGCGGAGTTGTGGCCCACATATTCATTCCACGCGCCGTGCAGGTCGTAGGTCATGATGTTGACGTAGTCCAGATACTGGGTGATCTGCATGGTTTCCATGCCGCGCAGCAGGTATCCGGAGGACGGCGAGGCGATGGTGAGCATGTAGTGGGTGCCATCTTGCTCACCCGCGATGTCCAGCTTTTCACGCAATACACGCATCAGCTCCACATAAGATTTCATGAGAGAACCGCGCAGCGGATTGGCGATGCCAAAGTCCAGCGGGTTGCCGGCATCGTTCATTGAGGTGGGATATTCGTAATCGATATCGACGCCATCAAAGCCATACTGGCGGATAAAGTCCACGGCGGAGTTGGCGAACGTTTCAATGCCGGCATGGTTGATGCTGCCATCGGCATTGGTGGTCATGGTATAGAAACCACCATTGGCAACACGATCACCAGATTCGTTGAAGTAACCACCGGTTTCTGCCCAGCCACCGACGGAAATGAGGGTGCGCACTTCAGGATGCTGCTTTTTAAATTTATTCAGCAGGTTGAAATGGCCCTGATAGCTGAAGTCCGCATCCATCTCTGCGCCACTGACGCCGGGCCAAGTCATGCCGGTGGCAGGGTTGGCGGGATCGGCGGTATTGCCAACGGATACTTCGTTGCTGTCATTGATATGGGCGAAAGCGTAATTAATGTGGGTGATATTGTCCCAAGGGATATCGTTCACCAGGTAGGTGGGCTGTCCATTGGCACCGTTTCTCCAACTGGTGAAGTAACCAATGATCCGGCGCGGATGATCGGCCCCCATGATCTCCCGGCCTTCTGCGGTATAAATATCGCAGTAGTCCGGTGCCGTCCCGGGGCTGGTAAACAAGCCATCGGGACGACAGGGGAAGTCACCCGCTACGGGTTCACCGTTTACGGTGATTGAAACCTGCGCGGAGTCAGTGAACTGGTTAGCGGTATCGAATGCTCTCGCGAAAACGGAGGCACTGCCGGGAGTGGCGACCCAATCGATACTAAACGGCGCACTGGAATCTTCGCCCACTTTCTGCCCGGCGACAAAGAACTCCACTTTGGAAATCGCACCTTCTGTATCGCTGGCTGTGGCCGCGATGCTGACACTGGTGCCTTCATCAAACACGCTACCGTCGACAGGATTATTCAGGGTTACGGTTGGCGGGATATCGGGTGTGGTGACGTTGATATTGGCTGAGTCTGATTGAGTGCTTTGGCCATCGTTGTCGGTGGCCGTTGCGTACAGGACATGGCTGCCTTCGGTCGCTGTCCACTCGATCGCGTAGGGTGCGCTGGTGTCACTCCCCAGGCTGTTACTGTCGACGAAAAACTCTACCGAAGTGATGCTGCCATCTGGGTCACTGGCGCTGGCTGTGAGGGATACAGTCGCACCGGTATCCAATTGCGTACCGTCTATCGGGTTGTCGAGCGAGATGACCGGGGCCTGTGGGCCGCTCACGGTGATGGTGACATTCGTGGTGAACGCGTCCTGTCCCGTGTCGTCCACTATGCGTGCGCGCAACACCGGGTTGCCGGCAACGGCGGTCCAGCTGGCCTGCCAGGGTGCGCTGGTATCTGTACTGATAGCGCTACCATCGACGAAAAATTCCACACTGACGACCTGGCTATCATCGCTCGCGTCCACGGTAATGATAACGCTGTCATTTTCGCTAAATGTCATACCGTTGGTGGGGGCGGTGATGGAGCCGGCTGGAGGCTGGTCAACAGCACCCTCACAGGCGCCTTGCAGCGTCCATTCCTGATACTGGCCGGAGAACTGCTCCGGATTCTGGTTCTGTGTCCACCAGTTGGCCCGATAAGCGTTGCTGTTGTACTGGACTTCTGCACCGCCGTTGTAGGCGGTTGCGGCATCCCAGTCCGGGAGGCCTGTGCAGTCCACGGCATGCGCCTGGCCTGCGGCAAAGATCGCCACGGCAAGACTGCCGAGCGCGAGAAAGTGTTTCATTGGGTTCACCTTGAGTAAGTTATTTTTGTTGTTGGTCATCGGCAGTTAGGTGACGCGATTGCCAAAATGACATCGCTGTCAAAATATCATCGCTTATAGGGAATCGCAATGCAGAAAGGGACGAATTACTACGGGGTAAAGACAATTAAAATGAAAGTTCCGCCACTGGAGTTGATATGAGACCCGTATCACGATCAAAGCGGAACATTAAGAGAATATGACTGAGGCAAGACATTGCGTCTTGTCCCCGGGGAGATACGGTGTGATCAACCTGAATCAAGGGGAGAAAACGAGTGGTACTGGTAGGTTGCTTTTCTGCCTTAAGCAGGGGCTTTACCGGTGGTGATCATTACGGTTCACCGACCAGCTCGCCAGCCGGTAAGGGAGGCGCAGGAATAACAAAGTTAAATGGAAGCCTACATGAAGCCAATCAATCTATTGAGAAACCCAGCCCTTCTGGTGGTAGCAATCGCTGCAGCGTCTGCTTCGGCAATATTAACGGGTGCCTGAGATCTACCCGGCCGACTACCGCTTGTACGTGAGGCAAGTTCACTGGTTGACAGCGTTGTCTTTTTCGTTATTGTGGACCTTGCAATCACTGGTGCCATAACAAATAGAAAAGGACTCCCATGCTTTGCGCCATCCCCTCCCTGAATAAGACCAAGCTAAGAATTTCAGTCTTTTCCCTGGCCTTGGGATTGACGATCGCCCTGACGGGTTGCGGTGGGCACGACAATCCGGAACGGGGTTCGGCCCGGCAGATTGCCGAAGATTTCTCGGTGCAGTTGGAAGTGCTCACCAACTACCAGGCGACCGGCGACGAACTTGCAGAGCGTTGCAAGCGCGAAGGCGGTAGCGGGGCAATTTGCTCGACCTACCGGATATCGCTGACCAACGCCGGCGAGGCCGCTTTGGCACCGGGTGCTTTGGAATGGAGTCTCTACTTCCACAGTGTGCGCCGTACCCTGGCGCTGATGAACCGTGACGATTTGCGCCTGGAGCATGTCAAGGGAGATCTGCACCGTTTGGTACCTCTGGCCCATTTCCCGGGGCTGGCACAAGGGGAGACGCTGCAGCTGGATTTTCTCGCCGAGTACTGGTTCCAGTTCGAATCCGACTTTATGCCGCGCCTGTTTACCGTCGATGCGAACGGACAGGCACAGGTTATCCAATCCACCGACTCCAATAGCATTGCCGAACTGGTTCTGCCGATTGAGAAAAACCACTCCGATAATTGGAAGCGGGCATCCACGGATGCCAATGTCCTGGCAACCGCAGCCAGTCGGTTTGAGGAATTCTCCCGGCGTGGTGTTCAGGAAGGTGATCAGTGGCAGTCCCGTATTATCCCCAAGCCCCTGAAGCTCGAAAGTCGTGGTATTGCCGTTGATATCAGTGCGGGTCTTTCTGTAGATGGGGGGGCGTTATCGACCGCGACCCTCAACGTTATAAAACAGCGTCTGGATGCCTTTGGCCTCGTTGGTGAAGGCGCTGGAGCCTATCCCGTATCAGTGGTGATCGATACAAAGCTGTCTGCGAATACTGCAGAATCTTACCGGCTTGAGGTGGGTGAGACAGGCGCTTTGGTGACCGCCGCGGACCAGTCGGGCGCCTTCTATGGACTTCAGTCATTACTTGGCCTGATCAATGTACGCGCCGGCACGCTGATGACAGCCCGGGTTGAGGATGCGCCGCGTTTCCCCCATCGCGGGCTCTTTCTCGATGTAGGCCGTAACTTCCATACCAAACCGCTGGTGCTCAAGCTGCTCGACCAGATGGCGGCTTATAAACTCAACCGTTTCCACGTCCACCTGTCTGAGGACGAAGGTTGGCGCCTGGAAGTGCCCGGTCTGCCAGAACTCACTGAGATTGGTTCTCGCCGCTGTTTCGACCTGGAGGAGAACCAGTGTCTGTTGCCTCAGTTGGGCTCTGGCCCTAATACGGATAACAATGGCAGCGGCCATTTCAGTGTCGAGGACTACATCGAGATTGTTCGCTATGCCGGTGAGCGTCATATCGAGGTGATCCCCGAGTTCGATATGCCCGCCCATGCCCGGGCTGCGGTGGTGTCGATGGAGGCGCGTTATCGCCGACTGGTGGAATCAGATCCGGAAGCGGCTGCGCGCTACCGACTGATTGATGCAGAAGACAACAGCCGTTTCCTGTCGGTCCAGTTCTACGACGACAGCTACGTTAACCCCTGCATCGACTCCACTTACCAGTTTGTGGGCAAAGTGATATCTGAGGTGCAGGCGATGCACGAGCGCGCAGGCTATCCGCTGCAAAGCTGGCATTTCGGTGGCGATGAGGCCGTCAATATTTTCGCCGGTGACAGCTTTGAAGATGCGCCAGGGCAGGACCCCGCCAAAGGAGATGTTGACGCTGGTGCTCGCAAGCAGCCGTGGTCGGGCTCCCCTCAGTGCCAGAAGCTGGTTGCCAGTGGCGCGGTTGCGGACATCTCGGAGCTGGGTAGCTACTACGCGCGCCGTGTTGCCTCTCTGGTCCATGATACCGGGATTCCCACGCTCGGCGCATGGAATGACGGTGTTAAAGCTGTAAAAGATGCCAGCGAGGAACTCGCGACAGAAAACAACTATGTCAACTCCTGGGCCCCGCTGTTCTGGGGTGGTGGTGATGAAAGCTCGCATTTCGCCGCCGTCGGATTTGACGTGGTGCAGTCTCACTCCGACTTTCTGTACTTCGATATGCCTTACGAGGTCGATCCGAAGGAGCTTGGTTACTATTGGGCGTCACGCCATACCGACACACGTAAGACCTTCAGTTACGCCCCCCTGGTCACGGCCCAACTGGCAGAAGTATCTACTGATCGCGATGGCAATGCCTGGTCGGCGAAAGCGGCAGATGAAAGCTTTGCCAACAGCGTACGCGGTATACAAGGTAATCTGTGGAGCGAAGTGGTGCGCACCGATGCGCAGGTGGAATATATGATATTCCCGCGGCTGCTGGCCCTGGCCGAGCGGGCGTGGCACCAGGCGTCCTGGGAGTTGGATGCGGTCCCGGGGCAGGAGTTTTCTGCTGAGAGTGGTCTCGTTGATGTTGCCGCTTTGGAGGCGGACTGGAGAGGATTTGCTGCCGCGGTGGGGCACAAAGAGCTACTCAAGCTGGATCTTACCGGGGTAGGGTATCGCATCCCGGTGCCTGGGGCGTTGAATGATGAAGGATATCTAAAAGTTGCCCAGGCCTTCCCAGGGTTGGCCACCGAGTATTATGACGGTGAATCCTGGCGCCCGGTCACAGACGAGACACCAGCAAAGAAAGTAGATGCTATCCGAGCACGTAGTGCCGATGGCCGCCGCGCCAGTCGCGCTGTATCTTTCAGTGTTGTGGAAGAGACACTGTAATCTTCCAACTCTTGGGCCTCAGCACGGGGCCCTTCCTTCTTACGCTGTTTGAGTTGCTTTTCCAATTTCCGAATTTTTGCAAGTGCATTCCTTGGCTCAAGACTGTTCTGATGCAGATTATTTTTGTAGGTCCGACCGGTTTACTCTTTTTCACTTTCGACTTTTCATCCTACTTACCGTCATTAAACTCCTTGCGCCAGCGATAGATCAGGACCGGATGTATATCTAATGCCTCGGAAATATAGGTGACTTGGATATAATTATGATTTGCCAACCTAACGAGTACCTATTTGAACTCAGATGTGTATTGGAAATAGTTTCTTCTTTAAGTTTGTCCCATAAGGACCCCCTTTAGTGGATACTAAATTTACTGTCCACTAAAGCGTTGTAAGTTCAAAGCATGGCGGGATTGCGGGCCGTGTCGTGTTGCAGCCATTTGTTAGGCAACGGTACATGAGTGAGCCGCTTTAACCTGAAGGCTATTATCCTGACTGGCCCATATACGCGTAAACCTGAAATCTCCGTTAGTTGGATTGCCATCATATGTTCCACATATTTGTACTCGAGCGGTAACTACAGCAGTATTGCCCAGTACTTTTATACTATTTTCTGAAATATTGATTGACTCTATATCAAGCCTTCCTGATTCATGTGCCGATAAATCGTCTCTTTTGGTAAGCAATTGGCCGAGGTGGTTTGTAAAAACTAAATCATCAGCAAGAAGCGCGGATAATGCATTTAAATCAGAATCCAACATCGCATTCCGTAGCTTTGTTTCTGCTTCTTGTACTGCTTTACCAAGCTCCGTATTCATGTGTAAAACTCCAGTTTTTTCCTATCGCCGTGCTCTGCGGTTATTTGGGAGCGCCAGCGAGTAAATCTTCTGTAGCAGCACCTTGTTATAACTCACTTACTAAGTACTGCTTAATCGATGACGCCATGACAACTAACTCAACAGAGACCCCGCTAGAAAACTCAAACTTTAGAGCATCAGAATAGCCTTGATTATTCCTCATTTCCCAAGCCCAAGTTAGCTTATTCCCTATGCATTTGTGAAACACTGTAGGGGAAGTCCTTTCAGCCAATAAAGAGCCTTCCTCGAAACTCTTTAGACAGATTTCATCCGTGTCATCGATTACACAGAATACACAACTCGAGTGCTCAAACCTCAGCAATATCTGCGTTATTTCGCCAGGCAGTTCTTGGGGCCCATATGATGAAACCTCTTCAAGTATTCCGGCCGACTCGACTAACTCTGAAAGTTTCACATCCACCCTCGAGAGTTATAACGCCACCAGCATGGGTCGAAATGGAACAGAGAAGCTGCGGAGTGTAGGTCCAGCCAGCTTTGTTGGCGAGCGCGCTTGACTTTGTTAAGTTTTTGGTTAGCTCTATATAACATCAGGGTTGTTACCTATTTGCATACACACTGTAGGGAATTTTTTAGCTTTGAACTCAAATACTGCGAGACCATCCTCTGCCAACCAAGGCTCAACTACCTGATTTTCTGGAACCTTACTAACTGTATACTCCAGGCCGTACTTACCAAGGGCTTTGAGTGCCGGTTGCCACAACCCCTCACAATTTTCTGAATCAATGGGGAATTCGCTATTGTACTCTGAGTTAAAAAGTCGCTCGCGCCATGTAGGATCTTGACTAAGATCAATAATCGCTAACTCCAACCAGCGCCTATGGATTTTCTTCAGTACTCTAGGCTTTCTCTTCATGTGAAACTTAATGCCTTTTGCATGTGGCCGAATATGAAGTCCGGATTTTGTGCGAGTATGTAGTCGCATAAAGTTCAAGCGGAGTTTTTGGGTCCATGCTACTAAACTTGTTAAATCCTGTTCATAATATACGATGATTTATGGATATCAATACGCTTCACTACAGCAGCCAATCCGACAGCACTAAGACAATCCGAGTCACTTGTAGAAACACTAACTTTTTTCCAGCCATATAAGCTGCAAGAGCAATTGAAAGCAATGATTTTCCGCCTTCAGTTTTTGAATCAAAAGCTAAAACTCCAGTGCCCGTTGAACATGAATTGATTGCAGAATCCCTCCGACCAGTAGAGGACCATAATATTGTTGTCCCAGTATCTGTAGTGGCGATACGATCTAAGCTAGCATTTTGATAATTACTCGCTAAAGATTGTTGTGGAATTGTTAACAACAATGTAAAGAGCGAAATATGTTTCATAAGTATTTCATAATTATTACTACTAAAGATTTAACGTCTCAATAACCCGCAGCTGGAGCGCAGTGAAGCGGAATGTAAGTTGTCGGGTGCCGAAGGCGCGTAGTTAATTGATTTTTTAAATATAACCACACTGCATTAATGATAAGTGGAGCCATTATTACCGCTTGGATTTATTGGATTTACCTTGCTCAGCTTTAGCTTCAGGTGTATCAGTCACTCCTTTATTCATTATTTCTCCCTCCGCATAACGCCGTAATCGACTGCGCAAAAAGTGCGTAAAGTTGGCTGCCTGCTGCGTTTCCTTGATATACTGGTTTTCTTGCGTCAAGTTAATCACTGACAATACCAATTGAAAAGACGAAAAATAATATTGCTAGAGAGCCAACAAGAATCCATTGCCCATACACAGTAAACAGAATCATACCAAGAAACAAAAAAATAGTTATTAAAGTTGATCCGATATTATTAAGAACCTTCTTTCGCTTCAGTCTTTTGATCTTGGATTTTAATTCCTTTTCCTGCAACAGCTCTACGTTATTTTTCAAATATTATTCTCTCTAAATGTATAACGCCGCGCTCAGCCGCCGCAAACTTTGGCCGCTTTATACGAAAAAATAGGGGCGAGGCGACCGCGTATAGAGTGCATAAAGTTAGACGTCGGTCTGTAGCGATTTGTTACGCTTTATTTTACCAAGCTAGCCTTCCCCGCTTCTACACTCCATAGGCCGGTAGAAGTACTTACATAAATTGGCTTTCCATGATGAAGGCTCAAAAACACATGAAATTCAGTTGGCACGTTCGAAATAAAGTGTGTAGAGAAGGGGATGCTATCCCCCTCAGCATGAACCAATAAGCATGTTTTTGTGGATGGGGACACATCCACAATATCATTTGTACCTAGTTTGAATCTGAATTTCAAGTGACGACCAAATTGAACACCGGAATCATTCTCTGGGCTTAACACAAAATATATATTTTCAGTTTCAAACTTATCATCTATTACAGATACAGCCTTGTACTTTCCGTCACACACAAGATCTATAGACATATCTAAAAGATCTTGCTCTCTACTCGTGTAGGGCAAGCTTCCATCTTCCGAACGGATAGCATCATATAGCTTTTTGCCTAAGTATTCTGAGTGCGCAATCTGAAACGCTGCATCTATGTCATTTTTTACGGACGTAGTTTTGCATCCAGAAATAGCCAGAATAGCGAAAATTATCGATATTATTTTTTTCATTGTTATTTTCCCTGATTGAAGTAAAACGCTATGGGTATTGGGCGGACCGCGCGAAGCGTGGATCGTCCGGTGGAAGCCATGTTGTGGCTGGAACGAACATCATCCACTTGTTGCTTAGCGACACTTTAAACCAATCCTAACCACTCTGTTTGTCCCTCTGTATCGGGTACTTGAACACCTCTGGCCTGAGATATGAGTGATAGCGCTTCTTGTGAAGTGAGGCCCGATCTTACCAGTACCGCACCGGCAATAATGCCAGTGCGACCGATGCCTGCTCGACAATGAATTACGACATGTTTACCTAATGAAATCTCATGTAGAAGTTGATCAGCTAGTTCTATCGCATCTTTTGTAACCGGAAGACCTCGATCGGGTATAGGAAAAGAAACATACTCTATCGAATTCTTTTGGCAAAGTTCTTCTTCTGATTCCAATCCAACTTCGCGCTGCTCGAATAATTCTAGAAGGCTCACAATTTTATCAATGCCTAGACGAGCAAGTCCTTGGAATTCGTCTTCGATCCATTCGCCAGAAACAGGCTTTGCCATGACTGACAAAGCACCATTTCCAATATCTTTTACTTTATATGTGGTGGGTAGCATAATCTCCTTGGGGTACGTAACGCCCACGGCAGGGGCGGATTACCTTATACGTTTATTGCGCGAAAATGAGAGTGGAGGGACCAGCGTAAAGCGTGCATAAGGTAAGCCGTCCCGCGGAGGCCCGAAGGGCTGTAGATTTATGGCCTGTACCTATTATATTTCTCAGGGACATACTGGTAGTGTCCGGTTATTTTGAACTCAAATAGCATATCCTCAAGCTCAGGACCGCGCCCAATATTGTGGACAATCATAGGATTTCCAGATTCAGAATGAATAGTATCGGTGACTATACCTATATGAGGTAAGTTACCTGGCAACATCCAAGTTACTATATTTCCTGGTTTGTAGTCATTTGCCGAGTTTGAAACTGTAAGCTCTTTGCCATTTCTTTTAAAGAATGCCTGTAAATTAGGAACCCTGCGATGATCGATATTCTTATCTGGCTTGTTTAGGCCCCAAATTCTATTCGACGGATAAGAGCTAAAATGAGAGCGCATATCTTCATGGACCAAAACCTGAAGGTCCACTCCTAATCTTCTGTAGGATCGAATAACTACATCAGTGCATACGCCTATATTCTCTGGAACGTCCCCTCCAGGGTATGGGATTGAAATATAACGACCATCATATGTGACCGCTTTCTTTATTCTTTCATGGGCGGCTTCAACAAAATCCGTTTCAAATGTGGCGCCGCTTGCGGAGCAAGAGACGAAAAACAAAGCTATCAGAATTTTTCTTTGCATCTTAGCTTCCTAGAGATATAACGTTGCCAACAGGGGCAGCCAGAGCGTTTGCGTGCGAAGCGCGCCGCGTAGACTGCCCAGCCCAGCCCTGAAGGGGATGGGCAAGCCAGTTTGGTTTTGTTAAATAGCTGGCCTACAAACATGTCCCCACCTGTTCTATTGTAGATTTAGCAACTACCCCTTTAGAGTCCGCCTTGAATGTGATGATATAGTGCCATTTACTACAGACAATACCTTCAGTCTCACCAAAGTCTACAATCGTTAATGTATTTTCAGAAGAGTTAAAAATAGGCTCAAACACTTTGTATTTTACCATTAGATAACCAATTTCCAGCCTACGTGACTCGATAGATTCTATTTCTGCCTTCCAGTATTCAACTCTTCTTGGCCCTTCATTACCTAACTCACAAGAGTAAAGAAAAACAACCATTATCAGGGCGCATAAATATTTCATAGGCTATTTAGTGTCTGCCGAAAAAGCGAGCAACTTGTTGCGAGTCCAAAGCGCGAAGCGCGTATTTGCACCGGCGCTTGTTAGTTGTTTTTTTTTAGCCGAAATATATCATCCAGAACAGACTCCCCATGGACAGTAGGTGCTAATTCATACTGCCAATTGCGATCTCTTGAATATGAGTTTGACCAATTCCAAGGATCATTAATGAATTCTACCAAGTCAGGCCCATCCAAAGTCCTCGTATTTTCTAGTGAATACGGAACCTTCGAGTTCGGCTTTAGCTGATACAGAGCCAGCAAGCCTTTCGAATTTAGAGAAATTAAAAGTTCAATAGCCAGCTCAAATTTAGCTACTAGGCTCATTTCAAGATTATCAGAATGAATCTCAGAGATAAACTCAGGAAGCGACTTTCCAAAATCGGTTAACTCTACTAACAAGCATTTTTCTTGATCTGACAAATTGATAGCTTTTTCTCCTTGGGCAACTAACGCTTTTAGCACCTGCACCGTAGGCGCTTAAACTTGTTAAGTTATTGTGCATGCTAAGTCCTTTGCCACTGCTAACCTAACTTGATTACTTTTACTTAGCCCGTGCATGTAGGATTTTAATTCGCTTCTCTCCACTATTGGCGGTTTGGAGTTGTCGTACTTGGCGATCTCTACATCAACTAGGTAAGAGCCACTTATTAACACTGTGTATAAATCTTCGAGCTGCTCTGGTATCCAGTGAAGAACATACGCTGTTTTAGTGTTATGGCCTTTGGCAGTCAATACCTTCCGAAGTTTTGAGTCAGGCTCTTGGATTGCGTCGTTGGATCGTATCAACTCTTTGCGAAAGTCACTTTCCATTTTACTTCCAATTAGCGTCATCTACTCGATGCCTCGTGAAACATAACACCCGCAGCATACTGCCTGCGTTTGTTAAAGGGACTTGGCACACCATTGTGTTACAGCCACTTTAGCGTCAACCTCAGGTTCATTAACCTTTTCTCCAGAGCTAGCAGCGCACTCATTGCTACCACACGTATAGCCAACAGCACGATCTACTTCCCCATATTCTTGAATTAGGCCAACAACTGCATTGTTACGAAGATAAAAACGATTCTTATACGTTCCAGTTGGTACCGCGATAGGAACCGGTACTACCCCTATAAATGCTCCTGCACCCGCCCATGAGGTTCCATCTTTATAAATGAGTACTTTGCATTGCTCAAATTGATCTACAGAATCAGGACTACCCCAATGCTCAACAATTTCAACCTCTGAATAAGGCGAAGCTCTCTTTTCGAAAGAGAATTGATTTCTCTCTTTCCCTAAGCTGAATTCTGTTCTCGCCCATTCGTTTTTCCCATAAGTACCAACAGCCAAACCAACACAGCCAGATACTATGCTTAGAGAAACTAATACGAAAATAGATTTGATCATTGATTTACCTTTAATGCCTTTGGCTGCAGTGCAAGAAGTGTATCTGGGCCGCAATGCGGCCGCACTGCCTAAATTTGTTAAGCTTTGGACCATATTGGATTTTTGATTCGTCCATAACTAAAGAGAGCAAAATATCCTGGAAGTGACATAATATAACCAATAGCTATAGAGATGTGAAATTCACTTTCAGACATACCCATTCTTAAATCAACCTCGGATATAAACATGTAAATAATCCCATAAATAAAATATAGAACTAAAAACATCATCCAGAACTTTGGAAAGAGTATTTGTTTAAGAAAGCAGTAACCGAACAATCCGACAGTTGCAATAACTAAGCTAAAAAGACTTAGGTATTCAGGAATACCTGAATTCTCCGCTACAATATAAGAATAAGAACCAAGAAACGACAAAACCGTAATTAAGAAGAAGTATATCTTCCACCAAATCGACCTTTGCAATTCGCTGCTCTCATCTAAATCTACGCTCGGCGGAGTGTACGGGTTTTCTAACATTAGTTTTTCCTTTAGATAAATTAGCTTAACGCTTTTTAGTAGGCGCGCCGATTTTTGGCGTCACCTGCTTGAACTTGTTAAGAGCTACTTGGCACATACTCATGCCAAAGCAACTCGAATTGTTTTTTTATATTGTTTTTCCCCGAAATCCATCTTGGGAGTTTATTTCTTCAAAAGGCAGTACGACTTCAGTGCCATAACCTCGTATGGAGGCTTTCTGTTGATCCGAAAGCAAAGCCAACCGAACCATCATGAAAGAACTCCAATTTCCTTGCTTCGTAGTCATCTATGCCAATTTCAGACACAATCCTTGTAGGTTCATCATTGAAATAATGCTTCCATTCTAAGTCTATATATCCCATAGGATCTTAACGCCTGCAGCACAGGCGGAGCGTCAGCGACATCCAGCCACCTTGCTGGCGATTGTGCCTGCGTTTGTTATGCATTTTTCTGAAGACGAACATGGACAGAGACTTTATCTTCCAAAATACGGACAAGCACTGGGTCCATCCGGTCATAGTTATCAGGTATTGCCAGGCAAACTAGCTTCTTACCCTTTAGTAAATCCTTAAACTTTTTCATTACCTTATTGCGGTGAGACTTCTCCATAACGAAGATTATGTCAGCCCACTCAATAAGATCGCCGCTAATAGTTGTTTCTGCATCTTTATTTGTGCCGCAACCAATAGCATTGATGCCATCATACTGAGAAAAGACTTCTTCTCCAGTTGGGCTTCTCAATCTATTCTCGCTGCAAACGAATAGCAAATTCATTGAACCTTACCCATTGGTGAATAACGCCGCCGGTAAGCTGTCCCGCGGAGGGCCGCAGGCCCAGAGCAAATTGCCCGGCTTTGTTAAGGGCGCTCACTGGCTAATAGCTCCAGTAGCTTCGCATTGTATGCCTGAGCAAAGTATTTATTGTATTCATGGCTGCCTATGTCTAGCGCAAAATTTTTATAGTGGAGCCCGGTGCCACAAATAAGGAAAGTATTGGGCGCAAAATCCTGTAGGCTACCCTTGAGAGCCAACTCCGAAATCCCTGGGACTTTGTACCCTTCGCCGGGAATGTAAACTTCAACAAATTGCTTGTGATCCTGACGATAGTCACTAAGGGCCTCTTCAAAACCACGGTTAGCAGACGCTATAGGATCATTCGCTATTGCGATCAATTCGTTACTTTTCGATATTTCGACCCAAACCCACGAAACTAGTCCAGCTAATAGAGTCACACCTAAGAAAAATACGTTTTTTATGGTGTTGTTCATTCTGCCCCTTAACGCTTTGCTCAGCCGCCGCCGGAATGGAGTCGCTTTTTGCTAGCGTAGCGTACAACACAAAGCGAGCGGAGTGTAGATGGTCGGATGTAGTAACTTGTTAAAAGCTTATCGGGACCAGTAACCCAAAATATGGTATTTTCCTGACTCTTCAGGTTTTAAGCGAATGCCGAGAGTTCTAAAGCCAGGGCAGATAATCAGAGCACGATTGCTAGCGCTACCATCGCCTATTGGTTGTTTGGCATCACCTTCTAGAATGTTGAGGGCGCATGATGAGGCAATACTTCGCCGCTTATTGAATTCTGCCTGTGTGCTGTTGCCGACGTGAACGAAGCTATCTGTACTCCCAAACTCTAATAGAGATCTGACGGTTGTTGAAAGTGCCTGATCTGATGAGGCACTAGAAGATAGAGTAATCAAAATAAATGCTGCGATAGTTTTCATAACTTTTGACGCCTCAATAACCCGCAGCTGGAATGCAGCGAAGTGGAATGTAAGCTGTCGGGCGCCGAAGGCGCGTAGTTAATTGGTTTGTTAAATGTAAGGCCACACTGCACCTATGATAAGTAGAACTATTGTTGCCACTTGGATTTTATTGGCTTTACTGTGCTCAGCATTGGCTTCAGGTGTATCAGTCACTCCTTCTTGATGATCGAACCCTCCTTCATCAAGATCTTCGTTGAAGATGATGAGGCCATTAATCAAAACAGCGATCATTACCAGTAACATTGCTGTTAGCCAGTAAAATCCCGTGAAGTACTGGATGCCCAAACCAATTAGAAGACAAATAGTAATCATTATTGCTGCGGACCTTAGGTCAATGCCATTCATCTTCGAGTACATTTAACGCCCGCGTAATTGGCTGGGCACGCGAAGCGTGACCAGTCCGGTGGAAGCCCGCAGAGCTGGAATGAAGTTCACGCGCTTATTATGCGCTTTACGTGTCATACACACCACTATCCCATGGCTCAAAAAATGCCATGTAGTTACCAGGCAGTAACTCTACTGACCAAATATCATCTTCGTCCTCAGGCTCTATAGCAATTAGCCCGAATTTAGTTCCATTCAACTCTACAGAAAAAGGCTTAACTTCAATTCTCTCTAAACTTATATTTCCGAGGCTTTCTAATTTAGATGAATACTTTGCCTTTGCTTCATCTACTGAGAACGAACTTCTGGGGCCTAAAGGCTCAATATCTGAATCTACTAAATTACCCAAAGCATCAAATTTGAATAACGCAATATATTCAGCGATACCAGGCTCAAAAGGAGTTGTGAGGAAGAACTGTAACCCGTCTTTGGTAGTTCCGATATGCTGAGCATGATAATTATCATGATCTATTGCGATTAGCTCTGGTTTTCCATTCATGTCTTTGTAACTCTTCTGACACATAACACCGCAAGCAAAGTCGCGCGGTAGCGCGTCCAGTGGAGCGCAGCGGAACGATTTCACCTTGCCTTTTTATACGTTTACAGATCTTCTTCACTTATTTTCAATAACCTACGGCTATCTCCTAACCAGACCTCTGTGCCAGGATACATTCTGATCTCACCGTTATTTTCATTGTTGAACGAGAAATTTAATTCCCCGCTAAATGTAACACCACTAATTTGGATATTGTTAAGTTCATCTCGCAGATAGACATCTGCGGTGCACACACGGCAATCGACGACCGGTGCATCTTTAACAATCCAAACTTTACCGTCAGGAACGACATAGCCTTGCTCTTTACTCAAGGTTAATTCTGCACCGAATGCAGAACTAGAAAGTAGGATTAGAGGGATAATAGTTCTCATATCTCAATTACGTATAACGCCCGCATTTGGGGCAGCCGAAACGCAGTGTAGGCTGTCCTAGCCGCGATAACGGCGAACAACACACGCTTGTTATGTGCATGTACGTACCACCTGATTATTAAAGGTAAGTTCATTGGCATTTAAAGTACAGTTAGTAATCCATCTTGGTCTTGGGTGATATGGAACACATGCAGGCACATCCGCGACAACCCCTTTATTGTCGCCAGAGGTGGCCTCGACAACCACACGTAGAAACGGGCCATATGACCCATTGCTGTTACGAAAGATACCTTGCACTTTAAATTGTGTGCCAGCAACAAAGGATACTCCCGTTTTTTCCATTGGCCCTATTTGAACTCTATCCGATGAAGTAATCAATCTAGAGCTTGCGTATATGCTTTCTCTGCCTTCCCAAAGTTTATGAGGTTCAACCAACTCTAAACATTGCCCAATCAGAGAACTCTCCTGTGGTACAGCTACACATGAAGAAAGTAGAAAAAATATGGGAATAATTAATAGGTACTTCATAGTATCTTTAGCACATAACGTTGTCAGCAAGGGCAGCCGAAGCGGAGCGTAGACTGTCCAGCCCAGCAACCGGCTGGGCGTTGATTGTATTGTTAGGCATTTAAGAAAACCATTCTTTTGACTCTTTTGCATTTAACAGTAGAAACACGAAAAGAAAACACACTGCCCCCCCTATACCCGTGTATATAGAATATACCCTCTAAAGGGGTATAAATACTCATACCTGCAACCAATAATGCCAGAATTAGAAATGTATTCTTCGGATTGTCACTTCTAGTTCGGATTGAGCTTGAAACCCAATATAGAATTCCGGCCCAAACCGGGATAAATAGATAGTTATATATATCGTAGGGCCCTTCCTCCGAGGCATAGGTCAGCTCTTCAATTAGAAAGATCATAAAGCTAAGCACAATAAACCCAAATGCAAAATATATTGTTTTTGGCATCACTTTCGTATCTGTACTTAAATCTGATTCTGGAATTTTGTATGGATCCATGATTTATGCCTAACGCCCACAGCAGAGGCGGCTTACCTTATGCACGTTTTGCGCAAAAATGGGAGCGAAGTCACCGCGCAAAACGTGCATAAGGTAAGACGTCCCGCGGAGGCCCGAAGGGCCGGAGCCTCGCTGCCTGTGATTGTTAGCTTTGATCTACACTCTTTAGCTTAACTCGTGCACCTAGCTTCCTAGCAATACCAGTGAACACAGAGTCAAAGGGATTTTCATACTGAATAAAACGAACCCCATGCTCAGTAAAATGAAAGCGAACTTTCCCGTCGTAAGGAAATCGCTCTAAGTTCATAGAGCTTGGAACCCAGTAACCAGATCCCGGAATCTCAATTTCTAGAAACTCTTTTGTAAATGGGTTTTGCTGAATCAGTTTATCGGTAACTAGAAAGTTCGGCTCTCCACTCGCAACTTCACGCCATTCATCAACCGATATCCTCTCCCCATCCCTTTCTATGATGCAATGCTTCATTGCCTACTCTTAAAGCTAACGCCCAGTTATACGGCTGCTATCAATTCAATTTATCACCACAAAATGGACAGTAATAAACTACCACCATACTAAAATATGTGAACTCTCTAATGTACTCAGATTCGCCAATCTCAACCTCTTTAGCATCGGCAAAATTGAACTTCTGAAATTGCCAAGTATCCTGCGCTTCGTCCTCGCACGCTACACAATGAACAAACCTGTATTCGTTGGGGAAGGGGTTTTCATCACATGTATGTTCGCGATCGTACTCGCTATCGGTTTCCTTACCTAACTCTTTTAGATCCATTTATGTCCACTATTCGCGTATAACGCCCCGCACAGGGGCAGACAAATAAGCGCAGCGCTTTGGCTGTCCCAGCGACCAGCGACCAGCGGGAGCGATTGCTGCGGCTTGTTACACACGCCTTAGCTCTCTTAGTGAAAATCCCAAACCAAATATTGCTAGTGTATAAATAGCTAAAAGTGAAAGCCCTAACTTTAGATTGGTTTCTTCCACAGATTCTGTCCATTCACCTTCATATGACCTGCGAATTGTAACAATTTTACTGGCGCTAGAAACACTTATAAATTGTTTCTGATCATAGGTATTACTGTAATCACATTCTCCATTGATACAGGAGTAGCTGCCAGAACCAAATCCGATCTGAAGCAGTTTAGAGTTTGGAAGGTAATTTCTTGCTCTCTCTACGTGCTCTAAACTTGGATTCAAGTACCCACTCACAACAGAATATATCGGCAAAAAAACAAGCACTAGGCATGGCATTAATACAAAAAATACTACAACTAACTTTCGATTAAGCACTAATTCTCCTTGCCGTGTAACGCCTGCCGTAGAAGCTGACAAAATGGGTGCTTGTTTTGCAGCTTTTTGCAAAACAAGTGACCGTTTTGGCAGTCGGTTGCCGGCACTTGTTAGCACTTTGCATTAAAATTCCTTACTAAAGTCAGGAATACCCAACTCAGCCTTTATTTTTAGAAACTGCACCTCGGAAAATGGCCCCTGTGTAATCTCATCGAGGTTTAGATAGGTGCTATCTTTACTTTTCTCTATGTAAAAGTAGGATATATCTTCAGAACCAATAACTCCTTGCTTTGCTACGACAAATTTGTCATTGCTACCAACCGCTATCACTTCTGAGTCTGCTCTTCCGATTGTATCAGGACCACCATTGATCCTACGGGCCAATGTGACATTGTTTTCCGTATCGATCCAATGAATCTCATATGGGTGGTCACTCCAGAGAACACCAGAATCACATGAACACAAAGTGACCAAGAAAAATACAATTAGTGCTCGATTCATATTGAGTGCTAACGCCCCGCACAGGGGCCGACAAATAAGCGCAGCGTTTTGGCGGTCCCAGCGACCGATGGGAGTAGTTGCTGCGGCTTGTTATGTGAACGCGCAATATGCATTTACCGCTCACTCTCAATCTCTTTCATTTGCTTTTTGTAGCTGCGCCTTTCCCGCTCAGAGTTTTTATATGAGTACTTTTTCCCAAGCTCTTGAGTGTCGGGATCATTCTCGTTCAGCATACGATGCATCTCACGAGCCGACTTTCCGCCATAAACTCCTTTTACGGTTTGATGGATACTTCTACTCATATTCGATGGTTCCTAGTACACATAACGCCCGCAATAGGGGCGACCTATGCTATACACATTTTGTGCGAAACAGGGAGCGCAGCGAATGCAAAAAATGTGCATAGCGTTGGGCGTCCCGCGGAGGCCCGCAGCTTACTGCTTGCGCTTGTTAGCCATTTCTTGGAGCTGCGCCAGCCCTTGTTTACCGATATCACCGAGCGAGCGAGTGTTTGAACAAGAACTAATTTCTGGAATCGAACCAGTTTTCCCAAAAACTACATACTTGTACCCTACCACCATGTGAGACGCACACATATCTTCTGAAAACAATGTATTTTTGACATTTTTTGTATCTGCTACGCCCTTAATTTTCTCTAGTATAACTAATTCGTTTGTGACTACGCCATTGTCACCAAGCGTTGATGACTGAACCTGACCGAGATAAACATAGTCAGACTCCAAATATCTCTTCCCAAGAGGAGTATCTACGCAGTAGCAGCCGAACGCTAACTGAGATATAAACAGCGTTAAAAGTAATATAAAGATCTTCATTCTAAGACGACCTTATGGTTAACGCCCGCCGCACAGGCGAGTAACTTGTTGCAAGTCCACAGCGCGAAGCGCGCATTTGTGCCGGCGCTTGTTATAAGTAATTTCAATCATTCAGACCGGTACCCATATTATCTTCTAGCGCCTCTCCGACTTGGTGGAGTCCAACCACAGTAGTATTCTCGGCCGCCCAATGGAGATTGCCAATTATTTCCCGAATCGCTTTTCTGTCCATATTCAGGCTTAACTGCGCTTCGAGAGACTGCAAATCTCTGGAAAGCTGCATGCAAGAAGTCACGACTACGTCGAGCTTCCTTTTTAGTTCTTCAGGTTCCATTTTTATATTACTTATAATGCCGCTATATGTTGTGCTCAAAGCGTAGCTTTATTTTAGCGTATAATGCGCGAAGTGCATGCCAAAATGAAGCGAAATTTTTAGCATCACGCTTGATAGCTTTGTTATGTTTATTGCCAATTAAAACTACGGAATATTTTTAACACGCCAATAATTATTAAACTAAAAACCACTGGAAATAATAGAAAATACGCTGTTCTATCTACTCCAACATTCCAAAACCATAGTAAGATACACCCTGCGCAATATAAGCATGCAACCAAATCCCATACGCTTATTTCTGATGGATCACGAAATCCATTTGTAAAAACACCAAAAGACAAGCGGACACCTGCAACTAGGTAAGCTGTAGCTAGCGTATAGAATATTGCGGCTTCATAACCTTTCTCGTACCACGTAATGAGATACAGAAGAGGGAGAGAAATTACATGGAACAGGTTAATATTTTTCATATACTCGTTTAAACATAACGTTGCCAGCAAAGGAGGCCGAAGCGGAGCGCAGGCTGTCCAGCCCAGCCCTGAAGGGGGTGGGCGAGCTTGACTGGCCTAGTTATAGCTGGCGCGCTTGGAGCCGACTATTAGCACTTTGTCAGCCACGGCTTGGCTGGCCGCTGCCCAATATTTACGAGGAATGAGTACCGCACTTTCCTCAACCAATTCATATCTTACTGGCACTCCACGAAATTGCAGCGGAATGCCCGTTTCTGCCGCACCTAAGCAAACTCTCCAGGAGAGAAACTGCTTAAATATAATTCAGTAAAAATAGCTCAATACTGGGTGCTACTTAGTGGAACTAAAGCTTCAGTTGCCAAAAAAAATCAATAAAATCGACCGTCACAATAACGCCCAAAGCAGCGGGCGCTTTAGCGGTCCGACTGCCTTTGCTTGTTAACCCTTTCATCCTTCAATGCACTTTCATAAGCTGAAATCCAGATCTGCTTTTCTAAATTCGCCATATAATGTTTTTGAAACTCATCTATCCCGCTAATCCAGGCGTGAATTCTTAGAGGTGCTTTGGCTGTAGTCTTAATAGTAAACCACATCGATACCGGCGAATACGTTATCTCTTCTATTTCGCTCCACTCATATTCTCTGAGCCCTCTCCATCCTGACGTTCCTGCAATGCCACCGGATTTCAGGGTGATCTTTACTGTAAAAAATTCAATATAAAAATAAGCTGTAAAGAGAAAAGCTGCCGAGAATAGCCAAATAACTGCTCGCGCATCTGACTCTGTCTTTATTGGAACGAAGATAAGGGCAAGAAATAAACCACCTATAGATATAATGGAAAGGACGAGACCGGCACCTCTAATTGAATTCGCATACGTAAGAAGAACATCCCCATTCTCCATAGAAACGGGCTTGGCATTCTTTGAGGCTCCAAGCATCAGCGCTAGTACAAAACCCGCAATTGCTGAAATCAACACATAATTCACTCAATACACCTCTGGGTTAACGCCAATGTAAACGGCGAGCGACGCAGGAGCGAGTCCGGCGGAATGCCGTAGGCATGTAGCGATGTTTGACATTTTTGTTAGGCATTTCTAGCACAGCCCCTATTTTACACTGGATATTTTACAAATTGCCGAAGCAGTTTTGGCTGTAGAAACTTGTGATAACATGCACTTGGTGAGCCTTTGGGTTGTATTGAAGGGTAAATCATAGCGTAATCAACAAAGTAAGCTGCATCCTTCAACAAATCCAGAGTATTAGAAGAACCAAGTTTCTCTATTAGCTCCATATGACTCGACTCGGTTTCCTCAACCCATAAACTGACTTTTTCTGTATCAGTTTCGTAGTCAAAGGTAAAAGCGGCCCCCTCAACATACCAGTTATATCTGGATAATTTTTCCCACTCAGTTTCTCCCCTTATATATTGCTCTGCTAGCTCAACGCCCCTTTTACTCTCATTCTGAGGAAGAAGAGGCCAAATTTCGCGACAACAAGCTATATAAAATTTGTATAGAGGCATTTCAATATCCAAATAATCTTTCCAATCATTAGCAGCAGGATATTCTTTAAACCTTTCTGAAACTGTACGAAACGGCTCTTGTCTCCAAACAAACTCAATCATATCTGGAGCGTCGCAACAGTTATTCCATTCGTTTTTAGTCATTTCTGATGATTTATGTCTAGCGCCGCCAGCAGGGGCAGCTTACCTTATGCGAATTTTGCGTAAAAATGGGAGCGTAGCGACCTGCGTAAAAGGTAAGCTGTCCCGCGGAGGGCCGCAGGCCCGGAGCTTCATTGCCTGGCTTTGTTAGGAGCCTGCTCAATCTTGGCAAAATGCCTCGCTAACAACACCGTTTTCGACGGTGCTGATACAACCAAAGGAATCATGCTCACTCGACTGACACAACCCCAGAATCGCAGTTCCGATTTCATGGGTGTTGGGTGTGAAACATAGCCCTTGGCATTGAGAATTATCCGTGCAGCTTTTACCACCATCGATGTAATAAGCGACACAAGAAGGTATACCAAAAATTCCTATACCTTCAACTTTTCCACCAGAGGATACGCAAGCTTCGCTATCTATTTTCGCCCTGGCCTCGCTCCTCATTTTTTCTATAGAGCGCTCCATGCGCCAATCATTCCAAGCATTACATGCACTCAATTGAAAAATGATAATTAAATAAAGTGCTATTCGGATGATCAAGCTCCTAACGCCGCGCTCAGCCGCGGACAATTTTGGGCGCTTTATGCGCGATAATGGGAGCGAAGCGACCGTGCATAAAGTTGGCCGTCGGCCTGCAGCGCATTGTTATGTATTACGCTTCCATTTTCTCGGGAAGGTGCGCCTCTAGGATCTTTACTATCTCCTCGATTTTTTCGGTTTGATAGTAAACAAAAACCTTACCGCGTTTACCGCCATTTGCTACTACAGCATTAATGCCACTATCACTGAAACTATCTATCGATTTTAGCTGACTTAGTGGGAATGACTTCTTCCTGCCCCAATAGTTACGCCCTGCGATCACTCCGTCTTTAATGGTCACATATGCCAATTTAAACCAGAAAGCAATTATAAGAGCGAAAAAAGCTGAGAATAGCCAGCAACCAACGATCAGGCCAAGCATACCCAGCGGTGTTAAATGCTTAAACGTTTCTCCATAATCAAACCCAGAAGATACGTGCCGAACCAACAACATTGCGGTCACTGAAAAAATGATGGTTAAGGACATGTACTTTGTGAGCGAACTCCAAAGTTCTTTCCAATTAACTTCGTACTTCATATTTTCCTTGATGTTGCATAACGCCTTTATAAACGACGTGCGTTTTTCAGCGCGTCCAGTTGCAGCCGTTTTCTGGCTACAACGATGTTTAATAAATTTGTTATACCCTGGCTATTTGTAGATTTTGGGATCAACTTCATATTCTCCACCCATTTCCTTGGGCTTCAAGCTCGGGTGTTGTTCGTAGATGGGGTTCATAAAGCTAGTAAGTAGTTCACCCATCACTTTTCCTGTGGCTTGCTGGTAGTTTTTAAACTCTTGTTCAGAGCATCCATCCTTAATAAGAGCAAGATTATTATCCATTGCAGCTCCTATTTTAAGTGTAAGCAAGCTTGTTTTTTCAGCTAGTTCTCTATCCATAGGTCGTATCAGTATAATGCCGCGCTCTGCGGAAATTTGGGAGCGCCAGCGAGCAAATTTTCCGTAGCAGCGCCTTGTTAGGCTTTGGTAATTTCATGGACCTTGATTCCTGGAAATAGGCCAAATTCACCTGCACTTGAAAGAGCACCTTTAAGTACATACACATCGTCTTCGTTTGCTTCAAATTCCGAGTCAAAGACTGTAACAAGGGCTCTAGGCCCTTCGATGACAAATTGGTACTCTCCTCCCGATAGTTTTGCCACGCCATCAAATTGCTGAGCAAGAAAGCTACCTTTCAGAGATACAATCTCCCCCTCGAACTGTATATCGCTATGAATGCTATCCATAAAGGTATTAGCTTTCTCTAAATCATTCATCTTGCTTCTCAATTTTTCTTGGAGCCTAACGTTGCCAGCAAGGGCAGCCGAAGCGGAGCGTAGGTAGTCCGGTGGAGGCCACGTCTTTTGTGGCCGGAATGTATTTGATGGCCTTGTTACACATTATCATATGTCTCTACAGAACAACCATCACAACTCAGAACACGATTGCCCGTTAGATTGCCTCCGCAATTCAAACATTGTCTATTTCCCTCTAAAGGAAGGACATCTTTGAAAATTTTACTAAGATTTCTTTCTTTATGCTTGATGATTGTAAAAACAAAATATGCTACCGCTAAAGCCACTGCTGCACGTATAGACCAAAGCGTTAAGAGCTCTAGTTTTTCAGTACCATTTGTGAAAAATAAAAAGAATACTAGCGATAGAAACAAAATTATCAGAACTTTGACACTGATAGATGTTTCTCTATTTGCCTGCTTGTCTCTACCGCATTTATTACAAACCCAGACACTATTATTGCCAAGAGGAATTAATGGGATAAAAAACAAGTGAAACCATGAAAACCACTTCCATTCGACTTTAATCTCTTCACTTTTACAACTCTTACAGTACGATTTTTTTATAGCATTCTTTCTTTTGCTAAATTTATGTGTGCCAAAAATATAAAACATGGCTATTCCTTATTGTGATGTGTAACGCCTTAAGCAGCGGCGCACGTTAGCGCGTCCAGCCACGGAGTGGCGAAGCTGCCTTGACTTGTTAAATGTTGTTTACCTACCATAATTTTGAACCGCACCTGTAAGTAGTGCCTCAATGACTGCCTTGGAACTACTTTTAATACCTGCAAATGCTTCAGTGCTTCCCGACTTAGCTAAACACCACATACCATTGATATTTTGAATAGGGTACTTCTCTTCAAAGTCGTAGCTATCTTGCGTTCCTGATTTTAAAACAGCGCGAACAAATTTATCCGCGTGCCTTTGATATTCGCTTTGCTCGTCAGGAGATAGCCTATTGAATGTTCCTACGTCTACCACGATTCCCTCTCAGACATTTAACGTTGTAAGCGCATCCGCCTGCCTTGTCTTGTTAGGCATTTTGGTACGCTGCCCAATGCGATTTAAAAATTGAACCATCATGGTCGTTTATGTTCGTCTTGTGCTCAATTTCGAAGTTCTGTGATTTCTTTGTGATGGCCGATATCAATTCAAAAAAACCTTCTATTGCATCCTGATTCCATTCCGGCCCCATGCGATAATCTAGCGCGAGGCTGTTAGAGAACACGAACAAGCCAAGTTCCGGTAGCTCTTTGCCGCTCGGACTTTTTACATTTCTGAAACAAAGATGAAAAGGTTCAGCTTCACCGGACACAACCAGTTCCGAAGGGTTATCTTCTAATGAGATCGGAACCTCACATAGCTTCGATACAGACCAATAATAAGTATTTTCCGAAGATATGTATCCCGCGTGATTTCTTAGAATCTCATATCCTAGAATTACTTCCTCAGCCGTAAGATTGGCTATTTCAATATCGGGTAGAGAACCATCATTCTCTCCAAAAATCTCTATCAATTCACTCCAATCTTCAATCATCGCTGATGCCTAACGCCCGGCTCATCAGCGCCCAAGCCGGAGAGCTTTTTGTGATAAATTGAGCGCAGAGAAACCTACAAAAAGCGCGTAGGTTTGGGCGTCTGCGTGCAGCCGATTGTTATGTGAATTTCTATGCACACCACTCTCCTAACGCATCACTTGAGGAACAACCGTGCATTTTAATTAATGTAGTATCTTCGCCAAAGCCAAGGGCAAACTCATCTGAGCCTGCGATGGTTAATAGCCATCCACCGGGACCTCTAGAAATTGCCCACACCTCAGAGCCACGATACCTTTCGAAATCACTACTCTGGATGATCGTAGAGGTCACTTTTACACGTACAGGATCAATGACCTCAGTGAGTAATTTCCTTGATAGCCGATCAACATGCTCTTCATAGGTTGTACCCGCTGGAGTGATTATCTGCGGCTCACAAGTTGCTAAAGAGTACTCTATCTTTTTTATGGCTTCAGTACGATTCATTTCACATAACGTCGCCAGCAAAGACGAGCAACTTGTTGCGAGTCCAGTGTGCGTAGCGCACGATTTTGGCTGGCTTTGTTATGCATTTGACCAACCACTTTCACCTGCCATGATTCTGTATAAACCTTCCTTTTTACACTTACCCAGTTCTGAAAGACCTCTTTCTAAGTATCTCCACTGTTCTATGGAATAGAGTGACAAAGCGCTTTCTATTTCTTCTTTTTCCTTAGTACCGTATTCTACAGGAATAGGATGAAAATTATCCCAGTAATCATTTTCCTCATTTTCTTCGGTATAAATGGATGCAGTAGCTATTCTAGCCCCAACCGGGTGCTTGCTTAGGTTTTTAAAGCTTTCTATTTTAATAGCTGGGTAAAACTCGCCATATTTAGTCATGTTCGAATAGACCGCCATCAATGGTGGCTCTGTGGAAATAACCAAGCCTGGCGTTGACTCTGCTTTAAGATGCTCTTTAGCTCTCAGCCAATAAAATGTATTAATTAGCAAAAACAGAAGTACTCCCAGAAGAAACAAGTAAGAGTATTTATACGAAATATATACACATATAAAAACAGAAGCAGTCATAGGAATCACGACATCCGATTTATATTTCATCCAAACCAATGGGTTGATCTTAATGTGAGATTTATTGGTCGGAGTGGTGTCATTATCGAGAGTAAATTTCAATGCTTCGTCCCTATTGGTGCATAACGCCCGCCGCACAGGCGAGCAACTTGTTGCGAGTTCAAAGTGCAAAGCACGTATTTGTGCCGGCGTTTGTTATAAGCAATATCAATCATGGAGGCCGGTACCCATGTTATCCTCAAGCGCCTCACCAATTTGGTGAAGCCCAATCACAGTAGAGTTTTCGGCCGCCCAATGAAGATTGGTAATTATTTCTCGAATCGCTTTTCTGTCCATATTCAGGCTTAACTGTGTGTCCAGAGACTGCAAATCTCTGGAAAGCTGCATGCAACAAGTCGCGACTATGTCAAGCTTCCTTTTCAGTTCTTTAGGTTCCATTTTTCTATTACTTATAACGTCTGGCGCAGCGGCGAAGCACACAGTGCTGAGTCCGGCAGCCAAAGGCTGCGCATTGCCGCCACTTGTTATGTGCTTCATGCCTCGTTCTTCTCTGATAATTTTTTAATCGTGTTAGCATAGTAAATTAAGAACACGCCTAAACATAGCAGTGAAACAATAAAAATATCGTCAAATACTGATTTAATGAATAATAAAGCATGGGTATCAATATGCCTTCCTAGAAACATTCCCAAACTGGCCCATATAAAATACAATAACTTGTGCGGCCACGTTTCAACCCTATCTTTTGGGACCATTTTGTATCCAAGAAGCGGGATGCTGATTATAAATGGAATCAATAGTACAGTATCGTAATAGCCTATATGCATGACCACAAATACTGAAATCAATAAAAAAGCCCCTATCAATCTAAGATTTAGATATTCCTTTAGCATATCAATATAATTCACATAACGCCTAGCCGCACGGGCCGGAGGTCCAAAAAATACGCAGCATTTTTGATCGTGCCGGCTCTTGTTACAACTTTATCTGCTCTTAGTTTGTGTACCACGATCTTTCTTCGGCCGTAATATCCAATATTTCCCAGCTCAACTGCTCAGATACTACTAATACCTTCGCATCGCCTTCCGAAACATCAACATGCCACAGCTCATCAACCTCTATATTCTGTAGAACATCTGAATGTATAAGTCCCTCGAATGAATTCTTCTTTTTCAGGCTTATACTTGTCTCGAAAACAACATACATGGGCAAATCATCAGGATCTTGTTCGACAGAGAATTTTATGGGGCGTTTACACGTTACTAGTACTTTCTTTCCAACACCTACAACATAGAAGACTAAAAGTATTGTGCTGCCATCATTACCGAACTCTACCTTGATATCTAGATCAGCATTATCTAACCACTTCCTACAAATTTCGCTCAGGTCTTTCATAATTTCTAGTTGTAACGCCCGCAACAGCCGTGAGCGTAGCGAGTCGGCTGCTTGCGTTTGTTAGCGCAACCGATCTAGCTCATTCTTTATTTGATTAATTTGTTTTGCAGAGAACACAGACTGACTAAATTCTATGCTGCTTTCACTGCCTATTATGCAAATAGTCATTGGCCACCACCCCTTAACTACATAATCCTTATACTCAGAGATAGGCATGTAGTCAGACCCTAACAAGCTACGAAAAACTATTGCATCTTCAGTAACTAAAAATGAGTACTCCTCGACCTTAGACTTACCACTATTAAATACTGCGAGCCAAACTGTTACCCCAATTGGAATGATGAAAAGCCCTGTCACGTAGAATTTATATATTTTTGAGGAATGTCCTTTCCAAAAAATACCATTGCAATCGATACCAAGCAAATACCAATTAGAGAGAGGACTAAGTTATCTAATCTATAGATAAGCCCTTGGACACGAGTTTGTACAACTTTCATACTCATCGCTCTTATGACGCTAACGCCCGCGTCAACTGCCGGAGGCTACTGGCGCTTTTTGTGCGGAACGCACAAAACGTGACAGTGGCCGGAGGTCAGATTGCACTCGCTTGTTGTGTAAGTACCTGAACTAATCTTCAAGCTTACCAAAAGTCCACTCAGCATTTATGCTTTTTCTTTCAGCATAAGTACCTGGTTCCAAAACTGTAAGGTCATTTATGCTTTCATCTCTCTTTATTAGATGGCCTGCACCTATGAATCTTGGCTCACTGTTTTCCATACATTCCTGAACGCCACATAAAAACTGCCAACTACCATCCGTATCTCTACAAGAATCTAAAACAGGTCTAGAGCCATCAAATACATGTGGGCAAACATACACCCCGTAGTCATCTCTAAATTTCACACGATCTCCTTGAGCACATAACGCCTTGCCCACAGGCAGCTGAAACGCAGTGTAGGCTGTCCAGCCCCAAAGGGGCGATTGTGCGGCAACTTGTTAGCCATGCATGCAAATTTCTGCAATATTCTGCGCCTTTTCTATGCTGATACCATTAATAAAGTCATTATAAAACTCATGCTCAGCTTTATGTAAACACAGTGTTGGTCTTGAACCTTCGCTTTGTGGGTTTACATCTGTTGCTAAAGAATGAGTGCTTTCATAATAAGGAAGTTCACTGCAGAACCAACCAAAGTAACCTTTACCAGTATCTGGTTCGTCCCAAGTCTCAATATAATGATTGAAGCTTTGTTCACTTAAAGATACCCATACACCCCACATGAATGGGTCTGCTACACCGTGAATAGGTATTTCTATTATTACTCTTGCAAAATAATGTGTGCCATCTTCATCTGTGTAATAGCAAAGGTCATCGCTGATCTTTCCTTTCTCTTTTATTTCATCTGGTTGTGACATCCACGGATCAGGAGCTTTGAAACCAAAGCTTGGAGAGCCTTCGTGGACTTCACTGCAGCATGAACATGTAAAGCTAAATATTCCTGACATATCTCTAATTCTTTATTCGGCTAACGCCTAAATCAGGTGCGCCGTAGGCGTCACCTGGATTTACTTGTTATGTGCCTGATGCTCATTGCGTACTTGAATCTCGTTTAGACACCCTTCACAGATCGCCATGATTTGTGCGTAACCTTCAGATATATCATTCCATTCACCCTCAGCCATTAACACAGTGTCGCACTCATGGCACCAAGCTTCACGAAACGGAAATTCAGGATCGGGATTATCGTTTGCTTCTATAAACCCTAAGTTCACCCCATGCTGGAGATGAGAGCATATGAAAGCAGGTTTCTGAAGCCCATGTTTAGTGCACTCCATCCTACTGTTTTTGTTTAAAGGTTCACCCATTTTATGCCTTATTGGGGCTAGTTATTTTAAATTCAGCTGATTCTGAAAATGGAGTTTGAACAAGGATAGAAAATTTATAGCTCTCATTGTTGTGGTAAAAATCGATCTCCATCTCTTGCGTTGCTCTCCATGAGCCTTTATCTCTAGCATCTTTTTCAATTTGATCAGTCAGGTCACTATCACAACGAAACTCACCAGAAATTGCGTTCCCATTTGAATCAAAGTATATGGTTTTCAATTGCACTTGGTAAATATAACCAGAGTCAAGGCTGATATTTGCAGATGATCTCATTATTTAATTTTTCTCCATTCAAACTCTCAGCTTCAACGATTGCTGGAGATTTGGTAGCACATAACAGTGTATTCAAAAGCAGCTGCATTATATCACCAGCCGATATATCCCAAGAGAAGAAAACTCCTCTAGCCAGAAAAAAATCGAATAAATCAGTATGTTAGCCAACACTGGTGGAAAATTACTCTAGTGGATATAGTGCGGCTGCATTATATCCTGATATTTTGCTGCTTTTGATCACAGGCGTAAATCATTCAAAATCAATGAGTTAGCGCTTTTTCTACTGTGGATATGTGCGGTTGCTCTTGATCTTTGATGTTGGCAGTACGGAAAAGCAACAAAATGTATATAAAATCAGCAGGCTCAAGCAGTTAAGGATGATATTTCCCCAAAACCATCTGTCAAACCAGAGCGTTTGGTGGATGTTCTGGTGCGGCCTTTTTAAATAGGGGTTACCGTACCATAAGGCTTGGATCCTAAATGATGAGTGAAAATAGCACTATCACTACGAATAGAGTGCCGACCTAAATACCACAGCAATATATTAAAAGTCTGTAAGATATTTTGGCTATCGAGAGATCTTTTCTATTGATGCGTGGAAGGTATTTCAAGTAGCAGTATTACTATTGTTTTTTGCATTCTAACGCGAGAAACGGTGAGGAGTGTTAATTTAAATGGCCATTTTTATGCACAACTGAAATTTTTCAAAGCATGAATAATAATTAAAAATATAGGCACAAAAATGATCTTATTGGATTTTATTAAGTTTGTTTTAGTGTCAAAGCTGCGTAAAATCGATAGATCTTTATTGTTATTCTGGTCGTAACTAAGAAGCCATCTGAAGCCAATAATCAAAGCAGCTCGATTCAAGAGAGCCGAGAGAATCAAGAAACCAAGATTTCTCTTAAAAATCACCCCCTTAAAGGAGAACGGTCGCGTGAAGTAAGAAATAGTAAAAGGCGCTGACCCAAGGTGCTGGAACACCTGGGGCCAGCTAACCAAATTGATACACACATTATCAAGATGGCTATATGCATAGTACGCTAGAAACCCGCTCGTCTTCAATAAAGTGGAGCACAATCAGCGGCTTGGAGAGATTCCCCAAGCCCTGGGGGCGTTGCGTCTGCCTTTTCTTTTTCTACGCCTACCGTTCTCGCGCACCACTCCGTATTTCCTCAAAACGTTACTATTTAAGCTTTCCCGTCGTGGAAGGTCTACTTATGGCTTGAGTATCAGTAGGACATAAATATGTTGGTCTTAAAGCGCCGGACAGGCGAAAACTTACGGATTGGAGCAAATGTCTCAGTCACGGTATTGGAAGTTAAGGGTAATCAGGTGAAGATAGGAATACTTGCTCCAAAATCCTTACCCGTACACCGCGAGGAGATTTATAGGCGGATCAAAAAGGAAGGAAGTATGGGCAATGGGTATCGTAAAGAATCTGATCGAGGTTGTGGCACCTAGCCATGAACGAGTGGTGTTATTATTGAAGGGCTAACTACTGATAGCTAGCCCTTCAGTTTTCTATCGTACTAGACGAGCCTTTCGCTGCGAAAAGAAACGCTGTTTAAGCTCGGGATTGAGCTTATTAATGATGCTTAAACCCAGCGGCAAATTTGTCTGCTAATTTAAAGTATTCCTTCAGGTCCTTGCGGGTCTTTTCTACACGGTTGTTTTCGGAGTTAAGATGGATGTTCTCCACCACAACGGCAATTTCTTTTGCCAGCTCTTGCTTCTCACCCTTTAAGTTCTCTGCGAAAAACTCAACGCTTTTTTCAAGCGTGTAGGTGATGGCATGAATCTGGTGAAGCTCAGCAGCATCAAGCTTTTGCTTGCCCTTAATTTCTGCTGTTTTCTCAATGAAAATCTTCTTGGCATCCTTCATCGAAGTAACATCCGCTACCTTGAGGTGCTGAATGGGTTTTTCTCCTGATGCATCGCTAGCTTGCGCCGTGGTAGCAAAAGTAACCGCAAAAAGTAATGCAATTAAAATTCTCATTTTTCCTCTCTAACGCCCAAGCAGTAAAGATTGAAAAGGCATTGATCGGGCGAGGTGAATGCCTAACATTTAACTGTGATCACTTTGATTGCTATCACAAATGAGGATAACTATCATTAACATTTATGATACAGGAATTTTTAGGGGCTCAAAACATTTCTGGCAGAAATTGCGATCAAGCTGATCGAAGCTTGTAAAGACGAAGAAAATTGAATCTGCGAACGACGAATGCGGGAGGGGTCAACGGAGGTCTTTAGCCTGGAAGCGGCGCCCCCGTGTTAAGGAAAGTCATCAGATAGCCATCTGCTCGCAGCAGCAACTGTGAAGGTTATTGACAGAAAGAGCCGGTTAATCCGGCATTATTGAGACCGGCTTCACAAATTAATTGGTACGAAGGCTAGGAAATCTCCCCCAGTACATCAACCATTGCCGAAGTTAGTTGGCTAAGGTCTTCTTTAGAAATCACATAGGGCGGCATGGCGTAGACCAGCTTGCCGAAGGGACGCAGCCAAACGCCGCGTTCGATTAAAGCTTCCTGCACCTTGGCCATATTCACTGGCTCACACATTTCCACTACCCCAATAGCGCCAAGGGCCCGAACATCGGCCACACCCGGTGCGGATTTTAATGGGGCCAGCTGCTCGGTCAGCTGCTGCTCGATCACTGTGACTCGTTCCTGCCAGGGGCTGCTGAGAAGCAGCTGGATGCTGGCATTGGCAACGGAGCAGGCCAGGGGATTCCCCATAAAAGTGGGGCCGTGCATAAAGACTCCGGCCTCGCCATTGCAAATGCCTTCGGCAATACGATCGCTACACAGTGCGGCCGCTAAAGTCATGGTACCGCCGGTGAGTGCCTTGCCGAGGGTGAGAATATCCGGGCTGATCGCGGCGTGGTCGCAGGCGAACATTTTGCCACTGCGGCCAAAACCGGTGGCGATTTCATCGGCAATCAGCAGCAGGTCGTATTCGTCACAGAGTGCTCGTACCCGGCGCAGGTAATCTGCGGAATAAAAGCGCATACCGCCGGCGCCCTGTACTATGGGTTCGAGGATCACCGCAGCCAGTTGGTCGCTGTTTTGCGCAATCAGTTGTTCCAGTTCACGGATATCTTCTTCCGGGCAGGTTTCGCCGAAAGGGGTTTGCGGGGCGGGGGCAAAAAGGTGTTGGCTGAGCTGACCGGCAAACAGGTGGTGCATACCGGTAACGGGGTCACAGGTGGCCATGGCCCCAAAGGTATCGCCGTGGTAGCCATTGCGCAGGGCCAGCAATTTATTCTTGCCCGGCTTTCCCTGGGAGTGCCAAAACTGCAGCGCCATTTTGATGGCGACTTCCACAGAAACAGATCCGGAATCAGCGAGGAATACGCGGTTGAGCCCAGGCGGGGTGATTTCCACCAGCTTTTTGCACAGCTCAATGGCCGGTTCATGGGTGAGGCCGCCAAACATCACATGGGACATCTTGTCCATCTGGTCGCGCATGGCCTGATTCAGCTCGGGCACATTGTAGCCATGCAGGGCACTCCACCAGGAGGACATGCCATCGATAAGGCCGCGGCCATCTTCCAGGAAAATTCGAACCCCTTCAGCCCTGGCCACCGGATAAACCGGCGGCGGGTTGATCAGCGAGGAGTAGGGGTGCCAGATATGTTTGCGGTCGAATTCCAGGTCCATAAAAACTACATCTTTATTCTCAAGAGCCGACATTCATCAGTTAGGCCAGTTCGCGCAGTACTCTGAGCGGGGGCTGGCTGATCGAGCTGTAACAGGCCAGGGTACCGGCGGTGCCAACCAGTACTGCACCGGTGAGTGGTCCGGTTAGCCAAAGGACTGGGTGCAATATCACCGGCAGTTCAAAGACCCAATAAGACAGCACGGCCAAAGTGGCTTCAGCACCGATAGCCGCGAGCAAGCCGGCGGCAAAACCCAGTAGGCCAAATTCCAGTATCAGGCTTCTCAGTAATAAGCGCCTGCGGCCTCCCAGTGTGCGGATAATTGCCGCTTCCTGCAATCGCTCGGCGATACTGGCGCGTACTCCGGCAATTAATACCAGCACCCCGGCAACAAGCATCAGGGCCATGACTGATTCGATAGCAAAGGACACCTGGTTAATGGTGTCGCGGATACGTTGGATGATCTTATCCAGCTCTATCACGCTGACGCTGGGGAAGGCGCGAACCAGATCGTTGACCAGTAGCTTGTCCTCCGGTGGGAGGTAAAAACTGGTGATATAGGTAGCCGGGAAATTATCGATAGTGCCGGGTGCAAATATCATATAGAAGTTGGGGCGCATGCTGTTCCAGTCCAGCGAGCGGAAGCTGGCTACTGGGGCTTCTACTTCGAGGCCACCGATGGAAAAGCGCAATTGATCTCCCAGTGACAGTTCCAGCTGGGCTGCCAGCTCCACTTCTACGGAAACACCTTCGCTGGCCTTGTCCCACCATTCGCCTTCCAAGATGCGATTGTCCGGCGCCAGGGTATCGGTGTAGCTCAGGTTCAATTCCCGGCGAACGCCACCGGGACGATCTTTTTTCTCTTTAATCGAAACGCCGTTAATCGCTACCAAACGGCCGCGCACCATGGGGTAAAACTCGGTGCTGCTTACCTCGCCCTCTGCCAGCATGTTTTCCATGGTTGGAACGTCGTGGGGGGCGATATTCAGAAGGAAGTGGTTGGGGGCTTTTTCTGGTAATTGCATCCGCCATTCATCCACCAGGGCTGTGCGGGCAAAGACCATGGCCAGCATGGCCAATAATCCGGTGCCAAAAGCGGCAATAAGGAGGGTGTTGAACGCGGCGCGGCGTTGCAAGCTGCCCAGGGCAATACGCCATGCGCCGCCGAGGGAAGCCAATTTGCCGCGCACCAGGAGTCGGTTAACCAGGGCGCTGCCCGCTACCAACAGGAGCATGCCGACAAACAAGGCGAGCGTCATGAGCAGACTGCCGGACAGCCACCAGATTAGGAGCAGCATGGCGCTGGGGCCGAGAATCAACCCGAGCCATTCGCGTCTGTCCGGATTGCTCCAGTCGTGCCTCAGGGTTTGCATCGGGTCTGTACGAGCCAAACGGAAAAGCGGCGGCAGGGCAAAGCCCAGGGCGCAGGCGAGGCCGGTGGCGAGTCCAATTAGCAGAGGGCTCCAGCTGGTGGCCGGGGGTTGAACCGGGAAGAACCCTTCCATCAGGTTGACCGCCTGGCTCTGGATAAAGGTGCCCAGTGCCAGCCCGATAGCAGTGGCAATCAGGGTGAGGGCGGCCAGCTGTCCCAGGTAGATGCCGAGGATTTTGTTGCGCCCGGCGCCGAGGCTTTTCATTACGGCTACGTAGGCGCCGTGGCGCAGTCCGTAGCGTCTGGCTGCCAGGCCAACGGCGACGCTGGCGAGAAGTACAGCCAGGCTGGCGGCGAGAAACAGGAATGACTCGGCTCTATCCAGGGCTGAGGCAACGCGGGGCTGGCCTTCGCGCAGGTCCAAGATTCGCTGGTGCTCAGTTAACTGAGGTTTGAGCCAGTCAAAGTAATCCTTCAGGACTTGGTCATCACCGGAAAACAAGTAGCGGTAGCGCACTCGGCTGCCGGGCTGGATCACACCTGCGGCGGGCAGGTCGGCGGTATTGGCTAGCAGTCGCGCGCCCATATCAAACAGGCTGGTGCCCCGGTCGGGTTCCCGCTCCAGTATGGCTGTCACTTTCAATTGGGTGTCGCCGAGGGCGATAGGATCGCCGAGCTGGATTCCCATCAATGGTAGAAGGCGGGACTCCACCCAGGCTTCTCCCGGGGGAGGTCCTTGTGGTGCCACTTCCCCTGGGCCTTCCGGGGACTTGCTGATTTCCAGTTGTCCCACCAATGGATAGCCTTTGTCGACAGCTTTGACTGAGACAAACTGGAACTGGTCGTTGGCGGAGATCATGGATGAAAACTGGACTATCTCGGCCTGTTCCAATCCCTTTTTGTCGGCTTCCTCCAGCCATGCGCTATCCACAGGCTTACTGCTGCGCAGCACCCGCTCTGCGGCCAGGAAGGTAAGCGATTGCTGCTCCATGGCGCGGGTAAGGCGGTCAGTGAAATGGGCAATGGCGGTTACACAGGTCACGGCCAGTACCAGGGCACTGGCGATCAGGGCCAGCTCGCCACCGCGCCAGTCCCTGAAAAGCAGTCGCAGCGGCAGCATCAGGCGGATACCTCCGACAAGTTGTCGTCACCAGAGAAGGGCACGTAAGACTCCACGGCTCCAGCAGACATACGAAGGTGAGTGGCGCAGCGTTCAGCGAGGCGTTGCTCATGGGTTACCAATACCAGAGTGGTACTGGACTCGGCGTTGAGCTTGAAGAGCAAATCGATAATTTTGGCGCCATTGCCGGCATCCAGGCTGCCGGTGGGTTCGTCGGCAAAGAGGATGGCGTCCTCTCCGCTAAAGCTAGCGAAGGCCCTGGCAATGGCAACCCGCTGCTGCTCCCCACCGGAGAGCTGGCGCGGATAGTGGCCCAGGCGATGTTCCAGACCAACCTTGGCCAGGAATTCCTCTGCGCGCTTGGCGGCGCCGCGCTCTCCACGCAGCTCACTGGGCAACATGACATTCTCACGAGCCGTGAGGCCTGGCAGTAGCTGGAAGGTTTGGAATACAAAACCCACGCAGCGGGCGCGTATCGCTGCACGTTGTTCCTCATCCATGGCGGTAATTTCTTCACCGGCCAGCCAGATTTTTCCTTCGCTGGGCTTGTCCAATCCCGCTAACAGACCGAGCAGGGTGGACTTGCCGGAACCTGAGGCACCGGTCACAGCCAGGCTTTCCCCGCGCGCCAGTTGCAGAGAGATATTGTTTAATAGGGTCAATGGCCCTTCGCTGGTGGAGACTCTGTGATACAGGTTTTCTGCCGTAAGAATGGCGGACATACTGTGTTCCCTATACGGATACGCGAATTTTTTGGAGAGTATGACATGACGACAGCCTTTTTTCGGCAGTTGGCGGCTCAATTCAGCTTGGTACTGTTGCTGTTTATCCCTGTCGGGGCTGCCCAGGCGAATACTGCGGATACCTTATTGGTGCTGGGTGACAGTATCAGCGCTGCTTACGGTATTAATGAAGAGCAGGGCTGGGTGCAATTATTGCGAGAGCGCCTGCAGGAGAAAGGTAAAAAAATTCGAGTGGTCAATGCCAGTATCAGTGGCGAAACGACTTCCGGTGGGTTGACGCGTTTGCCTCGCCTGATGGAGGAGTACAATCCGCGTTGGCTGATTGTGGAGCTGGGTGGTAACGATGGCCTGCGGGGCTACCCGCCGCAGTCCTTGCAGCGCAATCTGATGGAAATGGTGAAACTGGCCAAGAACTCTGGTGCTGAGGTATTGCTATTGGGTATGCGTATTCCTCCTAACTACGGTCGTGCCTACACCAATGCCTTTGCCGCTGTATATCCCAAGGTGGCGAAATCTGAGCAGGTCGGGTTGGTGCCTTTCTTCCTGGAGACAGTGGCGCTGGCAGATGGGGCAATGCAATCGGATGGTATCCACCCAACCGCCAAGGCCCAGCCCGCATTGCTGGACCATGTATGGCCCTGTGTTGAGTCACTGCTGGCAGAAGAGGTGGATAGCCAGTCGTGTACTCCGTGATCGAAATGCGTACAATCGCGCCCTCAGGATTGGGAAAGCCAGCAACTGGCCATCAGCCACAAGAAGTAGTACTGCGGCTGTGCCCCCCAGGTTTGTAACCGGCCAGCGGTACTGAACTAGTTAGAGAGACACCATGCCCGAAGTGGAAAATCGCCGCGAGCGACTCGAATTTAACAAGCTGCAGAAGCGCCTGCGTCGTCATGTGGGTCGCGCGATTGCGGACTTCAACATGATTGAAGAAGGCGACAAAATTATGGTCTGCCTGTCCGGTGGCAAGGATTCCTATGCCATGCTGGATATCCTGCTGAACCTGCAAAAAACTGCACCGGTCAATTTCGAGCTGGTGGCGGTGAATATGGACCAGAAACAGCCGGGGTTCCCGGAGCATATCCTGCCGGAGTATTTGCGCTCCCTCGGCGTGCCGCACCACATCGTGGAAAAAGACACCTATTCAGTTGTGCAGGAAGTGGTGCCTGAAGGCAAGACCACCTGTAGCCTCTGTTCGCGCCTGCGCCGCGGTACCCTTTACGGCTTTGCCGAGGAAATTGGTGCCACCAAAGTAGCCCTTGGCCACCATAAAGACGACATTGTCGAGACTTTATTCCTTAACATGTTTTACGGTGGACGCTTGAAAGCGATGCCGCCCAAGCTGCGTGCTGATGACGGCCGTAATATCGTGATTCGCCCGCTGGCCTATTGCCGTGAAGAGGATATTGCCCGCTATGCGGAGTTTAAGGAATTCCCGATCATTCCCTGCAACCTGTGCGGTAGCCAGGAAAATCTGCAGAGGCAGGCGATTAAGCAGATGTTACGGGAGTGGGATAAAAAATTCCCAGGACGTAGTGAAAATATCTTTGCCGCATTAACGCGTGTATCCCCATCGCAACTGGCAGACAGGGATCTCTACAACTTTGAAAGCCTGGAATTGGATCGCTCTAAGCCGTCGGCTGCCGAGCGCCCTGACCATTTAATTCAGCGTCAGGTGAATTCCTGGGAGCCTGAGGATGCTCAGGAGGCTGCGCCCCAGTATATCTCGGCGCTGAATTTGTAGGGTCTGCACCACTTACCAGTTGGGCATAGCTGCATTCAAAATCCCTCGTAGTGGCGCTGGGCCCGTGGTGAAAATGCTGGTGCCACAGCCGCGCCATTTTCGCCACATCATTGGTCTCCGGCTCGGGAATCTTGTGAACATTCGCTGAGCGGTAAACCAGCCAGGCGATAGCGGTGGCATAGCGCAAGTTGGTGGTCAGCTCGCTGTGGGGGTGATCGAGAAAGTCTCGCTGGCTGGCCAGGCCGCGTACCTTTGAGGCCAGGGCTGGATGATTGATCAGATAGTGATCCCAGATCTCCCGGTGCGTGTGTGGTTGGATTTGATAGATGCCCAATCCATGGCGCCGTCCCTGCTTGAGATGAAACCCGAGCTGTGATTCTTGTGCGGCTGTGCCGAGCAGGAGGTTTTCCATGCCCTGACTCCAGGCTCTCAGGTGTTTGAGGGTCGGACGGATAACCTGGAGGCGCAATTCGTCCAGACAAATGCCCATAGTGTTGTCTTTTTTTCTGTGGCTGTTCTGAATATTTAGTTTGCGGATTGAGTCGACGCCACCTGTTGGGTAGATTTAGGCGCAATAAACATAACAATTTTTGAAGTGGTACCGATCCCGTAGCTCATTTTGCCCAAAAAGCGAGCAGCGAGTCGCAGAAAGTGCCCTCTCTAGGTGCCACTCAGTTTGAGTAGAAGGAATCCCCCATGCCTGCACAGTGGCTCGTAGCCCTAACCTTTATCGCCTACCTGGCCCTAATCCTGGTGATTGGCATTTACGCTTATATGCGTACCAAAAATGCCAGTGATTATTTCCTTGGTGGCCGTTCATTGCCCCCTGCCGTTGCGGCGCTCTCTGCAGGGGCCTCTGACATGAGCGGCTGGTTACTGCTGGGATTACCCGGTGCTGCCTATGCTGCGGGGTTGTCTGCGGGCTGGATTGCTATAGGCCTCTTTTCCGGTATCGTGCTGAGCTGGGTCAGTATGGGGCGCCGCCTGCGCATATATACCTATGAACTGGATGATTCCCTGACGGTGCCAGCCTACTTGGATCGCCGTTTCAAGATGGGTCACCCTTATCTGCGCACGGTATGCGCTATTTTCATCTTGCTGTTTTTCCTCTTTTACGTGGCTTCGGGGCTGATTGCCGGCGGTAAGTTATTTGAGACTGTTTTTGGTTGGGACTACCACTTTGCGGTGGTTATCGGTGCAGTTGCAGTGATTTCTTACACGCTATTTGGCGGTTTCCTGGCGGTATCCTGGACAGATGTATTCCAGGGTCTGCTAATGAGTGTTGCTCTGATTGCCGTTCCTTTAGTGGTGATTTCCGATCAGGGTGGCTTTTCCGCCAGCTGGGCTCAGTTGCAAGCACAACAGCCCCAGTTAACGCATTGGTTGACTGATGGCAGTGGACAGGCGTTGGGCATGGTTGCCATTTTGAGTTCCCTCGCCTGGGGGCTGGGCTACTTTGGCCAGCCCCATATCCTGGCGCGTTTTATGGCGGTACGCAGCCCGGATGATGTACCTGCGGCTGCAACCGTTGCCGCAGTTTGGTCCCTGGTTGGCTTTTTGGGTGCTATGGCAGTTGGCCTGTTTGCCCACCTACAGATGCAGCAGGGGCTGCCGGATGGCGAGACGGTCTTTATGGAACTGGTTCAGGTTCTGTTCCATCCGGTTGTCGCGGGTGTGCTGCTAGCGGCGATCCTCTCCGCCATTATGAGCACCGCAGATTCCCAGCTGTTGGTGTCCTCTGCAGCATTGGCAGAGGATATTTATCATGTCTGGTTTGGACGTAAGACCAGTCCTGAAGCCATGGTGAAAGTGGGGCGCTGGGCCGTTGTTGGGCTCTCTCTAATCGCTGTTTGGATTGCTATGGATCCTGATTCCAAGGTCTTGGATGTGGTGAGTTACGCCTGGGCCGGACTCGGCGCCGCCTTTGGACCGGCGCTGCTGATCAGCCTCTACTGGTCAAGAATGACTGGCAGCGGTGCCATTGCAGGGGTGATTGTCGGTGGTGGCACAGTGGTGATCTGGGAGCAGCTCTCCGGTGGTATCTTCGATACCTATGAATTGCTGCCGGGCTTTATTTTCTCAGCAGCTGCTATCGTCATAGTTAGCGTACTGACGAAATGCCCGGAAGCCGTGGCCTCCCAGCATAAAAAATTGCTGGGCTAACCCCGGAGGGCTTGTACTTGCGGCCCCCAGTGATGGGGCTGAGTGCAGTGTGACAGCTACGCAAAGGGCGCGCCTGTGATATGGGTGCGACTGTTGTGAAGCGAAAAGGATTTCCATCCGCAGCGATTATTCAAATAGCGGTTGGAGATACTGAGTGATCAAAGTTCATCTCGGTGATATCACGCGATTAAACGTCGATGTCATCGTCAATGCCGCCAACGCTCGTCTACTCGGCGGTGGTGGAGTGGATGGCGCCATTCACCGTGCGGCGGGTCCAGATTTGTTGGATGCCTGCCGCAGTATCGGGGGTTGCCCGGTTGGTGAGGTCCGTGCCACTAGCGCTTTTTCAATTCCTGTCAAACGTATTTACCACACGGTTGGGCCAGTCTGGCGCGGTGGCCGTTTGGGTGAGCCAGAGCTTTTATCGAGCTGTTACCGCCAATGCCTGACTTTGGCGCGGCGAGAGAACATGCGTTCCATCGCATTCCCCGCAATTAGTTGCGGTGTTTATGATTATCCTCCCAGGCTTGCGGTAGAAATTGCCGTTGAACAGGTGCAGCAGCACTTGGAGAGAGAGGGGGAGCCACAGAGTATTGTTTTCTGCTGTTTCGATAGGGAGATGGCTGAACTCTATCACGCTCAGCTGGATGCATACGTGCGGCGTTGACAAAATATTTTACCTGGCACTTTCGGCCATTGATTACCGTTTGTGCCCGGAGGATCATAGCTCTCCTGACAATGACACAATAAAAAAAGGAGATTGTCATGCGCACCGCCCAGCAGTGGTTTGCCGAATACGGCGAGAGCCACCAGAACCCGATCAATAAATCCATTCACTGGGTTGCAGTACCGGTAATTTATGCAACTGTTGTTGGCCTGCTATGGGATATTCCGCAGCCGCAGTTTATGGCGGCGATCCCTTGGTTGAACTGGGCAGTAGTGATCACAGTGCCAGTGATGCTTTTCTATTTTGCCCTTTCCTTTGCAATTGCAATTGGCATGACGGCCTTAACGGTAGTTTGCCTCTGGGCCTGGTCGATAGCGGAGCGCCTGGGGGTGCCCGTTTGGCAGACGGCACTGGGACTATTTGTAGTGATGTGGATTTTTCAGTTTATAGGCCACCATATCGAAGGGAAAAAGCCCTCTTTCTTTAAAGATATTCAGTTTCTACTGATTGGCCCGGCTTGGGTTATAGGTTTTGTTTATCGCAAGCTGGGAATCCACTACTGATCACTCTTGCCAACTTGCAGTAGGGGGGCTGACTAGTCGCCCCTACTGATGGGCTTATCGATTGTAGTGAACTGGTACTTCCAGGGTTTCTTTTACTTCCTCCATCACCACGTAACTGGTGCACTCCTGTACTTCTGGCAGAGTCAGAAGAGTCTCACCGTAAAACTTGCGGTAGGCGCTCATATCCGCAACCCGTGCTTTGATCAGGTAGTCAAAATTGCCAGAGACCAGGTAACACTCCTGTACTTCCGGTAGTGCGGCCACAGCGTTGCGGAACTCTTCAAATGCGTCCTGGGCGGATCGGTTCAGGCGAATCTGTACAAAAACCACCAGGGCGGCATCCAGGAATTCTGGATTGATCAGGGCAGTGTATCCTTGGATAACGCCATCATTCTCCAGTCGTTTTACCCGTTCAACACAGGGGGTAGCAGTTAAACCCACTTGTCGGGCGAGTTCAGCATAGCTGGTACGGCCATTTTTTTGCAGGACTCGCAGGATATTGCGGTCCACGGTATTGAGTTCTTCCGCGCGCTTGCGCATACCTCTGTCTCCTGGATAGATGATCAGCTCAAAAATCGGACTATCGACTAGGTTTAATAGTGGATTCCACTAGTTTGATAAAAAATCTTATAGAAATCCACTTTAGGGGTGGCCTTATACTGGGGAAAACACAGAAATTAGGTGTGGCTTTGTCTATGCGCAAAGATTGCGCCAGATACAGAGATTGAGGAGCAGAAAATGTTGATTGGCGTCCCTAAAGAGATCAAAAACCACGAGTATCGTATTGGCCTGACGCCGTCGAGTGTTCGCGAACTGGTTGGCCACGGTCATCAGGTAATCGTACAGAAAGATGGCGGTGCAGCTATTGGCTTTACCGATGAAATGTACGAGCAGGCCGGTGCCAAGATTATTGATACTCCGGAAGAGATTTTTGCCACTGCCGATATGATCGTCAAGGTCAAAGAGCCGCAGCCGAATGAGTGCGAAATGCTGCGTCCTGGGCAGGTTCTTTACACTTACCTCCACCTGGCTCCAGACCCCAAGCAAACCGAGCTGTTGGTGAAATCCGGTGCAACCTGCATCGCTTATGAAACTGTTACCGACCGCTTTGGTGGTCTGCCGCTGTTGGCGCCGATGTCTGAAGTGGCTGGTCGTATGTCTGTACAATGTGGCGCCCACCACCTGGAAAAAGCTCAAGGCGGCCTTGGAGTATTGCTCGGTGGTGTACCCGGTGTAGCCCCCGCGAAAGTCCTGATTATCGGTGGTGGTGTTGTTGGTACCAATGCAGCCAAGATGGCCCTGGGTATGGGTGCTGATGTAACCATCCTGGATCGCTCACTGCCACGTCTGCGTCAGCTGGATGACATCTTCGGTGGCGCTGTGCGCACCGAATACTCCACAAACGACGCTATTGAAAAGCACGCGCTGGAAGCGGACCTGGTTGTGGGTGCAGTATTGATTCCGGGCGCTGCGGCTCCCAAGCTGCTGACTCGCGACATCATCAGCCGCATGAAGAAGGGTGCTGTGGTTGTAGACGTGGCTATCGACCAAGGTGGTTGTTTTGAAACATCCAAAGCCACTACCCACCAAGAGCCTACTTATGTGGTAGATGGGGTAGTACATTACTGTGTAGCCAATATGCCCGGCGGTGTAGCCCGCACCTCCACCATGGCTCTGAACAACGCTACCCTGCCTTACGCCGTGGCCCTGGCAAACAAAGGTGCTAAGCAGGCGTTGCTGGATGATGCGAATCTTCTGGAAGGGCTGAATGTTCACGCTGGTATGGTGACCTACAAAGCTGTTGCCGATGTATTGGGCTATGAATTTGTGGATCCCAAGCTGGCTCTGCAAAAAGTAGCTGAGTCTGAAGAAGCTGTAGCCTAATTGTTGGCGGCTGCTCAGCAGCCGCCTATTTAAAACGAGCTGCAACGCGCTTGTTAATTGGGAGTTTTTCCCGGAGCGCTCCTGGCGTTCCTCTCTGTGAGACCTGACAGTGAAAGCTGTCATTGATAGCCGCGTATCAACGCGGCTTTTTTATTGCGAGTTTTATTTTCTGGGTTGGCTTACTGCTGCACTGATTACCCTTAAAGTCAGTTGTTGGCGATAGCTCAGTATCAGAAGACAGGAAGGACTTTACAGAACACTCCATCGGATTTAATCCCGCCTCAATCATTTTTTCTTCCCTGTGAAACGGCAGGATCTTCAATTTACAGAAGCCAAACTTCAACCCGGCGATTTTTGACTTTGCCACTGGAGTTGTTCGATGCAATAGGTAGGTAAGCGCCGAAGCCTTGTACGGGAGCAGTGTTTATCTGGTGGTCGCGAAGTGCGGATCGCACAGTTACTGCACGCAGCTTGGATAGAATTACTGAACGTTCCGGGCTGGCTTTTTCATCGCCAAATCCAATCAGTAGCAATCGGCGATCACGATTTTGGGGTTTTTGCATATAGTTTGCGAGTCTTTGAATATCCTGCTGGGCTTTGTTGTCCAGAGACGCACTACCTTCAGAGAAGCGGAAATTAATACTTAGTCGTTCTGCTTTTTCAGTCAGGGTCAAATACTCCACTGGGCCTTCCCTTAAGCTGCCAGGCTTTACACCAATTGGGGTCTGTGCAACAAACCCTGTGGCTTTTACCTGCTCTTGTCCCAGCTCACTTTGCACAAAACGTAGAAAATCATCGGCAGCTGGTTTGGCTGAATACACCGGTGTATATAAAAACAGGCGGCGTGATAGGGGATAATCTTCGGTCGCAACAGTTAAGTGTTCAGGTGCTTGAGGCAAAGTATCTTCATCGGAAACAGAGATTGCCTTGGATTGCCTTATTGATGCCAGCCCAACAAAGCCAATGCCGTTGGGGTCTGCGGCAACCAGGTCCGAGAGTTGATCATTGGATTCAAAGCGTTTTGCGCTGCCGGCGAGTGTGTGGCTTTTGCCAAGTACCAGATTCTTGAATGTATCCCAGGTGCCAGATTGATTATCACGGGCATAGACTTTGATTCGACCTTTGTTACCGCCGAGTTGGGACCAGTTGGAAATTCTGCCGGAGAAAATAGAGGCGATTTGTTGCAAGGTCAGTTTTTCGATGCGATTACCGGGATGCACAATAATTGCCAGGCCATCGATAGCAATTACATGCTCTGCCCGGCTACTGCGCATGTCTCCAAGGCGGCTCAGAGATGATAATTCCGTATCCTTGATCGGTCTGGAAGCCATGGCAATATCTGCTTGAGACTGCTCAAGCCCTTTAAACCCAGTACTTGAACCATGCGCCGCTATATCAATGAAAACGGTGTTACTGCCAGTGTCTGCCTGTACGCGAAGTTCATTGGGAGTGTCCAAGGGGATTACGCGAATATTTCTGGCGCTTTTTGCGGAGAGGTAATCGCGAATCAAGTTGGGTGCCAGCTGTGCACCGATGGTGTTGGATCCGTGTAAGGTAAACAACAGGCCCGAAGTGCTCGAGTCGAAAGGAGGCAGCTCAGCTGAAGCCGCCGGGGTGAGTATAGGCCCCAGTAAAAATGATAAGGTGAAACATAGCCGGTGAAGGAACAGGTACATAAAAACTCGCCCATAGGGAAGAAAAACGAGGCCGCAAAATATGTCTTATTTATTACAAAATGATGAAATCTTGATGAATAAAGCGTGCAAATGTCTCACTATCCGCTGTAGGAGTGATTCGTATTAAATGATCGAGTGGAAATTTGAAGCTGTGAGGTAGGAGAGATTAAGGCTTTGTAATAGAGGTGGCTCGGGTGTAAGAGGCTGCTTAATTTTTTTTACAACCCCTTTTCCGTTCGGTTGTGTATGCTCAGCGGGCGGGGAAAAGGCGACTTACCAATACTGGCAGCGCGGTTTCCACGCGCAGAATACGCGCTCCCAAATGTACCGAGTGGAAACCGGCCTCCTTTAGCTTTTCAACTTCGTAGGGGATAAAGCCTCCCTCAGGGCCAATCGCAAGCGTTGTTGTCTTATCGATATCAACGGGACAGGCATCGCCACCTACCGGGTGAGCTACCAATTTTAATGTATTGGCGGATAGCTCGGGTAGCTCATCCTCCACAAACGGTTTGAAGCGCTTGCGCAAGATGATTTCCGGCATCTGAGTATCAACAGCCTGCTCAAGGCCTAACAGGCACTGTTCGAATAGTTTATCCGGTTCCAGCCAGGGTGTTTGCCAATAGGACTTTTCTACACGATAGCTATTCAGGAGAACCAGCTTTTTTACGCCTAGGGCAGTGATATGCTGAATAATCCGCTTCAACATTTTAGGGCGCGGCAATGCCAGAACCAGCGTAAGTGGTAGTGGTGGTGGAGGGCTGTTTTGTAACTCCACCCTTAACTCTACTTGTTGATCAGTAAGAAAAGTGATTTCACCAAAACCAATCTTGCCATTGAGTAACCCAACACGCAGTTGCTGCCCCGGTGCAGCTCGATGGACTTGGATAATATGCTCCAACCTGCGGCCTGAGAGGCGTACATGTGTTGAGTCGAAGAAATCAGTTTCCCGTAAAACAATCAGGTTCAAAATCCGCTAACCTTTGCTGGGCCCAGGGAATAATTTATGCGCAAAAGCTTATTGCTTGGCGGAGGCGATAGCCCCTTTACCCAAGCCTTCATAAGCGCGAACGGTGATTTCTTTTCCAGGCAAATCTTTGGCCAGGGTATTGGCAATATATTGAGCCAGTTGCTCCACGGTAGTATCGCAGTTGATCACCTCGCAACAGCGTACAGGAATCTCCAGAGTGAAATTGCCCTGCTGAGCCCGATAAGCGAAGCTCAGGGTTTTCTCGCCCTCCTCAATTAAATCTTCGCGGGTTCCTATATAGATGTCTTCCCAGCGTTTTGCCCATTGTTGCTCCAGCTGCTTGTCGCGCTCTCCAGCAGAATAAATCTGGATGCGGGATCGATGGCCATGGGCAATTCGCTGGCAATTGCCATCGTGTTTTTTTAGCCCGTGGCTGTAGTGGTAGAAGGCATCTTCTATTTTTTCATCTTCAAAAGAGAGCTTGAGTTGCTCGACACTGGTCGGAAAGGAGCTGGCCAGCTGCTTTACACTCCAGTTTGCAACGGTGTCTCTATTAATAGTGTCAGCTTCGACTAGAGCGAAAGCCTGCTCGGGCCCGGATACGGCAATTTGCTCGCCATTTGCCAGCTGCCAACTGAGTGAAATTAGCTCGCCTTCATTAGTAAGTGTCAGGCCTGGGGCCTTGGTGGGCACTAAAAGGCGGTGGTCAAGTTGATCATCCAGCCAATGGCGTAGAGTCTTTTTAACGATACCAAAGTCACAAACCATACCCTGGTGATCCAGGGTGCCCTCAAGGGCAGCATTGGCCAGCCATGTCTCTCCTACCAACCCGCGTTCATGGTCCAGGTAGCTGAAGTCAACATTGGTCAAATTATCGACAAAAAGGTGCATGAGTAACTCTATTGAAGGGGTAAAATACTAGACGTCTATTATAACCTGTTAATAGGGCTGGAACTTGCGCCTTTATGCCTCTATAATCGCGCCCTCTTCGGATGCACCGAAGATCGTTGTGGCGGCCCTTCCGGTCCCCTCGCAATGAGCAGCTGTGAACCCCGCCAGGCCCGGAAGGGAGCAACGGTAGCAGTGGTATCATGTGCCGAGGGTGTTGCTGGTTGGGCTGCCTCCATCTTCTCAGTCTTTCCCTTCTATTTTCTTTTAGATCTTCTTTCCCCGTTGCTAAGTAAGCTTCTTGAGACCTCGCGAACTGACTGGTTTTGAGCCGTATTTTCCCCCGGAAAATCTGCAAAAAAAGGTATTTTGTGTCGAACTGGGCTTTCAAATTGCGCCTGACGTCGATGACAATATGAAGCTTATGCTATAAACGGCGTCAGTTATAACCAGGCCCAATAATGATTATCTGAGGGGAAGATGAAGAAAATTGCTTTCGCCATCGCCACTACGGTGGCGCTGTCTGCTTGCGACGATGGCCAACAGGCTCCGAAAAATATTGATGTGGCTCAGGCTACTGCAGAAAGTCCGGCGGCAGAACAAGGCCAGCTGACAGCCAAAGATGCCCAGGCGTTCCTGGATGGCGCCCAGGCGCGCCTGGAAAAAATGGCCCAGGAGATGAGCCATGCAGCCTGGTTGGCCTCGACTTACATCAATATGGACTCCCAGTACGTTGAAGCGCTCGCCAGTGAGCGTTACACGACCCTGGCCGTGGAACTGGCCTCCGAAGCAGCTAAGTTCAATAACCTGGAACTGGATGCAGATACCCGCCGCAAGCTGACTATGTTGAAGCAGGGCTTGGTATTCCCAGCTCCGAAGGATCCGGCATTAACTTCCGAATTGGCTCAAATCGGCTCGAAGATGCAGGGTATGTATGGCGCTGGCAAATACTGCCGTGAGGAGTCGGGGGATGAGAAGTGCTATACCCTGACCGAAATGGGTCAGATGATGGCCACCAATCGCGACCCTGAACTACTCAAGGATCTTTGGGTCGGTTGGCGCAAAGTCTCTCCTCCAATGAAGCCACTTTATGAGCGCCAGGTTGAGATCGGCAACGCCGGTACCAAAGAGCTGGGCTATGACAACTTGAGTGTTTTCTGGCGCTCCAAGTACGATATGAAACCGGATGCTTTCGCAGCTGATATGGATACGCAGTGGAATAAGGTGAAGCCTTTGTATGAGGCTCTGCATTGCCATGTGCGTGCCAAACTGAATGAGCATTATGGCGATGAGGTTGCACCTGCCCAGGGCAAAATTCCGGCACATTTGCTCGGTAACATGTGGGCTCAGGAATGGGGCAATATCTATGAATTGGTTAAAGACGAGGACATGCAAGCGCCTTATGACCTGACTCAGCTCGTTGTTGACTCTGGCATGAGCGAGAAGGATATGGTGAAGGTGGGTGAGAAGTTCTTCACCTCTCTTGGCTTTGAGCCGCTACCTGATACTTTCTGGGAGCGCTCACAGTTCACCCAGCCCCAGGATCGGGATGTGGTATGTCATGCCAGTGCCTGGAATATGGATGGTCAGGACGACATTCGTATCAAGATGTGTATCAACAAGACTGGTGAAGACCTGGTTACAATCCATCATGAATTGGGCCATAACTTCTACCAGCGCATCTATAAGGACCAGCCTTTCCTCTACAAAGAGGGTGCCAATGATGGTTTCCATGAAGCTGTTGGCGACACTATCGCGCTATCTATTACCCCGAAGTACCTTAAAGAAATCGGCTTGATGAATGAGGTGCCGGACGAGAGTAAGGATATTGGCTACCTGATGCAGCAGGCGCTGGATAAGATTGCCTTCCTGCCTTTTGGTTTGTTGGTAGATAAATGGCGTTGGCAGGTATTTAATGGCGAAGTGCAGCCTTCCGATTACAACAAGGCATGGTGGAAATTGCGTGAGGAATACCAGGGTATTGAAGCTCCAGTAGAGCGCACCGAAGCGAATTTTGACCCGGGTGCCAAGTACCACATTCCAGGTAATACGCCTTATGCCCGCTACTTCCTTGCGCGTATTCAGCAGTTCCAGTTCCATCGTGCACTCTGTGAGGCCGCTGGTGAAACCGGGCCGCTGCATCGTTGCTCTATTTACAAAAATGATGAAGCGGGCGAGAAGTTGCGCACCATGTTGGCTATGGGTGCAAGCAAGCCCTGGCCCGATGCAATGGAAGCTCTGACTGGCCAGCGCGATCTGGATGCCTCGGCAATTATCGATTACTTCCAGCCTTTGATGGCCTATCTGGAAGAGCAAAACCAGGGGCGTCAGTGCGGCTGGTAATCTGCTGGTTATCCAATAGCGTATTAGCGCACTAATTAAGAAAGGGGGGCTCCCCCCTTTCTTATTGTTCCGATGGTTTCTTCAAAGCTTTTCTGGAGTATTCTTCCAATTGCATCCTCTGTTCTTATAAAGTTGTGCTTGAATCCAATAATTTGGCATACAGCTGAGTAATCACATTCATATTGCGCAGCATTAGATCGGTAGTGCCTGTAATTACTTGAATCTGGCGCTTCTCAGATATTTTCATCTCTCCTTCGAACCCGCGACTGGCGTAATTTAGGTGATCCTGAGCTTTGCGCAGATTGTGGGTGATTTCGGGTGTGTTGAGTGGGCTTTCCAGAAGCTGGTTAAGGCGGTTGGAGTACTCGGAAAGATCCTGTTGCAGACCGCTACTGGCATTATCTTGGGAAATTTCCCAGAGTTTAGCAGCATAGTTTTTGGCTATGCGCTGGGAGAGCATGCGTTGCCGACCTGCGATGTTAATTAACTCAGCGCTATTATCCGGTGCAAGTTGCTGGAGCTTCACAACATAAGCATGGGTTTCAGACAGGAGTTCATCACTCCGTTCAAACAGCTTAGTAGCGCTTTCCTTGCTGGTGGGTTGGAGGGCGATTTTTTCAAATTTTTCCCACTCCTTTTGCACTTTTATTAATTGGGTTTCGATTTTTTCCGCGCCCTGAAAGTTACTTAGTTTTTCGTGGTTTCGCTTGAACTCCTGGAGGGACCTTGAAAAGACTTTTTTGTGGCGCTCCGCACTGGGCTGTATTCCGCGGAGGATATACGTCTGGGTGATACGCTGAGACAGCATCCGCTGTCGGCCAGCTATATTGATGGCATCTCCCATGGTGAAGGCCGAGATATCGAAGCTTAAGAATAACAAGAAAAATACTGCTATTAACTTCATGATTTTACTCTTGTTGCTTGGTTGTTTTCGGTTTTGATTTTTGTTTGATCGGGCTGGTGCCGGGGTATAGATCCGGTACTGCTGCCAGTGGTGCTCGGTTCGCCTAAACTTCTAGTGCCCTCAGTAGGTTGTTCATTGCAATCGGGTTCAAGGTGGAATTTCAGTTGTTACTATTTTGCTTGCTCCCTGTTCCAGGTCATGGTCACAACAAAGAAAGAGGGGTGGTTCTAGTGGCCGCTTTTTGTTGAGAGTCATTGGTAGAATTTAATCGACAAGCAAAATTGTTGGCGTTGGATTTTTGGGTTAGACAGAGATTTGAATTTAATTAACTTGAGGGGTGTTTATAGCAAATTTGCCTGGATGGTTATCTACCCCCTTTTTTTAAGGTCGGGGCTGTGGTGGTATAGGCAAGGCTTTGGGGGCTTGAAGCGGGTGTCTTTTGTTGGTCTGTAAACAAAAAAGGCCCTACCGGAGGTAGAGCCTTTTTTTCGTGGGGACTTGCTAATCAGAAGCGGTAGTTAATAGCTGCACTGAACAGCCAGGCCTCTGTTTTGGTCGTGCCGCCATCGTAGTAGGTCGGAACGGGGATTGGTGTATATTCCTGAATTCTCTCGTCGTCACCCCAGATGTAAGCTATGCCGGCATCTACGCTCAGCTTTTCATTATATTGATAGGTTCCACCAAGCGTGAGCCACTGACGATCGGTGTCTGGAATGGATAATGTGCGCCAGGTGATGGGGAGGTCCAGGCCAGTAGTGGCAAGAATTTCTTCTTGCTCGTGACGATTGAAACCATCGCGCGCTGCACCTTGGTCATAGGCATAGCCGAAGCGCACGGTAATATCATCATTGTAGAAATACTCGCCAGCGAGGCTGAAGCGTGAACCGCTTTTAAAGTTTTCTTCTTTGATGAGTAGAGGATTGAACCCCTCACCAGCGCTTGGGATAAAGGCTTCGAGACGCTCAAACTCTTCCCAGTTGGTCCACATATAGCCAACTGCAACTGCCCATTGGTTGTCGAAGCGGTGGTAGAAACCCAACTCCAAAGTATCCGGCAGATCTAACGTGAGGTTGCCGCTGGTGTCATCAAATGGCGCGGCAGGGGGGGGAGGTATTAAGTCGGAACTCACATCCCCTTTGAGTTTGGGATCGTACTTGGCATGGTAAGAAATGCCGGCGCGGGTATTATCACTGATGCGCCACAATGCACCTAAGGTCCAGCTAACATCCCAGCCATCGCCCTCAATCTTAAGAACGGAAGCGCCAGAGAGGCCTCTGCCTAAGACCGCAGGATTACTGAAGATTGGGTCAAGAACAAAGTCTGTCGGTATATTGGTCTTCAGGGTTGCATCGGCGTACAGGAAATTGATAGAAGCGCCAATGCTAAAGGTGTTATTAATATCGTAAGCAATAGAGGGCTGGATATTGACTGTCAGCAGCTCAGTTTGGTTTGCAATGGCAGCCGCTGGAAAGCTATCGGGGAAGTCAGTCTCAAGGCCAAAATCTGTATACATGGCCAGGCCCCAAGACCACTCATCGTTGATCGGTGCGGCTAAATAACCGTTGGGAATCCATGCGCTGGTAGCGTAATCGTCGGCATCAGCCCGAACAGTGGTCCGGGTGCCCGGGATTGGCCCGAAATAAGTAACATCGCCAGATACGTCGATATTGGGGTCTACGTAAGTAAGGCCACCTGAAATAGTGTAGGTGTCAAACAGCGCAGAGCCCGCGGGGTTGCGTGCGAGGATAGAGGCATTGTCACCGATGGTGTTTTCGGCGGCGAAGGCGCGGCCTAGGCCAGATGCGCTGGTTTCCTGCAGGTAGAAACCTGCTGCCATTGCGCCTTGGGAAACGGAGCCGATTGCTGCGGCCAGAACTGCGTGTCGCAGGTATTTCTTATTCATGAGAGCCCATCTCTAAGTCTGCTGATTACTGAAAACCATATGCAGCATTTGAATAAATGCCGTTACATGGAAGGAAGGCCGTTAGACTTATATAGATACCTTCCGATTTCATAGCAAATCCCTTACTGGAAAAGTTAGGCAATAGAAAACTGCCTGAGCAAGGGAAAGGAGTCACTTTATAATGAGAAAGGAGGCAAAAATCCATCAAATGAATAGATTTTTTTTTGCCTCGCGGGGAACTGGTTTTTTATTGGCCTGAGCTGACGTTTTTTCCATTAATGGATAGATTTGTCATGGTGATTTGGTATTTTTTACCATTTTCCTCTCTTTGAACAAGCTTCACTAACGCATAGTTCCACTGGGGGGCAATCCAGACTGTTGTCTCTCTTGCAGAGTCGGCATCCCGAACCCTGCGCACTTTAATTGTCTCGATTTCCCCCATCGGGGTATCCAGGGTTTCAGTGCCTTCTCGGGCAAAAGTGTATTTGCGAATCTTCTTGCCATCGGCAATTTCGTACTGGAGGTCTTCTTTGCCTGCGGCGACATCCATTGTCAGTTGCAACTGGTAGCTGACCTTATCGAGAATATGTGGAGGTACATCTTTCAAATCCCTTTCGGGATTGGAAACATTGAGTACCATGCCCTTGTCTGGTTCAAAATTGAGCACAGTGCCGCGATTACGGCCCAGTCCTTTGCGGCGATATTCGTAATGGTAGGGAGTTATGTGGCCGTTCTCACTGGTAAAGCGGGAGTACTCTTTGATGCTGGCAAATAGGGTGTTGGTGCTGAAATCCAGTCGCCAATTGCCCTGCTGGCCTGTGAGCTCGCGGGTGGCGGTGACGCTGATACCATTGAAGCGCGCAGTATAGGTCGCTTTAAAGGGTTCTAATTGGTTGGCCAGGGTTTGGCTGGTGAGTAGAAAAAGAAATAGAGAGGAAACTAAAAAACGCACGGCTGAGCCCCACTAATACTGAGTCTCCTTGAATATTAGCCGGCGGGACTGGCAAAGTACATTGAAGGACTTTTACCCCGCCAGCTAATAACAGGTCTCAGCTGTTTAGTTTGGCTCCGCTACGGGGTAGGAGTTCGCCATCCAACTGGGAGCGATCACCGTGCATATGCAACCTTTTCTCTGCGAACCAGGTAACTGCCATTGGGTATATTGCATGTTCCTGCACTTGAACCCGCTTGGCCAATGACTCTGTTGTATCCCCATCTTTTATAGGGACTACAGCCTGGATGATGGCTGGGCCCCCATCCAGTTCTTCGGTAACAAAGTGCACGGTAGCGCCGTGCTCGCAATCACCGGCATCCAGGGCGCGCTGGTGGGTGTGTAAGCCCTGGTACTTTGGCAGCAGGGAAGGATGAATATTGAGTAGGCGCCCGCTGTAGTGCTGTACAAACTCCGGTGTCAGGATGCGCATGAAACCGGCCAGGACTACCAGATCTGTTTGTTGGCTGTCGATCTCGGAAATCAGAGCACGGTCAAAATCCTCTCGGCTGGAGAACTCCCGATGATCAATCACTGAGCATGAGACGCCAGCTTCGGCGGCTCGAGTCAGGCCGTAGGCCCCAGATTTATTACTGATAACTGAGCAGATAGAAAAGGGCGCGTCGGTTTTTGCCGAGGCATCCAATAGCGCTTGCAGGTTACTGCCACTGCCGGAGATCAAAACGGTAACTTTGCATACACCCTGAGTCATTATAAGCCTGCCAGTTCAACAGCTTCCGAGCCCTCAACGGCATTTTCAATGCTGCCCACTACAAAGGCTTCCTCACCCAGTTGTTTGAGGGTTTCCAGAGCTTTATCAGCTTGATTAGCAGGTACACAAATTACCATGCCGACACCGCAGTTGAATGTGCGGTACATTTCGCGTGGGTCGATATTGCCTGCGCCCTGCAGCCAGCGAAATACCGCCGGCATTTCCCAGCTGCTAACGTCAACGCGCGCAAGGCACCCTTCAGGAAGAACACGGGGCAGGTTTTCCAGCAGGCCGCCGCCGGTGATATGGCTGAGGGCATTAACCTGGACACTCTTCATCAGCTGCAGCAGGTTCTTGACATAGATACGAGTGGGCGCCATTAAGGCTTTGGCCAGGGTTTCTCCGCCAACAGCCTCTTCCAGGTCGGCACTGCTGACTTCCAGTACTTTTCGGATCAGTGAGTAGCCATTGGAGTGAGGGCCACTGGAAGAGAGACCGATCAAAATATCGCCGCTTTTGACTTTGCTGCCGTCGATGATTTCTGATTTTTCCACCACTCCCGTACAGAATCCGGCCAAGTCGTAGTCGTCGCCCTCATACATGCCTGGCATCTCGGCGGTCTCGCCACCTACCAGTGCACAGCCGGCCAGCTCACAACCTTTACCAATTCCAGAGACTACCTCAGTGGCGATATCTACATTGAGTTTGCCGGTAGCGTAGTAATCGAGGAAGAACAGGGGCTCAGCGCCTGCGACGACAAGGTCGTTGACGCACATGGCAACCAGGTCAATGCCGATGCTGTCGTGGATACCCAAGTCCATTGCCAAGCGTAGTTTGGTTCCCACACCATCGGTGCCAGAAACTAATACGGGCTCTTTATAGCCAGAGGGCAATTGGCAAAGGGCGCCAAAACCGCCCAGGCCGCCCATTACTTCTGGCCGGGAGGTGCGTTTGGCTACATGTTTGATGCGCTCTACCAGGGCGTTACCCGCGTCGATATCGACTCCGGCATCTTTATAGGAGAGGGATGATTGAGTGGATTGCGGCTTGGAATCGCTCATGATTCTTCCTGCGGTGGGTATTCGAAGGGCGCGTATTCTAGCCGGGTCTTGCCTCAGTAGCCACGCCCTGGCGGCATCTCATTAGGCGATTATGGAATTTATCTCCATGTTGGCCTGTTGAAATACACGAATAGTGAGAACTCGGGGCTGAGAGAAGTCGCCGACGCTGATACAATAGCCCCAATTTTTATCCTAACCGTGGATTTTGGCGTCTTGCGCATCAATAACAATTTCGTGCAAGCTCACGGGGTGGAATGAGGTTTGGAGAGAAATCCTATGCACAAGCTGCTCCGGCAGGGATTGGTGTTGCAGTTACTGGCACTGCTTTTCGGTGCGCTAAGCCTGCCAGTCCAGGCTCGAGTTATCTCGGATCTATACGAAGTGGTTGAAACCGTGCCCAGTCGTGGCGCTACAGACCGTGCGGCTGCGGGTAGCCGGGGACTCGAGCGGGTATTTGTGCGGGTTACAGGGGATGCCGCTATTGGCAGTAACCCCAATCTGCAATCGCTCCTGCCAAAGGCTCAACAGTTAGTACAGGGCTATCGCTACACTAGCGAGAACAATCAGCTTTATCTTCATCTCTCTTTTGACCCCCAGGCTGTCTCCAGGCAAGTTCACCAGCTGGGTTTACCTATGTGGCCAAATAACCGCCCAGGCACTTTAGTCTGGCTGGCCGTAGATACACTGCAAGATGGCCGCAGTGTCCTGCGTGAAGAAGATGCTCCAGAATTATTCTCTGTGCTTGACGCTATGGCCATAGAGCGGGGCGTTCCACTGGATTTCCCGGTGATGGATCTCAACGATCAGCGCAATATGCCTTTAGGGTCCCTCTGGGCTCAAGACGAGGCAGCTGCCGAACGTGCGGGTTTTCGCTACCGACCCGATGCTACTCTGATGGGGCGCCTATTGCAGGCTTCCGGCCGCCGCTGGCAGGCAGATTGGCTGCTGTTACACGGTGGGCGCAGCTATGCGTTCGACAGTAATGGTGGTTCTTTGGAAGAGGTGGCCTTACGAGGGGTTAACCAGATGGCTAACTTGTTAGCCCAGCGCTATGCGGTGCGCCCAGAAGGACAGGATGCTGAATCTGGAGCTGTGATTGTTGAACTGTCTGGTGTTGGTAGTTTTGCCGACTATACCGAAGCTTTGGCTTACCTGCAGGGGTTGGCTCAGGTGAGCAGTGCTCAGCTGCTCTCAGTAGAGAGCGATCGAGCGCGCTTGGCCTTGGTCACCTCTGTGGGGATGCGCAATTTACGTGATGCCCTAGCACTAAACCATAAATTGAGGGCACAGGGCCACGGGGACCCCATCGACCTGAGTGGAAACCGTGCCCCACTGGGCAGTGCTGACAATCCGTTGCGTTATCGCTGGGACTGAGATGAGTATTCCGCAGCAGTTGCCACTGGGCGTCTCCCTCCGGGACGATGCCACTTTCGATAACTTCTATCTGTCTGAGATGGACCCCAACCGTCAGGTTGTAGCCATGCTTCAGTCGTTTGCAAGTGGGCAGAACCCCGAGTCGGCAGTGTATATCTGGGGGGAGGCCGGTAGTGGTGTCAGCCATTTGTTACAGTCGGCCTGCCAAAGTGCCGAGGCCAATGGTCGTACGTTCCAATACCTGCCTATGGCTGAGCTGATGGCGATGGACCCTCTGGTGCTTTTGGATGGCCTTGAGCAGCTGGATTTGGTTTGTATTGATGACCTGCACCTTTTGGAGGGGCAGCCACAGTGGCAGACGGCGATGTTCCACCTATACAATCGGGTTAGGGATAGTGGCAGGCAGCTGTTGCTTGGGGCGCGTAAGTCCCCCCGGGGGATGGACATTGCCCTCGCGGACTTGCAGTCACGTCTTCAGTGGGCTCTGGTATTCCAGCTACAACCCATGAACGATAAGGATAAGGTAGCTGCACTGCGCAGGCGCAGCCGCTTGCGTGGTTTTGATTTGCCTGAGGATGTGGCCCAATACATATTACACCGCGCCCCTAGGGATACCCGGGCCTTATTTCTGTGCTTGGAGCAGTTGGATAGAGCTTCCCTGATGGCACAGCGCAAAATCACCATCCCCTTTGTGAAGCAAGTGCTGGATATCTAATTGGTTAGAGGATTGACCGGCGCCACACTGCGCCGGTAGTTTATCTACAAAAATATTCTACTCCCGGATCTTTTCTCAGATCCATCAGATGCCCTTATTGGTCCTTTTTCTTTGATTTTCCCTCGCCCCACAATATCAAGTGGTGACGGCCTTGGGGCTCGTGCGTAAATTGCTGTCCCTGCTTACTTCCGAGGCTCACAGCCAGAGGAGATTGATATGCCAAATGTTCATAGAATCCTCTATGTGAGTCACGCTGCGGAAGATGAAAGTAGCGGCTTATTGCAGGCATTTGCAGTTGCTCGCAATAACCATGCGGATATTAAGGTTTTGTTGGTGTGCCCTGCAGTACCTGAAGGTTTTGAGGATTTTGGTGAGTTGTGTGAAAAGGCCATGCTGGAGCGGGTAAGGGGGGAGATTGCTTCAGCCCAGGAGAGGATGAACCTGCCCAAGGACCAGGTAAAACTGGAAATAGAATCTGACTGCGGTCCACGCCCCGCCGAACGGGTGATTCGTCGGGTTCTTACCGGGGGCTATGACTTGGTCATTAAGAATGTAGAAGGGCGCACCCAGCGTAAGGGTTTTAAAGCTATTGATATGGAATTATTACGTAAATGCCCTTGTCCGGTTTGGTTATGTCGGCCGATAGAGCGTACTCACACTGATATTCGGGTTGCAGTGGCAATAGACCCAGAGACCGATGCGGCTAGTACTTATGATCTGGCAATTCGCCTGTTGCGCTGGGCTAGGGTATTGGCGGATAGCTGCAGTGGCACCCTACATGTAATTTCCTGCTGGGACTATGACGTGGATGAGTATCTGCGCCGCCATTTTCCGCTCAGTGCTTCTGAAGAGGAATTGGATCAGGCTACCGAGGCCGCGCGATCCCAACATCGCTCGAAGCTGGATGTGCTGATCCGTGCATCGGGCATTGGTGGAGACATACAGGTCCATCACGTGATTGCCCATCCTGATAACTATATCCCGCTGCTAATCGATGAGGAAAAGCTTGATTTGTTGGTGATGGGAACGGTGGGGCGCGCAGGAATACCTGGATTTATTATGGGTAATACCGCAGAGAATATCTTACAAAAAGTTAGCTGCTCTCTCCTAGCGTTAAAGCCCAGTGATTTTGAATCCCCTATTAAAATTTAATTTTTGGATTCTTGGTTAAGGTGCAATTGATATATTAATTTCTTTTGTTTCAAGTTATTAGATTTTTTTCAGGGTCTTTTTTTCATCTTTCTTATATGTTGGGTGGCTTGGGGTTTTAGTTTCTTTTGATTGTTTTTTCTGAGTGAAAAATTCAAGAAGGTTATTGTCTAGAGACAGTATGGCCTGGTATTTCTGAATATTGCTTTTATTTAGCTGTTTAACTCTTATTGATGTTATCAATATTTACATATTGATTGCCAAATTACTTGTTCCTTGGTGCCAGTTGGGTTTTATTTAAGTCGGGGCTTTTCAAGTGGCTACTTACCTAAATTGATTTTCAGTTGGTGTTTTGTCGCTCAATTCTACTTATTCGTCGCACTAAAAAGCCAGAGCGGTTGTGCCAGACCTCATTATAGAGTGAGAATGGAGTCACAAGTTAGGAGGAGAAGATAATGATAAAAAGGATATCCAAATGGTTAGGCGGGATACTATTACTCGGGGTTGTAGCAGTATCGGTCTTTGCTGTCAATGCGATCTATTTTAAACCCTGGTCTATCAATGTGTATTTCGAGCGTGCTTTTATTAAGCTCGGCAGCACCAGTCCAGAGATTCTCTCCCAACTGCGGGTGTTGGAGCAATTTGGTATCGATGGGCACAATGCTCACCTGGATGATGTTTCTGAAGAAGAACAGCAACGCCAGATGCAAATGATTAAAGATGAGCTGGCAGTGCTGCAGGGGTATAACCGCGGGGAGCTAAACGGGCAGAAGGCAATTTCATACGATGTGTTTGCTCACTTTCTTGGCAATATGGTGGAGGGAGAGCGGTGGAAACATCATAATTATCCGCTTAACCAGATGTTTGGGGTACAAAATAGCTTGCCCGAATTTCTTGCCGAAGTACACCAGATCAATAATGTCAAAGAGGCAGAGTATTATCTCTCCCGGCTAAGCGAGGTTGATAGAAAGTTCTCCCAGGTGCTTGACGGGTTAAGAATCCGTGAACAGAAAAAAATTCTACCCCCTCGCTTTGTTATCGATAGTGTATTGGAGGAGATGCAGGGTTTTATTGCTGTTCCTGCTCATGAAAATATCCTCTTTACCTCTTTGCAAGAGCGCTTAGGGAAAATTGAAGGATTACCGGAGCAGGAGCGCACACGTATTCTGGGTAGGGGTGAGGCTTTGATTGATGCGGAAGTTTATCCTGCATATAAAAGCCTGATCGCTTATTACCGTGAGTTGCAACCACAGGTCTATGAAAATAATGGGGTTTGGGCATTACCGGATGGTGATGAATTTTACGCTTACCAAGTGCGCAGTCATACATCCACTGATTTGAAACCGGAGGATTTGCATCGTATTGGTCTTGAGGAAGTTGCTCGTATTGAAGGGGAGATGAGCCGAATTTTCGCCTCGGTAGGCCAGGATAGCGGCAGTATCAGTGAGCGTTTCGCGGGGATTAATAATGACCCCCAGTTCCTCTATGAGGATTCTGATCAGGGGCGTGAGCAGATCATAGCCGATTATCAAGCGATGATTGATGAGGTAAATACGGGCTTGGGAGATTACTTTGATATAAAGCCGGCGATGGGTGTTGAAGTTCGTCGTGTGCCTGAATTTAAGGAGCAGGGGGCTCCCGGCGCCTATTATAATCCCCCGGCTATGGATGGTTCTCGCCCCGGTGTATTTTATGCAAACTTGCGAGATGTTCATGAAACCAAGAAGTTTGGCATGCGCACTTTGGCCTATCATGAAGCTGTTCCCGGCCATCATTTTCAATTGGCGATAGCCCAGGAATTACAGGGGGTTCCCACTTTCCGAAAAATGGGTTTATTTACTGCCTATGCCGAAGGCTGGGCCCTCTATGCTGAGCAGGTAGCGAAGGAGGCTGGTTTCCAGGAAAACCCCTATGATGACCTGGGTCGACTGCAGGCGGAAATGTTTCGTGCTGTGCGATTGGTTGTGGATACCGGCTTGCATCACAAACGCTGGAGTCGTGAGGAAGCAATCGAGTATATGGTGGAAAAAACTGGTATGACAGAAACTGAGGTTACCACTGAAATTGAACGTTATCTTGTGATGCCGGGCCAAGCCCTGGCTTATAAAGCAGGAATGTTGAAAATCCTGGAGCTGCGTGAAAGGGCCCGTGAAAAATTGGGTGGCGACTTTGATATTCGACAGTTCCACAACGTGGTCTTAACTAATGGAGCCTTGCCATTGGCAGTGCTTGAGCAGCAGGTGGACAGCTGGATCACAATGAAAAAAGGGTAATGCTTTTTCGTACCCATAAAATAAAAAGGCCGCTCAATGAGCGGCCTTTTTATTGGAGTTACTTTTGTTATATGAAGCTAGCTATTCGCTTTCACTTGTGCGACCCATTCATTCACGAGCTCTTCCAGTACATCAAGTGGCACTGCACCATTGGCTAGAATAGTGTCGTGGAAGCCGCGAACATCAAACTTGTCACCAAGCTCTGCCTTGGATTTCTCGCGCAGCTCGACAATCTTGAGCATGCCGATTTTATAAGCGGTCGCCTGGCCGGGCATGACGATATAGCGTTCGATAGCCTTAACTACATCGCCTTTTGGGTTGGGGGTATTTTCCACCAAGTAGTCGATGGCTTGTTCGCGAGTCCATTTCTTGGCGTGGAGGCCAGTATCCACAACCAGGCGGCCTGCGCGCCACAACTCCATAGCTAGGCGACCAAAGTCAGAGTAGGGGTCTTCATAGAAACCCAGTTCCTTGGGAACCAGCTCTGAGTAGAGCCCCCAGCCCTCGGTATAGGCCGTGTAGCCACCGTATTTGCGGAATTTTGGAATATCCTGAAGCTCCTGGGCGATAGAGAGCTGCATATGATGGCCGGGGATACCCTCATGGTAAGCCAGTGCTTCCATTTGATAGGTGGGCATATCTGACATGTTGTAGAGGTTGGCGTAGTAAATGCCGGGACGGGACCCATCTGGAGCAGGGCGCTGATAGAAGGCTTTGCCGGCAGATTTTTCACGGAATGGCTCAACAGCTCTTACATCAAGTTCAGCTTTGGGCTTGGTAATAAACAGCTCATCCAAACGCCCCTTCATGGTGTCGATAATAGCGGTGGCTTTCTCCAGGTATTCCGCCTTACCTTCCTCTGTAGTGGGGTAGTAGAACTGCTTGTCGGTTCGCATGAATTCGAAGAATTCCTGCAAGTTACCCTCGAACTTTACTTTGCGCATGATCTCACGCATTTCGTCGTGGATACGTGCAACTTCTTTGAGACCTGTCTGATGGATTTCATCAGCAGTCATGTCGGTAGTGGTGTATACACCCAGGCGGAATTTGTAGAAATCCTCACCATCAGCCAGTTTCCAGGCGCCGTCGTCGGTGGTGGCTTTTTTCTCAAGCTCCTGCAAATAGCCGATCAGTTTTTCATAGGCGGGGCCCGTGCTCTCTTTCAGCGCGGTACTGGCTTTGTCGATGAGTGCTTGTTTCTGCTCTTTGCCAATATCCAGTTTTTCTACTTTGCCTTTAAAGTCAGCAAACAGAGGGCTGTCTTTATCACCGTTAAAAGGTGCACCATTGATCAGGTTTTGCGAATCACTGATTACGTAGGGGAATACGAATTTTGGTACAATGGTGCCAGCTTCAGCATTGGCTTTCAGTTTCTCTTCCAACTGGGAGAAGTACTTGGGCATTGCATTCAGGCGCGCGATATAAGCCTCAGCATCACTTACATCGTCAATGCGGTGCTGGCTAATAAGTAGGGAGGCCGCACTGGTGTGTGTGGCGTACATCTGGTTGACGGGATAGCTGTGGTTGCGCCACTTATAGCCCTCGATATCCTGTTCCAGGTTACGCTTGGCCAAGCGCAAGCTCAGCCGGGTGGCTTCGTCCAGGTTACTGGGGTCAATTTTGTTTAGTTCAGCCAGCTGACGCTTGTCAATTTCCAGGGTTTCTTTGGCGAATTCCGGGGAGAGGTCGTCCCACTTATCGTAGTCCTCTTTTTTGCCCAGGAATGTTTTGAATTCTGGGCTGCGGGAAAGATGCTCCTGGAAGAAGTCCTCGAACATCTGGTTAACCTGTTTGATGGCTTCCTGGCTTACCTCGGTAGTGGTGTCTTGTGAGGCTTTGCTTTCTGCTGCAGGAGCGGTCATATTCTGCTCCGCTGTGTTCGGTTTGCCGCGGTCACAGCCGCTGATAACAAGAGCACTTATGGCAGCTGCGATCAGGGTCGGTTTCAACTTCATGAGCATATTCCCAGTGTTCGGAGGTTCGTTGCTACTTTGTGCCACTCAAGTGGCATTCTCTAGGTTTTCGTTGCTATGGAATTTGCAGTTCCAAAGCGCACAGTAGAAGGTATTGTGCGCACTTGTGGTGCTTTTGGCCAGAGGCAGTTTCCCTCCACTTCGGTGTCACAGTTGCGCCCTGACCAAAAATAAAAAAGCGGGCACAGGGCCCGCTTTTTAGGTGAACTCGCGATTAAGCGAAATTCTGGTTTACAAATTCCCAGTTCACCAGATTCCAGAAGGCTTCCATGTACTTCGGACGCAGGTTGCGGTAGTCGATGTAGTAAGCGTGTTCCCACACATCGCAGGTCATCAGGGGAGTTACACCCTCTTCGGTCAGTGGAGTAGCTGCATTGGAGGTGTTCACGATTGCAACTGAGCCATCAGCCTTTTTCACCAGCCAAGTCCAGCCGGAGCCAAAATTGTTAACGGCACTGGTGGTAAACTCTTCTTTGAATTTTTCAAAGCTGCCGAAAGCGGCAGTGATAGCTTCAGCGATTGCGCCAGTGGCTTCGCCGCCGCCGTTGGGGCTCAGGCAGTTCCAGTAGAAAGTGTGGTTCCACACCTGGGCCGCGTTATTGAATACACCACCAGAGGAGGACTTGATGACTTCTTCCAGGGATTTGTCAGCATCAGCGGTGCCTTCCAGCAGGCCGTTCAGTTTATCTACGTAAGTTTTGTGGTGTTTGCCGTAGTGGTACTCCAAAGTCTCTTCGGAGATATGTGGGGCCAGGGCATTCATCGCGTAGGGGAGTTCGGGCAATTCGAAAGCCATGGTGTCTTCCTTCCTTTGTTTTCGGGTTATTGGTGAGAGCATTCTACACGCGCCGTATGCCAGAATTAAGCCGGCGCGATTGAATAGGGGAATTTGGGACGATTTCCTCGAACTCAAGGGGGGGGTATATTGATGACAGTGTGCGACTGTCGTCTATTCTTACCAGTGGCCGCTTACTTTTTCGTCAATTTTTGGTATAACTGCCGCAGAATTCGACGAATCTGTCTTGGCTTTGATTGCCACATAGTATTCGATTTACCGGTACCTGGCTGGGCTGTTTTGAACCAGCCGGTACCGAATTCAGCAGATTTAGCTACCGGGTGTATTAATACATGCAACGCAGAGAGCCCACACTGGACGGCAGCGCCGCTATTGAACCAGCACTGGACCCACGGTCACAAAGAGAGAGTGAGACGGCGACTGAACCGCAGGTTATTGTTGAAGAGCGCCGCGGAGGTTTTTCCTTCCTCGGTATGTGTGCACTTGTCCTCGCAATGGGCGGGCTTGCCGCTTCAGGTTTTCTCTACCAGCAGTGGCAAGAGAGCCGTACTCAATTGGTTAATGCCGAAAACCGTATTGCCGATGCGGAGAGCCGGATTGCCGAGCTGGAGAAGCGTTTTAATCTCTCTGACGAGGAATCCACGGCATCTGTTGAGGTGCTAAATGCTAAAGCCAAAGAGAACTCCTCTGAGATTCGTAAACTCTGGGGTGTTGCTTACGATACTAACCGCAAGAGTATCACTGCAAATAAAGCAGCTGTTGCAGCCAATAAGAAGCAGGTTGCTGCACTCAATACCAAGCTGGGCAGCCTCGATGCCAGTGTGAAGAAGATTGCCGCTGTTGAAACTGCATTGTCGGAGCTGCGCAAGAGTAACACCGACAGCAAGCGCGAGATGACGGATAAAATTTCGCGTTTGGAACGACAACTAGCTTCTGTGCGCAGTGACCTGACTATGCGTGTCGGCGCTAATGAGGAAGCTGTGGAGTCTATCGACGCTTATCGACGCTCTGTTAATAAAGATCTGGTGCAATTGCGCGATGCAATTCGCTCCCTGCAGGCCAGCGAGCCAACTGCCTCATCTATGTAGGCATTGCGAGAAATAAAAAAGGGCGAACCCTATGTTCGCCCTTTTTTATTGCCCTGATAAATCAACAAGTCCCTTGCCAAATCAATAACCGGTCTATAACCCTACATTTCGTGTAGAATCGCCGGCCTTGAGACGTTAATCGGAGTTGGGTATGACCACTATCCGCCAGGATGATCTGATCGATAGCGTGGCTGACGCGCTGCAATTTATTTCTTACTACCACCCACAGGACTTCATTCGGGCCCTGAACAAGGCTTATGAGAAAGAGGTCAACCCGGCGGCCAAGGACGCCATGGCACAGATACTGATCAACTCACGTATGTGCGCCGAAGGCCATCGTCCCATTTGCCAGGACACGGGTATTGTGACCGTGAAGCTGAAAGTGGGCATGAATGTGCGCTGGGACGCTGAAATGGGTGTCACCGATATGGTGAACGAAGGTGTGCGTCGTGCCTATAAGAATGCCAGCAATGTGCTGCGAGCTTCTATTCTTGATGACCCTGACGGCGCGCGTAAAAACACTGGTGACAATACTCCAGCGGTTATCCACTACGAGATTGTACCCGGTGATACTGTCGAAGTTTACGTAGCGGCCAAGGGGGGTGGCAGTGAAGCCAAGACCAAGTTTGCCATGCTGAATCCGTCTGACTCCGTAGTGGACTGGGTTTTGAAGATGGTGCCGCAGATGGGCGCTGGTTGGTGCCCGCCGGGCATGCTGGGTATCGGCATCGGTGGTACTGCTGAGAAAGCCATGTTACTGGCTAAGGAGTCACTCCTAGATCCTATCGATATTCAGGAGCTGCGAGAGCGCGGCGCCTCCAGCCGTGCTGAAGAGCTTCGTTTGGAGTTATATGATTCCGTAAACAAACTGGGTATTGGTGCTCAGGGGCTTGGCGGACTGACCACTGTCCTGGATGTAAAGATTAAGGATTATCCTACTCACGCAGCTAACAAGGCAGTGGCGATTATTCCCAATTGTGCCGCTACTCGTCATACGCACTTCACTCTGGATGGCTCTGGCCCCGCGTGCCAGACTCCGCCGAAGCTGGAAGACTGGCCGGAAATTACTCGTGAAGCTGGCAGCAACACTCGCCGTGTCAACCTGGATACCGTCACTGCAGAGGATGTGCAGAGCTGGCAGCCCGGTGAAACCTTGCTACTGAATGGCAAGATGCTTACTGGTCGCGACGCCGCTCACAAAAAAATGGTGGATATCCTAGCGAAAGGGGAGAAGCTGCCAGTGGACCTGACTGGCCGCTTTATCTATTACGTAGGGCCGGTAGATCCTGTGCGGGATGAAGTGGTTGGCCCCGCAGGCCCAACTACCGCGACCCGTATGGATAAGTTTACGCGCACTATGCTCGAAGAGACTGGCCTGCAAGGGATGATCGGTAAGGCAGAGCGTGGCCCAGTGGCAATTGAAGCGATTCGTGACAATAAAGCGGTATACCTGATGGCTGTGGGCGGCGCAGCGTACCTGGTAGCTCAGGCGATTAAAGCCTCCAAGGTAATTGCTTTTCCGGAGCTGGGTATGGAAGCCATCTACGAGTTTGAGGTGGAGGACATGCCAGTAACCGTAGCTGTCGATAGCCAGGGTGAGTCTGTGCATACCACTGGACCGTTGATCTGGAAGGCAAAAATTGAGGAGGGCGTCGTCTAAGGGCTGCCTCAATTTATACAAGCCGGGTCCGCGAGGTTCCCGGCTTTTTTTGTCTTCAAGCTTTTAGGGATTAAGTTTGGCGGGACTAGGTTGTCTTCTCAGCTAGTCACTGTAAACAGGCATAGTAAAAGCCTAACCTAATGCCTCAATTAGATTCATCCTGGTGCAGCACACTCCAAAAGCCTCTACATACCCAGCTCTGGGTAAAGCTGCAAAATGGTTTCTCTTAACCAGCGATGGGCGGGGTTATTGGTTTGTGACTTATGCCAAATCAGCTGCAGGCTGACCTTGGGGAAGTCCATAGGCAGCTCAATTGTACGAACAGGTAGTGCTCGGTAATGAGAGAACTTCATCATCCTTGCGGGTACAACGGCAATTAAATCGGTGGTGGCGACTATATGAGGAAAGGAGGATAGGTGTGGGACACGCAGACAAATATTGCGCTGCAATTTATTCGGTCTGGCCAGCCTCTCCATCGGTGAGCCTACGGGGCTTCCCCTCAGCAATGATATTTGTGGTATTGATTGAAAATCCGCTTCAGAGATGGATTTTCCTACCTTCTCATTATGCTCTCCTGCGATCACCACCAATTCCTCTTCGGCAATAATCAGGCTGCTGTAATTGGGAGATTCTAATGGTAAATAATCGATAATTAAGTCGACTTCACCATTGCTTACCATTCTGGAAGTCATCTCTGATTCGTCAGGCAATATTGTGAGCCTTATCCCAGGTGCATACTCTCGTAGCCAGGCACTGAGTCCTGGGATCATAAGGGTTTCCACCACATCGGGTAGAACAATCGAGAAATCCCTTTCTGCCTCATGATGTTCAAAGTCGAGCTGCTGAAAGCTGGATCTCACTGCTCCAAGAGCGGTGTGAATGGAAGGGTGTAGTGACAGGGCACGCTCGGTAGGGCGTAGCCCTTTTGCGGTGCGGATAAAAAGGGCATCGTTATAGGTGGATCTCAAGCGCTTTAAAGCGGCACTTACTGCAGGTTGGCTCATGTGTAGCTTTACTGCAGCCCTAGTCAGGTTACGTTCGACCATCAGGGCATCAAATACAGGCAGTAAATTCAAGTCCATTGATCTGAGATGACTCGACATTATCAATCTCACAAATAATGCTGTTAATTATTATTTATTAGAATTCAATCATCCGCCTGATTATATTTCTGGTCAATCAAATTCTTAAATTTGCTAATGCAATTGATGAGAGGCACCCTTTACATCACTTCTAGAGAGATGTGATCAAACAGCCTGATTCTGATTGTTTATATAGTTTTACGGAATACCAACTCTAATAAAAAGGAGCAGATATGTCGATCAATCACGATGCGGCTACTTTCAGAGCCGGGTACCGGGCACGAGTGAAGAGCCGTTACAGCGGGTGGTTTCATCTATCGGGTATTCTGGCTATTGGCGTCGGAGTTTGTATTTACTGCATATTTCAGTTGGATATGTTAAAACCTTGGGAGTTATTAGTGATCCCCGTAGGAGTTGTTCTATATAACTTTTCTGAATACGCAAGTCATCGTTGGGCTGGTCATAAAAAAATTAGAATTGCAGGAGTTTTTTATCGCAGACATACTGGGGATCATCACAGTTTTTTCTCTCCGCCCCTGTTTTCAATTGATACTACCAGAGACTGGAGGATAGTACTTTTCCCTACTTACTTAACGGCAACTCTTGCTTTAGTGATAGCCCCGAGTTTAGGGTATTTTTTTTCTATTTTCTTGTCGATGGATGCTGCTTACCTCTTGATTGTGACTATTGTAGTAAATCATTTGGGTTATGAATTGTTGCACTTGGGATACCACCAGCCTCTGGATCATTGGTTTCATCGAGTTCCCGTTCTGCGTGAGTTGGCTCAACTACATCGTATACATCATCAACGTAACTTGATGAATCAATGTAACTTTAATTTGACTATCCCCCTGTTTGATTTTTTGCTGGGTACTTTTCATTGGGAATCTATTGGGTATTGCCAGAAGAACGAGAGTTAGAGCTCTAAAACGTATTTGGTTCAAATAGATCCCGTCTCCTCCAGCTGGGTCAACATTAGCTCTCGAATTATCGGTACAGGTGCATTACCAAAGCTGAGAAATTCTTCGTGAAATTCTTTTAAATTAAATTTTTTCCCGAGTTTCTGCTTTATTTCATCACGCAGAGAAAGTATGTCAGTGTAACCCGCGAAGTAACTGGTTAACTGTACTTGGCTCAAGGTGGCTCGCCGCCATTTGCCCTCAGCTTCAGCCTGCTGTTGGAATGCGCCTTGAATCATCAGCTTAAGTGCATCGGCTTCATTAAGGCCTTTTACTTGAACTTCATAATCCAGGATTGTATTGGTGATAGTGCGCAGGTTCCACTTGTAATACATCAGCCACAATTCTGGAGAAAAATTACCATATCCAGCTTCTAACATCATACGCTCAGCATAGACAGCCCACCCCTCGATCATGGCTCCATTACCTAGAATACTTTTTATAAGGCTGGGGGATTGGTTGGCATAAACCAACTGAGTATAGTGTCCCGGGATGGCCTCGTGGATATTGAGGATCTGCAGGGTGTAGTTATTGTATTCTCGTAGCAGGCTGTCAGCTTGATTGTCGCTGAGCTGTGCCATAGGCATTACATTGTAATAGGTAATGGCATTCTTATTGTAAGGTCCAGGAGCATTGATGGAGGCAACAGCAAAACCTTGAAGGTAAGGTGGAGTGGTGCGTACAATCAGAGGTTTGCCTTTATCCAGTGTAAGCAAGTTATTCTTAGTTACAAAAGTGGCTAATTCTGGAATTTGTTGTTCAACCTTCTCCTTAAAAGTATATTTTGTGGCATGGTGTTCGGATAGTTTATCTAGTACCTTTTGGATCTTGAGTTGCTTATCTGAAGGTGGGGCTTCTTTAGGATAATATCTGGGCCAGAGTTTTTCTGATAGCTCTAGCATTTTATCTCGAACTAATATCTTTTCTTCCATTGCAAGCTCGTAAAGTTCGGCTGCACTTATACCAATCTGGATGTCAAAATTGAATTTTTCCTCGTAGAGTTTTTCGCCAATACGAAAATCGCGGAATTTTCCAGTTTTTTCCAGTTTTTTTTGTAGTTTCTTCAGGAATGTAATATAGCCTTGGATAGCCTCGCGAGTTACTTCCAGGCGCTGTTGGAAAACTGCTTTTTCATCGTCGAACAATTGGCTGTTTACTGCTTTCTTTTCTGTCTCTTCACCGAACACTTCCATGGCCCCTTCATTTTGCTGGATAGCCAGTGCCAGTTGAGGGGCGGCGGGCCTGCGGATGTTATGCATAGCAGCTTGATAATATTCCGGTACCTTGCGCATACGAGTACTAAAAGTTCGTAAGCGTTGCTCTAAAGGTGCATACTCCGTATTCAATATAAGTGCAAAAGGATGAGAAACATTGTAATTGGAGGGGTCCCATTCAAAAGATTTGAAGGTGGTATATTCCCACTGTAAACGCAGAAGGAAGTTTAAGATCAATGCCAAGTCAGTACGTGCGTTGATGCTCAGCTGATCTATGTTCAGTGCATTAAACTTTTCTTCATAAGTCTCTGCAAAATCCAGCAAGTATTTCCGGTAGGCCTTATTGGGTACCTGTATCTGGGTGGCGACATCATAGTAGCCCTCACGAACAGCCCAGGACGGAAAAAGACGCCAGAGCCCATTAACGAACTGTTCACTCAATTGCTGGAAAGTCAGCTCTGTCTCAGCCCGCATTTCTGCGATAGTTTCGGACTCCGGGGGGGTAATACGGTTCTTATCCAGACTCTGTGGACCGCAGGCACTAGTTGAGAGGAATGACAGTAATATCAACATACACAAAAGGGCTTTCATAAGAGTCCTTGCTTCGCTGGGCTTCTAATACCTAGGGGCTGTTCAAAAATTAACACACTTGATGGCGTTGCTGCGGCTGGTCGGCACCAAATGTCTCCAACAGTGGCTTACCCCGCTGCTTTTAGCAGGCTGTTTCATATTGGCGTGTTAAAACCGTATAAAATGCCTTTTTTGAGTGTGTGCTTGTTTCGTTGGGGAGCCCCGGTTAGAGTGGAGCCCACGCTAAATAGCCGATAATAAACAAGGTGTTGAGGACTCATTTATGACCGAACTCGCCCAACAACAATGTGAAGCCTGCCGAGCAGATGCGCCCCTGGTCAGTGATAACGAACTTCCTGGATTGCTGCGTCAGATCCCGGATTGGACCCCAATGACCCGAGAGGGCATCATGCAACTGGAGCGCGTGTTTAAGTTCCGTAACTTCAAGCAGGCTCTGGCGTTTACTAACCGTGTTGGTGCTATTGCGGAAGAGGTGGGGCACCACCCCGCGTTGCTTACCGAATGGGGTAAGGTTACTGTGACTTGGTGGAGTCATGAGGCTAAGGGCCTGCACAAGAATGACTTTATTATGGCTGCACGTACTGACCAGCAATTGGATGCTGAGTGATAGCACCTCTGGGGCCGCTCTGCGGCCTCTGTCCCTAAGTGCCCGGCCCTGACCCCAGGTTGGAAATGATCACCGAAGATACCTGCCAACTGGCTGCCCTCTCTGGAAGTCCCCGAGTAAGCCCGTAGATTTCAGACAATCAGTCAAAATAGCAGAGAAAGACTCTATCTGTAAGAACAGAAATTGTGTGCCCTGGATAAAAGGAGAGAGATTTTGTCTGAGTACACTTCCACAGTAGTCTGGCAGCGCAACGACCAGATTTTTACCGATAATCAATACAGTCGCGCTCATATCTGGCAATTTGATGGTGGCCTGTCCGTCCCGGCTTCCTCCTCCCCTCATGTGGTTCCCATTCCATATTCGGTTGCAGAGAATGTTGATCCGGAAGAAGCTTTTGTCGCTGCACTTTCCAGTTGCCATATGCTGTTCTTCCTGGCCATTGCTGCCAAGCGAGGTTTTGTGGTGGATGAGTATCGTGATGAAGCAGTTGGTCTAATGGATACGAATAAGGAGGGCAAATTGGCAATGACCAAGGTTACTCTGCGCCCCCTGGTGCGTTTTTTTGGAAATAAGAAGCCCAGTAGGGAGCAGCTGGAAAAAATCCATCATCTTTCACATAAACAGTGTTTTATTGCCAATTCTGTTAACTCGGAAATAGTTACAGAAATTCGCGAGGATTAGCTGACCTATTAAGTGTTGTGATTTATTAAGGGGTATTTAAGATATTTATGTATACAGTGGTAGAGAACGTGGTTCCCGTTGAAGGCTTTCTTCGTTTGAGGGAAGTTGCTGGACTTACCCCGAGAACCAGAGCGGCTGCGGAAAAAGGCTTGCCCAATAGCCTGTATGGCATCCACATCAAAATAGGCTCACAGACTATTGCTATGGGGCGGGTAGTAGGGGATGGAGCCCTGAATTTTGAAATTGTTGATGTTGCTGTCGATCCAAAGTACCAGGGGCAAGGTTTAGGGCGCTTGGTGATGAGGTATATGATGTCTTATTTGGATCGGGAGGCCATGCCTTCAGCTTATATTACTCTTATGGCGGATGTACCGGAGCTATACGAGAAGTTTGGATTTAAGCTAAGCAGCCCTGAAAGTGAGGGGATGTACATGTTGAAGTAGATTTACATCAAAGTATGTAAAATCTTGGCTGTAATTAAGACCATATGGAATGTCGGACCGAGTGTTTGATATTAAATGGTGTTTTCGGGTTAACTTGTACATCTTGTATTTCTTTCTGTTTATTTTTTTAGTGGCTGAAATACTTTCGTGATATCTCCAACCAATTGGGGGTTCTTTGGGTCGGCAACCCGCTTTCCTGTGCCTTTTGAAAAATCAATTCCATGTAAATCTACCCAAACAATATTTGGATTTTTAACCCAGTTGAAATAGTAAATTCGGCGTTTTAAATCAATCACCGAAAGCCACCAAGTGGGGTAAGTAGCTGGTTCTTCAGGCCCTTCTTCCTGATTGGGGCGACTGTAAGGTGCGCCAAAAGGAACGGCCACAGTGCGAATAGCACTTAGGAGGTAAGCGACTGCCTGAATATCATTGGCAGGTTTTGGTAGATTGTGTTGATAGTAAGATAATCTAACAAAACGGTCAGCGCCATCAATCCCTCCTGGAACAGATTTAAGTCCTCCAAAGCCTTGGTAAAAAGGCAGGTTTTGAAGCTGCCATCCATAAGGTGGGTCATTTGTCATAACCGAAAATTTCCTACCGTGATGTACAACTAATTTACCATCGATTATTTCGAAGATAGCTGAATCACCGCTTGGGTCCTCTATTGCCATATGTGCACCAAGTACTTCGCCACCAACTTTCACTGGCGATATGCGTATATTTTTCATCCCGATGACAGCATCTGCGACTGTAGCATGGTTATCGAGAATAAAACGCAGCCAGCGCATATAGGATACCCCTGGCGTATTATTTGGTTTGGCGTAGCCGGTTGCTCCAAGATATAGAATATGTGCCGTTAGACCTTTTTCGTTAATTCCGTCGGTAGCACCGTCATTATTTGAGAAGCCATATTGGCGGGCATAGGGAATAATACTTTGTACAACACTTCCATATTTTGAAGTCCATTTGGCGGGGTTATGGCCATCCTCACCAATCATCTTCATGCCTCGAGGATTTATATAAAGAATATCCTCAAAAGAATGTCCCCAATCCATTGATCTGGCGGCAAAAACACCTTGCTCGGTATTCCAGGCAACCCGGGAGCATGCATAGAGTTTGAATGGCCAAAAAAGTAGAAGCAGTGAGATAATCAGTAGCACTCTTCTTATAGTTACCTTGATCATTGCACGACTCGCCTTTTTGGCGTGGATGAAAGATAAGTAGTTTAGCTTCTTTCTTATGAGCTCTAATATGCACTGACTAACCTTGGCGGATATCTACTCCTAGTCTTTGTTTAGTTAGGCGAAGTACCGGGAGCGAGTGAGATTTTTATTTAATGAGGTTGGCTGGAAAAGTCTTGGCTGAATTGTCATTTAGTATAAATTAGTCGAAGTCAATGTTTTAAATGATAAGGGTATAGGTATTAGCATTAAAGAAATTTATCTTGCTAGTTTAAGATAGTAGTCTTTATGTTTTTTGTAGCTTTATTTATATTGGCGGGGGATATGGAACCTTATTTGATGTAGCCCCGAATAAACAAATACTCGATAATTTGGCTGGAATCTATGACAACATTAAAATGGCTAATGGGCAGTTTTTGGTGCAGGGGAAAAGGTTGCAGGCTTTCCTGACTCTACTGAGAGAGTGAAGACCTGGGCAAAACAGGACACATTATTGCCTTTTATAGTTGAGTCGCAGATCAGGGAAAATAGGGCCCTAATAGTTAACAAAAGTAATATTATCGATAAGTACGACGTAGTAATGGATAAGCGAATCGATTCCACCATGTTTATACTTTCGGCAGCAATGGTTGCCATGGAATTGGTTGTCCTTTCTGGGCTAGGTGAATCCTACTATCCTGATTAGAGTAGTCAGATGCTTCATGGCAATTAAGGCGTTTTTTTAGAGTGAGGGATAAATGGGTGAGGGTCAATTATTTAATTGACCTACTTGCATTTTTTAGTGTAGGCGTTGATTCTAACGAAATTACGCTAAATAAGCACAAAGTAATTACCTTGGAAGTTTTGAATGAGGAGCGGGAGTGCTGGGTACCTCCACTCACTTCCTATCGGAAAGGTGAATTGAAAAAATATCCAGTTCTTTAGTTTCTTGATGTAGATTTAAATAGCTTCTTTCCTATTTTACTGGCACGGTTAAACAAATGGCCTCTGATACTACTCCAATTATTCCTGGAATGATTCTTGTTGGAATTATAAGCCAGGAATGAGTAAGAGATAGCTCACCAAATAGGCTGCAGATTAACTATGTTGGATATCGAAATGGAGCATTAGGTATTACTGAGATTAATGAAGGTTGTCCGACTTCAGGATGGCAAGTCCTAGCAGGTTGTTTATTTGCAAGGTTTTAAGCTATCTATCATTTTTATTCATTCCCCAAGACTTTTAATGTTTACTCTGCGATTGTTCCCGGTATATGGTAGGGCGATCAGGTTTTACTGAAGAAATGTACCGATTTTGTATGAAGTGAGCCACTTGATAAATACAAGTTATGTATAGCTACATCTCAATGAATAAGTATGTATTTCTCAAGGGAAATCATGTCTCAGAATTTATTGGTCTGTATGTTGATTCTGTGATATATGGTTTATAAGAAAAGTATTCCACGATGTCCGTTATTGGTTTCTATAGCGAATTAAGACCTGTTTAAAGGTTATATGATTGACAGTCAGGCCAGGTTTTTTTGGTGAGCAATATTGACAGATATTTGAGAATGTATGAAAGTGCTTTGTGGAAATTTTTTCCTAATGGGGGATGTTATCAATTTTTATTGTTATAGTCGGTTATGCAATAAGTGGTTCTGGGGTGATGTTGATAGGGCAATATAGTTCCTTAAGTTGAATGCTGAATACTCAGAAACTTACAAAGTGTTGAGTAGCTTGGCTGAAGCCTATATAGTCAAAGGAGATATGAAGTAGGCTTTAGGGTACTATGGAAAGCCCCGTCATTTAATTTTGAGAATTAGCCCGCAAGAATTAGAATAGCTGAAGCAAAGGTTGAGCAATTCTTGTTCCAAAAATTTCAAATGTAGAGTTATATAAAATTTATAGTTTTAGCGGCCTGGTAGAGAATCTATTAAATTCTTCAGGCCGCTTTATTAAGTGTTGTGAAATTTAGTTAGCGTTGATAATTTTATAGTGAGTCAATCATCTAGAATTAAATTATTTTCCGGATTGTAATAGCAAAAAGCGTGATCCAGGCTCTTGCGAAAGCAGTAGGGGTCTTTTGCTTCTGCTTCTTCCCACAATCCTAGATTGGAGTAGTATGCAAACTCTTGCTCAATCTCGAATTTATCCCCGCAATAGTAGACATAATTCCAAGCGGCTCCTCTTGCGACCATTTCTTGATTGATGTTGTACCCATTTACAAACAGATAGCCAGTTTCTCTGCCGTACTGATCTCTCCCTGTAGATTGGAAATCCACAGAGCCAAATGACAATAAATAATTCAGGGTTTGAGTAGCCTCTGGGCCATACGTTTGCGTACTGGGATAGGTTTCTGGTGCATCAATACATTGAAGGCGTATCTCAACATATTCACCAGAAATATATCCGTGAACTGTGTCACCATCTATTATCCTGTAGTTAGTCAGTGGAGCTGCTTGCAATGAACTGGAGAATGCACACAACAAGATTAATCGTTTCATTGGAGTTATCCGGGCCGTTGTTTTATGTGCGCAGGATAGGGAGCATTTATTACGTGTTCATTTATAAATTGTGATAGTAATAAATAGTTTTTATTAAAGGAGGGAGTGTTTTTAGAGGAATATAGAGATATTCCTTAACTCTAAATGGTAAGTATCTAAGATCTATTTGGAAATTTTAATTTTTAAACGAAATTGTCAAGGCCCTCAAAATATGATGGCCCTGGCGTAAAGTAATATTAAACTTTTTTCAGTTCTCTTCGCTCATATTTCCCTATGTACTGCCCAAAGTAAGAATTCCCGGTTGCCATCGCCACCTTTAATTGGACTGTCAATGTATTCTTTGATCTCAAGTCCTAGTTCATCACATAAATGTGTGATTCTCTGGCGCACCTGTGGGTAGAGATTTGTATTGCGCACCAAGCCCCCTTTACCAATACCTTCGGGACCAACTTCAAATTGTGGTTTTACCAGGGTCAACAATTGGCCTTTTGGTTTTAAAAGAGTGGGTAGCTGCGGCAGTATTAATGTTTGGGAAATAAAGGATACGTCCATAACGATGGTATCAAACCCGTCGTCCCCATAGGGAGCTATCTGAGAGGCTTTCAGGTGGCGAGCATTAATACCCTCAAACAGGTGCATACGTGGGTCCACCAGGAGTTTATGTGCCAACTGGCCCTGACCAACATCTATTCCTACGACAGATTTTGCGCCTTTCTGCAACAGACAGTCGCTGAATCCGCCGGTGGAACAGCCGATATCCAAGGCGTGCCACCCCTTTGGGTTTAAGCCTGTGTGATCGAGAATGGCTGCCAGCTTTAATCCGGCACGGGAGACATACTGATCTTCCGGTAACGGTGTGACATTAAGGGAACAATCGTCACTGACTAATTGCCCGGCTTTGCGTGCTAGTTCCAGGGGGCCGCCTTCAGATAGCATGACCCTGCCGGTATCAACCAGCTTTTTGGCGTGAGTGCGGGAATTGGCGAGTTTTCTCTTTACGAGCAATTGGTCCAATCGGGTCATCTTCTGCAATGCAATCCTGTCAATATGGTTAAGAATACAGTGGCCATGCTAACCTCTGGCTCCCGTAGGTAGAAGTGCGGCCCTCGTTTTTGTAGGGCTAGTCTTTAGGTAGGAGGACGTCAGTCGATGGCAAAAAGCGTTTTGGATAAGTTCAAGATTCGTAAAGGAAAGGTATTTGAAGCGCCTTTAGAAGGGGCCTTTGGGCGCCTGGTGACACCTTTCGAAGAATTTATCCATCGACAAAGCAGCAGCGGCATTTTACTGATGCTTTCTGCGCTGGCTGCACTGATTATTGCCAACTCCCCCCTGGAAGACGCGTACAAACACCTGCTGCATATGCCTATCAGCCTTAGTGCAGGGGAGTGGGAGTTTTCTCTTTCCCTTCATCACTGGATTAATGATGGCCTGATGGCAATCTTCTTTTTTCTGGTAGGCCTGGAATTGAAGCGCGAATTTATGGTGGGCGAGCTTTCCGACTTGCGCCAAGCGGTATTGCCGGTAATGGCAGCCATTGGTGGCATGGTGGTTCCGGCCCTGATCTACGGCGCCTTTAATTCTGGCGGTGAGGCAGAGCGTGGCTGGGGTATCCCTATGGCTACAGATATTGCCTTTGCAGTGGGGTGTATTGCGTTACTGGGTAACAGGGTGCCCCGGGCGGTAGTAACCTTCCTGGTGGCCTTGGCCATTGTGGATGACCTGGGTGCCATCCTGGTAATAGCAATCTGGTATACCGAACAGGTAAACCTGACTGCGCTGATTGCTTCGGGTTGCCTGGTGGTGATTATGTGGCTGTTAAAGGCTGCCGGTGTGCGCCGCTCCCCAGCTTATGTTTTTGTTGGGGTCTTGTTGTGGTATGAACTCTACCTGGCCGGTGTTCACGCAACCATTGCCGGCGTTATTACCGCTATGGCATTGCCTGCCAAACCTAAATATGACCCGGTGGCGTTCAGTACTTTTGTAAAAGATATTATTCGCAGCTTTGATCGCTGCTTCCGCCCGGGAGACAAGATTATTGCCAATGATGCTTTGCGTGCTCGAGTCATGGCTCTGGGTAATGGTGTGAACCTGGCACAGTCTCCCCTGCAGCGCATGGAAACCCGGTTGCATACCCCGGTGGGCTTCCTGGTAATCCCCATCTTTGCCCTGGCCAATGCGGGTATTCCGTTCGACAGCTTTACCAGCACTACTGCGGTGATTAACCCTGTTACTTTGGGGGTTATTGCCGGCTTGGTGATCGGTAAGTTGGTGGGTATCGTGGGTGCTACGTGGATTGGCTGGAAGTTGGGGTGGGGCAAGCTGCCTAAATCGGCGAACTTCCAACATATTGTTGGGGTGGCATTACTAGGCGGTATCGGCTTTACCATGTCGATATTTATTGCCGAGCTGGCGTTTAGCACCCAGGCGGATCTGTTGATTCAGGCCAAGGCGGGCATTCTGTTAGCCTCTGTGATCGCCGGTATCGCTGGTTTTCTGGTGTTGCGTAGTGCACCTGTGTCAGAAGAATTTGAAGGTGTGCACCTGGAGGTAGAAGGCGAGGAGGGCCTCGGGGAGAGTGCAGCGGACGAGCACCCTGGAAAACATAGCTAAGTTCCTGTCGTCATTTTGATTGTGGGCCCCTGCCTTGTGGGGCTGCGGTTCCCACCAGAGACAATTCATCACACAATCAATATCGGTATTAAATGAGTCGAGCGAGAAATAATAATGATGCAAGCGATTAAAGCGGTGGGTCTGTTGCCGATGCTAGCTGTACCACTGTTTTTGGGTGCATGTGAAGGAAAAAAAGCCAGTGAGACCCATACGGCAATACCACCGAAGGTTATTGAGGCAAAACAGGCTATGGAAGAAGCGAAGGGCGATTTATCTATTGACGATGTGGCAAGGGCGTATGTTTCCCTGGTACTGGAGCTGGGTAATCATGACAAGAGCTATGTGGATGCTTTTTACGGCCCAGCCGAGTGGCGTGAGCAGGCACAGCAAAGTAGCGCGAGCACGGCAGAAATTGCCCAGCGTGGGGAGGCGCTACTTGAACGGTTACCGGTCGGTAGAGAAGCAGATGGTTCTATGGGTGGCCTTCGTCTTCACTACCTGAAAACCCAATTGGGGGCTTTGGTGGCCCACGCTAAGCGCCTTTCCGGTGAAAGCGAACGCAACTTCGCCCAGGAGGCCCGCGAGCTGTATGACACCCAGCCACCTAAGCAGGACTTTGCCAGGTTTGAGCCCCTGCTTACGGAGTTGGAAGAGTTGCTACCGGGTGACCAGCCACTGAGTGAACGGGTACAGGCATTTCGCAGTAATTTTGAGATTCCCGCAGACAAGCTTGAGGCGGTATTCGATGCGTCAATTAGAGAGTGTCGTCTGCGTACCAAGCAGTACATTCCGTTGCCGGACAATGAGAACTTTGTACTGGAGTATGTCAGCGACAAGCCCTGGAGCGGTTACAACTGGTACCAGGGGGGCTCCCACAGTTTAATCCAGGTGAATGGTGGTCTGCCGATCACTATTGATCGCGCTATAGATCTGGGGTGCCATGAGGGTTATCCCGGTCATCACACCTACAATGCGCTGCTGGAGCAGTCCCTGGTGAAAGAGCGCGGCTGGGTGGAATACAGTGTTTACCCTCTGTTCAGCCCTCAATCTCTTATTGCCGAGGGCAGTGCTAACTATGGTATTGAGCTGGCCTTTCCTGGTGAGGAAAAGACCCGCTTTGAGATGGAAGTACTCTACCCCCTGGCCGGGCTGAATCCGCAGAATGCTATAAAGTACGATCGCGTTATGGCGCTAGTGGATAAGTTGAGCTTTGCCGGTAATGAGATCGCGCGCCAATATATTGATGGGGAAATCGAAGGTGATGATGTGCCGGCGCTATTTGAGAAGTACACCCTGATGAGCCCGGCCAAAGCCAAGCAAAGAAAGGACTTTGTGGATGCCTATGGCGCTTATGTCATTAATTATAACTGGGGGAAAAAGCTGGTGGCGGATTATGTAGAGCGCGGTACTGATAACACCGATGAGCGCTGGCACCGTTTTGCCAAACTGCTGTCCTCACCGCGCCTGCCGTCTTCACTGGATTGGTAGGGTTTTATTATGTTGAGAGTGGCGATGAGGAATTATCTGCTATCTCGCCCTGAGGCTATTGAGGATTTTCCCTTTGGTCCAGATGTGGCGGTATACAAGATCAAGGGGCGAATGTTTGCTACCCTCAGCCGTTACCGTGGAGTGGATGCCTCCAATCTGAAGTGTGACCCGGATGAGGCTCAGGCCTTGAGGGATATCTTCCCCGGCGTGCTGCCGGGGTACCACATGAACAAGAAGCACTGGAATACGGTGTTGCTGGATGGCACAGTGCCAGATTATGAGATTGAGCGGATGGCAGATCGATCCTATGGATTGGTAGTAAAAGGCCTGCGCAAGATAGAGCGGCAGTCCCTTGAATTGGCCTATGGCGCCGATATCCTATACCGCTAACAGTACAACAAACCAATACGCAGACGTGACTCAGGAGAGTTTGTGAACGAATTTATTGTCGATGTAACGGCAGAAAACGCCCAGCAAGTATTGATTGAAGAATCCATGAAGCGCCCGGTACTGGTGGATTTCTGGGCGGACTGGTGTGAACCCTGTAAGCAGTTAATGCCAGTATTGGAAAAACTGGCTAACGAGTACGCTGGTCAGTTCCTGCTGGCCAAAGTGAACGCGGATACCGAGCAGATGATTGCCGGCCAGCTGGGAGTACGCAGCCTGCCTACGGTGATGTTATTGAAAGATGGTCAACCGGTGGATGGCTTTGCGGGCGTGCAGCCGGAAGCTCAGATCCGCGAAATACTGGACAAATATCTGCCCAAGCCCTGGGATATAAAGTTGCAGCAGGCCCAAGCACTTATTGGTGAGGGTAAGGTGGATGAGGCTTTACCTCTGTTGCGCCAAGCTTACACTGAGTCCTCAGAGCGGGCAGATATTGCCAAGCAGCTGGCAGCAGTATTACTAGACCAGAATCGCGCCCAAGAAGCGGAAACTGTGCTGGGCAAAATCCTGCTTGCAGATCAAGATGCAGAGTACCAGCAATTGATGGCCCAGCTGGAATTGAAGCTGCAGGCCGCGGATACTCCGGAAATCCAGGCATTGCAGAAGGCGCTGGAACAGAATCCCCAGGACTATGACTCCGCCTACCAGTTGGCGGTACAGTACAGCCAGGCGAACCGTCACCAGGAAGCCCTGGAGCTATTACTGGATATACTTCGCAAGGATATGAACTTTGCCGATGGCGCAGCCAAGCAGGCATTCCTGGATATTGTAAAAAGCCTCGGTACTGGAGACCCTGTTGCCACCCAATACCAGCGCAAACTGATGACAATGATGTTTTAAATTATTATGAATTGATGCTGGGCTTTGCCGTACGAAAGAGGCCTTAAGGGCCTCTTTTTTATGCCCCACTATGAGCTGTTGCTATGTATAAGTTTTGTATTTATATTCCCGAATCCCATCTCGAAGAGGTGAAGCAGGCCCTTTTTGCTGCTGGTGCGGGGCGCATTGGTGATTACGATCATTGTTGCTGGCAAGTGCTGGGTACTGGCCAGTTCCGTCCATTACCAGGTAGCCAGCCATTTATTGGTGAATCCGGGGAGGTGGAGCAGGTATCAGAGTATCGCGTGGAAATGGTATGTGCGGATGAACATGTCGATGCCACACTGCAGGCACTTTATGGTGCCCACCCCTATGAAGAGCCTGCTTTTGACCTGTGGCGCCTGGATGATCGTTGTAATATAGCTAGTAAGCAAAGGCAGGAGACAAGAGAGTTTCCCACCGCTTAGATTCTAGAGGTTGTCTAAGGCTTGTTGGCGCTGCAGGCTTTTCTCTTGCAACGCTTGCACTTCTTTAAGAAGTTGGGAAATCCGGCTATCGGCTCCAGCGCTCTCCTGCGGGGGAGTCGCTTGGGCATGCGGAGGCTCCTCATTGGCAGAGACCTGAGTGCCTGGTACTGTGTTGATGGGCTTTACCCGGTGGATACGTATTGAGGTATCCAGCCCTTCAGGCACTGAGTCAGAGAAGTGCCAGTTTCCCTCTCTATCCTGCCAAGTGAAGACTTCAGTGGCGGGTGTTTCACTTTGAACTGGGGATATCAATCCACTGGACTTCACAAAGCTTTCCAGTTGCTTTGCAGATTGCTGTGAAGTGGAAGTGACTGTGTGCAGTGCACGTTGCCCTTGGTAGCGCACATTGTCTATTGTCTTCTGGTCCGGCAACCAGTCACTGGGAGACATTATTGGTTTGCCCTCTGGGTCAGGCAGAATCATTGATAAACCTACGCCTACCAGGAGCAGGACCGCAAGCATATAGGCATATTTCATCGGAACATCCTTTTACAATCTGGTGAGGCTGTGTTTCTCCCAGGTCTTGGGGTAACAGCTAGCCTTCATTCGCCATATAAGTTTGATGTGGGTTTGCCGATTACAGTTTGAGTTTTCGTGAAATTACGCCGCGGTGCAGTTGGTATTGCCCCAGTTTGCTGTCCTCAAAGTAGTGCTCGAGAGTTTTGTGCATAATGGGAAAGGCAATTTCACGCCAGGGGATGTCCACTTCGCGAAATAATTCCACTTCCAGGGATTCCGGTCCAGGCCCAAAATTGGTATCTGTCAGCTCACCGCGGTACATCAGGTAGACCTGATTGATATGGGGGATGTCATAGACCGAGTAGAGGCCATCCACACGGATGTTGGCGCGAGCTTCTTCCCATGACTCCCGTAGGGCACCTTCTTCGCTACTCTCCCCGTTTTCCATAAAGCCTGCGGGTAAGGTCCAGAGACCCAGGCGCGGCTCAATAGCGCGTTTGCACAGCATCACCCGGTCTTCCAGGTATGGCAGTACACCGACGATAACGCGCGGATTTATGTAGTGAATGGCGCCGCAGTTGCCGCAGAGGTGGCGGGGGCGATCATCACCCTTTGGAATGGAAAACGTGACGGCACTACTGCCGCATTGGCTGCAAAATTTCATGTCGTCAGTATACCTATGCAAGATTCCAGCGTCAGCTCCCAGAATTTTGACGCCTATAGTTGTTAATAGACGTTGATGTATTTAAGGCGGTGTCTTCTCTGCCATGGCGCGTTTTTTATTTTTTTGGCTGATCCTATTTGTCTTATACGCCTGTGGTGGCAAGGGCGATGAAGAAAAAACGCCGCCACCGCCTCCAGTTGAGGTGCTCGTGGTGCGAGAGCAGCCTGTTATTCCGCGCTTTGAATTTGTCGGTAGGGTAGAAGCCACTGACGAGTACAAAGTGCGCCCCCGGGTAGAGGGGTATATTCAAAGCCGCAACTTTAAAGAAGGCGATACCGTTCAGAAAGGCCAATTGCTTTTTGAAATCGACCCACGTCCTTTTATTGCAGAGTTGGATAATCAGAGCGCTAATTTGGAGCGCACTGAGGCCTCGTTACGGGTTGCCGAGCGTAATTTCCGCCGAGGTCGCACCCTCGTAGCAACCGGTGCTATCAGCCAAGTGCAGATGGATGAACTGATGGGCACGTACGAGGAGACAAAATCCCAGGTGGATGCGGATCGCGCCAAAGTCGAAAGCGCCAGACTGGATCTATCCTACACCAAAATTTATGCGCCACTCACAGGTCGTATCGGTCGCACGGAGTTTACCGAAGGCTCCCTGGTGGGCCCTAATTCTGACCCCCTAACGACCATCGTCAAGATGGATCCAATTTATGTACTTTTCGAGGTGCCTGAAGATCAACTTTATGCTGTTCAGGTGGATGCGGAGCGACGCCGGCGAGAAGGACTGCCCCCCACCAGTTTGGATGTGCGTATAGAACTGCCGGATGGCAATTTTTACCCCTACAAAGGCAACATAGTTTTTATCGATAACCAAATAGACCCAAATACCGGATCTGTGGCGGTACGCGCCCTGTTTCCCAATCCAGGGCAGTTGCTGGTGCAGGGTCAATTTGCCCGAGTTTCCATTTTGGTATTTACCGGCAGTGAGGCATTGAAGCCATTAGTGCCACAGTCATCTGTGCTGGAGGATATGCAGGGTCGCTATGTGTTTGTACTGGGTAGAAACAATATCGCGGAAAAACGCTATTTAACCCTGGGTCAACGCGAGGGGGAACTTTGGGCGGTGAATGATGGGCTGGTTGCCGGTGAGTCGATAATCGTCAATGGCCTGCAGCGGGTTCAGGCCGGAAAACCGGTAACACCACAAAATACACCACGCAATCCCTATGATGCCGCAGCGAAGCCGGCGGAACCCACAGGAGAAGGTGGCTCACCAGCGCAGATGCAGTCAAAGGGTTCGGAGAAAGGGGAGCCTGGTAAAGGAGAGGATGAAAGTACGCTCCCGGGTTATGAGGGAGAGGCAGATGACTATAAGTAGTCCCGAAAGGGCGGGGGGCATCTAGCGGCTTTATGATCAGTGCCTTTTGTATCCGGCGGCCCCGTTTCGCTTTTGTAATATCCATACTGATCTCCCTTGCGGGGATTTTATCCCTGCCCTTATTACCAGTAGCCCAGTTCCCTGAAATTACTCCTGCGACTATTAATGTCACTACCAACTATGCAGGCGCCAGCGCGGAGGTGATGCGCGATAGTGTCGCTGTGCCAATTGAGTCACAGGTCAATGGGGTGGAAGGCATGGATTATATGTCTTCTACCAGTGGCAATGATGGCTCCTATAGCCTGACGGTCACTTTTAAATCCGGTTACGACGACGATATTGCTCAGGTAAATGTTCAGAATCGGGTAGAGCAGGCAATGCCTCAACTACCAGAGGATGTAAAACGGGATGGTGTAGTGGTTTCCAAGAAGAGTACTACGCTACTGCTTGTCGTTAATTTATTTTCGCCAGACCAGAAATTCGACGAGCTGTTCCTGGCCAACTATGCGGAAATTTACTTAAAAGATGAGCTGGCCCGTGTTTCGGGAGTGAGCAGTGTTGTTATTTTTGGTTCGCGTAATTATGCCATGCGGTTGTGGTTGGACCCCAATCGTATGGCAGCACTGGATGTTACTGCCCAGGATGTAATCAGTGCGGTGCAGGCCCAGAACGTTCAGGTAGCGGCAGGGCAGATTGGCTCGCCACCTATCCGCAAGGATCAGCAATTTCAGTACAATATTCTGGTGCAGGGACGCCTGGTTAGCCCTCAGGAATTTGAAGATATTACTATCCGCGCCAAGCCCGATGGCGCCATGGTTAAGGTTAAGGATATAGCCAGGGTCGAACTTGGGAGTCAATCCTACTCGTCCTATGGTCAGTTGGATAACGAGCCTTCGGCAGTGATGGGGGTCTATCAATTACCTGATGCAAATGCCTTGGATGTGGCTGAGGGCATTAAAGAGAAGGTGGCGCAGCTCTCTCAACGTTTCCCTGAAGGGCTCACTGCAGAAGTTCTTTATGACACCACTCTCTTTGTGGAGGCCTCGATTAAGGAAGTGGTGCAGACACTGTTTATTGCCTTGATTTTGGTAATACTGGTGGTGTTCCTGTTTTTACAGGACTGGCGCTCCACTCTGATTCCCGCTATCGCCATCCCGGTATCTCTGGTCGGTACCTTCGCTCTGATGCTGGCATTTGGTATGACCATCAATACCATCACCCTGTTTGCGCTGATCCTGGCCATTGGTATTGTGGTGGACGATGCAATTATTGTGGTGGAAAACACCCAACGCCTGATGGGGGAGGGGTTGCCTCCCAAAGAAGCGGCACTGGAATCTATGCGAGAAGTTACCGGGCCGGTGATCGCTACCACCTTGGTGTTGTTTGCCGTATTTGTGCCGGTAATGTTGATGCCGGGTATTACCGGAAAAATGTATCAACAATTTGCCATTACTATTTCTATGGCGGTGGCTATTTCCTCATTAAATGCGCTTACGCTGAGCCCGGCACTGTGTGCCAGTATTCTTAAACCCGGTAAAGATGGAGAAGTTGCCGGAATTAAAGAGACCGGAGCATTTGGTTTCTTTAATAAACTGCTCCATCGCTCCACCAATTTCTATGTGGGCATGGTTAAGGCCTGTGTGAAAATTCCACTGATTGGTATCCTTTCTGTTATCGGGCTTTTTCTTTTTACCGCCTGGTTATTTACCAGTATTCCCACCGGATTTATTCCCGATGAGGACCAGGGCACTTTTATGTTGCATGTGCAGCTGCCGGATGGTTCATCCCTGGAGAGGACTGGACCAGTGGTTGATCAGGTCACGGATATTCTGTTGGAAGAGCCGGCCATGGCCCATGTGGTAGGGGTGCCGGGTTACAACCTGCTCACCAACAGTGCCTCCTCCAATACGGCCATGATGTTTGCGGTGCTGAAACCCTGGGACGAACGAACAAACGAAGAAGATCATCAGTTTGCCCTGATGGATCGCCTGCAGAAAAAACTGGCAGCGATACCCAATGCGCAGATTATGCCTTTCGCAATTCCGCCGTTACCGGGTATAGGTACCGTGGGTGGATTCGAATTTGTACTTGAGGATTTACAGGGGCGCAGTATTCTGGAACTCACCCAGGTTTTATTTGACCTGCTGGGTAACGCTAACCAGCGTCCAGAAATTGCTCAGGCCTTTACCAGCTTCCAGGCCAGCACTCCCCAACTGGAATTAAAACTGGACAAAGAAAAAGCCCATGTGCTCGGAGTGCCCCTGCCGGAAGTCTATTCCACTTTGCAGACATTTCTTGGTGGCTATTACATCAATGATTTCAATCTGTACGGCAAAGTATTCCGGGTGATTGCCCAAGCTGATGCGCAATTTCGCGATGAGGAAGAAAACCTGGCGGGCTTCTACGTGCGTGCCAATAGCGGTGGCCTGGTGCCGGTGACTTCAGTTGCCACTATCACCCCGATCGTCGCTCCGCAAACAATCACCCGCTATAACTTGTACAACAGTATCACTATCAACGGTGCCCCTTCGACCGGTTACTCCAGTGGACAGGCTATGGATGCAATGGAGGAGTTGGCCGAAAACCTGCCGGAGGGGTATGGCTATGAGTGGACAGGGATCAGTTTGCAGGAAATAACTTCGGGTAATCTGGCTCCAATCCTGTTCAGTCTGGCCATTGTGTTTGTATACCTGTTCTTGGTCGCCCAGTATGAAAGCTGGAGTATTCCGATCGCAGTGCTCTTGTGCGTGCCAATCGCTATATGCGGCGCCATGCTGGTGGTTTGGTTGGCTGGCTCTATCAACAACCTCTATACCCAGATTGGTTTGGTCTTACTTATTGGCATGGCGGCTAAAAGTGCCATCCTGATTGTGGAGTTTGCCTGTGTAGAACGGGATAAAGGGAAGTCGATTGCTGATGCGGCTCTCTCTGCCACGCGCCTGCGTTTCCGAGCGGTTCTGATGACGGCTATGTCATTTATCCTCGGAGTGATACCGTTACTGGTGGCCACTGGGGCCGGCGCTGTCAGCCGGGTTTCCCTGGGGTTGGTGGTGTTTGGTGGCATGTTGGCCGCCAGCTTGTTCGCCACCCTGCTGGTTCCGGTCTATTACGCCTTGGTGCAGACAGTGCGGGAGAAGCTAAAAGGCGGTTATACCCCGCAGACTGAACGAAGTGTTGCGGCGGAAAAGTAGGGATGTAGAGGTGTTCGAGCTTTATGCGACAAATGGATTATGTGGCAGATAGCTCGGTGTTAACGCCAGAAATGAGTATGATGAAAGTTAGGGAGTACCCAGGTCTTCTGGGGCAGGACAGTGATTTATGCTATCAACGATTGAAAAAAATATATTTCAGCAGATTGAGGAGCTTGAGGCTGGAGTTCCAATAGGGCCTGACCTGTCCGGTCACGCTGCGGTTCTGGTTGCCCTGACCGATGAGCCTGACCCACAGGTAATTCTTACCAAGCGCTCCGCCAATTTGTCCACCCATTCCGGAGAGGTCTCGCTGCCTGGGGGACGTTGGGATGCCACCGACCCGTCGTTGCAATATACCGCTTTGCGCGAGGCAGAGGAGGAAGTTGCCCTGCCGATGAATGCGGTGCGTATGCTCGGTCCCCTGTGGCCGCGTAGAACCAGGTGGCAGGTAAATGTAACCCCATGGGTGGGAGTAATCTCCCCTGATATCGAACTTTCCCCTAATCCGGGTGAGCTGGATGCCGTGTTCCGTGTTCCCCTTTCTTTTTTTATGGCTGATCCCCGTATCCGTACCGATAGAGTGACCATTGATGATCAAGCTATTTATTTGCCGGCTTATCAATACGAGAGTTATGAAATCTGGGGTTTTACTGCTGGGGTGCTTACGGAATTTCTGGTAAGAATACTGGGGGTATCAATTGGGCGTCGCGATGATGTGCCATTGCGTGCATTAAATTAGTCCTGGTTGGTGGGAATAATTTTATAATTTATTTTGGCCTGTTTTATTACTGTGTTGGGAGTTTAGCCCGGTATCAGCTCATCCTGGTTGTTCCATGCATCCAACAACAAATTTATCTGATCGCAGGGTATCCGGATCAGTAATGATAATTGGAAAAACAGGATCTTCCGGCAGGACAACTTCCCTCCCTCGCCGACATTGAAAAAGCCAGTGACCTGCTACCTTGACTAATTGATTCCGGTATTCGGCGGCTACGGCAACAGGATAACCGGATCGAGTCGCTACGATAAACATGGTAGTTGCTTTGCCCGAGGCAGATTGCCCATCTTCTGAACTTTGATGTCAGGGGGAGTATGTAATATGCCGCCCCCCACCTTGTTGCGTATCACTGTGTAGCATTTCAGTTTTTTTCTTCCCGGGGGCATAGGATTGCCGTGTTTGAAGCGACCTTCAGGCGTAAACATTGATGCTTAGCCATGTGTATCATAGCTACCTATTGTTAATGTGTGGCGAGCAAGTAGATCACTCATTGCGAACTTATCTTTGAATAATTGAAGATCATTTATTTTTATAATCGGACGCCTAAAAAAATGGACACCAATGAAAATAACCTGTGTGTCTAATTTTACTGGGATTAACTTCTATAAAGGACATAGTACAAATCAAGGAATAGTGTCGGCCTCCAAGCCAAATTGATAGAGTTCGTTTCCGAAGGAATTTTTCCGTTCACCTTTTCTTCATTTTTTGATTGCACCTGATGCTCTAACCAGCTAAATGACTATCAATAACAAAGCTGTTAGCTACCCACCTGAAAGCCTGAGAATTACAGGGTTTTCTGATCAGGGCGCCAACAGAATTACTGGTCGGGTACTGTTAGCCATAGTCAACAGTAGAATGCTGTGCCAATGAGGGGCAAGGGTTGGCCGAGTAATACCCGGGACTCGAAAAACGCGTCTTTATGAGCTCTGAGCTGGAATATGCTGTCTCAATATTCTCTATATTGGTGAGCAGTTGTTCCAAATTGGTTTATTCTTGCCTATTGCCAGCAATGAGACAGCTTAAGGATAAGCGAATCATGCGTAAGGATTTTCTAAAAGAAAAGAAAAAAAAACCGTTTATACAAAAAAGTATCAATACTGGAATTTGGCCGATAGAGGAGCGTTGGTCGCGCTGGAAGCAACATCTGGAGGAAATATTACCTTACAACTGCGAGCTAATTCTCAAGCCCCATCACTGCCAGGAGTATGAGGGGGAATTCTCTGGCACCATAAACACCCTTACTGGAGACTCTTTTGCCCGCGCAATCTTCTCTGGAAACTCTTTTCATCGCAACAATCATCATCTTAGTGATGGCTACGCAGATTACACCGTGGTGTATATACTGTCTGGTCGTGGTGCCATACAGCGTGGTAATCACTTTATTCCAATGAATTCTGGTGGGATTTATCTGGTGGACTTGGGGCAGACTATTATCCATGACTTGATACAGCAAAGTCATGTACTGCTATGTCGTATCCCTAGAAAAAAAATCGAAAAATTTCGAAAGGGCCCTGGTGATAATCAGCCTCTAGAGATTGATAGCAATAGTGGCCCAGGCCTATTACTCAGAAACTATCTTTTGCTCTTGCCAAGAGCCAGACAGCAAAGTTCTTTTGTCTCTCCCGAGACACTATTTAACCCGGTAGCGGAGTTGGCTATTGCCTGTATAGAGGAGAGCCGCGGAAAGGCGGCGGCTGAAGTGGAAACACCGCAACGCTTGAATGTGGTATTTCGCCAGACTTGTCAGCTTATCCAGAAGTACTGTTGTGATGTAGATCTTTCAGCCCAGCAGCTGGCCATATCCTTGAATATTTCCCCTTCCTATCTACACCGTGCCTTGCGTTATCACAATACATCCTACAATAGCTTATTGCGTCGTGCCAGGGTGGAGTCTGCCTCAGCACAACTGGTGGGCTCTGGGCGCAATGCAAGTATGTTGCAGGTTGCCTTAAACAGCGGTTTTAATGGCACCAGCCAGTTTTCACGGGCTTTTAAAGAGGAGATGGGGATCACGGCGTCTGAGTTCGTAAAACAAACTTTCGCTGAGAAGAATGATTTACTGGTATTGGAAGAGTAGCTTTAGAATTTGGGGATTACATCCCAGCGCTATCATAATCTTATCTTAGGTCCCTTGGAGTGCTTTAAGACGGAAGCAAGGGGGGCATCAGCCACCTTTAAGTATGTGAAATATTCCTATGGAAGAAAGCGCAGGCATGCCGGTTCAGAGGACTCAGCTGTATTGTTACCCCACTCATTGGCAAGATTAAGGCATGTTGGGTCGGCACCTGGTGAACTTAGGTCATAGTTCATATTACCCAGTGCGGTGTTTCCTCTAATGATGTTGCTCTCACTACTGGTTTCTTCTATAAGTATGCCAACAGTTTGGTTGCTATTGGCGGTATTTCCCCTAACAATATTATTGGAGCTGTCATCGGCTATTTCTATGCCTTCAGCACCATTATAATTGGCAGTGTTTTGGCTTACTGAGGCATTGTTAGTATCGATTAATATTCCATCCCCGGAATTGTGCTCAGAAGTGTTAAATGAAACTACGCCTCTGGTTCCATCCAGGTCAATACCATCATCACCACTGTATGATATGTAGTTATGTAGTACTGTTGAGTCCTCTCCATCAATTAGTATCCCTTCATCTCCGGCATATTTTATCGTATTGTGTGTAATTAAATTGTAATTTCCATTTGAGTCTATGCCATCATCACCACTATATAACGGGTTTCCAGTGATCGTATTACCTTTGATGATATTGTTGTCACTATTGATCTTTATACCGTCATCCAGGTAGTAATTTTTTATTTCCATATTCAAAATGGAGTGCGAGCCGGAGCCAGAAACAAGGATACCCCCGGGGCAGTTTTCTATAATTCCTCCGCGTACCTGCCGGCCAGTTCCCTCGATTAGTAAGCCAAACTGGTCTTCCATATCTGAATTGCCGGTGCAAGTTATTCCTCCATCCCCCTGTATTTGTAAGTTGCCGGAAGGTCCGCTGACAATTATCGCGTAAGGATTTTCTGATGTTAATTCACAGTGGAGGTTTTCAGTGAGGAAGGCTGTAGTTGTGACGGTTTCATAGCACTCTACAGCGAATGCAGGGGAGATTGAAAGCGCATTGGCTACAACTATGGTAATAGATGAAGGTATGGTATTTAAGTCTATAAGTTTCATCATAATCCCCCTTTAAGTCAAAGTTAAAGTCAATCTATAAGCTGTTGTTCTGGAGTGCTTGTTAAAGCTGAGCTTTAAACCAATTTGGTTTTTGTTGCTTAAGATGTCTTAAATGGTTTTATAAGGCTATGGTCTGGCAATTTTTGTTAATAAACAAATTATATTTTTGAGTATAAGAGGTATTTTAATTATTTTTAATTATATGGGTTGTTTTGAATCTTTGGTGGTATTTTGTGCTCGTTGCTCTTGATGACTTTTATATTATAGGTTCTCCCAATTTATCCCATGCGTCGAGTAAAATATTAATTAATTTGTTTGTATGGTGATCTGCGGTTAGCACTGAAAAATCAGGATCTTCCGGCAAGCCAAAAGCTTCAGCACGCCTGCATTGAAATAACCAGTTGTTATTGATTTTTATTAACTTGTCATCGTATTGTCCGGCCATGATGGTGCGATAGCCATGACGTGTGGCGGCGATTACGAGGGTGGTTGCTTTCCCTGTAGCGCTTTGCCCATCAGAAGAAATGGTATACAGAGGCGAGGAGGTTATATGTCGAGTTCCAAGCTGGCTGTGTATAATCAGATATTGACGCAGTTTTTCTCGCCCTCTTATCATCAGATTTCCATTCTCAAAGCGCCCATTTTCTGTAAAGAGCGATGCCCACCCCTCAGCATCATGGTTGTCGGCTGTGAGGGTGTACTGGGCCAGCAAATCTAAGATTGCTAGTTTCTCAATATTTTTCTGTAGATTATCCATCGCAGATGCCAGTTCAAAATTTATCTGTTGGGGTCAGAAGTATATCTTGGGATTAGTTGGTTATTTTTTCGTGAGTTTAATTGATTTTTTACTTGAGTAATTGCTGCTGCGTAATTTCTCGTTAAAGTGCAATTCCTATTTTTTTTGATTATCGGTTCTCGGGTTTTTGTTAAGCCTTCAAGTGGAGTATATCAGGTAGTTTCTGTTGAGCTACCAGGTATACGTTTTTAGTTTATTAAAATAAAATTGTGTTTGTTATAAATTGGATGTCTGTAATTCTGGATGTGCAACAATTCCGATGTCTTGAAGTCTAAAAGTATATGATTCTCGCTGTAACGCTATTTTTGGCGTTAAAAAAGGCTTTTCTGCCTGGTTAGGTGAAATTAATTTAATTAACTTTAATTATTAATAGAGGGGGTTTTGCTATGAGTCGTGCTACAGATATTGCTGATGATGCAGAGGTAGATGCAAATAATCACCAACAATATACTTGGGGTCCCACCGATAGAAATATTACTACCTGGGGAGGAGGTACGGGACCTCATGCCCTGTTAGGAAGTCCTGCCCAGCCTATCAACTGTTGGAGTTATCCAATACTGCTTGCAATAAGGCGCGGCTACCTCAATAGGCAAGGAGCTTTAAATCTAGTTCAGGATCTCAATCTAAAGTCACCATCACTTAAGCCCTATGCTTTTAATACTAGTGACCTGACAACCATGTGGACTGACTGGAAAGATTTTCCAGGTTCTTTGTGGCGCCCAAGAAGGGGGGACCTTGTATTTTTCCGGTCCTTTATGGGCGGATTACTAAATCACGTAGCTATATCAACTGGGAGAATACACCCAATGCTGGGTCATAGTGAGATTATTAGTTTTGGTGAAGGTAGAAGTACAGGGGGGCTCGCGACAGTAAATCGAACATCAATTGAGCTGGTTATGCAAACCCATCATACAGAGGTAAAATTTATTGCTCCTAGCTGGGATCATTAGCCTGGCTAATGTTGTTGTCTAGTATTTATACGATTGATGATTTCGTTTGAATAAATGGCGATTGAGGAACAAAATTATAAATGTTTCTTGGCTTTGAATCTGGTTAGACTATTAAATAGAGTATAAGCAGAGGTTGTTTGTTTTGAGCAAGCAACCTTTGCTTTTGTTATTCATTTTTATTTTTGAGATCTTTCTGTTGGGCGTATTCCCTTAGGTTGTTCTCAAATTTTTTTGAATGTCAGCCTACAGGTAATGGCGGCGTTTACGAATGATTTATTATGGCAGGTTAAAATAAACCAGTAAGTTGATCATGAGGCAGCCTAAAGCTGATGATTATCTTTATCTGAATATTTCAGTTGGTCTTTCACCGATTTTATAAATCTCTGGACTTTAACAGGAGGCTTCTTTGGGTAAAGGTGCATATAATGTATAGGGGTTGAGCCGACTTCAATCACCCGCTTCAATAGACCTTTTTCGATACTTTGTGATGCAGTAATATCTGGAATTCTGGCAATCCCTAACCCCATCTCCGTCATTTTTAAAATATCATGTAAAGAGTTGCAGCGAATTTTTGGTATGACTCGTATTTTTCTTTTGCTGCCTAACTCATATTTAATCGGGATACCCTGCCAATCATTAGCGATATGTCGCCAATGGATCAATGTGGAGAGGTCCTCTGGTAAACCACCCTGCTCATCCATATAAGTTTTGCTTGCATAGAGACTTTCCCGAAGTATGCCTAGCTTGGATACTTTGGCTGATTGCATATCGAGGCTGCCCACTCGGATTGCAAGGTCTACTTGAGACTCAATCAGGTCTATGGGGGCATCGTTCGCCAGTAATCGTATTCCAAGCTGTGGATGCTGTTCCGCGAATTGTGCAATTGCCGGAACAATAACTGGCTCACAGAGTGCGTGAGGTGCAGTAATCGTCAGCGTGCCTGATAACTTTTCATTGGTGCTTTTTAAGTCTGCCAAGGCGGAGTTATAGATATCCCGGATTTCGCGGCAGTGAGTGTAGAACTGGGTGCCTGCTTCCGTTAAAGAGAGTGCCCGTGTACTTCGGTAGAGCAGCCTTGTACCAAGATCTCCCTCCAGCCGGGTAACCGCTTGGCTAATTGCCGACTTGGTACGGGCAAGGTTATCTGCCGCAGCCGTAAAACTACGGGCTTCTACTACGGCCAGGAAAACTTGCATATCCTCAAGATTAGGCTTCATTGTTTAATTTTACTAAACAGTTATTTGATTGAATACCTGTTTATCATAAGGTGGTAGCTGGGGCAATATGCTTGCAGAAACTCAATACTTAGTTTTTGTGAAGAGGAGTCTGATATGAGTAAGGTGCTAATCGAAAAAACTGTAGTAGCCAGCGAGCAATGGAAGTTGTTTTTCAATCAGGGTAATGCTGAAGGCTGTGCGTCTATGTATGAAAAGGATGCCCAAATGGTGGCCAAACCGTTCGGCCTGTTTCAGGGAAGGGAGCAGATACAGGCCTTTTGGGAAAATCTGGTAGCCCAGGGATTCTCAGAAGTGTCCTATCTGGATACTAAAATTGAGGTCGTAGATGATGCTTCAACTGTACTTTCTAGCAATTGGAAAATGAACAAGGCGCAAGGGGTGATCACGCGGGAACTCTGGGTTCTACAGGAGGATGGCACTATGCGCCTGCGCGAGGATCATTTTGAAGCTTTAGACCCGAGTGTGAAGTAAAGGAATATAAGATGAACGAATACTGGAATAGTTTTACACGGGAAAAAACAGACGAACAATACAACCCAACGCTGTGGACCCATCGGTTGCCTACAGAGGAGTTACTACCAGCCCATGTGGCATTCACCGAGAGTCATAGCTCCATTTACCGTCAAAAGGTAAAAGATGGGTTGCAAACTGTTCACTTTGGAGAGGGAGAGTTATTGGGTTCTATGGATGTCTTCAGGCCTGGGAATGTTCCTGAAGATGCCCCCATAGTAATTTATATTCATGGTGGTTGGTGGCAGTGGTTCTCAAAGGAACAGTTTTCCTTTCTAGCTGAATCTTTTAATAAAAAGGGGTTTGCTGTCTACATGCCTGGATACCGTATGGCCCAGGATTGGAATAATGGCCAGCCAATGGAATCCATTGTAAAACAGATGCAGTGTGCGATGGCTACGGTACTTATAGAAGCTGAACAGAGAGGCTCATCGGCAGTTTACCTGGTAGGGCACTCGGCGGGTGGTCAGCTTGTAGCGATGCTTCACCAGACCGATTGGGAACAGTTTGGTGTTTCAAAATCCGCACAGAGCAAATTCAAGGCTGCATTTTCCTTAGCCGGGCTTTTTGATATCCGCCCCCTGGTAAAGAGCTTCGTCAATGACACAATTAAGATGTCGATGGACTCAGCGGAGAGGGTAAGTCCACAGTTAATCCCGCTTAGAGAGGGGAGAAAACTCTGCCCGCTACATCTAATAGTGCCTGAGTTTGATACTCCTGAGTTTTTTCGCCAGACAAAGGAGTATCAGGAAAAACTGCTTAAGTCAGGAATCAACTGCTCTTTTTCTCTGGCTAATAACCGAGATCATCTTAATATTCTTGAACGATTGAATAATGTTGATGACAAAGTTTTAAAATATATGTTAGAAAATATGGATTGCCATGGTTGATTACTTTCAATTGGTTTGGGGTTGATCCAACAGGATAGTTTCAAAGCTTCGAGATCTCTGAGTTATTTTTAAGGGCTTAAATGCCTTTATTAGGTCGATTTATTTTTGGGGAGTATTGATTTCTAAGATGTGATTTGAGTACAACAACCATTCAAGGAGAGAGAAATGCCTTTTACTATGCATCAAAGCAGAAGGTTTGTCCATGAATTTGAAGCTTGTAATGCTTATAGACAGCAAACAGGTGGGGTGAATGAGTACTTGATTTACAGATTTGACAGTGATGACAGTACCCTCAGTAACATATTCTCGATTGACTACAAAACCCCTGTTCGAAGCTCACCTTTACCTGGAGGAATTTACCCTGCTCAAAGGGGTAGGCTTAATAGCAGTAAGACAAAAGTGACCAAGCCACAAAATTATCAAGGTGGTGGGCATGCTGAAGAAATTTTCTTACGGTCACTGGATAAGTTTACTAGTTATGGGCCGGTAGGGAGAATAGAAATGTATATTTCAAAGATTCCATGTAATTATTCATCTGCAATGATGGTGAATGTAAATGGGTCAAATCATCACGTCCCATCTGGTTGTGGGAATAAGCTTCAAATGATGATCGAAGCCTTTACCAATATAAATTGGTATATTTGTTTTGATAGAGAGTATTCAGGTGCGACTCAAGGGCGTGAAACCAAGCAGAAAATGCTGGTGTTAGATGCAAAGATGAATTGTGAAGTTTACCGCTACAATAATGGCGCGCTGAATCGAGTTTCGGCGAATTAGGAGGGGGAAGCTGTATCACGTTAACTTAAGAGAGTTATCTGTCAATCCAGATGACTTTCTTGGGTGTGCCGAGTGAGTTTATGACTTTTCCTGACCTGTAATATTATATTTTTTATGAGATTCTTACTCTAAAAATATGTATTGGTTATTGGCTTGGCGAAAGTCAAATCTGATAATTAAAATATTATCTGTTTATTGGTAATAGGCAGAGCCTCTCTTTCTCACTAGATAAACACTATTTGCTGCAGGGTAATGTCGTTATAGTCGTTGGTAGCAATATAGAGGTATCGCTAAGCGCCGCTTGCCGCTTTGTGGAGGCGGGCTAAGGGTAGCTATTCTGATGAATTGTGAGCTGGAGGACGAAAATTCGAATAAGCCTTCTTATACTTCCACCGATGCTGACCAGGTTGGGTGTTTGCCGCTGTTTCCAGTGCCTGCTGTCTCCCTGGCATCTGATAACCCCCTCTTTATGCTGCGGATATGATTAATCTGAATATTGGTTGGGTAACCAAGGTATGTGATGCCGCAGTAGGGCGTTCACCCTGCATATCTGGCTGAGCGTCTATATAAGTCTTTCAGTCTATTTATAATAGGCGCCTAATTTTCCTTCCGGAACCAATTATGCCGAGACCTAAGTCCACAGTTCCATTGGATGAGGTGCATTGGGGCGCACTTAAGACCCTGTTTCCCTACCTGCTGGAGTTTCGTCGAGCTGTTGTCCTGGCAATCCTGTGCCTGATTGGAGCCAAGGTCGCAGGGGTTACTCTTCCATTTATTCTTAAGCACATAGTCGATAATTTGGATAAAGCTGGTGGTGTAGCCGAGGCTATTGCGTTGCCGTTGGGGCTTTTGCTGGCCTATGGTGCAGTGCGTTTTTCCAGCACCTTGTTCGGTGAGTTAAGGGATACCATTTTTGGCCGTGTGACCGAGCGTGCCCAGCGCCGGGTAGGGCTGGAGGTATTTCAGCATCTGCACAAGCTGGATTTGGATTTTCACCTGGATAGGCGCACCGGCGGTTTGTCCCGGGATATTGAGCGTGGTAATAGCGGCATCGGCTTTCTGATGCGTTTTATGGTGTTCAATATCGTGCCTACCCTGGTAGAGATTGCTATGGTGGCGGGGCTTCTTTGGTGGAATTACAGCGGTGTGTTCGCCCTGGTAGTTTTGGCGGCGGTCATTATTTATATCGGCTTCTCCGTAGTGGCCACAGAATGGCGCACCCGCTTTGTACGAGCGCTTAATGAGGCGGAGTCACAGGCCAGTAGTCGTGCCGTGGACAGCCTGCTGAATTACGAGACGGTTAAGTACTTTGCCAACGAGCGGCACGAATCCAGCCATTATGATAAGGAGCTTGCAACTTGGGAGCAGGCCCGGCGTAAGAACCGCTTATCCTTGTTTAGTCTGAATACCGGTCAGGCTCTGATTATTGCCAGCGCCATGTGTGCCGCGATGGTGCTGGCAGCGGTTGGGGTAACGAACGGACAGATGACCATCGGTGATTTTGTCCTGGTCAATGCCTTTATGATGCAGATCTTTATCCCGCTTAATTTCCTCGGGTTTGTCTACCGCGAAATGAAGGGAGCCCTGGCAAATATTGAGAAAATGTTCTCGTTGCTGACGGTAAAGCCGGCGGTAGCAGATAAGCTGGAGGCATCCAAACTACAGGTATTCGAAGGGCGTATCGACTTCGAGCAAGTACGGTTCGGCTACAAGGACAATCGCGAAATTTTGCGTGAAGTAAGCTTCTCAGTGCTGCCACGTCAGAAAGTAGCTATTGTCGGTGCTAGTGGTGCCGGTAAATCAACATTGTTTAAGTTGCTGTTCCGTTTCTATGATGCCGAGGGTGGCAGAGTCTGTATTGATGGTCAGGATATCCGCACTGTAACCCAGGAATCCCTGCGCCGAGCTATTGGCGTGGTGCCACAGGATGCGGTGCTGTTCAACCAGTCAATCAAAGAGAATGTGCGCTACGGCAAGGTAGGTGCCACTGATGAGGAGGTAATGGAGGCGATCCAACACGCGCACCTATCAGACTTTGTCGAGCAATTGCCTAATGGAATAGATACCTTGGTGGGAGAACGCGGCCTGAAACTTTCCGGAGGGGAGAAGCAGCGGGTTGCGATTGCCCGGGCGCTGCTCAAAAAACCACCAATTATGATTTTTGATGAAGCGACCTCCTCCCTGGATAGCCGATCAGAGCGTAGCATTGTCGCCTCACTACAGGAGATTGCCCGGGAGCAGACCACTCTCGTCATTGCTCACCGCCTCTCTACGGTTGTAGATGCGGACACCATCCTGGTAATGGATCAGGGCAAGGTTGTTGAGCAGGGTTCCCACAGCCAGCTGCTGGAACAAGGGGGTCATTATGCGATGCTCTGGCAGATGCAGCAGCAGGAGCGTACCGATGAGGTAGAGATTGTCACGCCCTAGGCTCCTATCTTGATAATTGTGCCCAGCCCGACTAATGTGGCGCCGACACAAAAAAACGATAGGCAGAGCGATATGACCATTCCTTTTCAGTCCTCCAAGATCGCTGCCGCACTGTTGGCGATAGCGCTGGTGGGCGGCTGTAGCAAAAACAAAGAGGCCGAAGAAGTCAAAAAAGATGAGGCCGAAGCCCAGATTGTTGAATCTGAGACTGTGAGCCCGCCTCCTGGCCAGACTGTGGAGAATGCAGATAAGCGTTTTGATATCTATGTGCCTGTAGAGCTTACTGCTAACCTCAGCAGCTTGAGCAATAACCAGCGCAAGATGATTGGTTTGCTGATCGACGCCAGCCAGATTATGGATCGCCTGTTTTGGCTGCAGTCCTACGGTCCCGCAGAAGTACTGCTGCCGGAAATCGAAGATAGCCGCGCGCGCAAGTTCGCCGATATTAACTATGGCCCCTGGGATCGTCTAAACGACAACAAACCGTTTATTGTTGGCTATGGCTCTAAACCCCTCGGTGCGAACTTCTATCCAGCGGATATGACGCGTGAGGAGTTTGAGGACTGGGATCAGCCTGGCAAAGATGGCCTCTATTCCCTGGTCCGTCGCAATGATGCCGGCAAGCTGGAGCTGATTCCTTACAACAAAGCGTATAACGCGGAATTGAAAAAAGCCGCTGATATCCTGCGCCAGGCTGCCGCACTGGCTGAGAGCAAGGAGTTTGCACACTACCTGACCATGCGCGCCGATGCGCTGTTGACGGATAATTTCCGTCCCAGTGATATGGCCTGGATGGACATGAAGGAAAATGAGATCGACGTAGTCATCGGCCCCATTGAGAACTACGAAGACCAGATGTTTGCTTACCGCACCGCTTATGAGTCTTATGTATTGTTGAAGGATAAGGAGTGGAGTGAAAAGCTGGCTAAGTTTGCCGCACTGCTGCCTGAGCTTCAGAAAGGCCTGCCAGTTGAAGAGAAGTACAAATCGGAAGAGCCGGGCACTGATTCTGACCTGAATGCTTACGATGTACTTTTCTATGCAGGGCATAGCAATGCTGGTTCCAAGACCATTGCCATCAACTTACCCAATGATGAAGAAGTGCAGCTGGCCAAGGGCACCCGTCGTTTACAGTTGAAAAATGCCATGCGCGCTAAGTTCGACAAGATTCTGGTGCCTATCAGCGATGTACTGATTGCTCCTGAGCAGCGCAAGCATATTACTTTCCCAGCTTTCTTCGCCAATACCATGTTCCATGAAGTAGCCCATGGCCTCGGGATCAAGAAAACCGTTGATGGTGGTGCGAATGTACGCACTGCATTGAAGGAAACCTCCTCCTCCCTGGAGGAAGGCAAGGCGGATATTCTGGGTCTGTATATGGTCACCCGCCTGCATGAGAAAGGTGAAATCGAAGATGGCGAGCTGATGGATAATTACGTTACCTTCCTCGCCGGGATCTTCCGCAGCGTACGCTTTGGTGCGGCAAGTGCGCATGGTAAGGCGAATATGATGCGCTTCAACTTCTTCAAGGAGCAGGGCGCTTTTACCCGTGATCCTGAGACTGGGCAATACAGTGTAGACTTCGAGAAGATGCAGCAGGCAATGACTAATTTGTCTCGCCTGATCCTTACCATCCAGGGTGACGGTAACTATGAAGAAGCTAAAGCGCTATTGGCCAAGCAGGGCGTGATTGGTCCCGAATTGCAAGGTGACCTGGATCGGTTGTCTGAAGCGAACATTCCTGTAGATGTTACTTTTATCCAGGGGAAAGAGGTACTAGGCCTTAAATAACAGAGTTTTAGGACTGGAATTAAAAGCCCGGCATCGCCGGGCTTTTTTATTCTTTCTTAAAGCAGATCATTGATTTTGAAGTAAAAGCTATTAAATAATTTTTTCTACTTTGATAACAAATGTTATCTAGAGCTTTCAGTGATTCTCTTCTCCCCCAGGCTTTACTTGTAGTTCTCATTAAGCTTGTTCAATCAAGTCAAACCTGTTGCACTTTGGCTTAAATTTGTTGGTACGTTTGTGCCCTTAAACTGATAGAAAATAAATAGCTTTTTGCATTCTTTCGTTGCTAAATAAGCGCCGGTTATTATGAGGTGGAAATTACTAGTCTTCAGTTAGGTGGAGAGAAAGGATGCGCCGTATTTTATACACCGGTACAAAAAATGCCTCCTCTTGGGCATTCCGCGCTTGGCTCGCTATGCGGGAGCTTGGTATTCAATTTGAAGAGCGAGTGGTGGATATAAGAAAGCCCCAGAGGTTCGAAAATCTGCGGCGAATTGGAGAAATATCACCATCTGCATCCGTACCAGTGTTGGTTGATGGCGATAACATCATCTTTGACTCTTTGGCAATTATGGAATATGCCAATGAAGTAGGTGGGGATGCCCTGCTCCCCGCTGAGCCTTTAGCCAGGGCAAGGGTCCGCTCATTTCTGAGCTGGCAACATGCCGGGTTATCGGGGCTCTGTCCCCGCCTGTCATTTGAAAGTGCTTTTTATCCCAATAAGCGTGAGATGACCTCGGATGAGCATAAGGATACGGAGAGATTATTTTCTGTGTGGGAGTCGGAACTGAAATCCAATGGTGGCCCTTATCTATGTGGGGAGCTTTCTCTGGCCGATCTGGTACTGGTGCCTACAGTTATTCGGATTTACTCACATTCTCCCCAACTGAATACCTGGCCCCTAACTCACCAATGGATAGTGAAACTGCTGGCAAGAGAGAGTGTGGAAGAGTGGGTGTCCCAAGCCAGGTCTTTACCGCCCGTGATTTTGGACAATTATTGACTGCCAGCACATTGATTAACGAGTTTGGAGCTGGGCTGGCGTTGTTTATTTCGTCAATAACTGGTCACTATTGGAACTGATGCTGGCCTTCCTTTACTGCCCCTTCATATTTTTAGGTACTGATGAACTGGCAGTTACTACCTTTTATCTGTTTATGGCGTTTATAGCTTGTAAAAAGAGGGACGCCGCGTACATTTTGCAGGAAATTCCTCAAATGTGAACCTATAGAAACTCGGTTGTAAAAAGGCGACTAAAATATCCTTGGGGTAAAGGAAGGTTTGCCCGCTGGAATTGGGCGGCCAATATAAAAATGTTAAGGATAAACATTGGAACAATGAAAATACCAGCCTTGATTCTCGCCTTTGTATTCTGCCAAAGTGTGCAGGCCTCTTGCCAACTGGAGGAGTATGAACGTTTCCTGAATACGCAAAGCCTGGTGATGTTGGAAGCTTCCGTTAAATTGTTCGAAGAAGATAAAGATAAGTTCAAAACAATAAAACCATTCGTGAAGCTGGAAGTCAGGAATAACAAGCTGAAGGTATATATTGCCAGAAAACTGAGTGAGCTGAATCCAGAGGTACTCAATCTAACCGGGCCAATTGCCAATCTGGTTCCCAGTGTGTCGGTGCAAATTATGCCTGACGGGTCCATAAGGGATAAGGTGGATTTGGCGATGTCTGCAGATTCCCACTACCGACAAGAAAAGGCAGCAATGAAGCCTGTAGAACAGTTATATCTGTATCATGAAGGAATGACAGAGTCAGAAAAAAAGCGTTTTCTTGTCGCCAGAAGCTCATTGAGTAAACTTATGGAGACCAATGAGCAATTTGAATTTATGAAGCGTGCATTTACTACTTCGCTTGAAAGTCTTTGTCCCGTTGATTAGTAATCGCTAGTGAACTTTTGGTGATAAGGAAAGCGGTAAATCTCCGGTAATGTTTGAATTAAAAACAATAGCTTTGTTTTTTGTAACTGCACTTGCTGAAATTGCCGGCTGTTATCTTCCTTATCTCTGGATCAAGCAGGGAATGAGTGCTTGGCTTTTGCTACCTGGCGGCATTAGTCTCGCGCTATTTGTCTGGCTGTTAACACTTCACCCGACCGCGGCAGGGCGGGTTTACGCAGCTTATGGCGGTATTTATATCTTTACGTCCATTATGTGGCTATGGTTGGTGAATGGAGTCAAGCCAACTGTCTGGGATATAACCGGTGCCAGTGTGGCAGTGGTGGGGATGAGCATTATTATGTTCTCCCCGCGACAAATGCATTAATATAATGGATTTGCTGTAATAGTATCCGATTTTTTCTTCATAAGAATAAGTTTTATATATAAATCAAGTTTCGTTTGTATTCTGGTTAACATATAAATCTTTAATGAATTGACGCTTTAGCTGTTTTATGGTTTTCAGTGCTTCTGTTTTTTGCTGTAAAATGGTGCGCTTATCTTTTTATGGCTGTCGTGTTGTTTTACGTTTTATGCCCGGAATAAAAGTTTTTCTCATAGGCTTATAATTTTTTTAATCTTCCTAATTTACCTGGGGTCGGGCATTCTACTTACCTGGGCCAATTGAAAAATAGTAAATGGTTATAACAGTATCTGTTGGGGATATTGATTGTTTTGGCTGTTGATAATCCAGGTTGTTTTGCTATCTATTTAGGAAAAATTTCCTATGGCCCTTTCTCAAACCTAGGTCAAACTCTCCTTGGCTTTGGGTGTACTCTCCTTTGAAACAATCAATAAATGAAGGGAATCTAATATGAAAAATGTAAGTGTTAATCCTTTAAAAGCAGTACTGCTCACCGTTGCCGGAGCCGCCAGTATTTCGGTGTCGGGTATAGCTTCAGCTGTCAGCTGTGGTGATGTTCTTACATCCGCAACTGTTCTGTCTGGGGATATTCTTTCATGCGCGATAAATCCTGCAGTAACGTTAAAAGAAGGTGCAAGCCTGGATTTAAATGGTTATACCATTAGTTGTGATACTCCCGTTGGAATCGGAGTGAGGTTAGTTGGAGCAGGCAGGGTTCTTGAGGATACTGCAGGCGGTGGAAGCATTGAGGGTTGTGCCACTGGAGTATCTGCAGAGGGTGATGGTGGCCATTTTATTATGGGAGTAAGTACCACTCTCAATAGTTTGTCCGGAGTTACCCTTTGGAGCACTGGCAACACCTTGGAGGCTTCTTACGCGAATGGCAATACAGGCATGGGTATTCGTCTGATGGGTGACGGAAGCCAGGTGAGAACTACTGAGGCGACAGGAAATACTCTTATGGGAGTAAAAATTGTCGGTAACAATTCATTGTTGAGAGATAATGATACCAGCTCTAATGGGGCGAGTGGCATCGTAGTTGCCGAAGGAAATGGCGGTATTATTGCAGAGAACTTATCAACAGATAATGGTGTAAATGGAATCATGATGCAGCCATTTGCTCAGACAGGATGGCTTATTATCGGAAATGATGCGGCAGGTAATACAGGAAATGATCTTATGGATCAGAATGTTCCTGCCTGTACTGGCAGTGTTTGGGTACTTAACACTTTTGATAATGCAAACGACGCCTGTATTCAGTAGATGTAAAATCTAATCTTTGGATGGGCCTATGTATTGAGATCGTATTTGATATGTAGGTCCATTATATCTAAATTTGACTTTTCATTCGTTAGCGGTTTGACTTAAGATGGCCAGGCCGCGACATTTGACTGTATTTATACTTGGTAAATAGTCAGTCTATATTGCACCTCCCTTTGTTACGCTCTAAATCTTCACACCTTTATTTTGTAATCTGGCTGGGCGATTACACCATTGTGTAATATTTTTTCCTGATTTTGAAAGCTTTCTTCAAGGTCTTAATCTACCTGGGTATTTTTTCCTATATTTTCGGTACTTATCTCCTATTGCGCAAGCACGGCCTGGCTACAAAACTCATCACAGCATCAAGCTGTGGCCATATATAAGAAGTAACTCGTTGTGTGTTTCTACTGTGAGGAAATTTACAAGGATAGTTGCCAGAGTATCGGTACAACTTTTGTTGAGTATTACGCAGGAAACCCCTTTAAGCATTTGGCGTTTGCTTTTGTGCTAGGGCGTGATGTTGATTAGATTCATCTTTAAAGCAGTAACAAGAAGTTTAAGTTTGCTAATTTCATTTCCTAAGGAGATAAACGTGAAAAGATGTACCCCCATAGCAGCCGCTGTTTTGTTCGCTATTGCCAGTCAAGGTGTTTTTGCTGACAATAACACTGCTATTGTTAACCAAAGTGGCAATGCGCACACTAGTGTTGTGGATCAGGTGGACCCAACAGTTACCCATAGCTTGATTTCCCAAACCCAGATTGGCACCAGTAACAGTGCCTTTGGCCAGCAGATAAATAGCACCTCATTTGCTTCTATATTTCAGCTTCAGGATGGGCAGTCAAATACAGCTAATTCTGTTCAGGATTTTGCCACTCTTGGAACGACTGCCGGTATTGCGCAAGTTGGTAACAACAATACCGCAACAACATCTCAGATTACTGCAGAAGCCACTGTAGCGACGATCAACCAGTTTCAGCAAAGTAATACAGCGACAATTATTCAAGCAAATACTTTCGGTGGTACTACTGCGGTAGCTACTCAAGTAGGCACTTCCAATGTAGCCACGATTGGGCAGTTTGTTGTTGTAAGTAGCTCTGCGGATTCAAGTCAAGTTGGTAATACCAATACAGTAAATATCAATCAGTCCAACCTTACAGGTGGATTTATTGATGCGGATCAGTTAGGAAATAATAACTTGTTGAATGCCTCACAGGTTGGCATTGGCCATATTGCCTTTGTTAGACAGGAGCAGGAGTCGAACACTCTGAATCTCTTGCAAACTGGTACTTCTAACTTTGCAAACTCCTTCCAGCTTGGAACCAGTAATACGGGACTCTTAGCCCAGTTTGGAATGATGAATGTTGCAGTTGCTTCGCAGAATGGGCAAAGTAATAATTTTAGTGTGACTCAAACCGGCACTATGGATACTGCAACAGTCGGACAAATTGGTAATAACCATAACAGTACAATAGTACAATAGTTAATCCTTGCCTCAAGAAGTCCCTGGCAATTTTTAGTTTAATTGTTAGGGATTTCTTATTGTTGTGATCTATATTTGATAGCCCATTTCTTGTTGGGCTATTTTTTTACCTGAAAGTAAAGGTTAAGGTTGATTTGGGAAGTTGAGCTCTTTGCTATTTCCTTAAATCCTGGTTGATATGGTTTCTTTAATGTTAGGGTTGAGGGTTTATTTGCTAATGCTCATTGATAGTTGGAAGAAGAGGTTTTAAGAAATAGCTTTGTAGTGTATTTTTCTAATCGGGAGGGAGTTCTCTTATAAGGTCTAAAAAGATAATTTTTTCTGATCATAAACCAGAGAATCTTTTTTTTTAATTTCAGTTAATTGTTGAAGCTATTGTTGCTTCATATACTGAAGAGGGGGTGAGGTCAGAATGGTGATCTATATTTATAGTTTCCGACACTCACCGTAGTGCTTGCTGTATACTCCTAAGAACAACCTACATTATAAGTCGAAGGCCGTTACTTAAAGAGATAGTTATACTATTGTATGCTTGTTTGTAGCCCTGAGGCGGCTTCGAAGAGTTTAGTTATGAGTTTGTTGACTTTGATTTTGTTGATATTCTCAAGGTTGCTGTTAGCCAATAAAACTACTCCAATTTTATCAGCTGGATTATAGAGTAAGTAAGAAAAAGAGCCTGGATCCCTACCATTGTGGCCATTAAGTTTGTGATTTTTTCCATTGTAATTCCATAGAAAATCAAGACCCCAGAAAATGCCGAAACCATCTTCAATTGGTGTCAACATATTAGAAACAGTTTCAGCCTCTAGAATTCTACTGCCCTGTTTTCTTGATACTAATTCACCACCATTCATAATAGTGGTGAGGAATAGTGCCATATCATAGGCGCTACTCCTTAATCCTCCATCTGGCCAGGTTGCAAGGTCGTAGTGTGGTATAGGTGTTAAATTATTTTCGATTGCATAGTGTGGGCTGGCGATATTTCCTGGGATAAAGTCGGGGAGCTTCCAGCTTGTGTTAATCATACCTAGAGGGGTAAATATTTCTCTATCCGCATAGTCAGCGAGAGAAAATCCGCTGGTGAGTTCCAAAGTATATCCAGCTAAGGCTGCTCCTATATTAGAATATTCATATGCTTCTCCAGGTGTCTGCGAGAGAAAGTTGTGCTCTAAATCATAAAACTCTCCCTCGCTGTCGAGGTACGCTCCTAAAAAACCGGCCAAGGTGATTGGGCTGTCTTCTGGACAGATTCCAGGCTCTTTGAGGTTCATCAGTTTTGAGTGGGTACCATCTCCATGATTGATATAGTAACTACATTGATATGCGGGGCCATCATTAATGCCAGATCTATGGGTGACAAGATGCTGGAGTGTAATAGGTTGTGAGCCGGGGTTATCAATGTTGAAATAGCCCCCAGCAAGAAGGTTTTGTACTTCCTGATCCAGGCTCAGGATTCCGTCTTCTTGCGCTTTTGCAATCGCTGTTCCCATAACAATTTTACTCACTGATGCTAGCCAAAAGGCCGTATTCCGGGTAACCAGGCCACCCTCCTCCAGGCTTTTTACTCCATACCCTTTAGACCATATGATTGGCATTTCAGGTCTGGCAACCAAGGCAATAGCCATGCCGGGAATTTCGATATCCCGCATGGTGTTTTTAACGGCTTCATCAATTTTGGTGTGGTCAAAAATGCGAGGTTTATTTGTATAAGTTACTGTGGAATCAGCTTTAGTGTATTCAGTGTAGTTGCTGGTATCACTAGCATCCATTGCATTTGTAAGCACGGTTATAGATAGACTCGCACAAATAAAAAGATTAGACAGAATTGAAGTTATCTGTTTTCCTTTCATGGTAAAACCTCCTTGATTTATTTTTGGTTTGGTTACTCCAGTTTTTTACGTCCGCTGTCTATTTTCCTATATTTTTGCTGAAAAAAATTGGAATCAAACAGCGGTTTAATGCTTCAGAGGATTGTTTCTTTCCTGCTATAGAAGAGGTAACCCTTCCAGGAAGGGTGTTGCCAGTATGTGAACCGCTGACTTAACCTGTGCTGAATAAGATAGGTTTGAAATTATTCTGGCGGATTTATCTATTAATTAGGCGTAACTGCAGGCTTAATAGTAATCGGCGATTAAATTAAGCTAATACCTTGAAGGGGCTGTGTAGAAAAAATGAAAGGTACTTTTTATGGCGATAGTGAAAGCAGCAGCCCTTTTTAGGGCTGCTGCTTCGATGATTAATAAGCTTATGGTTGCTGGTCAATCGGTACCGCGCAGGCTAGATAAACATCCAGCTTGTTATTAATAGAGTTCAGGCCTTTCAGGCTTAGGCGAACCTGATCAAAGTCAGCCTGGGTATTTGCTAGGAGTAGACGGTGATAGTGCGCTCCGTTCACTTTGAAGGGGGCGAGCATATAACCGCTTGTAGTCTCGCCAGTGGCTATGCCATCCAGGTAAGTACCGATAACAATGCTGTTCAGTTCGATCTCATCGAGCGGTGAATTGCCATTTTCCACCAGGAAGCCAATCATGTAGCGGCCGCTCTTAATATTGTCGTGATTTATCTGGATATAGGCGCTGCCTCCAGCACCGCTAACTACCTCTATTCTGGCTGCATCGGAGAGTATTCCGTTGGTTACCTTGTCGATAGATGTTACTGAACATCCATCGCAAGGTGAGGTTATGCCGTTGACCAACTCAGCACTCACACCATCCATAACTTCAAGACCTTCGAAAGAGGTACAGGAAAGTACACTATCAAAGTCACAGGCATCTCCTACGCCATCATTATCTGAGTCTTCCTGGTGAGGGTTGATGGTTTGTGGGCAGTTATCGATATCATTTTCTACACCGTCATAATCCACATCCGGGTCGCAGGCATCTCCCAGACCGTCACCGTCAGTATCAGTCTGGTTTGGGTTGGGAATAGTGGGGCAGTTATCTGCGCCGTCATCTGAGCCGTCGTTATCCTGGTCATGATCACAGGCATCACCGACACCATCGTTGTCGCTATCTTCCTGCCCACCATTTGGTACTGCTGGACAGTTGTCGACATTATCTTCAATGCCATCTCCATCAACGTCATCATCGCAGGCATCACCAGTACCGTCGTTGTCACTGTCGGTTTGGTCATTTGGAGTCAGAGGGCAGTTATCGAGATCGTTGATTACTCCGTCGCCGTCGCGATCGTTATCACAAACGTCGCCGATATTGTCTCCATCTTGGTCTGCTTGATCGGGATTTGCATCTGCCGGGCAATTGTCCTCACCATCGTCATGGCCATCGTTGTCGCTATCACTGTCCAAGTCACAAGCATCACCAATACCATCGCCGTCCTGGTCCTCCTGCAGTGTATTGCTGACAAGGGGACAGTTATCGACCTCATTTAATATGCCGTCGCCATCTAGGTCGGAATCACAGGCGTCACCAATGCTATCGCCATCGGTATCTGTTTGATCGGAGTTGGGAACAAGCTGGCAGTTATCGGTGAGGTCATCAACGCCGTCATTGTCATCGTCGGAATCGCAAATGTCTCCCTGGCCATCACTATCATTATCCGCTTGATCCTGGTTGGGAATATAGGCGCAGTTATCGCTATTGTTGTCGACGGTATCTCCATCGAGATCGCTATCACAGGCGTCGCCTACGGTGTCACCATCCAGGTCTAGCTGGTCGGGGTTGGGTACATTAACGCAGTTGTCGATACTATCTGGAATTAGGTCCCCGTCGCTATCGGTATTGTCGTCACAGGCATCACCGTAGCCATCTCCGTCTGTGTCGGTCTGGTCTTCATTGGGTTCCAGCGGACAGTTATCATTGCTGTTTTCTACACCGTCATTATCGCGGTCGCTGTCACAGATATCTCCGGTGCCGTCATTGTCGGTGTCGGTCTGGTCCTCATTGGCATCTGCGGGGCAGTTGTCGGAGTCATCGTCAATACCGTCAGCATCATCGTCGCTGTCACAGGCATCCCCTTCGCCGTCAGAGTCGATATCACTTTGGTCGGGGTTGCTAATAGAAGGGCAGTTGTCGGTATCGTTTTCAGTGCCATCATTGTCGAGGTCGGAGTCGCAAGTGTCACCAATACCATCGTTATCCTGGTCATCCTGCGAAGCGTTGGGGACATTCGGGCAGTTGTCAGAGTCGTTATCAAAGCCGTCGCCGTCTCTATCGCTATCGCAGGCATCGCCTATGCCGTCTCCATCGGCGTCTTTCTGGTCGGGATTTGGTGTATGTGGACAATTGTCGGCGCCATCGTCCAGGCCGTCATTGTCACTATCACTATCGGCATCACAGAGGTCGCCAATGCCATCATTATCCTGATCCGCTTGGTCGGGATTGGCTGTATCCGGACAGTTGTCCAGGCTATTGGTGTAATCGTCGCCATCACGGTCATTATCGCAGGCATCACCGACGCTATCGTTGTCTATATCGCCCTGCTCATGATTTGCGTCAGCGGGGCAGTTATCGCTGTCATTATTAATTTCATCGCCGTCAAGATCTTCATCACAGGCATTGCCAATGCCATCGCCATCACTATCTGCTTGGTCAGAATTGGCTGTTAGCGGGCAGTTGTCGTCGGAGTCTGAATGGGTATCACCGTCGTCATCGCTATCGCATGCGTCACCATTGCTGTCTTTATCGGTGTCATCCTGGCTGGAATTGCTGATGCTTGGGCAGTTATCCCTGCTGTCTTCAATCCCGTCTCCGTCAGTGTCCACAATACTGGCGCCTGGCAATAGATCTTCGGCAGCATCTCCCCGGCCACCGTCGGATCCACAGGCACTTAAAAATAATATTGAGAGAAAAAATATAATTAGCGGTATTTGGGGCATGGTTAAAGTCTCCGAAAACAAATTTTATTTTTGTTATCTGTCGGAGAAGAAGAGATGGATCTCGTCGGTTAACGTCGGAAAAGTATAAAAATTATTTTCACTAGTTTCCCGGTCTCTACTTCCCTGTAGATAGTTCCGGGGTCGTGCAGATAAATCGCTAATACTTTTGTATGTAACTACGGCACCGGACTTTGTGCCGTTTAATATGCGTTGTTTTGGTGTTGGATGTGTGAAGGTCGATGAAAAAATGGCGGGCTATTTTCTGGTTTATATCTCTTGTAATTTTAAAAAATAAAACTCCGCCATTTGGTTGGGAATGTTCGCGCAGATGTTGTGTTAAACATGTTTAGGCAAAAGTGTCAGGCAGATATAAGAAAAGGACTATGAGTCGAAGATACTTTTAAATTCATACTTGTATTGTTATTTATGCTTTAGCCTGATTTTTTCCAGTAAGCGAAAAAATTTATGCATTCTCTGCGCAAGTGTTACTGCCGTTATTGCTACTGATATATAAGCCTGCTTCCAATTGAGTGAGACCAGTTAGTCAGTTTTTTAAAAATGGCCAGTTCCGTTTTTGACTAGTTCCATGGGCGTGGAATCCATACACTGGTAGTCAGAAACGGGAGGGGTTTATGAAAATTGATGCTGCAGTTTGCTCCAGTGCGCGACTGGCTCGCGATCGTCGTTTCGATGGACGTTTTTTTACAGCGGTGAAAACCACCGGGATTTTTTGCCGTCCCATCTGCCCCGCACGCCCCCCCCTCGAGCAGAACGTTACTTACTTTGCCACTGCGGCAGAGGCCGCGAGTGCTGGCTTCAGGCCCTGTTTACGCTGCCGGCCAGACTCTGCCCCAGGCAGTCCGGCCTGGGAACTGGTCTCTACCACCGTACAGCGGGCACTGAAGTTGATGCGCAGCGAACGGGAGCCTCATTCAGTGGAACGGCTGGCGGAGCGCCTTGGGGTCAGCAGTCGTTACCTTCGACGTTTGTTTGCTGAGCACTTGGGTGTGAGCCCTTTGTCGGTATGGCAGACTGAGCGGGCGCTTTTTGCCTTTCGTTTATTGCGTGATACCAATTTGCCGGTAGCAGAAATTGCTTATGAATCGGGATTTAACAGCTTGCGTCGATTTAATGGTGTGTTTAAACAGATTTACCAACGCACACCATCCGAGGTGCGCAGGGAGGGCCATAATAGGCGGCTGAAATATGGTGTTTCTACAAAAGTACGGCTCTATCTCGATTACCGCCCACCATTGGATTGGCAGCAATTGCTGGCATTCCTCCGTACCAGAGCCCTGACGGGGGTAGAGCAGGTAAGGGACTGCGAGTATTTACGCAGTTTTGCGTTGGAGGGGGGGCGTGGAGTGATGCGGGTGACCCACGATCCAGAGAGAAACCGCTTGGTAGTGGAGGTATCCGGGCAGGAGGGTGGTACCGGCTTGTACCTGCTTAATCAGCGTCTTCGTCGATTGTTTGACCTGGATGCTGATACAGCGGAGATCCAGGCAGTGTTAAATGAAGACCCCTTGCTGAAGAGACAGCTGGCACAGCGACCGGGCCTGCGCTTACCCGGAGCCTGGGACCCATTTGAATACGCTTTGCGGGCAATACTTGGGCAGCAAATCAGTGTGGCAGCGGCTACCACGATTGCGGAGCGCCTGGTGGCTCGCTATGGGGAGTCCTTTGTGGATGACTCTGGAGTTGAGAGGTTCCTGTTTCCCACTGCAAAACAACTTGCTGAGGCGGATTTTACCGGCTTGGGGCTGACACGTACCCGGGCCAATACTTTGCGAGAGTTTGTTGACGCAACACTTGATGGCCGGGTTAATTTTGGCGAGCAGTCCTTGGAGGATTGGTGTACGCAGGTCACTGCATTGCCGGGTATCGGCGATTGGACAGCACAATACATTGCCATGCGCGGGCTATCCATGCCGGATGCCTTCCCATCTTCAGACCTGGGAATTTTGCAAGCACTGGGCAGTAAAGGTCTAAAGGCAAAACCAAAAGAAGCCCTGGCGAGGGCTGAAAAGTGGAGGCCCTGGCGGGCTTACGGGGCAATCCTGCTGTGGCAGTCCCTGAAATCTGGAGAGCAGAAATGATTTTTTATGAGAGTTACACCACAGAACTGGGTGAAGTTGCCATAGCGGCCTCTGGTCAGGTAAATGAGGGTGAAGCCAGGGGTATTGTTTCGTTGCAGTTTTACGATAGTGAGCGCCCGCTTCGCGCTGGGCCGGGTTGGAAAAGAGAAACCTCTGATCTTATCGAAAAAGCTGCTCAGCAGTTGCGAGAATATATTGCCGGGAAGCGGAAAAATTTCGATCTGCCCCTGGCCCCGCGGGGGACCGAATTCCAACGGCGAGTATGGGACGCCCTGTTGCAGATTCCCTTTGGTGAGACCCGCAGTTATAGCCAGCAGGCACAGCTCTTAGGGCAGCCTCGTGCTATTCGCGCGGTAGCGCGGGCCAATGGTGCCAACCCGGTAGCGGTGATAATTCCCTGTCACCGGGTAATTGGTGCGAATGGCAGCCTTACCGGTTATGCCGGAGGCCTGCCACTGAAGGCTCGGCTTTTGAAGCTGGAAGGAGCCAACTTTGTAAGTCAGGGTGAGTTGCTTTAGTGCTCGGAAAGTGAAAAGCACAAGTGCCACCTGCTAGCCATAGGCCCTTTGGCGCGGGATAATAAACGGTTCATAATCATATTGAGCCGGAGGCCAAATGCTGTACAGATTGGGGGATAAACAGCCGCAACTGGAAGGTGAGGGCCACTATATCGCGCCCGGTGCCCATGTGATTGGCGATGTGCGTATGCTAGCGAACAGCTCTGTGTGGTTTAATGCGGTGGTGCGTGGTGACTGTGCGCAGATCACCATCGGTGAAAATAGTAATGTGCAGGATGGCTCTGTGCTGCACGCCGATCCGGGTACGCCGCTGACAATCGGTACCGGTGTCACTGTAGGCCATAAAGTGATGCTGCACGGCTGTGATATTGGTGATTACAGCTTGATAGGTATCAACGCCGTGATCTTAAACCGGGCCAAAATCGGTAAGTGCTGTATTATCGGCGCCAATGCGCTGGTGACTGAGGGCACGGTGATTCCCGACTATTCGATGGTTGTGGGTACTCCCGGTAAGGTGATAAAAACTCTCGATCCCGCTGCCTATGCGCTGCTGAAAGCCAGCAGCGATCACTATGCGGCCAACGGTAAATATTTTGCCAGCGAGTTGGCTCTGCTCGAGGCTGAGGATGTCTGAACAATCTGTAAAAACTGCGGTGCCTGAAGAGCACCCGGTTAAGTCCCCCTGTATTTCCGTATGTGCACTCAACGACCAAGATGTTTGCGAGGGTTGCTTTCGCAGTGGTATGGAGATCAGTCGTTGGGGCTCCATGAGCAACGATGAGCGCCGTGCAGTTCTGAAGCTCTGCACCGAGCGAGCGCGGCAAATGGGCCGACTCTGGTAAATCATTGAATGCGCTTTGCGGGGGCCTAGCTCCGCAGGGCCTGGAATCAAACGCGAATATGACCCAACCTTTTGTCCATTTAAGAATCCACTCTGAATTCTCTCTGATTGATGGCCTGGTACGTATTAAGCCGGCAGTTGCACGAGCGCAGGAGCTCGAAATGCCTGCCCTGGCTCTTACCGATCAGTGCAATCTGTATGGCCAGATAAAATTCTACCGGGCCTGCCTCGGGACCGGCATTAAACCTATAACTGCTGCAGATTTCTGGCTCAGTGAGGGCGGCGAGGGTAAGCCTACGCTGATCACCCTCTATGCCATGAACGGCGATGGCTATCGCAATATCACTGAACTGATTTCCCGCGCCTGGATGGAAGGGCAGTACCACGGCAATGCCTATATCAAACGTGAATGGGTGAAAGAGTACAGCGAAGGGGTGCTCATGTTGTCCGGGGCCAAGTACGGCGATGTGGGCCGCGCCCTGGTTGCCGGACGCCGTGCTCAGGCTGAGGAACTGGCCAGTGAATGGGCGGAACTATTCCCTGGTCGCTATTACCTGGAGCTGCAGCGCACTGGTCGCGCCGGGGATGAAGATTACCTGCACGCTGCAGTGGAATTGGCCCGGGCCCTGAATTTACCTGTGGTTGCCACTAACGACGTGCGCTTTATGGAAGAGAGCGAGTTTGAGGCCCATGAAGTGCGTGTATGCATCCATGAAGGCCGTGCTCTTGATGATCCACGCCGTGAGCGCCGTTATTCCGCCGAGCAGTATTTCCGCACATCGGAAGAAATGTGGGAGCTGTTCAGCGATATTCCCGAAGCTTTGCAAAATACTGTAGAGATCGCTAAACGCTGTTCCGCACCGATTCAGCTGGGTAAGTACTTCCTGCCTGAGTACCCGATTCCCGAGGGCATGACTGAAGACCAGTTCTTTGAGAAGGTGTCCTATGAGGGAATGGAGCGGCGACTGGAGAAGATCCTGGATAAGACCGCTGCCGATTACGCCCAGCGGCGCCAAGTGTATGAGGATCGCCTGCGTTTTGAACTGGATATCATCATCCAGATGGGATTCCCCGGCTATTTCCTGATCGTGATGGACTTTATCCAGTGGGCCAAGGACCACGATATCCCGGTGGGGCCGGGGCGTGGTTCCGGTGCAGGCTCCCTGGTGGCCTACTCTCTGGATATTACCGATCTTGACCCGCTGCAATACGATCTGCTGTTTGAGCGATTCCTCAACCCGGAACGGGTTTCGATGCCCGACTTCGATATCGACTTCTGTATGGAGAAGCGCGACCGGGTTATTGGTTATGTAGCGGATAACTACGGCCGCCAGGCGGTGAGCCAGATTATTACTTTCGGCACCATGGCTGCAAAGGCAGTGGTGCGTGATGTGGCGAGGGTGCAGGGCAAGTCCTACGGCCTAGCCGACAAGCTGTCTAAGATGATCCCCCCCGATGTGGGTATGACATTGCAGAAGGCCTACGATCAGGAGGATGTACTCAGGGAGTTCCTGGAAAGTGACGATGAGGGCCAGGAAATCTGGGAGATGGCCCTGCAGCTGGAAGGGGTTTCGCGCAATGTGGGCAAGCACGCCGGTGGTGTGGTTATCGCCCCCACCAAGCTCACTGATTTTGCTCCGCTTTATTGTGATGAGACCGGCGCTGGCCTGGTAACCCAGTTCGATAAAAACGATGTGGAAGATGCCGGCCTGGTGAAGTTCGACTTCCTCGGCCTGCGGACACTGACCATTATCGACTGGGCCAAGCGCATGGTGGATGAGACGCGCGCGCGCGAGGGGTTGGAACCTCTGGATATCGCCGCGCTGCCGCTGGACGATGATGAAACCTTCAAGATGCTCAAGCGGGCAGAAACTACAGCGGTGTTCCAGTTGGAATCCCGGGGTATGAAGGATCTGATCAAGCGCCTACAGCCGGACAACCTGGAAGATATGATCGCCCTGGTGGCCCTGTTCCGTCCGGGTCCGCTGCAATCGGGCATGGTGGACGACTTTATTAACCGGAAGCACGGTCGCGCCCAGGTGGCCTACCCGGATGCCAAATACCAGCATGAAAAGTTAAAGCCGATCCTGGAGCCCACATACGGGGTAATCGTTTACCAGGAACAGGTCATGCAGATCGCCCAGGAGTTGGCGGGGTATACCCTTGGTGGCGCTGACCTGCTGCGCCGGGCAATGGGTAAAAAGAAACCGGAGGAAATGGCCAAACAGAGGGCCACTTTTGAAAATGGGGCAAAAGAGCAAGGAATTGACCCCGAACTTGCGATTAAGATCTTCGACCTGGTAGAGAAGTTCGCGGGTTACGGTTTTAACAAGTCTCACTCGGCAGCTTACGCCTTGGTGTCTTATCAGACTGCCTGGCTGAAAGCGCACTACCCAGCCCAGTTTATGGCTGCGACCATGTCTTCGGATATGGATAAGACCGATAAGGTGGTGACCTTTATCGAAGAGTGCCGTGCCATGGAGCTGGTGTTGGTGCCGCCCGATGTGAACCTGGGTAGCTTCCAGTTCTCGGTGGATATCGACAACCGAATTATCTACGGTCTTGGTGCCATTAAAGGGCTTGGAGAGGGGCCTATCGAGAATATTATCGCGGCGCGGGAGGAGGGTGGGCCCTTTAGTGATCTGTTCGACTTCTGCTCGCGGGTTGATCCTCGCAAGGTAAACAAGCGTGCTCTGGAGGCGTTGGTTCGCTCTGGTGCTCTAGACAGTATTGGGCCGGATACCGGCGGCAATGATGGTCTGGATTATTCTCGTGCGGTGCTGTTTAACGCCCTGGACGAGGCAGTGAAGGCTGCTGAACAGCAAAAGGCCAATGCCAATGCAGGCATGATGGACCTTTTTGGTGAAGTGGTACCCCAGGCATCCGATGGTGATGTTTACGAAGATTTTCGTCGCACCCGTTGCTGGAGTATTCGTGAGCGCCTGGAGGGTGAAAAAAATACTCTGGGACTTTACCTGACGGGCCACCCTATTGATGAGTACGCTGATGAGCTGCAGCACTTGGTTAAGGCGCGCATTGCCGACCTGAAGCCGGGGCGCGAATCGCAAAAAGTGGCGGGGTTGGTTGTCGCTTTGCGAGTGATGAAGACCAAGCGTGGCGACTCCATGGCAATTGTCACCCTGGACGACCGCAGTGGCCGTATTGAGGCGGCTATGTTCAGCGAGGCTTTTGGTGAGCATCGGGAAAAGTTAGCCAAGGATGCGCTGCTGGTGCTGGACGGGCCTGTGGCGAATGATGATTACAGTGGCGGTCTGAAAATGACGGTCAATGGAGTGTCAACTCTGGATGAATTGCGCCAGAGCAGCGTGAGTGGTTTGCGTTTACAGGTTGTCAGTGGCACTGCGACGCCGGGTTTGGCAAAACGATTGGCCTCCTGCTTGCAGCCTTATACCGGTGGTAAATGCAGGGTCAGCCTGGAAGTCGTGCGTCACGATGCGCGAGGTCTCTACCGCCTTCCACCCGAGTGGAATGTTGAGCCGAATGACCAGATGGTTCAGTCCCTGCGAGAGTTGTTGGGAAGAGAGCAGGTGGCGCTTCAATACGCTGAAAGGCGTTAAAGTCCACCGGACTCGACTGGTCGGTTCTGTACAGTTAAGCTATGCCGCTGTGAATGCCCGGTGGCGTTGGAAAGAGTTAAAGGCGCAGATTTCATGAATTTCAACTTTCTCGAGTTTGAGCAGCCAATTGCAGAGCTGGAAAGCAAAATTAAAGAGTTGCAGCTGGTCGGTGACGACAACGAACTGAATATTGCCGAAGAGGTTACCCGGCTGAGGGAAAAAAGCAGAAACCTGACTGAGTCTATCTACTCTGAGCTCACCCCCTGGCAGGTTGTGCAGGTAGCGCGTCACCCACAGCGTCCCTATTCCAAGGACTATATAGAGCGCTTATTTACCGACTGGGATGAGCTGCATGGCGATCGCCACTTTGGCGACGATAAGGCAATTATTGCCGGTATCGCCCGCCTAAACGGCAAACCGGTGGCGGTGATTGGGGAAGAGAAAGGCCGCTCCGTCAATGAAAAAGTTGCGCGCAATTTTGGTATGCCGAAACCAGAGGGTTACCGCAAGGCTCTGCGTATCATGGAAATGGCCGAGCGCTTCAAAATGCCGGTGCTCACCCTGATTGATACCCCGGGAGCTTACCCCGGTATTGATAGTGAAGAGCGCGGTATTAGTGAAGCCATCGCCCAGAATTTAGCTGTGATGTCCCGTTTGCGCACGCCGATTATTTGTACCGTGATTGGTGAAGGCTCTTCAGGTGGTGCATTGGCTATTGGCGTGGGAGACCAGCTCAATATGCTGCAATACTCCACTTACTTTGTGATCTCCCCGGAGGGCTGCGCCAATATTATCTGGAAAACGGTGGAAAAAGCCCCGTTAGCTGCTGAGGCTATGGGGGTGACCTCCAGTGTGCTGGAAGAGCTGGGTATCGTAGATGAAACAATTCCCGAGCCCCTCGGTGGTGCACACCGCGACCCCGATGCCATGGCTTTGAGTCTGAGAGAGCGTCTCGGTGAACAGCTGGATCAGCTGAGCAGTATTCCAATTGATGAATTGTTGGAGAAACGTTATCAGCGCCTGATGAGCTACGGTAATATCGTTTCCTAACCCCTTAAGAAAAGAGTTTTGTGGCCGGCGTCTTACTGGAGAATCGAGGGCCGGCTACAGACCTTCCCCTTCTTTTTTTTCCTCTGTTAATGGCCCTTAGCTAGCTTCTCAGCTTGCAACTTGGCGTTGTCTTTTGATTGTTTCCCAAGACATTAAGCCGCTGGTTTTGTCTTCCTCCAAACGATCTGCTCCTTAACTTGCTGGTTTCAATTGCTTTTGAGCGCTTTTCTTAAGCAGCTGGGTATGGCTAGCGGAATAGTTACCTGCGTGTCCACATTGCCCCTGTTTTGACCCCCCTTATCGAAAAGACCTGCGGAGTTGATGTAGCTCCATGTTAGAAAGCTGGAAGAATAATGAGTGGTTTGATTGGCAATGATCTCCAGCTATGGGTGGGCGATATTGCTGAGGTCTGTGGAACAATAATTATGGCAATTTTGCAGAGTAATACAGCAACGGATACCGAGCAGTTGCAAACTGGTGAAAAACCTGGAAATAGTTTTGCGTTGGTGGCTTTAACCTCCCTGTTTTTTTTGTGGGGGTTTATTACCTGTTTGAATGATATTCTGATTCCCTACCTCAAAGAAATATTTAGTCTGAGTTATACCCAGGCAATGTTAGTGCAGTTCTGTTTCTTTGGGGCCTATTTCCTGGTTTCCTTACCTGCTGGTTTTTTACTTTCTCGTATCGGTTACCAAAAAGGGATAGTAACTGGGTTAGCTGTTTCGGTAATTGGATGTCTAATATTTATTCCCGCTGGGCGTATGGAAACCTATGCGCTATTTCTGGGGGCGCTTTTTATTTTGGCCTCTGGTATTACCATTTTGCAGGTGTCGGCAAACCCTTATGTCGCTGTGCTAGGTAAAGAGAGTACTGCTGCCAGTCGTTTAACAATGACCCAGGCATTTAATTCTTTGGGAACAACTGTGGCTCCACAATTTGGGGCGCTGTTAATTCTTCCCGCTGCAGGTGTTGCTGCTGGTGCCGTCGGCGCCACTTCCGTAGAAATCCCCTATTTGATATTGGCCGTGGCCCTGGCATTGTTGGCAATTGTATTTGGATACCTGAAACTACCTAATATCGTCAGTGCCAACAGGCTGCCCGAACCTGAAGAGATTACCGGGTCGGCTTGGAACCATCGCCACTTGGTACTTGGTGCTGTAGCCATATTTCTTTACGTGGGTGCAGAGGTATCCATTGGTAGCTTTCTGGTGAATTTTATAGCGGAGGACTCTATTGCCGGGTTGGAAGAGTCCGAAGCCGCATTTTATATTTCCCTTTATTGGGGCGGTGCAATGGTGGGACGTTTTGCTGGTGCGCTGGTGATGCACTATATATCTGCCGGAAAAGTGCTGGCTATCTGTTCTATTGGCTCTTGTTTACTTCTAATGATCACGATTACCGGCAGTGGGCATCTCGCAATGTATGCTGTGTTGGCGGTTGGTTTGTGTAACTCCATTATGTTCCCGACAATATTTAGCCTGGCCCTGGCGAAACTGGGCACGGCTACCAGTCAAGGGTCTGGTATTTTATGTCAGGCGATAGTTGGCGGGGCTGTTGTGCCATTGTTGCAAGGAGTACTTGCCGATCAAGTGGGTGTGCAGCTTGCGTTTGTCCTACCGATTTTTTGTTATCTGTATATCCTTTACTACGGTGTGATCGGACACCAGCCAAATAAGTGCGCTTAAGTTGTTTTTATACTCTCAACTGAGCTCGTTTTGCCGGCATTTTATGTCGGATTTTTTCTGTTCCTAAGAAAAATATTAGGCTTAGGGTTGATTTAGATAAGCGAGCTTAAGCTCCTTGATCAGGTAGGTTTAATGATGTCCACCCGCGTGCATTGATTGACGGGATTTATCTTTATGTGACATTGATTTTTTATTGAACTCTTGTGCCTCCCTTGACACTAAGCTGGATTAAATTTTTGAGTGAAGCTTCTGGATAAATATTTTGGTTCCGTGTGGCCGCTTTCTTTCGTGAGAGCTTTGTGAAAAATTTCCTGTTTTTTGATTTTTCGTAGGTTGAAGTTCCAATATAAGAGTAAGTCAAGAGTGATTAACCGGGAAGGAAAGATAATTATGAATATCTATGATGCTCGGAAGGCTAGAGTGCAATACCTTTCAACCAAACTGTTTTTCAAGTACTTAAACCAATTGCGCAAGCCGATTAAGGTGGGTGTTATTTTTTGTGCTGTGTTTTTTCTCTCTGCTAACCATGCCGTGGGTTTGCAGGCGATACAAAATGGAATTGGCGGTATTCAATTTACAGATGAGGGCTCAGCTGAATTTTTTGTTAATGTCGGTAGTTGGGCCGATGTGCATTACCAAGTAAATGGTGGTGTGCAACAAAATGTACGGATGCAACAATCCGGTAACCGCCAAACACTCTTTCTGGATGATTTACATCTGGGTGCCACGGTGAGGTACAGCTACACCTATTTCGATCAAGAGTGTAATTGTGCTATCGATAGTGATTTACGAGATTATGTTCATGGCGATGGCGATGGCGATGGCGATGGCGATGGCGATGAAACTGATGGGCAAAATAGTGATACAGGTATACAAGCCCAAGATATCAACAGTGCACGGTTTTTTGTAAATGGCCAGGGCTGGGCCGATGTGCACTATACACTCAATGGCGCTGGTCAATTAAATCACCGTATGACCCAGGCGGGAGGCATAAATAAATTTGATATTACCGGCCTCTCAAATGGTGATGTTGTCCGCTATCGTTTCACCTACTGGGATGTAGATTGTAATTGTGCCAAAGTTACTGAGTGGGCAACTTATACTCACAACGGTGACGGTGACGGTGACGGTGACGGTGACGGTGACGGTGACGGTGACGGCGTAGTTGATAGTGTCGATCTCTGCCCTAATACGCCACAGGAAACATCTGTAGATATCCACGGCTGTCCGCTGGCGGTTGATGTAGCTGAAGTCAGCATAATGAATGGCTTCCTGGTTGGGGGTAGAGGCAGTGAATTTCCCGGCTATGCGCTCTACTTTTTTGATGGCGATTTAGGGTCACCAAATAGTAATTGTAGTGTTGAGTGCTCTGATAGCTGGCCTCCATTGTTAGTAAATGATACGGCAGCTTCAGGTACTTCTGGCCTAGACGTTATTGTACGTGATGATGGTCGTCAACAGGCTGCTTACAATGGCCGTCCTTTATATTTCTTTTCTGGTGATTCCCAACAGGGTGATCAAAATGGTCATGGTGTAGGTGGAACTTGGTGGCTTGCAGAGTTGTTTGATCGCAGTGACATTGTTCCCCTGTTTAACGGTGATACCCCCCTTGAACCTGATACGGTTATCGAAACGGGAGATGCGATCATTACTCGTTTTGCTGATAGAGCCCGGGATAGACATGCCAGGGAAGATCAATTCCAGGCTTATGACCATTACCTTACTTTTTATTGGGAGCACCGCACAGCGCAAGTTGAGATTATCGACCGGGTTGCAAAGGGTGGTAATGATATTACCATCAACGTGATCACAGAGTGGGAGTTGGGCCAACCCGAGTTCCGCGCTTTTTATCGGGGAATCAATACCGTTGCTGAGTACTACCATAATGTCTTTTTAGACCGCGATCCTGAGGATGTAACCCGGTATAGCACAACGATCCATTTTAACAGTAAAGAAGGTCGCCCCCTTCAAGCTGGCGATCGTATGGAAATGGAGGTGAGTCAGTTTTTACTTAATCCACCCAATGGCCGGGCCAATTATTATGGATCTACCGTGCTTTATATTGTGGGACAAGGAGGGTTGGTGCCTTGGGAAGCAAAGGGCACCTTTGGTGACCCCGCCACAGAACGAGAGGATTCCTATCCTATCCCTACTAAGGGGTGGTTGGGAGGGGGCACTACTCTCCCCTATCAATATTCAGGTGAAGCAGATAACCATTTTATGCAAATGGCTTCGAATCTTGCTCCGCAAAACGGTCAAATCTTTGTGCGGGGTCGTCGAATTCATCATAGCGATTTTGGTGATGGATCCCACAATGAGAGTAGTGAAAATCCTGGGCTCATTGAGGTTGCCAATAAATTAGGCCCTCAATATATAAACCGATCCTGCGTTAGCTGTCATGAAAAAAATGGCCGGGCCCCATCTGCAACTACCGGCTCTGATCTATCCCAGTATGTAGTCAAAGTGGGTTCTGTTAGCGGAGAAGCGGATCCACTTTTAGGTCATGTATTACAGCCTAAAAATATCAATGGTAGCCCGGAGGCCACAGTTACTCTCAGCGCGTGGGTGGAAAATAACGGCTTACGCCGCCCCGTCTACAAGTTTAGTGGAAATAGCCCTGCGTATTATTCCGTCCGTATTGCTCCACAATTAGTAGGCATGGGTCTATTGGAAGCAATTCCTGAAAGCGCTATCGTGGCCCAAGCGGATCCAGACGATAGTAATGGCGATGGTATTAGTGGTCGTTTGCAGGTTGTCAGTGACCCGCAGAGTGGGGAGCAGCGAATTGGTCGTTTTGGCTGGAAAGCGGCTCAAGCCAGTGTTGCTTCGCAAGTTGCCGCAGCTCTCAATACCGATATGGGAGTAATGACTTCGATATTTCCGCTACCTGATTGCGGTAGCGCCCAATCAGGCTGTGGCGCTGCTGGTAGTGAATTAAATGAACAGAATCTTAGTGACTTAGTCGACTATGTATCACTATTGGGCGTTAGTGCGCGCCGAAACCTGAACAACAATACTGTGCTGAAGGGTGAAGAGTTGTTTACTAATGCTGGCTGTAGCAGTTGCCATACGCCTACCGTGGTTACCAGCGCTTATCATCCAAAGGCGGAACTTCGTAACCAAATAATTCACCCTTATACGGATTTATTGCTCCATGATATGGGTCCAGAGTTAGCAGATAATCTTCCGGAGGGGGTAGCTTCAGGTTCTGAGTGGCGAACCCCTCCACTTTGGGGGATTGGGCTGGGAGTCGATGTTAGTGGAGATGAGAGTTATCTTCATGATGGTCGTGCCCGCACCCTTGACGAGGCAATTTTGTGGCATGGGGGAGAGGGGAATAATTCGAGACAAGCTTATGAGCGAATGTCGGCGGATGAGAAGAATGCGTTAATTATGTTCTTGCAATCACTCTAATAAAAATAGCCCCTCTCAAGTAAGAGAGGGGCTATTTTTAGAATATTTCCGGCCCCTATGCTGCTGACCAAGTACTAGAGAGTGCTAGCTTACTGTAGTAAGGGAAACCCATATGAATTTGATGATCCTTATATGGCAGTTAACATTGACACCTGGAATGTAAGTTTTTCGAATGATTCGTTTTATAGGTGCGTGTAATCGGAAGTGCTGGAAAGTTGACTATATGTGAAAAAGAAATTATTTGTCGTAAAGATATTTCGATTTTATTAACAGATAGAAATACCAGCTAATCCCTGTCGGTATTTCTCGGACTCGAATTATCTTTTGTCAAAAGAATACTAGGAAGCTTGGGGAGCGGCTAAATTTTTGTGCCGATTGGACTCCAGGAACTCTTTGATTGGCAAGCGATAGTTTCTGCTAACCTTTACTTTCGCGCCACTGGTCAAGGTGAGAAAATATTCTCCTTTGGTAAGAACCTTAATGTGCTCAATAAAGTTAAGGTTTACCAGCGTGGAGCGGTGAATACGTTTGAAGTTCTTAGGACACAATTTTTTCTGTAAGTCTTTAATAGTGCTACGCATAACATGTGTCTCTCCTTTTACATGTACGCACATATAATCCCCGGCGGCATCAATCCACTCAATATCCTGCTGGCTCACCATAGTGATACTACCGCGGTCTTTGATGGCCAACCGGTTGGAAGCGTTTTGAGGCAGAGTAGCCCCTCTGTGGGCGTTACCCTGGTTTACAGTATCGTCAATGGAGCGCATCAGCCGGTTTTTCTCTGTCTGATGGCTATGTTTAGTAGAGGTATTCACCAGTTGTAGACGTTGCCGAGCCCGTTCCAGGGCTGTGCGGAGACGCTTACCATCTAACGGCTTGAGTATATAATCTACTGCGTGGACTTCGAAGGCTTTGAGAGCGTATTGATCAAAAGCAGTGGCGAATATAATTTGGGGCATAATGTCTCCCTGCAGGTTATAAACTACATCGAAGCCATTCATTCCCGGCATTTGCACATCCAGCACCAGCAAGTCGGGAGTGTGATCGGATACTGCTTGCAGCGCTTCTCTGCCATTTCGGCAGCAGGCAACAATTTTTATATCGGAAAACTCCTCAAGCATGCTTTTTAACAGCCGGAGGGCCAGGGGTTCATCATCCACTAGCACGACGGTGTAATTATTCATAGGGCTTCTCCCTGTGTCTGGTTTATGGGGGAGGTGGAAATTTCCAGCGGGATATCAATATGCACCATCATCCCGCAACCGGTCTTTTGGAACTGCTTTATTTGGAAGTCTTGTGGATAGAGGCTGGAGAGTCTCTCGCGCACGTTCTTTAATCCAACGCCGGTAGAGGTTGTGTGGCCGTTCTGCTGCTCTGGAGAATCATTCGAGCAGCCTGAATCATTGACTTTCAGTACTAGGCGGTTACCCGACCGGTGGGCGCGAATTGCTATAGTTCCACCTTTTTCATTGGGGGCAATAGCGTATTTAACTGAGTTTTCGACCAAAGGCTGCAGTAGCATACTGGGAACCCGAGCTTTGCGGACTTCTTCATCAATAGCGATATCTACACTGAGCCGATCGACAAATCGGGTCTTCTCAATTTCCAGGTAGAGTAGAACGGCTTCAATTTCCCTTTCTAATTCTACTTTTTGCATTGGCCCTTCTTTTAGGGATAGGCGCAGGAAGTCGCTTAGCCGGATTACCATCTCCCGGGCTTCGTCGGCTTGCTGAAAGCGAATTAAGGCATTAATGGAGTTCAGGGTGTTAAAAAGGAAGTGAGGGTTCAATTGATAACGTAGCATCGTCAGTTGGGCTTCGTTGGCAATAGCTTCCGCCCGGAGTCTACGCAGCTGCTCGCGTTCGTTGACTGCAGCTACATCAAGCATTTTCCTGTGCTCATCCTGCAGGAGCATATAGTATTTCACTCCACAGTACAGGGCGCTCCAGAATAAAAACACAAAGAGTGAGGCGTAATACCAACCCCCGAATTCGGACCAGATAGAATGCTCACCGCTCAGGCGGATATAAGCCTCCATTCGTACCAGTGTCCATATGCCTGAAATTACCGCTACAGCGAGCAGGTAGATGACGGTTCGTACCGCGAGCTCCGAGTCCCAAGCTATATCAAAAATGGGCCTGAGAAATAGCGACAATACAAAAGCAACTGCGCATTGGAACACGGTGTTTGCTGGTTCAAATTTCGGCCATTCAGAAGGGGAGTGCCATAGTGTGAGTGAGAGAAATGTAACCAGCAGGATGCCGGCCCAGCTGACCAACTGTAACTTCCAAAACCAGCGAGTCGACTGAACATCAGCGTTAAGTTCTATAGTTTGACGGGGGGAGTACTGCATGATGTCCCGTTTATTTAGTATTGTGAAAATGACGGGATAGGCGCTGATTATTGCGCTTATTATTATCCAATAGATACTACCTTGGCTTGGCGGGCCCCGCCATAGCTGGTGAGCGCCAGCTTTCCGGCTTACCTTTTAATTGGTCCTACTTGTCGCTTTTTGGGGTGATTAGTCAAGTAACTTTCGGCAATCTGGGTCCATAAGGCAAATATACGTGTTGAATGATATTTTTACTGGTTAATACCCTAAACCCGTTAACCATTTTTAATGGTGATGCGATATTTTAGATTGGAATCAAGGACAAAAGAAGAAAGTCGATGACTGGAATAGGCCATTCTGCTGCATTAATTTTCCTTGTTTATCCTTAAGCGACTAAAAAGGGTTTAGGATAAACAGTTTCATTGCCGATATATAAAGAAGAGATTTGGGGATTGGTTTCTAATGAGCCAGATGTTGCCCGGGTCGAGGCTTCCCTCGAACGATATGGCTGTAAATGGTATTGGTGCTTCGGAACAATCTGCCGTGGCTCCAGGTCCTTTCAATTTGGCCGCCTTGACTTCACTGTTTTTACTTTGGGGCTTTATCACTGGTCTGAATGATGTACTGGTGCCCCACTTCAAAAATGTTTTTGAGCTGAGCTATACCCGCGCAGTACTGGTTCAATTTTATTTTTTTGCTGCCTATTTCCTGGTATCCGTTCCAGCAGGCCTACTATTACGGCGGGTAGGTTACCAGTTAGGGTTAGTACTGGGCTTGTTAGTAGCTTGCGCGGGTTGCCTGATATTTATTCCTGCTGCGCGCCTCCAGATCTATGAAGTTTTCCTGCTGGGATTATTTGTGCTGGCTTCAGGCATTACAGTACTTCAGGTGTCGGCAAATCCCTATGTTATTGCCCTCGGACACAGTAGCACGGCACCCAGTCGATTAAACCTTACCCAGGCATTCAACTCTTTGGGTACCACGTTGGCACCTATAGTTGGCGGAGCTGTTTTTTTTACCGCTTTTTCCATCACTTCTGATCCGGATACAGCGGTTACTCTGTCTGACTTCCGTGCGCGGGAGGCAGCCCTGGTAGAGAAGCCATATTTTTGGCTGGCAGTTATCTTGTTGCTGCTTGTGGCTTTCTTTTCCTGGATACGCCTGCCCGTTATTCCAGGGCATCAATTAGCTCCCGGGGCTGAGGCTAATAAAAGTGATGTTTTCTCTATATGGCGCTTTCCGAGATTGACGTTGGGTGCGGTGGCGATTTTTGCCTATGTTGGAGCTGAGGTGGCTATAGGCAGTTTCCTGGTCAGTTTTTTTGGCGAGCCCTCAGTTGCGGAAATGCGCCCCTTAGAGGCTGCACACTTTGTCTCCTATTACTGGGGAGGTGCCATGTTAGGTCGTTTTGCCGGCGCTTTGTTATTGCGATATATACCCGCGAACAAAATGCTTGCAGTCTGTGGGTTAGGGTCGGTTGTTCTGATTGTAGCGGCAATGCTTTTCTCCGGGCTGGTGGCAGTTTGGGCGATTGTTGCTGTAGGTCTGTGTAACTCCATTATGTTTCCAACCATTTTCAGCCTCGCTCTTCGTGGTTTAGGTAGGCATACCAGCCAGGGCAGTGGTGTGTTGTGTATGGCCATTGTCGGAGGAGCGATGATTCCGCTTATGCAGGGTGTTCTGGCTGATAATGCTGGTATTCAACTTTCATTTTTAGTGCCGATGTTGTGCTATTGCTACATCGTTTACTACGGTGCTTTTTCTCCAACTTTACGCGGCGCGGCAGTGGAATAGGGTATGTCTATATTTCCACTTTGTCCGTATTTTGAACCAGTCCATCGGATTTCTATTGGCGCTTCAGGTCAAGTATTGCACTTTGGTTGAATTCATCCTTTTCAGGCGGTTTCTGGTTAGAGTGGGTTGTTAAAAGTTGTCAGATATTTACCTGTTTGTATTTTGGACATTCTGTAATTATCCAGAGCCGATAAATTTATAAAAGTAATAAAATTAGCCTGTTTCCAATTTTCTAAAATTGAGCTTGAAGCCCGCAATACCAGTGGGTAGCTGGAAAATAGTAGCTGGTTAACAAGATAGGAAAAACTTGGGAGTTATCTGTGAAATTTAGTAAAAATTTTTCACTGGGTATTGTGCTCTGTGCGTCAGTATTTGCTGGTTGCCAACAGCAGAATAATGAGAGCCAGGCAAGAAAAGGTGAATCCCTGGTAAGTGATGGCGGTGGCAATCTCGAGAACTGGCCTGTACTTGCACCAGCGTTCATACGTGATGAAAAACTGGAAGCGCGTATTAATGAAATAATGTCTCGCATGTCTCTGGAGGAAAAAGTAGGCCAGTTAATTCAGGCGGAAATTCGCCATGTAACCCCAGAAGATGTGAAGAACTATCACTTGGGCTCGGTACTCAATGGTGGCGGTGCTTTCCCGAACAATGACAAGTTTGCTACTCCCCAGGATTGGCTGGCACTCTCGGATGCTTTCTTTGAGGCGTCTATGGACACCTCCGATGGCGGTGTCGCTATTCCTCTGATTTGGGGTTCCGATGCGGTTCACGGTCACAATAATGTAATTGGCGCTACCCTGTTTCCTCACAATATTGGCTTAGGTGCTGCCCGGGATCCAGATTTGATCGAGCGTATCGGTCGTGCGACAGCTCGCGAGGTCGCTGTTACTGGAATTGACTGGACCTTTGCACCAACAGTTGCAGTTGTTCGCGATGATCGCTGGGGACGAACTTACGAAAGCTACTCTGAAGATCCTGTGCTAGTTGCCGATTATGCGAAAGCTATGGTTAATGGGCTACAAGGAATAAAAAGCAGCGTGGGTTTTTTGCGCGGTGAGAACCTGGTAGCCACTGCCAAGCACTTTGTCGGTGATGGTGGTACTACCCGAGGAATAGACCGGGGTGATAATGCGGTACCCGAGCGTGAACTGGCTGAGGTGCACGCCGCTGGTTACCTGACGGCGCTCCCCGCGGGTGTGCAGACTGTGATGGCTTCTTTTAATAGTTGGAATGGTGAGAAGTTGCATGGCCACAAGTATCTGCTGACAGATGTCCTGAAAGGGCGTTTGGGCTTTGATGGCTTTGTTGTAGGCGACTGGAATGGCCACAGCTTTGTGCCAGGTTGTACCTTGGAGAGCTGTGCCGCAGCAATTAATGCCGGTCTGGATATGTTTATGGTTCCGGCAGACTGGAAAGCGCTCTACAAGAATACGCTTACTCAAGCCAAGAGCGGTGAAATTCAGCCTGAGCGTCTAGAAGATGCGGTGCGTCGTATCTTGCGAGTGAAGCTTCGCGCAGGCCTATTTGAGCGTAACATGCCGTTGGCTGGTAAAGGTGGCATTTTAGGAAATAATGAGCATCGCGCGATTGCCCGGGAGGCGGTGCGCAAATCTCTGGTGTTGTTAAAAAACAATGAACAGCTACTGCCGTTGGCTGCCAACCAGAATGTGCTCGTGGTGGGAGACGGGGCGGACAACCTTTCCAAGCAAAGTGGTGGTTGGACTATCTCCTGGCAGGGAACTGGAAATACCCGAGCTGATTTTCCCGGTGCAACCTCGATTTATGAAGGGATTGCTTTGGCAGTAAAAACGGCTGGTGGTGAAGCTATCCTGAGTGTGGATGGATCTTTCGGGGCTGATACCTTTGCAAATGGCAAGCCACCTGGAGTAGCGATCGTCGTTTATGGTGAGGATCCCTATGCAGAGTGGCACGGAGATATCACCAATATTGAATACCAGCGCGGCGGTAAAAAAGATTTGGCACTACTGAAAAAACTTCGTGAGCAAGAAGTGTCGATAGTCAGTGTTTTCTTGTCTGGACGTCCACTATGGGTGAATAAGGAGCTAAATGCGTCAGATGCCTTTGTAGCGGCGTGGTTGCCGGGCTCAGAGGGCGCGGGTGTAGCAGATGTATTGTTCAGGGGAGAAAATGGTGAGGTGCGCTATGACTTTACTGGCAAACTACCTTTTAGCTGGCCTGTGTATATTAACCAAGCCGTTCTCAATCCTTACCAGGAACACTATGAGCCACTTTTCTCGTTGGGTTATGGTTTAACAGCTAAAGAGGAGTCTCTGGTGAGTAATGAATTGCCTGAAGTCAGTGAAAATTTTGCTGGGGGAGTCCTTGAAGATGCCTGGTTAATGGTTTCCCGTCCCAGGGCTCCCTGGGTATTGAATATCGTTGAAAGGGATTCCAAGACAGTTCCAGTCACGGGTAATTACGCAGCTAGTGACGATGATGAAAATGTCGTTGTTACCTCAATTGACATGTCCTCTCAGGAGGATGCCCGTCTGATCAAGTGGAAAGGTTTACGTCCTGGAGCCGTAGAGTTGTCTGCAGAATATATGCAGAACCTGAATATTTACCTGGAGGAAAAATCTGCTCTTAGCCTAAATATCCGGGTTGACCGGGAGGTGAAAAAGCCGGTATTTGCCGGGATGACTTGTGGTGAGGGCTGTATTGCCAAGGTACCTTTACATTCTGCCTTGAAAACCATGCCTCTGAAAGACTGGACTCGTATCTCTGTGGACCTGCAGTGTTTTGCTAATGCGGGCGCTGACTTTGGAAAAATTTTCAGTGTTTTCCGCTTGGAAAGTGAAGGCGCTATGGAAATTGCGGTGGCCAATGTGAAATTGATTCCAGAAGCGGCAAAAACTGCAACTGTTCAGTGTAAAAGTTAATAGCGAGATATTTGAGGGGGTCAAGTAGGTTCAATAAAATGGACTGGTTCAGGCCAAATCTGAACTACTACAAATAAAAGCTTGATTCCCTTTAGAGATTTTGAAAGCCCGCATTCAACTCTGAGGTGCATCACCCTCTAGGCCGCTGTAGCACTCGCATTGTCTTCCATAATCTGTCGAGGAGTTTTATAACCTCAGTGGTTCAACCATGGAAGATGCACTTTACGAAATTGAATCAACAATTAAATTTGTCAAAGTAACCTTGCGGAGCCGATCCCCAGAGTAAACAACCATCCTTGACAATTTTTCCTGCTAGCCCATTAACCTCCTAAATGCCGTCAAGGCTTTCAGGAAAGCTTTTTCATGTTCTCCAGCTACAAGGAGTATCAGTAAGTCCCTGAGTCAGGGGCGCGTCAGCGCCCCAGGAACATCGGGTTACCACCCTGTGAGAGTGATCAATTGCAGGTTGCAGGACCAATTTCCTCCCAAACTGTGGAAGCACCAGGTTCGTCACCCTGGGTCCACCACTTGGCACGGTAACGGGCATCGCCGTGATTTACTTCGTCCCCACCGTTGTAACTGGTCGTTGCATTCCATGGCATTTCGACTTCACTGACCAGTATCCAGTCAGCTGCAGTTATCCCCGGCTCCATCTGGGTCCAGTACTTGGCCTGCCAAACGAGATTCTGATGGCTTACCTGGTCACCGCCCAGGTAAGTGCCCCCCATTTGCCAGGCAGGGTAATTATCTGCGTTGGGGTCGGACTGGTTGCAGCTATCCCCTGTATCGGTCACATTCACCTGCACTGCGGCAGAGACACTGGTGAGGCCATCGCTGACGGTCACTGTCGCGGTGAAAGCAGTATTCGCTTGAACCTGGGGTGCAGTGAAGGTAGCACTGGCACTATCGCCATTGGCTACAGTAAGACCCGGTGCATTCCAGTTGTAAGTAAGCGTATCGCCATTGGGGTCACTAGCATTGGCAGTAACACTGACACTCCCTCCTTCAGCAACAGAGACACTGCCTGGGACGGAAACGACGGGGGGCGCATTATCTCCCTCTGGTAGCAGAGTCACTAAGACATTATCGGTACTCGATAACTCACCATCGCTCACAGTGAGTTCAAATTCCAACTGCGTCTCCATAGTAACCTGCGGAGCGGTAAACTCTGGAGAAGCACTATCCGTACCCTGTAGGGGTACTGTGGGGGTACCGATCTGAGTCCAGGAGTAGGTCAAAACATCACCATCTGGATCACTGGAAGCACTACCATTCAAAGTCACTGAAGTACCGCTCACCACAGACTGATCAACTCCCGCATTGGCTGACGGTGCTCGATTGGCCATGCCATCATCGTGGCCTAAGCTCTCATGCATGGCATTGAGTATGTCACCGTTGTCTGCATCAATTTCCCAGGCAAACAAACCTGCGAGACCATTGCTTCGTGCGTAAGTACCTTTTTGCATGACGGAGGTGACATTGTCATAGGTAATCAGGTCACCGGTATCAGCCTTGAAGATATAGGCGCCCTGAGCAGTACTGTCGTAGTGCTCCTGCCACTCACCGCTGGCAATCTTCCCGGCAATATCACGGTAGTCCACAATGCCGGCTTCCCAGGTGCCTGGAGTCGCTCCGGTCGCTGTTCCTGTCAGGTGATCAGCACCCGTCCAACCGGTAACCCCGGTCCAACCGCGACCATACATTGCAGTACCCAACACCAGCTTTGACGGTGGTACACCTGCGCCAATCAATGTCTGGATACCGGAATGAGCATTGTAGTCATCTGTCGGATTCCAGCTCGGAGCATAAATCGCCGTCTGATGCCCAAGAGTCTCGTTACTCCAGGCTCCGTAGAAGTCATAGGCCATCAAAAACAGATAATCCATGTACTGTTCGACATTCGAGTAATCGACATCTTCGATCTTGTCAGCCCCAGCACCAATAGCAGAAGTGAGCTCGTACTCACGGCCGGTTTCCTGCTCGAGCTGGTCCAGCATTGCGCGCAGTTCTTTCATCAGTAAGCGGTAAGTCTCACCATCGGTATTGGGATCGCCAAGATTAGGGTTCGCGCCCTGGCCACCAGGGTACTCCCAATCAATGTCCACACCGTCAAAGAATTTCCAGGTACGCAGAAACTCCTCTACTGAATCCACAAAGCGGGTACGAAGTTCAGGATCATCAAAGAAGTAGAATGGATCGGATAGGGTCCATCCACCGATCGACGGTAGTACCTTGATATCTGGATAGGCCTGCTTCAACGCCATCAACTGGCCGAAGTTACCCTTGTAGGGATCGGACCAGCTGTGCCCTGCTTGTGATTTCTGCAGTGCCGCAAATGGGTCGTGAATAGCAACTTTGAAATCTTCCCGCCCAGAGCAAGAGCGCTGTAGTGCCTGGAAGCTGCCTTCAATTTCCTTGAGGCTGTCGTTGATGCCGTCGCCGCCGCAAATAGGAATAAAGCCGTACAAGATATGGGTGAGGTTATAGGCTGGGATTTTGTCAACCGGGAACTTTCGACCGTACACACCCCACTCTACAAAGTAAGCACCCACAACAGATCCGCTGGTATTAGTGTAAGGTTGGTTATTCTCTCCATCATTGAGCACGATTGGGTCCAAGTGGCTCCCGTCAGTATCAGCTACGACGATGTCAGTTACTTCTGAACTGCTGCAACCGGAGAAGTTACATAGGGCGACCTGCAGTTCGTATCGGCCTCCTTCAGTGATCTGTAATGTGGCAGTTCCGCTCTGGTTGCCGGCGCCATTTACTGGCTGCTCGAATACAACTTGTCCATCGAGCAGATACTGTGCAGTGTCGGCATCGTCGCCTGAAAATTTGGACCAGGACACAGGTATTTCAGCCTGGTCTTTGATGGTCACCAGCTGCTCGTAGGCGGTAGCTGTGTCGTCAACTTCAATAATGGCAAAGCGGGTTTCCATATTGTTAATGGCGGGTACACCGGGGACTGCGAGTGCGGTCGAACTGACTAAAGCAAATATCAATGGAGTTTGCGACCAGGTCAGGAATTTAGGCGTTTGCATAGGGTTTACCTTGAGCAAGTTATTTTTATTGTTGGCCATCGGCAGTTAGGTGATGCGATTGCCAAAATGACACCGCTGTCAAAATATCATCGCTTATGGGGAGTCGCAATGCAGAAAGGGATGAATTGCCACGGGGTAAAGAGAATTCGAATGAAAGTGCCGCCATTGGAGGTGATATGAGACCCGTATCACGAAAAAAACGGAACTTTACGAGAATATGACTGAGGCAAGACATTGCGCCTTTTCCCAGGGGGGGAGGTTTGATCAACCCGGATCAAGGGGAGAAAACGAGGAGTACTGGTGGGCGACTTTTCTGCATCGAGCAGGAGCTTTACCGGTGGTGATCGTTACGGTTCACCGACCAGCTTGCCAGCCGGTAAGGGAGGTGCAGGAATAACAAAGTTAAGGAACCTCTGATTAACGAAGCATTTTTCTAGAATTAAGCTGAATCAATTATAAAACTCACTTTTTTACGCGCAAACGCTTAATTTTCGCGTACTAGCTCCCTGATTTTTCACCAGAAGTCCTCAATAGGCGAATCACGGGCGCCCCCCCCTAGGCGGCCAAGTATTTTTTCCCTATTAGTAAGTAAGTGAAGCCTGCGAACAAGCACAGCCGCTCAGTATTTTTTACCAGTCCTCGATAGCGGACCTTGTCATAACCCAATACCCGCTTGATGTAGCGAAAGGGGTGCTCGACCTTCGCTCTTATCTGCGCCTTGATCTTTTCCGCAAGGCGCGACTGTGGAACTAAAGTGTCCATTTCTTCAAGGAATTTTTCCCTACGGGTCTTGCGGCGCTTATTCAGAGGTTCCTTAAATCAATATCTAATATGGCATAACAACGTCAGTTCGAACTGTTTACGAATATCTTAAGCTCTGTGGAGGGGGTACGCTAAAGAAATCTGCCTAACAGGCCTGTGAGCAAAACACAATTCCTGCATGAATTAATTTAATATGTAGTGTAAATGCTCATAAAAAATAAAAGCATGATTATGTTGGAGGTTGGTAATCTTCTGTTTGTGTATGTTAATCGTTCCTACTCAAATCATTACTTTCCAAGCAGAAGATTACACCTGATTTTGTGATCGGACACCGGGTAACAGCGGGGGTGCCTATAAAAACGATCACGTAGATATAGAAATTACTAAAGATCGTGGCGACGGCTTCAATGTTGGCTGGATTGATCAGGGAGAGTGGCTTGCCTACAAAAATTTACAAATACCCAGCACAGGAAACTACAAAGTTCATATGCGTGTTTCCAGTCCCTCAGGTGCCACAGTATCTGTTGATTTAAACGGTGTGCAATGTATTGGATCGAGCCGTCACCCCCAATACCGGCCGTTGGCTGGCAGAAATGGCTGACTATCGAATTCACCGCCAAAATAGAGGCGGGTAATTATAATTTACGCGTTTATGCAGAGTTTGGAGGTTGGAGTTTCAATTGGATCGAAATAATTGCCGTAGACTTTAAGAGTCTTGTGTCGGCCGACGAGCTCAATAGTACCGATAGCAGCAGCTGGAGTTTCTAAACCAATTATGGTGGTTGCGAGATACAGTATTACACTAACGGGCAGAATGTGACGATTCAATATGATCGCGCTGTGGGTTGTAAGGTGCTGGCAATCGAAGCCGGATAAGAGGAGCACAACAATTAGAATTGCTGATAGGGGCCGTGACCTTCAACTCCTTTTCCAGTGGAATGGTGGGGGTGGCGACGACGGAATATCGTCGGCTTAATGAAGGTGAAGTCAGTAAAGGAATTTGCTTCTGTTGAGGTGGGTTAGTGGTTTAACGGTTATGGTGGGTCCTCACTTTCTGCCCGGGTAGGTATACTGTTGCGGATTTTACTTCCAGGCTTTCCTGTCAGTGACAATTTCAACTTACCAAAAACGGCTACCAGAGCTTATCCAAGCTTCGCTGCAGTGCTATCCCGCACAGGGGCGTCTTTGGGTGGGGTTCTCTGGTGGCCTCGACTCCACTGTGCTTCTTCACGTATTGCATAAATGTGAGATTCCGGTGCTGGCTGTGCATGTACACCATGGTCTTAGTGAAAGCGCGGACAGCTGGCAGGCCCATTGTCAGGCATTTTCCAATGGGCTAAATATCCCTTTTACAGCGCTTCGCGTGGCAGTAGATAAGAAGGGTGGTGGGCTTGAGCAGGGCGCACGCCTGGCCCGTTATCGTGCCTTTGGCGATGTCATGTCCCCAGGTGATCAAATTTTGCTCGGTCATCATGGGGATGATCAGGCGGAGACCTTCTTGCTTCGCTTACTGCGAGGTGCCGGTGTGCTCGGGCTTGCTGGTATGGCCAAATGGCGCCCATTGGGGAGTGGCGCATCCCTGCTTAGACCTCTGCTTAAGGTTGGTCGGGCTGAACTGGAGGATTGGGCCCGGGAGCATAACCTCAGTTGGATTGATGATGAAAGCAACAGTGATGAAGGCCTGGATCGCAATTTCTTACGTCATCGCATCATGGCTCCGCTTGGTGAGCGCTGGTCGGTTAGGCAGAGGGTTGCTCAGGCTGTGGATAACCTCAGGGAATCCGTCGAGCTGTTACAGGAGTTGGCACTTGCTGACCTGAATACATGTGACCTAAAGCGAGAGCGTTTAGGCGAAAGCCTGTCCCTGAAAGTATTTTCCGCCTTGAGTATGGCGAGACGTAAGAACCTGTTGCGATACTGGGTTCAACGCCAGGGGGGGATGCCACCAGAATCTGTCTCGCTGCAAGAGGCTCTGGCGCAAGTGAGTGGTGCAGCACAGGACGCCCAGTTGGTTGTGCATTTGGGGGGGCAGGTAGTGAGGCGATATCAAGACCGGCTTTACCTGACCCCGAAGCTGGCTCCTCTATCTTCCTGTAAGAATACTCTTTTGGCTTGGGATGGTATTTCCAGCCTTGCGCTGCCAGGAGGGGCGGTATTGGAGCCGGTGACAGGGTGGCCGCAGGCAGATTACCTGGTGCGCTATCGCAGCGGTGGAGAACGCGCACTGCCAATAGATCGTACCCATTCCCAAACTCTCAAAAAGATTCTGCAAGAGCGGGGCTTGGAACCCTGGCTGCGCGACAGGGTGCCACTGGTATACAGGGGAGAGGAGTTGGTGGCTGTTGCCGGGCTCTTTTCCTGTAAAGTAAATAGCGATATCCCCGATCGGCCTCCAAGCTGGCGGTTTTTCGATTGAGTGGGAAGGGGTTTTCTGCTACTCTGGCGCCCCGTCTCAAAGGCACCGGGAGAAGCTGGATTATCCGCCCGGGCCAGCCCTGTAAGCTCGACATTCATCGAGCGCTCAACTGACCAAGGTTTTGCATGACGCGCTATATTTTTGTAACTGGTGGCGTGGTTTCCTCGTTGGGGAAAGGTATCGCCTCCGCCTCTCTGGCCGCCATTCTCGAGGCCCGCGGCCTCAAGGTTACCATCCTAAAACTGGACCCTTACATCAACGTAGACCCAGGTACCATGAGCCCCTTCCAGCACGGTGAGGTGTATGTCACCGAGGATGGTGCCGAGACTGACCTGGACCTGGGTCACTATGAACGCTTTATCCGTACCCGGATGTCCAAGCGTAACAACTTCACCACCGGCCGTGTGTACGAGACCGTACTGCGTAAAGAGCGCCGTGGTGACTACCTGGGTGGTACCGTACAGGTGATCCCCCACATTACCGACGAGATCAAACGCCGCGTCGTGGAAGGTGGCCGCGATGTCGACGTCGCTATTGTTGAAATCGGTGGCACCGTAGGTGATATCGAATCCCAACCGTTCCTGGAATCTGTGCGTCAGCTGCGTGTGGAAATGGGCACCAACCGCGCCCTGTTGATCCACCTGAGCTATGTGCCTTTTCTTGCCACTGCTGGTGAAACCAAGACCAAGCCGACCCAGCACTCTGTTAAAGAGTTGCGTTCTATCGGCTTGCAGCCGGATATTCTGCTGTGCCGTTCCGAGCGCGAGATCGATGAGGACTCCCGCCGCAAGATTGCACTGTTCACCAATGTTGAAGAGCGCGCTGTGGTACCGCTGCCCGATGCCAAGACCATCTACGGCGTACCGCGTCTTCTGCACAGTTACGGCCTCGACGATATCGTTGTGGAAAAGCTGCAGCTGGAATGCCAGGCTCCAGACCTGTCCGAGTGGGACCAAGTGGTCGATGGCAAGCTGAACCCACAGCACGAAGTGAAAATTGCCATGGTTGGCAAATACATGGAGTTGCTGGATGCCTATAAGTCCCTGATCGAGTCCCTGACCCATGCGGGTATCAAGCATCGCTGCAAAGTGGATATCGACTTTATCAACGCTGAAGACGTTGAGGGCGAGAACGGCATTGACCTGATCAAGGATGCCGATGCAATCCTGGTTCCCGGTGGATTTGGTGAGCGCGGTTTAGAGGGCAAGCTTGAATCTGTTCGCTACGCCCGTGAAAACAATATTCCTTACCTGGGCATCTGCCTCGGTTTACAATCTGTGGTTATCGAGTTCGCGCGCAATGTGCTCGGCCTCGAAGGTGCCAACAGTACTGAATTCAATACTAAAACCCCGCACCCTGTTATCGGCCTGATCACAGAGTGGATCGATAGCGAAGGCAATATCGAGAAGCGCGATGAGCAGTCCGATCTGGGCGGCACCATGCGCCTGGGCGGCCAGGAATGTCGCCTGGCTAAAGACACCAAGGCCCGCGATATCTACGGTGCAGACGTGATCGTAGAGCGCCACCGCCACCGCTACGAAGTGAACAACAACTACGTTGATCGCCTGCAGCAAGCCGGTTTGAAAATTGGCGGCTGGTCTGCAGACGATACCCTGGTAGAAATGGTTGAATTGCCGAACCATCCCTGGTTCGTTGCTTGCCAGTTCCACCCGGAATTTACTTCAACCCCGCGCGACGGCCATCCTCTGTTCGAAAGCTTTGTTGCCGCGGCAATGAAGCAGCGTGAAAACCAGGGTTAATCAGTAATTCCATCCCCGGCGCCTGTGGCTGGGGGTGAGATGACAGGGAGCTGACAGTGAAAACCATTGAAGTCGGAAATATTCAGGTCGCCAACGATAAGCCTTTTGTGCTGTTTGGCGGTATGAATGTACTGGAATCCCGCGACCTGGCGATGCAGGTGGCTGAGCACTATGTAAAAGTCACTGAAAAACTGGGTATTCCCTATGTTTTTAAAGCGTCTTTTGACAAGGCCAATCGCTCTTCCATCAACTCTTATCGCGGACCGGGAATGGAAGAAGGCCTGAAGATTTTTCAGGAAATCAAAGATACCTTTAAGGTCCCCTTGATTACCGATGTCCACGAAGTACACCAGGCTGCTCCGGTTGCCGAAGTCGTGGATATTATCCAGCTGCCGGCCTTCCTGGCCCGTCAGACTGATCTGGTCGCCGCTATGGCAGCGACTGGTGCAGTGATCAACGTCAAAAAGCCCCAGTTTATGAGCCCGCCGCAAGTTAAAAATGTGGTGGAGAAATTTGCTGAGTGCGGCAACGAAAATATTCTTTTGTGTGAGCGCGGTGCCTGCTTTGGCTACGACAACCTGGTTGTCGATATGCTGGGCTTTAGCACCATGATCAATGCCTCCGGCGGTGCGCCGCTGATTTTTGATGTTACCCACTCACTGCAAATGCGCGATCCTTCCGGCGCAGCCTCCGGTGGTCGCCGTGCACAGGTCACTGAGCTGGGCCGCGCAGGTTTGGCTATCGGGATTGCCGGCCTGTTCCTGGAAGCACATCCGAATCCAGACAAAGCATTGTGTGATGGCCCCAGTGCATTGCCATTAGAGAAGCTGGAGCCATTCCTGGCGCAGATGAAAGCGGTAGATGACCTGATCAAAGGTTTTGAGCCGCTGGATACGAAATAAAAAAGAGAGTTTTTTGCGCGCCCTGATCGGGCGCGCGGCACTTTCCCCTCTGCTATTTAGCTTTAGTGCTGTAGCAAAAGTGCATAACGTCTGATTTACGAAAACCTATTTTCAGTAAGTACCAATACGGAGCCCATTGTAAATGAGCAAGATTGTCGCTGTTAAAGCCTTTGAAGTAATGGATTCTCGCGGTAACCCTACCGTTGAAGCCGATGTAATCCTGGAAGACGGTTCCATTGGCTCCGCCTGTGCTCCTTCTGGTGCCTCTACTGGTTCTCGTGAAGCTCTGGAATTACGCGATGGTGATAAGAGCCGTTACCTGGGCAAAGGTGTATTAAAGGCGGTTGAAAATATCAACACCACTATCGCCGATCTGCTCAAAGGTATGGACGCAACTGATCAGCGCACCCTGGATAAAGCGATGATCGATGCCGATGGTACTGAAAACAAAGCCAAGCTGGGTGCCAATGCTATCCTGGCTGTTTCCCTGGCGGCAGCCAAGGCCGCTGCAGCCTCCAAGAAAATTCCACTGTATCAGCATATTGCTGAGGTGAACGGCACCCCCGGTCAATACTCTATGCCGGTGCCGATGATGAATATTCTCAACGGTGGTGAGCACGCTGATAACAATGTGGATATCCAGGAATTTATGGTTCAGCCCGTTAAAGCTGAGTCTTTTGCCGAAGCCCTGCGTCAAGGTGCTGAGATCTTCCACTCCCTGAAAAAAGTACTGTCTAGCAACAGCCTGAATACGGCAGTTGGCGATGAAGGTGGCTTTGCTCCGAATCTGCCTTCCAACGAAGCAGCTTTGAAAGTCATTGCTGAAGCGGTAGAAAAAGCCGGTTACACCCTGGGCGATGACATCACCCTGGCTTTGGACTGCGCTTCTTCCGAGTTCTACAAAGATGGCAAGTACGACCTGTCCGGTGAAGGTAAGCAATTCGATAGCGAAGGTTTTGCCTGCTACTTGGCCGAGCTTTCCGCAAACTACCCAATCCTGTCTATTGAAGACGGTATGGACGAAAGCGATTGGGACGGCTGGAAAGTGCTCACCGACAAAATTGGTGACAAAGTACAGCTGGTAGGCGACGATCTGTTCGTAACCAACACCAAGATCCTGAAAGAAGGTATCGAGAAAGGCGTGGGTAACTCTATCCTGATCAAGTTCAACCAGATCGGCTCCCTATCTGAGACTCTGGACGCGATCAAAATGGCAAAAGATGCCGGCTACACCGCAGTGATATCCCACCGTTCCGGTGAAACCGAAGATACCACCATCGCCGACCTGGCTGTTGCTACTGCTGCTGGCCAAATCAAGACGGGCTCCCTGTGTCGCTCCGACCGCGTAGCCAAGTACAACCGTCTGCTGCGTATTGAAGCTGAGCTGAACGGTGCCGCTCCTTACCGTGGCCGTGCTGAATTTAAATAATCAATATTTGAATCGCACATTGATATTGCAGAGGACTTCCTCTGCAATATCTATAATACGAACAAGCGAAATATCGTAATCTCGTATGAAATGGCTGCTGGCAATTCTCACTATCATTCTGCTTACCACCCAATATCGACTTTGGGTTGGTGGAGGCAGTCTCGCCGAAGTTACCCGTCTTAAACGACAACTCGACCAGCAACAGGAAAAAAATGCTGCTCTCGCTCGGGAAAATCGTCAGCTATTGAGGGAAGTAAGGAGCCTCAAAGTGGGCACCGATGGTGTTGAGGCTAAAGCACGCTATGACCTGGGACTCATAAAAGAGGGGGAAACCCTTTTTATCTTCCTGGATTCGGAAGAGGGTAAAAAGTGATTACAGATTATTGGGTGATTGTACCCGCTGCGGGAATTGGCAAACGCATGGGCGCGGATCGGCCAAAGCAATATCTGCCTTTGCTTGGGCAACCCCTGTTATCCCTAACCTTACGTAATATTTTAAGTTGGCCCGGGCTCGCTGGAATTGTCGTAGCCCTTTCTGGTGATGATCAACTCTTCCAGCACTTGAGGGAGGCGGAGCATCCATTCGTGCACACTGTTACCGGTGGTGCTGAGCGTTCTGATTCTGTTCTTGCTGCATTAGAGTTTCTTTCTGAACGGGAATTGGCTGATACCCCTGTGCTGGTTCACGATGCTGCACGCCCCTGCGTGACCCTGGATGACATTAGCGCACTTCTGGATGAGAGTGTTTCCCCTATGGCTCTCCTGGCAAGACCTGCCAGTGATACGGTAAAGCGCGGTCATGAATCGAGTGGTGTGCCCTGTGTGGAGCAAACTCTTGACCGCACACAGATATGGTTGGCACAGACACCCCAGCGCGCCCCATTGGGAGTGTTGTATTCCTGTCTCAATCGCGCGCTGGAGCAAGGTGAAGCGGTGACGGATGAGGCGAGTGCACTTGAGACTTTTGGCCACTCGCCGCAACTTGTTGAGGGGCAGGGCGATAACATTAAAGTGACCCATCCTTCAGACATCATGGTAGCTGAGGCCATACTCCGCCTGCGTTATGCACCCACTGAGGATAAACGATAGTGAGTTTTCGAATTGGTCAGGGCTTTGATGTACATGCATTCTGCCCTGGCGATCATGTTGTGCTTGGTGGGGTAAAAATTCCCCATACGTTTGGCTTAAAGGCCCATTCAGATGGGGATGTGCTTTTACACGCCCTAGCAGATGCTCTACTTGGAGCTCTGGCCCTTGGAGATATTGGTTACCACTTTCCTGATATGGATAAACGCTATGCGGGTGCTGATAGTCGCACATTGCTGCGGCATGTCCTGTCCTTGGTTAATAGTAAGGGTTATCGTTTGGTGAATGTGGATACCACCCTGATTGCCCAGGCCCCCAAGATGGCACCATATATCCAGTCCATGCGAGAAAATATTGCCGGGGATTGTGATGTGGATGTTGAGAGCATCAGTGTAAAAGCCACAACCACTGAAAAGCTTGGTTTCACTGGGCGTGGAGAGGGAATTGCTGCTCAGGCTGTGGTATTGCTAGAGAATAGCCATGCCTGAGGCCTGGAACCTAAATTGGCCCCGGGCTTTGGGAGGGGCAGAAATCTCCGCAGATTTCCGTACTGAGCCGGAAGACTTTGTTGTCGATGAGTTGGCCTTTCCAGAACCCTGTGATGATGGCGAGCACGTATACCTGCACATCCGGAAGCGAGGTGCCAACACTGCCTGGGTTGCGAAACAATTGGCCAAACTCGCCGGCGTACGTCAACTGGATGTCAGCTATTTTGGTTTGAAAGATCGGCATGCAGTTACCACCCAGTGGTTTAGCGTGTGGCTTGGACAAAAACCTGAGGCCGATTGGTTGCAGATTAATGGTGATGAGGTTTCTTTACTGCAGACATTTCGCGGTGCCCGCAAGCTACGTCGCGGCGAACATGCCGGTAACCGATTCAAAATTCGCCTGTGCAATATTCGGGGAGATCGCCAAGCTGCAGACAAGGTTCTGGAGCAAGTTAGGGAGGGTATACCGAATTATTTTGGTGAACAGCGCTTTGGTGTTTCTGGCGGTAACCTGGATCTGGCGCGCCAATTGGCGGAAGAAGAAGGTCGATGCCGCAAAACTGAGAAAGCCTTTGCCATGTCGGCAGCGCGCAGTTGGTTGTTCAACCAGGTTCTGGCGGAGAGGGTTAATTCAAAAAGCTGGTTCGAGTGCCTTGATGGGGAGCCAGAGGCCACTCCCAGTGGTCCCTTGTGGGGGCGCGGACGCAACCCAACTGTAGGTATTGCAGGTGAGCTTGAGGAAAGGGTTCTTGGAGAATGGCAACCCTGGTGCAACTGGCTGGAACATTGTGGCCTAAAGCAGGAGCGTAGACCGCTGGTATTACGTCCGGAGGCTTTTCGCTACCAGTGGTGTGGCGATAACCTGGAACTTGAATTTGCTCTTCCACCAGGCGCGTTCGCAACCGCCTTGCTGAGGGAAGTCGCCAATCTGGTCAATGTGAACTCGGGCACATAAAATTCAGTAATGGAAGCGACGGCTGCGATACAGGGGATGGAATCAAACAGCTTATGGACCGCTTGAGACACGAAGGTTTGGGAATGACTTCCCAGCGTACCCGCAATCGCCTGATACAGCGATTGCGTGAAGAGGGCATCAGTAATGAAGAAGTCCTCAATGTAATGGCATCAACACCGCGACACCTGTTCCTGGATGAGGCTCTGGCCATTCGCGCCTATGAGGATACGGCCCTGCCTATTGGTTACGGGCAGACTATTTCTCAGCCTTACATTGTTGCGCGAATGACAGAGCTACTCTTGAGCCGAGCCAAGTCTTTGCACAGCGTTTTGGAAGTGGGGACGGGTTCCGGGTACCAAACAGCGATTCTCTCTCGTTTGGTGGAACAACTTTATTCTGTAGAGCGTGTCGAACCATTGCTGGAGAAGGCACGTAAGTGTTTGACAGAGCTGGGTCACCATAATGTTGAATACAAACTTAGCAATGGCGGCTTTGGTTGGCCAGAAAAAGGTCCATATGATGCAATCCTGGCTGCGGCAGCACCGGCAGTAGTTCCCGATGAGCTGAAGCAACAGTTGGCACCTGATGGTGTGTTGGTGATTCCTGTTGGTTCAGAGCATCAGTATTTGACGATGGTGACCCGTCGCCAGGATAGTGATCAATTTGATGTGGAAAAATTGGAGGCGGTTCGCTTTGTACCGCTGCTCAGTGGTGTTGTTCGATGAAGTTATATGAAACCCTCAGAGGTCGCTATCCTGGGGTGGTGTTACGAGGTATGGCGATGGGGGCTGCAGATGTGGTCCCCGGGGTTTCTGGGGGAACTATCGCCTTTATTACGGGGATTTACCAGGAGTTACTGGACTCTCTCAGCCGAATAGGCCCACACTGTATCACTCTCCTAAGGAAGGAGGGCGTTGCAGCAACCTGGAAATATATAAACGGTGGTTTCCTGTTGTCCCTGTTTTTGGGAGTGCTGATTAGTATTTTTAGTCTTGCCCGATTAATAAGTGGACTGCTGGAGAATTACCCGATTGTTGTCTGGTCTTTCTTTTTTGGTTTGGTTCTGGCATCCACTGTTCCGGTTATACGAAATATTCCGCGGTGGTCCCCTTCAGTTATAGTTTTTTTGTTCCTGGGCATAGCTTTGGCGGTTACAGTCAGTGAGCTACGTCCGGGAGAAATCCCGGCAACGCCTCTGACATTATTTTTATCTGGAGCTTTGGCTATTTGTGCAATGGCACTTCCGGGTATTTCCGGCGCCTTTATTTTGTTGATGATTGGGATTTACCCCAAGGTGCTTTCCGCCGTTCATGAGTTACAGATAACAAATTTAATTTGTTTTGCCGCAGGTGCAGCCATTGGGTTGATGTTATTTAGTCGATTACTTTCGTGGTTGATGCATAGGTTTGTCGCTCGTACACTGGCTTTTCTTGCTGGAATCTTGCTGGGAAGTTTGAAAATAATTTGGCCTTGGAAACTGCCTATGCCCGGAGAGGCAGAAACGTCCAGTAAGCTGGCACCGCTGTTAACAAATACCACTCCGGCAGATTTTGTGACTCAAACAGGGGATTCGGCACAACTTGGTGGGGCTATTACAGCTGCCCTGGCGGCCATGGTGTTGGTTCTCACAATAGACTTTTTGGGAGGGGCTCATCGGGGAACATCTAGCGCCACACCGCAATAAGATCTGGAAAATCTCGGTATGGCAGCGTTTTATGAAGCGTTCACCGGAATTTTTGGAGCTTTTCTTTAGACACTTTTTCCATAAATGCCGTGGTCTGATGTAAAAAGAGAATAATGGAATGTCATCTTTTGCTACGCTCTAAAGGCCTGTTTTGGCGGAACAATTCCCCCATTTCTGGTCATTTTTTGTTTGGGGTGTTAAAAATATTAGGCATCAGTATCCTGTTATTGCTTCTGGTTTCCTGTAGTAGCCATATGGCTCCCACCAGTTCCCTGAAGCAACCCCCCAGTATCAGGCTCAACTATCACACAGTGAGTAAGGGCGACACCCTCTATTCAATTGCCTGGCGATACGGCAAGGATTTTCGGCAGCTGGCGGCGCTTAATGGCATTAGATCTCCCTATAATATCTATCCTGGTCAGCGGCTTAAACTGACGGGAAAAGTACCTCCAAGTGCCTCCTCAAAGGCTCCCATCGCCGCAAAGAAAACTGTGAGTAAACCGGTTTCCTCAAAGAAGCCAGCCGCGACAGCAAGTAAAAAATCCTTAACGAAAGCTCCTCGACGCCAAACGGCTCAAACCAAGCGCGCAGGCTCTATTCGCTGGCGCTGGCCTGTACAAGGCCAACTGATCAGCCGCTTCCGCTCAGGGGATCCTTTGCGTAAGGGTGTTGATATCGCAGGAGAAAAGGGTGAGTCTGTATTGGCAGCAGCCGATGGCACCGTTATCTACGCGGGAAGTGCATTGAGAGGTTATGGAAAGCTGCTGATCGTTAAGCACAGTGAAGTTTACCTGAGTGCTTATGCCCACAATCACCGTTTGTTGGTGAAAGAGGGCAGCAAAGTCAAAGCTGGGCAACGGATAGCGGAATTGGGTTCGAGTGGTACCGACCGCAACAAGCTCCACTTTGAGATTCGCAAAAACGGTCAGCCAGTAGACCCTCTTGCTTACTTGCCGTAAGCCGGATGGGTGCAGTAAAGCTCTGTAAATAAAAATGGACTTTTAACTAATACCACTTGAGGTAGTCACTGTAATCGTGACGACTGAAGGGTCTGGCCGATTCAGTGGCTGTCGCCATACACTCATGGTGTCTGATTGTTTTTTGATCAGCTTCTTGAGTGTTTGGGCGGCTGATATTGGCAAAGTACAAGGAGCAGGGGAAATGGAAGCACAACGGCAAGACCAGTCTTTGGCTGGCCAGGCAGAAGACTTTCCTCCTGAGTTGGCGGTAGAGAATGAAGAGCAGAAACTAAGTAGCAGCGAAGAGAGAGGTAAAGGCCGTACCCGGAGAAATGCGGCAAAAAATAACTCCGTCTCCTCCCCCGGAGAGAAGAGTAGGGTCACCAGATTGGATGGCGACAGCCATCTGCAGAAGAATTTGGATGCTACTCAACTCTATCTGAATGAAATTGGTTTTTCCCCCTTATTGACCGCTGAAGAAGAGGTGTATTACGCACGTAAGGCTCTGCGTGGTGACGCTGCGGCGAGAAAGCGCATGATTGAGAGTAATTTGCGCTTGGTAGTAAAGATTGCTCGTCGTTATGTCAGCCGTGGCCTGGCGCTGCTAGACCTGATCGAAGAGGGTAATTTGGGGCTTATCCGCGCTGTTGAGAAGTTCGACCCTGAGCGGGGTTTCCGCTTTTCTACCTACGCTACCTGGTGGATACGTCAGACAATAGAACGAGCCATTATGAATCAGACTCGGACTATTCGCCTGCCAATTCACGTTGTAAAGGAATTAAATGTGTACCTCCGGGCATCCCGTGAGCTGGCGCAGAAGCTGGATCATGAGCCGTCCGCAGAAGAGATCGCTAATTTATTGGAGAAGCCGGTTGAAGACGTTGAGCGGATGTTAGGGCTCAATGAGCGGGTAACTTCAGTAGATACTCCGATAGGTCCCTCTTCGGAAAAGACACTGGTGGATACGATTCCCGACCAGCAGGAGTCTGATCCGGCTGAGTTACTTCAGGACAGTGATCTCTTTGATAGCATTAATCGCTGGCTCGGGGAGCTTCCCGACAAACAGTGTGAGGTTGTTTCCCGGCGATTTGGGTTGCGTGGCTTTGAAGCGAGCACCCTGGAAGAAGTTGGTAGGGAAATCGGCCTAACGCGTGAGAGGGTGCGCCAGATCCAGGTTGATGCACTTAAGCGCCTGCGTGAAGTCATGGAAAAACAAGGACTTGATGGACTGTCTTTGTTTGGAAACCTATAAACTTGGTCCTTAACCGAGGAAACCCCACGAAGACAATGTATCCGTGGGGTTTCCGTTAGCGATTCAATTTGAGGTTAATAGATTGGGTCTGATCTATTTCCTGACCCAGCGCCCAAGATTGTCTTGGTAATACTCCCCAGGAGAAAGGCGAGCTTCCAGTTTTTCCGCGGCACGGGCCGCTACTTGAGCAATATCGACATTATTGCGTTTGGCAATTTGCGCATAAGAAGTTTTGCGCTTTGCATTGATCTCTTTGACTAACTTCTCAAGCTCCGGGGAGCTAGCGTCTACGATAGCGATATAGCCGCTATTTGCCTCTCCAACCAACCCTTGACTCTTGGCTTCATTGAGTGAGATCGCCATTGCTGGAAGTGCGATGACGAAGCCTACGAGTAACAGGGCCTTCTTTAACATATGCATACGTTGCCTCCTCAAAAAATGCCTTCTTTGTCTTCAAACAAGGTATCTAGGTCCCGATCAACTTTTACCCGGATTTCGTGTTCAATCTTTACGTTTAAGTTTACAGTGATTGGCTCACTGGGAGCCTTTACCGCCACAGTAGGGGTGCACCCTGTGGCAACCATAGCGTACAACAGCCCTATGGAAATCAGCCGGCTGGCTCTCATCTGCTACTCCTTTCCGTACCTTCAGGTACCTTCTATTTGTTGCTGTTACAGCAGTTATCTCAATATCTGGGCCAGGTTTGCCAACCATATTGGGAGTTACCATATTCCCCATATAGTATTCGCTTAACCTTAACCGGCTCTGAATTAGCCAGTCCCCAATTTCGAAGAGCCTACTTTAATCCAGACCTATTGGTCCAGCTGCTTTTCCAAGGCTTCTGTCAGATCGCGGCTGGCCTGAAGAGAGCGAAGCATGGCTGGAATATTATTCTCAAGATTGAGGTTAATAATCAGATCCCGCTCTGAATCCACGGAATCACTGCGCCCTACAAGCTTTAAGCTTAGCTGCAGGTCACCACTGGGAGGGTACTCCATACTGCCTTCCAGGGTACGGAAATCGTAATCTTCGAGCGCATTCGCAATCAGCTTAAGTTGCGGGTTCCCCGACAGTATCTGAGGGGAAAAAGCTCCGTAATATCTCAGTCGTCCTCCCGGCTCCACTGCTTCCAAATGGCCGTGCTTTACTGTGATGCCGTCGGGGCCAGTTATAATAGGAATCACCAAATCTAGATGTCCGCCAGCTTCAAAGTTTTCTGACTCAGTTTCCTGAGCCAATTGTTCCAAGGACACATTCTTGGCAGACAGGATACTGCTCCGAGTTTTATCGGCCAGATTCCAGGTGAGCGCTTCTGAACGCAGCTCCCCGTCAAGAAATTCAGCTGAGAAATCCCTCAGCGACAGATCCTGCTCCCTGTCCAGAGACAAAGAAAAAAGGACTTTATCCAAAGTGAGTCCTGCATTGATAGATCGTATTGATAGCGGCTGAGGCTTCGGCGTAAACCAATGTTCCTCATCGTTTTCCAGTAGAATTGTCCCTTCTACTCCAGTAGCAAAACTTTCCCCGTAGACTGCAGCAATATTGGTAAGTATTAACTTGAAGGAATTTTTTGGTTGTAAAGGCCAGGATACATTGCCATTGGCAGAAAATGCCCCTGAAACTATATCTAAGGGCAAACCTTGAACTGCCTTGCTGAGGGGGTTATTTGTGGTGAATTCAACCTCTGGTAAGGAAAAATGAATATTACCGGTGGCCTGCTCGATATTATGATACCAATTCGAATCAAGCCTCAAAGCCCCAGCATTGAGCTGGCTTTTTCCCTCAATCTTATCTCCGTTCAGGGAGAAAACCCCAGTGAGGGTTGGTGTCATTGAATAATTTTCAGGAGTAATAACTTTGAGGTTTTTGCTGGAGAAGTTGGCACTTAGCTCAGTGTTTCTTTTGGTAGTTTTTAGGTTAAAATCACTTAAGACCAAATCTCCAGATAACGAAATAGATTCACTGTTAAATGCATCAAGTTGATTTTTCCATTTCGGACTAATACAGCTTGTAGAGAGTGTTTTTATCTCACAGTTCATTAGGGGTTGTTGAATAACACCCTTCTTTAGCTTGAATTCTCCCCCTGTAATTTCTTCAAATGTGGTATTTATCTGCTCAAGTTTAACTTTTCGAATGTCACCGTCCGTTTGGATTTTGATTTTTGCAGAAGAATGAAGCTCCTTTACGACGGTATTTATCGTTTTGTTAATAATGGTTGGTGCCATTAAGTCCAGGTTGAAATCGCATTCAGAAGTCCTATTATAACTGCAATTAAGCTGTCTAATTTGTAAAACAGCTGAGGTGGTTGAACCAGATGCTTGTAATTTTGAATTAACCCCACCATTGCTGATAGAGGCCGCAAAAGTGTTGGTGGCAGATGGCTCCAATATAAGTTGTACCGTATCTACAATCTCTACATCTGCTTGGCTTTGGTCCAATCCGGTGGACTTTAAAAGGGAATTTTTTTCCTGGTTTGATATTGAAGTGTTGAGGTGTATCTCACTGCCAGGGAGAAAGTTGATGCCAATCCTTTCTAGCCAGCTTTGCCACGCCGAGGTTGAGTTGACAGGCTTAAAGAAAATCTCACTCTGAAAGTTCAGCTTGCCCCCCAAGTTGGTTACTGTAAATGAGGGAGCAAATATCTTCCGGTGAAGCGATTGTAGTATAGGCTCTGCTGCATCGAGATAAGCAGAACCCTCCGCGTGTAGTTTGGGGCTTTGTGCTTCGTCAGTAGCGGACTCAAATTTCAAGTTGAGCAGGGGTTTATCAGCTTCGTTATCATGTTTAGATGAAACTTCAAATGCACCGGAACCCGTGATGTACTCGAGTAGTAGGGGAGAAAATGATTTAAACTCGATCTCAATAGGCGTTGTGGTTGATAGCCTGGCCGTCGTATTTATGATTGATTTGTCGTCGAAACCTGAAATTTCCAGTGCTTTGCTCTTCACCTGTAGATTGATATTCTGGTAATCCGAAAGGGAAAAGATATTATCAGGGATAAGTGCATTTGCATTTACAGTAAGTCGTCCGCTGGAGTCAATTTCACTTTCTGGAAATAGGTTTAGTAGCCGAGTAGCCCTGATAATTGGAGTAATTACTTCCAGGTTCGAAGTTGCTTCACCATCCAACTGCCAATAGTTACTGCCCTCTTTCGAGATACTCAGTGTCGTATAGGATATTAATTCAGAAGAACCTGGAGTGATACTAGCATTCACAGAAATCTTGTCTGGGGTTAGGTCTAGCTCTAAAGAGATGTGATAGTTATCAAATCCAATAGTCTTATAGGGTAATTCTGCGAGGATGTTGCTGTCTTCTCGGACAATGCTGAGTGGGCCAGCAATAAAGCTGTTATTAATTTCGATTTCCTTCACTAGCACTTTTCCGGGTATATTTTGAGTGATATCCCGGGCGATCTTTTCTAGGGAAAAAATAATTTCTTCTGCGAGCAGATGAGACGTCGGATTCTGTGTGTCCGGTTTGCTTTCCTGATGAGTTAACTTGTCAACTGATAATTCTATTCTCTGGATGTTATCCCGGCTGATAAGTACATGGAATGGGTAGAGTATTTGAACATTATCTAGAGTCAGGTTTTTGCCACTGGTGGATGTCAGTTGAATCCGCTCAATGGAAACTTCCCTGAAACTGATGTTCAGCCCGGATAGTTGCTTGATGACGACTTCACCGGAAAATAAATTGATAAGTTGAGGGGCGACGATATCCCTCTTCCACCAGCTGCCGAATAGCAGCATAGCCAGGATAGTTAAAAACGTAAAAATAAGAATACGGGGCTTTCGCACGCTAAACCTCAAGCTCCAGGAAAGGAGGTAACTTTGTTATCTCGCTTATGGAGTGCAGTAGGTGGCATACAATGCAGGACAACTGCTCCCATAAAGTTGGTAAAAGGCTATTTTATCAAACTGGCCGGATAATCATTGGTGCAAACGTTGGATTATTCGTGAATAGGATGGTTCACTCATTCATGGCTGAAAAAATGTGAACAAGCAGTCATGGTGCTTCTACTATGGTCTCCTGCAGTAGCTTCAGGCGCCATAGGCCCTGTTCCTTGACCCAGAGGCTGGATGTAAACAGCCAGGCGGAAACTGGCTTATCCTCGAAGCTGCCCTCAAAAGATGTATACATGGTCATAAGTGCAGTCTTTGCGCTCAGAGGTGTTATTGAGACCTTATAAGAGGAGTGTTTCTTAATATCCAAGGTTCTGAACTTTTCAACAACCTGTCCGGGACCGAGGGCTTCCTTGTAATAGGGAGTAACTATCAATCAGTCTTTAGTCATTATTTCTTTGATGGCATTACCATCATGTTGCATAAAGGCCACTTTGAGAGCTTCCATCCGGGAGTTCAGCTCATCGTCCAGCTTTGCTGCCGAAGCTGGCGTAGCAATGAAAAGCAAAATGCCAACGATAAACAGTAAAGCGATAAGCTTGTTACCCATAATGACCACCTGAGTGAGAAGCAGCCCACCGACCGTTTGTTGCTTTAAAGATAACTGTGAAAGTAAATGGCCGCAAAATTGCTGAATGCTAGTGTCAGGGTGAGAGGCTTCCAAACCAGCCGGCATGGAGAAGGTCTTGTTATTCTGATCTACTGAGTGATAAGTGGGAATACAAGCCCATAAGAAATGCTAATAGTTAAGCTTATTATTTCAACTTGTAATACTGCTTTTTACCCCAATTTATTTATCCCCTTACCGTTCCGATAGGAACATACTTATTGAGGATGTTTCAACAATGCAAGATGCCCAGCCGAAGACTACTTACCTGAAGGACTATCGTGTGCCGGATTACCTGGTGGATAGTACCGACTTGTGCTTCGAACTGGAGCCAAAGGCCACCCTAGTGAAATCCCGTCTCAAAATTCGTAGAAATCCGGAGGCCGAAGAGGGAATACCGCCTTTACTTCTGGATGGAATCGACCTGGAACTGCTGTCTATTGCTATTGACGGCACCATGCTGTCTCCCGCTGACTATCAGGAGTTACCGCAGGGATTGTCGATTATTGTTGAGAAACCAGATTTTCTCCTGGAAATTCACAATCGGATAAACCCTGAGGATAATACATCCTTAGAGGGCCTGTATCTCTCCAACGGTATGTATTGTACGCAATGTGAGGCCGAGGGTTTCAGGAAGATTACCTTCTATCCAGACAGGCCTGATGTAATGTCAAAATTCACAACTACCATTGTGGCCCCAATAGATCATCCTGTGTTGCTTTCCAACGGTAATGAAGTGGACCGGGGCTATATTGAGGACGGACGTCAGTTTGTTACTTGGGAAGACCCTTTTGCCAAACCGGCTTATCTCTTTGCTCTGGTTGCGGGAGATTTACAGCATGTTGATGATACTTTTACCACTTCCAGTGGACGTGAAGTAAAGCTGCAGATTTTTACTGAAGCAAAAAATATCGGCAAATGTGATCATGCGATGCGATCCTTGAAAAGTGCCATGCACTGGGATGAGGAGGTGTATGGTCGGGAATATGATCTCGATATTTTCATGGTTGTTGCAGTTGATCACTTCAATATGGGGGCAATGGAAAATAAAGGGTTGAATATCTTCAATTCTGCCTGTGTTTTAGCCAGCCCGGAAACCGCTACCGACTCGGCATTCCAAAGAATTGAATCAATCGTTGGTCATGAGTATTTTCATAATTGGTCGGGTAATAGGGTTACGTGCCGCGATTGGTTCCAGCTTAGTCTTAAAGAGGGATTTACGGTTTTTCGCGATGCAGAATTTTCCGCTGACTTGAATTCGAGGGCCGTTAAACGTATTGAAGATGTGACCTTGCTGCGTACTAATCAATTTGCGGAAGATGCCGGTCCAATGGCGCACCCTATTCGCCCGGACTCCTATATGGAAATCTCTAACTTCTACACACTTACTGTGTATGAAAAGGGCGCAGAAGTTGTGCGTATGATCCATACGCTTTTAGGAGCGGATGGCTTTCGCAAGGGGAGTGACCTGTACTTTGAGCGGCATGATGGGTGTGCCGTTACCTGTGAAGATTTTATAGTTGCAATGGAAGATGCTAATCAGGTGGATCTCACCCAGTTCCGTCGCTGGTATAGCCAGGCTGGCACGCCAGTCTTGGATGTGACAGATCAATTTGATGAAAGTACGGGTGTATATAGGCTTGTCATTCGCCAGTCTTGCCCTCCTACACCTGAGCAAAAAGACAAACTCCCGTTCCACATTCCCCTTACGGTGGGGTTACTGGACTCAACAGGGAGCGATATCGCGTTGGATAAAGCGGGCTCCACCCAGCTTGTTCTGGAGATCACTGAAAGTGAACAGATGTTTGAGTTTAATGGGCTGAATGAGAAGCCTCTACCTTCCCTTTTACGAAGCTTCTCTGCACCAGTGAAAGTACGCTATGACTATAGTCTTGAGCAGCTTCTATTCCTGATGAGCCATGATTCGGATACTTTTAATCGATGGGATGCTTCTCAAAGATTAGCGTTTAAGGCTATGAATCTGCTTCAGGGTGCATACCAAGAAGGTTTAACTTTAAAACTGTCTCCAGAGCTCATTTTGGCTTATCGGAATATATTGTTGGATAAAGAGCTAGACCCGGCACTGGTTGCGGAAATTATGCTTTTGCCCAGTGAGCACTCCATTGCGGAGGAATCAGTATCTATTGATGCTGAAGCTATTGTCGCTGCAAGAGCTTTTGCTCGTAAATCGCTCTCCTGCGCGCTTATTGATGAGTTAAAAGAACGGTATGCTGAGCTTGATATTGAAAGGCCCTATAGCCCTAATGCCAAGGATATCGCTGAGCGCAGGTTAAAGAATATCTGCTTGGAATACCTCTGTATCACAGAATCTGCGGATGCTCTAGATCTCGCTCAGCGACAATTTGATTCGGCTGGAAATATGACAGACAGAGCAGCGGCGTTAAGTGCATTGATTAACTATGGTAATGATCAATACGCTGAACAAGCCATTCATCAATTTTATGACCGCTGGAAGGAAGATACACAAGTTACTGAGCTTTGGCTTGCACAGCAAGCCTGTAGCGCGAAAAGAGGCACCCTGAATAATATCAAAGCGCTTATGCAGCATCCCGCCTTTGAGTTGAAAAACCCAAATAAAGTGAGGGCAGTAATTGGTGGGTTTGCCAATCGAAATTTCCAACAATTCCACAAAAATGATGGTAGTGGTTTTGAGTTTGTTGCAGACCAGGTTATTGCTTTAGATAAGTTAAACCCCCAGATAGCCTCCAGAGTGGTAATTCCTATCACGCGCTGGAAGAAATATCAGGGGGATTTGGCAGATAAAATGAAAGCTGCACTATTACGAGTGTCAAATTCCGGGGAGCTCTCCAAAGATGTTTATGAAGTGGTGAGTAAGAGTTTAATGAATTAGCAATTAGTCAGAAAAGAGCGGTGGTCGTAATACGGCCCCGCACAAACAGTCACACATAATGTACCTTATGGTTGGTGGTGTGTTTCTTCTTTAGAGATATTTTTGGGTTGCGTTCCGATATGTAGCTATGAACGGCCTTTAAAGAGTAAGCTATATGCGATTACACATTGATGAGATAGGTTTTATTCACTGGTGCTATGCTCTTCTTGTTGGCCATGTTTCCTGAATTCACGTGGGGATTTTCCCGTCCATTTTTTAAAGCTCCTCGAAAAGCTACTGGTGTCATTGAATCCAAGCTTATAGGTAATTGATGTCACGGGTAACTCTTGTTGCTTCAGGTACTGAATAGCCTGGTGTTTACGCGTTTTGTCCAGTATTGCCTGATAGCTGGAACCTTTTTCCTTAAGTTTTCTGTGTAGACTGCGGCAACTGATTCCGATGGTTTTGGCGACAATTTCTTGGGATAGGTCACCGGTAGGCATCAGATCTATTAAAACTTTATTTGTTATATTGATAATGTCATTTTTTCTTAGGCGTGATAGATAATTCGTTAGTGCCTGTTCGTTGATATTAGCCAACTCACTATTTCCTGAGCAGATGTGCCGATCTACAAAATCGCGTTCTAATCGAATTTCACAGGTGCTTGCAGAAAATCCCACTGGGCATCTATACATCATTCGATGGTGTTCAGGGTTGACTGGCTTCGTGCGCGTAAGGTTAATTGCAATCAGATTTTTGTGGATATCCGGGGATATTTTCCTGCATGATTTTATTAACAAGGCGATAAAGGCATCCACTGCATGGATGCTGGGCTCATAATGCAAGTCTTCGACCTTGTGCCAGGAGACTATTACTTCGTGTCGCTCATTGCGAATACTGATTTTCATGGCAGTGCTGACTACCTCTGAGAATCTCGATGACCGCTCCAGGCTTTCTCTGATGGAACTACTGGCCAAGTGAGCATAACTTAGAGCGTGGAGGTTTGTGTGGTTAACATGCTTCACAACCTCTAAACCTATGCAATCATTGCCGGATAAGGACTCTGCCAGATTCCATAATTTTTTCATGTTTTCCAAAGGGATACGTCTATTTGTATCCTCTATGCTACAGGCTGAGATACCGGCCTTTCGCAGGACTTCCCGGGGGGGACAATAAGGTTTTAAAGCCTCAATAATGGGTAAAACCCAGGTTGCAATGGTTGTGTGTCCATTCTCAGCCATTTGCCAGCTTGTCCTAATTGGTCAAGAGTTTGGCCAGTTAAGTAAAGAAGTGCATAGGCCAAACTATTAGCATCAAAATCAGTATTTCTACATTCTTCCAAGATTAGCCTAACAGTCTTGGTATGTTAAGGAAACCTGCTGCTTTTAAAGTAAGTCCCGATACTCATGCGATGGGAACTATGCACAATTTAATTAAAAGAATAGTGGTACTTACTGGTTTATCAGCCTCCGCATTATATGGAAGTGTGAAGGCTGATGAGCCCACCCAGCTTTTCTGGGGAGATATGCATTTACATACCTCTTACTCATTCGATGCCTTTTTAAGTCAAAATTACTCGGCAACACCTGATACTGCTTATCGGTGGGCCAAGGGACAACCGGTTATTCACCCTTATACTCATGCTAAGGTACGAATAGATACACCGCTGGACTTTCTTGTGGTCTCCGATCATGCAGAGGGATTGGGGGTGATGAGGGCGATAGTTAACGAAACAGACCAGCTAAATACAGAATTACCCATTTCCCAATCAATAAAGCGCTGGTTCGCCAAGCAGCATATTCGCTATAAAGTATCTGTGAATGAGGGGATGGATATATTTAATGAGTTGCTGCCGATACAGGCGCTCAACTCGGAGGATGATGCTGATCCAGTACAGGACCCTGCCAATATTGCCCCAGAGCCGGTGCTCGGGGACTTAAATCAAACCCGGGAAACTGCTTGGCATGAAATCATTGATGCAGCCGAGCGTCATTATCAACCTGGTACTTTCACGAGCTTTATAGGTTGGGAGTGGAGTTCAACCCCTACAGGGGCCAACCTGCATCGGGTGGTAGTTTCCCCCAATGGTTCCAAACAGGCTAAGCAATATCTGCCTTTTGGGTCAGACCAGAGTCAATATCCAGAGGAATTATGGCGTTGGTTGGATGAAACGTCAGAGCGAACTGGTAGCGAGTTCATTGCTATCCCCCATAACTCCAATGTGTCCAAAGGGTACATGTTTGCAGAAACCACTCTGCGTGGTGAGCCGATCGACACACAGTATGCACGAACGCGCATGCGCTGGGAGCCCCTGGTTGAGATGACGCAAATAAAAGGGGATTCCGAGACGCACTCACAGCTTTCACCTATGGATCCCTTTGCTGACTTCGAAAATTATCCTTTCTACTTACAAGCTGATCCAGAAGCTTATCGTGTAGCTAAAGGCGACTATGTGCGCTCTGGCTTAAGGGCTGGTTTGGAGATTGGAGAGAAAATAGGGATGAATCCCTATAAGTTTGGATTGATTGGGTCCACCGATTCTCATACCGGTATATCGAGTGCTGAAGAGGGAAACTTCTGGGGTAAATTTGCTCATGATTCAATTCCGGAGGGCAAGCGGAAAAATACTGTCATAGGCGGAACCAAAGCAACTGGTTGGAATATGTCAGCTTCTGGTCTTGCTGCAGTTTGGGCCGAGGAAAATACACGAGAAAGCCTGTTTGCCGCTTTTAAGCGTCGTGAGGTTTATGCAACTACAGGGCCGAGAATTCAAGTGCGTGTTTTTGCAGGTTGGAGTTTCCCAAAGCATGCAATAGATGCAGAAAATATTGCTGAATTGGGTTATTCCCATGGAGTGCCTATGGGGGGGGATTTAACCAGGCCCCAAGCTTCAGATAAGTCGATACAATTACTGATACGTGCTGTTAAAGATCCCAAAGGAGCAAATCTTGATAGAGTCCAAGTTGTAAAGTCATGGCTCGACGAGGGAGGGCACAGCCATGAGCAGATCTTTAACGTAGCCTGGTCTGGCCAGCGGTCCCTGGATAACAGAGGTCAATTACCTCCGGTGGGTGATACTGTTGACCGCGAGACAGGCCTTTATACCAATACCCTGGGTTCTATCGAGTTGTCCACGTTATGGCAGGATCCAGGCTTTGATATGAACCAGAGGGCTTTTTATTATGTTCGTGTTTTACAGATTCCAACGCCGCGACACTCCCTTTACGATGCGGTGGCAGCAAAAGAAATCAACCATGGAAGAGTTCAGATACCCTCTGAAGGCCCGGCAATTATTCAGGAGCGTGCCTATACCTCACCTATTTGGTATACGCCGTAGCTAATCAATGAATAAAGTCTGATGGTACAGTGAGGCGATCATTGCTTAACCTTATTAGTTTAGTAGTTGTAGAGGTTTTTAGTGGGAGGCTTAAATGCTGAAGAATTTGGGAGGACTGGGTAGAGATCCATTGGTACATTTTTTGGCTATCGCTTTGTTTCTATTTGTTGGTATTGAGCTGGTGGATCCAAAGGCAGGAGCATCGGATCAAACGAATATTCTACATTTGAATGAAGATTTGTTAATTGAATATATTCAATATCAAAAAAAAACATTCAACCCGAGGTTTGCCAGGACTTACTGGCAGAGCTTGGCCCCCTCTGATCGATCAGACTTGATTCATGACTATATTAGGGAGGAAGTGCTTTACCGCGAGGCTATGAATCTTGGCCTTCAGGATAATGATCAGATCATACGTCGTCGCCTTATTCAAAAGCTTGAGTATGTTACAGATGGCTTTGTTGGTGATATTAATGTTTCCCGGCAGGATTTAGAGCAGTACTTTTGGCTTCATCAGGAAGAGTACCGGATTGAAGCTTCTGTGACTTTCACTCATGTTTTTTTTGATTTCAGGAATCAATTTAATAACAGTCTAGAGGAGGTAGCTTTACAGACCTTGGATCACCTTTTGGAAAAGTCAGTGGCTTTTGAAAAATCCGCAGGGTATGGAGATAGATTTATATTTCACCGAAATTATGTGGCGCGAACGCGTCAACTGGTAGCTAGTCATATGGGGGAGGATATGACCCGGAAAATATTTCAGTTGCCAATAAACACTTGGTCCGGGCCTTATCAATCCCCTTATGGATTGCATTTAGTATTGGTGGTTGAGAATAATCCCAGTCGCCTGCCAAATTTTCAAGAGGTTGCTCCTCTGGTATTAGAAGACTATCGCCGTCAAAGAATGGATGATATGAGGCGACGTAAGATACAGGAATTGATTGCTCAATATCGAGTTGAATGGGATCTTTCAATACAGGATTTGTCTGCGGATTTTACCTATGTTAAATAGATATTCCTGCAGGTTAAGATTAATTATTTTAATTTTTCTGGTGGGTGGAATCTATGGTCGTCCTGGCTTTGCCCATGAAGGGAGGCCAATTTATATTCAATTGCAGGAGGTCTCAGAAAAAGTCTATAGTTTACGATGGAAGATCCCTCCCGTGATGGAGCCGGGTACTGAGCCCGATATTTACTTAAAGGGTGCAGGCTGTCAAAAAATCTCTGGAGTTGAGGTTCCTCGTCATTCTGCTGTAAAAATGTATCAGTGCCAATCTCTAAGCTTCAATACTATTAAAAGCCCTACTACCGATTTACAAATATATCTTGTATACCCTGTTGCAAATCCAGTGCTATCTACCTTGATTCACTTTGAAAGGATAAATGGGGATGCTGTCCACCTTTTTAATGGCCCAGGTGTATTGGAAGTAAATCTGCCTGCTGATTTGTCTGCCTGGGAATGTGTGAGGCAGTATATTAAAGCAGGATTTTTACACATTTTAGAAGGTTACGATCACCTGCTTTTTGTTTTGTGTCTGGTTTTTATTGCAAGGGGGCTTCGGGGTGTTTTGATAGCGGTAACTGGCTTTACGCTAGGTCACTCGATCACACTGGGGCTCGCAAGCTTGAATTTCTTTACCATAAGGGTGGATGTTGTAGAAGTATTAATCCCATTAAGTATTATGGTCCTAGCGGCTGAGATTATTAATGCAGGGCATTCTCGTGATAGGAATACTTTGTCTTGGCGATTCCCGGCTATTGTTGCTAGCGGTTTTGGGTTGTTACATGGATTTGGGTTTGCCAGTGCATTGACAGGGCTGGGCCTTCCTCACGACCAAAAATTAGTAGCCTTGATTAGCTTTAATGCTGGTGTCGAGCTTGGTCAATTGGTATTTGTTTTATTTGTGCTTCTTTTGACATATATGGTTAAGTTGATATTTTTAAGATGGGGTTTTTCAGTATACTCACTTCGTGGTTTGATGCCGTCTACATCAGCTGTTTACCCAGTAGGTGTGGTGAGTGGGTATTGGCTGATTGAAAGATCTTTAGAATTGGTTTCTTAGAATTTAAGAATTTTAATTTACATTAAATGTAAGATTTCTATTCGGTTATCCACTTATAGCAAAATTCAGCAATATTTATCCATTTGGATTCTAGCATTAAGTAGTGGCCATAGCCTTCCGCAACATGCAAGGTAGTTTGTGAATTGCATTTCTTGGCGATGAGCCGTGCTGTAGAGGGTGGTATTGCGAGATCTTCAGAGCCTGAGATCATTAGAATAGGGCACTTTATTTTTTCATATTCAATTTTGGTGGTTTTATTTTCATCAAAGATCCAGAAGAATAGTTCAAAAAGCACTCTGCCTGATTCCGGTCCTAAACGATTAAATACAAGGTGCTGGTCAGATAAGTTTAGTTTGTTGAGCCCGAATTTTGCCATTGTTTCAAAGTCGGGTAATAGTATATCCTCCCAGAACTTCCCCGATGCCATAAACATTTTGCCAAGACTGCATTCCTGGCTGGTTGTGGGTGGAATTCCCCAGTTAGTGCTTCCATTCAATAAGATTATTTTTTGCGCTAGGCCCATGGAGGCTATTTTTTGTGCAATAACTCCACCTAAGGAATGTCCAATTAGAATTGGTTTTCTATTCAAATGTATAACAAATTTTGCTATATCCTCTACATAGTCTGTAATGCTTGTTCCGACAAGGAGTCGATGAGCCGCTTCTGATTTTGGGGTTTCATGGTACCGATAGGCGGGACTATGGCAGTTAAATCCTTTTTGAATAAAGTAGTTATGAAAATTCTCTAAAGTCCAAGGGCCAGCATTAGTACCGTGAATTAGAACAATGGGAGTGTCTATGGCTATTCTCCTGTTTTCTGTTACCGGGAATGTTGAAAGCTTAGCAAGGGAGTATGCTTTTTATTGGATTTTGGATGAGGTAATGTGGCTGTTGGTCAATTGATGTACGTATCGATTGACGTCTATAACCACAAGGAGAGTTTTTAGCTGTTTCGTCATTGAGAACCTAAAAGTACGTAATTTTATTTGTGGGATATTTAGATGATTTCGCATATATCATTGGGCACTAATGACCTTCAGAGAGCTGAGCGCTTTTATGATGCAATTTTAATTGTCATACAGGCTACAAAAACCTATTCATCTGAACGGGTTATATTTTGGGGGTTTCCGAACTCAACAGTAAAGTTATCAATTACGGTTCCTTTTGATGGTGAGCCAGCGTTTCATGGCAATGGCACTATGGTGGCTCTTAAGGTGGAAGATGCAGGACTGGTGGATGCCATATTTACTAGGGCAATAGAATTGGGTGCTATTAGTGAGGGCGAACCTGGAGAGAGAAATCAGGGGGCTTACTATGGTGCATATTTCAGAGATTTGGATGGAAACAAAGTTGCTATCTTTTCGCGTTAGTAATTTTTTGAGACACAAAGACGGCCTCTACTCCGACAAAAGTTATATATGGATTTTTTTAAGGATTATTGTTAATGAGCAAAGGGATGTTTCATAAAATGTTGGATGGCAATTTACCTATGCCTAATGCGGCACAAACTCTTGGTGCAAAAATACTGTAGATAGATTGCAAAAACGGAAAGGTAAAGGTTGAGTTTGAGGCGAAAGAGGCTTTTACCAATCCTGTGGGGAATATCCAGGGAGGATTTCTATCCGCCATGCTCGACGATACTATGGGGCCGGCGCTTGCTGTAACCCTTGAAGATAATGAGTTTGCGCCAACTTTAGAGCTGAAAATAAACTTTATTGCACCTGCTGTAATCGGTAAGCTATATGGATGGGGGAGGGTTGTTTCCAAGGGGGCTAGTGTTTGTTTCCTTGAGGGAGAACTTTTCCAGGAGGGAACCTTGATTGCCAGGTCTACTGCTACCGCTCTTATTCGGAATTTCTCTTCCTCCGCCAAAAAACAAGATCACTAGTGTGTGTATCAGGTGAGCTTGTGCCCAGAAAAAGGGGTAGGTATAGATCCGCTAATATATTTTTCTAAACTAGCTGCAGGCTTCGATCTCTGCGATTAAAGTTGTCATTAATTCACTTGCAGGTAAGGCTCTGGCTAATGGGGCGCCCTGGCCTGCCCATTGGACTGAAAAGTCCTCGCTGCCAGCATTGGCTGCTGCGGCGGCAAGTGCTTTACCTGCACTGTAGCATATAGGGTAGTCCGGGCGGGCAGGGGCATTTATATCCAGCTCTCGATAAAAGCGATTGCTGATTCCCCGGGCAGGGCGCCCGGAAATGTTAATGGTAATTGCGGTGTTGTGTGCCCGCTCACTCTGAAGGGATTTGCGAAAGGTATCATTAGCGGCGGATTCAGGGCATAGAACAAAAGCTGTCCCCATCTGCACCGCACTGGCACCCAGGGAAAAAGCTGCCTGGATACCGGCTCCATCCATTATGCCTCCTGCGGCAATAACCGGTAGGCGGTGTTGGCAGCTCAGTAGCCTTACTAGTGCCAAAGTGCCTAGCTCCTCATCAAGCTCTGGTTCGAATACACCTCTGTGACCACCGGCTTCTATACCTTGTGCAATTACGGCGTCAATGCCGGCTTCTTCAATAAGTTGTGCCTCTATAAGATTTGTGGCGGTAGCTAGAAGAGTAATACCTGCATCTTTCAGGGTGTCGATAGTGGATTGCTCTGGTAAGCCAAAATGAAAGCTGACTACGGCTGGCCTCTCTTCCAGAATTACTGACAGCATTTTACTATTACCGATAAAGCTATAGTAGGGCTCATGGAGTTCTTTAGGTGGTGTCGCCTTCAGGGCGGCAAAGTAAGGAGCGAGGTGGGCAAGCCAATCTGCTTCGCGTTTAGCGTCTGCAATAGCTGGCTGATGGCAGAAGAGGTTTACGTTAAATGGGGCGCAGGTTAGTGCCCGGGTTTGGCGGATTTGCTCTGCTGCTTTTTGTGGTGAACTTGCTCCGAGGCCAAGAGCGCCCAGGCCGCCTGCATTAGAAACAGCAGCGGCCAGTTCTGGGCTAGAAACACCTGCCATGGGTGCCTGGAGTATTGGGTGCGGAACTCCCAGTCTTTCCAATAGTGCTTGCGCCATCCCACCGGCCTCTCTGATATTTGTCTTACTACATTAAGGTAGTTTGCGCGCGGTAACTATACCGCGCTGCGGTTATTTCGAGTAGGTGGGGCAGGGCTATTTACAGGTGCAGGTTGAGTCCAATATAGGGACCTTTAATTTCGATATCGCTCTGCAGGTCGTCCAACTCTTCCAGGTCAAGGCTCATTACCCGATAGCCTGCCTCGATAGCCAAATCAATTGCCGGTACGAAATCCCAGCGTACTTTTGCGGTGAGGTCTGTGTGGGTATCACCTCGGTAGGCCGTACCATTACCTTGAGCAATAACCGACCAGCCGGTAAATGGCAGGTCGAAACGCGCCATAGCGTAGGCCATTGGCAAGTAACCGGTGAGGTCGACAGTTTCTGCCTGGGTTTCGCTTACCGCAGTAAATTCTCCGTCATACATGCGCGCAGTCAGGCCTATGTCTAAATTCACCCAGTTATCCAGCACTTCATAGTAGAAGGTGGCATCGGTGTGTGTAAGGGTGAGGTCAGTGGTGATCTCTGAGCCTACCAGGAAGGTTTCATCGTCGAAGGTTACAGAGCCCTCCAATAGTGCGGCACCATCGGTGTCAATCTTGCTGTGGGCTAACAGGATATTGGGGACCAGTGGTATCGGGTGCTCCAGAGCCGCCTGAATAAAGGTAATGTTGTCTTCACTGAGGGAGAGATTGTCCAAATCATAGTCATCATTGCCAATGCCACCGGTGTAACCTGGGAGCCAGACGCCTGCTGTGGCATCAAAACCAAGTATGGTATCTGCGCTGGCAGTAGTGCAGGCGAGGAGGGCACTGAAAGCAATTGCGGTTTTTTTCATGGACTTCTCTCCGTGATGAATTTGTCGCGGAGTGTACAGATATATTTTTTATGTGCCGCTGTAAGTTGCACATTTTTGCAAATCTTTTTGAACGGATAAGCAAAACTGGCGTGTAAAAGCGTCGTGCTGTTGGGGTTCAGCTCTCCGCCTCATTTAATGTATTGCGATTGGCTCCGTATTCGTCAGCCAAGTCTCACTAAATGAGCTTGTGATATTTTTCCTTTTGCGCTGGTTTAATTGGCTGCTTCAAATAACATTTCTTGTAGGGCACTGGCGGCATTGCTCAAGGTGCGACCGCGATGACTGATGACACCCAGGTTGCGCAGCACCTGCAGTTTCTTCACTGGTAATACAGCGAGGCTTTCATCGACCAGCGTGTGGGGCAGTACACTCCAGCCAAGGCCCACACAGGCCATCATCTTGATAGTCTCCAGGAAGTTGGTCGCTAATTTGGCGCTGAGTTTTAGCCCTTGCGCATCAAACTCGCGTTTAATCAGGCGCCCGGTATAGGTATTGAGGTCCGGCAGTATGGCGGGATAGTCGGCCAGGTCGGCCAGTTCCAGCGCGGGAATTTTTGTCAGGGGGTGTTCTGGAGCGGCTACCACCACACAGGGGTCGGGCCAGATAACCTGTGCATTGAGGTGCGGGTATTCTTTCAGGGCCAGAGTTACAACTGCCAGCTCATACTTGGCTGCCATCAGTGCCTCATAAGCCTGTTCGGAATCCAGGAAATCGATATCGAGGGCCACTTCTGGATAGCGGTTACTGAACTCTCTAAGCACCGGTGGCAAGTGGTGCAGTCCCACATGGTGACTGGTAGCAATGCGCAAGCTGCCGCTCACCGAGTTGCTGAGGGCGCGTAACTCCCGCTCTGCATCACTGATTTCGTTGAGAATATGTCGGGCGCGGGGCAGTAGCACGCGGCCGGCATCAGTCAGCTGTAGGCGCCGGCCGATGCGGTTGAATAATGTCGCGCCAAGTTGCTGTTCGAGGGCGGCGAGGCGCTTGCTTACCGCGGGCTGCGTCAGGTGAAGCTGAGTCGCCCCCTCGGAGACAGAGCCTCTCTCAGCAATTGCTAAAAATGCTTTAAGCCATTGAATTTCCAAATTTTTTAGCCTCGTTTTATGGGTTGCGGGAATATTGTTGGCGGTGTATGAAGCGACCCAGCTTACATGCTACTTCAGGATGAGCTATGAATTCCATTATGGAATACTTGTGATAATAAATATAAATTGGTGTTATTTGTTGCTGCTGGGTAGACTCGTTCTCTAAACAATTGAGAGGACTGGCTGTGGCAGGGCAAACACTCTACGACAAACTGTGGCAAGACCATCTGGTCAAGACCAGTGATGATGGCTCGGCGCTTATTTACATCGACCGTCACTTGATTCACGAAGTGACTTCCCCACAGGCATTTGAGGGCCTTCGACTGGCAGGGCGCAGACCCTGGCGCAAGGATTCCCTAGTGGCGACACCGGATCACAATGTGCCTTCCGAGAGCACGGAGCGCGCCGCAGGCGTGAGCGGTATCCGTGACGATATTTCCCGCATTCAGGTACAAACTTTGGATGAGAACTGCCGGGATTTCGATGTGGTGCAGTTTGGCATTAACGAACCGGGTCAGGGCATTGTGCATGTTATTGGTCCTGAGACCGGGGCGACTCTGCCCGGTATGACCGTGGTATGTGGTGACTCACACACCTCTACCCATGGTGCTCTGGGCGCGCTGGCCCACGGCATAGGCACTTCTGAAGTGGAGCATGTCATGGCCACCCAGTGCCTGACCCAGAAGAAGATGAAAAATATGCTGGTGCGCGTAGACGGCGAACTCCGTCCAGGCGTTACCGCCAAAGATGTGGTGCTGGCGATTATCGGTAAGATCGGCACCGCCGGGGGCACTGGCTATGCGATTGAGTTCGGCGGTGAGGTTATCCGCAACATGTCCATGGAAGGTCGTATGACCGTTTGTAACATGGCGATTGAGGGCGGTGCCCGTGCCGGCATGGTCTCGGTTGACCAGATCACTCTCGATTATGTGAAAGGCAAACCCTACGCGCCAAAAGGTGGGCAGTGGGACAGAGCGGTTGAGGCCTGGAGTCACCTGCATTCCGATGACGACGCCGAGTTTGATGCGGTGGTGGAATTGCGCGGTGAAGATATCGAACCCCAGGTGAGTTGGGGTACTTCGCCGGAAATGGTGGCCTCGATCAGTGCCAAAGTGCCAGATCCCTCTGCCGAAAATGATAGTACCAAGCGTACTGGAATGGAGCGCGCTCTCGACTATATGGGCCTTGAGGCCGGGCAAAAGATTAGTGATATTCGCCTGGATCGGGTATTTATCGGCTCCTGTACAAATTCCCGGATCGAAGATCTGCGCGCTGCTGCTGAAGTGGTCCAAGGCCGGTACAAAGCAGATAGCGTCAAGCAGGTATTGGTTGTACCCGGTTCTCAGGCGGTGAAGGCTCAGGCGGAACAGGAAGGGTTACATGCAATCTTTGAGCAGGCAGGCTTTGAGTGGCGAGAGCCCTCCTGCTCTATGTGCCTTGCTATGAATGCAGATAAGTTGGGGGCTGGTGAACACTGTGCCTCAACCTCTAATCGCAACTTTGAAGGACGTCAGGGCTATGGTGGGCGCACCCACTTGGTGAGCCCCAGTATGGCGGCAGCCGCAGCAATTGCGGGACACTTTGTCGATGTGCGTGAAATGGCGACGGTGCGAGCGGAAGAGGAGATGGCCTGATGAAAGCGTTTACCCAACATGAAGGTCTTGTGGTGCCGATGGACCGGGCCAACGTGGACACCGACCTGATAATTCCCAAGCAATTTCTTAAGTCCATCAAGCGCACCGGGTTTGGCCCCAATTTGTTTGATGAGCTGCGCTACCTGGACGAGGGATTCCCTGGGCAGGACTGCTCAAACCGCCCTGTTAATCCAGATTTCCCACTAAATTTCCCGCGTTACCAGGGTGGTTCGGTATTACTTGCGCGCGAGAATTTCGGTTGTGGTTCCAGTCGTGAGCATGCGCCTTGGGCGCTGGATGATCACGGTTTTCGTGCAGTTATCGCCCCCAGTTTCGCCGATATCTTCTTCAATAACTGTTTTAAAAACGGCCTGTTGCCGATTGTATTACCGGAGGAGGTAGTACATCAGTTGTTTGAAGAAACTCATGGGCAGGAAGGATATTCACTGACCATTGATCTGGAGCAGCAGCATGTGCGCAAACCCTGCGGTGAAGTGATTCCCTTTGAGGTAGATGCGTTCCACAAGCACTGCTTGCTTAATGGCCTTGATCACATCGGCCTGACATTGGAGCACTCAGAAGATATTCGTGCTTATGAAGAGGTGCGACGTGAAAAAGCCCCATGGCTTTTTGATGCGGTTCAGTAATTAAAGGAAATTCCTGTGACAAAGAAAGTAATGATTTTGCCGGGCGACGGCATTGGCCCGGAAATTGTTGAGCAGGCGATGGCGGTACTGGAAGTCGCGTCTGGAAAATTTAATTTGGGGCTTAGTTTTGAACAGGGGCTGATTGGGGGTTCCTCAATTGATGCCCATGGTGAGCCCCTCACCGATGAGACGCTCAAGGCTGCTGGCGAGTGTGATGCAGTATTACTCGGTGCTGTTGGTGGTCCCCAGTGGGATACCCTGGAGAGAGAAATTCGTCCGGAGAAAGGCCTGTTGAAAATCCGCAGTGGCCTCGGTTTATACGCCAATTTGCGCCCGGCAATTCTTTACCCCCAATTAGCAGATGCTTCCTCCCTGAAACCGGAGGTGGTTTCAGGGCTGGATATTTTGATTGTACGTGAGCTGACTGGCGGCATTTACTTTGGTGAGCCTCGGGGTATCCAGACTCTGGAAAATGGCGAACGCCAGGGCTTTAACACCTATGTCTACAGTGAGTCGGAAATTGAGCGTATTGCGCGCAGTGCCTTTGAGGCGGCGCAAAAACGCAGCGGTAAACTCTGCTCTGTGGATAAGGCTAATGTGCTCGAAGTCACTGTACTTTGGAGAGAGGTATTGGATCGTCTGGCACCGGAATACCCCGATGTTGAACTGTCCCATATGTACGTGGACAACGCTGCGATGCAATTGGTGCGTGCGCCCAAGCAGTTCGACGTAATGGTCACCGGTAATATGTTCGGCGATATTCTCTCAGATGCCGCCGCCATGCTTACAGGCTCCATTGGTATGTTGCCTTCTGCCTCCTTGAATGAAAGTGGTTTTGGCCTTTATGAGCCCTGCCACGGTTCCGCGCCGGATATCGCAGGGCAGGGTATTGCCAATCCATTGGCAACGATTCTGTCCGCTGCGATGATGCTGCGTTACTCCCTCAATATGAGTGAGGCAGCAGAAGCCATTGAGGCCGCGGTGAGCAAGGTGTTGGAGCAGGGGTTGCGCACCGCGGATATTTATACTGAGGGCAGCCAGAAAGTCACCACCGCAGAAATGGGGGCTGCCGTCGTCGCTGCACTTTAATCCCCGATTTCACTATCGCGCCGCTTTCCCGGCGGCGCACTTTGATCACATCACACACAGGATATCGCAATGCAAAAAATTGGTTTTATCGGCTGGCGCGGCATGGTCGGTTCGGTATTACTGGAGCGCATGCGCTCAGAGGATGACTTTGCCCATATCGTTGAACCGGTTTTTTTTTCCACTTCCAATGCGGGTGGAAAGGCACCGGATATTGACCGTGAACTGCCGCCTTTGGGCGATGCCTACGATATCAATGCATTGGCAGAGTCAGATGCGATTGTCAGCTGTCAGGGTGGTGACTATACAAAGGAGGTTTTCTCCCGCCTTCGTGACGCAGGCTGGAATGGCTACTGGATAGATGCCGCCTCGAGTTTACGTATGCAGGACGATGCCGTAATCGTTCTGGATCCGGTTAACCGCGATGTTATCGATCGCGCCATAGAAGCCGGGCAAAAGAATTTTATTGGTGGCAACTGCACCGTTAGCCTGATGTTGATGGCTCTCGGTGGTTTGTTTAAAGCCGGTATGGTGGAGTGGGTTACAGCCATGACCTACCAGGCCGCCAGTGGTGCCGGTGCCCGCAATATGCGGGAGCTCATTGGGCAGATGGGCGCTATTCGCGACGGTGTTAGCGATGAGCTCGCCGACCCCGCCAGCGCGATTCTGGAAATTGATCGCAAGGTGGCTGCGGATATGCGGTCGGTTGAATTTCCCACTGCCGAGTTCGGTGCCCCCCTGGCTGGCAGCCTTCTGCCATGGATTGATACCCAGCTTGAAAATGGCCAAAGCCGTGAAGAGTGGAAAGCTCAGGTTGAAGCGAACAAAATTCTGCAGACAACTGCTCCAATTCCGGTGGATGGTACCTGTGTACGTATTGGTGCGATGCGCTGCCACAGTCAGGCTTTCACTGTGAAGCTGAAGAAAGACCTGCCTATGGCAGATATTGATCAGTTGATAGGTGCGGCAAATGAATGGGTCAGCGTCGTGCCCAATGATCGCGAGGCTACTTTACAGTCGCTGACTCCCACTGCCGTGACTGGCAAACTGGATATCCCGGTGGGGCGTCTGCGCAAGTTGAGTATGGGGCCTGAGTACTTGAACGCTTTCACTGTGGGGGACCAACTGCTGTGGGGTGCTGCAGAGCCCCTCCGCCGCATACTTCTGATTTTGCTCGGCAAGCTTTAATTGGTACGGCCCTGGATAAGTCCTCAAATGGCAATCTTTTTTGTGCCTATTAATGGAGGACTTTTCGCCAAGCTGTGAACCCCATCGCGTAAAAAGCCGCTACTGGTTGTCATAGCGGCTTTTTCGATTTTCACTCACAGGTATAATCGCCCCTCATTTTTTCCTTTCCAATTTCAACGAAGTGAATAGCCATGTCCGAAGCCGCCCGCGAACTGGTCATCGTCGGTGTCGATAACGCCGCCTTTGCCCCTCTGCTGGAAATACTGGAGGAGCGGGAAATTATTACCGCTGAACAGCTGAGTTTGCTGGAGACCGAAGACCGGGAAGTGGACCCGCAGGTGTTTGCTAACCGCAATATTCCTGTGCAGTCCCTGGAAAAATTCGCTTTTAATGACCAGCAGGTGGTTCTCCTATTGAGCGCCGGTGATGCTGTTCAAGCCGCCATGGCTGCGGCCGAGCAAAATGATGCCTGGATAGTGGATGCGGCTGCCAATACCCGAGGCGATGAAAGTGCTGTTTTGATCCACCCGATGTTTAACAGTGGGGATCTGGCGAATGCAGATCGTCGCCTAGTTACCCTACCCTGTGCTGGTGCCGCCATGGTCGCGGAGGCCTTGGCCCCCCTGAAGGATAAGTTGCAGGCTATCGAAGTTCAGTTGAGCCAGCCGGTATCTGCGCTGGGGAAGGCTGCGATTGATTCAATGGCCGCACAGACGGCGCGTATGTTTAGTGGCCAGGAGGCAGAAATTGATCCGGCGATCGGCCACCGCTTGGCTTTTAATTTGCTAAGCGCTAGCGAGGGGCTGCTCGCCAGTGGTCACACTGTGAGTGAGCTGACCCTGATCCATGATTTGCGCCGCCTGCTTGGCGAGAATGTTGCGGTGGACGCCAACATCAGCACGGTTTCCGTATTTCACGGTCAGCTGGCTAACTTGGGTGTTTCCCTGTTGGAAGATGTTGATTTGGAAAATGCGCGCGCATTGTTGGGCAATGGCGCTCGCCTGCAGTTGGCGGAACAGCCATCAGCAGAAAACGCAGTCGGCAGCGATGTGACAATCATCGGACGCTTGCGCCAAAGTCTACTTAATAAGCGTCAGCTAAATCTTTGTGCAGTATCAGACAACCTGCGAAAAGATGTAGCAATGAACTGTGCACAAATTGCTCACTTGTTGCTAAAAAACTACTGATATTTAATACTTAGCGGCCATAGTGAAGGTGTAATCTTAACTTTGGTCCGGCTGAGAGTGGCGAAATATTCACCACAGTTGGTGGCCGCTTGAAAGGCGGTCAATTAGTCGAACGATTACCGTTCAGTAATGGGGATTTTCTGAAGGCGCGCTTTTCGGAAGCCCTGGGAAGATTCTAACAATAAAGGGAATCGGATATGCGTGTGCGTAAGCTGGCACTTGCAGTTGGTCTAGTCGGTGCACTGGGAAGCAACGCGGCTCTAGCGCTCGGATTGGGTGAGATCAAACTCAACTCCACCCTTAATCAGCCACTTAATGCGGAGATCGGACTGCTGCAAACGCGCGGTCTGAACGACACAGAGATTAAAGTACGCCTCGCGGGGCCGGATGAATTCAATCGTGCCGGGGTGGAGCGCGCCTATTTACTCACTTCACTGCGCTTTGATGTGGATTATTCGGGTGCCAAGCCGGTTATTCGCATAACAAGCCGCGAGCCTATCCGTGAGCCTTTCTTGAATTTCCTGGTGGAGACTCGCTGGCCCAGCGGCCGCCTGCTGCGCGAGTATACCCTGTTGATGGATCTGCCGGCATTTTCGCCGAACACAGCCCAGCAACCGGTGCGTGCTGCTGAACGTGAACGCCAACAAGTCCGTCGGGATACTCCGGTACAGCGTCCCGCTCAACGTCCCCTCCAGCCGGCTCAACAGCCGACGGTTGAGCCGGACAGTGAGTTGGTTGGTGAACCTGCGACGGCGCAGCAGTCTGAGCCGGTTCGGCGCCAGCCGCAACGCGCTTCTTCTGTGGAAGACGCGGGCAGCAACAGCCAGGTTTATGGCCCGGTTTCCTCCGCCGATACTCTGTGGGAGATCGCCCTGGAAAATCGCGTTGACCGCGAGTTTTCAGTGCAGCAGACCATGCTGGCGATCCAGCGCCTGAACCCTGAAGCCTTTATTAATGACAATATCAACCTGCTGAAAAAGGGCGCTGTTCTGCGCTTGCCCAATGCTGATGACCTGCGCAGCCTAAGCCTTACCGAGGCGATCTCCGAGGTTGCCCAGCAAAATGATTCCTGGCGCCAGCGTGCAGGTGTGGAAGACATTGCCGCAGCTGCGCCCCTGGATGCCCGCGCTGTGGTCGAAGAGACCGTAGCCAATGATGTTGTTGAAGGGCGGGTAAGCTTGGCCGCTCCAGATGATAACGAATCCGTTACTTCCGGCTCTGGCAGTGGAGCAGAAGACAGCGAAGCGCTGGATGGCGACCTGACAGTGGCAGAGGAAGAACTGGATAAATCGCAGCTGGAAAACACCGAGCTGCGCGAGCGCATCGCAGAGCTCGATGAACAGATTGACACCATGGAGGCTCTGGTCGATGTCTCCAATGAAGAGATGCGCGCGGTACAGGCAGCTGCAGAGCAGTCTGATCCTCTGCTTGATCCCAGTGAAATTGACTCTGCAGAAATCGATACCGTGCAGGAAGAGATGCTTGCCGCGAGTGAAGGTGAATCTCTCGATACAGCCGAGCAGCCTGAGGTGGAAGCGGCTGCTGTAGAGCCGGAAGCGCGCAATCGCGTAGTTTCGGTCCAGACCAAGTCAGAGCCCACTCTCATGGAGAGGCTCGGCGATAATATGCAGTTCATCGGTATTGGGGCTGCCGGCTTGCTGGTCGGTATTTTTGGCTTCTTTACTTGGCGCCGCCGTAAAGCTGAGCAAGAGGCCGAGCAGCAGCTGGAGCAGGAAATGGCTGCCGAGCGGGCGCCAATAGAGATTCCGATGGAAAACGCGGAACCGGATGAAACCCTGGCCGCTGTTGAAAGCATGGAGGCGGATGATACTTTTGACCTTGGCGATCTTGGGGATGTGGGAACCGATGACCCTATTTCCGAGGCGGAAATTCATTTGTCGCTGGGACAGTATGAAGAGGCTGAGGCCAAGCTGTTACAGGGCCTGGAAAAAGACCCACAAGTGGTGGATGCGCGCCTGATGCTGATGGAGGTGTATGCCCATCATCAGGATGTAGAGAAATTTGACGAGCACTATCTGCAGTTGCTCAGTATTAGCGATGGCCCTGTGGCTGACCGCGCAGCGCGTTTGCGCGAAACCATTGCCGGGGCGCCGGATTTTGAAGCACCGTCAATGGATTTTTCCAGTGAATCCCTGGAAGCGGCGCAGTTGGATGATATCGGTGCAGCCCTGGACCAGGATTTTTCCAGTGCTGAACCGTCAACCCTCCCCGCTGATGATTTCAGCAGTGACACGTCGCTTCTCGATGATCTGACCATGGATCTGTCCCTGGGCGATGAAAAGCCTGTCGGCGCCGATTCCGAACAGGAGTTGTCCCTGGATCTCGACCTGGACACCTCTTTTGATGAGTCGGTTTCTGGTACTGACCAAGCTTCGGACCTGGAAAGCGAATTCAACCTGGATGACCTTGATCTCAATGGCGCACTGGAAAATGATGCGCAGTTGGCTGATAGCGAAACCCCATTGCAGGCAGATAATGATCTAAGCCTCGATGATCTGGATCTGGGTGAGCTGGACCTCGGCGATCTCAATTCAGAAGCTGGTGACCTTGGTGAGCCAACAGTGAAGGAGGCCTCTGGGGATGAGTTAGCGATAGATGCCTTCGATAGCGCTGAGTTGGACCTTGACTCCCTGGAGCTTGAAAGTGACAGTGCGGAGCCAGCCATTGAAAGTGCGGCTGCCGAGGCCTCTGAAGCCAAGGCCGGCGGGTCTATAGGTGGCTTGGACTTCGAGCTGGACCTCTCCATGATGGATGGTGAGGATGAGGTAAAATCGATTATTGAGGAGCCTCAGGCTGAAGAGCCAGCTGCTGAATTGGATCAGGGCCTGGATCTTGATGCTATCGATATGGATCTCGCAGACTTGCAGAGCCCCGCAGGTGAAGCCGATTTGTCCCTGGAGGAGTTCTCTGAGGGTGAGCTTGAAATGATTGGTGGAGAGCTCGATTCCGAGTTGGATCTCGACAATATCGATCTCGATGATATTGCCGCGGATCTTTCCTCTCCTGATGAATTGGCAGTGGAAGCTGAAGCGGTTTCCAGTGAATCGGCTGAACTCGATAATAGTGGTGATTTGTCTCTGGAGACGGATCTTGAGCTGGATATGGCCTCGTTGGAAGCAACCGGTGAGGAGTTGTCTCTGGGCGAGGAGTCTATTGAGGAGGAGTTCTCTCTAGAGGATGAGCTTGCCCTGATTGATGAGTCTACTGATGGCGACCTTACTCTTGAGACTGGCGCGGATCTTGGCGAGGGGGCTATAGCCGATGAGCCTGGGCAGCTTGAGGCTATGGCTGAAAAAGAGCAATCTGGAGGAGAGTCTGAGTTTGCCGACTTGGATTTCAACCTGGAAAGTGACCTCAACTCGGAATTGAGCCTGCTCGAAGGCGGCGACGAGATGGGTACCAAGCTGGAATTGGCCCAGGCTTACCTGGATATGGGGGATAAAGAGGGCGCCAAGGATATCCTCAAGGAAGTGGCCCAGGATGGAGGCGGTGAGCATAGGAATCGCGCTGAGGAAATGCTGGAGCGTATGGTGTAAATTTTCTTGGTATTTCGCCTTAGGAAACCTCGCACAGGCTGCGAGGTTTTTTTATTGGGCTGGAGCATTATTTTCCTGTCCGTTAGGGGCATTAATCTGATTGATGTTGCTGTCGCTCTGATATCGGGAGGGGCAAAGAGTGGTTTTTCAATATGATGCAGGCCAGAGAACGCGAGTACATTTATAAAACCAATGGCGAGGTTCCAGCGGGTGAGCAGTTGCCGGATGGGCTGCGTAGATTCGCTCTGGGGGTTGAGTATTGCGGTGCGCGATTGCACGGTTTTCAGAAGCAAAAATCAGCTGCGGAGACAGTGCAGGCTCACCTTGAGCGGGCTTTGTCCATTATCGCTGCAGAGCCCATAACGCTGGTCTGTGCTGGGCGTACTGACGCGGGCGTTCACGCCACCAATCAGGTTATTCACTTTGATACTCACGCCCAGCGCCCAGAACGGGCCTGGATACAGGGAGTGAATACCAAGCTGCCAGATTCTGTGCGTGTGCGCTGGTGTCGCAAAATGCTCCCGCAATTCCATGCACGTTTCTCCGCCCATGCGCGCAGTTACCGCTATTTGATCCACAGCGCGCCGACTCGTTCTGCCCACAGCGCAGCGGAAGTTACCTGGACCCAGCACTCCCTGGATCTCGGTGCTATGCGCGAGGGGGCAAACTACCTGATTGGCCGCCATGATTTTACCAGCTTTCGGGCCTCCCAGTGCCAAGCCAAGAGCCCGGTTAGAGAAATTACCCGCCTGGACGTTGCTCGTGTAGGGCAGCTGATCGTTCTGGAAGTAAGTGCCAATGCCTTCCTGCATCATATGGTGCGCAATATAACTGGGGTACTAATGGCTGTGGGGCGCGGAGAGCGGGCACCGATATGGGTAAAAGAGGTGCTGGACCAGCGCGACCGCTCGGCAGGAGGGGTTACAGCACCGCCATTTGGCCTTTATTTGGTGGATGTGCAATACCCGCGGGAGTTCCAACTACCCCAGTGTGAGCCTGGGCCACTTCTGGTGCCTTTGTCTCTGGGAGAGTTACCGGTTGTATGACTGGAATAGTTGAGTAGTAGTCAGAATGGCCTTATAGGTTACGGTGGCACGCGTTTCACACCTTGCACCAATCTGCTAGTATCGGGAATTCCCTCGTTTTTGCTGGTCGGTCGGCTGGCTTCAGGTTTAGCAATGCAAGTGAAGATTTGTGGCATCACCCGTGCTGAAGATGCCCTTATGGCTGTTGATGCTGGCGCTGATGCGCTGGGACTGGTGTTCTACAAGGCGAGCCCCCGCTATATCGATCCCAAGGCTGCTGCCGCTATCGCCGCTGTAGTTCCTCCCTTTGTTACCTTAACAGGGCTCTTTGTGAATGCTGCACAGGGTGAGGTGGATCAGGCACTGGAGCTCGTGCCTCTTAACCTCCTGCAGTTCCATGGTGAGGAGGGAGCCCGTTACTGTGAACAGTTCCGCCGGCCCTATATAAAGGCCCTCCGAATGAAAGAGGGGTTGGATACCATTGCTGCAATGGAGGAACACCCTAAGTCGCGTGGTTTCCTACTGGACGCCTATCGCCCAGGGGTTCCCGGTGGTACTGGAGAGACCTTTGACTGGGATCGGGTGCCTCAAAGTAGCTCCAGACCCATTGTTCTGGCCGGGGGGTTGAACCCGGATAATGTCGCCAGTGCCATCAAAGCTGCGCACCCGCAAGGCGTGGATGTCAGCGGAGGTGTGGAACAGTCACCGGGTAAAAAAAACCCGCAAAAAGTAGCTGCCTTTATTCGTGCGGCGAAGGGTAGTCAGCTCGGTACCGCAGAGTAAAAATAGGTGGCACATTGAGGTGTCGCCCACCGGTGTTGGCCGGTAAATAAAAGTAGAGCGGAGTATCTACAACAGTAATGACCGGTAATGTTTAAAGTGGTTAGGAGTAGCGCTTTAATCAGTAGGTAAATAGACAGAAGAAATTTTTGTGATCGACGGAGTATGAGTGTGACTAAGCCAGGTGCTATTGATTTTTCCACCTTTCCGGATGCCAGCGGGCATTTTGGTCCGTACGGCGGTCGCTTTGTATCGGAGACACTGATCAGCGCATTGGATGAACTGCAGGCGATGTACAGCCGCTTGAAAGATGATCCGGAGTTTGTCGCTGCTTTTGACTACGATCTTGCGCACTATGTCGGACGGCCATCGCCTCTGTATCTAGCTGAGCGCCTGACAGAGCAGGCCGGTGGAGCGCGTATCTGGCTTAAGCGCGAGGATCTCAACCACACCGGGGCTCACAAGGTAAATAATACCGTAGGCCAGGCACTATTGGCCAAGCACAGCGGAAAAACCCGGGTTATTGCAGAAACCGGTGCGGGTCAGCACGGTGTAGCTTCTGCAACAGTGGCCGCACGTCTGGGATTACAGTGTACGGTTTATATGGGGGCGGAAGATGTTAAACGTCAGTCTCCCAATGTTTACCGTATGAAACTCCTGGGTGCTGAAGTAGTACCGGTGGAATCCGGCTCTAAAACCCTCAAAGACGCCATGAATGAAGCGATGCGTGATTGGGTTACTAATGTCGATAACACTTTCTACATTATTGGAACTGTTGCCGGCCCCCATCCGTATCCGCAATTGGTGCGGGACTTCAATTCCATTATTGGGCGTGAAGCGCGTCGCCAGAGCCTCGAGCATTTTGGCCAGCTGCCCGACGCACTGGTGGCCTGTGTGGGTGGGGGCTCCAATGCCATAGGCCTGTTCCACCCCTTCCTGAATGATGCCGATGTGAAGATGTTTGGTGTGGAGGCCGGTGGTGAGGGCCTGGCTTCCGGTAAGCATGCGGCGCCGCTCAACGACGGTATCCCCGGTGTCCTGCACGGCAACCGCACGTACCTGATGGAAGATGAGGATGGCCAGATTATCGAGACTCACTCTGTTTCTGCAGGCCTCGATTACCCGGGTGTTGGACCCGAACACGCCTGGCTTAAAGATATTGGCCGCGTAGAGTACGTCACTGCTGATGACAAAGAGGCGCTCGATGCCTTCCGTCGCCTTACCCGAACCGAAGGTATTCTGCCGGCCCTGGAGTCCAGCCACGCTGTTGCATACGCGATGAAATTGGCTGCCAGCATGCAGCCGGAACAGAATATTGTTGTGAACCTTTCTGGTCGTGGGGACAAGGATATTTTTACCGTTGCCGCTATTGATGGCATTGAGGTTTAACTGATTGGCGCCGGCTTGTTGAGGCGGGCAGGTGGCAGAGAATACAGACCAAGTGAGCTGGTGATAGCCAGGAGTAGCTCAGGGAATACACAGTGACAGAACAAAACAGAATTGACCGCCGCTTTTCCAGATTGCGCGGCGAGGGTCGTAAAGCCCTGGTAACTTATATTGTCGCCGGTGATGGTGGCCTGGAGAATACGGTACCGCTAATGCACCAGTTGGTAGCCAGCGGTGCCGACATGATTGAATTGGGGGTGCCTTTTTCAGACCCTATGGCTGAGGGTCCGGTAATCCAGAAGGGACATGAGCGCGCGTTGGCCAGTGGTGCCTCCCTGCGCAAGTGCCTGGCCACGGTGCGTGAATTCCGTCAGGTCGATGAGGAAACGCCAGTAATCCTGATGGGCTATGCCAACCCGATCCAGCGTATGGGGGAGCGGGAGTTTGCCGATGCAGCGCTTGATGCCGGTGTTGATGGGGCGCTTACAGTGGATCTGCCTGCGGAAGAGGCAGGTCCGCTCAATAGCTTGTTGGCAGAGCGCAACTTGCGCAATATCTTCCTGCTGACCCCCACCACTACTGAGGAGCGTATTCGCGAGATTACCGGCCTGGCGAGTGGCTTTGTTTACTATGTATCCCTGAAGGGGGTAACAGGTGCAGGCCATCTGGATCTGGATTCAGTGCGCGACAACCTCGAGCATATCCGCCGCTTCACCGACCTGCCACTATGTGTAGGCTTCGGTATTAAAGACGGGGCCTCGGCACGCTCAGTAAGTGCCCACGGAGATGGCGCTGTAGTGGGGAGTGTCCTGGTGACGGCGGTGAATGAGGCGGCAGATCTGGTGGCAGCAAAGGAGAGGGTTGGCGCAATTGTCAGTGAGATGCGCGAGGCTCTCGACCGCTAATCTAGCTTGGTGTCCCGTTACAGGGCTGGCCAGAAAGCCAAAAATAGCGGCTGATCTGGCCGAGTTTGTAATTCTGCTTAGTGTTTTAATTCGTAGCCTGAAACTCACTGGTCGGTAAAATGAGCCGGCCTATTGAAAGTATCCGGATTTGGAAACGAGATGAGCTGGTTAGAAAAAATAGTTCCCGCGGTGATTCGCACCGAGCGCCGCGCAGGTAGCAGCAAGGTTCCGGAAGGCGTCTGGAAGAAGTGCGTCAAGTGCGACGCCATGCTTTACCGCCCGGAGCTGGAGCGCAACCTGGATGTGTGCCCTAAGTGCGACCACCATATTAGGATTGGTGCACGTCGACGGCTGGATATTTTTCTGGATGAAGAGGGGCGTGAAGAGCTGGCCACCGATGTATTACCGGTCGATCGCCTCAAGTTCAAGGATGTAAAAAAATATAAAGACCGCTTGCTGCAGGCGCAAAAATCCACCGGTGAAAAAGATGCCCTTATTGCCATGCAAGGCACTTTGAGGGGTGAGCCCCTGGTGGCGGTGGCATTTGAGTTTGCTTTCCACGGCGGTTCCATGGGTTATGTTGTGGGTGAGCGCTTCACCCGTGCAGCCCAGCGCGCCCTGGAACAGCGCATCCCCCTGGTGTGTTTCTCCGCTACTGGAGGAGCTCGTATGCAGGAAGCTTTGATCTCCCTGATGCAGATGGCCAAGACCTCGGCAGTGCTGGAAAAAATGAAGATGGCCGGGGTGCCCTATATCTCGATCATGACTGACCCCGTTTACGGTGGCGTATCGGCTTCCCTGGCCTTGCTTGGCGATATCAATGCGGCTGAACCCGGTGCCCGTGCTGGTTTTGCCGGCCCCAATATTATCGAGCAGACCATTCGCCAAAAACTACCCAAAGGTTTCCAGCGCAGTGAATTCCTGCTGGAGCACGGGGCGATTGATATGATCATCCCGCGCAGGGATATGCGCTCCACAGTATCGCGCCTGCTGGGCAAACTGAGCGGTAACTGATATTCCATCCCCCGTATCGGCAGCCGGTTACAATACAATCTGGCTGCCCAATTCCTACCAATGATTTATCCAACTATGTCTTCATTGCAAGATTGGCTCTCCCGCCTTGAGCAGTTGCACCCAACTGAAATTGAGCTTGGCCTGGAACGGGTTTCCAGTGTGGCTGCTACCCTCGGTGTGCAAAAGCCGGCACCTACGGTAATTACGGTGGCAGGCACCAATGGAAAGGGCTCCTGCGTGGCGACAATGGAAACCCTTCTGTGTGCTGCCGGCCATTCCGTTGGTGCCTATAGTTCCCCACATTTGCTGCGTTTTAATGAGCGGGTACGGATCAATGGTGTCGAGGTATCTGATCTGGAATTGGTCCGCGCTTTTGAGGCGGTGGAGACTGCTCGCGGTGAAATAAGCCTGACTTATTTTGAGTTCTCGACCCTTGCGGCGCTCTGGCTGTACCAGCGCGCTGGGGTTGAGTTTGCACTATTGGAGGTCGGCCTTGGGGGGCGCCTGGATGCGGTTAACCTGGTGGATGCGGATTTGGCAATTATCACCAGCGTGGCCATTGATCATGAGGATTGGTTGGGAAGCGATAGGGAAGTGATCGGCCGGGAGAAAGCGGGTGTCCTGAGACCGGGAGCCCCGTTTGTCTGTGCAGATAAGAATCCTCCGCAATCCGTGTTGTCTGCGGCAGAAAAACAGGCAAATTCGAGCTATTTTATTGGACGGGATTTCTCTGTTACTCAAAGTGAAGGTGAAGAGAAATACCAGTTTGGCGAACTGCAGCTGACAATACCGCCGATCAGTCTGCCGCGCCCGAGTATTGCTGCAGCAATAACTGCACTGGTGCTACTGGGTGTTCTGCCGGAGGAGGGTGTAGAGAGCGCCCTGGCAAAAATAACCTTGCCGGGCCGATGCCAGCAGCTGTTATGGCACAATCGCAATCTGTTACTGGATGTCGGGCATAACCCCGCTGCGGCTGAGCATTTGGCCCGCTGGTTGGATGCGAACCCAGTATCGGGAGAGACCCACGCCCTGGTAGCGGTTATGGCGGATAAGGATCTCATTGGGCTGTTTGCCCCCCTGAGCAACCAGGTGAACCACTGGCACCCAGCGCTTTTGCCCGGAAATGATCGTGCTGCGGGAGCGGATGCACTGCTCAGTGGCCTTGCTGGTGCGGGTGTTGAAGTAACTAAAGTGGATGCCCGCTGTCCAAATGTCGCCGATGGTTTACAGCAGCTGTTAGCGACCACCGGTCCACAGGACAGGTTGCTTGTATTTGGATCCTTCTTTACTGTGGCGGAAGTTCTGCAGCAGATGCGAGATGAGGATAATGGAGAATTGCGAGGATAAGTCTCCCCTTAGGGGACGGCTGAACGATGGCTTCAAGCAGCGTATCGTCGGTGCGCTGGTGTTGGCTGCGCTCGCTGTCATTTTCCTGCCCAGTCTGCTGGACCGGGAGTCGTCAGGCTACATCAGTGAGGTGAGCCAGATTCCAGCGGAACCGGATATACGGCCTATTGAGATTGCCAAGCCTGAGCCTGTTGCCAATGTGGCACCAGCCCCGGCGCCCGGAGAGGCTTTCCAGCCGGAAGTACCTGAGCAGTTTTCCAATCCCAAGGCGGCAACTGCGACCGAAGAGACTACGGCAGCGGTCGGTGGGGTACCCGACGATAATACTGTGCCTGATATCCCCGTCCGCTCAGCCCCACAAAAAGGGTCTTCCGCCTTAGTGGATACTCAGGGTCTGCCTGTGGCTTGGGTAGTGCAAGTGGCCTCTTATCGTGATGCCTCCCGTGCGGATCAGCTGCGTATGCGTCTTATGGACGAGGGGTATCGCGCTTATACTCGGGCGGTTGAAACTGATAAGGGGCGTTATGTGAGGGTCTTTGTGGGACCTAACGTGGAGAAAGCGGAAGCCCAGGCTCTGAAATCGAAGCTGGACGCCCTGCTGGAAGCCCAAACCTTGGTACTGCGCTTCAAAGCGTAACAGCAATTGCTATTTGTAATCCCTTTTTAATGGCCCGGTGGACGTTGTTGCCACCGGTGACCCTTGACTTCCAATGCACTTTTATTCGGCAGAAATTCACAGCTGGACCGTCAATCTTCCACGGATACTTGTTCTCTGGGTATTAAATTCCAATCGGTTGGCCTACGGCTTCACGCGCCTAGCCCCTTAAGTTAGAATGCGCGCTCTTCGCGGCAGCAGCCGCCACGCAGGTAGGGTTGAATGAATTGGGCTGACTGGACCATCCTGGCTATTGTGGGTATTTCCACACTCTTCGGCCTTAGCCGGGGTTTTGTGCGTGAGACCCTGTCACTGCTCACCTGGATCGCTGCCTTTATTGTCGCAATGATGTTTCGCGACCAGCTTGCGCCTCTGCTTTCAAATCTCGTCGATACTCCTTCCCTTCAGGTGATTGCCGCTTTTGCCATCCTGTTCTTTGGCACTCTCCTGGCTGGGGCTGTCCTGAATATGATGCTTTCCGCTTTTGTTGAGGCCACCGGTTTATCCGGCACTGACCGTGTGCTGGGTATGGTGTTTGGCTTGGTGCGGGGAGCAATTGTGGTGATGGCACTTTTGATTCTGGCTCCGGCACTGGTGCCGGTGGAGCAGGACAGCTGGTGGAGTGAGTCGGTATTGATTCCCCATTTCCTCGAGTTTGAGGGCAGTGCGCGGGAGCTGGCCAAGTCCGTGAAGGACTTTTTTGTAGAGTTATTTTAATCGGGCGCTAGCACCGCCTTTTCGATCAATAGGGTCAAATATATGTGTGGTATCGTCGGTATCGTCGGTAAGAGTGATGTCAATCTACAGCTCTATGATGGACTCACTCTATTGCAACACAGGGGGCAGGATGCCGCAGGCATCGTAACCTGTGACGATGATCGCCTGAACCAGCAAAGGGCCAATGGCCTGGTGCGCGATGTATTCCGTGCGCGCCATATGGAACGCCTGAAAGGTAATTTTGGTATTGGCCATGTGCGCTACCCTACTGCGGGAGGCTCCGGCCCCGCCCTGGCGCAACCGTTCTATGTGAACTCCCCTTACGGCATTGCCATGGCTCACAATGGCAACCTCACCAATGTACGCAAGGTAATGGACGAAATCTTCCAGCAGGACCTGCGTCATATCAACACTGATTCCGACTCGGAAGTATTGTTGAATGTGTTTGCCCATGAGCTGCACAAGCAGCACAAGTTGCAGCCCAAGGCAGAAGACATCTTTACCGCTATGCGTGCAGTACACAAACGTGTGCGTGGCGCTTATGCCTGTGTGGCCTTGATTGTTGGCTACGGTATCGTCGCATTCCGCGATCCAAATGGAATTCGCCCACTGGTTTACGGCAAACGCGAGACCGAGAAGGGCACCGAATATATGGTGGCTTCTGAGTCTGTGGCCCTGGATGTACTGGGTTATACCCTGGTGCGGGATGTGGCTCCTGGTGAGGCACTGTATATTGAGCTGGATGGTACCGTGCATTCCGAGCAGTGTGCGGAAAACCCGTCCCTGACCCCCTGTATTTTCGAGCATGTGTATTTCGCCCGCCCGGATTCCATTATGGACGGCGTATCTGTGCACAAAGCGCGTCTGCGTCAGGGTGAGCACCTGGCAGATAAAATTCTGCGCCTGCGTCCGGATCACGATATCGACGTGGTGATTCCAATTCCCGATTCCGCCCGTACTGCCGGCCAGACTGTGGCGCACCGATTGGGGGTTAAATTCCGCGAGGGTATGGTAAAAAACCGCTATATCGGCCGTACCTTTATTATGCCGGGACAGAAGCAGCGCAAGAAGTCTGTGCGCCAGAAGCTGAACGCGATTGAGCTGGAATTCCGCGGCAAAAATGTACTGCTGGTGGATGACTCCATTGTACGCGGTACCACCTGTAAACAGATTATCCAGATGGCCCGTGATGCCGGTGCTGCGAAAGTGTATTTCGCCAGTGCAGCGCCTGCGGTGAAATATCCGAATGTGTACGGTATTGATATGCCATCAGCCAATGAATTGGTGGCCCACGATCGCACCACTGAGGAGATCTGCCAGGAGATCGGTGCAGATTGGTTGGTTTACCAGGATCTGGAAGACCTGGTAGTGAGTTCCAGTGGCGGCAAGCAGAAAATTGAGCAGTTCGATTGCTCTGTATTCGATGGAAACTATGTAACTGGCGATGTGGATGAGGAGTACCTCAATAACCAGCATGTGGCACGTAATGACGATGCCAAGCGCAAGAAGGCCAATACCAGCGCCTTGTAATTGACCTGGACCAGCGTCCTCTTCACGGCAGAAGAGGGCGCCATGCACGGCCGTTTCGGTTAAGATGACCGCTTCCAAAAAATACTGACCAGGAAGCGGTATATGTTTGAAGACGACGGTTACGCTCTGGAAACCCTGGCCGTGCGTGCCGGGCAGGTCCGTTCGCCGGAAGGCGAGCACTCTGAGGCCCTCTATCTTACCTCCAGTTACGTTTTCCCCTCCGCTGCGGAAGCCGCCGCACGTTTTACCGGCGAGAGTTCCGGTAACGTTTATTCCCGCTACACCAATCCCACTGTGCGTATGTTTGAAGAGCGTATTGCCGCGCTAGAGGGCGGTGAGGCAGCTGTGGCGACTTCCAGTGGTATGGCCGCGATCCTCAGTATTTGCATGGCTTTGCTGAAAAGTGGTGATCGGGTAATTTGTTCCCGCAGCGTATTTGGTACTACTACCGCACTGTTTGGACGCTATATGGAAAAGTTCGGTGTGCGCGTAAGCTACGTGGATCTCACTGATATGGATGCCTGGAAGCAGGCGGTGGACGGCTCTACCAAGCTGTTATTCATGGAGACTCCTTCCAACCCCCTGTGCGAGGTGGCAGATATTCGCGCCCTGGCGGAAGTGGCACATAGTGCCGGTGCTCTGCTGGTGGTGGATAACTGTTTCTGTACCCCGGCACTACAGCGTCCGTTGTCGCTGGGCGCTGATATCGTTGTGCACTCCGCGACAAAATTCCTTGATGGCCAGGGGCGTGCCCTTGGCGGCGTCACAGTTGGGCGCAAGGAAATTATGGATGAGTTGGTGGTATTTTTGCGCACAGCTGGCCCCAGCATGAGCCCTTTCAATGCCTGGGTATTCCTTAAGGGCTTGGAGACGCTGAAGCTGAGGATGCAGGCCCACTGTACTAATGCACTCGATTTGGCCTGGTGGTTGGATGAGCAGGAGATGGTGGAGAGAGTCAACTACACCGGTTTGCCAAAGCACCCCCAGCACCGGTTGGCTCGGGAGCAACAGGATGCCTTCGGCGCCGTGCTGAGTTTCACTGTGCGCGGTGGCAGGGAACAGGCTTGGAAGGTGATCGACAGTTGCAAAATCCTGTCTTGTACAGCCAATCTCGGTGATGCCAAGAGCACGATCGTGCATCCGGCCACCACCACCCACGGACGCCTGAGCGATGAAGACAAGGCCCGTGCGGGTATCACCGAAAACCTGATTCGCATTTCTGTGGGGCTTGAAAATGTGGAAGATCTCAAGCGCGACCTTATGCGGGGCTTGTCCCAGCTGTAGGTTGCACTTTTTGGCAGTGCCCCTTTCTACCTATGATTAATACGGGGTAGCCAGCTTATTTGCAGCAAAAAGCTGCCGGTGAGTGCTACCCATATTGAGGTTGAGGCCGTGTCCGAGGCCTGAAAAAAACAGAGCAGTAATGGATTTGCCGTGCAAAAAATAGTTTCCGCCATAGTTTCCGATATCGGCAGTGTTCTGCTGGGTAAAGAGCGTCAGGTAAAGTTGGCTTTGGCCTGCCTTTTGTCAAAAGGGCACCTGTTGATTGAGGATTTACCCGGCATGGGTAAGACCACCCTGGCTCACGCCCTGGCTCAGGTGTTGGGGCTTTCCTACAAGCGGGTGCAATTCACCAGTGATATGTTGCCGGCGGATATACTTGGCGTTTCCATTTTTGACAGGGAATCGGGTCAGTTCCATTTTCACGAGGGCCCGGTTTTTAGCCAGGTTCTTTTGGCAGATGAGATCAACCGTTCTTCGCCAAAAACCCAGAGTGCGCTGCTTGAGGCGATGGAAGAGTGCCAAGTCAGTGTGGATGGCGAGACCAGGTTATTGCCACAACCATTTTTTGTAATTGCTACCCAGAACCCACTGCAACAGTCTGGCACTTTCGCTTTACCGGAATCCCAGCTGGACCGCTTCCTGATGCGCATCAGTCTTGGTTATCCGACCAGAGAGGCCGAGCGAGCCCTGTATTTGGGCACCGATCCGCGCCAACAGCTTGCTAAATTAAAGCCGCGTATCGATCTCGCAACCCTGAAAAAGATGCAGAGCCTAGTGGGCCAGGTAAAAACTTCCGACAGTTTATTGGATTACCTTGAACGGCTTGTACTGCATACACGACAGAGCCCGGATTGCGCGGTCGGTTTGTCGCCCCGTGGTGCACTGGCGTTGTTGCGAGCGGCTAAGGCCTGGGCGCTTCTTCACAATCGCGGCCATGTGTTACCTGAGGATATCCAAGCCGTATTGCCCTCTGTGGCGGGGCACCGATTACAGGGCGAGGGTGGCAATGGCGATCAGTTGGTGGAGCGGCTGGTACGCCAAGTGGATATTATCGCGGCTTGAATGAATGAGTGTTTTACGCAACCCGGCTCGTTTTCTTACAGACCCCTTGCGTGGCGCCATGCAGCGCTGGCTCAGTCGCCGTGCGCCGCGCTCCCGCAGTATCACCCTCAATCACAGTCGTCTTTTTATCTTGCCCACCCGTGCGGGGCTAGGGTTTCTTCTGGTGATTATGCTGCTGTGGTTACTGGGTACTAATTACGAAAATAACCTGGTATTTGCCCTGACTTTCCTGCTTGTCAGTGTATTTGTAGTTTTGCCAGTGCATACCTTCGCCAACTTGACTGGCTTGCGCCTGCAGTTGCTTGGCACAAGCCCGGCTTTTGCTGGCGACTTTGCTGAAGCGCAAATCAATATAAGCCGTGAGGATAAGCGCGAAAGGGAGTGGATACGACTGTGCTGGCCTCCCGAAGAAGGTGCTTACTTGGATCTTTGTGCGCAGGCTAGCGAGGATATTCGCATTTCCATGCCTGTGGTGGAGCGCGGCCGTGTACAGGCCCCGCGTCTGCGAATTGAAAGCCGCTTCCCCCTCGGCTTATTTTGCTGTTGGAGTCGTATCGACCTAGATGTGGAGTTCCTGGTATACCCCCGACCGATATCTGCTGGTCCTCTTCCTTTTGGGGGCGTACAAACAGAGGGGGATTTCGGCGAGGTGCGCCATGGGGGTGATGATTTCAGTGCCCTTAAAGCTTATCAGCCCGGCGATTCCCTGCGGCACGTGGCCTGGAAACAATATGCCGCGGGGCGTGATCTTTACAGCAAGGATTATGAGTGCCGCACTGATGTGCGCCTCTGGCTCGATTGGGCACTGCTTGATGGGCGCGATGTGGAAACCCGTTTGAGCAACTTGTGTTACTGGTGCCTGCAAGCAGAGAAACAAGGCATTGCTTATGGGCTGCGCTTGCCCGGTGTCGCTATCGAGCCTTCCCTGGGGCCGAGCCACCAGCGGGAAGTGCTGCAGGCTCTGGCCCTGTTTCCGAAGTGGGGTAGTTAATGGCCACCACCCAGGATTTGCTGCCCCGCGAGAGCTTACTGTGGATCTTCGCTGCACAGTTTGTTGCTCTTTTACCCCAGTTTACCCAGCTGCCGCTTTGGGTGCCCTTTGCTTGGGCCTTCGCTGTCTATTGGCGCCTAGAAGTTTTTCGAGGTCGTCGAGACCTGCCTGGCCGTACTCTGAAGCTTCTGGTGATTTTTCTGATAATAGCCGGGTTGGCTATGTCCTACCGGCGCTGGTTTGCGCTGGAGCCGATGGTTGCACTGCTGACCGTGTCATTCACCCTGAAAAACCTGGAGCTGGTGAGCCGCCGTGACGCCTTTGTCAGCCTGTTATTGGCTTATTTCGTCGCCGCCACTCTTTTTGTGCGAGAGCAGACTATTCCCTACGCTCTTTACGGTTTGCTCAGTGTTGTTGTGATCACTGCAGCCCTAGCTGCTCAAATGGGTAGCTTTAGTGCTCGCCCGCGTCGGGCCCTGGGGCTTTCCCTGCGACTGCTGGCCCAGGCTACGCCGCTAATGCTGCTGCTGTTTGTGGTGATGCCGCGTCTGGGGCCCTTGTGGTCAGTTCCCCAGGACACATCTGCCGGGCGCACTGGGGTCAGCGATTCCATGGCTCCGGGCGACTTTACCCGCCTATCGAAATCCGATAAGCCGGCACTGCGGATCTCATTTGATGGACCCATACCGCCGCCAGAGCAGCGCTATTGGCGCGGTTTGGTGTATTCCGAGTTTGATGGGCGCACCTGGCGTCAGGGCTTTGGTGTCGATCCGCGCAATGGTGGGCGCGTTTACTGGAGGAGTGGTGAGCGGCCGCTGCCTCAGGTGGGGCCACGTTACCGTTATCAAGTGATTCAGGAGGCAAGCCGGACCCCGTGGTTGTTTGCCCTGGCGCGCCCGGTTTCCGATAGCACCGAAGTGGGGGAGACCGAGGATGACCGGCTGGTTAAACGGACTCCTGTTTACAGTCGCTTTGCCTATGAAGTGCGCTCCTGGCCGAGGGATACCGATAGTGTGCAGGCCCCTCTTAGCACCGCCGAACGCCGTCGCAATTTGCAGTTGCCTGTAGAGGGTAACGAGCGCACCCGTAAGTGGGTGGAGAACTTGCGTCGCAGGGGGTTGGGTGCAGAGCAAATTTCCACGCAGCTGTTAGCTCGTTACAACCGCGAATTTACTTATACATTGAGGCCCCCGGCTCTGGGTGTTGATAGTGTTGATGAATTCCTGTTTGGCAGTAAACAGGGCTTTTGTGAGCATTTTGCTGGCAGTTATGTGTTCGCAATGCGCGCTGCAGGTGTACCTGCACGGGTTGTCGCCGGTTATCAGGGTGGTGAGTGGGTAAGGGGTGAGCAATATCTGTTGGTTCGAGAGTACGATGCCCACGCGTGGGCGGAGATCTGGCTGGATGGGCGTGGCTGGCAGCGGGTGGACCCCACTGCGGCAGTAGCGCCTGAGCGGGTGCGCGATGGACTGGAGAGTGCAGCTGGAGAGGAGTTTATGCAGGACTCGCTGCTGCCCCTGCACCGTATTGATGTACTGGTAAAACTTCGACTGCAATGGGACATGATCAACTACCGTTGGTACCAGACGGTAGTGAGCTTCGATAGTGAAAGGCAGCGCGATACTTTGCAGCGTTTGCTGGGTGATGTGTCGCCACTGCGAATGGCGCTGTTGTTTGCTTTACCAACTGTACTGGCATTGCTGGGCGTATTGGCGTGGATCTGGTACAGCGGTCGCAGACGCAAGTTGCCACCGGCGGAGCGGCTATACCGCAAGTTTTGTCGTCGCATGGCGCGCGCAGGGGTAAAACGCGATGCCGGAGAGACGCCGCAGGATTATGCGGAGCGTATCGCCGCGCAAAAGCCGCGTTTGGCAACCCTGGCACAACGGGTTACCGATGCTTTTGAGCGAGCGGCTTATGCCGGTGAGAGTGCGGCTTTGAGTGAGCTGCGTCAGCTGCTGCGCTGGCGATTAGCGTCAGCTGTCAGTCCTGCCCACAAGCGGGAACTGGTGGGGAGCTGAAACTTGACTAACCTCTCACGCAAAATGCCGGCCCGGTTGCAGAAGTTTCTACTGGGTTACAGCGGAACATCGCTGGCAACTGGGTTGCAGGTCATTTTACTGCCTTGGATAGCACTGACTATTGTGGATTTGCCAGCACTGCAGTTGGGCTGGGTGCAAGCGTCGGTATTGCTTCCCAACCTGATATTCCTGTTGTTTGGTGGCGCCCTGGCTGACCGACGCGATCCGGCACTGGTGGCCACACTGGCCTGCCTGGGGCTTGCCCTGTGCCACGGTGGGCTGTTGCTCTACTACTCGTTAAACGTGGTCACACTGCCAGTATTGATGATCTATGGCGTTTGCCTGGGTATTTGCAGCGCTTTCCTGCAGCCTTCACGGGATAACTTGGTACAGCGTAGCGCGCGCAATGAGCAGGGCAGGGCATCAGAAAGCCGCGTTCAGAAAACCGTTACCTGGATGATGTTGGCCCAATATGGTGGACAGGCGGCAGGTATGTTGCTGGCGAGCCGATTTGATCAGTGGGGTTTACAGCCCTTATTAGTTGTTCAGGTAGGGGTGCTATTACTGGCAGCACTCTCCTTGCTGTCCCTGCGCGACGGTGAAACCCGCGTGACGGAGATAGAGAAGCGCCCTCACACTCTGATTCTTGATGGCCTCTCCCAGGCTTGGCGGCATCCGGTCTTACGCGAGTTGACTGCGCTGATGGCGTTCAATGGCTTCGTGCATATCGGTGTATTTCTGGTGGTATTGCCACTGCTGGCGGAGGGGTATGGCCGCGGTGCCGGATACTACGCGACCCTGCAACTGGCTTTTGTAGCGGGAACGGTGATCGCCACTGTAACCATGTTGCGCCGGGGACAGGGGCCTGAACCGGGGCGGGGGATTCTTATGTGCCTGCTCTATAGTGCGGCTCTGTTGATCGCCATTAGCCTTGGCCCCACCCAGCTGGGGCTGATCTTGCTTTGCCTGTGCTGGGGAGCAGTTGCGGCCGCCTCTGCCGGTTTGGGGCGCAGTATTGTGCAACTGTTGGCTCCGGCGGAGTACCGCAGCCGGATTATCTCAATTTACCAGTTTGCTCTATTTGGCTCGGCTGCCCTGGGTGCTCTGGCGGCGGGAGTTCTGAGCGAATATGCGGCCCCGTTCTCGACGCTCATGTGGGCCGGTATCTTAAGCCTTGTCGCCTTTGGAATGGTGGCATTGAGTGGTGCTTTACGCCAGTTAAGGGTCAGTGACCCGGAAGTTTAATGCATCGCCTGGCGCTGCCTTTGGGGCGCGATTTGGTCACCATATAGTTGGCTTAATCAGCAAGTGTAGATTTTGAGGGTGGGAGGTGAAATTTGGGTCCTGCCAAAACAGTCAACTGGTCTGAGCAGGTGACGCGAAGCAGTCGTGCCCTGGATCTGCCTGAAGGACTATTTAGCCTTGATAACCCTAAGGCTATTGCCTGTTCACTAAAGGCCGCTGCCGAGTCCAGTAAGCGGCGCAAGGCTGATCCCTATCGCTCCGCAATGTCGATGCTGACGTTCTTTATCAATCGTGCAGGGCATCGCCTGCCGGCCAAAAGGCGGCGTATTCTGGAGGCGGCTAAAGATGAATTGCGCGATCTGTATGGGCGTCCGCGCCGGCATTGAACCGGCGGCGGAGAATGGCATCAGGCTATGAAAGCTTTTAGGGCGCCTGGCAGGGCAGGCAACGCACGTAGAGGGCGCGTGGGTCGCGGTAGCTCTGCAGTTCGGCGATTGGCGCCAGCACCGGCTGTACGCTATTTAACCAGGCGCCTAAGGGCAGGTTGGCCTCAAGGCTTGCGGCGATTTGCGCGTCCACATTATCGCTCAGCGCGCGCAAGAACTTCTCACCGGGGCTCAGTTCACGCTGAATCTCTATTACGTCGTATTCTTCGATTTCAGCAAGCTGCGCGGCGTCGGCGATGGCATCGCTGAGATTGCCGAGATCGTCCACCAGTCCCAGTTTCTTGGCCGCGCGGCCAGTCCATACTTGCCCCTGCGCAATCTTGTGTACCTCTTTGGGGGTGCTGCCACGAGCCTCGGCAACAATACGCAGGAAGCGGGCATAGGTATTATCGACGCCCTGTTGCAGGATGCTGGCGGCTGCCGGTGGCAGGGCGCGATCCAGGCGCATGCTGCCAGCCAGGTCTGAGGTGCCAACTCCATCGGTGTAGACGCCGATGTGCTCGAGAGAATCCTCGAATGTTGGGAAGGCGCCAAATACTCCAATAGAGCCGGTGAGAGTGGCCGGGGAGGCCCAGATACGATCACCACCAGTGGCAATCCAGTAGCCCCCTGACGCGGCCAGGCTCCCCATGGATATAACGACAGGTATATCGGCTTCGCGGGTGGCCAGCAGTTCCTGGCGAATGGCTTCAGAAGCAAAGGCGGAGCCGCCGCCGCTGTCGATGCGCAGAACCAGGGCTTCCACTTTCTTTTCACGAGCCTGGGCGATCAACTTACCGAGGCTCTCGCTGCCAATACGCCCCGCAGGAGCCTGGCCGTCAATAATGGCGCCGCTCGCAGTGATGAGGCCAATCTTGTTGGATTCCTTGATTGGCTTTGCAGTCTCGGAAATTTTACGGCTTCGCAGGTAGGTGAGGGCGTCGATGTATTTGTAATCGCGGTCTTTGTTTTCGTCTTCGCCTATTTCTTGCTTCAGCGCTTTCAGGGCCTCAATACGGCTCGCTAGCTGGTCCACCAGTTTGTTGGCAAGTGCGGCATCAGCCCAGCTACCCTCGTTCTGTTGCAACTTTTCCGGCAGCTCACTGATGAAGATATCGAGACTTTCCGCAGGCAGGTTACGCAGACCTGTTACCTGCTCACTATATTCACTCCAGAGTTCATTCAGCCAGCGCTGGTTATTTTCACGGGAGGCTGGGGACATATCATCCCGGGTATAGGGCTCGATAAAGTCTTTGTAATCCCCCACACGAAATACATGGAAGTTTACCTTGAGTTTTTCCAGTGCACTCTTGTAGTAATTGCGGTAGACACCAAAGCCAGTGAGCATCACTGAACCCATTGGGTTCAGGTAGACCGTGTCGGCATGGCTGGCGAGGAAATACTGGGATTGGGTGTAGTTATCCCCCACTGCGTAGATGGGTTTATCGGCGGCTTTAAATCTCTGTAGTGCGGCACCGATTTCATCTAACTTGCTAAGGCTGCCCCCTACCATATGGTCCAGTTCAAGCACCAGCGAGGAGATTCGCTTATCCTTGGCGGCATTATCGATGGCGTCTACTAGATCTTTGACACGCACTTCTGCCGGGCCCCGGTTGCCGCTGAGGAAAATTGGCAGCGTAGCGGGTTGGGTGAGTTCATCCACAAGGAAGCCACTGGGTGCGACACGCAGAGCCGCACCCTGAGGTACCACCAACTGATCGTCTTTCCCAAAAATAGCAATACCGAGAAACAGCAATATCAGGAGAAATACCAAGTTGGTAAATACTCGTCGCAACCAGGTAATGGCGCCACCGATAGCACCAAAAAAACTACGGACAAATCCTTTTTGCTGGTGTAAATCAGTCAAACCTCAAAACTCCTTAGCGCGTCGGGGACCAGGGTAACCCACGCATTTGTGTCTGGAACCAATGGCGGTACGACCGCCGCGGGGTTACTGCATGCGATGCCAGCGACTGCTCATCATTGCAGAGAAGAATAGGATAAGGCTCAGGGCCGCCATTACGCCATCCTGCCAGCCGCGTGTAGGCATCATTACATCGACAATGCTGGTTGTGATGTAAAGGAGCAGGATAAAGCAGAGCCATAGGTAGCTGCGGTAACGCTGTTTGATTAAGCCCGGCAGCACTAACAGCAGTGGCACGGTCTGTATGGTCCACAACAGGATGGAGCCCCCCTCTAAAAACAGGTTTCGCACGGCAATAAGCGCTAGCAGGCCGATATAGCAAAACCAGTTAATTCGCAGCGCAATATGAAGTTTGCGCTTTACCGTATCATTCACGCGCTACCCCTTATTTGGCTGCGGCTTCTAATGTTTGGGACAGTTGGCCGACTCGGGCACCCAATGCCTTGCACAAGGTGATCTCATCATCACTGAGCACGCTACTACGCCCTTTGGCCCAGTGAGATGCACCATAGGGGGTTCCACCGGTTTGGGTACGCATCAGTGCGGCCTCGGAATATGGGATGCCGGTGATCAGCATGCCGTGGTGCAGAAGTGGCAGCATCATGGAAGTTAGGGTGGTCTCCTGGCCGCCATGGAGGCTACCTGTTGCGGTGAATACCCCCGCAGGTTTTCCGGTCAGGCTGCCCTCCAGCCAGATGTCACCAGTCTGGTCGAGGAAATAGCGCAGAGGTGAAGCCATATTGCCGAAGCGGGTAGGGCTGCCCATCAGCAGCCCGGAGCAGTTGCGTAGGTCTTCCAGGGAGCAGTAAGGGGCTCCCTCACTAGGCACTGGTGGTTGGCTGGCTTCTGTATCGGGGGAAACACTGGGCACTGTGCGGAGGCGCGCAGCCACCCCGCTGGATTCAACTCCGCGAGCCAGTTCTTTGGCCATGCGTTCGGTGGCACCGGTGCGGCTGTAGTAGAGAATCAGCACATAGGGTTCTGAATCCGAGGCCATTAAAGCAGCTCCAGCACATTTTCTGGTGGGCGGCCGATAGCGGCTTTGTCACCTTTTACAACAATTGGCCGCTGAATCAGAATTGGGTTCTGTGCCATGGCGTCGATCAGTTGGGCTTCACTCAGGTCGCGATCTTTCAGGTTGAGTTGCTTGTAGGGCTCTTCACCTGTACGTAGCAGGTCCCGTGCACTAATGCCGAGTTTGATAAGGATCTCTTTTAGGTTTTCTGCGCTGGGCGGCGTTTCCAAATAGAGAACCACTTCTGGCTCCACGCCATTTTCCTGCAACAGTTGCAGCGTTTGACGGGATTTTGAGCAGCGGGGGTTGTGGTAAATCGTCCACATTGGGTCGGCATCCTGTTAGTGTTTGGCGTATTCTAACCGAATAACGTTGCGGAGTTCTAAGTGCGGGCTGGCATTGCCTGCTTCTGCTGATAACCGCACATTGCAAGATGGAAAACGGAAACCACCATGAAGGATACGGTGATTCAATGGCGGCGCTTTGCCACTTCGCTGTGGTCGCTGTTTAGTGAAAAAGACTGCCAGAAGAGTGCTGCGGCACTCACCTATATGACCCTGTTTGGCATAGTGCCTTTGGTAACGGTCAGCTACGCGATGCTATCCCTGTTTCCAGATTTTGCCGGTTTGGAGAGCAAGTTTCAGGAACAGGTTTTTTCCCACTTTGTGCCACAAAGTGGTCGAGAGGTGCAGGAATATATCAACAGCTTCTCCGCTCAGGCCCAGCGCCTGACAGGGGTGGGCATCGCCATGTTGATTATTACCGCTGGACTGACCCTGAGAAGTATCGAAGGTACTTTCAACTCCATTTGGGATGTTTCCCGCGGGCGCAGCGGGGTCTCCAGTTTTCTGCTGTATTGGGCCATTCTTAGCCTGGGCCCTATTTTATTGGGTGCCGGCCTCGCCGCCAGTACCTATCTTCTCTCTCAAAAACTGTTTATGGGGGGGGAGGATGGTTTTGGCATGATGGCGGTGGTATTGAGGGTACTGCCTTTTATTTTCACCAGCATTATTTTTACTCTTCTGTTTATTGCCGTCCCCAACTGTTATGTGCCTCTGCGCCATGGTATTGAAGGTGGTGTAATTACCTCGATCGCCTTCGAAATAATGAAGTACTTGTTTGGGTTAATTGTTGCGCGAAGCTCGGTTCAGGCTATCTATGGGGCCTTTGCATTTGTGCCGTTATTCCTGTTATGGATTTACTTGACCTGGATGCTGGTACTGGCTGGTTGCGTACTGGTGCGCACCTTGTCGGTTTACCAGGCGGCAACCCAGGGGCGGCAGCATTCGGATTTGGTGGCAACCCTGATTGTGCTATGGCAACTTTATAAGGGCGGTCGCCATGGTAAACCTTTGCGTGAGCAAGATATTTCTTTAATGGGGATCAAGTTTGGGCAGTGGCGTCGCCTGCGCAATGTACTTCAGGGGCACCGGGTGATAACCCAGACCGAAAGGAATGATTATGTCCTGTTGCGGGACTTGAATTCCGTTTCGCTAATGGAGCTGGCTGGCTGGCTGAGTCCGCACTGGATACCCAGTAGTATCCCCCGTGATCTGGAGGGTTTCCGCTGGTACGCAGATATAGAGCACCGTTTTGCCAATGCGCGGGATTCCGCCAGGGAGCAGCTCAGTATTACGATCGGCGCCCTGTTTTGGGCGGCCCGGCAGAAAGATGAGGAGTCTTGGGCCAGGCACGGTAGCGCCCCTGCAGATACCATCGAGAATAATAATGAACGTGATAGCAATGGCCGCGAGGGAGAGAAGGATGTTTCAGGTAGTAAATCTAAAAAACGTGAAGGGAGTCCTGGGGCTGGCCTTTCTGTGCTTGGCAAGCGGAATAAGCGGCTGTGATAGTGGGGTTAATTTAAAGAGCAGCAGTGGTGCGCTTATTGAGACTGAGGGCAAAATAGTTCTGGTCAACTACTGGGCGGAATGGTGTGCACCCTGTCGAGAGGAGGTGCCTGTGCTCAACCAGCTGGCGCAGGCCAATAGCAATATAGTTGTGGTGGGAGTTAATTTTGATAATCTGCCAGATTCCGTTGTCAGCGAGCAGGCGCAAAAACTGGGAATAGAATTTCCCTTATTATCTACTGAACCAGAGGGCCGCTGGGGTCAGCCTAGGCCTGACGTTCTGCCTACAACCCTGGTTATCGGTACCGATGGCAGTTGGAAGGAAACCCTGGTGGGTCCGCAGTCTGCTGAGGACTTTAAAGCGGCACTGCAATAATATAAATCGCGGAACCTACAAATAACTGTATAAAAATATAACTAAAGCAACTATAGGGCGTTGGCGTAACGCTGATAGCATGCCGCCACTTTCCAGTTTGCCCGCTGTGGGATTTTCAGATCATGCATATCAGCTCCTTTGCTCTGCTGTTTTTCTTTGTTGCCTTGCTCTTTGCTTTACATCGCTGGCATAGAGGCCGGAAGTCTCTGGCCCCCGCAGTTTTTGCCGGCCTGCTACTCGGTGTAGTTTTTGGTGCTCTGTTGCAATTATCTCGTGGCTGGGGTGCCGCCCCCGTAGAAGTATTGCCCTGGATCCAGATGCTGGGTAAAAGTTACGTAAACCTGCTGTACATGCTGGTTATGCCGCTTGTACTTACTTCTATCCTTGTTGCGGTAGTGAAAGTTAGTCATACACAGGCGCTTGGCAGAATCAGCGTTTCCGTTTTGGGGGTATTGCTAGGCACAACAGCGATAGCAGCCTTAATCGGCGTAGCCATGGCAGAGCTCTTTGGCCTCTCCGCCGCTGGGCTGGTTGAGGGTTCCCGAGAGGCAGCACGGGTTGAAGTACTCAATGAGAGAATCGGCCGGGTGAGTGATCTCTCCATACCGGAAATTATCAGCACCTTTATTCCGCGTAATATATTTCAGGATTTGACCGGTGCCCGCTCCACCTCTGTGATTTCAGTGGTTATTTTTGCTGTGCTATTGGGTCTTGCGGCCCTGGCTGTGCGTCGAGAGTTCCCGGAAGAGGGCGCGGCAATTGAGCGCTTTGTTCACATTGCCCAAGTGTGGGTGATGAAGCTTGTGCGCCTGGTGATGGCTTTCACTCCATACGGTGTAATGGCACTGGTTGCAGGATTGATTGCAAAGTCCAGTTGGGCTGATATCGCCAATCTGTTTGGGTTTGTGGTGGCCTCTTTTTGTGCGATTGGTCTGATGTTCCTAGTTCATGGGGCACTGTTATTTATAAATGGAGTGAACCCACTGCACTATTTCGCCAAAGTATGGCCGGTGTTGATATTTGCTTTCAGCTCCCGCTCCAGTGCTGCAACAATACCGCTCAACGTGGAAACACAGGTGGAACAGTTGCGTAACTCTCCCGCGATTGCCAATTTTTCCGCATCGTTTGGGGCTACTATTGGGCAGAATGGTTGCGCCGGTATTTATCCTGCGATGCTTGCCACTATGGTGGCGGTACCCATGGGAATTGATGTGTGGGACCCGCTTTGGTTGGGTACCCTGATTGCGGTAGTGGTTATCAGTTCATTTGGGATTGCTGGCGTGGGTGGCGGTGCTACTTTTGCCGCGCTGGTGGTACTTCCAGCCATGGGGCTGCCCGTAACAATTGCCGCATTGTTGATTTCCGTGGAACCACTGATCGATATGGCGCGTACCGCACTGAACGTTAACGGTGCTATGACGGCTGGAACCCTGACACAGCGCTGGCTGGGTGATGAAGTACCCGGAGCTGAAGTGGTAGAAGGGTGAGTAAAATGCCAGTGACTACTGGCATTTGTCTTAAACAGTCTTTATTGAGGGTGAATTACCAGAAAAATCAGGGTTGACTGTCAACCATTTAGTGCAGAGGCCGTTCTAGTCAGTGTTTGGAAAATTTGTTTATTTTTGATCACGGAGCTGGAGCAACTTATGAAACAACTGATGGGACTTCCCCTTCTGGTCGCCAGCCTGGCCCTGCCAACCTCTCTATTTGCCCAAGAGGATAGTATCCGATCCCATGATCACGGCGATCATGTGGAGGAGCGCCTGGATCATAAAGGTGATCGTATTGAAAGCAAGCTGGACAACAAGGGGGATCGTATAGAGGAGCGTCTTGATAACAAGGGCGACCGAATTAATGACCGCCTCGATCAGCGTGCAGAGCGAGCAGCTTCCAATGGCAATGAAAAGTTGGCTGAGAGGCTAGACCGCAAAGGGGATCGTATTGACAACCGCCTGGATCATAAAGGTGAAAGGATCAATGAGGGCCTCGATACGAAAGGCGAGAAAATCAATAGCCGCTTAGATAATAAGGGTGAGCGAATCGATCGCCGTATGGATCAACGAGCAAAACATAAGAAACATAAAAAGAACAAAAACGACTGATGAAGCCCGGTAAAAAATCGTCTTAAAAAAATCGTGACGGGACTGGTTTCGTAAAGAGACCGTGGAAAGTATTTCTGTGCACAAGGACCTCAGCCGGCATTTATGAATCAGTTCCTCGCTCAGGTGGAAAAGCGGGCTTTTACTATGGCAAATTTTGCTGTAGGTAACCGTGATGATGCGTTAGATATTGTTCAAGACTCCATGTTGGCACTGGTCAAGAATTACAGTGGCCGTGAAAGGGCCGAGTGGCGCCCGCTTTTTTTTACCATTCTTAACAACCGCATTACTGACTGGCACCGACACAATAGGAAGTTGTCCCGCTGGCAATTAATCCGGGAAAAGCTTCCTATCAGTGGTGATGACGATGATGATGCATTTGCCACGGAATGGGTTGATATCTGGGGACCGACACCAGATAGCGCATTGATCGGCGAACGCTTATTGCTGGCTATTGATGGTGCAGTAAGCCAGCTGCCATTGCGACAACAGCAGGCATTCCTGTTGCGCTGTGTTGAAGGATTTAATGTGGCAGAAACCGCTCGCGCAATGTCTTGTAGCCAGGGCAGTGTCAAAACCCACTTATCCCGCGCTATGCATAGCCTGCGCAGCCACTTGGAGGAGTTCCAATGATACAGCCGGATAAATCTGTTCTGGAACAGGAGCGGCGGTTAGTGAAAGCTGCTCGAGTGGCGGTCACTCGCCGGGAAGAGGAAATTGATGGGGAAACCCTTTCAAGGTTGAGGCGTGCCAGGGCGGACGCCCTGAAGCAGTCAAAGACCAGGAGTATATCGGGGTATCACTGGCTATGGCTCAGTGGTGCCTGCACAGTGCTGGTGGTAGCACTGCTTTGGTCGGGCACTGATAATTCCCCGGGTAAAATAGAGCCGTTTATTGCAGGAGACTGGCTGCTGTATGAAGAAGTGGATGTAGAAATGATCGAGGATATGGAATTTTATCAGTGGCTGGCGGAGGAGCTGGATGGGCACTCCTCTTAAGGAGGGTAAGTTTCTTTTTGTTGTCCTCTTGTTGTATGGGGTGGCGGTAAAAGCTGCGGAGATGGAGCCCCTCGAGGAGGATTTTCTGTTGTTTCTCGGCGAGTGGGTGGATGAGCGGGGAGATGTACTCGTGCCTGAGGAGTCAGAATTATGGCCTGAAAGTCCGCAAAATGAGGTGCGTAGGCAGCGCCATTACGACGAGGGTGGGTATACCCGTGAGGATCAGTGGGATGAATAACTGGGGCATCTTCTACCTCGTTCAGCTGTGTGGTCTGCTGTTATGTCTCTGGGGAAATATCTCGCTGGCTCAGGAGTGGCAGACCCTCAATGAGGGTGATCGTCAGTTATTGAGGGGATATCAAGATCGCTGGCCCCAAATGAGTGAAACCCAGAGAGCTCAATTGCTGCGAGGCGCCAAACGCTGGAATACAATGAGCTTCCAGCAGCGTAGCCAGGCGCGTGAAAAGTTCGAGAGCTGGCAGGCGTTACCCGAGGATCGTCGCAACCGTCTTCGAGATTCCTACCGCCGCTTTATGGATATGCCAGAGGAGAAGCGCCAGCAAATCCGTGAGGCGCGCAAGAAATTCCGGCAGATGCCCCCGGAGCAGCGCCGCCAGTTGAGGGAGCGCTGGAATAAAGACAAAAGTGGTCAGCGCCAAGCCAGAGGCCGGGAGCTTAATGACTCAGGAGGGCAAAGTGGTCGCAGTGAACGACGTGAGCGAAATGGTCAGCAAGAGCACAGCAACCGGAGTGAGCGGCGCGAACGCAAACAGCAGCGTGAGAGAGATAATCGCCGTGAGCGTTCAGAGAGACCAGAGAGACAGATGCGGCGCGAACAGAGAGAAGGAGGGGAACGTCGCCAGAGGCGAGAGAGGTCGGGGGATTTCTGACGCTTTGTGCCTGCTATTGTGTAATTCAGCGTCTATTCAGATCGATTCGATTAATCTGCTACCCGTTGATAAATAACGGGAGACTGATTGTGCAACCTTTGAAGCAGTTTATCGCAGGCGCAGCCGTGGCCGCTTTGGTTGGCTTAAGTGCTACCGCCAAGGCGGGACCGGCTGGTTATGCAGATCCCTATGGCGCCGATAGTTACGATTTCGCTCGGGTTACGGAAGTTACACCCGTTTATACCGATGTAGAGGTTCACACTCCTCGCACCCAGTGCCGCGATGAGCAAGTGATGTACCGCGAACCTGCATCTCCGGCGGGTACCCTCGTAGGCGGTTTGATTGGTGCTGCAGTGGGCAACAGCCTCGGTGGGCACGGCCATCGCGGCCGCTATCACCACGGTGGTCACCGTGGCGGTGCCACTGTAGCTGGCGCTGTAGTTGGTGCCCTGGTGGGAAGCCAGATCAGTCGTGCCAATGCCCAGACATACTACACCACTGAATCCCGTTGTCGTGTTGTGGACGAATTCAGCTTACGTAGGGAATTAGTCGGATACGATGTGCGCTATCGGTATAATGGTCAGGTTTATCTGACTCGTACAGATTATCATCCTGGAGATAGAATCCGGGTTCGCGTCGCAGTTTCACCGGCACCTTGAGCCGGCGATAGCGCGGCCGAAGAGAGTTTAAGGTGGAAAATTTGGATATCCACAGGAGCCACACCGTGAAACTATGCCGCGCTTTAATACGGCCTTTTCTCCTTGTCTTCGCACTGTTACCCGGGCTTTGTGCCGCCTCACTGCACGGTTTACCGTCATACGAAAAAGAGGCTTTCAGGTACGAATACCGACGAGCGCAGGCTGGGGAGATTTCTCGTAAACAGGCCGCCTCCATCGTGAAGCAGCGTTATGGCGGCAAAATATTGTCAATCTCTGAGACCCGCAGGCAGGGACAGGCGGTATACCGCGTGAAGGGATTGTCGGATAAGAGTCAGGTTTATGTGGTCTATGTGGACAAGAAAAGCGGTCGCATCTCCCGTTAGCTGGCCGCACCCCCACAAAATAGATCCGCAGTGTAAAGGGATAGAAAATGCGTGCTTTATTGGTCGAAGATGAAGCTTTACTGAGACAGCAGCTGGCGGAGTCCCTGCGTGGTGCCGGGTATACGGTGGATGAAGCCCCGGATGGAGAGGAAGCCCTCTATCTGGGTCGTGAATTCCCCTACGATATCGCGGTGATGGACCTGGGATTGCCCAAAATGGATGGTATTCAGGTGATCCGTACCCTGCGCGGTGAGGAGAAACACTTTCCCATCCTGATTCTAACGGCTCGCGGCCATTGGCAGGAGCGTGTGGCCGGGCTTGAAGCCGGTGGTGATGACTACCTGGTAAAACCTTTTCATACCGAGGAACTATTGGCGCGTCTCAATGCGTTGGTGCGACGTTCCGCAGGTTTCTCCTCCCCCAGCATCAAAGCTGGCCCCATAATGCTGGATACCAGTTCACAAAGGGTCACTGTGAATGAAACGGAGCTGGAGTTGACTTCTTTCGAATACAAGGTGCTTGAGTACTTGATGTTGCACCCGGATGAAGTGGTTTCCAAAACTACCCTCACTGAACATATTTATGAACAGGATTGTGATCGAGACAGCAATGTCATTGAGGTCTTTATAGGACGCCTGCGCAAGAAATTTGATACAGCAGCGCAACTCAAGCCCATCGAAACCCTGCGTGGGCGTGGCTACCGCTTTGTTGCGCCCCAGTAACTGCCATTCTGAATGCGTTTTTTCTCATTTTGGTTGAATTCCCTCAAAGGCCGGCTTGCCCTGGTTACCAGCTTGGTGCTTGTCGGTTTTGTCTTGCTTATTTCTGGTGTGCTCGAACACGCTTATCGCACCTCTCTTGACGAGGCCAAGCAGCGGGAATTACAGCTGTATATCTACACTCTATTAGCACTGGCTGAACCTGAAGGGGAAGGTTTGGTGCTGCCGCCGGAATTACCTGAGCAGCGTTTTAATCAGCCGGACTCCGGCCTGGTTGGCGCAGTCCTGGATGGCGAGGGAGAGATTATCTGGCGCTCTGAGTCGGCATTGGCTATGCCGGATCTGCAATTCAATTCACTGCCCCAAGGGCAGCAGTCCTATATGCAGATTTCCCTGCCCGGGGATGATACAAACTACAGCAGTTTTCGCCAGGGTGTGGCCTGGGGACTTGAGAATGAAAATCCCTTTACCTTCGTTGTTTTGGAAGATGCAGGGCCTCTCAGAGCGCAGGTGGGGCAGTTTCGTTCCACTATGTGGCACTGGCTTGGTGTGGGTGCGCTTTTGTTGATCTTGGCACAGTGGTTGGTTTTGCGCTGGGGTTTTGCACCACTAAATGCACTGGCAGATGCACTGCGGGATATGCAGCAAGGTGGCAGTGACCGACTCGAAGGTAATTTCCCACGAGAACTGCGTCCTCTCACCGATAACCTCAATCTGTTGATTGAAAATGAGCGGCGCCAGCGGGAAAAGACTCGCCATACACTGGCCGATCTGGCTCACAGTCTAAAAACGCCCTTGGCTGTACTCAAGGGGTTAAGCCTGGAAAGTGACAGTAAGGCTGCAGGAAAGACTCTGGTGGATCAGGTTCAGCGCATGGACAGCATTATTAGTTACCAGCTACAGCGGGCAGTAGCCAGCTCCCCCAAATCTATCCTGCGTGGTATCCCAGTTGCGCCCCTGCTGGAAAAAATCCTGGATGCCCTGGAAAAAGTTTATCGAAGTAAACCCAGCCAGGTGCACAGCCAGTGCAGTGAGCGAGCCTTATTTTACGGGGACGAAGGGGACCTGATGGAGTTGCTAGGTAATCTATTGGATAACGCCTATAAATATGGTGAGGGTGAAGTAAAAGTTAATATTAAGAATGCCGATGATGGACGCAAGTTGACAATTCGTGTGGCAGATAACGGCCCTGGCCTTGATAGTAAAAAATGGCAGGAAGTCACCCAGCGTGGGGTGAGAGCCGATCAACAGCAGCCGGGGCAGGGTATTGGGCTTGCTGTGGTTATGGATATTGTCGAGAGTTATCAAGGGCGCATTAATGCAACGCCCTTATCCGGTGGAGGTACGGAAATTACAGTGGTGCTGTAAATTCCGTATTGAGTCCAGGGACTGTTTATTGTTTAGAACCAGCTTTCCTGCATATCAAATGGAATACTGTTACCGCTTTTAAGTAGAGCCATAGATTGCTTAATATTTGGTAGTTCCCACTCAAAGTAAAATTGAGCAGTGTGTATCTTGCCGCGATAGAAGTTTTCATCCTCCAGACTGGGGTTATTTTCCAGTGTTTTCTCTGCAATAATGGCTTGGCGCAACCAAATCCAGGCGACCAGTACACAGCCAAACACATCAAGATATAAAGTTGCGTTACTGAGGCCGCGGTCTACGTTTTCCTGCAGTTGCCCGAATAGAGCCATTCCGGTTTCATCGAGTTTTTCCAGTGACTCCTCCAGGGCGTTTGCCATGGACCCCAGGTTATCTTTATCTCGCGCTTGCATTACTGTGTTGCGGATTTCTGCCTGCATTAGCTGATAGGCGGCAAGGTTTTTGGCGGGCACTTTTCGTGCAAGCAGGTCCAGTGCGTGGATTCCCTCAGTACCCTCGTGAATAGCATTCAGGCGGTTGTCCCGATATAGCTGCTCCAGGGGGAATTCGCGGATGTAACCGGCACCACCGAGAACCTGGATCGCCAGTTCGTTGGCTTTCAAGCAATATTTTGAGGGCCAGGATTTTACCACTGGGGTAATCAAGTCCAGCAGGGTGGCCGCTGCCTGGCGTTTTTCCTCCGTAGGTGCTGTATGCTGATCCTCATACAGGGAAGTTGCATAAATACTCAATCCCAGACCACCTTCGGAATAGGCTTTCTGTAATAAGAGCATACGACGCACATCGGCGTGCTGGATAATGGGAATCTGCTTGGAACTGGGGTTGCGATCGGAGGGAAGCCGGCCCTGTGGGCGCTCTCTGGCGTATTGGAGAGAATAGGCATAGCCTTGATAGCCCAAAACCGAAGCTCCGGCACCAACACTGATGCGGGCTTCGTTCATCATTTGGAACATATATTTTAGGCCTTGGTGCGGTTGACCAATCAGGTAGCCCACTGCCCCCTCATTTTCTCCAAAGCTCAGTACAGTAGAGGTGGTATTGCGGTAGCCCATCTTGTGCAGCAGCCCAGCCAGTTTTACATCGTTGCGCTCGCCGGCCTGACCATTTTGATTGAGGAGGAATTTGGGCACTAGGAAGAGGGAGATTCCCTTCACTCCCGCCGGAGCACCTTTGATCTTCGCCAATACCAAGTGCACGATATTTTCGGTTAGGGACTGGTCGCCCCCTGAAATAAACATTTTCTGTCCGTGAATACGGTAACTACCATCTTCCGATAGTTCTGCACTGGTGCGGATATCAGCCAGGGCGGAGCCCTGATCCGGTTCTGTCAGCGCCATGGTGCCGGCAAAGCGGCCATCCATCATCTGCGGAAGAAATTGAGCTTTGAGTTCATTGCTGGCAAAAGAACGTATCAGGTTGGCAGCACCGATTGTCAGGAATGGGTAACTGGCACTGGCAATATTGGCTGCGCTGATAAAGGCGAGGGAGGTGCGCATTATGATTTCGGGAAGCTGCAAACCGCCCTCTTCGAAGTCGCAATGTGCGGCGAGAAACCCAGCCTCTGCAAAAGCATCCCAGGACTGCTTGGTTTCCTCGATCAGGTGTACCTGTTCTCCATCAAAGCTCGGCTCATTGGCATCCCCCTTAGCGTTGTGATTGGCGAAATATTTTTCTGCAATAGTACGAGCGGTTTTGAGGGTAGCGTCGAAAATCTCGCGGGAGTGCTCCCTATAGCGCGGTCTTTGCAGCAGCGCTTCAGTGTTGAGGAATTCATAGAGGAAAAAATCTGTATCACGCTCTTTGAGCAGTGGATGAGCCATACCTGCCTCGTCAATTATTTTTATAAATCATCGTTGCTTAGGTACGGCGATAGATTAGTCAAGCTACCCTACCGCCATATCAGCATATAAGTAAACGCGTAGTATTGGCACTGGACAATGACTTATTGTGTGATTGCACTTGGCGATATAGTGAGAGGATATGGTCGTGCTATTTAGAGGTGTTTTGGTAAGTGTAGTCTCGGCTTTCAGTGGGTCTCGGTACCACTTTACGCCACAGGGCATCGGCCATTTCAGCCGGTGGTTGTTTGCAACCAGCAGCAATCCATCTGGCAATTGCCTCCGCCACATTAGGCCACTGGATACGTAGTGGTGGCGGTAGGTTGTTAAGCCAGTTAATGATACTTTGAGCGTTAATACACTGAACAATTTTTGCCAGCCCTAACTGATTAAGTGCCTTGGCATTGGCCAGCTGTTCGAATTGGGAGGCCAGTGGACGGCTGAGAATTGGCTTGCCCAGAGCCAGCGTCTCGGCCAGCAGCTCGAAGCCGCTATTGCAGATAACTCCCCTGGAATTTGCCAGGTCCCGCTGGAATCCAGTGGTGGAAGGCGCTTTGAGACAGATATTCTCAGCAGCAGGCAGGTTCTCAGGTATACCGTATACGATAAACTGGTCATCTACTTTTGAAAGTTCCTCCAGCATCGGGACGGGATGCTCAAAAGGTAGATATACCAGGATATGGCTTCCCGCATCCTGATCGGGTCCTTTTTGCGGTGGAACAATTGGTGGAAGTATGGGGTGTCCAAAATGATGCCAATGTAAACCCAGGCTTTTTTGTGTCGGTGCGAAGATCCGCAATATGTTATGGACGAGCCAATTAAATCTGGGGGCAGGGATCGGGTAGAGAAATGCATACTGGTGGCCGATCCCCACGCTAGCTTTCTTTCGAATTTTAGCTGCCCAGGCAGTTACAGGCTCATAATCACTAATAATTAAATCGAACTCATCGATTGATAATTCTGAAACTTCTTTTTTAAATTGGAAGAAACCGAGCTTTTGGATTGTCTCAAAGGTTTTTAATTTCCCTTCTCGATGTATAAATGTTAAACCTCTCCGCCACCAATAATCTCCAAAAATTTCCATGCCAAATAAATTTTCTTTTGGTCTACCGGAAAATAGCCATTGGATTTCCAGCTCGGGGTATTTTTGCAGCGCCTTTGCCAATGTGCGTGAGCGGGCAATATGGCCATTACCTGTAGCTTGCACACCATAAAGTATCTTCATGAGAAAGTTACGCTCGTGGTTATTGCAACACAGGTACCGAGCAGGGCTCCAGCACAAATATCTGAGGGAAAATGCACGCCCAGGCCGACCCGCGCTACGCCGACGCCCATGGCCCAGATATAACCAAAGCCCCACAGAGGACTGAACTCAAGCGTTAAAAAAGTAATAAGCATGAAAGCAGCGGAAGTATGACCTGAGGGCAGGCTGAATTTATCGTGTGCGATGATGATGGGACGCATGCCGGGTATGGCTTGTGGGGGGCGCCTGCGCCGGGCTGTATTCTTGATGGCCCAATACAGAGATCTTTCGACTGCAACGCCGGTTAGGGCTGCAATAAAAAGCTGTGTGGCTGCATTATAAATAATGTGGCTGATGAGTACGGTTACGGATAGCCAGCCATCACCGGATTTTGACATCCACAGGTAACGCCTGCGCGAACTGGGTTGTGATGCCCTTTCCATCATATACAGGACCAGGGACACATCGACACTCTTCAGATTCATGGATAAGTCTCGCATGCAGCCAACATAGGAATTGATTATTGCACGGAGTTGACCGAATTATGTCGCAATAGTGAAATCTCAAAAATTGGAGAATCTGATGACTTGGCGACGTGCTCTTTAAATCTGGTGGGACTTTCCCTTGTGCTAAAAAACTAGAATAAATGAACGCTTAAAAGCGTAAAAAGACAGGTTTTCCCTGCAGGTAAAAGAATTACCCGCCTGAAGAGAGGTTTTTGGTTAAGAAATTTTGATTTCTATATTACTGGAACCAGGTAGGTTTTCCACTAGCTCTGGCCCACATAGCATTGATGGCGTGAAATAGCCGCCTCTTCCCGAGTAAGTGAGGAGAAACTCCATAACTGCCAGTGAACCGGATACTGTAACATCGTATCCATTGGCGGTGATGACACGCCCCACTTTTCGCTCTCCACGGCGGTCGTTGCGCACCTCACCCCAGACCCAGGTCTTCTGTTCCTTGCGGCGTTCCTCATTGGGTCCGCGCACTGATTTATCGACCTTGGATTTCAGCCAATTCTGCACCCATTGGGTGCCCAACAGCCAGCGGATACTATTCAGGCGCTTCAATTTCTTCGCCCTTTTGGGGCTCATGGGAATATATGCCTCTATATTTGGAATACCGGTAGAGTAAAAGGCGGTTGCGACATCTCCCCATGGAATGGAAACTGCAAACTTACTGCCGCGGCCAAAGTCTATCTCTCGTGTCAGCTGGCCATGGCCGACTGTCTCAATCTTCCCCTTGCGGCGTATGGCACCACCAACGCCTAGACTCTCGATTGAGGTTTTCGCAGTGCCGGGGCTCAAACCTGAATCAGAGTCGAACCCCAATGCCAGGTGCGTGGCAGAGGGCATCTTTTTGTGTAGTGCCGCCGCCAGGCAGTCGGTGGGGACTACATCAAATCCTGTGCCCGGGCAAAGCACTACTCCGGCGGCCTCAGCCTCAGCTCCTAGGCTATGGGCTGCCTCATATACCGCGATTTCGCCGGTAATATCCTGGTAGTGGGTTTTTGAGCGAATACATGCCCGCATCATCGGCTCTGCGGTTGATGAAAATGGACCGGCACAGTGAATTACCAGATATACATCCTGCAGGCTGCGCTCCAGGGTTTCAGTGGCTTCAAGGCTAACTGCTATTGCAGGCAGGTTGAGCTGGTCTGCGACGGACTGGAGCTTCTGGGGGTTGCGTCCGGCCAGGATAGGGTGATAACCCTGTGCTACGGCTGCTCTAGCGATTAGTTCGCCTGTATAACCATTAGCGCCATAGATCATGATGTTTTTATTGTCCACAGAGTATCCTTATTATGTGGCGTAGCTGGTTATTACCCAATTAACTGGCACCCCAGCGAAATAGTTTGTTATTTTGGGTTTTGGGCTTAGGCCCGGGTGACTTGAGGGTATATTGAGCGAGCTCCCTGGTGCAATTCGCGAAATTGTTCCGCCCTTCAAATAGCGGTTGCAGATTATGCGCCCGCCCGTTGACTCTCAACCAATTCGAAAGGCTTCTCCAGTGCGAATCGAGGTATGATTTTACCGTCTTTTTCCAGGGTTTCTGTGAAGATTGACAGTGGTTTTGCCCACACACCGTAGTCTCCATATAGAGCGCGGTAAGTAACCAGTTTCTCCTCAGTTTTACTGTGAGTGGCGACATATAGGGCCCCGTAAAGGTTTCCTTTGTGGTGGCGATAGAGGCCGCGCTTCATTTTGGAATTACCTGTTAACTCATATGGTGGGGAGACAGTTGCAGTTGCTCAATTCGGCTGCCATGCAGAATGGCGATGCCAGAGTAACGGTGCTCCCCAGTGGAAGTGAATTCAAATTCATAGCTGCGCTGCAGGCTGATATGGCCATGTTTGTTGCGCTTGAGGCGGGTTTTTACCAGCATAACGGTATCGTCGAGTAACTGGACACCCAGCTGCTTGCAGTGGTTGGATGCTGCGCGTTTGACTTGCTCCTTGGCTGCCATATTCGCCCAGATATACCAGACAATGGTTGCCAGAAGCAGGAACCAGAAGATATCAGTTAGTGAGTAATACATTGCTCTACAGTTGCTATGATCGCTTTGCGCAAGAATAACATCGAAGGAGTCGAAATGTCTGGAACCATACTGATTACTGGAACTAACCGCGGTATTGGCCTGGAGATTTGTGCCCAGTTTGCCAGTGATGGCTGGAAGGTTTACGCCTGTTGTAGGGATCTCGATCGGGCCAGCGAACTCAAGACCCTGCAAGGGCAGTATTCAAACCTCTATCCCATTCAGCTAGATGTGACAGATTATTCACAGATGATATCCCTGGCAAAAGCGATCGAGGGAGAGCCTATAGATATCCTGTTCAATAATGCCGGTTATTACGGTCCCAAAGGGGTGGCTTTTGGGCAGGTGGATCTCACTGAGTGGCGCCGGGTGCTGGAGTCCAACACTATCGCCCCCTATATGATGGCGGAGACTTTCTGCGACAATGTGGCGGCCAGTGAACACAAGCTGATAGCGATGATGAGCAGTAAGGTGGGCAGTATCGCCGACAATCGATCTGGCGGAGGGTATATCTATCGAACCTCCAAAACGGCCCTTAACCAGATCGTGAAAAGCTTGTCGATTGACTTGAAGGAGCGAGGTATCACGGTAGTAGCTCTGCACCCAGGATGGGTAAAAACTGCGATGGGTGGTCCAGGAGCCCTTATATCTGCTGAGGATAGTGTCAGCGGCCTAAAAAAGATCCTTTTACAGGCAAATCAGGCCGATAGTGGTCACTTCTACAATTACGATGGTAGCCAGATTCCCTGGTGATAGTTGGGTATGGGTTACTGGCCTTTCTCTCGACCCCTCCCCCGTAGATGTCCTGATGTCTACTCGCACTGAGATTTATCCCGAGCACGCTTAGAGGTGACTTAATGGCGCTTGATTTCCCTGTTTGCAAAATTAGGCAAGGATAGGGAAGGAGTTAGCTACCACCTTGTTCATTAAAACGGTAAAAATATCCACGAATATGGAGGGTGGGCGTTTCCCTCGATTTATGCGAATAGGAACGACGGCGGCATTTTAGGCAAGGACTGCGCGGTCAAATATGAGAGTGGCGGAGTGGAACTGATGAATGGGGCTGTAGATAGCATCGGCGGTGGATATACCCTTTCCCAAAAACGGCAGTTAAAAGGTATACGCCTGCTACTGGGGTTATCGTTAGCTGCTGGAGCGGCGCTTTTAGGGGGGATGCCTATTTGGGTGGCTATGTTAGGTGTCATTGCGTATCACTCACGCGGTAAGAATCTACAGGCCGGGGCTTACAACTTGGCTTGTGCGGTTACCGGACTGGGCCTGGGATTTGCTGCCCAGGTGGTAGTGGCTAAATGGCAGTTACAACCTCACTTTGCAGCCCTTCCCATAGCTTTGCTATTTGCGGCAATCGGTGCTTGGGCAATGGGTCGGGTAACGGGCGTGAGTAATATTTCCAGCTACGCGATCGGCATTTTGATTGGATTTACAGCTCAGGTGAAAATATCACTGGATAGTTACTTTATTTTGATTGCAGCGATATCGATCGGTGCCGTTATGTCGGGGGTGGTCGATAGGCTTTGGCCCGGACGCCACAGCTTGTAATGGGAAGTGGATGTGAGTACCACAGAACAAAGGTTTTATTAGCAGCTTTTTTATTTGGATCGAATGGGAGTTGGGCGAACAGGTAAGAAGCAATCATTGGTGTAATCCCGTTTTTTTAATAGTGAAGTGGGAGTATATTGCTTAGAGGTAGTTGCAATGTTCAAACGAGTTATGTTTACAGTGGCGATGGTTTTCGTTACAGCTCTGGCCTTTACTGACCCTGCAGCCTCCGGCTCTGAAGCTGACTTAAAATATCTACAATATTGATAGAATTCAGTCATTGGCATTAATCTATATGTTGCCTTAATTTGATGCACAGGGGGTGCTTAAATGGAAGAAAAATTCTGGTTGGATAAATGGCAGAAAAATGAAATAGGTTTCCACGAAAAGTCTGGTAACCCCATGCTGGCTCAATATTTTACTGCGCTATCACTGAAAAAAGGCAGTCGTATATTCCTGCCTTTATGTGGAAAAACTGGGGATATAGCTTGGCTGAGAACTCAGGGATGTGCCATCGCCGGTGCAGAACTTAGTGAAGTGGCTGTGCAGCAACTTTTCGAAGAGCTTGAACTGACTCCAAAGATAGAAAAAGAAAATAACCTCAAGTGCTACAGTGCCGAAAAAATTAAGATTTTTGTAGGTGATATATTTTCCCTGACAGGAGATGCCCTTGGCTCTGTGGAAGCGATATATGATCGAGCCGCTTTGGTAGCATTGCCCGAAGAGATGCGTAAGCGCTATACCCAGCACCTGATGACAATAACAGGGGTTGCCTCACAGCTATTAATATCCTTCGAGTATGAGCAGTCGCAGTTAGCTGGCCCTCCTTTTGCGATCGGCTCCCGGCAGATCTTTGGCTATTATGATGCAAATTATCACCTGGAGATGCTTGGCCATCGGCAGGTTCCCGGTGGCCTGAAAGGTTTGGTGCCCGCTGAAGAGGTTGCCTGGCTACTGACTCGACGCTAATGCCTGTTACAGGTGTAACTTATTGCTACTTAAGCTTTCTGCCGGAGTAAGTCGCTTAATTTCCTATCTCCTGCTCGCCCTCCTTGAATAACACCATCGGTGGAAGGGTGCCGGCGATCAGGGCTTCCTTCTTTTGCTTGGGCCATTTCTTGATGGTCATTTCCAATTTGAGTGCCGCTGACTTACCTGGCACCCCTATCTGGTACTCAAGTTTGAGAGGGCCCTTACCCCGCAAAGCTTTAGCCGCTCTGGGACCGTTGGAACTGTGCTCTGTAAATCGCCGTTGAACATCCATTGTGATCCCCGTATAAAGAGAACCTTTGGAAGTACGGATCAAATAGACATACCAACTGTTCATTTAGTGGATTACCAGAAAAAGGTATTAAAATAGTTCAAAATAGTATCTGCTGATCTCCAGGCTGAGGTGGGCGGCAGAACTGGCTGCAGTCTAGCGATAGTCGACGATGATTCAATCCCAATTTCTTGATGGCAATAATAAAGCGTTGACGGAGTAGTTGGGCAAAAATACCAGTACCAGTGCGGCGCTGGGAAAATTCACTTTGGTAGTCACGCCCACCTCGGCTTTGCTGTACCAAGCTCATGACATGCCCAGCCTTTAGTGGGTAGTGAGCAGAAAGCCACTCTCGAAAAAGGGGCGCCACTTCATGGGGCAGTCGTAAAAGGATATAGGCTGCTCGCGTTGCTCCCGCATCATGACCGGCCTTCAGGATTTTTTCCAGTTCATTATCATTGAGAGCTGGGATCATAGGTGCTGCCATTACCGCGGTAGGTATTCCTGTAGTACTTAGTTGCTCAATAATACGCAAGCGGGCTGCCGGCCCAGCGGTACGAGGCTCCAGCTTTCTCTTTAGCTCGTTATTTAAAGTGGTCACGCTTATTGCGATTTGGGCCAAGTTGTCCTGCGCCATTTCTGCAAGAATGGGAAGATCCCGAAGTATGAGCTGTCCCTTGGTGACAATAGTTACCGGTTGGTTAAACTTTTGCATAACCTCCAAAAGAGAGCGAGTGATTTTTTTATCTTTCTCCAGGGGTTGATAGGGATCTGTATTTGCTCCCAGAGCAATTGGGCTACATTGATACCCCGGCTTACGTAGAGCCTGCTCTAGTAGGTCTGCAGCATTAGGTTTGAAAAATATTTTGCTCTCAAAATCCAGTCCCGGCGACAGGTCCATATAGGCATGAGCGGGACGAGCGTAGCAATATATACAACCATGCTCACAGCCTCGGTAGGGGTTAATTGATTGAGTGAAGGGGATATCCGGTGACTGATTAGTGGCGATAATAGATTTTGCCTTCTCCTCAATAGCCGTTGTTATCAAGCGCTCTATAGGTTCCAGGTCCACTTGCCATCCGTCACTTTCATAAGTACTTGAACGGCTGGCAAATCGCCCGTTGATATTACTGGCAGCTCCGCGACCTTTGTGTAAGCGCAGAGGGTTGTTGGAATCTGTCATTTTACAATGGGAGAGGGTGCTGGATGTATGTACAGTATAGGTTGATTTGTTGGAATTGGGAATAGCCAGAAAGAAACTTGGTTTAAACAGCTTTTGTCGTTTGGCGACAATGATATAGATGATAAAAATTTTGGCCGAAATGAGCGAATTAAGGTAAATTTCTAATCAAGAGTAAGTTGAATTAAGCATGTTTATTGGTGAAATCCAAAAGTTTATTGATCCAACAATGTGGATCACCAATAAATATTAGCAGAGAATAAGCTGGCGCCCGCCCTGAAGAGTTTTACAAAGCGGGGTAGCAGATGTATCTATCCATTGGTTTCAGTAATAGTTTTGGGCATATATTTGGCAGGTACTGTAAGCCCCGGTCGCTCATCATCCCAAATCATATTCGTAATTTTCCATGATTTTCCATCATGGTAAAGCTGAATACTGTTGATCCCCCTCTTTAGAAACTGGGTTCTTTCCTCATCTTTCCAGGCTTCATACGTACTAAAGGCGTGGGCAATATTACCGAAAACTTCAATAATATTTTGAATTTCATCCTCGTAAAAGGCCCGCTCGCCTATCAGCTCCTGAAAGTTATCAGGGTAGTCTTGGATATCCATTACCAGTGATTGTGGTTCGCCATTACTGTCTGCTGAGGTGCGGATTACCTTTGCATAGGAAGTGAACAGGTTCTGTTGCCTCTTCCAATCCCGCTTATAACCCGCAGGGCCAGAAATTACCTTGTAGAGTTCCCTTAAAAGTTCTTGGATTTGAATTTTTGCGTCCATTGCTTCGTTCTCTTCATGTTATTTTTAGATATGTAAGAAAGCTATAATCCCATTTAACTTATACGAAAGTAAACCTCAATTACTGCCTTTATTTTTATAAAACACTGAGTAGTTGATTTAGGGGGGATGGTAACCAGGATAGGATTTTCCACCCCTTCTCTGTATTCGCCAGAGTGTAGGTACTACAGATATGATCAAGTAGGGAGTAATGTGAAGTGTAGCGCTTAAGTAAGGCTGAAGTAATAGTTAGGTTCTCGCCACGAAACTGAGTTTGAAAATTGACTATTTCAGACCTTGCATAATCTCTCTTCTCAAGTGCGAAACGGATATCCGCTAGGATAGCCTCCACTTCAGCTGCACTGCTTGGTGAAAATATCTTTAGGTCGAAAATAAAGTGAGAAGTTTGTACTAAGTAGCGGCTTGCTGAGCTCTCAATTTTCCGTGATGAAAAGTTGTCAATAAAACCTGTAAGGTAGTCTTCATCTGAGGTATTTGCATAAGTATGTAAACTCGTACAAAGCAGAAATATTACTAATTTCTTGAATATGTTCAACTTTCTACCTTTAGATTTTGTTGATTGAAATCTTTGCTATCTAAAAATGTATTTTTTTATGCCGGTAAGTATCGCGACATTGGTGGCTCATCGATAGAGTTGCTTGCGAATAATAATTTAGAGTTGGCTGTGGGGTAAATGTGTATTTGATAATGGTAATTTTTGATTGTTCTTTTATGATATCTGGTGAGTCTGATCCTGTATGTATTGTTCGTGCTACGTCATTTTTAACATGGGCAATAGTTGGCTTTAATTTAATGGCATGGCAATCAGATATGTTTTTTATAAGGTTTGGATGACTATTTCCAGAGTTTTACATATCTTGCTTTGAAGGGGCTGCTTCTGTGATCTAAAAGTAGCTATCAAAAAGCGGATTTTCCGTAAAGCAGGTCGGTTTAGTTATAGGTGCCAAGTTGGAATCAGAGCTTGTTCCTAGCATAACTAGTTGTTTATCCTTATTTATTATTACCGGTTCTGGGTGCGTTCTGAGAATCGAACTATTGGTAGCGCTTGGCAAGGCTGGAACATTGTGGATATATGGAAGGGTGCCGCGCTTTCTCTTTCCTATACTTCTTGGGCAAAGACCTCCCCACCGGGAAGAGTTCACAATGCAAAAAGCAAAGCCTTTTCGAAAGCTTGGGGCTCAAGAAGCTCTTGATGTACATTTGACCAACGAGTCAAACGGTGCGGTTCAACTGGTAACTTTCTTTCGGGTATGTAACACACTGAATATAGATAAGTTAATAAAGGGGGTAGAGTATCTACATAATTTCCATCCTATGCTCCATTCACGGATCAAGAGGATTCCATATGCCCATTGGTTCTGCGATGTGAGATTTGAAGATATTTCTATTGAAATCAAGAAGCATACACCACCTTTAAATTATGAAAAGGAGTTCAAGCGATTAGGAGGTAGCATTCTTGACTTGAATAAATTTACTTATTGCCTGACTGTTTATCTCGATAGGCAAGGAAGTGTGAAGTGGGTTGCTTTTGTTTTTAGCCATGCTGCCGTAGATGGGCGTTCAGCATTGATCTTAATTCGTGACCTAGATAGGTACTTGAGAGGGTATCAAACCGAGAAGTCTTTTCCCTCGATAATGCACAAGCCAGTGGAGGAATATGTTAGCTTAAGAAAACGTCTTAAAGGTTCAAATTTGCGAGTTAACGACAGTGTTTGTACGCCAGTAAAGTGGCCAGTGGAGGAGGCAGCTCACGCCTCGCGGCGAAGTGGGTGCTCTATTTATCGAGTCCTCCCCAAAGAATCTCTCGAACGTTTACAATCATTTCTAAAAAAAGAGAAGATATTAATTACATCTTTTTATAGTGCGATAGCCATTCTCGCTGCCCGGTCACTACCGGGTTTTTCTTCCGCAGCAGAGTTGATGCTGCCTATAGATGCACAACGCTTATGTAAATCTCTGATAAGCAAAGATGTTGTGGGGGAGTGCACAACATCTTTAACTTTATCACTCTCGCCAGAGGATACGAGTCTTGATTTGTTAAGTCTAGCAAGATTAATTCAAAAAAAAGTTTATGTGCACTTGAGAAGTGGTGCATTTTCTGATCTTGCCCTGGAGCCGGATTGCAATCCTGCAGAGATCGTAAAGATAGCTAAAGAGCTTGCCTCTGAAAAGGACTATTTCTTTTCCGGTATTTGTGTTTCCAATATGGGAGATGTACAGAAATTTGTGGGCCCTTTGATATTCTTTGATTTTGGCTTGATTATGACTGTTCAGACCCATGGGGCTCATCCGATAATGGTTCTGACTTATACAATAAATGGGCAAGGGGTATTTGTTTTCGGGTATTGTGAGCCACTGGTTAATAGAAAAAGTGCTGTAAATTATGTGAAAAAATATATGAAGTTACTTGGGGCGGTGTTTGATGGTTAAGGTTTTAATACAGATTAGCCTTTAATTAATTTTTTAAAGATCTACTGTTTGCAGAAGCAAGCCCAGCAGCATTTTCCACTCAGCGATAATTTTTGGTTGACTTCGTAGCGAGCGTTACAATTTTCTAACTGTGAGCGTATTTGTGGCAGCTAAACAATTCTCCAAGGTGCTGGGTGCTGGGTGCTGGGTGCTGGGTGCTGGGTGCTGGGTGCTGGGTGCTGGGTGCTGGGTGCTGGGTGCTGGGTGCTGGGTGCTGGGTGCTGGGTGCTGAATAGGCTATTTTTACGGAGCTGGCACGAAGAACTTGTGGTGGGACTTTAGTTGTATCTTTCATAAAGGTTTTAACTGCGCTGAGCGTTGAGCAGTTATGCTCTGGATTCGCCAAAATTGATAAAGTTTATCCGCTTTTGCAGGCAAGGGTTGAGCCATGAGAGCAGTTAATCTGGCGTTGTGATGTGCCCTTTGAGTCAATTCTAATTGAATTGGTTAAACTGGATAATCCCCTTGACTTTGAGCGAGAGTTTCATCGTAGGGGAGAAATGGGGCTGGATGTTGACAAATGTACCTATACGCTCTCCTTCTACATTGATTCTAACGAAAAGGTAGAGTGAATTATCCTTGATAAGCAGCCATGCGGCCTTAGATAGTTGTTCTGTAATGACATTATTTTGTGTCTTGGATTTCTACTTTAGGGATGAAGTGACTTTTAATTTAGATGGTCGGCCCCTGTATGGTGCGGTCGAGAATTACTTTGAACCATCAAAGTATTTTACAAGCCAGGAGCCTTCGGTAGTAAAGGATGAACTATTTAAATGGCTTGTAGAAGAATCAGCTTTTTCTCCCGAACGTCAGGGCCGGGCTGTTTATCAGAATTTTACAATGAGGGATCTTGCGATTCTAGTCGACATAGGGAAGAAATATAAAGTGAGACCTACAGCGTTATTTTGTGCAGTTGCTATTCAGTCTTCCCGCATTCTGCCGAATCGCAGGGATTGGATAAAAGTTTTATTGCCTTTAGATGTGAGAGAACTATATGGTGCTCATCTAGGATTGAGTGCTGTCGGTGCTTTCTCGGCTGTGACTAGACTCGAAGTAATGCCGGATATTGATGTGGAAGATACCTGGCAGTTGGCAAGATACTTACAAGTGGAACTTGACCGTTAAGCTGAGACAGGAGAATCCCGTAAATTTGGTATCCCCAAAGACTATGAGCTGAGGGATGTCATCGGTTGTATACGGGAATATGAAGACAAAAAACCCATTTTTCTGAGGGGCTATGTGTTTCCAATGTAGGAAGTATGAAGGCTCTCGGCACAGAAATGAATTACTTTGAGATTGTTACTGCTATTCCACTTCAAACTCATGGTGCTCATCCGATTTCACTACTAATCTATTCCACCGAAAGAAATTCGGTTTTCATGTACTCTTATTGTGAGCCACTCATAAAGAAACCAGGTGTTTTGCTATTTGTAGATAGATATATAGATACATTAAGGAAGTTATTGAAAATGGAAAAACTAACGTAGTGCCTGCGTGAATATGAAGAAAGTTAATATTCCATATGTTTATGCGGTGGGTATGCCCTTTGCAGTACTTATTGCCTCCACTTCGCCTAATTCCTCCCCTTTTCCTATACTGGTTGAGTAACTTCGCTGGACTACAAGATTCAATCAATGTAGGGCTCAAATATGCAGACAGAGCCACCTTCCCGAGAGATGGATGCCCATAAAGCGTTGTTTTTGGCGTTGACTATATGGTCAATAGTTGGCGCCCAGGTTATTGTCTTTATCCGGGTATGGGAGGCAGTGGGTATTAAACTCTTGCACCGAGGTATCGCTTATCTACACCTGTTTCCCCCGATGTTGGGAGCCCGGGTTGAGAAGGGGGTAAAGCCCTCGTGGTGTTGCAATGTTGAATTTGGGGGGATTCTTTTTGAGGTGTATCTTGGAAGGTATGCCTGCCTGGTAACCCTTTATGTAAATAAAGAAGCGGAAGTTGAATGGATCGTGGTAGCGCCCTGCCATGGAGCTATTGACGGCCGCTCCATTATGGCTCTGTTTTGTTATCTGGATGTTTTTTTGGTTGATGGCTTTTATCCAGAGCCGGCCTCTCTGTCTTTGCCAAAGCCTGTTGAAGAATTACTTAGGGCTGTGGGTTACGTTAGTAGTGATACTTTATTTTACCGGAGTAGGAAAGAGGTAATGTGGCCACCAGTAGAACAGCTGGCTGCAGTTGAAAAGCGTACTAGCCATGCCATATCCCGGGCCCCACCCACAGAAGTGAATGAGTGTCTTGCTGCATTTGGAGAAAGGCACCATATAAATCATACGGCTATCTATTGTGCAATTGCGGTAATATCTGATCACACCTTACCCAGCCACCGCCCATGGGTAGAAATTCTCTTACCAATGCGTGTTCGAAGAATGTACCAACCGATAATTGATATTCATGTTGTTGGGGGGAGGGTGCCGCCACAACCGCTTCGGAAGTTCCTTCTGAGTCTGTTTCAGGGGATATTATGAAGCTCGCAGGCTATTTTCAATCAGGTTCTAATCAAAAGTGTCGACGGCAGGGACCGAGGGCATTTACATTTGAAACGAATTATCAACAGCAAGATATCCTTCAAATAGCCAAAGTGTGTGCTTCAGAAAAACCAGTATTTCTCTCAGCAATTTGTGTTGTGAATGGAGGCAATATGCGTGGTACCGAGGAAGGATTATGTTATTTTGAGTTTGAAGCAGAAATATTAGCACAGAATCACCGTACCCAACCCGTTACGGTAATTTCCTTTACCGCCGAATGCCTGTCGGTATTCGTTGTTGGATATTGCAAATTTTTAATCAGTAAACAGAGCGCTTGTAGGTTTGTAGATCGATATATGGAATTAGTCGAGGATTTAGTGGAAAGGACTTAATACCATAGAAACCTATCGTGAATACAGTCGGAGGTTTTTAATTCTGAATAGCTGGTTGATCCTGACCATTGCTGGGAGAGTAAATTTGTGAACGATGTGGTTGTCATTGTCGGGCAGGGGCTTTATTTGGCTGCAGCAGCAGTTCTTGGCTTAGGTATTGCCCGTATCTTAAGGATCGATAACACACTCGGGTGCCTGGTGGCTGGGGTACTGGCGGGATTATTGCTACCAGTGATTGATTATGATACTGGCTTGCGCGCTACCAGTCTCCGTGAGTTGGTTTTCTTTGTGATTCTGCCTGTTTTAATTTTCGAATCGGCTTGGCAGCTTGAGCCGAAAATACTGAAGCGTTGGATTGGTCCGATTCTTCTATTTTCTACTTTGGGTCTTGTAGTCTGTGCCTTTCTTATTGCTGTAATTACTTACTATGGAATCGGGCATCCAGAAGGCTTCCCCTGGATTGCCGCCCTGCTTACCGGAGCGATACTTGCAGCTACTGATCCGGTATCAGTGGTCAATAAACTTCGCCAGGAAAAAACCGGTGAGGATTTATTAACCCTCGTAGAGGGTGAAAGCCTTTTTAATGACGCTGCCGCTGTAGTCCTGTACTCACTGGTTTTAGGGCTGGCCACTTATTCTATTGTTGGCGTAACTGGTATGGGAGCAGAAGCCCCCTCTCTGGGTGTGGGTCCCGTGACACTGTATTTTTGTATGATATTTTTTGGTGGAGTGGCAGTTGGGCTTGTTTTTGGGTTGTTTACTACTCTGGTTATTTTATTTCTCAGGTCTCCCAGTGCCTCTCTAATGACTTTGGTCGTTGCTGCTTTTGCTAGTTTTTACCTGGCTGAGAGCATATTGCATGTATCGGGTATTATCTCGGTGATGACTTGTGCAATTGTTGCCAGAGCCTGTCTGCGCAAACAGAGTAAGACGTTTCTTGCCGACGCGGAGCCCACCTGGGAGTGGTTGGGATTACTATTTACCGCGATCATTTTTGTGATTATGGGACTGGTGATTACCTTTGAGATGTTTACCCATCAATGGCTGGCTATGATGATTGCCACAGCAGCAGCTTTAGGAGCACGGGCTTTGTCAGTGGTTTTGGTGACCCCTTTGACGAGGTTCGTTGGCCCACCCATCCCAAAATCCTGGCGCCTATTAATGAGCTGGGGGGGGCTGCGTGGTGTAATCGCTGTTGCATTAGTGTTATCACTACCTGTCGAACTTCCCTACTGGTGGACGATCCAGTCTATGGTATTCGGCGTTGTCCTATTTTCACTACTGGTTCAGGGTACAACCAGCGGGCGTCTGATACATAAATTAAAGTTATAGATATGAAAGTTATAGATATGAAAGTTATAGATATGAAAGTTATGGATATGGCTTTTGTGTCTTTTGTTTACGGGATGGATCAGGCAGAAAGCCAGTAAGAATTACTGAGAAAGAAATACTGAAGATATCGAGGAAACACGACAGAATCAGGAGGGAGTGCTGTTTTGATGAAGGGCTTAGGGTTGGGCTGCGGGTTGCCCCGCAGCCTGGGCAGGGCTATTTCCAGTTAAGGATAACCTTGCCGGACTCTCCGGAGCCCATAGTATCGAAGCCTTTCTGGAAGTCATCGATATGGAACTGATGGGTAATAACCGGAGTTAAGTCCAGGCCGGACTGGATCAGGCTGGCCATTTTATACCAGGTTTCGAACATCTCGCGGCCGTAGATACCCTTAATGATCAGGCCTTTGAATATTACCTGGCTCCAGTCAATGGCCATCTCGCCAGCGGGAATTCCCAGCATGGCAATTTTGCCACCGTGGTTCATGGCAGCGAGCATATCGCGGAAGGCCGCGGGTACACCGGACATTTCCAGGCCCACATCGAAGCCTTCACTCATGCCCAGTTCAGCCATCACATCGCTGAGGCTTTCCTCCGCAACGTTCACTGCACGGGTTGCGCCCATTTTACGGGCCAGATCCAGGCGATACTCATTGATATCAGTGATTACCACATGGCGTGCGCCAACATGTTTAGCTACAGCAGCAGCCATAATGCCGATGGGGCCGGCTCCGGTAATCAACACATCCTCACCGACAAGATCGAATGACAGAGCGGTGTGTACGGCGTTACCCAATGGGTCGAAGATAGAGGCCAAATCGTCGGAAATATTATCCGGGATTTTGAAGGCATTTAATGCAGGAATAACCAGGTACTCGGCAAAGGCGCCCTGGCGGTCCACGCCTACTCCATAGGTGTTGCGGCATAGATGGCGGCGACCGGCGCGGCAGTTGCGGCAGTGCCCGCAGGTAATATGGCCTTCGCCGGAAACACGATCACCCACCTGGAAGCCCGCGACTTCCTGGCCCATACCAACTACTTCTCCTACGTACTCATGCCCCACTACCATGGGGACCGGGATGGTTTTTTGCGACCACTCATCCCAATTATAGATATGCATGTCGGTACCACAAATGGCGGTTTTGTGGATTTTGATCAGAAGGTCGTTGTGGCCGGGCTCAGGAATTTCCACGTCTGTGAGCCAGATTCCCACTTCAGACTTCAGTTTCGATAGTGCTTTCATTGTCATTAAAACTACAAATAGAAAGGCGCGGCGGAACCATGCAAAGGGTGAGTCCTGCTATGGCGCTCTGCCGCGATCAATTGGGCGTTAAATAATTTTCAGTTCACGGCCTACTTCGATAAAGGCATCGATACACTGGTCGAGTTGTTCACGAGTGTGTGCCGCCGACATCTGAGTGCGGATGCGCGCCTGGCCTTTGGGTACTACCGGGTAGAAGAAACCCACCACATAGATGCCGCGCTCCAGCATCTTGTCGGCCATCTTCTGAGCCAGTGCGGCATCGCCAATCATTACCGGGATAATTGGATGGTCGGCGCCGGCCAGGGTAAAGCCAGCTTCAGACATGCGCTTGCGGAAATAGGCGGAGTTATCGCGCAGTTTCTCACGCAACTCACCACCTTCCATCAACATATCCAGCACCTTTAGTGAGGCGGTAACAATTGCTGGGGCCACGGAATTGGAAAAAAGATAGGGGCGCGAACGCTGGCGCAGCATATCGATGATTTCCTTGCGGCCAGAGGTGAAGCCGCCGGAAGCGCCGCCCAGGGCCTTGCCCAAGGTGCCGGTAATAATATCGATACGACTGATAACATCGCAGTACTCATGAGTGCCGCGACCGTGCTCACCGAGGAAACCTACCGCGTGGGAGTCGTCCACCATCACCAGGGCGTTGTAGCGATCGGCCAGATCGCAGATGGCTTTTAAGTCGGCGATTACGCCGTCCATGGAAAAGACACCATCAGTGGCGATCAGCTTGGTCTTGGCGCCCTCGGCGTCAGCTGCCTGTAGCTGTTTTTCCAGTTCCGCCATATTGTTGTTGGCGTAGCGGTAGCGCTTGGCCTTACACAGACGTACACCATCGATAATCGAGGCGTGGTTCAGGGCATCAGAGATAATTGCATCTTCCGGGCCTAGTAATGTTTCGAACAGGCCGCCATTGGCATCAAAGCAAGAGGTGTAAAGGATAGTATCTTCAGTGTGCAGAAACTCGGATAGGCGAGACTCCAGGGCCTTGTGGATGTCCTGGGTACCGCAAATAAAACGCACAGATGCCATGCCGAAGCCGTACTGGTCGAGGCCTTCTTTCGCAGCTTCGATAAGATCTGGATGATTGGCCAGGCCCAGATAGTTATTGGCGCAGAAATTCAGTACCTGGGTGTCGTTGTTCACCTGGATCTCAGCGGCCTGTTGGGAGGTAATAATACGCTCGCGCTTGTAGAGGCCGTCGGCATCAATTTGTTTCAGTTCATCGCGCAGGTGCTCAAAGAATTGTTCTGGCTTTGACATGGTATTGTTTTTAGCTCCTGTCCGGTGCTCGTGGCACTTAGTGATTGGCGCTAAGCAGGTTGGCGCCTGTGTATTCTAGTTTATCCCGCCAGTTCACACGCCTTGTGGGCAGTGATCGGCTGCTCGCTGGCGCGGCAACTGGTGGCGAATTTTAATGCCTCTTCCGCAGTGTCGAACAGCAGTTGCCACAACAATTGCCGATCGGCCCGTCTCACTGCCCTAACCGCCGTACGGTTTCGCTGGTTGGCGATCTGAATTTCTATAACGTCTTTACTGGATAGCGGTGTTTCGGACATGGTCCCTCCAACAATAAAATTTGGAGGGCTGACGTGGAAGCGGCGAATGGGTATTCGCTAATCCGGTTGGATTGCTCTTGTAGAGCCCCATCCTCCCCGCTGGCATTGGTGTGCCGGCAGAGAGAGAACCACCTTGCCCCGGTCGGCAGGTTGGCGTTGGCGTCAGCCACTCTCGTGATGTGCGGGCAAAGATAGCTGGGAGGGGAATGGCAGTCAACTATGCCGCCCCCGTTTGGGGGCGGTGCAGAAGTTTATGCGGGCAGTTGCACGGATTTCAGTTCGATAAACTCGCCGAGCCCGGCATCGCCAAATTCGCGTCCATTGCCCGAGCGCTTGTAACCGCCGAAGGGAGCATCGTAGTTAAACTCGCCCCCATTGACGAAGCAGAGTCCCGCCTCGATACGGCGTACCAGAGGCATGGCACTCTCCGCATCCTTGGCCCAAACGCCGCTGGATAGGCCGTATTCGGTATCGTTGGCAATGGAGATGGCCTCGTCCATATCCTTGTATGGGATCAGGCAGGTTACGGGACCGAAGATCTCCTCGCGCGCGATGCTCATATCGTTGTGTACATCGGCAAATACAGTGGGTTTAACATAGAAGCCTTTTTCCAGGTTCTCCGGTGTCTCGGCACCACCAGTGACCATGCGCGCACCTTCATCAATACCCCGCTGGATATAACCACGAACGATTTCACGTTGGCGTGCAGAAGAGAGCGGCCCCATAAAGGCGTCTTCTCCGGTGCCCATGGTGATTCCTTCGGCCACTTGCTGGGCAATTTCCACCGCTTCTTCGTAGCGCTCAGCAGGTACCAGCATACGGGTCAGGGCTGTGCAGGTCTGGCCGCTGTTGATAAATACATCTTCGCAGCCCCAGCGTACAGCAGCTTCCAGGTCTGCATCGGGGGTGATAATCAGCGGTGATTTACCGCCCAGCTCCTGGGTTACACGTTTTACCGTGGGCGCCGCAGCCTTGGCTACTTCAACGCCGGCGCGGGTAGAGCCGGTGAAAGACACCATATCGATGCCAGGGTGGGATGAAAGTGCAGCACCCACTACCGAGCCAGCACCGGGCACCAGGTTGAAGACGCCGGCGGGTACTCCGGCCTCATCAATAATTTCTGCCATGATAAAGTCCTGCAGAGGGGTAATCTCGGCAGGTTTGGTGATCATGGTGCAGCCGGCGGCCAGCGCTGGTGCCACTTTGCCGACGAACTGGTGCAGCGGATAGTTCCAGGGGGTAATAAAACCACACACGCCCACAGGCTCGCGGAATAAAATTGAATGGGCCGCTTTCTCGGTTTTTTCCATCTCGGAAGTGCGCTCAGCGTAAAAGCGCATGGCGTAGATAGGGCCGTCGACGTGTAGCCAGCGAGCGATATGTTCGGGGCATCCGAGAGTTTGGGAAATTGCGAAAGTCAGTTCTTCTTTGCGTTTTTCCATTCCGTCAGCGATGGCGTTGAGCAGTTCGCGGCGTTTCTGTGCGGTACTGTTACGCCAGCTGTGAAAAGCCGTTCTGGCGGCGGTTACGGCCAGATCCACATCTTCGGCAGAGCCCTCTGAAACTTCGCAGATTAACGCTTCGGTGGCAGGGTTGATCACAGGGTGTGATCCTGCACCCAGGGGCTCACGCCACTGGCCATCAATAAACAGCTTTCCGGTTTGCAGTTTGCTGAGATCTGTCATGTCACGCTTCCATTTATTCTGCGCCTGAAGGCGCGCTGATTTCTATCAGGGTTGGAGTTTTTCGGCTAAAGGCTGCACTTACCGCTTCTGTCAGCTGGCCGGGTTGATTGATTCGGCACCCCTCTGCACCAAAGGCTTTGGCGAGGGCGACAAAGTCTGGGGTGCGCAGGTTTACACCTTCCTGGGGCACTTCAGCGGCGTCCATAAAATCACGGATTTCTCCGTAACCGGAATTGTTCCACACCAGTATCGGCAGCGGCAGTTGTTGTTCCACAGCCACTGCCAGTTCCCCCAGGGTAAACATCAGCCCTCCATCGCCAATCAGCGCTACCACGTCGCGCTCACTGGATAACTTGGCGCCAATAGCCGCGGGCAATGCAAAGCCCAGGGTGCCGTAGCCTGTGGTACAGGTAACGTGGCTGCGCGGATGATAGAGGGGCAGTGCGTGGTTAGTGTTATAGGCCAATTGGGTGGAATCTGTCACCAGGATGCCGTTATCCGGCAGGGACTCACGCAGGGCTTTTACCCAGGGGAGGCGTTCCTCAGAGCCATCCCACCACTCTTTGCGACAGTCCTGTAGTAATTGGGCAACCTCTTGTTCGGATTGCTCTTTAGCATTTCCGCTGCGTTGGACCAGAGCGGTATTTAATTGCTGTAGGCTTTCTGCTGCATCGGCGCAGATGGCCAGATCGGGGGTGGCGTTACAAACAAGTTGTGCAGCATCTATATCGATTCGGATTAACTTACCGGAAAAGGTGTAGTCTTCCCGGACCAGATTGCGGTCTGTCTCGGAAAGTTCGGTGCCCACTGCCAGTACGATATCCGCATTTTCCACCCGCTTGCGCACGCAATCGAAGCTCAGGTTGGCACCGCCGCACAATGGGTGGCGTTCGTCCACTACGCCTTTGGCAGCCAGTGACAGGAAAACTGGAGCGGCAACTTTTTCGGCAATTTGTGTAGCTGCCTCACCTGCAGACTGAGCCCCTCCGCCCAAAAGAATAACGGGGCTCTGCGCATTTTGCAGCCAATGAGTGGCAGTGGTGATAGCGGTGCTGTTGGCGCCTGGGGCCATAGCTGCTGGAGCGGCGTGATAATCCTCTATTTGGCCGGGCATGGGTGCCGGGAACAGGTCGATGGGAATTTCAATATGTACTGGCCCTGGGCGGCTGGATCGCAGTAGCTGGAAAGCCTTCGCCATTACTTCCGGCAGTTGTCCGGCCTGAGTCAGGGAATGTTGCCAGATACAAAAGCCGCGGCTGGCATCACTTTGCCGAGGCAGTTCGTGAAGGCGCCCACGGCCCATGCCCAGATCTTCGCGGCGATTAACTGCGGAGATAACCAGCATGGGGATGGAGTCGGAGTAGGCCTGTGCCATTGCGGTGGCGGCGTTGGTGAGGCCGGGGCCGGTGATCAAAAAACATACGCCGAGTTTGCCGCTTGCGCGTGCGTAACCGTCCGCCATAAAAGCAGCACCCTGTTCATGGCGCGGAGTGATATGTATCAGGTCGCTGCCTGGCAGGCCGCGATACAGTTCGATTGTGTGTACACCGGGAATGCCGAAGACTTTTTCCACCTGGTATTCGCGCAACAGGCGCATCAGCACCTGGGCACATGTGGGTGCAGAGGACATAACCACCGTTTTCCTTATTCGTGTAAAAATGCAGTGAGCCTAGCCGCCCGCCAAATGCCACGCAAGCGCCCGCAGAGTCTGCATCTGCGAGATGAAAATCGCAGGAAAATTGAGATTCCCCCTGCGTCGCGACAGGAAACTTTGTACGGCTGTCGCGCTTTCATTTACCGTTGGCGGGATGGAAGGGGAGCAGATTTGACGAGTTACTCGCGGAAAAATACCTTTGCCACAACTCGCCAGATACACTATTGAGCAATAGCAACTTAGGAAGTAACACCATGGAAATCGATCAGTGGCGCCGAGAATACCTACTCGGCGGTTTACGTCGTTCTGAGCTGAAGCCTACGCCTCTGGAGCAGTTTCGACAATGGTTGGAGGAGGTCGTTAAAGCGGGCCTTAAAGATCCTACTGCGATGTGCCTGGCCACTGCGGATGCTGCGGGCCAGCCATCTCAGCGGATCGTTCTGCTGAAAGGTTTTGATGAACGCGGTTTTGTGTTTTACACCAACCTGCAGAGCAAAAAAGCCAGGGACATGGCCGATAATCCGCAAGTATCACTTTTGTTCCCATGGCATTTATTGGAGCGTCAGATCATTGTCTATGGCCAGGTTCAGCCGGTATCCAGGGAGGATGCTATAGCTTACTTCCAGTCCCGACCACTGGACAGCCAGCTGGCCGCATGGGCTTCTCACCAAAGCCAGCCCCTGTCTTCCCGCGAAGAGCTGCAAAAGCAGTTTGAAGAAGAAAAAGCCCGCTTTGATGGCGGTGAGGTTCCTTTGCCTGAATTCTGGGGTGGCTACCGGGTTGTGCCGCATTCCGTGGAATTCTGGCAAGGGGGAGCAAATCGCCTGCACGATCGTTTTGTTTACTGTGCTGATGATAGCGGCAGCTGGTCGGTTCAGCGCCTTTCCCCCTGAATAACTCCTATCAATTTCTCGGCTGTAGTTCGTTAGCGGACTGCACCTTTCCCTTCCCTGAGTAGCAAAATAAATGAAAGCGGCTTATTACCGCTTTCATTTTCTGTGTTAAAAACTCGCTTTCGTTCGCTTGCACCAACTGGCTATTAATATGCCTGGCCGCTTAGAATATTGCGCAATAAACAAAGTAGAAAACCGGTTGCAAAAACTGTGGGTTCGATTTTTTTGCTTACTTAGCCTTTAAAAATAGGTAGAGAGTATTATGGCCATTATTGGGATTGATCTGGGAACCACTAATAGCGCTTGTGGGGTATTGACAGACGATGGAGTGAAACTGGTTCCCAATCGCCTTGGAGAGACCTTGACCCCATCAGTTGTCAGTTTAGATGAGGCTGGCAAACTGGTCGTAGGAAAAACTGCAAAAGAACGCTTGATCAATCACAGCGATACCACTGTTGCTGCCTTTAAGCGTTTAATGGGCACCGATCATAAAATTAAGCTAGGCCGTCAGCAGTTTAGTGCAACTGAACTCTCTTCATTGGTTTTACGTTCCCTGAAAGAAGATGCTGAGGCTTTCCTGAATAAAGAAATTACCGAGGCTGTGATTAGTGTGCCAGCCTATTTCAATGATAACCAACGCCAAGCAACAAAACAGGCTGGGGAATTAGCCGGCCTGAAGGTAGAACGCCTGATCAATGAGCCCACTGCGGCAGCTATAGCCTACGGTTTGCATGATAAACGTGAAGGTAATTTTCTTATTTTGGATCTGGGCGGCGGTACCTTCGATGTCTCCATCCTGGAATTCTTCGATGGCATTATGGAGGTACATGCCAGTGCCGGGGATAACTACCTTGGCGGTGAGGATTTTGTCGAAGCGATGATCGACAGTGTTCTGGAAGAATTAAAACTGAAAAAATCCTCACTGAAACCACGCGAACTGCAGAACCTGTATATGCAGATGGAAACGGCCAAGCGCCGTATCAGCCAGCAGGCGGGGCAGTTACTTAAATTAAACCTTAGTGGTCGTGAAGTTGAGTGGAAAGTGACTTCCGAATGGTTTGAGAGACTCAGCACTCCGCTGCTGCTGAGAGCCAAGCGCCCGATTGAGCGCGCCATGCGCGATGCCGATTTGCCGTCTGCTAAAATTGACGAAGTGGTACTGGTGGGTGGCTCCACCCGCCTGGCCCTGTTCCGCTCTATGGTGGGGCGTATGTTTGGCCGCTTACCCTCCTGCCACCTGGACCCGGATACCGTTGTCGCCATGGGAGCGGCTATTCAAGCCGGGCTCAAGGAAAAAAATTCCGCGTTGGATGATATTGTTCTCACCGATGTATGCCCCTACACCCTGGGTACCGGCATAGTGAACGAAGACAGCCCGCAGCTGGGCAATTACTTCCTGCCGATTATTGAGCGCAACACCGTGGTGCCGGTGAGTATCGTACGAAGCGTCTGCACTGCCCGCGATGATCAGAACGAAGTTTGTATCGATATTTACCAGGGGGAAAATCGCCTGGTAAAGAAAAATGTTTATCTGGGCGAACTCACGGTACCGGTACCCAAAAAACCCAGGGGCGAGGAAGTTGTGGAAGTCCGCTATAGCTACGATATGAACGGTTTGCTGGAAGTGGATATCACCGTCGTTTCCACCGGTAAAACATTTAATAAGTTAGTGGAATTTACGCCGGGCGCCCTGAATGAACAGGATAGAGTCCAAGCCCTGGAAAAACTGGCCAAGCTCAAATTTCACCCCCGTGAAGATGAAGAAAACCGGGCGCTGCTCGCCCGTGGTGAACGCTTGTACGAAGCGAGCCTCGGCGAGCAGCGCGACCATATTTCTAAATTACTCGCAAGCTTCGACCGGGTTTTGGATAAACAAAACCTAGTGGAGATTAGCAAGACGCGTGCCGAACTCACTGAAATATTTGATAAGCTCGACGTTGAGGACTGGATTTAATGAGCCCCTGGGAGATACTCGAGCTAGCGCCCTGTGATGATGCGCGGGCGATCAAGCGTGCCTATGCAAAAAAACTGAAGCATACCCGCCCGGATGAAAAGCCAGAAGAGTTTCAGCAGTTACACAGCGCCTATAAATGGGCGCTGAAAGCTGCCGAGCGTCAAAAAGAAGAGAATGAGAAAAGTAAGGAGTCGCAAAGTACTGAGGCTATTGCGGAAATTACCAATGCTGAGCAGGCTACACTTTCCCCTGAGGCCGCGCAATTACAGGGGCAGGCAGAGCCGCAGGAACAACAAGGTAGTGAACTGAATCATCAAGATCACTCCCCAGAAGCTATTGAACAAGCTCCATCAGAAGTCTCTCATGACCTTAACCAAGTCCAGGATCAGGAAACTGGGGGTGAGATACAGCAGGGGGCCTCTACAGAGAAACATACTGAAGAGCAGCATTCTGAAGGTAGGGATGCACAAGAAAATCCTATTGAAGAGGGTGTTACTGAGCAAGATCCACAGCGAGCACAGCGAATTACCGAGTACCATCAAGTACTGGAGCAAGTGGATAGGCTGCTGCAAGAACCCAGTGAATTCAATGAAAAAGTAAATTGGCGTTTTCTCACCGATACACCTTATATGCTCGATGAGGAATATAACTGGAATCTGGGTCTCACAATTTTCGAGCGTTTTGCCCGAATAAATTTGCAGGCAGGTGAGTGTGCCTCTAAAGATAAAAAACAAATACAGATTTCCAACAATATTATTCAGTATTGCAATAACCTGTTCGACTGGAATGGTAATGCCCCCTATTTATACGGCGCTTTGGATGAATCTCTTTGTGACTGCATTTTCAATTCACTACAAAGCGAAGAAGTTACTGTGGACCCTGCCCAAGGGCTTCGAGGTGGGCGCAAGCTGATCCGGCAGAAAGCTATCCAGCCGGAAGAAACCTACGATCAATACTATTTTGGCCACCTGCTGGCTCGAGGCGTAGCGGTCTTACTGGATTTATCGTTGTTGTACGTCGCTGTCGGTTTTATCGCCTCCATTGTAATTATGAAGGTTTACGATATGCCAGAAGGTGCCGCCACAACCATAGCGTTGGGAATCTGTTGCCTGGCCTATCTGCTGATGGCCTGGATTGCAGAGAGCTCCCACTTTCAGGCAACGCCGGGTAAATATTTGATGGGCTACAAAGTCACCAACAAAAAATTTGAGCGAATAGGCTATGGCCACGGCCTTTGGCGCCTACTGAGTTTCACCCTCACCCTACCGTTGGGTAAGATCGGTTGGTTGATTAACTGCTTCCTAGGTGGAAACCTGATGCACGACCGCCTCAGCTCAAGCCATGTCATCAATATGCGTAAATCCCGTGAGGAGCATTTGCGAAAATTAAGAGGGTAGGATTTTGAAAGATAGGAAGTCTATAGATGAACAGATGGTGTCTTTGATATATTTGCGCCTTCAGAGCTATGGTTCAAACAGCTCACAAATTTGGAGTTCTCACGAGTTTTTATAATGAGTAAGTTTTTACATTCTGCAAAGTGGTTATTAGGTAGCTTGGTTTTACTGAGTGGGCAAACTCTCTCTTACGATGTGGGGAGTAGTCCTGTTGAGTATCTTCGTACCTATAAAGGGTATGCTGTTGCTACTCTTACAAATGAGGGGCCTAACCCCAATGGATGCACTGCAACTTATAAGAATTGGGGGGCTGGCAGGTATGTCGCCATTGAGTTTGACACAGAAGAAGGGCAGGAGATGTATAGTGCCTTATTGGCTGCCTACTTAAGCGGTAACAAGGTAGCATTTGGGGCTTATGATGGTAAAGACCGTTGTAAGATGTGGAATGGAACGAATACTATTCCGGTTGCATATCGAATAGATATTCTTCGCAAATAGTTATAAATCCAAAAAATTATCGTCTACGCATAGATGATTATATTATAGCCCTAATAAAAGAGAGGCGGTGTAAAGACAGAACCGCCTCTCTTTTTAGTGCTACTTTTACAATGTAAAATATGGTAACCCCTTATTGTTTAAAGAGTGCTATGTTTATATGGGTTTTATTCTATCCAGTTTTTAATTGGGATTAATTAAGCATGATTTTCCATGCAGACTTAAGATATATATTGTAATGAATTTATTTGCCATTTGCGTAGCTAAAGTAACGGATAATATTTAATCCACCACTTGCTTGTTGGCTATAAAAGTCAATTGGGGCGAATTTAAGAAGCAGCCATTTGTTATTGCAAAGAGCGAATTTTAATTATAGGTAACTGCTTTCAGAACTCCTCTAGTATGAATTCAGATAAACAGAACTTATCTTTGGATATTGATTAGGCTGCCCACCGCATCCACTTACCCAGAAATTTACTTTTTTGCCATCTAGTTTAAGTGGGGGTTTATAAGTCCCCTAACATACTAAATAGTTATAGGATTTTTTTGCTTTTAGTAATCAATATATCTTTTTAATTGTTATTTAATGTTGAAGAGTGGTTTCAGTTGAAGAATTGGATTTCATCCAGTGATTTATTTGAAATTTTTTAAGGGCATCTTTGGTGTCCTTATTTTCCTATCGCCTATTCCAATAGCTTTAAGGCAAGTTAGGTGGGATTGAATGAAAGTACACTATGTCACTTATGACAGTTAAGTTCTTTTTTTCGTTTCTCTTGCTCTATCGCTACTCTATTTTTGTACTGAATCATAAAGTCCCGCAATATTAAATCCAATTGATTCCTTATTGCCCTTATGTTTTTTAGGGTGGAGAAATTGATGCTTGACTTTCAACAGAGTGAATATAGGATTCGCCATCCGGCAGTCTATTGGTAAGCTATGTTTCATCCCTTGGAAGATAGATTCTTTTAGTTGTAGGTGTTAGTGATTAGGTAATACAAGCATAAATCTTTGGGGTTAAGAATTTTTGCTTACTAAAAAAGGTAGTGGAGTTATGGGGTTGTGGTTAAGGCTTAGCCTTTGGTTATTTTTATGTGTCAGTGAAGTGGTAATAGCCTCGCAGATTTTACCTGCGTCTCAGCATGCTTCAGATATTAAGCTGATAACAAGCACTGAAGATGGCAGTGTTGAAAATCTTATTATCAGGCCTCCTAACGATTCGGGGATTTCTGTTAACCGGTTTTCTACTTTCTCAGTATCGAATAAATCACTAAAGATTCTTAATTTACCTGAATTCTCCGGTTCAACGAGCTTGCCAGCCACATTAATTGTTATTCAGTCTAACAATCTGTCCCTGGCTAACAATATAGAGCTGGTTGGAGAGCCAGCAGATGTACTTTTCATTACAGATAGCAGTAGCTCCACAGTATCTTGCTCTGGGTGTAGTTTTGCCAACTTTCAACGTATCTCCCTAGCCGCTGGCACCCTCAGTAAAAGTTTATCCGATAGCACCAGTAATATCGGTGATATTAAACTGTTAGGAACGATTAATATCAACCAGCTTTCGGCTCCAGGTGCGCTGTCAGTCGATGTCATGGGGCGTTATATGAGCCTCAATGGTGAAATTAATACACATCAGAACGTCTCCTTAACATCTGGTGGGGATTACATTAGTGATACGTCGGGTCGCTTAACCACAGGTGGTGGGGCGGTTAACCTGTACTTGGGTAACTATTCACTGAGGTATGAATCCCGAGAGATTACCAATATCCCCTCGCAAGCAAAGCCCTCTTCCTACACAACCTTGAATGGCACTATTCGTTCTACATCTGTTACGGCCACAATGGCTAATACTTGGTACAGAATTGCAACGAATATTGATACCAGTAGTAATCTCATCTACTCAACGAGCTATCAAGATACTCATGTGATCAATGAAGAATCGATACTGATACAGAGTTTTAGTTCGCCATTGATTATCAACAGTAAATTGGCATCTGATAACAGTGTTACACTGCAATCTTATGACAGCTTAATCATAAACGAGAATGCAGAAATCAATGCACATACACTATCGGTGCTTGCAAAAAATCAGATTATTAATGATGCGAATATATTAACTACCAAAACAGAAATTGCCGCCAATGATGTATTCAATAAAGGGGAAATCGAGGGGCTGTCTGGAGTAGATATCTCAGTTGTTGATAATCTGCTTAATTCCTTTGGTGGAATCATCCGGGGTAATCTGGTTAATTTAAAATCCGATAAAGGTTTGATTCGCAATGGTTCCAGAACGCCATTCTTGAGTGAATATAATCAATATAATAACTTGCTGAGCTGGGATATAAACAATATTAGCCCTGCTGAGTTGGGTACTTTTTTTGCGCTAGGGTTAGATGCTAATGAAGCGCAGGGTAAACAAAAAGCTGATACTCTTGCAGCCAATATCTTATCTAATAAACTAACTATTAAAGGCAAAGCCTTCGAAAATATTAACCCCTACTATGTGTATAAAGCACCAGGGGATGACTGGTCTACAGGCGTGCCATTAAATGCGGCACTAGCTAATCAGGTTTTGGTTTCTGCGGAAACTCAGTTCTTTATTAAGGCTGATAACTATGTAGTTAATTCCTCTGCTGTTATGCGCTTGAATCAACCAGGCGCTGTCTATATTGATACGAATCTATTAACTAATGAACGTTATCGCTCCCAAGTACTTATTGAACGAGAGTCTGATAAGTGGGAAGAAAATTTTTATTACTATTCTCCACCAGGTCTAATTCATACTGTTGGCGACTTTAATCTCAAAGCAAATACAGGTTTTATCAATAACACCGCCTTCTTCGAGGTTTTTGGCAATGCCACGCTGGATACTCCTAAACTAAAAGAATTGGGTATAGCAATTTCACAGGTTTCTTATACTACCTATACTACCGTTTATCACACATGTTTACAGAAGGGGCGAAATGGGGTTTGTACTGAGCCGGGTGAACCCAAAACTGTTGAGACAACCATTGTCCGTGTCAATCAGGATGAGAAAGAATCACTCTTTCATGTGGAAGGTAATTTCATTGGTCCTAAGACGACGGTGAATTTTTCTAAGCATGATCCCATTGCTTATTATCAAAATCTTGCAATTGCTGATTATAAATCACGGGAATTCTACATACCCTACGGTGACAAACAGCAATACAATAAAAATGGAGTCCCATTTTACAGTATATATACAAGCACTGCTCAAGATGAGATCAGAATTACTCAAACTAGGTGCATTGTAAATCAGCAGGATCCTGTTGATGATTCTTGTGTTTCAGGGGTAATTAAAACTGAGTCGATTACAGATGTCGTGATTGCTTACATGGAAAAGATTAAGAATGCCGTTCTAAGCTTTTTCGATCAAGAGTTTGACTGGTGGGACTAGGTTTTAGGGAAGTATGATAATGAATACAGAAAAAAAGACAGAAAGGTCTAGTTACACCAAGTGGCAGCGTCTCATAGCTTCCGTGGTGACTTTCTTTTTCTCTATGCAGCTATGTATGCCTGCTATGGCTGGTGTTGCTGGGATTATAGAATCTGCACTTATTGAAGCTGAGCTGAATGCCAATCATCTATTTCAGCGAGAAAATAACAACGAATATCAATTTAAGTCCGCTGACTATTTGGATACAAACGCCCATCAAACAGATGTAAATATAGAGAGCTTTTTTAAACGTTTAAAAGAAAGCAGCAAGGAAAATCTACCTGCGCCCTTGATGATACCCATTGGGGTAGGCGATATTACGGTTATTCTGCCTCACTACCCATTAATTAAGCGGGTGGGTACAAACTTTGTCCAGAGTCGTTATATTCGTTCACAAGTCTATGCCCAGCTCGGCAGGAATCTGATTAATACGCAGGTCTACGGCACAGAACGCGAGCAAATTAGCAAGTTATATGATAACGCATATAACTATGCACTCGTTTCCGGGAAAATATTTGGCGAACCTCTTGGGCTATCTGCCAGTCAGATTACAACCGATATGATTTGGCCAGAAGTGCGCTATATCAATGGTGAGAATGTTCTGGTTCCTATCCTCTATTTGAAGTCTTCCACCATAGATGCACAAAAAGTTACCGGTGATGAAAATGAATTTGGCGGTAGTCTTGTTGAGCTTGGCGGACTACAAATAGACAACACCGATGTTACCCTCCGCAGAGCTTCATTCCTAAAGATTGCTGAGAACTTGGTTAATAACCAGGGTAACTTAATCGCCGAAGATGATCTAAAAATAGTTGCAGGAGGTTCCCTGCAGAATATTTCCGGATTGATTTCAAGTGAAGGAGACTTGCTTATTGGTGCGCACTCTATTGAAAACCGCACTATTGTTCACCGTTACAACCTAGGACAATTTCAATCTGAACGGTTTGGTCCTGTAGCAGAAATTAATGCTGAAGGCGATATCTACTTTAAAACCAGCTCCGATATTATATTACAAGGATCTGTAGTCTCTGCAGGAGAATCCATACGATTCGAAGCGGGTGGTGATATCTATATCGGCAGTCAGCAAATCACCAACCGTCGAGAAGGGTCTTCTGGAGGGATATCTTATCGCAGTTCCTCAATTGCTCACTTGGCCTCCAAGCTTTCAGCCAGCGATACCATTGCACTGATAGCACAGGGAAATATTCTAATTGATGCTTCTGAGATTATTAGCGATAGCGGTCATATTGAGATATTGTCTGGTCTCGGTATTACCATAGAAGACAATCTGAACGTCAGGGAATCTTATAGAAAAGGGAAATATGGTAAGCGAAAGATTGAAGAATCTATTTATCAGACGGTAGCAATACGCTCACTTCTGGATGCTGGCGAAGGTATTCGACTGCATAGTGAGTATGGAGATATCACCCTCCGCGCAGCTGATATATCCAGTGAAGATGGCACGAAAATTCAGGCCAAAAACGGCGGTGTCAACCTGTTGATGACAACAGAGACAGACCAGTATAGCTACACCTCAATTAAAAAGGGTTTATTTACTGTATCGGTTAAGTCTGAAGGTCACGTTATTGAAAAAGCTGTCACCAATTCAATTGTTGGTGGTCTTGCAGTTAAAGCCTTTTCCACCGTAAACGTGGAATATGAAGGTGACCGCTCCTTATCGATGGATGAACAAATTGCTCAGCTTTCCAAAATGGAAGGACTGGAGTGGATGGGATATGTACGCTCTGAATTTCCAAATGCTGACTGGACAGCTATTGAACTTCAGTACGAAGAGTGGAATGAATCCAGCACTAGTATTTCACCAGCTTTTGCTGCTGTGATTTCAATAGCTATGGCTATTGCCTCTGGAGGATCAAGCCTTACTGCATCATCCTGGATGCAGGCCGCAGTTGCCGCAGGTACCGCTACTCTTGAGACTCAATTAGTTATTGCACTAGCAAATGGAATTGTCGATGGCGATATTGCTGGATCAATGGAGAATTTAGCATCCTCAGAGACCTTTAAAGGGCTGGCTGTTGCTATGGTGACTGCAGGTGTTTTACATCAGGTTGATACCACTTTCTTTGGAGCGGATACGAATGCCATAAATAAAGGTAAAGAAGCCTTTGATGCCGCGATAGCGATCAATCCTAGTGATATCGCTGCTGCGGATAAAGCTTTCCAGGCTGCCTTCGATGCGGCAGCAGCACAAAGTGTTTTGTCACCTTTGCAGCAGGTTGCTCAGGCTGTGACTCATGCTGCAGTTAGAGCAGGAATACAAACAGGAGTTTATGATTCTGACTTTGAGGATACTTTTACTCAGTCACTGATGCAGAATGGGATCAACCGTCTTGGTGCCCATATGGCAAAAAAAATTGGGCAAGCTTGGGATCCTAAGGATACTAATACGGAGATAAGTAACTGGGATACGGCGATGAAGTATATCGCACATGCGGGTTCCGGTTGTGTTATTGGTGTACTTACTGCAGAGAATTCTGGCCAGCAAAATGCCTCTGATGGTTGTGTAAGTGGTGGAGCTGGTGCAGTTATTGGAGAATTTACCGCCACTGTCTATAGGGAAAGAACTAAGCCTCAGGTTGATAAAGCGAATACTGCAATCAATAACCTATTTAAAAAATATGGTGACGATGTAGCAGATTATGAGAGTAGGGGTTATTCTCGTGAGCAGATTGCAGATATTTTCCGTTATGAATACGGGTTAGGTGCAATTGAGCAGCAAATTACAGAGTTAAAAGAGCAAGGAGTAGATTTAGCTCGATTCTCTGCTGGACTTTCTGTATTTCTAGCGGGTGCGGAAGCGGCGGGTGTTAATACGGCAGCGGATGTTGGCGCTATCACTGCTGAGAATAATGCACTCTTCATATTCTTAATCCCAGTTATTTTAAAAGCAATTGACCTTGCACTACTTGGTGTCGATTTATACCCGATATACGAGGCCTATCGTGATGGAGGAGTCGATGCAGGTAATCAAGCTTTAGCTGATTATATTATTGTTAATGGTACTACCAATTTAGTTCTTACTCTGTTCCCTGGAGGAAAAATTGGTAATAAGCTCATTTCTAAGATGGATGAGAATGAGCTTTTCCAAGCAATTAAAGTCTGGGGGGAGCAGCTTGGAAATGTTGCCAAAGAAACAGGAGATGCATTTTTAACCCTCCTTGGTGAGAAAAGTGAGTTAGCTCTTGAGGGGCTTAAGGGATATATTCTCAGAAGAGAGTTGCGAGATGATAAAGAGGGACTTGAATTAAATGGCGGTAAAGTAGATACAGAGAAATATTTAGATGGGCTGACAGACTTCTACGAACGGAAGGGTGATCTTTATATTAGTAAAAAGGGCGAGGGAGTTGCATATAGAGATACTGGAGTTTTAGAAGATGGCAAACCGGTTTTACAAAGTGAGAAGGGATCTTATTACTTCTATGTAGATGAAAATGGTGTTCAAGTTCCCACTAGTTCGCCATTTGCAGCCAATGTCGATAAGTACCGCATATTTCATAATAAGCAGGTTGATGCTATTTTTATTGAATATGGAAAAATACCGAATATTAAAGTTCAAAAAGAAGTGACTGTTCAGTATGACAACGAGGGGCACGAATATCATGGTATGATCGCGCGGGCAGATCTTTCAGTGACCGGTGGCGGAAGAGATGGAGCTATTGATGTACCCGATGATTTTGAGTTATATGATCTAAATGGCAATCATATACCTGGAGGAAAGATCCAGCTTGACTCAGAGGGACGTGCACTTCTCGAAGTTAAGACAGGGAATGCAACATTAACATCAAACCAAAAAGTAGTTTATGATGCATGTACCTCCGGCCAGGCAAGTGCATGTGGTGCTAATGCTGATGAAGGCGGGTTCAGAGGACAGATGGATGAGATATTTGTTTATATTCTAAGGTCAACAAAATCTCCACATGATTAAAGGCAGGTCTACCATGACTTTTAAAAAAGAAATCTTGGAGGCCGCCAAGGGAAAGGCGACCAAACTCCCAGATTGGCAGTTTGTTTCTAATAGGTTTAGATCTCGTCCAGTGAAATTTTGTGATCTATTAATAGCACCCTTTTGGAATTTTAGTGGTTCTCCTGCTTGGGTAACAATCCAGCCGGCTGCAGGTGTTTATATTAAAGAGGTGGAAGATATTTCATCTCATCTTTCAGGTCTTCCTCTGAGACGAACTGCTACCTTTTCAAGGAGAATTAGAATAGATGACCTAAAGAACCCTTTTAATCTAACAGTTTATGCTAAAGATTTCGGAAGCCAGGGAGAAGCTGTGGCGCAAGTTATGCGTGACCTGGATAATATAATCGAGTTTGGGCAGGCGTACTTAAGAAAGCAATATTGTCTAGACAGCAAAGAGTCGTTTTACCTAAGTGTACCTGAAGAAACACGTGGTATCTGGGCTACACACTATTGTATTGTGCGTGGATTGCTTGGAGATACGGATTATATAAAACGGGTGCTTCGCAAAGAAATTGATCCCGAGGGTCATCAAGAGCTAGAGCTTATTGGCAAGGTTTTGGATTATTTTTCTTGAGTTTAAAATGGGGGCAAGGTTCGTCTTGCCCTTAAACTCACTACATAAAAAGCTTTACGCATCTTTAGCCAAATTCACATATTAAAATTTGGTTTTATTTAATTGGCATTTGAGCTAATTTTATATTTAATCGAGTATCAGTCATAATTTTAAGAAGGCATTCCAATGAATATCAAACTGTTGGGCTATCATTCAGGTTTTGCTCTCTGTAATGCTTTATATATAGGTAGCGTCACTAAAGAAGAGGAATTGCTTGTTCCTTTTTGTTGTTTTTTTGATGCTGAACAAAGTGTGATTACTCCTTTCGAAGCAGAGTCACAAGCTTTAGCAGATCAGAAAGCCCGTGCGGCTATAGCGAAAGAAGAAAAAGATTGGACAGGATGGTGCTATGCACGTGAAGGAAAGGTGAACCTTCAAGGTGGAGGTAAATCTGATGCTTATGTGATCGAAGCAAAATTAAAGGAAATGAAGCAGCCTTTAAGCCTGATCCAGCTCTTTGAATACCCATTTAAGCCTGTGAGCCGACTTATTGTTAGTGCTCCTAACGATTTTCGTGAAGTATTTGCAAATAATCTTCCTGCATTTAGAGAAGCATTTATTCAAGGGGCTAGATCTCACAAGCTGGGTGGTGAGAATTGGAAAGAGTGGGAGTCCACAGTTTTTACTGGTTAAGACTGTTTAGAAGAAGATGGTTGTTGTTTAGAGAAAAAATGAAAGATTTCGGAAAAGTATTGTTCTTAATTATTTTCTTTGTACCTTTGCTAGGTCGAGCCGAATGGACTCCCTATTCAAAAATTTCCTATATGAAAGTCCACGATGCTGGAGTTGAAATTAGATTGCAAAATTTCACCAATACCAGCTCAGAAATAAACTGTAAAAGTGATGTGGATTTTCATCTTACTGTTGAGGATACAAAACTATTTGATACAAAGCTCTCATTCTTACTGTCTGCGTATATGGCAAAGGAAACCGTTAGCTTTAGCTATTATGAGTGCAATAATACGGGCTCCAAAATACTGCTGTCTTCAGTTATGTTTCCTGAGTAGAAAAAATAGTAATGGTACCGTGTCCAATAAATTTGCCTTGCCCAGGACATAATCGATCTGAATGATTCTGAGTTTGTTAACGGTCGAGGCTTTGAGTTAGTAGAATGGGACGATCTATTTTTATTTGGTTTCGTTCCCTTGCGCATATAAGCCGGCATTCAAAAAGTGAGAGGCCTAGTTGAATGCCAGTTTGTTTAGTGGGTAGATTGTATTGTTTTAAGCTCGACCTAATTTAAAAAGTTAAACGGCAAATCGATGGCTATATATTTTCTATGGCATAACAGAGAGATTCCTCAAATCTGCAACATTGTGGTAAGTTGTACAGTCATCGCTACTCTTCAAAGTAACAGTCTGCTGGGCGGCGAGGGCGCTTAAAAGCAGGCTGAGATATATTTTGCCCTCTTCATTGGTACTATCATTAGCATCTTTGTTTATACCGTCAAACGCAAAACTATAGTTTGTATTGGTTGAACAGGAAACCTCTCCTGAAGGTGCTCCCTGAACTTTAACAAAAATTTTACCCTGATACTGTGGCCCAGTGTGAATTTGACTTAACTTTCCTGTAAAAGTGAACTCAGCGAGGCATATAGTAGGTAAAAAAATAAGTAGTAAGGCTAAAAATGTTTTCATTTTAAATACTATTGAATAATTGGGTGAGGGTATTTTTCTTTACTGTAAAACATTAAGTGATTATATTCGATTTTCCTATGTTAGTAAATTTTTCGATTGTTGGTAATAATGTATGCTTTTTGGGGGTAAGGCATATTATGCTTTCACTTCACTCTTTAGACGTTTGTTTGATTAGACCTTTTGATCTTATATGCAATAATTAAATTGTACAATTATGATCCCTGAAAAGCTTAAGTGAGACTGATTTTTTCAAATTAAAAAATTGAGGGTAAATGAAAGGCTACAATATCAGGTTTTTTCAGTAGAGCACTATCGCAGTTTTTGGAATCTATCGATTACGCCTCAGGTATAATTTATAATTAGTTTTGACATTCAAGGTTAACAGATTTTAAGGCTATACCTATACGTCATTAGGTTAAAATCTTATAATTTCTAGCAGTTGATCGATTGTTGTAAATTGAGAGTTAAATTTTGAGGTGTTGATGAGATTTTTAAGTGCTTTGAGCTTTACTATGGTCCTTTTAGCTGTAGATGTGCTGGCTCTAGGGGATGCTAACGAATCGACAGTGCGCTATATCGAGGTGTTTTCGAGTGCCTCCTCTAGAGATGGCGAAGTGGTCGTGAAGTTGGACGCTGAAACTGAGAGTTGTCATCAGTATTGGATAAAGTCGGAAGAGAGTGTAGGCCAAAAAAACTCAGTGGTTTCTATCTTGGCGTCACTCCATGCCAAATCTACAGTGCGGATTGTTGGTGATACTGACAGCCTTTGGAGTGGAAGCAGCGCCTTTAAGACCTGTGAGATTATTTCATTGCGTGTTCTGTAAAGGTTTTTGTAGTTTGAAAACTGGTAATGTCTTCTAGCTAGAGCAGCCCCACTTTTGCTTGGTACAATATTGGCAACTAGCTCCTCTTAGGGGGCGCACTCTGCGGTGTGAGAAGGTTGTATTAGGTGGCCGCATTTATTATGCGGCCTTTTAAAATGATCGTATGATAGGCAGAGTGACCTTTAGTTACTTGGCTCACAACAATATTTCAGCTCTCTTGCCCTGATATTGGATTGTCTCTACTCCATAAATAGTTTTTTTGATGCTCTCTTCTGCTAATTCTTCATCAGTCTTCTGTTGAGTTGTAATATACTGATTTATCGGCATTTCTTATGGGGTGTCGCAATAAAGTGAGAAGGTTGAGCTCGGTAAAGAGAAATGGGGCCCTTCTTATATGTGAGGCGAAGAATTCCTACCTTATTGTTATTTTGCTCTGTCTTAGCCCCCCATTTCGTCTCGAAGTTCGTATTTTGTTGGTATTTTTGTAATATAAGCGTCTTCAAGTTTTAACTCTGTTAGCTTTCCATTAATTTTATTTAGTCAATGCCTTGGATATTAATACATCTGGTTGAGTTTTAGTTCCAAGTCGGTGAATATATATTTAATCCATTATGGTTATAGTTCCTCCTTGCCATTTTTATTTTTTGTCTGTTAGATATTTGGTAATCAAATCAAGTACAAAGGGCAGGTGCTAAGTGGTGATGCAAAATTACACTTTTAGGTTTCTGGTAGCGACTTATCCAAACCATTAATTCTGTTTCTACAGGGCGGCTCGGGAGATGTGGAGTTGGGGTTGGTTCTATTTCAGGTGACTGCTGAACGGGCGCTCAAAGATAAGTATTTAGTGGCTTATCTTCATGAAATAGAGGCCGGCAAGTATCTTGAGGTGAGTGACGATACATTAACGATAAAGAATAATGTTTAAGGTATACGAAATGTTATCTCTTTTCTAAGGGAGCACTATAAGACGGATAAGTTACTTTAATTGGCCACTCTTGGGGCGGGGGGCTTGCAGCTCTCTAGGCTAGTGAGCATCCTGAGACATTGGAGAGGTTGGTGTTTATCTCTTCCTCCCAGGATGCGCATAAGCAGGTAGAAATCAGCTTAGAAGCAACCCCGCAATGGGGGGAGAAGGACGGCAACCAGTTAGCAATACAGGAGTACAACAATATCATGAGTCTCCCTCTGAGTATTATCTGCTTCTTTCTAATTGGGTGAGTCGCGCGAATGGTGGTAACGCAAGTGGGACTGATATTCGAGATTTTCTAGCAGCTGAAAAGATTAGTGAGAGATTTCCTGGGTGTCAGGAACGGCGTGGAAGTCTGGCTGACAAGATGCACGATGAGCTTCAGGCCATGAGCGTAAAGGGGGGTATCGATCATTTACAGGTTCCTGCTCTATTTGTTGTCGGTGAGAATGATTCCATTACCACGCCTTCACAGGTAAAGGCAGATTATAAAAGGTATAAAGGGAGTAAATCTTTCTCGGTACTAAAAGATAGTCATCACTTGCCCCTTAAGGACGCAGCGGAAAGTCTGAAGAAGACTATGTTAGTATTTTTAGAGGCCGGGGAGTATATTAGTGAAGAGCATTAGTGACGGATAGCAAGCTAGGCGAGTAGTCAGGGCCCAGTAACGTTTTCCTGCTATAGGGCCGGCAGGTTCGCGGTTAAAAAGAATACTTCCGTGGTAGCACCTTGGTTTTAAAAACCTGCTCTATCCCCTTATCGTAGCCTGGATTCACAACAGTATCGTGGTTTTCACCCTTAATGACTCGCTTGCGTAGAGTCAAATTTTCATAGTCGCGGGACTTGAGTCGCTGGGCCAGGTCCCTAAAGTCTTGAACGCCACAAACCTCTCCTTCTTCTAAGCAGACCTCCTCCCCACCGATAAACATATACACGCTTTTCGATAAGTCAGTCTGGCGTTCAGCGTAGGCAAGCTCACTCTCTAGAATTTGCTTATTGGCCCACCAGATACTCGGGCTGCCGATCACATAGCGGTCGAAGCTATCGGTGTGATTGAAGAGGGCGTGGAGGGCTAACAGTCCGCCGAGGGAGTGGCCAGCCAGTGTTTCGTCGCTTTCATCTCCTTTGAACGAATTATTGATGAAGGGCTTAAGCTCATTCTCCAAAAATTCCAGAAACTGATTTGCACCACCACCCAGGGTATTACCCCTGATTTCTCCAGGTACCGGAGTAAAATCCGTTAAGCGCAAAGTGAAGTTGGAGCTGTCCAAGGGGTGTGAGATACCTACAAGGATCACCGGCGGAAGCTTGGTATTACCCTGCTCATCGGGAACTTGTTCATGGATCAGGTTCGGTGCCACCATGGGGAAGTTCATATAACCATCGGTCATATAAATCACTGGGTATCTGGTATTGTCTTCGGGGTTAAAGGAGAGCGGCAGTAGCACATCAATAACAAATCCACGCCCCAATAAATCGGAATGGAAGTTGTAAGAGAGAATGCCCTGGCGGGTAAATGTTGTAGGTTCAGCAGTGCCGGCTTGCACAAGCTGCGTGGCCATAACCATTAAGCCAACTGTCAATATTTTAATTATTTTCATCTTCATCCCTTATTGAGCAACGCTTAAGTGTGCTCAGCCCCGTCATAAGGCGGTCAAGACTGACAAGCCTATCAGATCGGATACAAGACTAGCTACCTTGCGCTGTGCCAACAGTCGCAAAGATGAGTATATAAGTTGGAAAGGGAGTTGTGGGGCGCAGTTTGGCGGGTGGAGTGGCGCCAGGAATATTCCCCTGGCGCTTCCACATCCCGTGAGGGAGGATTTGGTTATCTAACAGTTGGGGCAGAGTACCTGGGCCATACGCAGAGAGCCCACCTCGCCAGAGCGGCCGGCGAATTTTGGTGGGACTATAAAAGAGCGGATGTTGCCTTGGGATACCTGGGGTAAATAACCACTTGCCAGGTTGAGAAACTTGTGGTGAATGTGTGCAAATAGGCACGCTTGTTCCATGAAGCCACCACCGAGGATGATTCGCTCCGGTGAGTAGCGGCAGGTCAGGTTCACGCACATAGTGGCCAGATATCCGGTTTGAGGTCCCAGGCGGCATGGTCCCTGTCTATACTCTGGCCGCGCAGGCCCCAGCGGGATTCAATGCGGGGCCGCAGACGAGGCCTTCCAGACAATTGCCATGGAATGGGCAGTGGCCTGGATAGGGCTCTTTATCGGTCCTGTGGCGTCAACATATGGTCGATTTCCGAGAGCATGGCGCCGGTTACCATCCACTATTACCCGGCGCAGATACCGGTGCCGATGGTAATAAATAAACTCTTTACATCTATAGCGGCCCTGCACAGGTGTTCTCCTAACGCTGCGCCACTGACATCAGTGTCAAAAGCCACGGGGATAGAGAGGGCTTTCTTCAGTTGGCCAGCCATGTTGGTGTTGGTCCACCCGCTTTTAGGGATGGTAGTGATATATCTGTAGTGTTTGGATTGTGGATCCAGACCTACTGGTCCAAAACTTGCGATATCCAGTGCAGGCATTGAGCCATGACGTTGAGCGCCGGCCTGGAAAAATTTGGTTACCTTGCCCTTTCCTTTACTCTATTCGGCCCGGCGGCGATTGCACAATTTAACTTTGTACCGCCGGCTTCTATACCTCCAAGCAAGGTATTCACTGCTTTGCCTTGCACTTCCATCCGTATCTGCTCCGCAGTCTGGATAATGTATTCAATGGAATTATTAACCGGTTTGTCTTAACAGGTGACACCATTAGGGGAGTGACTGCACTGCGGTTAGTTTTTGCTAAAGAAAAAGACCGGATGCTAACAGAGAAGTTGAGCTTTCGCTGTTTGCACGAGGCTCTAAATGGACTGTAAGCGAATTCCGGGAATAGGGAGGACAACGATCAAAAAGCGAAATGAAGCTGACACTCGTGGAGCGGCTGCTAATAGTCGTATTAACAATGTGGATACAAAATGCTCGAATATGAATCCTTGCTTTTTTCTGGCGAGAAAAACTAACAAGTAGCTCTCTTTTGTGTCGCCAAGGGTTAAGGCCAGTGTTTTCAAACTGGCCAAAGGTCATTTTTAATTTTGAATAGAATAATCTTTAATGGCTATATTCCGCCCTCGGGTGTAAGTTCCCTAACTACCGAAGTTGGATTTATCCGATGTGCCGCAAACACTTTTAAAGATAGCATGGCAGACATAAAGCCCAATACAAAAAGAGCGCTGAATAACATGCCTCCGGTAATCACTGTTGCAAGACCCCGATAAATTGCGGCGCTGTCTCCTGGACTGAGTACTAACGGAAGGTTGCCAAAAATACAGGTTGTGGTCGTTAACATTATCGGACGAATGCGCAAGCTCACAGCACTTTTAATGGCATCAAATTGATGCATGCCTTTATTAATAGAACTTTGGAATTGATTCACTAAAAGTATCGCATTATTCACTACCAATCCCATCAGAATTACGAATCCGATCATCGTAATCACATCTAGATTTTGCATTACAAACAGGTTGAGTAGACGAAGACTGAGCATACCCCCGGCAAAGGAGAGTGGAATTGCAAATAAAACAGCCAAAGCTAATTTAAGGGACTTGAGAGCAAAGTACATAAGCAATGCAAGAATCAACAAAGCTACACAAAAGATCTGAAAGAACTCCTGCAGAAATAATTTCAGCTCGTTGGCACTGCCCCGAAATTGGGTATGCAGGTCTCCATACTGGCTCTTATTAAGAAAGGCCAAAACGCTTCGATCTACCTGCTCAGTAAAATCCTTCATGGCAACACCCGTTGGTGGGGTCAGATTGAGGGAGGTACTTACTTCCTGGCCGATACGAAGAATGCTGTCTGGAGCTTGCGTAATCTGTGCTGACGTTAACTGCCTCAAAGGAATCAGGCCCTGCCCAGCAATCATAATTTCTGTATTTAAGAGCTGCTCAAGGTTGGCTGGTTCTTTGGCTTTAAAGTAGAAGGGAAGGGTATTGGTGCCTGTGTAAAAATTACCGATATAAATGCCATCAGTAAGTGCCATCAAATGACGATTAAACTCCGGTAATGTCATTCCCATACGAATCAGTTGATCCTGATTGGGCTCAAATTCAATACGCAATCCGCGATTGCTTAATGCGCTCCCTTCAAGAATTTGTGCGCCAGGAAACTCTGAACGAAGATGTTCTAATAAGTCGCGCCCAGCTGCTTGAAGAACCGGTAGTTCAGCTCCTTTGATATCCAGTTGGCTTACACGGCTATTGGGCATTGCAAACCGGAGAAGGCCCCCTTGCTGCGTATGAATTCTGGTACCTATCAGTCCGGAGACAATATCCTTGTCAATCCATTTCTTAAATGCTTCGAAATCCCAGTCCCCTTGAGTATAAATGTAAAGGTGACACATGGTTGGATAACAGAGTGTGCCATAAGTAACTATTTGCTCTTCGAATCTCCCTTTTCCTTGTTCAATGCGATCCATAATTACCTGACCGACTTCGCGCTCAACAACTTCAACCGCCATAGGGCCTTCAAAGTTTATAAAGGTTGAAATCATCGCCTGTTTGGGGTCTGGAAGCACATCGACTGAGGGCGAACTGAGATAAGTCACTAATAAGGCAACAGGTAACCCAAGCACTAAAACGCAGTTACGAAAAGTGACTCGACCAATTGGTATCACTGATATAGCAGTCCAGCGTTGTAATATTCTATTAAGGGATTGAGTTCTTCCTTTTGGATTTACCTGCGGTGAGCCTTTTAGAAGGTGTCGTGCCAACGCTGGCAAGAGCAGGAGGGCAAATAACAATGATGCAATAAGTGCGCTGGAAATGGTATAAGCTAGATCTTTAAAAAGTTGCCCCGTGGCTGACTGCATCGCCAGGATAGGTAAGAAGACGATGACACTCGATATCGTAGATGCTGTCAAGGCGCCGGTAACCTCCTTAGTCCCTTGCCTGATACTGGTTAGCAAGCTAGCTCCCTGGCCGCGTAAACGCTGGATATTCTCGATAACAATAATGGCGGCATCTACCATCAAGCCAATCGAGAGTGCAATACCTGCTAGTGAGATAACATTTATGCTTCTTCCGCCCAGGTACAGACCCAAAATTACCAGTGCAATACAAGCTGGTATGCTAGTGAAAATCAATACGAGTATTCTAAAGTCTCGCAAGAACCAATACAAAATAATGCAGGCGAGAAAAACTCCCAGGATCAAGCTGCTATAGACTAATTGCAATGAGTTGCGAATGCTTTTGGAATCATCGCGGCTGATCGCCACTTCCATTCCCAATCTACCGAGTTCTCCCTCATTTAGGTCTGATATTAATGTTTTGATCATATCGATGGTATTTAAAACATTAATATCCTCAGTAGGCATTAAATAGAAATAGAAAGAGCGGTTGCCTTCTAAAGCAAAATAATTCCAGTCGGAGGCCATTCTATTTTTTACTTTTGCAACGTCACCTAGGCGAATAATATGTGGCCCCCTGGTAGCAATTGGTAGTTTCTCAATATCAGCAATAGGGATCTGGCCTTTAAAGTGAAGGGCGTATTCTCTTGATCCGATAGTTAAATTACCGCCAGAGCGGTCAACCAAGTCACTCAAGCGAGACTGCACTTCATTAATGGTGAGTGATGCCTGAGTCAGGCCCCTGGGATCGAATTCGATATCTATCCTTTGCTCAATAGGTGTGCCGGCTACAGTAACGGAGGCTACGCCTGGAATCTTACTAAATGCAGGTTGAACATGATCTCGGAATGCCTGGGAAAGCTCCTGTTCAGTGGCCTGGTTAGTGGAATAAAGAAAGAAACTGGCCAAGGTTGCTCCGGCACCATTACTAAAATTATATAGGCGGGGAGCAGATACTTGGCTAGGCCAGTTGGGTACCTGGTTAAGCCGGGATAGAACGTCAATATACATCTGTTCCATATCGGCATTTGAATGAAAGGTAATCAATGTCCAGGCAAACCCGTTGCTAATGGTGGTCTGGATTTCCTCCAGAAAGCCAAGGCTGGAGAGTTCCTGCTCCAATGGGGCGACAAGTGCCTGTTCTATTTCCATAGCTGTCTTGCCCGGCCAAGAGGTAGCAAGAGCTATTTGCGGTCTGTCTATATTTGGTAGTAGCGTATTTGGAATTTTGACCCCATAAAATACACCTAGGCAAATAAGAAGAAGGCCGAAGCTGATAATAACCGGACTATATTTTTCAATAATATTCATGAGTCGCGGTCCACCGGTACTACTTCTTGATCTGCTTGCAGGTTCCCATTACCGAGAACTACAAGCTGATCGCCGGGCTGAATCTCTGAGATAACAATAAAATGATCAGCAAGTGTATCCAGGATTTCAACTTCGACTTTACGAACTTTGTTTTCCAGTCCTAATGCCCATGTATGGTACTTTCCCCCCTCTAATAGCACTGCATCGGAAGGTAACTTGGTAATATTGCCTGCTTTTTCTCGAGGCCCTGTAGGAGAGAGCATGGCGATCTGGAAACGTTGGCCCACCAACAGAGACTCAAAGTGCTTCCCGTGGCCATCGAAGTATAGGGACAGATTCTGAGTGTCCCCGTCCATGGTTCGACCGATGTTTTTTAGGGAAAGCGGCTCTCCATCGTAACGAAATTCGTTCTTTTGAATAGCTAAATTCATTCCTATTTGATCCCTGGGTACCAAGCACTCCAGTTGTTTCTCATTCAAGGGAAGAAGCTGGAGAATCCGTTGTCCCCGAGTGAGTCTCTCACCAGGATGTGCCTCGACTTGTAAAACCTGGCTGTCTCTGGAGGCAAAGTGCTTCAGTCGCTCGAACCTATACTGATCTATTTCAAGTTGTTGCTTAAGTCTTTGCTTGCTCAGCCTGAAAGTACTGGCATTAAGTTTAAGGTCATTGAGTTGAGAGGGGGAAACCATTTGAGCCTCGCGAAGAGGCATAAGTCTGGCTAGTTCCTCCTCAGCATGAGAAAGCTGACGTTCTGCAATTTCCAGGTCTGTTTTCAGGATATCCATACCTCTGGACAGGTAAAATCCATCCTGTTCTGCGACCAGCTCCCCTGCCTTGACAATAGATCCTACAGGCTTTGCTGATTTCAGTTCGGCTTCAGCATGACTGGAAATTTGTGTTAGGGGTGGAGAGTTGACTGTGCAATAAATTATTGACCGCGTAGCTTGAAGCCATTCTTGTGCAGGTTGTATCCTGACTTTCTGCAGATCTGAAGCGTAACACTGTGATTGATATAGTACAGTTGAAAAGGATAGCGAGACCATAACGGCTGCTACTTTGATAGTCTTTTTCATCCTTGATCGCTTTCTTATTTTTTATGGCAAATAATTGACGAAAATCGATTTGCTAAGCAACTTGATGTTGTGTGAGGGGACTAAGACTGTATTTTACTAGTAGAGTCAGCAAGGCGAATGAGATCAGTTGAGAGATAGAAGAGACAAGATAATTAGTTTACTTAGTGTACTCCCTATAAATGAGGAATATCTGCAGAGAAGAGCGCCAAGGCTTTATTTATCTTCTATCTTAATAGATCTTTTCCCGGTAGCATTCTTAGTGGCTGAAGCTTACAGATGTTTTTGCCATATATGCGGACAAGAAAAGTGAGACTATCGTATCATATGCCTCGGGTTCACCTTTCACTAATATGAAAGTTTTAGTATCAGGGCATCACATTTCAGTATCGACGTTTTCGAAGCATTTCAGCTGGATATCTAATCCCCAGCTATGAATCATTAAATAGTCAATTCGTGCTTCCGGGGCCCAAAAGACTGGCTGGATACTAGCAGCCAAGGCACGAAGGAGAATAGCTGATACTATAGTTTTTATTTGCGCATCCTTGTAAAAAAGCCAGCGACAACTTGTGGCTGGCTGGTTCCTTAGTGTTTTTATAATAATAAATAGCAAATTAATTGGAGGGGTTCGAAGCCTCTATTGCTGTCGTAGTTGGCAAGGAAAAGAACTGTATGTGTGCCTAAGCATGTTTAATAGTGCACACTTGCATAGTCTTGTCCGATCCATAAATAGAGTTTCTATTTTTCCAATACTATTCTTTGCGACTCCCTAATCCTAATTCTGCGATTTTTCTGCCGCTCCCCTCTAATTCTTACGCGCTCCCCAGACTTCATTCCCTTTTCTTTTAATTCTTTTGCATCGACAAAATAATATCGACCGGTGCTCTCATCCTTGATAGAGAATCTATGGTCAATTTCTCCAGTTTCAAAGTTTTCGGAAATTTCTTCTTCCAATATACCAGTTACGGTTTCCTCAGCTTGGGAATAAGTGGTTAAGGAAATTAATATAATTATAGTTACGAAATATTTCATGGTCTTGCCCTCATTTGCTAGTTGCTGTAGTTAACAGCAATAGTGGCGCTGTTATTACTGCTGTCCTTGGATTTAAGCTCAATGGTGACCCCAGCAGATGAGTCACTAAATTGATCGCCAGTAGTGGTAAGGGTTGCCACTTGATTAGCGGTTCCGTCATTTAAATAATGAATTGTTACCGCATTTGCATGGTGAGGATAGGGGTTCAAAACATTATGGGGAATATGGTATTCCACGTAATAGTGATTTTCTCCATTTGTACTGCCGTTACTTTCAACTTTTAAAAGTTGCGGTAGAGAGCTATTGAGTTCACCTGCAGTAAGCTCTACGGCCTGCACTACATAATCGGCATTGTTGCCAGCAGACTGCCTGATGGTTGTAGTATATCCAGGGAAGCTCTCATACCAGCCCATAAATTCTCTATGGGCACTACCGAATAACCGTGACTTCCAGCTGTTACCCATAAAGGCACCATTAGCTCCGTATTCGCTTTCGCCTTGGTCATTGGTATCGCCATCGTTATTGTCATCGTTACCGGCGTGGCTAAGTCCAATATTGTGGCCCAACTCATGCCCCATCACTAGTTGATCGGTATCTGCGGTAATGATGCTCCATCCCCCCCGTACCGAAGCAACTCCTGTACCAACCAAGCCAGCATTATTTGCGGCTCGGGGAAAAATAAATACACGGTGTCTCCAGTCATTGAGATTCACAGGGCGGCTATTGGAATCTACAAAGTTATTTTGAATCCAGGTGGTAGCATTATCTCTCCAGGTATAGCCACCATCTGAATATTGACCATCCTGTGAGGAGCCAGAGCGAGCCTGGGCATTCCCAACACTTAGTACGCCCCCACTTTGACTATCGGGGATGCTATAAACAAAGCAATCAATTGAGCTACTCTCATTATTGTCTTCTCCATAACAGTATTGTGCGAGTGACTGGTCGCTAATGAGATGGCGCTTAAATTTCAGTTGGCCGAAGGAGTTTTCTTTGTAAGTATTGTCCAGAGAATCCGTATCATTGAATGTCATATTGGCGAGTTGTGAAATACTAACGTCGTCAGTGACAGCGGCATCTGAAAAATTCATCAGAATAAAAACTATGCTATTTTCGGTAGCTTCAATAGTTTGTATTGCAAAGGTAATGGAGTGTTGATCTCCGTTTGTTAATTGAATAGAGATGGTGTCTTCTACAGATTGACCATTGTTGAGACTGGATGTATTGCTATTTAGCTGGTACTCCCAGTTCCCGCTATCATATAGTTTAAAGCTACCGTATTGACCTTCGATAGTGGACGCTTGGAAACCAGGGCTTTTGCTATCAGTGCCCTCCAGCTCCAAAGTACCCTCTGCATACTCATTGGTACCTACAACCAAGGTGGCCAAGGGGTTAGCTGGATTGAATGTGTATTCACCGGTATCCGAATTCCCCCCATTTGTTCCGGTATCCGACCCTGTATTTGAGCCGCTGTCAGCTTGAGGGGTATCTGTACTTTCCCCTCCACTGGAGCCGCCGCCACAAGCGGCCAAGAGGGCGGATAAGGTGATTGCGGTAAATATCTTAAGTGAACCGTGCATTGCTCTCTCTACTTATCTGTATATGCGTGGTAGCTGATGAAAATAGATATCTGGTGGACCGTCGTTATTTGGTACGGTTCCTGTGATTTGGCTGATTGATAACTTAGTAAGGTCAATTAGTCACCTTACGCAATAAACCAGTCTTCTTGTTGAGTGTTTAGGAGCTTTGTGGGGCATTAGTAACAGGTTTCGGGTGTTACTTTTCTACATCGCATCCAATCTTGTTTTTTTATCTATTGGTGACATTGCTGGAGTGCTATTAAGTGGAATGACGCTGGGTGGAGGAAGGGGTAGCAGTGTTTCTTTTTTGGTTTGTTTGTGCTCCGTGTGACTTACTTTTTTAGCATGGTGAAAGGGTTGCCCCGTTGGCCTGATTACCCGTTATTAGTTTGTTGACAGGCAGCAGGTCATAAGTGAGAGAACTCAAGATCCGCATAGCAGCCTTATTATTGGTGTATTTGGATTTGGTGAGATGCAATTTAGCAAATGCTGATAGGGAGTAGCACTATATTATTGTGCTGCGGGTATCTCACTGTTGTTCTTAGAATCTAGAGTGCTAATGAAGTTTATCGTGTTCTTCGCCTCTACATTGGTAACTTGAGGTTGTTCTGCCGTAGCTTGAGAGGGTATTTGTTTACTTCTAATTACAAGTGGAGGCTAGGTACTTGGTGTTTTAAAGATTGGAAATCGCCTGTTAAATTTAGGGATGACGTTGTTAGGCTGGCTTCCGTTGATAATTTTTGGTCGAAATAGGTTTACTTTTTGTTGTGATCCTCAATGTTAATTGATGGTGGATGCCTACTCATAAAAGGAGGGTCCTAGACTGTAAGAATATATTTTAATGATAGGGAATCACTTTTTTCTGGAGTTGATTTTTTGCTGCCATAGGTGCTGTTTTTTCATGGTTTCTAGTATTGGGGGTTATGCAATCAACCAGTAAGTTTAGTAATTTAATGAAAGTACGTGGATGATCTGGAAAAGCGATGCTGTGGCAGTCGATGCAGTATAATAGCTGCCCCAAACACGAATTTTTGGTGTTTTGATGTATATATTTTCTTATTTATTAGTTTCTAATAAGGTCTTTTGAGGTGAAGATTTATATGAGATGGGGTTGCTTAAACAATAAACAATAAACAATATAGAGGATTTAGAGTAGAAAAATAGAGCCTGTCAATTCATTATAAACTGTCTTATTGGTTGATTTTTTCCGCGAAAAGGCGCTTGTTATTAGCTGTAATTGGAGGAGTATTGACGCTCGGCTATACTGCCGATCCCACCTAATTCTTGAAATAGGTTGGAGAGAACTATAGTTTGCATAATAAGAGTATTTTTGCTGTGTCCAAGAGTTTTAGTGCACTTTCCAGTGCCTGGTTGTCTGGATTATTTTTTCTTTGGCTACCTGCTCTGGCCCTGGCTGGCGTATCGGGTCCCTCATCCAGTTCTACAGGAAAATTTACGTTAACATTAACTGGAACCCCTGAGTATCTTACCGAGTATAAAAACGGTTCTCGGGTGAGAGATATTGCAGTCAGTGGAAGTTCTGCATCAATCACTGTTTCATCAACAGGGACTTATAGGTATGACGCCTGGAGTAGGCTTTGTTTGATTTGGGGGTTTGGGGGTCGCTGTGAGGAATGGGATATTGAGAAAATTTCCTTCGGCAGCCATACGGTTAAAGTTACTCTCGAACCCAACGCTACTCCCCCGGGATCTATTTCTCTCCCATCTACTAGTACATCAGGCAATATTAGAGTGCAGTGGGGCGCTGCTTCCGTAAAACCAAAAAGTTATGAACTTTGGCGAAAAATTGAAGGTAGTACCACTTGGAAGATGGTTTACTCGGGCTCTGCCCTTTATAAGGACTTTTCTGACCTGACAACTGGAAAGTATGAGTTTCGGGCTCGTGCTTGCATCTCTGGTTGTAGCAGCTATACATCTTCAAAGAGTATTACGGTGGTTAGAACCCCACATTCAATTGGGGTGCCAGTAACAAATCTTTACGGCAGTATTGCTGTGTCGTGGTCTTCCGTTTACGCTGCGGAAAAATATATTCTTCAGGAACAAAAAGACGGCGGAGCCTGGACTCAGGTTTACAATGGTATAGGGACGTCCAATACTTTAACTGGTCGCAGTACCGGTAGTTATCTATATCGTGTTGCCGCGATCAAGGGCGGTATTACTGGTGCATTTAAATACTCTACTACTGTTACTGTAGTCAGGTCTCCACTCTCTATTAGCGTGCCTGTTGCGAGTGCCAATGGCATTTTGGCAATATCTTGGGCGGCAGTTTCTGGAGCGGACAAATATATACTTCAGGAACAAAAAAATGGCGGCTCTTGGACTCAAGTCTACAGTGGTAGCGGAACGCAAAAAACGTTAACTGGTCGTGGTAGTGGCAGCTACAGTTACCGTGTTGCCGCAGTCAAGGGTAGTACCACTGGCCTCTATAAGCAGTCCTCCACGGTTACGGTAATTAGTATCCCTCAATCGATTACAGTACCAGCATCGAGCACTACTGGCAGTGTGACTGTATCTTGGTCGCAAGTTGCCGGTGCGGACAAATATGTTTTACAGGAGCAAAAAAACAGCGGCTCCTGGACTCAGGTCTACAGTGGTAGCGGAACGCAAACAACCTTAAGCGGGCGGGGCAGTGGCAGCTACATCTATCGGGTTGCCGCGGTCAAAGGCAGTGTCACCACGGCTTTTAAAAGTTCCTCGACGGTCATAGTATCTCGCCCCCCCGCTGTGCCAGGGAACCTCACGCTACCGGGTAGTTCAACTGGTGCCTATAGCGTCAGTTGGAGCCCGGTTGCCGGAGCGGCAAGATATATATTGGCTCAGTCCGGTAATGCTTCTGGCAGCTGGAGTTTGGCCGGAACCAGTAAACCTTTTAGCCAGAGCAGTAACGGAAATTATTCCTATCGGGTTAGAGCTTGTAAGACGTATGGTGGTGTTGAGGCCTGCAGTGGCTGGTCGAGTAGCAAGACTGTTGCTGTCAGCCTGCCAGTTTTGGCGATTCAGTCAATTAACGGCGGGTCTGTCAAATTATCTTGGAATATCGACGCGCAGGCACAAAGGATAACCCTGAAGCGAGGTTCCACTACTATTTATGACTCTGGCTGGAAAGAATCAGTAAGTAAGCAGGGTACGTTTACCGACTCCATAAGCACCAGTGGTAGTTACTCTTACTTCCTCACCACCTGGTACTGTTCCGTTGGGATTCCCGGCGGAGGCTGCCAAGAAGGCGAGCCATTAAATAATTTTGGCCCGGAGACAGCCAATATTATTTTGAAGCCAGGCCCATCAAGTTTACTTGCAAGCGTATCCAGTAGTTATGATGGTTCTGTGGGATTAACCTCCAATAGCTCTGGCCCTATCGAGTCGGTGCGTTGGCAAAAAAGAAAAGCGGAAAGCGACTGGCCGGCAGATAGTTCCTACGGCTCTGCTGGGAGCAGTACCTTTTCCGTAACCGGGCTTACCGATGGTAATTGGGAGTTCCGCAGTAAAAATTGTAATTCCTCTGGCTGTAGTAATAGTTGGAGTACATCGGTTGGACTGCTGGTACGGAATCAACCCATACCTACGGCCCCGACGCTGGATACCATTACTAACAGTTCTACCGGTACACTTAAATTGAACTGGAGTGACCGCTCTGCCCAGCAAGTTTACAGGTACAAGCTCTACGAAGGCGGCAAGCTACTTGAAGAATTAACCACGAGCTCTGCGAATCCAGTGCCTCTCTCTGGCACCACGCTTCAGCGAGATGATGGCAGTTACAGTTACTACCTGATAGCTTGTAATCTGCGTGCTTGTTCCACAGCCAGCAATGCTCAATCTGTTATCGTCGCTAAAACCCCAGGTGCACCCAAATCCCCTAATCTATCGACAACTTTCTCGCGCACCGGCGAGGTTGATCTCACTTGGGGTAGTGCTAGTGGCACGATAGTGCACTATGAGATTATTGCCGGTACCGCATCGTCGGCAGAGGGGCCAGTAAGTTGGGATGAAAACGCACCGAGTAAACATACAGACTTAACGCGTTTGAGCAAAAAGCTGTCGTTGGAGAATGGCTTCTTCGCCTATCAGGTGCGAGCCTGCAACCAGGTATCGAGTTTTAGTAGCTGCTCAAATACGGTTGCCACGGATATTGTTCAGGTTGACCAGACCCCACCACCTGTAATCGTGGCGGTGCCCCCTTACAAAGCCTCAGCACTATCTACTACCGACCCAAGTGTGTTGGCCTCCGATCGCGTCGGCATCTTGCCCGGGGAATTCCGTGTGAATGAATCCGGCGCGGCGACTTATACCATTCCGCTGCAGGTGGGCCCTTCATCCGGTGGCAGTACCCCGGCGCTCAGTGTGACTTACAGCAGCTCCGGCAGTAACGGCCCTCTCGGGGCCGGTTGGGGAATTAGTGGATTGTCCGCTATTAGCGCCTGCCGTAGAACTTTTGAAGAGGACGGTGCCAATGGCAGCGTCTTCGATCGGTTCTGTTTGGATGGCCAGCGTTTGAAACTAGTGTCGGGTCAGTACGGTAGCCTCGGCAGCGAGTACCGTACAAGCCTGGACAGCTTTGTGCAGGTGCGGCTGGTTTCCAGTCCGGTAGGTAGCGGCCAGGGTTTTGAAGTGTACCGCAAGGATGGCTCTATCTCTTATTACGGTATGCATGAGGATGCACAGCAGGAGAAAACCTGGTACCTGAATACCCAGGAGGATAGTGTTGGCAACCGTATCGAATACACCTACCTGAAAGACACCGCGCTCGGGGAGCACCTGATAGAGGCGGTCGATTACTCTGCGAATGGTCACGATGCAACGCTGAATCGGATTCAGTTCCACTACGATACCAGCCGCAGCGATAAACGCTACGGATACAGTTTCGGACAGAAAACAGCATCAACCCGCAGACTCACCGCAATTACATCCACTGCGGACTCGATGGAGTTGCGCAGCTACAACTTCAGCTACCAGAAAAGCGCTACTGGCCGTTTACTGCTCGAAGAGGTTGAGGAGTGTGTGCTGGGTAACTGTCGCAAGCCCACGATATTTACTTATGCCCAGTTTGCCGGAGCGGGCATGGTGAGTGCGGCTGCTAATCCTAATATCTTCCACTCCGGTTACGAGGGTGGCAAATATGGAGATGTCAACGGTGACGGACTCACAGATCTGGTGTTTATCCGTTACGACGGCAGTCATGGCAAACGCTATCTCCGTGTTGCCCTGGGCACTGCCGAGGGGGAGTTGGCCCTGCAATCCGAACAGATGCGTATCCGCGCCAATGAGCGCAAGGAATGGCATCTGTTGGACTACAACAACGATGGTAAGGATGATCTGCTCCACGCGCCGATAGATGACACCGGCACCCACTGGGCCGTGAATTTGTCTCATGGTAGCGGGTTTAGCAGCACTGATAACCCCACGGCAATCAGCTATCAGAAAGATCAGCTGGGTCAGATGCACGACTTTAATGCCGACGGCTTGCCGGACTTCCTGTCATTTACTCACGCTGTGGGCCTTCCTTCTGTGAGTGATACGCCCACCATGAAAATCCGTGAGCTGCAGCGCAGCAGTAGCGGAACACTCTCCTTCAAAAGCTCTGAGACGACTCGCAGCTTATCCCTGCCCACGGTCAGCGCTCCCGGAGGAGTGTCCTCAGCAAATTTCCTACGCACCACTCGAGTGAAACTGCGTAATACGGATATGGTGGCCGATTTCAATGGTGACGGTATTGCCGATCTGACTGCGATAATGCAGACAGATTGGACTTGTATCGAGGCACCGAGCGACTGCAACAATCAAAGTCATGTGACCGACAATCACTTCGTCGTACTGATGTCAGAGGGCGATAATAGCCACAGGGCGGTATTCCATCGTGCACTCAACGGAGAGATAGCACAGGTGGATGATGCCGAGCACCGGATCGCGGATCTCAATGGCGATAGTCTGCCAGACATGTTATTCCGCCCCAGCGCAGACTGGGATTGGGGCGTATATTACTTTACTGGTGAAGGGTTTATCTCCACGGGAACACTTCCAGGGGCTGTGGACGATAAAATCCAGCTATATGACTGGGATATGGATGGCCTGGTGGACATTCTCTATCCCAATGCCAACGATAAAGAAAACAACGAATACCAGTACCTCTATGTGCTGCCCAACCATTCCAATGGTTTTGGCAGCGCCATTGATACTGGCTTGCTGTTCGGCGCCGATACCAATGATCACAGCCATTTGGTGATGGATTTGACTGGTGATGGGCGACCTGAAATAGTCGAGAACTGTGCGAACCGCGATGAGCAGGAAAATCATTGCGATGATATGCGCAATCACCCAGGCTTTTTTAGTGGTCTAGGCGCTACAGATAAATATGTGCGTGTCTTTAAGCCCAAACATGCCGACAAGCCGGTGGATGTTCTTGAGTCTGTAGTGAATGGCTTTGGGGTGAAAACGGAAATCCGCTACGCGCGCCTGAATGATACCAGCACTCGTGTCTACACACGTAAACTGGGTTCTTTCAAGCTGAACTACGGGCGCAGTTCACCGGTATTCGATCTCTACTCACCGATGTACGTGGTACAGAAAGTAATCTCCGATGCACCGGCGGCCAATGACAATAACAATACGGTTGAGGCCCATTACCACTATGCCGGTGGGCGCATGCAGAGCGGTGGGCGCGGCTTTCTCGGTTTTGAATTGGTCACCACCTATGACCCGCAAAACCAAGTGAAGACCACCACTCACTACCGCCAGGATTATCCCTTTATTGGTATGCCTTCACAGACGGCCAAGGTGATTGAGTCCAATGCCAGTAATATCAAAACCCCGGCTACCTGTGAGGGTAGTGGACTCACCCTGATCAGCTGCTCTATCAACACCTTGGAATCCATAGCACCGGTATCGGGCAAAACGGTAATGCCCTATATCAGCCAAGCGGAGGACAAATCTTACAGCCTGAGCGGGAGTTACCTTGGCAAGGTGGTGACAACCACCAACTACACCGCAGCCAATGATATTCAATATGGCAATGTCAGCTCGGTAACTGTGAAGCACTATGATGCTTCTAATAACTTGGTGCAGAGCAAATCTACAAGTAACACATACGACAATGTGGTGAGCAGTGATCGCTGGCATTTGGCGCGCTTGCGTGAGAGCAGCGTCACCACCCAACGATATGGTGCTCTGGTAGCACCGCAAATCACGCGAACCGCTCATTTTGATTACGATAACCAGACTGGCCTGTTAACCGATGAGTGGGTAGCTAAAGGTAGCGCACAAGAGTTACACACCCACTATGAGCACGACCGCTTCGGCAATCGTGTTGCATCCACGGTAACCAATGCGCAGGGCAAAAGCCGTACCAGTCGCACGGGTTTTGACGGCTATGGCCGCTACGCATTAAATCGGGTTAATGAACTCAAACAGACTGCCGAGCAAGCTCTGGAGATGGACCCCTTCGGCCAACCGCAGCGCGTACTGGATATCAGCGGTGTGGAAACGCACTATGCCTATTCCCCGTTCGGCAATCGCTATTTTGAACACCACGAGACCGGCAGCCATGCTACTACCTTGAGCACACTCTGTGCTGACAGTGGTGGCTGCCCCACAATAGCCGGTGTGCCAGCTCACTTTAAAGTGACCACAGCCGGTATCGATCAGAGCCAGAGCGTGATGTACCACGATCGACTGGGTCGAGAGATCCGCAAACAGACTCAGGATTTCCATGGTAATCCAGTGTTTGTCGATACCCAATATGATGAACAGTCCCGCGTTAAAAAGGTTTCCGACCCTTATGGCAGCGGCGGCTCTCCACGCTGGACCATTTACTCCTACGATATTCTCGGTCGCACCACTAATGTGGATACCCCCAGTGGCCAGTGTGACAGCACGATCACTTATAATGGCCTCACGGAAACTGCTACGAACTGTGCCCAGCAAAGTAAAGTAACCGAGAAAAACGTCCTCGGTGAGTTGGCTCAGGTTACCGACAATATCGGCGGCAAACTGCAGTACAGCTACTATGCCGATGGCAACCTCAAACAGGTGCGTACCCTTAACAGCGGCGGCGGTGAAACTTCAGCGACCAACATTGAGTACGATAATCTCGGCCGCAAGACCCGCATGGTAGACCCGGATAAGGGCACCTGGACCTACGGTTACACCGGCTTTGGTGAACTGGCCTGGCAAAAAGATGCCAAGGGGCAGGGCACCGCCATGAGCTATGACGCCCTCGGCCGTATGGTGACTCGCGCCGATTACACCAGCTTCGATAGCAATAGCCAAACGGGCACTCTGCAGAACTTCAGCCGCTGGTACTACGACCAGGATCCCGGCTGTGATTCCAAATTCCGCTTCGAAGGCAAACTGGTGGCCGTAGCCCAGGCCCCTGTCGCTATTGCCGCCGGTTGCAATGCCAATCTGGAGGATGTCAATTACCTCAAGCTGCTGCAATACGATACCTACGGTCGTCTGGGCGAGACCACCACTGTGCTCGGCGTACTCGATGGTGAAGGGGATTTTTATGAAAAAGTCACCTACGACCAATACAGCCGCGTTAGCCGCAGTTTCGACGCCAGCAATCAGCAGGTGGGCGATAATGGGGATTATTTACGCGGTGTAGAAACTGTCTACAACAGCTATGGCTTTAAAGTGGGTGTGCGCGATGTAACCGCCCCCGCAGACAGTGGTTACTATTACCGGGTTAAGCGCATGAATCTGCGCGGCCAGGTGGAAGAAGTGCTGCTAGGCAACGGCCTCACCACTACCTATGCCTACGATCCACAACATCACCGCCTTACCAGCATCTTAACGGATATCAATCCCGGTGTGGGGCAGGTGCAGAACCTGCATTACGATTGGAATACTATCGGCAATCTGCTCTCTAAAACCGACCTCAGTGGCGATGGCAGCTACCGCAAGGACCTGCAGGAACGTTTTGAGTACGACGGCCTCAACCGCCTGCGCTATGCGCGCCTCTATCAGGCCGGCAGCCAAACTGCCACCCAGGAGGTGCGCTACGATGATGCCGGCAATATCACCTATAAAACGGGCGTCGGTAGCTATGAGTACAGTGGCCCACGCCCTCATGCCGTAACCAAAGCCGGCAATACCAGCTATCACTACGACGACAACGGCAATATGAGTAGCGACTCAGGCAGTCGTACGCTGGATTACACCGTCTTTGATAAACCCAGCCTGATTAGTAAAGGTGGCCACGATACGCGCTTCTCTTACGGCCCGGACCGCAGCCGTTTCAAGCGGGTGGATGACAACGGCAAAGGCACAGTGACCACCTTGCAGATCGGCAGCGTCGAGAAAGTGATTGAACGCAGTACCACCGGTGCTTTTATCAAGAGCTTCTATCGCCGCAATATCGCAGGGGTTGCTATCGAGCGTATCGAGCTGAATGCATCGGATGAAATTGCCGGTACCAGCACCCAGTATTTACACAAAGACTTGCAGGGTTCCCTGGATGTTATTACCGATAGCACCGGTCAGGTTGCCAAAGATGCCACTGGTAACAAACTAGTTTACAGCTTTGATGCCTGGGGCAAGCGCCGCAACGCACTGAGCTGGGAACAAATTGCCGGCGCGCCTGCAAATACGGTTAGCGCCCTCAGTGTGGGAGCCTTCAATCACCTGAGTAGCAACCGCGGTTATACCGGCCATGAAATGCTGGATGAGGTGGGCCTGATCCATATGAACGGACGGGTCTACGACCCGACCCTGGCCCGCTTTGTCTCCGCAGATCCGCTGATCGATGGGGTGACTTCGGTCCAGGGCTACAACCGCTACGCCTATGTGCACAACAACCCGCTGACTTATACGGATCCTTCGGGGTATAGTTCTTGGAATAAGTACCGGGACTCGGTGGTGAAGCCGGTGGTCGCCGTGGCCATTGTCATTTGGACCGGGGGACAGTCTCTAGTGGCCCTGCAAGGTACAAATTATGCAGCGGCGGTGGGCTGGGCCGCTGCCGGCGGCGCCGCGGCGGGAGCGGTGCAAAGCGGTACGGTGAAGGGAGCCTTTTTTGGTGCCTTCAGTGCTGTGGCATTTATGGGCATTGGCAATGCCTTTCAGGGGGCGACATGGGCAACGAAAGGGGTTGTCAGAAAAGGAGTAATGGGCACTGGTCTGAATAGCTATGGCTATGCAGCGAAAGTCTTTGCTCACTCGGTTACCGGTGGTTTACTGTCTGCGGCTCAGGGAGGGAAGTTTAAACACGGCTTTGCCGCAGCGGGAGTGACCCAGGCCTTCGCAGGAGGTATAGATTCAATAGATGCTGGCAATGTTGGCTTTAGTGCGGCGAGAGTCATTGCAGCTGCGATCGTTGGCGGTACAGCCTCTGTGGTATCGGGTGGTAAGTTTGCCAATGGGGCGATAACCGCGGCGTTTTCCAGGGCTTTTAATGATGAGGGGCACCCTCCTGCACAAAAGGATTCAATTACCCTGATATCAGAAACGCGTTTTAGGTTTATGAAAGAAACTACAAGCACGAAGATTAATGGAGAAATAGTCGATATAAATTTAATGGAATTAGCTGCGGACGGTAAAGTCAATCCAGTTGGCGGTGGTTTTAATAGTGTTTTAATTGACGGTAAAGAGGCTTTGGTCTTGACAATGGGCAAGGCGATGATTGTCTCAGATGTAAATACAAGTTCATCAGTTGGGTTCACGTTTCAGTATAGCTCAAGCATCAAGCAGGCATTAACTAGTTCTGTGACTATTAATGGAGAGGTTTTTAGTCAATCTGTTTCTCATAGTTTAACAAAATCTGAATTTGATATGCGTATCGATGATATTTATTGTGGTGGCGAAGGAGCTTGCTTATGAAGCGGCGTCTATTAATTAGGTTTACTCTATTAATGATGTTTTTTGTTCAGGGGTTGGCCGCAATGCCATCAATTGAGTGCTCGGAACTTACTGAAAGGCAAAAAAAAATCGGGGCATTATTATCAGGGGGATGGGTAGATAATCCTTTTATTGATAAGGCGGTTTTTAGTCAGCTAATGCTGACTAGCTTCAAAGGGAGTCCATTACTTAGTGATGGTTATTACTTTGACTACTTTGTAAAGTCAGAAAGTTATGAGGTTAAAAGGATCTCAGAAAATATCTACGGAAGAGACGAAAGAATAATAGTTTTGGATAGATTAGATTTTTGGAAGCGAATTTTGTACTTAGAGTTCTTGGTAGATAATAAATTGCTAGGATCTGTGTTGCCGATAGAGTTATCCGAAGTGGATCTTTGGTGGGGCTCAAGAAATGAGGTTGTGTGCATAACTGAGTAGGTTTTGTTTCATTTGCACAAAAGGGATCTAGGACCGCTTATGTTGGCGGTTTTATGGATGATAAAAATGAATTTGTTAAAAGCATGTATGAAGCTTATGGCAAAGAAGGAGATATATATTTCGAGCATCATCAGAAGAAAGAATTAGCTGCTTGGATTGATGAAAATAATTCTGAATATTCGCTAACAGTAATTGGTCATAGTTATGGTGGTAATTCTGCAGCAAGAGTAATCGCTGCTGGCCATCGTGTAGATCACCTAATTACAGTTGATCCTGTTGGTCGATTTAAACCTAATTTTACGAATGTAGCTATATACTCGGAAACATGGACAAATTACGTGGCTACCGGTGGTGGTATGAATAGGAATAACCTTGTCGCTAGAGCTGGTGGTTGGTATGGGCATAAGCCGGAATGGTATGCAGATGCTCATATTCTAATTAATAAAGATCATGTGGAAATATGCTTCCAGTATTGTAGGCCTTAGAATGAAATTAGTTATTCATTGTCTAGTGGTTTTGGTTGTAGTTTATCCTCTAGTAGGTTGTGGTGAAAAACAAATTGAACTATCAAACATTCGTATGGAGAAAATTGATCGCTTAGAAGCAAAAAAACTAATTCCTGACGATCAAAGATTACCTTTTAATGTTAGGCAGTCTGTTTCAATTTCAATTGTTGAATTCGATTTTGACAAAAAAACGCTAGAAGTCCTCCCTGAAGAGGGAGGGGTGCTTAAGGTGGAATTGCTTAGGTGTTTGAATGGTGAGCAGCGAGCAACATCATTTACTTATGCTAGAAAAATAAATGTCTCTCTGAGTACTAATAAACGGGAAGCACTTCTGCCGGTGGGTGAAGCGTACTTTTTTGTAGATAGTTCTTTGGTAGAAGATACTTGCTTTACGGTTGTATTTAAGAGTTTAAGTCGCACTACTAAGTCTACTATTTACAGGCTCCCTTAATCTGAAGCCTGTTTCTGGCCCCTCTTAAAAAGCCCCACTGGTGACCCCAGCGGGGCTTTTTGTTTAACCGATCTACCGCTTGGTATCCCAGCGCCGGGATTGATACTTAATAATCATCCCGTCCAACAACTCCTTGACGATCTCTTTCTCTTCCGTTGGCAGTTGGCTGATAGCTTCAAATTGCAGCCTTAGCTGCTCATCCGGTCCGCGCTCGTCTTCATCGAATACCAGAGAGTCAATGGTGATACTCATGGTGACAGTAATCTGGCCGACAGCCAAACTGCCACCCAGGAGGTGCGCTACGATGATGCCGGCAATATCACCTATAAAACGGGCGTCGGTAGCTATGAGTACAGTGGCCCACGCCCTCATGCCGTAACCAAAGCCGGCAATACCAGCTATCACTACGACGACAACGGCAATATGAGTAGCGACTCAGGCAGTCGTACGCTGGATTACACCGTCTTTGATAAACCCAGCCTGATTAGTAAAGGTGGCCACGATACGCGCTTCTCCTACGGCCCGGACCGCAGCCGTTTCAAGCGGGTGGATGACAACGGCAAAGGCACAGTGACCACCTTGCAGATCGGCAGCATCGAGAAAGTGATCGAGCGCAGCACCACCGGTGCCACTATCAAGAGCTTCTATCGCCGCAATATCGCAGGGGTTGCTATCGAGCGTATCGAGCTGAATGCATCGGATAATATTGCCGGTACCAGCACCCAGTATTTACACAAAGACCTCCAGGGTTCCCTGGATGTAATTACCGATAGCACCGGTCAGGTTGCCAAAGATGCTGCGGGCAACAAGCTGGTTTACAGTTTTGATGCCTGGGGCAAGCGCCGCAACGCCCTGAGCTGGGAACAAATTGCCGGCGCGCCTGCAAATACGGTTAGCACACTTAATGTAGGAATCTTTAATCACCTGAGTAGCAATCGCGGTTATACCGGCCATGAAATGCTGGATGAGGTGGGCCTGATCCATATGAACGGACGGGTCTACGACCCGACCCTGGCCCGCTTTGTCTCCGCAGATCCGCTGATTGATGGGGTGACTTCGGTCCAGGGCTACAACCGCTATGCCTATGTGCACAACAACCCGCTGACTTATACGGATCCTTCGGGGTATAGTTCTTGGAATAAGTTCAGAGATGCTTTCATAAATAATCGCGATCTATATCGCTATATGGCTGGCAAACCGCTGCTGAATGCTGTTGCCCAGATAGCACTTTGTGTCTCTACGGGGCCTAGCTGTCCTGGTGCGCTGGCAGTTTACAATGCGGCGCAAACTTATCACGTTACTGGTGAGATCGGCCGGGCCTTTGCGAATGGCGTACTCGCAGCAGCTTCAGCGGCGGCCTTCAGTGGTATGCCCGGAGGCTGGAGTACGACCAATATTACCATCCGCGGTGTGACCGGGGGGGTGCTGTCGCAGATCGGCGGGGGCAAGTTTGGCCACGGCTTTATTTCAGCGGGGGTCGGTGGTGGTTTTGCCCAGGATACCCATGCGATGGTGAAGATGGCGGTTACAGGGCTGGTATCTGAGGCTACTGGTGGGAAGTTTATTAATGGGGCTGCGACTGCTGCTTTCAGCCATTTCCTTGGTTCTGCTATGGAAGATCCCGATGCTTGTTGGTCCTCTAGTCCTGATGGTTTTTGTTTCGCAACCAATAGTGACCATCGGCGATTTATGGAAGAGGGTCCAGTAATTGCTGCACAAAAGACTAGGGATTCAATTAACAGCTACATTCTAAACTCTCTGAACCCGATAAACCTTCTTGAGTACTTAGCTAATGAAATTGTAGAGAACGGCTCAATTACTGCCTCTTACACTAGGCAGATCCCTGGACTTAGATTAGTTTCGCAACATTCAGGGATAAAGATTGATCTCGTCCTAAATAAAAACGGTCTTAGTTTGTTCGGAGGTGCAGGCTATGTTGGGGGGCATAGTTACTCCCTGACTGCAGATTTAAATCTTAAGGCTCCTTTATTTCCGGGTAATGACTCAGGACTAAACTTTCTGGGAAAAACATCTATTGCTACACCTATATATGGTTTATTTGGTGTTAAAGCAGCTGGAGCGTTAGGGTCTGATGGTCTGAGTGGAAAGGTTGGAATTGGTCTAGTTCGAGGAGGCTCTGTTGCCAGGCCGGTGATTGGATTTAAATACGAGGTGTTTAATTTTAATGAATAGCTCTCTTATTTCTGTTTTTTTTATTGTTTTCATTCTTCTAACGGCTTTAACTTCCGTGGCAGCATGGAAATATAAGACTATGATTAAAAGTAAGTTAAAGGAGTTGTATCCAGATAAGTATCACAGCTTACTTATGTCTGATTCTTTTGATTCAAATGAATTCGAAAAGCAAAAATTATTCAATAAATTTTTAAAGGATAAAGAATTTAAATTTTTTAAAGATATAGATCTAGCTAAAATTTGTGAGAGACATATTCTCTTTGGGAGGGTGTCAATATTATTCTCGATTTTAGTTCTTGTGTGTGCATTTGTTTTATTCATAAAAAGCGGTTAACTTGCACAAAAGGTGAATACTGTTGGTGGCCACTTTGAGAAATTGAAATGTAATTCTGATTTGTGCGCAATTCGCTCACATACATTCACATCTTCAGAGGAAATCGCAGACCACCAGTCACAGAACAATATGCGCACCGCAGTGAAGACGACTGTTGGTGGTACAGCACTAGCGGGTGGCGCTACAGCTAACTGGCAATTACCATTTACTCAGCTGGCACTGCATCAGGTGCGGCTTGGGGCTACTTTGGTACGGCAGTCACTAGTACTCAGGCCACGGCAGCGGTGCTAATTGGCGGCGCGGCAGCGGGAGCGGTGCAAAGCGGCACGGTGAAGGGGCCTTTTTTGGTGCCTTCAGTGCTGTGGCATTTATGGGCATTGGCAATGCCTTTCAGGGGGCGACATGGGCAACGAAAGGGGTTGCCGGCAAAGGCATCATGGGTACGGGCCTGAACGGCTATGGCTATGCAGAGAAAGTCTTTGCTCACTCGGTTACCGGTGGTTTACTGTCTGCGGCTCAGGGAGGGAAGTTTAAACACGGCTTTGCCGCAGCGGGTGTGACCCAGGCCTTCGCAGGAGGTATAGATTCAATAGATGCTGGCAATGTTGGCTTTAGTGCGACGAGAGTCATTGCAGCCGCGATCGTTGGCGGTACAGCCTCTGCAGTATCGGGTGGTAAGTTTGCCAATGGGGCGATAACCGCGGCGTTTTCCAGGGCTTTTAATGATGAGGGGCACCCTCCTGAACAAAAGAGAGAAGCAAATAATGATTTTGACTGGGAGGGCTATGACCTTGGGCCTGCTCCTACAGAAGAAATTCTAAGTTTGATGGCCATTGAAACACTATTCGGCTTTGAAGTTGATGTTGTAAATATCTCCATATTTGAGTTTGATTGGCGAACAGAAGTTACAAATACTTATGCTACTACAAGGGTTGATAGTATTTACCTGAGGAAGTCAAAAGAACATTTTTTTGATCGGCCATTTACTGTTCTTGAGGAGTATTACCATGTTATTGAACAGTGGAATACAGGAAGGATGACAAGAACGGGGTATTTAATTGAGAATGCTAGAAATGGGTATGATAATAATAAATGGGAAATTGAGGCTAAAGGCTTCGCGAAAAATAATCTCAAGCGATTTAAGCAGATAAAGGATTCATACCGTGATTAAATTCATTGTTGTAATGAGCTTGCTTTTAAGTGCGTGTGTGGGTGTTGGGGAAAATGTTATTGTTTTTCGAGGTGAGCTTTCAACTCCTGAAGCCACATTAAAGCCTATGAATTGCTTGCTGAGTTTGCAGAGAGATGGCGCCGAGCTTATTTCGTATGACATAAATGAAAAATTTTTTGTGGACTATGTTGTAGGGAGAAGGGCACGCGTATATGAAGTTGAGATTGTCTGTGATGATGGAGTTGGAAAATGGTTTTTTAATTCAGATTCAATGTCACTTGGATCTGAGTCTGACTCAGTTATAGATTTTGGAAAAATTACTCTAACAAGAAATAGCGAATCGAAGTCATCCATAGAGTAAGAGTATCAATTCTTTCTGTGTATCCCTAAAAAAGCTCCGCTGGTGACCCCGGTGGGGCTTTTCAGGCAGTCGTACGCTGGATACACCGTCTTTGATAAACCCAGCCTGATTAGTAAAGGCGGCCACGATACGCGCTTCTCCTACGGCCCGGACCGCAGCCGCTTCAAGCGGGTGGATGACAACGGTAAAGGCACAGTGACCACCTTGCGATGGCGGAAATGCAGCTATCAACGTTACCAATGCTCTTGGCAAGCAGGATATCAGTGTTTCTCATCTAGTCACTTTTGATGTACACAGTTTATTTGATAGCACAACCTTTCAATTGAAATATAATAACGTTGGTCAAGCGCATAACTTCTATCAGCGTAACCCAAGAACAGGTGGTCGTTTTGGATGGTGGGGTAGTAATCCCTATTGGGGTAGTCCTGTATCATCTTCATTTATAAATGTAAATCAAACGAATTTTACTGGCGCAAACTATAGTAGTGGCGTTCCTGTGTCTCACCTAAATATCATTCGACATTCTTTGGATTCTTTTTGAGATATATTATGGTTCGACAACTATATAGAAAATTTATTTTGTTAAAAATCGGAGTCTTTTTCTTTCTTCTTGTTGTGTGTGCTCAACTAAACGGAGAGTCATTAGAGGATGGTAAAATGTTAGAGGGCAGGATTTTATATGAGTCTTCAAAGCAACCGCTAGTTGATATAGAAGTATCCTTGTTTAAATTAAAAAAGCCCTTATTCTCAATGCGTGGTTGGGAGAAGATTGCGACAGTAAAAACGGGTAAGGATGGAAGTTTCTTTTTCAAAATCAATGAGGCTGGTCCATATGAAGTTAGGTGGAATCCTGAAGCTGATATTGTGCCCCATGAGTTTCCAGTAGAAGATTTTGAAGGGAAAAAAACTGTTGAAATTTTACACAAGGATAAGGAAAAAAAAGTATACCCATGGAGCAAGAAGAAGCCATAAAGTATGTAAAACCCAGCGCTAAAAGCTGGGTTTTGTCGTTATGGCCTATCAAGCCTGTTTCTTCAGCTTGGCATTCTCGATAAACGTATCGATCACCTGAATCACCTGCCGCTTGGTGGCGGCGTCCAGCTTCTCAATCTGCTGCATCCGTCGCAGCAATCTGGAATCTGGCTGCTTGATCTTCTTCACCGGCTTAACACCGAGTAGCTCGTCCGTGCTGACCTTGAGGGCCTGCGCCAGGTCTACCAGCAGGTTGGCCGGTGGGTGTTCGCTACCGGCCATGAAATGCTGGATGAGGTGGGCCTGATCCATATGAACGGACGGGTCTACGACCCGACCCTGGCCCGCTTTGTCTCCGCAGATCCGCTGATTGATGGAATCACCTCGGTCCAGGGCTACAACCGCTATGCCTATGTGCACAACAACCCGCTGACTTATACGGATCCTTCGGGGTATAGTTCTTGGAATAAGTACCGGGACTCGGTGGTGAAGCCGGTGGTCGCCGTGGCCATTGTCATTTGGACCGGGGGACAGTCTCTCGTGGCCCTGCAAGCTACAAATTATGCAGCGGCGGTGGGCTGGGCCGCTGCCGGCGGCGCCGCGGCGGGAGCGGTGCAAAGCGGCACGGTGAAGGGGGCCTTTTTTGGTGCCTTCAGTGCTGTGGCATTTATGGGCATTGGCAATGCCTTTCAGGGCGCGACATGGGCAACGAAAGGGGTTGTCAGAAAAGGAGTAATGGGCACTGGTCTGAATAGCTATGGCTATGCAGCGAAAGTCTTTGCTCACTCAGTGACTGGTGGCTTGCTCTCAGAAGCGCAGGGAGGGAAGTTTAAACACGGCTTTGCCGCAGCGGGTGTGACCCAGGCCTTTGCAGGAGGTATAGATTCAATAGATGCTGGCAATGTTGGCTTTAGTGCGACGAGGGTCGTTGCAGCGGCGCTTGTGGGCGGCACAGCCTCGGTGGTCTCTGGAGGCAAATTTGCCAATGGGGCGATAACCGCGGCGTTTTCCAGGGCTTTTAATGAAGAGAATCATCCTACTGCACAAAAGGTGACAGCTGAAGAGGCTGTTGGCCGAATGGAGGCCTTTTTTGAAGATAACCCAGATGGGACGTATCACGTGCCTTCAGCTGATCTAGACGCAATAATGAGAGATGATTTTAGTTTTTACGATAGGAAAAGAATACAGGCTTTATCGTTAGATGCTTTTAAAGCAGAAGCTGAATTTGCAGATGGTACCTTTTTCGACGACCCTTTCGTTTCAAAAAATTTCACTGTTGAAGGCGTTTCAGGTAATTTTTCCGGATCTGATATCAACTACTATGTAATTGGTGGGTATTTTGCTGCTAGAGGCTGGACAGCCGGTGGGCTTGAGACGGCTGTGATGTATCATAATATCCGCGATATATACCAAGGCAAACCTGTTCTTCACAATTTGGGGCAGGCTTTTGGTCGTGACGCGCATTTGTGGTCAAAGAAAGGTCATAGCTTTTACAATAAAAACTACTAGGATGTGATTATGCTTTTTAGAGTACTTTTGTTTTTTTGCGTAGTAATTTTAACTGCATCTTGCAGTAATTCAAAAATAGAATATTGCAATCAACTTAAGCGCATGGCTTCTGATAAGACCATCTCTAAATATCTAAAAGTTTGGGTTCAAGAGAATGTAGAAGATAAAGTTATTTCTCATAGTGATGTAGTTAGAGGTGGATTAAAGGTTCCGGGTAGATATTTTTACCCTGTAAATTTTAATTGGGACATGCTTAATTTCAATAGTGAGTTATCACAGGTGCGTCTTATAGGCCCAAAAACAAGCTCATTTGAAGGTGGGCATATAACCGATTTGAAATCGGTTATGTTTGTAGAGAAATCTGGTTACGGTATTTTGGTAAAGCTGAATAATGTAGATGACTACGGCCTTTCAGATGTTAGTCTTGGTTTCTTTAGCGAAATATCAGATGGTATTGGAGTGCTTTGTTTAGATCTAGATAAGTAAGGGAGTATTCTCATGCACAAAAGGGGCAGGAAGGTATATGGGGGCGCTTCAAAAGGAAGCTTACTGATTACTTCATACGGCCAGGCGAAACAACCGCGATAGGGGTAGGAGGTGATTTCGTATTCGGTAAGTGGGGCATTGCTTTTGGTGGTGGTTACTTTAAAAGTGATTTAGACGGTAATCCCTTAACAGTTGAGGAGCAGGGTTTTTATTTCTACGCCTCTGAAGAGGTATTGGGGCTTGATGCAGGAATTCAACTTGAATATATGGTTTCACCAAATCCTAACTTATTCTTTGGTAAAAGTGCTGAGATAGGAGGCAGTATATTTGGTTTGGATGGCGCTATTGCTAATGGTATTCCATCTAGTTTTCTGACGTCACCTGCTGATCATATATATGGAAAAAGCAAGTGACTTATCGCGACTAGCTAATGCATATAAGCAATAAACAATGATTAATAAAATTTTTTTTAGTGTAATCTTGGTCTTAAGTTCTGTTTTTGCTCAGAGTGACGAAGTGGTAAATCAATTTAATAAAAAAGAGTTTATTTCTCACTTAAATGAGGATATGGATAGGTTGTATAGTTTGTCTCAATCAAAGACGTACGACAAAAATTCTTCGTGTAAAGAAGCTGAAATACTGCGTAAATATCTTTTGAAAGACCCTGTTGTAGAAGCGAATAATGCAATAGATAAAGGTGAGCTAAAATACTTGGTTGTCAGTGGACCGCAGTTAGAGATAGTTGCGGATGGGATGCCAGAGACGATAAGTCGGCAGTTAATAAATAGTGGGAAATTTGAAGTTGTTGAGGGAGTTGCCGATAGTGTCTCTTGTGGTGAACAGCTTTATCTAACGAGATATGCTCATTGGTATATCTATGTATATAACTCGGTTTTGTATATTAATTCTGTGAGTGCTATTCAAGATACACGCAGATAGGGAGATATGAAACACATTCTGGATATCCGGTGCACAGAGATATACCGGAAAAAAGGGAAGACTTGGGCTTTCTTCAAATCGTAATCTTACTGAACCGAATAAAAGCCCCGGCAGAATAACCTGCCGGGGCTTTTATTCGGGTATGCGTCCAGCGCCGAGCCTCATACTTCACAATAATGCTTTCCAGCAGTTCGCGGATAATCAACTGTTCCTCGTCCGCTTTGTCTCCGCAGATCCGCTGATTGATGGAATCACCTCGGTCCAGGGCTACAACCGCTACGCCTATGTGCACAACAACCCGCTGACTTATACGGATCCTTCGGGGTATAGTTCTTGGAATAAGTTCAGAGATGCTTTCATAAATAATCGCGATCTATATCGCTATATGGCTGGCAAACCGCTGCTGAATGCTGTCGCCCAGATAGCACTTTGTGTCTCTACGGGGCCTAGCTGTCCTGGTGCGCTGGCAGCTTACAGTGCGGCGCAAACTTATCATGTTACCGGTGAGATCGGCCGGGCCTTTGCGAATGGTGTACTCGCAGCAGCTTCAGCGGCGGCCTTCAGTGGTATGCCCGGAGGCTGGAGTACGACCAATATTACCATTCGCGGTGTGATCGGGGGGGGGCGCAGATCGGCGGGGGCAAGTTTGGCCACGGCTTTATTTCAGCGGGGGTCGGTGGTGGTTTTGCCCAGGATACCCATGTGATGGTGAAGATGGCGGTTACAGGGCTGGTATCTGAGGCTACTGGTGGGAAGTTTATTAATGGGGCGGCTACGGCGGCTTTGCTTTAGGTGCGCACGATGGTGCGTTTAGGTCCGGGACAGCATTTGGCATACCCACCCATCTGGCGGGAAAGTATGGAGTGGAGATTTACAGGCAACTGTTGGGGCAGGAGGCCGCTGGGTATTTGCCTCAGGGAGGCAGCTTAGTGGGATTGACATTTATACAACAGGCTATACGAGACCTTCACAGATTGTTGCTGATTATGGCCGAGGCAACGTAACGCGGCACATATATGAAGGCGGAGAATGGTCCACGGAGCAATATAAGTTCTAAATTGTTGTAAAGGAAATTTGAAATGAAGAAATTTATTATTTCATTACTACTATTTGGATGCTCAGGTTCAATAGCGGAGATACCATTTTCTTTTTCAGCAGAGCAACTTTTTTCTTCTTCCGATGTGGTGGCAATTGTTGAACTCTCGGAAGGAAAGTTGACTAATGAAGGGTTGTATCTGCTTAAGGCATCTCTTGAAAAGAGCATAAAGGGAAAAAAGAGAAACTCTTTTTTGAGTTTTGCCCACAGGGAAGGTCATTTCTCTGACAAGCCAGATAGGTTAGGTGGTAAATATCTAGTTTTTCTAAAAACTCATAATGGGATCTATACGACTAATACAGAAGGATTTTCCGTTATCGAAGTCGCTGAAATAGCGGCTGAGCGTCCGGATATGGAGCTGGCGCTTAGGAGGCTAAATCTAGGATCAAATCGAATTGTAAATGACTTTGATAAAGAAACCGTATGGTATCCCGTAATATGCACATATGGATCAGAAAAAATATGTGAGAATGCTTTTGATATTTTAGAATATGCACTCAGGAAATAATGGGGTCAGATCAAAGCCCTGGAAGGGCAACCTGCCGGGGCTTTGTCGTCAAGGACTATCAAGCCTGCTTCTATTGAGCAATTTAATAGTAGCTCAAATATTTATCATGTTTCTCCGGGAAGCTATGAGCTTTATGATAAGTTTGGTGCTCAATAGGAGATTAAATTTGGATTTTAAAATTGGTGATATAATTAGAGTCAAGGTTGAAAATGTAAACGATTCTGGCTTAGAGGTCGTTAAGGATGGGTGTAAAGGTGTTGTTCGCATAATTGATTTAGATTGGGATACTTATGGAATTTTGGAAAAAATGTATGACGACTACAGTTGCTCTGATGAGGTTGATGTAAAAGTAGTAGCTATAGCAGATAATCGATTTAGAGGCTCAGTTAAAGATATTTACCCTGAAAAAATCCCTTGGAGTAATCCAAGCATATATCGAGCTGGAGAGGCCTTTAATGGAATTGTTAGTAGGGAAGCTGAGTTTGGTTATTTCATAAAGCTAAGTACAGGTGCAGTTTCGCTTTTGATGAAAAAAGAAAGTGAAGATTCAAAGTTAAAGGTGGGAGCGTCAATAGAGGTTATAATTGAATCAGTTGATCCTTCTTTGGAAAAATTGATTGTCTCTGCTAAATAAATTAAAAATTCCTAGTTTTTTAGCTAGGAATTTTTAATTTTTAGGGTTCGCTAGTCAACTCCAAGCCCACTTCCATAATATCGCAGGCGTTACTATCGAGCGCGTACAGCTGAATGCATCCGATGAAATTGCCGGTACCAGCACCCAGTATTTACACAAAGACTTGCAGGGCTCCCTGGATGTTATTACCGATAGCACCGGTCAGGTTACCAAAGATGCTGCGGGTAACAAGCTGGTTTACAGCTTTGATGCCTGGGGCAAGCGCCGCAATGCATTGAGCTGGGAACAAATTGCCGGCGCGCCTGCAAATACGGTTAGCACACTTAATGTAGGAATCTTTAATCACCTGAGTAGCAATCGCGGTTATACCGGCCATGAAATGCTGGATGAGGTGGGCCTGATCCATATGAACGGACGGGTCTACGACCCGACCCTGGCCCGCTTTGTCTCCGCAGATCCGCTGATCGATGGGGTGACTTCGGTCCAGGGCTACAACCGCTATGCCTATGTGCACAACAACCCGCTGACTTATACGGATCCTTCGGGGTATAGTTCTTGGAATAAGTACCGGGACTCGGTGGTGAAGCCGGTGGTCGCCGTGGCCATTGTCATTTGGACCGGGGGACAGTCTCTAGTGGCCCTGCAAGGTACAAATTATGCAGCGGCGGTGGGCTGGGCCGCTGCCGGCGGCGCCGCGGCGGGAGCGGTGCAAAGCGGTACGGTGAAGGGAGCCTTTTTTGGTGCCTTCAGTGCTGTGGCATTTATGGGCATTGGCAATGCCTTTCAGGGGGCGACATGGGCAACGAAAGGGGTTGTCGGCAAAGGCATCATGGGTACGGGCCTGAACGGCTATGGCTATGCAGCGAAAGTCTTTGCTCACTCGGTTACCGGTGGTTTACTGTCTGCGGCTCAGGGAGGGAAGTTTAAACACGGCTTTGCCGCAGCGGGTGTGACCCAGGCCTTTGCAGGAGGTATAGATTCAATAGATGCTGGCAATGTTGGCTTTAGTGCGACGAGGGTCGTTGCAGCGGCGCTTGTGGGCGGCACAGCCTCGGTGGTCTCTGGAGGCAAATTTGCCAATGGGGCGATAACCGCGGCGTTTTCCAGGGCCTTTAATCATGAGAATCATCCTACTGCACAAAAGAGGCCGACCGGTAATTTTTCTCCAGTGCCAGGAACCTATTTTGATGAAAATGGTGTTCCGGTTACCGTTGAGGTCGGACCGTTTGGTAACACAGTTAGCGCAGATGGTACGACAGCCTATAGTTTTGATTCTAATACTGGGACGTTAATTAATCCTTTAGCTACAGGTATGGCTAAGCCTAGTGCTCCTGAATTAATGTTCTTAGGTGGCGTTCGTGTGGGTATCTCTGCTGGCTATTCAATGTTTAGTCTTGCGGCAAGAGCGGGGCCAAGTACTTATACCAATTTCGCAATCAACTCTATAGGTAGGGATACCTTAAAAGTTATGAGTTTTGGTTTTCTATATCGTGTACCTAAATTTAACCCCTCATATTATTGGGCTAGGTCTGGTGGTAATTACTCTTTAGCGGTCTCAAAACTTGGCCGCTCTAATCCTGGGTATGATGCAGTTTTTGGCGGTCTTGGAGTGATTGGAACTTTGGGTACAGCTCCGGTGGGTGATTAATGTCTGACTTATATCTAATTAAAAATGCTCACTGCCCTTGTATCTCTTTTGAGGTTAGTAAGGGTGTGGAAAGTGTGAAAAGAAGATTTTTTTCTTTAAAGAAGAAGGATGGATATGGAATAAAACTGAATGGAAGGCTGTTTGCGTTAATTGTGATAAAAAATAAGCTTTTTTTATTATTTAAAAATTGCTGGTACGATGTAAGCGAGCCCTCCTTTAGTGCTAAGGTGGAACAGAAGTCTAAAGCTGAGAAGAGCTTTAGCCTGCTGGATGGGGAAAAACTTATTTTCTCCTTTGATTTTTCTGACCGAGAGTTAAACAGGAAGGACATCACACCAGAGCCGCATTTTGTTGATGATGTTGTAGATTGGTTGAAGGATGATGCGTCAAGAAAATGGTATAAGAGTCTTTTTGAGAAGGCTTGAACTCAATATATAGAAATTGTAAAACGCCCGGGCAAGCTTACTTTTTATACTTGGGAAATTGATTTTTGCCCCCCAAAAAATAAGAAACCTAGAGCGCTAACTACCAGTAGTTAGCGCTCTAATGGCCGCATGGCATGTTCCACCTGGCGCTGGGCGATAATCGCATCGATCACCCGAATCACCGTGTCCTTGTCTTGATCATCAAAAGTCTCCAGCAGCTTGAAGCGCTTAAATAGCACTTCATTTATACCGGCCATGAAATGCTGGATGAGGTGGGCCTGATCCATATGAACGGACGGGTCTACGACCCGACCCTGGCCCGCTTTGTCTCCGCAGATCCGCTGATTGATGGGGTGACTTCGGTCCAGGGCTACAACCGCTACGCCTATGTGCACAACAACCCGCTGACTTATACGGATCCTTCGGGGTATAGTTCTTGGAATAAGTACCGGGACTCTGTGTGAAGCCGGTGGTTGCTCTGGCAATTACCATTTACTCAGCTGGCACTGCATCAGGTGCGGCTTGGGGCTACTTCGGTACGGCAGTCACTAGTACTCAGGCCACGGCAGCGGTGCTAATTGGCGGCGCCGCGGCGGGAGCGGTGCAAAGTGGCACTGTGAAGGGGGCCTTTTTGGGTGCCTTCAGTGCTGTGGCATTTATGGGCATTGGCAATGCCTTTCAGGGGGCGACATGGGCAACGAAAGGGGTTGTCGGCAAAGGCATCATGGGTACGGGTCTGAACGGCTATGGCTATGCAGCGAAAGTCTTTGCTCACTCGGTTACCGGTGGTTTACTGTCTGCGGCTCAGGGAGGGAAGTTTAAACACGGCTTTGCCGCAGCGGGTGTGACCCAGGCCTTTGCAGGAGGTATAGATTCAATAGATGCTGGCAATGTTGGCTTTAGTGCGGCGAGAGTCATTGCAGCCGCGATCGTTGGCGGTACAGCCTCTGCAGTATCGGGTGGTAAGTTTGCCAATGGGGCGAAGGCTGCAGCATTCTTAACTGCATTGCAGGGATTACCCAGCCTTTACAAAAAGGTTGTGGGTTATGACTTAGATATGGGGCCTGGAGGAGACGCCGTTGGAAAGGGAGAACTTCAAAAGCCCGTTGAAGGCGCTAACAATATAGGCACCCAAAACGCAAAATTAAATCCTGACTGTGTTGCCTGTGAAGGTGGTCGTCTCTCTGAAGCGCTGAACCAAGTGCCTGGGATTAATGCTGTGGCTGGTGTGCATGATGTGATGCAGGTGTCGCTAGGTACTGGTCTTGCACGAGATGTATTAAATGTCCCGGGTATGATTCCAGCCGCAGCCTTTACCTATGCAGCAGCGTTGGGACAGCCCTTAACCTATCTCAATACTGGTCAGATTATTGGTGTTGCGACAACGTATAGTCGCAATAAAGAAAGAGACCGTGGTCGCCAATTACCCTATGTGGTGGGATACTAACTATGCGTAACGCTTATTTATTACTGGTGGTAGTGCTTTTTGTGGGATGTTCGTATTTTGTTTCTTGGGATGATAAAAGCAAAGTACTTATCGGAGAGCCGATCACATTGTACAGTGATTTAAATGGTCCACCCGACGAGATAAAAACATTATCGGATTGCCAAAAAGAATATAAATACCACCTTAAAAAATTAGACCCTTCCTGTATTCATTACTGGACAGTGAATCAGGAGGGGATTATTACAGGCTACCGTTATACGGGCTATTGTCGGCCAGTTGGTTAAAGGGGGCGTAACGAATAAAATTTAATTGAAAGTCCCAGCAGTATAATCTCCCGGGGCTTTGTTTTTTATTCGGCGGTTAATACCAATTTGCCATCATTCACTTCAATTTTGATCGGTGTGTCGATGTTAAATCCGGCCTTAGCTAGCCATTTACCTTTAAGTTGAATCCAAGGCACAGGCGGCGTCACTTAGTAACTGATTTAATTAAATAGATTGCGAAGGGGGATAAATGCTGATGACGATAGCTACATTATGTTTAATTGGATTTATTGGATTGGTATTTACAACTGCATTTTGGCTATTTGAAAGTCGTAAAGTATCTAAATTAATTTTAGAATCAAAAGATTTTGGTGTGGACTTCAGTAGTGAAATTAATAAATCATTTGTATTTTTTAAATGGCTTGTTAGCTCTGATTTAGAATCAATTGAAAGTCATTCTACTAGGAAAAGGGTTGCCAGGTTAAAAAAATTGCTTTGGGCTCAGTGCCTAATTTTTATATCAGTTGTTTTATGTCAAATCATCCTAATTTCAAATAAATAGCCTGTTTCTGGATGTCCACTAAAAGCCCCGCTGGTGACCCCAGCGGGGTTTTTTGTTTAACCGACTTGCCGCTTGGCATCCCAACGCCGGGATTGATACTTAATAATCATCCCGTCCAGCAACTCCTTGACGATCTCTTTCTCTTCCGTTGGCAGTTGGCTGATAGCTTCAAATTGCAGACTTAGCTGCTCATCCAGTCCGCGCTCGTCTTCTTCGAATACCTGTGAGTCAATGGTGATACTCATGGCGACAGCAATCTTTTTTAACGCCTCCAGGGAAGGCTGTGTTGCCCCGGCTTCATAGCGCCGAAGCCGATTGACATGAACCCCGGTGGCGTCGGCCATCTGTTGCTGGGTCAGCTCGCGCTCACCACGCAGGGTAAAGTCTCTGTATCGCTTGGCGGACGATAGCTTTACTCAAGCAGCCTCAAACTTCTCTTGCTCACCACGGCGCTCTTGAAAAAATAGATTCTCGATCGCTTCCGCTTCTCGCAAGCGCTTAATTTTGTCAAAAAATAATTGAGCTTCAGGAAAGGCGAGTTTGAGATATGCCAGCCACTGCTTGATTCGGTTGCCCAGGTATTTAGCTGGATAAACTTCCCTGGTTGTTTGGTAGTATCCCCAGAGCAGTTCCAATACTTGCTGCCAGGCCATAGGGATATAGTTCTCCCCCGAACAATAGGCTTTAATTTGTAAGCCGAGGTCCGGCCTGGCCAAAAGGCTACGCCCAAACATAAATGCGCTACAGCCTGTTACCTCACGGCACCGCTGAAACTCCTTGAGAGTCCAAATATCGCCATTGGCGATAACGGGTATTTCCAGCTGTTGGCGAATCTCCCCGATATATTCCCAATAAGCGGGTGGCTTGTAACCGTCTACCTTTGAGCGCGCGTGTACTGCCAGTTCATTGGCGCCTCCCGCGGCTGCCGCCATAGCGTTATCCATGTAAGAGGATCTGTCATTAAAACCCAGGCGGATTTTAGCGGTCACCGGGATGCTTTCCGGGACGGCTCGGCGCACAGTGCCAACAATCGCTTCCACGCGATGGGGGCTTTGCAATAAGCAGGCACCGCCATCACTGTTATTGACGGACTTTGCCGGGCAGCCAAAGTTCAGGTCGATAGCTTTTGCCCCAACAGAGACGGCCTTTATGGCATTCGCGGCCATAGCTTCTGGGTTTCCGCCCAACAGTTGCAGGCGCACCGGGGTGCCGGTGGTTGTTTCGGCATCTTGCAGCAGTTCGGGGCAGAGTCTTGTAAATACACGACGGGGCAACCGGGTGTTTATCACTCTCACAAACTCTGTGACACAGACATCGACGCCTCCGACAGTTGAGAGCAGTTCGCGCACATGGTGGTCGATAACTCCCTCCATAGGAGCCTGGTAAATCTTTGGCTGCTGGGAATCTGTCTTGTCGGTCATAAAGCTGAAAATGGAGAAATAAAGGCTAAAAGTTGGCGCATATTCTATCAGCTAGTTGGTTAGGTTTTGTAAAAACACTCATTCATACGTAGTTTTATTTAGGAGGATCAGCCTCTATGCGAAGGGGGCGTGCACTAAAATTGAGCATGTTGAACAGCGTGTCACAGTTGCCTCTGAAACCATTAAGTGTTTGATTTTAAAAGCAACTTGTATTGATAATAGATAATTGTTCAAGCTTCCATGCTGCTGAATGGGGCTCAGATAGTAGATAGTTTTGTAAATTGTGCCCAGGGAAGTTTTGGGGTGGTTGTATTTGCAAGTCTCGGGAATTAGATTGCGGGACGGATAGGCACATGCGATAGAGGGTTTGAAAAGACTCCTGCAAGGGCGAGGCTGACCTCAAGCTGGCGCAAAAATTATAGGGGCAGGCACGAGTGGGGATGGTTTTGATCGCGCCTGAAAACTTAGGGGGAATAAGATAGTGCAAGATTTACTTTTTCAACAGGGACTGGATATTACGCTGTTCGGGATGGGGATTGTTTTTACTTTCCTGTTATTGCTGGTGATTGGTACCAGTATTATGTCCCGAGTTATCACACGTTATTTTCCCGAGGCCGAGCCGGCCGTATCTTCAACAAACTCCCCATCAGGCGATAACGCGCGTCTGCATGCTGTTATCAAAGCGGCAATCGAACAACATAGAAAAAAACGCTAGCCGTATTAATTCGCATCTGAACAACATTTAATCATTTCTGCCGAGAGAGATAACCCATGACTGAGGTTAAAAAGCCATTGGGGATTACCGATGTAGTCCTGCGCGACGCCCACCAGTCACTGTTCGCAACACGTCTGCGACTGGACGATATGCTGCCCATCGCGGAAAAACTGGATAAAGTAGGATTCTGGTCACTGGAATCCTGGGGTGGTGCCACTTTTGATTCCTGTATTCGCTATCTCGGCGAAGATCCTTGGGAGCGTATTCGTGAGCTGAAAAAAGCTATGCCCAATACGCCCCAGCAAATGTTATTCCGCGGCCAGAATATTCTTGGTTACCGTCATTATGCGGATGACGTGGTGGAAAAATTTGTTGAGCGCGCTGCTGAAAATGGTGTGGACGTGTTTCGCGTGTTCGATGCCATGAATGATATGCGTAACCTGAAAACTGCACTGGCCGCAGTTAAAAAGCAGGATAAGCACGCTCAAGGCACTATCTCTTATACAGTGAGCCCAGTGCATACCATGGATCTATGGGTAGACTTGGGTCGTCAAATTGAGGATATGGGCGCGGACTCCATTGCCATTAAGGATATGGCGGGCCTCTTGCGTCCATATGAAGGTTATGAGCTGGTGACTCGCTTGAAGGCGGCAGTGGATATTCCTATCCATATGCAGTGCCACGCAACGACAGGCCTCTCTACCGCGACAGCTCTTAAGTGTATCGAGGCCGGAATCGACAATGTCGATACGGCTATCAGCTCAATGTCTATGACCTATGGTCACAGCCCTACTGAAGCCTTGGTAGCTATTTTGGAGGGCACTGAGCGCGATACCGGGCTGAATATCAACCTGCTGGAAGAGATTGCGGCTTATTTCCGCGAGGTGCGCAAGAAGTACGTGAAATTTGAGGGGTCTCTGAAAGGCGTGGACTCCCGTATCCTGGTGGCCCAGGTTCCGGGCGGTATGCTGACCAATATGGAGAACCAATTGCGTGAGCAGGGCGCGGGGGACCGCCTCGATGAAGTTCTCGAAGAAATTCCCCGAGTGCGTCAGGATTTGGGGTATATCCCACTGGTAACTCCCACCTCGCAGATTGTCGGCACCCAGGCGGTGCTGAATGTGCTGACCGGCGAGCGTTATCAATCTATCTCAAAAGAAACGGCTGCTGTTCTAAAAGGTGAGTACGGCTCAACTCCTGCCGAGGTCAATAAAGAGCTGCAAACCCGTGTGCTCGACGGAGCAGCTCCAGTCACTTGCCGACCGGCCGACCTGATCACCCCTGAATTGGATAAGCTCACTTTAGAACTGCAGGAGAAGGCCGGCGAGCAGGATATTGCACTCACCAATGGAGAGAGTGAAATCGACGATGTACTCACCTATGCACTCTTCCCGCAGATTGGTTTGAAGTTCCTGAAAAACCGCAATAACCCCGATGCTTTTGAGCCGGTTCCAACCGGAAAGGAGAATAGTGCGGTCAAGAATGATAAAGGTGAGGAGGTCTATACAGTTACTGTAGAAGGGCAGAGTTACACCGTTACAGTTGCGGATGGTGGTGACCTGACTGGTGTTGCTCCGGTAAATGGTATTGCCCCTGTTCCTGCTGCTAATACCAGCCCAATATCTGCAACTGGCGGAGAGCCAGTAAATGCGCCGCTCGCAGGTAATATCTTCAAGGTAATGGTGAAACCAGGTGATCAGGTCAATGAGGGGCAGGCCATCCTGGTTCTGGAAGCTATGAAGATGGAAACTGTGGTGAGTGCTCCCCGAAGCGGTAATGTTGCCAATGTGGCAGTCAAAGAGGGCGATTCCGTGGCGGTGGGTGATGCCCTGCTGTCTATCGCATAGCAGGTAGGAGTCGCAAGTGGATAATTTAATCAGTCTTTGGCAATCGTCCGGCGTTTCTCAAATGGCGCCTGGCCAGTTTGTCATGATTATTGTGGGGCTGGGATTGCTATTCCTTGCCGTTCGCAAAAAATTTGAGCCGCTGCTGCTGGTTCCTATCGGCTTTGGTGGAATCCTGGCAAATATTCCTGGGGCCGATCTGGCACTTTCTGCTGCAGAAACAGCACTGACTCAGGGAGATGCCAGTGTGCTGGCTCAGATGGGGCAGATTCTCGGCTTGGAGAGCGGGGCGAGCTTGGGGGCATTGAAGGAGGCCTTAGGTAGTGCGCCAGCTGCAGTGCAGGTTCAGGCTGCAGAGTTTGCAAGGGATGCCGGTTTCAATAATGGAATGTTGTACAACTTTTATTCGGTAGCTATTGCTTCCGGTGTGGCACCCCTGGTGATCTTTATGGGGGTTGGTGCCATGACGGATTTTGGCCCGCTACTTGCCAACCCTCGCACCTTGTTCCTGGGGGCAGCCGCTCAGTTTGGTATTTTTGCCACGGTGCTTGGGGCGGTAGGTCTCTCTGTGGCTGGGATTATGGATTTCTCAATTGCTGATGCAGCGGCTATCGGGATTATCGGCGGCGCGGACGGTCCTACAGCCATCTATGTCTCGAGCCTGCTAGCTCCAGATCTCCTTGGTGCAATTGCCGTGGCAGCCTATTCCTATATGGCATTGGTCCCTATGATCCAGCCGCCGATTATGCGTGCCCTGACTACAGAGCAGGAGCGTCGCATTGAGATGGTACAGTTGAGGCATGTGAGCAAGAGAGAGAAGATTACTTTCCCGCTGTTATTGTTGATCCTGGTTGCCCTGTTCCTGCCGGCGGCAGCTCCACTGTTAGGTATGTTCTGTTTTGGCAACCTGATGAGAGAGTGTGGTGTAGTGGCTCGCTTATCCGACACTGCCCAGAATGCCCTGATCAACATCACTACAATTTTCCTCGGTCTGTCTGTCGGCTCCAAGCTTGCCGCCGATAAATTCCTGGATCCAAAAACCCTCGGTATTCTCGCCTTGGGTATTGTGGCATTTGCTATTGGTACTGCTGCGGGCGTATTGATGGCCAAGTTGCTCAATGTGTTTAGTAAGCACAAAGTGAACCCTTTAATTGGCTCTGCTGGAGTATCTGCTGTACCAATGGCCGCGCGGGTATCAAATAAAGTTGGGCTTGAGTCCAACCCCCATAACTTCCTGTTGATGCATGCAATGGGGCCGAATGTGGCAGGTGTCATTGGCTCTGCGGTTGCAGCCGGAGTGATGATCAGTATGGTGCGTAGCCTTGCGGGTGGTTGATTTATCTGATTAGTAACTTCAAAAAAGGGGCGAGCTTCGGTTTGCCCCTTTTTCGTTGTCCTGCAGTAAGAGACTCGTAATCTAGTCAGAAATTGCAGCCATTTTGGCTGTTGATTTTGTTTACTTTTCGTGGCTTTTTGATAATCGAAGAATAACGAGTCCTCAAAGTACAAATTAGATTTGTGCCAATTTTAATGATGCCTTTTCGCAGGCTTTAGAGGTTCTCTCCCAAAACAAAATTCATTTTGAGTTAAGGTTAATTACGTTATATTTCTTCCAGTTAATTTCGTGCTATAAGAAACTGTATTGGAAGTACAAGTATGCGTAGTTTGCCTCTCCTTATTTCCCTGGCCTTATTCTCTGCTCCAGTCATGGCTCATGACAATCATGTAACCTCACAAGACCTTAGAGAGATTAAGAGGGAGGTTGTAAAGCTTCGCAATGAGGTTCATTCCCTTAGGGGTGAAGATCAGAGTTCAAGTGAAGTTCGCAAGTTGAAGAAAGAGGTTGTGAGGCTTCGTAAGGACATTCGTTCTATGCAAGATATGATTTTGCAGTTACAAACGATGGTTGAGGAACAATCGAATGGAGCGCAAACAGGGGTGGTGCTCCAACCCGTAGAGGAGCGTCCTAAGTGGGCATGCTATATGAAGGATATGCGAGCGGGAGGTATGCATTCTAAAGGGTTCACTCGTGTAGAGGCGAAAGGGAAGTTGCTTGAGACCTGCTCTCAACGCGGCGGAGTCTGTTTCGAAAATAAAATTACCTGTTCTAACGAATAAGTTTTTGGATGATAGGGCCTGCTATCCTGATGATGCTTACAATAAGCGTTTGTAGGCCCTCGTCCGATTTTCCCCCACGGGTTTCCATTGTTAGTCATTTAACTGCTAGAACGCCGCTTTGGCTTACTCCCTTTTTTTACTGAAAATTAAGTTATGGCTTAATCTAGAGTGCGAAGTGGGTATTAAGTAGTCTAAATAGTGCTTTTTTACTTGCTATGTGGTTGCTTTGAGGGGAACCGTAGGATTTATAAAAGCCCGGGAATAGTGCGGCAATAACTTTTTGTGGCCACTCTAGGTGAAATTGTATACCCAGTACTTTTTCCTTGAATAAAAATGCCTGGTTTGGACATTGCTCAGATTCGGCTAGGCGCTCGGCTCCAATCGGGATATCAAAATAATAGCTATGGGCTTGAAATACTTTTTCGATATTCAGGTTTAGTTTGTGGGAGCCTTTTATTGGTAGCCAGCCCATCTCTTCCTGATCTAATGGTCGGATGTTTGCCCCCAATATATAGGCAAGAATCTGTGCGCCCAGGCAAATGCCTAATATCGGCACAGCTTGCTCAATATAACCTTTCAACCATTCAATCTCATCGGCAAGCCATGGCAATTTATGGCGATCATCAACGTTCATCATCCCACCCAAGAGAATGATGCCATCAAACTGGCCTTTTGGCAGATGAGAATTTTGTGGGTTTACTGTGGTAAGTGAAACATGATGATCTCGGGCCCAGTCTGAAATATATCCTGCTCCTTCGGTTTCCTCATGTTGGATAATTAAAATATGTTTACCCACTTTATTGAAAGTCCTGTCTTTCAAAATACAGTTGCTTCTTTAAGTCAATGCCTGCCTTTGTCAACTTTTCAGGCCAGCTCTTGCTCGTTAGTGGTTTTTCACTATCAATACTAATTTCTATCGGGGAATTTGGAGTGACGTTGACTAGCAGAATTTGGTCGAAACTAGGGTTGGAAGCTATCTCATGGATCAGTAGTGCAAAATTATTATGTTGTACTAGTTGATAGGAACCATTTCCCCCTTGTCTTAAGGGGTGATCTAGTAATTTTCCTGTTACTTCAAAACGAATAGGATCCTGGCCAGCTTTACCCCCCCTCTCAAAGTGTCCTTTAAATACTCTGGCGGAAAAGGACTTTAACTCTCCACTGCGTAGTTTGTTTAATGAGAATTGTTCGGGCTCAAGCGTGATAAGTTCAGAGCCCTGAACTAAATCGTCCACTTTGACGTGGTCATTGGTTTTAAGTGTAAGAATAATCTGGTGACTGTGGCGCCCGCCATGAAGAGGCATATGAGAAGCTATCAACTGGCCATCTATAGAAAACAGTGCCATACCATGAACGCCGATTGAGTGGTCATTATGGGAGGGAGCTGATGCTAGTGCCGGGGATAAGCTTGATTGAATGAAAATCATCCAGGCCAGAACAAATTTCTTCATCGGTTACTACTGTGCTTTTCTACGTTTTTGAGACTTAGGGATTCTAGATGTACATTAGTGATGAATCGATTCATTTTACTCAATATTTGATTCCAAAATGGAAATAGAAGCATTAGAGAAATTTCTCGATATTGCCGTTACTGAGAACCTGCAACGTTCTGCTGACCGACTGGACATGACGCCTGGGGGGCTGAGTAAAATTTTGCGCCGTCTTGAGGGGGAGCTGGGTGTACGCCTCTTTGAGCGTGTGGGAAAGCAACTCAAGATCAATGATGAGGGTCGCAGACTACAAAGTCGTGCTAGTGAGATTGTTACTCTTGCCAGGAAAGCCCGGGTAGAAGTTGGCGGTCTTGGTACTCACTTGGAATGCCGGATAGCTGCGCCTGCCATGTTGCAGTTAACTTGGGCTGCACACATCCAGAAGCAAGTAACGATATACCAGCCAAACATACGCCTGTCATTTATATCTGCTTTTGAGTCTTTGGCCCTTAAGATGCTGATTCGGGGTGAGGTGGATATGGCACTAATTTCGGGAGTGGTGCTAGGGCAGGTTCCTTCTTCTATGGAGGTCCACAGTATTGGCTCAACCTGCATGTGTATAGCGGCTGGCCCTGAGCATCCATTGGCCAGTGGTGGTCATTCCGAAGTGGTGGTGACGTTGGACAATATTTTGCAATACCCTTTTGCTGCTCCACGAATATCTCCTTTCTGTGGGGAGGAGCGGGGTATAGGCAGTGATGGGTGGCCAGAAGATCTCTTCTCAAGAAAAATACACGCGGTTGTGAATGATTATGGCGTGCTTTGCCGGCTTGTAATGCAGGCTGAATTACTTGCCTTCCTTCCAGAAGCGCTAGTGGATGAGATGGGGGGAGTGAAACTTAAGGTTGAAGGGGGGCGTGTTCAGTCCCAGGAGGACCTTTTCATTGTTTGGAGGGGTGGGGACGGTAGTTGGTTGGATAAATTGATAGGCTTTTTTTAGTTGACAGTAAAGTGTTTAGTTTTAGCTGCGGATAAGCAATAAAAGCGAGCTTAAATCATGGCTCGCTTTTATTGAATAAACCTTGATTGAGTTAGTTTGAGGTGCGTTCTGGGGGACAGGGCGTGCCTGCAGCAATCCATCCTTTCATAGCTTCAATCAGCTTTTCATGTGGAATGGTCACGGGTTGCCTTTTTCCCCCTGGGTTCCAGCCCCAGAGTGCCAGTGGGTTATCACTCATAAACTTCAGTAGGCTCTCGGGAGAGCGGCCGCCATTATCTTGTGGGGTTGTAAGGAGCTTGCAGATTTGAGCTGAAGACATATGTGACCAGTTAAGTTCGATTGGTGCCATGGCCCATCCTGGGGCACCTGGTGCTCCTGTCACAGGATTGTTTTGATTGGAGTGACAATTGCGGCACTGCATGGTCCCTGATCCCATATTATTTGGGCCTCGCTCTACACGAGGGATATGTGGGGAACCTTCGTTGATCAGGGGCATCTCTAGCTGATGGCAATTTAGGCACCGGGGGTGCAGGAGAACCTCTACGATAGTTTCCCAGTCCTGATGTCCGGTTTTGTCAGCTCTGGCATCCTGCGTTTCAGCAGTCTGGCTGTGCTTGCCCGCTCGGTTCTCGCAGGCCGTGAAAACCAGAAACAGTGATGCGCAAAAGGCCATGTGTGGTAATAAACGTACTGCTTGTCGCAGTTTCATTTAATCCGTCCTCAGTTCTGGGAAGAATACTCAACCTTAATTGTGGCAGATTGCCAGGGACAGCTAGCGGACTTGATAAGGATATCCAGCCTGCATTGTACATCTAAGCCAAGCGATTTTTGACCGATAAGTCATAAATGTATCTTGGCGCAAACTTCTGCGTGGTATTATGTGCGCTCTTTCAAGTAGAAATATCTGATATTGGAGTGCTGATTGGCACTCGGAGGAGAGAGTATGTCCTGGTTAGGGGCGGGAATCGGCGCCGGGTTTGGCTTTATGTTCGGAGGGCCCATTGGAGCAGCTTTGGGTGCTTGGGTAGGTAGCTCCTTCGGCTCAGGGCTGCGGCGCTTGGGTGGTGCCAAGGCTGTGCTTAATCGAGATGGAGCACAGACAATTTTTATCGTGACGCTATTTTCCATGTTGGCGAAGATGGCCAAGGCCGATGGGCTTGTTTCCAAGGCGGAAGTGCAGCTGATTGAGGAGTTCATCCAAAATAATCTTCGCCTCGGAGGTGAAGAGCGCAAAGATGCTATTCGTATTTTTGAGAATGCGAAGACTGATAAGTACAGTATTTATGATTATGCCAGGCAGTACCGGATGCTGGTGCACGATCAAGCAATGCGTGAAATGGTTTATCGCCTTTTGTTTGCTGTTGCCTATGCGGACGGTGAATTACATGCTGCGGAAGAAGAAATTTTACGCCGAATCACTGCTGACCTGGGGCTGCATGAATCTCTTTTTACTGCCATGCAGAATGAATTTGGGCGACGGGGTGGAAACAGCGCATCCGATCTGAAGCAGCACTATGCGGTACTTGGCTGCTCTCCGGAGACCAGTGATAAAGATCTGAAGCTGGCTTATAGGCGCAAAGCTGCAGAGTATCACCCAGATAAAATAGCCGCCAAAGGCCTCCCTGAAGAGTTTATGCGCCATGCTGAAGATCAGATGAAAAGCATCACTGTCGCCTATGAAGCAGTTGTTGAGGAAAGAAAGCGTAAGGCAAAAGTTGTAAGTTGATTGTGGGGTGTTAATACCCCCATTCTTTTTATTCGTCAGAGCTAAACACGCATACTTCACCCTATTGAGTTTTTGAGAGATCTTATGAGTCTTGCCCAAAAAATAGAAGAAAAATTAAGCGCCGTATTTAACCCGCAATATATTGATGTCCAGTGTGAAAGCCATATGCACAATGTGCCAGTGGGCTCAGAGATGCATTTCCGGGTGGTTTTGGTTAGTGATGTTTTTAACTCCATTAGAAAAGTTCAGCGCCACCAAAAGGTATATGCTGCTCTTTCTGATGAAATGGCTGGCCCGATACATGCGCTTGCATTACATACTTATGCGCCAGATGAATGGCAAGGCGAGGCTCCGAGTAGCCCTGAATGCCAAGGCGGGAGTAAAAGCAAAGGCAAATAAGTGCCTTAGTTATTTTGAGAAATTAGGTTTCATCGTTTTATAGATAACTCCTCCCCTAGGTTTGGCTACATAAAGCTCAAATGAAGAGCCTTATGTAGCTCTTATACTATCTGTCGAGTCTGTTCTTTTTTTGTCATTTTTTTCTTTTTCTATCTACCCGCCTAGTTCATCTTGTATTCATTATCCGCCCAATAGAGCTGGGTAGAGAGAGGCATCTTGGGAGGGGTATGGATAAGCAGGTAAAATAGATTAAGCCATAAAAACCGTAACTAACCACTATTCTGACTAATCAATAACGCGCCAAAAGATTTTATATCTGCCATAAAAATAAAAAACTAAGTTTAGGCGCCAACAATTGAGCGTTTTTTCTACACCCGTATTTTCGTGCGACTAGACTGACCATTGATTGGGCTGATTGCTGTTTGATCTGCTGAATTTCAATGGAGTTACCACAAATGAAGATGACGCGTATTCTGATACCCGTAATGACGCCCCTCGCCTTAGCAATCTCTAGTGTCGCTTCGGCAGGACCCGCTGGCTATGCCCCTCCGCCACCGCCTACACAGGAATTTAAGGTCCGTATTGGTGGTGCTTACATTTCTCCGAATTCGGATAATGTGACTTTTGCTGATAGTTTGCTTATCTGGCCGGATCCTATTAACCCTAATTTCAATCGTCAATGGGGCGCTTTTAGAACTAATATCGACCCAAGTGACGAATGGGGTTGGTTTATTAATGCGGAATGGAAGCCTTGGGATCACTGGAGTGTTTCTTTAAGCTATACCGATGGTGATCGCCATACCGGTGGACGTCGAGATGGCTGGCATAATCGCTTTGGTTTGCGTGAGTTCGGCCGTAGAGGTGATTTTGCCCGCTGGGAACCCCAGATGACGGCTGCATACCTGAACTGGTATCCTCTGCCTCCTAGCTGCCTGATACAGCCTTACATGGGTGTTGGTATTAACTATACCGACTTCAGCAGTGAGCGCCTAAGAGATTGGGGTTGGATCAACCCATTCACTGGAAGGAGTGAATTCTGGGGTGGTCGGCTAAACCTGGGGGATAATTGGGGTTATACCTGGCAAATTGGTGTTGACTTTACTTTTGGTCATGATAGTAGCTGGCTAATAAATATTGCTGGTATATATTATGATGTTGATACTGATATTGAAGTTGATACTTTCTTCACAGATGTACCAAGGCAGGTGAACTATCGTCATAGATTTGGCGGTGATTATCTGTTTGATCCCTGGGTTTTTAATATCGGTGTAGGTTATAAGTTTGACTTCCACTGGTAATTAATCTTACCTTGCAAGGGGTGCTGTGCACCCCTTTCATTTTTTAAGATACTGTCTATCGCATCCTTTTTTAAGTCTAAAAATTTCTCCTCTGCATTCCATCGATAATTCATTTTCTGAATTTTATGGTGAGAATTTTTCTTATATATTTTAATTTCTGATCTCGCTTAACTTTTTATGTGATCTTGAGATTTTCTCTTGGTTTATGGAGATTGAAATGTAGGGTGTTGGTGGTTGTTAATAATGCAGTAGTGGTTGATTTATTGTGTAAGATAGCTTAAATAGTAAATGATCTGCTTTTAATTTTATTTCCATAGCGCCGGAAGTGGTTTTTATTTTTAGTTGATAAGGGGCTAGCTACGAGCCCCGAAGTACCTTTACAACTATCCATTACTTGGAAAGCTAAACTGGGCTCCCTCTCTAACCCCGCTTGCCGGCCAGCGTTGAGTAATGGTCTTACGTTTGGTGTAAAAGCGTACCGAATCCGGTCCGTATGCATGTAAATCGCCAAAGAGTGAACGCTTCCAGCCGCCGAAGCTGTGATGTGCGACGGGTACGGGTAGCGGAACATTGATACCTACCATGCCGACTTTGATATTGTCACTAAAATATCGAGCCGCTTCTCCATCACGAGTGAATAGACAAGTTCCGTTTCCGTACTCATGGCGATCAATAATATCCATGGCTTCCTGCATGGTTTCTACACGCATAATACAAAGAACAGGGCCAAATATTTCACTGCTATGGATTATCATTTCAGGTTTAACATGATCGAACAGGCAGGCTCCAAGGTAATTACCTTGCTCTAAGCCTGGAGTCCTTAAATTGCGACCATCGATAACCAGCTTCGCACCTTCCTCGACCCCTGTGGCTATAAGGCCTTGAACTTTTTCCAGGTGGGCAGAAGTAACTAATGGACCCATGTCATTCTGGTTGTCCATGCCATCGCCAACTTTGAGTGTGGCTATCTGTTCTTTGAGTTTCTCGACTAAGGTATCGGCTGTATCATTCCCAACTGCGACAGCTACAGAAATGGCCATACAGCGTTCGCCACAGGAGCCGTAAGCGGCTCCCATTAGGGCTGCGACAGCGTTATCCAGGTCAGCATCGGGCATCACTATGGCATGGTTTTTGGCTCCGCCAAATGCTTGAACTCGTTTTCCATGTGCGGTGCCGGTGGTATAAACATATTCCGCAATCGGAGTAGAGCCGACAAAGCTAACTGCCTGAATACGCTTATCGGTGAGTATTGTATCTACAGCTTCTTTATCACCGTTGACGACATTTAAGACTCCTGCAGGGATACCTGCCTCAATACCTAATTCTGCAATAAATAGGGCTGAGGAAGGAGTGCGCTCTGAAGGTTTCAGTATGAAAGTGTTGCCGCAGGCAATGGCCATTGGCCACATCCATAAAGGGACCATCGCCGGGAAATTAAAAGGAGTGATCCCTGCGCAGACACCTAGGGGCTGAAATTCGCTCCAGGAGTCAATTGCGGGGCCGACATTTTTGCTGTGTTCTCCTTTGAGCATTTCAGGAGCTGAGCAGACATACTCTATATTCTCAATCCCGCGCTGCAGTTCTCCCATCGCATCGTTAAGCACCTTGCCGTGCTCCAGGGTAATCAGTTCACAAATCTTGTCTGCGTTTTGTTCCAGCAGATCTCTCAGGCGGTACATGATCCGCACACGCTTGGCGGTCGGGGTGTTACGCCAGGCAGGGTAGGCGGTTTCGGCAGCTGCAATGGCCTCTTCCACGGTAGCTTTACTGGCTAGTGAAACTTTGCCGAGAACTTCATTGGTAGAGGGGTTGGTGACATCCTGTAGGCGGAAACCGGCACCACTGTCATCATTATGGGTCAGGGCGCCATTAATCAGGTGGCCTATCACTTTCATAGGATTTTCTCGCTGGGGATTAACGCATTATTTTTTTACTTCTTTCCGCCTTTTTAACACAGGTAAACCCAAGGTGGAAAAAATCCCAGGAGATAAAAGGTTCTACAGCTTGGGGAAATCCCGCAAGACGGCGAGAAAAGCATCCCCGAAGCGCTCGAGCTTACTGTCACCTACACCGGAAACTTTAAGTAACTCTGCTCGAGTGTACGGGTGAGCCTTGACCATGCCTCTTAGGGTGGCATCGTGAAATACGACATATGGAGGCACACCACGCTCCTCCGCCAGTTGCTTACGGCAGTTACGCAGGGCTTCCCACAGCGGCTGCTCCTCTGGGGCTAGCTCTTCGAGATTCGCGGTATTCCGAGTTTGTGTTTGAGTCGCATTATTTGGCAGCTTGCGCAAGAATAGAGTTTCTTCACCTCGTAATAAGGGACGACAGATTTCTGTCAGTCTTAAACATTGATATTCACCCTCAACCTCCAGGTAGCCGCGCACGATTAGCTGGCGGACCACCGCGCGCCACTCGATAGTGGAAAGACTTTTACCAATCCCATGGGTGGAGAGTTGATCGTGACCAAATTTGCGCACTTTCTCATTTTCTGAGCCCCGCAGTACGTCGATTACGTGGCTGGCACCAAAGCGCTGGCTGGTTCGATAGACGCAGGAGAGCAATTTGACAGCAGCTTCGCTGCCGTCCCAGGTCGCGGGAGGTTCAAGACAGGTGTCGCAGTTACCGCAGGGCTCTTCCAGGTCCTCTGCAAAATAATGCAGAAGAGACTGGCGGCGACAGCTGGTAATTTCGCACAAGCCAAGCATGGCATTGAGGCGAGCACGTTCCTGGCGCTTGTGCTCTTCACTGCCCTCGGATGCTTCCACCATTTGTCCAAGTTTTACTACGTCCTCAAGGCCATAAAGTAGCAATGCGATGGAGGGTTCCCCATCCCGTCCGGCTCGCCCGGTTTCCTGGTAGTAGGCTTCGATACTTTTGGGCAGGTCCAGATGGATAACAAAACGGACATCCGGTTTGTCGATTCCCATACCGAAGGCAATGGTAGCGACGACAATAACACCTTCCTCTCGCAGGAAACGCCGCTGGTGTTCAGCCCGGGTCTCTACTGGCAAGCCAGCGTGATAGGGCAGGGCCGTAAACCCCTGTTGGCACAGCCACTCAGCAGTATTCTCCACCTTGGCGCGGGACAGGCAATAGATAACCCCGGCATTACTTCCATGGTCATTTTTGAGGAACTGCAGCATTTGGCGGCGTTGGTTATCTTTTGGCTCGATGCGATACTGGATATTGGGGCGGTCAAAACTACTGACAAAATGACGTGCGCCCTCAAGATCCAGGCGCTGGGCAATTTCTGCACGAGTGCGCTTATCGGCGGTCGCTGTCAGGGCGATTCGTGGCACTCTGGGGAACTGCTCGTGCAGGCAGTTCAATTGCAGGTAATCTGCACGAAAGTCGTGCCCCCACTGGGATACACAATGGGCCTCATCAATGGCAAATAATGACAGCTGGATTCTCTGCAGGAGAGCAAGAGTACGAGGCTGTAAAAGCCGTTCCGGCGCCAAGTAGAGAAGATCCAGTTCGCCGTGCAAAAGCTGGTGTTCTATCGACTGTACTTCATCGTAGGAAAGTGAAGAATTCAGGAAAGCCGCGCGTATACCCGCTTCCTGTAGCGCCTCCACTTGATCTTGCATCAAGGCGATAAGAGGGGATATCACTATTCCACAGCCAGGTCTGGCCAGGGCTGGGATCTGATAGCACAGGGATTTCCCCCCACCGGTAGGCATTAAAACCAAGGCGTCCTCTCCGGCCATCAAAGTATTGATCACCGCTTCTTGTGGGTCGCGGAAATGGGTATAGCCGAAGACGTGTTCGAGAATATGCTGTGGAGAATTCATGGCGGCGGAGTATACCCCGCAGGGCAGGTTTGTGCGGTGAGTTTATTTATCGTTTTTTTCTTGAAATACCATGCAATGGCAGTTTTTGTTTTGTGAGATGAATCACGGGGTATAATCGCAAGCTATCACAGCGACCGGCTATGGATAGGGCTATGCGCACTTTGATCCTGTATTTTGTGTTGTGGTTTTGTACTTTGGCTGGGCCTCTGGGTTGCTCATCTATTGCTCCACGTGAGTTAGCGCAGTCTGTTGTTGCAGATACTCATTTGGGGTGGCGTTCCGCCCCGGAAAACCAGCTGGTATTTTCTCTTGCTACCGTATCAGGTGTTGCGCAAGTGGAGCTGCAGCCACTCCCCGAAGAGTTCACTTTGGTAACCCTTGAATTACCGGGAATGCGTAAAGTGGAAGGAATCCAGTGGCAGGATGAGAGCGGCCAATCCACAGTGCTTTACGATGGTGAAGATGGGTTAGATGGTGTCAGCCTCCAAAGCCGTGGCTATGGTTTCGAATTGCAATTACAGCTTTCGTCTATGGACTATCTACGCAATGGCGGTGTACTGACGGTTATCGACCAGAAGCGCTAACTTTTGATGCTTCAGGTTTTATGGTATCGGGGTTGTTGAAGCCGAGCCCTTGCGGGCGAATCAAATATAATTGTTTCCAGTATTTCCCCGTTACCCAGAGGCCGTTGCGCTCCTTGTCCCAGGCTATGCCATTGGCCACAGTATCCGGATGATTGCGTACATCTGGGGTCAGTTGCTGCAGATCTATACCGCCTATTACCTGTCCGCTTTTCGGATCTATGGCAATAATACGGTTGTCCTGCCAGATATTTGCCCAGATCATACCTTGAGCAAACTCAAGTTCGTTTAAGTGCGACCACTTTTCCCCTGCACCCTTTACTTTGAGTTTGCGTAGTATTTTGAAATTATCCGGGTCGCGAATAGCAAGTTCGTCACTGCCGTTGCTCATAATCAGGTGTGTGCCATCGCTGGTAAGTCCCCAACCTTCACCGCTGTAGTTAAGGATCTCCAGGTGATGAAGGTCACTGGCTCGGTAGATATGGGCCTCGCCGGCTTTGTAGGTAAGCAGGTAAAGTTTGCCCCCAAGAACCGTGAGGCCCTCGGCAAAAAGTTTACGCGGTAACCATTTGCGCCTTACGGGTTTTGCTGCTGGGTCGGTATACTCGGCAAGCCAGGAGCGGCGATATAATCCGCTGCTTTCCCACCAGCGCTGTCCATCATAGAAAAGCCCTTGAGTGAAGTGGTTTCCACCGCGCTGGCGCTCTTCCAGGATGGAGAATGGGGTCAATTGGAGCTGTGCCTCTGCTGCCAGTGGCAGCAAGGTAGTAAGTAGTAGCAGTATCCAGTTGCGAATTCTAAGTCGGTACATCAATAGTCTATGACCAGAGTAAAAACCTTTGTCACTTTGACCCTGTTGGGTGGCCTGGCAGTCGTGCTGCCTATAGCCATTTTTGTGCTGCTGTTTCAGTGGCTATTTGGTCAAATTAGTGAAATCGTAGCGCCAGCCGTTGTTTGGCTGGAGGCCCACACGGAGTTTAAGGATACCCTTGCACGGCTTGTGGTGATAGCGTTGATTTTGGGTAGCTGTTTCCTGATTGGTTTATTGGTAAAAACCAGTATCGGCCATTGGCTGCATCACCATGTGGATCACTGGTTGGGGCGCTTGGCGCCGGGATATAGCACCATCAAAGACGTGGTTCTCCAGTTTATAGGAGGCGGCGGTGAGGGAGTGTTGTCAGGACCAGTCGCGAGAGTGCGAATTCATGGGGCCGATAACCCGCTGGCGGTTACTGCTATTGTGACTTCACAGCACGCCAATGGGGATATGACCGTTTATGTCCCTACTGCCCCGGTTCCGACTTCCGGCTTTGTGTTCCACGTACCTGCAGAGTGTGTGGAAATATTACCGGGAGTGACGGTAGAGGCCGCGATGAAAACTATAGTGGCCTGCGGCGCCGGTAGTGCCAATTTGCTGGCACTACCGGAGAAACCTTCTGAAAAAGGAAAAGGGCGCGATTAAGTGGGGTTTTAGCTGCGGTTTTTGCCGAGGTTGCGAATGGCGAATCTTGCCGGGTGCAGGGCTTTAACCAGGTCTGCTTTGGCCGGCAGGGGCTCGCCCAAGATCCAGGCAGTAAGTATTTCTGCAGTTAATGGGGCATAAGTAAATCCGCGGGAGCCCAATCCGCCCATGACATATAAACCGGGCTGGTAACTGGCCTGCTTATCGATAAGTAGTTTACGGTTTTTACGCAGGTCACTGTAAGTATTCTCAAGTGAATCCCATTTGGGTAGCGGGCCCGCCAGGGGCAGGTAGTCTGGCGTAGCGGCACGAAGGGCGGCGCGGCCAGTAAGGGTCTGGTCTGAAAATTCTTGAGCGACTCCGGGCAACAGCCCGGCCAAGGTCTCCAGGTTTTCCCGGTGTTCGCTATCTCGCAGATCTATAGCGGTCTCCTTGAGCTTGAATGTTGCCCCAAAGCTCTGGCGGCCTTCATATGCGGGGGTGATGTAACCCTCGCCGCAAAGGGCCATTTTGAGCTTTGCAGAGCCAGCTGTAGCCAGTGCTCGGGATACCTGGCCTCGTATGGGTCTCAGTGGCAAGGCGGTAGCTGGGGCGAAACTGCGAATATCATTGGCCCCACAGAGCACCACAATGTCGGTTTCAATTTTTTCACTGCCAGCTTGCAGTAGCCAACTGCCACCTGAGTGCTCCAGCAGATCAATATTGCTGGTGTGACGCCATTCAATATTTTTGTGCTCCAGTAGGGCGCTGCAGACTTTCTGCGGTTCCAGCCAGCCTGCGTCAGGGAAATAGAGCCCCGAGAAAGGCAGGCGAACGCCAGCCAGCTCACTGGCCTCGGTTGAGGTTACAGCTCGTGCCACCATTTGCCCCGGATATAATGCCAAGGATGCGGCAATTTGAGACTGGAGCAGTTGCTCTTTTTCGGTCTGGGCTAATTGCAGCAGGCCGCTGAAATGCGCTACCTGAGGGCAGTGCTGGCGATAGTAGCGCTGGGCGAACATCAGGGCGTGCAGGTTAAAGTCGCCATTTGGTCCTGGCTTGGGGGAGAGCTTTCCGTAGAGAATGCCTTGGTTGTTGCCTGAGCCACCGCTGCCGGGGGAGTCTCCTCGTTCAAAGACCCGTACTTGAACTCCACGTTCCGCCAAGGCCCTGGCAATAGTAGCGCCGGAGATTCCACCGCCAATAATGGCAGCAGTTTGAGGGCGTTTGGGGGCCGCTGTCGGCAGGTGCCAGGGGGTCGCGCTGACCCCGCTGGAGTAGAGCTCCTCGAGCGAGCCGCTCAACATCTCCCGCTTGCGGCCAAATCCGGGCACTTTGTGCAGCTTAAAGCCAGCGTCACGGAGCCCGCGCTTAACCAACCCTGCACAGGTGAAAGTGGCAAAGGTAGCGTCGGGTTTACTCAGGGTGGCCATAGCCGTAAACAATTGCGGCGTCCACATATCCGGATTTTTGGCTGGAGCAAAGCCATCCAGGAACCATGCATCCACCACCCGGTCACGGGACTCCTGTTGCAGGCGTAAGTTACTTAAGGCTTCACTGGCTTCCCCGATAATCAGGGTCAGGTTGACCTGGCCGAACTGCAGTCGATGCACGCCCTCAGCCAGCAGGGGCGGGTAGTTGCTGATCAGTTGTTGGCAAAACGGTTGAAGTTGGGGCCAGAGCTCCAGGGCGCGGCTCAAGTCCTGCGGTCGCAGTGGAAACTTTTCCACGGATATAAAGTGCAGGTGAGCGCTTTTGGGCGCAATTTTCTGCCACAACTCCCAAGCGGCCAGGAAGTTAAGGCCGGTGCCAAAACCGGTTTCGCCGATAGTAAAGGTGCCGTTTTCTGGCAGATCTGCCCAGCGCTCCGTCAGGGAATTTTGCTGTAGGAATACGTAACGAGTCTCTTCCAGTCCAGAGGCGGTAGAGAAATAAATATCGTCGTAGGCTCGGGACAAGGGTTGACCATCTTCGCGCCAATCGATATCCGCGTGCTTATTGCTGGGTTCGCTCACAATTGTGCTTCCGTCAGGCCTCGTCTCGCAGGCCAAACTCGCGCATTACCTGATCGCACCAGCGCTGGATTCGCTCTTCACTGAGGTCGAATTCATTTTCCTCATCGAGAGCGAGGCCAACAAACTGGCTGCCATCGGAAGTAAGGCCTTTGGACTCCTCAAACTCATAGCCCTCTGCGGGCCAGTAGCCCACTATACGGGCTCCACAAGCCTGCAATTGAGCGTGCAGATAACCTAGAGCGTCTTGAAACCACTGGGGGTAGCCTTCCTGGTCGCCAAGGCCGAACAGGGCTGCAGTTTTGCCGTGTAAGTCCAGTTGCGCCAGGTCATCCCAGATATTTTCCCAATCTTCCTGTAACTCGCCATAGTCCCAGGTAGGTATACCGAGCAGCAGGAAGTCATAATCCTCAGCCTGGGCGATATCCACTTCAGCCACATTGTGTATGTCTATCCACTGGGTCCCGATACATTGGCGGATTTTCTCTGCGGCCATTTCCGTGTAGCAGGTGCTGGAGCCGTAAAAGAGCCCTATTGGGGCTTGAGAATTTTGCATAACAAGTGAAATTCTTACTACTGGGTGAGGGCGCCACTAAAGTCCAACTGCCGCCAGGCTTCGTAGATGACGATGGCGGCGGCATTGGACAGGTTGATACTTCGGCTCTCCGCACGCATCGGGATACGCAGGGTGTTTTGGTGGCCTACTTCCTGCAGAAATTCCGCCGGCAGCCCCCGGGTCTCGGGGCCGAAGACGATAGCGTCGCCGTCATGATACGCCACAGAAGTATGGCTATGACTGCCTTTGGTGGACAGGGCCAATACCCGGGCCGGTTTTTCGCTGTCGAGAAAAGTCTGCCAGTCCTGGTGGCGAACTACACGGCTGTATTCACTGTAATCGAGCCCGGCGCGGCGCAGGCGTTTATCGTCCATATCGAAGCCGAGGGGCTCAATCAGGTGCAGCTCGGCGCCGGTATTGGCGCAGAGGCGAATAATATTGCCGGTGTTGGGGGCAATTTCAGGTTGGTACAGAACAATCTTGAACATTCGCTGGGAGTCGCCTGTGGTGGCGCTATATGGCTTGGCTGAATTGAGCTGGGCGGAAGTGCCCAGCTTCGCATGGCTGCGGATTATTCCACAATTAGATGGGGGTGGCGATCTCCTCGCAGTCGATTTCCACACCCAGTTCGTTGGCAATCTGGTCGAGTTCATCGCGCAGGCCATCGAGATCTATATTCTCGTCCACACTGATGGTGCATTCGGCGGTGAATAGGGGCTCGCCACTCCAGGGTGTGCTGCTGTAGATGGTCTCCAGCTGTTCCATATTGATATGGTGGGCAGTGAGCGCACGGGAGATTTCTCGAACTATGCCCGGACGGTCATTGCCTACCAGCTTTAGGGTAAGGGTCTGCTGTGGGGAGGTTGAAACGGCCACGGCATCTTCGATTACCAGGTTGTATCCGTCGTCGGCCAGTTTGGCGAGGGCATCTTTCATGGGTTGGCTTTTGTCACCGGGTACGGCGACACGCAGAATACCGGCAAACTTTCCTGCGAAGTGCGCCATATGGCTATCTTCCCAGTTGCCGCTGTTATCAGCAATGGCTGTCGAAAGCTTCTCTACAACACCGGGCTTGTCGTCACAGATCAGAGAGATAACGAGATGCTGTTGCATGTAATATTCCTTTACTTCACTAGAGACCAATAGAAAGCATTGTAATAGGATCTCGTCGGATAACTCTATCGGTCAATCTCAAAGCCATTATCTTTCACGCCCGTACCGGGTAACTTGCGAGGGACTGTCGATGAAGGTACTTGCCGATTTATGTGTGATTCCCATGGGTGTAGGGGTGTCCGTAAGTAAGTATGTTGCAGAGTGCGAGAAAGCGTTGGCGGAAGCCGGGCTTACTCACCATTTACATGCTTACGGCACCAACATAGAGGGGGAGTGGGATGAGGTGATGGCGGCAGTGAAAGCCTGTCATGAGCGGGTGCATGCTATGGGTGCTGAGCGCATCACCACCAGCCTGAAATTGGGAACTCGTGTAGACCGTGACCAGTCATTACAGGATAAGATCGACAGTGTGCGATCGAAGCTGGATTAACGATAACAAAACAGGAACGATTATGACGATCAATATCAAGAAATCTCTGGTAGCGCTAGCTGGTGCTCTGGCCCTGGCCACTGGCGCGCAGGCTGCCGACTTGAGTTCGGTAATCAAGGGAGACCAGCGCAGCAAGGAGTACGCCGCTCGTGACCAGTACCGCAATCCCGCAGAAACCCTCAAGTTTATGGGAATTGAGCCGGATATGACCGTTGTGGAGATTACTCCCGGAGGCGGTTGGTATACGGAAATTCTCGGCCCCTACCTGAGTGAGAAGGGTAAGCTCTACGCGGCACACTTTCCTGAGGACAGTGAGTCTGCTTATTATCAGCGCTCCCTGAAGAACTTTAAGGAAAAGCTCGCAGGTAATGAAAAAGCCTACAAAAACGTAGTTATTACCGAGTTTTCACCCCAGACTGGCCGTGAAGTTGCACCTGCCGGCAGTGCTGATGCCGTAGTGACCTTCCGCAATGTACACAACTGGATGTACCGCGATTATCAGGATAAAGCGTTTGCCAGCTTTTTCGCTGCCCTAAAGCCTGGCGGCATCCTGGGTGTGGTTGAGCATCGCGCCAAACCTGGTACCAGCATGGAAGATATGATTAAGAGTGGTTATGTCACCCAGGAGTACGTAATTGAAGTCGCTAAGAAAGCGGGTTTCGAGCTGGAGGAAGCCAGTGAGGTGAATGCCAACCCGAAAGATACTGCCAAGCACCCGAAAGGGGTTTGGACCCTGCCGCCCTCGCTGCGCCTGGGGGATGAGGATAAGGATAAGTACCTGGCTATTGGTGAGAGCGACCGCATGACCCTGCGCTTCCGCAAGCCAAAGTCTTAAGCCACAATCCCACCTCGCTGATATCGTCAATATTGGGAGCGGCATTTGCCGCTCCCATCTCACCCTATCTGATAGTTGTATGATCATTCCCTATGAACAGCTGGATGCCAGCACCCTGCAGAACTTGTTGGAAGAATACGCCACCCGAGAAGGCACCGAATATGGTGAGAGCGAAGTGGAATTACCGGAGAAGGTTGCGAGCTTACGCCGACAGCTTCAGTCCGGTGAGGTAGTCATCTGGTTTGAACCGGGTGAGGAGAGCGTCAACCTGGTGCTCGCCCAGGATCTGCCCACCGATGTCTGATTACCTGATAGATAGCCCCCAGTCACCCAAAGCCCGCTTTCTGTTTGCCCACGGTGCTGGCGCGCCCATGGATAGCGAATTTATGCAGGCTCTTTCCCAGGGGCTGTGTGGACAGGGTGTAGAGGTGATTCGCTTCGAGTTTCCCTATATGGCCCAACGTCGCACCGGTGGCAGTAAGCGCCCGCCTAACACCATGCCCCAGCTCGAGGAGTGTTTTCGCGAGCAGATTGCGCATTTTTCGGGAGATTTTCCCTTATTTATTGGTGGCAAGTCCATGGGGGGGCGGGTGGCGAGCCTGCTTGCTGATGAAAGCTTTGCCGAGAGTTTGATTGCAGGAGTTGTCTGCCTGGGCTATCCGTTCCATCCTCAGGGCAAACCGGACAAGCTGCGCACTGAGCATTTACAGGCGATCTCCTGCCCGACGCTCATCGTTCAGGGGGATAGAGACCCTCTAGGCAACCGTGTAGAAGTCGACACTTACGGATTAGCAGATACTATCGAAGTTGAGTGGCTGGAGGATGGTGATCACGACTTTAAGCCCCGCCGTGCCAGTGGTTTTACTCATGCAGGGCATTGGCAGTCTGCGGTGGAAATAGCGGCGCAATTTATGCTGCGGTCTCAAGGACGATAATACGCTCTTCCTGAACCAATAAGGGGCTCAACATGGCCATTTGGGCGCGGCGCTCCTCACTAGTGTACCAGTGTTGCCAGTGCAGCTCGGATTGCCACTTCGATAAGGTGAAGCGGCGCAGGGGATTGCCCTTTTCGATATAGGTCTGCCCTTCGATAAAGCCGATGGTGCGGTAGGCACAGGTCAGTACCTTGCGTGCTGCCTCCTCATAGCTACTCTGCATTTCGGCAGCGATCTCCCGCTCAATCAATACATAAATCATTGTGTACCCAAATCGCGATAGGGCCTTTGAGGAGTTTAGTGCGTCAATCCTGGATTTAGGTGACTGCCAGTTTTCGGGTGACGAAGCCCGTTAAATTGCGCACAATTGGCTATATGAAGTTTGATCACACTCTCGACGCCCGCGGCCTCTTGTGCCCGGAGCCTGTAATGATGCTGCACTCAGCGGTGCGAAATGTCGCCGATGGGGAGGTACTGAAAATGCTTGCCACTGACCCGTCCACCCAGCGGGATGTACCTAAGTTTTGCCAATTTCTTGGCTATGAGCTGGTTCAACACGTTGAGGAGAATGACGAATTCGTTTTCTGGATTAGAAAAGCGGAATAGCCGGTCGAGATCTTTTGCTGCCGCCCCAGCCCATAATGGCAGGGACGGCAACACACTCCTGGATACAATTCTCTGCCGACTAGATGGTCGGTCGAATAGATTATGGCGCCGTTACCAGTGCGGCGATGGCGGCCAATGCCTCCGGGTCCTCTGATTTGATCTTGTTGGCGATATGGTGCTGGAAAAAGTAGCGAAAGCCCACGCTCTCCTGTGCGGGGTACAGGCAATGGTCACCCGGCAGTACCGGGGTGGTCTCAACGATATCGTGGTCGATCAGCATGCCGTGGATCAAACCATCGGCGTGCAGGCGCCAGCTGATCACCTCAATTAACGTCAGGTTCTCCCGATCCTCATCCATAAACACCGCGTGGGTGCCGATGGTATCGGGGATCTCCTGCAGCACTTCTTCAGCTTTGCTGCTCTCAAACTCAAAGTATTCCGCCGCAGTCTCCAGCTCGACGACTTTGTGAATGGGTGGGTGGTGGAAGATTTCCTCAATGCCGGGATCGTAGTAGCCCTCAAAGCGTCCATCTAAAGGGTCCTTGATGTCTGGACAGGCCACTATTGAGTTTAACCAGGGAACGAGGCCTACGACCTCGCCATTTGCTTTAAGCCCCCAGCACAGCACTTTCAGACTGTAGAAGTCTGTTCCGCTGGAGTTGTTGGAGTAGAGCATTTCCAAGCCGTCGAGTTCTGGCGACAGGCGGATAAAGCGCCGGTCCGCAGAAGTCTCGATCGGCTCGCCGGTGAAGAGGTCAACCACATTGTTAATGCTGTGGTCTGTCATGGAACACCTCCTGGCAGGGCCGGTTGTAAACCGTCTCCACTCAGACAAAGGTGCGACTACCTATGCCCTATCTCTGAAGGAAGACTGAATCAGGAGGGTATTTGACTACTTTATCCCTCCTCCGGGAATTCGCTGAAAGGGCAGGTGCCCAACGCGGCATCCCTGCCAGTAAAGGTATATGTTGATTTGCGGAAATACAACCAGCGCTGTCAATTGGCTCCACTGCGGCACAGCTTTGATCGAGGCGCCTGCGTTGATATAGTCCCCGCCTTTGCGGTACCCCGGAGAACACCTTGCCCGTTCCTAACCCAGAAATGGCTTCAGTTTCTACAATTTTGCCTATGGCGGATCGCATAATTGGCGTCTTTAATCGTTGTTTTGCGGATCCAAATGGGCTCAATACCCGACTTTGTGGCGGTTTTCCTGAACCCTACTACCGCCCCGCCGCCATGAACAAGGGGGTTCACCAGGTGGAATTTACCTTGGATTATGCCGCCAGCGCCCTGCACGAAGTGGCCCATTGGTGTGTGGCCGGGGAGGCGCGCCGCCTGCTTCCTGACTATGGCTATTGGTATGAAGCGGATGGGCGCAGCCCTGAGCAGCAGGCTGAGTTTGAGCTTGTGGAGGTCAAGCCCCAGGCGCTGGAGTGGGTCTTCGCGCGCGCCTGTGGTTTCCGGTTTCGGGTCAGTGCAGACAACCTACAAAGCGGCCTGGGCCCTAGCGACACCTTCAAGAAGGCAATCTGGGAACAGGTGCAGGAGTACTGTGCCCAGGGGCCAAACGCTCGGGCGAGAACTTTTGCCCAGGCACTGGCTGAGGAGTTTGAGTGCCCGGACCCGCTCGATAAGGATGCCTACCAATTGGTGGATTTATCGTGAGCAGCTATCTGATTGACGCCTCCGTCTATATTTTCCGCTATTACTTTGCGCTGCCGCCCAACTGGGAGAGCCGCAGCGGTTATTCCACTGAAGCTGTTTATGGCTTCACTAATTTCCTGCTGGATATGTTAGCGCGAGATCCGCGCCATATAGCCTGTGCTTTTGATGAGTCTCTGGGCAGTTGCTTCCGCAATGAGCTGTACCCGGACTATAAATGCAGTCGCGCTATGCCCGATGAGGCATTGGCCTTCCAGCTGGCGGCGTGCCGGGAGATGGCGGAGGCCCTGGGAATTGCCAGCTTCTCCAGTGAGCGTTATGAGGCAGACGACATTCTTGCCACCCTCACCCGAAAGCTGCGAAGGCACAAGCCGATTGTTGTGAGCCGCGACAAGGATCTGGGGCAATTGCTGGATAGGGGGGCCTCCTCCCTTTGGGACTTCGCTGCGGATCGGCATATGAATAGCGAAGCCTTGGAGCAAAAGTTTGGGGTGAAACCGGCACAGATTGCCGATTATCTGGCACTGGTAGGGGATAGCAGTGACGATATTCCCGGAATTCCAGGTGTTGGTCCCAAGACAGCGGCGCGGCTACTGGAGGCTTTTGAGGGCATAGAGATGCTCCTGGTGCAGCTGGAGCAGGTGGCGTCACTACCTATTCGTGGTGCCAAGGGAATTGCCCAGCGCTTGCAGGAATTTGAAGAGCAGTTACGTCTGGCCAAGCGCCTCACCAGCCTGGAAGAGAATATCCCCCTGGGTATTGCTGTGGCAGATCTGCGTCCGCAAGTAGTGGACCTGGATCTGGCCCAGGCCCTCGCGGAAGAATTTGGTATCGGGGGCCTGAAAGGGAAGATGGTGCGGACCGTGAGCCGTATGGATGGAGAGCTTGCATGAGTGAAAGTTTAACTAATGGTGCCAGCCTGAAGATTGTCGCGGATGAAAATATTCCGGCCCTAGAGCAATACTTCGGGGATCTGGGCACACTGGTACGTTACCCTGGCCGAACCCTTACCCGTGAGCAACTTGCCGACGCCGATATTCTGCTGGTGCGCTCGGTCACGCGAGTAAACCAAAGCCTGTTGGAAGGTACGCCTGTCCGCTTTGTTGGTAGCTGCACAATTGGCACTGACCACCTGGATACCGACTGGCTGGAGCGCAATGGCATTTATTGGAGCGCCGCGCCGGGCTGTAATGCCAACTCCGTTGTGGAATATGTATTCTGTGCTCTGGCGGCCCTGGGGGCCGACTGGCGTGGGCGCAGCTTTGGAATTGTCGGTTGCGGCAATGTTGGCGGCCTGCTGCAGAAGCGGCTGCACAACCTGGGCGCCACCTGCGCTATTTACGATCCCTGGTTACCAGAGAACCCAGACTATGCGCCGTTGGAGCAGGTGCTTAGCCAGGATATCGTGTGCCTGCATGCTCCTCTGGTTAAAAGTGGCCTTTACCCGAGCTTACATATGATTGGTGCGGAGCAGCTTGTACATATCCGGGATGGAGCGGTGCTGATTAGTGCCGGGCGGGGTGCGGTGGTAGATAACCGCGCACTGCTTCAACTCCTGCAAAAAGAGCGGCGTTTTAGCACAGTGCTGGATGTCTGGGAAAATGAGCCGGGTATTGATACTGAACTATTGAAATTGGTTGACCTGGGCACGCCGCATATTGCCGGCTATAGCCTGGACGGCAAGCTTGCGGGTACTCACATGATTCGAGAGGCACTGTCGAATGCGCTGGACCTGGCACTACCTGCAGTGGATAAAAGTACGGGATGTGAGGCCGCGCAAAATAGAATTGTCTCAGGAGGCATCCAGGCAGAACTGCTGTTGCAAATGTATGATCCCCGCAATGATGATTGCCGTCTGCGTGAAGCGGCGGAAGGCCCTGAGCCGATGTCTAAAGCCTTCGACCGTTTGCGCCGAGAATACCCCGAGCGCCTGGAATTTTCTCATTACAGTACGTCGGTGCAAAACCTGAGTGAAAGTGATAAAGAGCAGTTAGCGGTGTTGGGGCTTAAGTGCAATTAGACAAGCAAGTAAAAAAACTGGGGCTGATTATCAACCCCTGGGCGGGTGTCGGTGGCCCGGCGGGGCTTAAGGGCAGTGATGGGGCTGAGGCGGTGGCACAGGCGCTGGCTGCAGGGATCGAGCCTCAATCCCACAAGCGCGCCGCAATCGCCCTGGAGGCATTAGCCCCTTTTCGCGCGCAATTGGAGCTTCTGTGTTTTGCCGGTGATATGGGTACAGATACCGCTCGCGCGCTCGGTTTCTCTGTCAATGAGGTGGGGGCTGCCGATAGCAGCCCATCCACTCCCGCAGACACGGAAAAAGCAGCTAAAGCGATTCGCGATGCCGGTGCTGACCTAATTGTTTTTATCGGTGGAGATGGCACTGCACGCAATATGGTTAATGCCCTTGGGGAGCATTTCCCTGTGCTGGGTATTCCTGCCGGAGTCAAGATGCATTCCGCATGTTTTGCTATTTCCCCCAAAGCTGGCGGCGAGGTTTTACGGCGCCTCATGTCCGGTCAGTTGGTGGATTTGTGTGAGCGCGAAGTGCGGGATATCGACGAACAATCTTTTCGCCAGGGTAGAGTGAGCACCCGTTATTACGGCGAACTGTTGGTGCCCCAGGAGGGGCATTTTTTACAGGCAGTAAAAAATGCCGGGCGTGAGGTGGAAGAACTGGCTGTGGCAGACATTGCCGCTGAGATTGTTGAAGAGTTGGACCCCGGTACCCTGTACATTGTTGGCCCCGGCTCAACAACCCTGGCGATATTGAATGAGCTGGGCTGTAAAGGTACTTTGTTGGGGGTGGATCTGCTGATCGACGGTGCCTTACAACAGACGGATGTGGGTGCACCACAGATTGAGGCGGCGATCGCTGCGCACCAGGGCCCAATAAAAATCTTGCTCACTGCTATTGGTGGCCAGGGGCACTTGATTGGCCGTGGCAATCAGCAGTTTTCCGCAAGAGTTCTACGGGAAGTCGGGCGTGATAATTTAATGGTTGTCGCTACTAAAACCAAAATAACTGAACTTGGAGGCCGCCCCCTGTTGGTGGACAGCGGTGAGCCGGAATTAGATCGGGATTGGAGTGGCTTTATCCGGGTAGTTACCGGCTACCGGGATGCGATTTTATACCCATTGAGTAACGGAGAAGTTTGAGTGTCTACCAATTGGCAGCAGCTACTGGAGCTGGTTGAGTCCAAAATAGCGCAGGGTGGCAGAGACAGTCGTCGTCTGTTCCACGGCCGTGGCCGTTGCTATGAGGGGTTGGAGCAGGTTTGTGTCGACAGTTTTTTTCCAGCGCTGCTGGTGACTTTTTTCGAAGAGTATGAAGGAGAAACGGAGTTGTGCGAAACGCTCTGGCAACTGGCAGAGCCGCACGATTACCGTGGTATTGCTACTCAGCGCCGCTACCAGACTGGTGCCCCGATAGAGTGGCAGTGTGGTGAGCCTGTGGCAGCTCCGATGGCACAGCGTGACGAACTGAAGTTTCCCCTGACCTTTGAGCGACAGAACGTTGGTTTTTTCCTGGATATAGAACCAGGGCGCACTTGGTTGGAAGAACAGGTTCGTGCCCGGGCGGAACAGGGGGCTGTGAAAATGCTGAACCTGTTTGCCTTTACCTGTGCCTTTTCTGCTGTGGCTCGTGCAGCAGGGGATATTGAAATCGTCAATGTGGATGTGAATCGCGGTGTGTTAAATCGCGGGCGCGAAAACCACGAAGTGAACGGTTTGTCTCTGAACGGCATTCAATTCCTGCAATTTGACGCGCTGCGTCAATTCAAGCGTTTTGACCGCCGAGGCCCTTTCCAGTTGGGCATCGTAGATCCGCCCACACGCCAGAAAGGCCGTTTTGATGTGAGTCACAATTACGAAAAACTCGTACGACAATTGCCGGCCTGCCTTGCAGATGAGGCGGATTTGCTGATGGTCATCAATTCCCCCCGTCATAGTGAGGCGCATTTCCGCGAGCTGATCCTCGGCGCTGACAGAGGGTACGAAATTGTGACCCGCTTAGCGCAGAGTCCGGATTTTCCCGATCGGGACCCGGATGCGGCATTAAAAATGTTGCACGTAAAATACCGCCGCCAGGAATAGCGGCGCTATCTTTTTAGGGTATTTGAGCGGGCTGTTGAAATTTTTTGGCCGCTTGCCGAGCGGAACAGAAATTCTCCAGTCGTAAGTTGTGTATGTGAGTGCATGACCGGCCGAAAAGGGTTTATGGAAAGGTGTCATAAACCCTAGTTGAAGAGCAATAGATCCTTTTGGGCAGGTTGTTAAATAGCAGCAAATTCCCGCATCAGGCGTTCCATTAGGGTCTGTAATTTTGTAGATGATGCATCGCGTACTGCGCTATTGAGAAGCTGCGCGTTGCTCTGTCCTGACTCTGCATCTGCATTAATCAGCAATAGAAACCCGCGGTGGGTCAGTACAGTTTCTTCTGCCGCTTCCTGGCGAACCAGCTGGGAAAAAGTAATATAGCCACTTTGCTTTAGCCAGCTGATTGCTCCCAGGCAGGCCAAATGACGTGGCGAATGTAACCCGAATTCATCAGGGCTATCGGGCCCGGCGATGTCCTCAACATAAATTGTTGTGGGTAGGGGAAACTGGCCGAACAGTGCCAGCAGAATCCTGCCGGCATCCCGGTAGAAATCGTGAATATGTAAATCGTCCAACATCAGCGGGAATATCGCTCCAGAAAGTAGCCCAGGCGGGTCATCGCGTGGGATAGGTCATCTGCCCTTGGCAGGAATACGATGCGTAAATGATCCGGTGCATCCCAGTGGAAAGCGCTGCCCTGTATCAGCAGAATTTTCTCCTGGCGTAAGAACTCCAGCACCAGCTGCTCATCATTTTCGATCTTGTGGTGATCGAGGTTCAACTTGGGAAATAAATAGATGGCGCCGCTGGGTTTAACGCAACTTACTCCCGGAATGTCATTTAGCATCTGATGGCCCAAGTCCCTCTGCTGGCGCAAGCGTCCACCGGGTAGCACGAGATCGTTGATACTCTGGTAGCCACCAAGGGCTGTTTGTACAGCAAACATTGCCGGTACATTGCCACATAGTCGCATGGAGGCAAGTATATCCATGCCTTCAATAAACCCTTTAGCGCGATGTTTCGCGCCGCTCACTATCATCCAGCCGGATCGAAAACCGGCTAAGCGATAAGACTTGGAAAGACCGTTGAAACTCAGGCAGAGCACGTCTGGAGCCAATTTGGCCATTGGGGTGAACTCGGCATCGTCGTAAAGAATTTTGCTGTAAATTTCATCGGCGAAAACGACCAGGTTGTGGCTGCGTGCCACTTCAACGATATCCTCCAGTAGCTCCCTTGGGTAAATGGCGCCAGTAGGGTTGTTGGGATTAATTACGACAATGCCGCGGGTACGAGAGGTAATCTTTGATTTAATATCCTCGATATCCGGCAACCAACCTGATTCCTCATCGCAGCGGTAGAGTACTGGTGTGGCACCGGTGAGGTTGGTGGCCGCCATCCAAAGAGGATAATTGGGCATGGGCAGTAACAGCTCATCACCGTTATTGAGCAGTGCCTGGGTAGCCATGGAAATTAGTTCTGAAACACCGTTGCCCAGGTAAATGTCGTCAATATCAACGCCCTGGATACCCAGGGTCTGGCACTCCTGCATAATGGCTTTACGCGCAGCGAAAAGGCCCTTTGATTCGACATAGCCCTGGGCTTGGGAGAGATTATGGATAACATCCTGGATAATCTCATCAGGAGCGTCGAAACCGAAAGGGGCGGGGTTGCCGATATTCAACTTCAGGATTCGGTGGCCTTCTTCTTCCATCCGGTAGGCCTGCTCCATGACAGGGCCGCGGATCTCATAGCAGACGCCGTGCAGTTTTTCAGATTTATGGATGTCCTTCATGGTGGTTCGGCAGCCCTGTAGCTTGGCAGGAGCGGCCCTGGGCCGCGTGCGAGCTGCGCGAAAGCCGGGAAGTTCACTGGCGGCGATTGCCGCTCCTGCGGGAACTGGTAAAAATGGAACAAGAGAGTATGTCAAAACCAAAAGACGATAACTACTGGCGCGATAAGCTGACAGATGAGGAGTTTGAGGTATGTCGCAAGGGGGGGACAGAGCCACCATATACCGGCGAATATTGGGATGTTTTTGACGAAGGCGTTTATCGTTGCAAGTGTTGTGGCGAAGTTCTGTTTGATTCCGGAGCGAAATTTGAGAGTCACTGCGGCTGGCCCAGCTTTGATGCAGAGTTTGCCGAGGGGATAGTGCGAGAGCTCCCTGATAACAGTTTCGGTATGCAGCGAGTGGAGGTGCTTTGCAGCAAGTGTGACAGTCATCTCGGGCATATATTTGATGATGGCCCTACAGAAACCGGGCTGCGTTACTGTATTAATTCCTTATCGGTAAAACTGGATAAAGGCAGCGGCGAGGAAGGGGAAGAAGAGTGATTGAAAAACACTGGAGTCGCTGGCTGTTGTGGGCCCAATGGGTGCTGCTCAGTGCGATTGTTCTGGCCGGGCTCGCGCTGAGATTTGGGCTGCTGCACTTCAGTATGGCTTTCAAGGTATTTACCTACGCCGGTGCTGCGGCCCTGGCGATCGCCTTGGTCAGCTTGTTGATCTTTGTCTGGGGGGTACGTAGTAACAGCGCCGTGACCCGTAGTAATGCGTTGTGGGCAGTATTGCTCGGCCTACTGCCGGTGGCAATTCCGCTGATCACGGTGGGCAAGGACAACTTTACTGTGCCGAGAATTCACGATATCACCACTGATACCCGTAACCCACCCCAGTATCGTGTGGTGCCGGGCCTGCGTAAGCCGGGGGAGAACAGTGCGGAATACGGAGGGGAAGAGGTGGCAAGGTTGCAGCGGGAGGCCGATGTTTATGGCGATATCTATCCCTTGCATGTGCACCTGCCGGTCGAGCGCACTACTGAACTGGCCGCTGAGGTGGCTAAGGAGCTTGGCTGGAAAATTGTTTCCTACGAGCCCAGTAATGGCCACCTCGAAGCCGTGGATAGAACTCTGTTGCTGGGATTTACGGATGATATTGTTGTGCGAGTCAGGGCGGAAAGTGACGGTAGCTCACGAGTGGATGTCCGGTCCAGCTCACGGGTTGGGGTGAGTGACCTTGGTGCCAATGGAAAGCGTATCCGAGAATTTCTGGAGGAGTTGCGCCTGCATGCAGTCAGTGCGGCGAACAGTGCCGTCTCCCAGGGCCGGAAATCTGTTCCCTCGAATCCACCGGGTTAGGTAAGTGCCTGACAATAAAAGAAAAAAATTTTAACTCGGGTGTTGACAGCACCCTGAACGGTACATAGAATGCGCCCCACTTCTGACGCAGAGCTACACTTTAAAACGCAGCGATGACGACAGAGGTGATTCTGGGTCCCCATCGTCTAGAGGCCTAGGACACCGCCCTTTCACGGCGGTAACAGGGGTTCGACTCCCCTTGGGGATGCCACGCGGGAATAGCTCAGTTGGTAGAGCGCAACCTTGCCAAGGTTGAGGTCGCCGGTTCGAACCCGGTTTCCCGCTCCAAGTTTCACGCTTCACGAGTAGATCTCTAGTCCGCTCGGGAAGTATCGCCACAGAGAAATCCGTGGCCACTGCCATGGACAGCATGGCAGCACAGGGCCGAAAGGCTGCAGTGCAAGTTTCTGTCCCCATCGTCTAGAGGCCTAGGACACCGCCCTTTCACGGCGGTAACAGGGGTTCGACTCCCCTTGGGGATGCCAATACGACCTGGCAGCAATGCTGCCGGGTCAAATTGCGGGAATAGCTCAGTTGGTAGAGCGCAACCTTGCCAAGGTTGAGGTCGCCGGTTCGAACCCGGTTTCCCGCTCCAAGTTTTGCTTTACAGGGTGATGTTCAGGTCATATCTGGAGAGTGAAGTCACTGGAATACCAGTGGCAATGCCATGGACAGCATGGCAGCACGGGACCGACAGGTTGTAGTGCAAGTTTCTGTCCCCATCGTCTAGAGGCCTAGGACACCGCCCTTTCACGGCGGTAACAGGGGTTCGACTCCCCTTGGGGATGCCAATAAGGCCCGGCAGCACTGCTGCCGGGCCAACCCAAAGCGCGGGAATAGCTCAGTTGGTAGAGCGCAACCTTGCCAAGGTTGAGGTCGCCGGTTCGAACCCGGTTTCCCGCTCCAAATAAAAAGCCGCTCAATCGAGCGGCTTTTTAATTTTCCGATATATTGCTTCTTAATTTATCGCTTGTGCCAGAGCTTTTGGGACTGTAAGCGCGCGCCTGGACTTTCGGCAATTGCCAGGCTGGGCCACACTGTCAAATCCCAGTATTCCACCGGTTGAATTCCTTTGGGCAAGCGCGTTGAATGGCGCCTCCAGTAACGGGAGTGAGAGATGACCGCCGCGCTATCTATCCAGAATCTGCAAAAGACCTATGAAGGTGGCTTCCAGGCCCTGAAGGGCATCAGCTTTGAGGTGCAGCCAGGGGATTTCTTTGCCTTGCTGGGCCCCAACGGTGCGGGGAAGTCCACCACCATAGGCATTATTTGTTCCCTGGTGCGCAAGAGCGCCGGGAGCATCTCTATTTTTGGGGTTGATATCGATAGTGATTTTCCAGCCGCCAAGCGTCTATTGGGCGTGGTACCGCAGGAATTTAATTTCAGCCAGTTCGAGAAAGTATTCGATATCGTGGCCACCCAGGGCGGCTTTTATGGGATGCCGCGCAAGTTGGCGGAAGAGCGCACTGAAAAGTACCTCAAGCAACTCGGACTTTGGGATAAGCGGGCTACCCAGGCTCGTATGCTGTCCGGCGGTATGAAGCGCCGCCTGATGATCGCGCGGGCCCTGATCCATGAACCCAAATTATTGATTCTCGATGAGCCCACCGCAGGGGTGGATATCGAGCTGCGCCGTTCCATGTGGGCTTTCCTGGAGCAGATTAATGCACAGGGCACCACTATTATCCTCACTACCCACTATCTGGAGGAGGCAGAAAGCCTGTGTCGCAACATTGCGATCATCGACAAAGGTACGATTGTTGAGAACACCTCAATCAAGTCCTTATTGAAGACCCTCAATCGTGAGACATTTATTCTCGACTGCAGTGAATATCTGGAAAAGGCGCCGGGGCTTTCAGGGTTTGAATGTCATCTGTTGGATAGCCACTCCCTGGAAATCACTGTCGAGAAGGGGCAGTCGCTGACAGAGGTTTTCATTGAGCTTAAAGCCCAAGGCGTTACTGTGACCAGTATGCGTAATCGTGCCAACCGCCTCGAGGAGCTGTTTATTTCCATGTTGTCCGAGGAAAAAATGGAGGGTGTGGACGAGTGAGCAGCAGATTAACCTGGATCTCCTTCAGCACAATTTTCCGGCGGGAAGTGCGTCGCTTTATGCGTATATGGCCGCAGACACTGGTGCCGCCAGTAATCACCATGTCATTGTATTTTGTGATTTTTGGTTCTCTCATTGGGAGCCGAATCGGAGATATGGGGGGTTATCCCTATATGGAATTTGTGGTGCCGGGTCTGATAATGATGTCGGTAATTACCAATTCTTATGCCAATGTTGTGTCCTCTTTTTATAGTGCCAAATTTCAGCGCAGTATTGAGGAGCTTTTGGTATCACCCACTCCCAATTGGGCGGTAATGGCTGGATATGTACTTGGCGGCGTGGCGAGGGGCTTGATTGTCGGCTTGATTGTCACCCTGGTGGCGATGTTTTTTACATCGCTCAGTGTTGAGCATGTTGGCGTTACCATAGCTATCGTTTTCCTGACCGCAGTACTTTTCTCTTTGGCCGGGTTTATTAATGCTATCTACGCCAATAGCTTCGATGCTATTTCTATTATCCCCACCTTTGTATTGACCCCGCTCACATACTTGGGGGGTGTTTTCTACTCTATCGAATTGCTTTCGCCCTTTTGGCAAGGGCTGTCAAAGCTCAACCCGATTCTCTATATGGTGAATTCTTTCCGCTATGGGATACTGGGAGTTTCAGATATCAACGTGGCTTGGGCTTTTATTGGGGTTTTGGTATTTATTGCACTTCTCGCCAGTTGGGGGCTCTACCTGATGAGTCACGGCAAGCGATTGAGGCATTGAGGTTGATTATGAGCAGAGAAGATTGGCAGAACCTCCCGCTGGGTCGGGAAACCACTTACGAATCCACTTATAACCCGCAGTTGCTGCACCCAATTCAGCGTTCCATCTCCCGCGCGCAGCTGGGCCTGTCCGCGGGGGCCCTGCCATTTTTTGGTGAGGATGAATGGTGGGGCTTTGAGCTCTCCTGGCTGAACCCGAAGGGTAAGCCGCAGGTTGCAGTAGCGCGATTTAGCTTCCCTGCGGAAAGCCCCTGTATGGTTGAGTCCAAGTCGTTCAAGCTGTACCTCAACTCCTTTAATCAGAGTAAATTTGAGTCTTGGCGATTGGTTCAAGATACCTTGGCAAAGGACCTGGGCGAAGCTGTTGGAGCTGCGGTTGAGGTGAATCTCCTGGATGTGGAAGATGCTGCCCTGGCGGTAGAAAGACCGCAGGGCTTTTGCCTGGATGACCTGGATATTGCCGTGGAGCAATACCAGCCGGCCCAATCGCTACTCGCTTTGGAAGGAAGTGGGGAAGATGTCAGTGAAACCCTCTACAGCCACCTGTTGCGTAGTAACTGCCCGGTTACTGGCCAGCCGGACTGGGCCACGGTTATGGTGGAGTACAAGGGGCCGGCGCTGAAAAGAGAGGCGCTGCTGGCCTACATTGTTTCTTTCCGTGAGCACCAGGATTTCCATGAGCACTGCGTAGAGCGGATATTCTGCGATCTGCAGCAGTTGGCGGAATTTTCTGAGCTGACGGTATGTGCCCGCTATACACGTCGTGGTGGCCTGGATATTAACCCATTGCGTTCCACACGTATTGAGAAACCGCTGCCACCGCGTTTCGCCCGCCAATAGTAATTTCTCTAGCTCTTATAGGCCTGGCACTAGCTGGGCCAGCTAAAGGCGCTTTTCTCCTTTTTATTTCCATCAATTGGCCAGCTTTGTAAAGGCTGGTACAGGATCAATACCAGTATTTCAGAGTCTTGAACTACGCTTTCTTGAATAAAACTGTGGGAAATATGCATCAGCTGCTGAAATAGCACTTTTAATTTGAGCAGGCCGGGCCCGAGGGAGATGGAGTCAAGCCTTAGATATGGAAATCAATACACAATCCCCTGCGCTTCCTGCTGTGATTGTGTTTGCCATACAGGCTCTTTTTGCCCAGTCTTCGATTGCGCAGGTATATGTTGAGGCGGATCAGTTACTGCGTGTTATCGAGGATCAGCAGCGTCAGCTGGAAGAGCAGGAGGCACAAATCCAGCGGCAAAAAGCGGCTCTTGATGCCCTGCGCCAGCAGGTGGAGGAGCTGCGGCGCGCAATCCCCCAAGACCCTTCACCCCCTCCTCGCATAAAAAACCATCCTCCCGAAATTTCACCCTCTGAATTGGAAGCGGCGATCGCCGAAGCACCAACAGACTGGCCAGGCTCAATTCAGGTAACTGGGACTGAGCTACGGATCAAGATAGGCGGCTTCGCGGAGCTGGATGCCAACTACGACACTGGTGCAATTGTGAGTCCGGCTGAATTTACTACCAGCGCTATTGTCACCAGTGACAGAACCGCAGCCGAAGGGGAGGATGGGCAGACCAATGTCAGTGTGCAGGTTTCGAGGTTAGAACTCGAGACCAAGATGCCCTGGGGGGGGAGGCAGATCAAGACTGAAACGACAATGGATTTCCTCAGGGATACCACTATTGCCGAGCCAATTTTACAGTTGCGTAAGGCTTATGGTCAGGTCAGCGATATCCTACTTGGTGGTGATTTACTGATCGGCCAGGACTGGTCCACATTCACTAATCTTAATGCCTGGCCAAACACCCTGGATTATGAGGGGCCAAATTCAATGCTGTCCCTGCGGCATCCTATTGTGCGTTGGCATCGCAAATATCACCCAACACTTACTCTGGAAGTTGCTTTGGAGGCGCCCGATGAGCGAGTGTTTGAGGGCGCTGTAGAAGTTTCTCGTTGGCCTGATGCGGTAGTCGCTGTTATCTCCCAGACGGACCGTTTTAATTTTCAAGGCAGTTTTATAGTGCGGGATTTACGTGGCAGTGGGGAACCACAATCCGCTGTTTCAGATACCGGGTGGGGAGTGAATTTGAGCGGTGTTATAGATATGCCTGGGCGCTTAGCTCCGGATTTCATCACATACTCCTTAAGCTTTGGGGCGGGATATGGGGGGCTCCTGAACGATTTTCCTGCAGATGCCTCTTATGATTTTTATGAAAACCGGCTGGAGGCGATTCCAACACTTGCCTGGTACATCGGCTACCAACATTGGTGGAGCCCTTGCCTGTATACCGTCGCTACCTACGGATTGGTACAGCAGGATAATTTCGACTTTCAGCCTGGCTTTGCATTCCGGGAAACTCAATACAGCAGTATTAACCTGACATGGACTCCGACACCGCAATGGTTATTTGGTGTGGAGGCTCTCTACGGTACTCGGGAGGATAAGGATGGCGCCTACGGTTCGGTTTGGCGTACCCAATTCACTAGCCGAATTTCTTTTTAAGGGGATGGCCAGTGGTTATTAGAGGAGTTTTACTTCTGGCCTTCCTGTGTGTGTACAGCTGCCATTCTGCGAGAACCATAGTTATTCATAGCTGGCATTCTCCATATATAAGTGCACGCCCTCTGGGGAAAACTCTGGTATTGACCTACACAACGGTACCTCGTCCAATCGTTGGAATTCATGTTGAAGATGTTTGGATTGATGAATTGAGCCGCTACGAGATACAGGCCTACTCCTGGAGTGATTTTGCAACGGGGCACGAGGTCCCATCCATGGAAGAGGTCGCCGAAGTGCTGGCAGCTTATCAATTCGATACGCTGTTAGTAACACAGCTAAGTGAGTTCAAACATTTGAACCGGAATATCTCTAACTCCCAGGTTGCCATAGTGGAAACCCGGCTCTATGAGGGCCCGAGTGAGGAGCTGTATTGGTCATTGAAAACTGAAACCTTTCTGGTGAATTACATTGACGGAGAAATTCGTCGGCCACGGGAGGGGGATGCTCTGGAGTATGTGGAGACGGTTCTTCAGGAAATGATGAAGGATGGTGTTTTCTAGGGGGATAACTCTTCAATTGCCGATTAAATGTAATCGTCCGCCAGAAACTTAGCCCAGCAGGAGAGTACACGAGGTTAAAGAATATTTTAATCAGCTATTCTGGTGAGACAAGTCGTATAATAGTGCCCGGTGAGTACAGGGAGTACTTGGCTATAAATCGTAGGGTGTCGCGACTGTTTTAGTGTAACCGGTAGCCTGAAATGGGTGCCAGCGAGTCCTTTCGTCGGTAGGCTTTACAATGGATTGGAAAGTTGACACGCCAATGGGGTTTTCTCAGAACTTTATACAGTTTTTTAGGTGGTTTTCTCACTTTTTTCCCCGGCCAGTATTGGCTCTGCCCGTTATTCTTTTGTTTTTACTGAATGCCAATCCCGCCTTTGCATCCGAAAGCTTCCTGATGCCATTGGGTCCAGTGGCACATGAGCAGAAAACCCATTTCTTCTGGGCTACAGCCCTCACTATGGTGGCTGTGTTGCCCGTTTTTATTTTGGTGCCAATTATTTTATTTAAATACCGACGCAAAAAAGGTACCGGTATTTATACGCCCAAATGGGAGGTCTATGGCCCGCTGGAAGTCGTGATGTGGGGCGTGCCTTTCCTGGTTATTCTGGTGCTCTCGGTCATGCTTTGGCGTGCCACGATTAGCCTGGATCCTTACGAGGAAATTCAAGGAGTGGTACCGCCTGTTAAGGTGGAAGTGGTGGGGCTCGATTGGAAGTGGCTGTTTATTTATCCCCAGCTGGAAATCGCCACGGTGGGGGAGTTAGTTGTCCCGGTACACACACCGGTATCTATGACTCTCACCAGTGATACGGTGATGCAGTCTTTTCTCATTGCAGCGTTGGCGGGACAAATTTATGTCATGCCAGGAATGACGACCAAGTTGAATTTTATTGCCACCAAGCTTGGGAAAACCCAGGGGGAAAACACCCAATTTACCGGGAAAGGTTTTACTGACCAAAAATTTGATGTGTTAATTAAGAATGATGAGGATTTTCAGGCTTGGGTAGCACAAGTTCGCGCCTCAGGTATCCCGTTGAATGAGGATACTTACAATCGCCTGGCGACACGTACCACCCGTGAGGAGGCGCACAAAGAACTGGCCACGGCGCAAATGCCTGCCCAAGCCATTTATTTCACTCTCCCAGATGCCAGTCTCTTCCAGGATATAGTGATGCGCTACCACTCCGGTAAACCCCTCAGTATTGAGGAGCAGCCCGGCACCGAGAAATTTGGACGGGATAAGGAAGTGGAGGGCGCGCAACCATGAATGAATACGGTTGGTTGGGCAAACTAAACTGGGACTCCCTTGTTTTCAGTAAATTAATCACCGATCCCTCGGTGAGCGAATTTGTCGCCAGTACCGCCGGCAGTATCGTGATTATTGCCACTGTCGCAATTCTCGGCTTGCTGACCTGGTTCCGGGTATGGGGCACCCTCTGGTCCGAATGGCTTACCAGTACTGATCACAAAAGAATTGGCATCATGTACATAGTGTTTGCACTGGTAATGATGACCAGGGGGCTGCTGGAAGGAATGGTAATGCGGGCGCAGCAGGCTGCCGCGCCAGATGGTTTTCTCTACGCCGATCACTTTGCCCAGCTATTTAGTACCCACGGCACCATCATGATATTTTTTGTTGCCGTACCTTTTGTGGTTGGGTTGGTTAACTATGCGATGCCATTACAGATTGGTGCACGGGATGTTGCTTTCCCTGTTCTCAATCAAATCAGCCTGGCAGTTACGGTTGCATCTGGAATTTTATTAATGGTTTCCCTGGTGGTAGGGGAATTTTCCACTGGCGGTTGGTCTGCTTATCCACCTTATACCGGAGGGGATTTTAATCCAGGTGTCGGGCCCGATTATTGGATATGGGCCATTGTGTTCTCGGGTGCCGGTACCACCCTCACGGGTATTAATTTCACCGTTACAATCATCAAATGTCGCGCTGCCGGAATGAAATTCTTCCGTATGCCGATGTTTTGCTGGACGGTACTTTGCTCCTCTATTTTGATGATATTTGCCATGCCACCCTTAAGTGTGGCGGCGTTGATGCTGGGTTTCGATAGATACCTGGATTTCCACTTTTTCACCAATGATCTCGGTGGAAATATGATGAACTATGCCAATCTGTTTTGGCTGTTCGGGCACCCGGAAGTTTATTTGTTAGTGCTACCGGCCTACGGCATATTTTCCGAAGTTTTCTCTACCTTTTCTGCAAAGCGCTTGTATGGCTACAAGTCTCTGGTGATCGCCACTATGAGTATTGGTGTGTTGAGCTTTACTGTATGGCTGCATCACTTCTTTACCATGGGTCAGAGCCCCACAATTAATATTGTGTTTGGTATTGCCACCATGTTGATTGCAGTTCCTACCGGAGTGAAGGTCTACGATTGGATGGCGACCATGTACCGGGGACGAATCCGTTTTACCACGCCGATGATTTACTCCATCGGGTTTTTGATTTTATTTGTAATTGGTGGTCTATCCGGTGTGATCCTGGCTAATCCCACCGTGGATTTCCAGGTACACAATACCTTGTTCCTGGTGGCGCACTTCCACAATGTTTTAATTCCGGGCGTGCTGTTTGGGTTGCTCGCCGGATACAACTATTGGTTCCCCAAGGCTTTTGGTTTTCGTCTCAATGACAAGCTTGGGCGCTGGTCGGCATTCCTTTGGGTTCTCGGTTTTATGCTGACGTTTTTCCCACTATATGGTGCTGGCCTGTTGGGAATGCCAAGGCGTTCCTTCAGTTATATGGACCTAACTTTCAAACCCTACATGCTGGTTGCATTTGTTGGAGCCATGGTGGTTTTGTGCGCATTAATCAGCTTGGTGGTGCAATTGGTGGTCAGCCTGAGAGACAGGGATAAAAACCGTGTTCCAGTGGGGGACCCGTGGGATGGCCGGTCTCTGGAGTGGTCAATTCCTGCTCCAGCGCCTTCTTACAACTTTGCCGAACTGCCGAGGGTCACTGATCGGGACGAGTTTACCGAGGCCAAGGAACAGGGGCGCGCTTATCTGGCGCCAAAAGTCTACCGTGATATCGAAGTGCCAAAAAATAATCCGCTGGGTTTTCTCCTCTGTGTGTTGAGCGGCATCCTCATGTTTGCGCTGGTTTGGTATATCTGGTGGCTGGCACTGATATCCGCTGTGGCCATTATTGTTGCAGTAATAGCCTCCACTTTCCGTTGGGACAGTGAACGGGTAATCCCAGCAAGCCAGGTGCGGGAAGACACGGAAAAGTGGCTGGAGCAGGTGAAGAAGAGCAGGGCGGTTGGCAGGGATTTGGAAAATACCCCTGCCAATGTTGGGTACGCCAAGTTGGAGCACTAGGCTGACAAATGAACGGAACCCCTTCGACCAGTAACCCCAGTGTAAACCCAGGCCAGGTGCCTGGGGCGATTCACAAAGACCCGGATATGGTGATCTTTGGGTTCTGGGTTTTTATGATGAGCGACCTCATTTTCTTTGGGGTGGTCTTCGCCATCTATATCACCATGATTGGGGCTACCGCAGGTGGTCCTGGACCAAGGGAATTATTCGATTTTGGCAGTTTATTCGCGCAAACCATGTTGCTGCTTACCAGTAGCCTTACCGTGGGCATTGCAACTGTCACCATGAAGCACCAACGCAGCCAGGCGAGCTTTCTGTTCTGGGTGGTGGTAACCCTAATTTTAGGGTTGGGCTTCCTGACATTGGAGCTCTACGATTTCTCGCAAATGGCGGCACAGGGTGGTGTGCCCCAGCGCAGTGGCTATTTATCAGCTTTCTTTGGCCTGGTGCCCTTACACGGCTTACATGTCAGCTTCGGCTGTTTATGGATGCTGGTGTTGATTGTGCAGATATGCAAAGTGGGTATGCTGGATATTATCAAGTTGCGCTTCCTGCGCCTGGCCCTTTTCTGGCACTTTCTGGACTTGATCTGGATCGGGATTTTCTCGGTTGTCTATTTTGGCGGATGGGTATATGGCTAATAAATCCGGTTACGCGGCCCATTTACGTACCTACCTAACCGGTTATGTTCTGTCGGTAGTGCTTACCATTGCGGCATTCTGGGCAGTTTTGGCAGTGGGGCGGGAAAATAAAAGCGTACTTATTTTGGTTGGTTTGCTTGGGGTAGCTCAACTGGCAGTGCAACTTAAGTGCTTCTTGAATGTTACAACACAAAAAGAAGGACGGGACAACCTGGCCTTGGTCCTTTTTTCAACCCTGATTCTGCTGATCATTGTGGTAGGTACTGCATGGATTATGGGGAACCTGGCTGTGCGTATGCATACCACTATGTAAAGCTAATTGGCAGAAACCGGGCGAGCTAGATAATGACCTTGCTTTTGAGGCTTGAGGTGGCTTTCTCCAGGGATTGCAGCACCTTGCCCTTGTCATAATTACGTATCTTATCCAGATCCAGGTGCATAGAGAAACCCGGGGCGTGTTCTTCCAGGTAGCTTTGTTGACCACCGAGGTTTTTACGCAGGTCTGTCACCTGGTAAACCTTAACCGGGGTGCTGATGCCTTTAACAGTGATATGGCCTTTATCACGGCACATAACCGTGTGCTTGATCATTGCCCAGGTCTCATGGCTGATCAGGATTTCCCCTGGCTGGGCCGCACCCTCAAGGCGTGAAGCCAAGTTCACATGGGTGCCCATTACGGTATAGGACTGGTAGTTGGCTGTGCCAAAGATTCCAACAGTACAGTAACCTGTATTAATTCCCATTCGCACTTGCAAGGGGCGGGAGATCCCCTTGTTGTACCACTCCTGCTTCATCTCACGAACCCGCTTGCGCATGGCCAAGGCCATAGCGACACAGCGCAGAGCATCAGATTTGGGGCCCTTGCTTTCATCATCCCCAAATACCACCATAACCGCATCACCGATAAATTTATCGATGGTGCCGCCGTATTGGCCGGCGATACGTGCCATTTCTGAAAGGTAGTTATTGAGCAATAGAGTAAAGGTTTCAGCCTCCAGCTCCTCGGTAAGCTGGCTGAAATCCTTGATGTCTGAAAAGAAAACTGTCAACAGCTTACGCTGTGTAGTCAGGGCCTCTTCATCACCAGTAGTAATAGAACGCCATAGGCGCTGCGGCAGATATTTGGAGAGTTTATAGGAGCGTACCTTACTTACACGTTGCTCGGTGGTGAGGGCATGATTGGCCTCCTTGAGCTGGCTGATTTGTCGGTGGGTAAAAAATGCATAGGCACATAAATAGGCGAGGATGCCTATTAAACTCACGGTGCTAATAGTGAGGTCGGCATTAATCAACAGTGCCGGTCTGTGTATCAGGTAGCCAACTACAACACCGACGAGAAGGCCTGTGTTGTGTTCAAACCACTTTCTGCCACCGCCCTGAGTCAGGGCATTGAGCTGCACCACAGTGACAAACAGCAATGATGGCAACATGCTGAAATTGGCTAATGCGATAGTGATACCAACAAATATGGTATCGATAAAGGATAGACAGCGCCGGGTTTTATAGGCTTTTTTATCGCGGGACTTATAAAGCAGGAATTGGGCAAAGCCGCAGTAAGCGAGTAGTAATACTGCTATGCCAATTGTAATCAGCTTGTCCAGTTGCCATGGAGAAGACCAATCGACAGTATTTGCCAGGGTGCCCGTAGCCGCAAAACAAATTAAGGTGCGGAAATAGGTAGAGTAATGGGGGCTAATGCCCCGCTCTGTGTTCCCCTCAAGCTTGTCCTGCATCTGTGGTTATCTTTTTGTCCGTTTAGCGGAATTATACATATAGCGAGCGGCCCGTAACCGGTTTCAATATCCCTGGCTTTTACTCGCAGTGCATCGATTTACTGGGCGAAGTGTACTCCTCCAAAAGCCAGATTGCTAAAAAACCGATATTTATACTGGGTTTTAATACGGGGCGCACGTATGCGCTACGTAGGCTGGTTAGGGTACACTCCGCGCTCAGACTTCAACTGGAGAAAACGATGGATGCCCTGACCGCCTTGCATAACAGAGTCTCAACGGGAAAGCTTATTGAGCCAGCTCCCAATGAACAGCAGCGCCAGAACATCTTTCGCGCCGCCCTTCGCGCGGCGGACCACGCCTGTTTGCGCCCCTGGCGCTTCCTGCTAATAGAGGGCCAGGAGCGTAATCGATTGGGGGAGCTATTCCTGCAGGCGGCTGAACAAGCTGAAGGCGCTCCACTAGTGGAAGCCCAGCGCAAGCGTACATTGGCTATGCCGCTGCGAGCGCCTTTGATCATTGTGGCTATCACCCGTCTACAGGAGCATCCCAAGGTACCTCACATGGAGCAGCATATGTCTACTGCGGGCGCCGTACAGGCTATGCTCACCGCTGCCTTCGCAGAGGGTGTTGGCGCCTACTGGCGTACTGGCCCCCTGGCCAGTAACCCGGTGGTTGCTGAGGGGCTCGGCCTTGCGGAAAATGAGCGTATAGATGGTTTTATTTACTGTGGGACCCCGGATAAAGCTCCCCGCCAGGCACCGGATTTACAGGTGGATACATATTTTTCCCAATGGAATGCACAATAGTACTTGCACATCAGGAAACATTTGGGTAAAGTGCGCGCTCTCTCGACGACACAGCAGCTATCTTCCTGATTTTCTTGAAGATTTCGCTAAAGAGAGATCCCCGCTGAAAGGCGGATTGCCCTCCCAGAGGGTGACAATTTGGTGAGGTGTCCGAGTGGTCGAAGGAGCACGCCTGGAAAGTGTGTATGTCGAAAGGCATCGAGGGTTCGAATCCCTCCCTCACCGCCATCTACTAAAAGCCCGGTTTATGCCGGGCTTTTTTATTTCTGTTTACTGCTTAACTCTCCGTTATCTTTTCGGCAATTATTATGCTGACTGTATAGATATTCGTTTGTCAGATGGGCCTCAACTATTTAAAGCGGCACTATCTAGTTAATTCTCTATTCAAGCTTTTATTTTCTGGCTGCCCCAACCGATAGCGCCAGGACCTATTGAGTGCTGCTATGGAGAGATATCTTTTCATTGGCTACCCGGTAATGCTGCTGTGCTTATAGCCGGTGAATCGTTCGATCTAAGGTGAGCGTAAATACAACTTGGTATGTTCATTCGGTTTAAACGCTTCTATGGGTTTCCCCCTTATTGTGGCTCTTCTTGTCTGTTGGCATTTCCTCTACGGACAAAGTTGCGCGGGTTTGGTTAGCTCAATTGAATGGATTGCAGTTGCGAATTTAACTTGCTGCCTTTGCTTTGAGTCACAGCGGCGCCTTTTATCTTTTCAGTGTTTATCTCGCTCGTATCTGCATCATGTATTTTTACTGACTTGGTTTGCTTTTTAGAAAATTATTACCTGGTGAGTAAAGGCGTCATGTTCATAAATATTTCCTACTTCTTGTTTTTATCTTCTTTAGTATGGAATTACCCCTTATCTGTTAGCTGTTCTAGTGCAACTGCCCGGACAAGATTGGCTTAACTAAAGCGGCCTCGTCAGAGTCGATTTAGTTAAGTTGCACGGCCAACGCGACCTGTCGATAATTCAATCCAATACCGCCCGCCACATACTTTTTCTTGACGGTAGGCAGAGTAATATCGAGTCCAGCACCACCGTTTGTGGGCTGTCTTGGGCTGTCTCAGGCAAGCTGATAACCACGCTGGGCAAGCATAAGCCGGAAATCTCCGATAACCGCAACGGTATAAAAGTGCCGCTATATGAAAGCAGGAGTGAGGCTCGTTGAGATTATCCCGAGCGCGCTAGGGTAGGGTGATCTGTTCACTCCGGGTCAATTGGCAAGGGCCAGGGAGACTATGCAAGCCAGTGATAGCATCAACTGCAAGTTTGGTCGGGGCACTCCTTTCCTGGGGGCTGAAGGCATCCAGAAGAAATGAAAGATGCGGCAGGCTTATACATCGCCTGCCTATACCACTTGGTGGTGGGACTTGCTTAAGGTGATGGCTTGAGTTGTTACCGGAAGCAGCGCTTTAGGAGTTTTATGCCAAGAGCAGTGGCAGTTATTTGGGGAGGGCTGCCATTGCTGCTAAGGTTTTTTAACTAGATGTTTACGTAGACTGCGTTGATTTTTATCCAGGAGCTTTGACAACCTTCAACATTCAGCCTTACTTCTTTCTCCGCTATAGCGGCGGATAGCAGTGTAGATTTCAAGATTGGGTCATCGTCGCTACTTATGCCTGCGTAGCCATTATTTGTTGGGCATTCAGCTTTTGCTTCGTCGCTAAACCCTTCTTTCAATTTAAGTGCAACGGCTCCATTAGCGGTTGAATAGTAGTAGCTGATGGTTCCAATTGTTTGTGCGGAATGTGCTGGGATTGATGCCAGCATTATAAGCAGTGAGGTTAGCAGCGTAGGCTTTTTCATAGGTTTCCTAATTAATTAAGTGTCCAAATCTTATGCTTGCGTAATAGTAATCACTATCCACTTCAAGGCAATCTGGCAGCGCACTTTGCCGTATGAACTGCATTATTTCAATTAGAGTTTGAATGAGCAGAACTCCATTCTCAATTGGTGATCTGGAGGTAACTGTGAAGCTGTTGAGAAAGGCTAGGTCGGGATGATCTAGTCACGCCAGATCAATCTGCAAAGCCAAGTGAGACTATTGATAGTATCAACCACAAGTTTGGCCGGGGGACTCTGTTTCTCGGGGCTGAAGGTATCTAGAAGAAATGGAAGATGCGGTAGGCTTATACGTCGCCTGCCTACACCACTAAATGGGGTGATTTGCCTAAAGTGACAACTTAATCTGATTGTACTAATTAGATTCCGATAGATTTCATACTTTGCAAAGCCCTTAGTATGTTAAAATGAGTGCATTTGTATAAATATACAGCAGGGATTGGCGCCCCAAAAAATGTCTAAGATTTGCTCTAAATTATTGATCTATATAGAGCAAAAATGAGTAATAAAGGGTAGTTTTCTTAGACAGAGATTCCCCGGAAAGCTAGCAATCACAAGAGTTAGAGGGCTGTTTTAGTCAATACTGCTGCAGTATATGAGTGCCTTTATGAAACCCTCTTACTACCAGGCTGAGGTTACTTAAGTTGCCTAGTCGACCATAAGTAATTATCGTTTTCAAAGAGGACGCCGCTCCGACCGGCGGCTTCTATAAAATTCTCAAGTACTATCCAGTATTTGTTCCTTATTGCGAAATGCCTTCTTCTCTCCTGTCGCGGGAAATTGATCGGAACCCATAAGCAGTAAGCTCCCCTCGCTTTGTGCGGTGTAATACTATTGGCATTTCCATCTTGGATAATTGAATGCTTTATTGACTCAACTCCAGGGGGCAACCAAAATACTTACCTAGTAGTAATTTGCCGCAGTTTAGTTTTATGCGACTTAAGTCTTTGTTATTGATTTCCTTGCTCTCAGTAAGCGGATGTTATGAGGTTGCGCCTCAGTCTTACAATCGTAGTGAGTGGTTGCCTGGTTGGGCTGATGTGGATGGAGATTGCCAGAATACTCGCCAAGAGCTTTTGATAAGGCTTTCATTGGCTCCGGTAGTTTTTAGCAATGAAAAAGGTTGTACAGTGGTGTCCGGTTTATGGATAGACCCATATACAGGGCAGTTTTTTGAAAAGGCATCGGACTTGGATGTAGAGCATATAGTACCGCTTTCCTGGGCCCATAAACATGGTGGCTCCACTTGGAGTCGAGAGCAGCGTAGGGCATTTGCCGAAGATCCAGCTAATCTTTGGCTGGTGGATGATGGCCACAATCAACGTAAGGGTGGTAAGGGGCCGACTGAGTGGTTACCTCCATATCAGCCAGCCCGAAGCGTATATAGGCGGCAGTTCATGGCTATCGCCAGGAAGTATGGGCTCGATCAGTGAAGTAAATAGTGAGATGTCCCTTCACTTGGCAATTTATATTGACTTTTGAAGGGGAAATTTTTGATTGAGTTCTGCTTATTCTAAATTATTGCTTACCCTTTTATAGGCAATCTCTCTTTTTGAATTTTTTTGTTTTATATTCTCTCGTCTGATTAATATGTCTAGGTATTCTGTGCCTCGCAGCCAGATTGATTAATTAAAAGCGCACTGGTCATAGTTGTTTAAGATCTTGGGACCGTGATTCTAAATATCTTGGCATAACTATCTACTTGTACCGCAATACTACTGCGCTTCGTTGCCTTGGGTGATAAGTTCTGCGACTACTTGACCTTGTGGTAAGTTGGGGTGTTGTCGAGAACGTGTCTATAGGTTGCATAATTAAAGTGCTTCTTATGGGGTGAGAGCCTTTTAGGTAGGGAAGTAATTTCCTGGTTTAGTGGAAGAATAAAGGATAACAGTATGGACAGGGTTGCCGGAGTTTCATCAATATGTATGGGGCTAATCTATATTGCCGCTTTTTTATTTTTTGGATTTTTTTGGGCCTTTCCATCGGGTGGAAGTCCTACAGAAAAGATGGCATTTCTAGCAGAAAATCAACTGCTATTTAGTAGTGTTTATATATTAATGTACCTGGTGTTTGCTGTCTTTTTGGGGTGTTTGGTGGTTTGCCTTTATGAAAAGCTCAGGAATAGAGGCAGGAGGATCACAGCTCTAGCTTCCTTATTTGGGGCAATCTGGGTTGGTCTTTTGATTGCTAGCGGTATGATTGCGAATATTGGGCTTGCTTATGCCTTGGGGCTCTCCGAAGTCAATGTAGAAAAAGCTTTTGAAGCTTGGGGTGTTATATACCTGTTGGTTGAGAGCCTTGGTGGAGGGAATGAGTTGGTTGGTGGGCTTTGGGTCTTGCTGATTAGCGTGGTTGCGTTGCAAGCAAGGGTTTTCTCCCGCCCATTAAGTTACCTTGGAGTGATAGTAGGAGTCGCTGGAATTGCGACCGTTTACCCTGCTGATATTCTCACGGAAATTTTTGGTGTCACTCAAATAGGCTGGTTTATCTGGATGGGTATTTCTTTATTAGGGAAGAGCAGTAATAGGCAGACTTGGGAAGCTGCTAACGCTGTTAATGGTGCTACGGAATAGTTTCGTGCTGACTAATTATTCTTCAGTGTAGAGAAGGCAAGTATTTTGTTGTGGTTATTATCGCCTCCACTTCCTAATGTTTGCCTTCATTGGCCCCCTCTTGGCATTATCAGTGGGGTGACTTTGTCTGTTCCACTGGTCTTGCTTACTTTACTTTCTGCTGGAGGGTTAAAACTGGAGCTTCTGGCTTCACAAGAAGTGATATCAACGGCTGCTTAGCATTTTTTTGGATCTCGCGCCAAAAAATGAAAAATGCGTCTATTCTTTCAATGGGCCAGACAGTCTTTAAAGAGGTGTCCTGGCTAGAGTTTCCGCTGTAAAAGGTGTGGTGTAGAGACGGGCTTTACCAGTTGCCCATTGCTTTCAGTGTTTTTAGGCATGAATAGCTAGTCTCAACCTGCCAGCTCCTGGGAAGCGAGCGGATAGCACATTACCTGCAATTGATTTACAGGGTGATAGCCCTGGAAACTTTGGAGATCTTATTGTGAAAAGCAAGCAGTACATCCTTCCTTTGGTAATTGCCAGTCTTGCTGCTTCTGCTGCCCTTGCGGATTCTCATCCCAAGAAGCCGGCGAAGGACTGGACTTGTGCAGATTTCCTGGCCATTGATGATGAGTTTAAGCCTAAAGCAGTCTATTGGGCTGCGGCTTATTCAAAGCGCGGTAAGGAAGAGGGCGATATGTTGGATATCGAGGGCACCGAAAAGGTGACACCAATGATTATCACCGCCTGTGCCAACGCGCCAAAAGAGTCCTTCTGGGCCAAGTTTAAGGATGAGTGGCACAAGATGGGGCGCCACCACGGTAAGGACAAGGCGAAGCAAATGATGAACATGCAGGGTGGCGGCAATAACATGGGTACCGATGGCAATAACAGTGGTACCAACGGCAGCAACAATATGCAGAAGCAAAAACAGAAGCAGTAGCCCACTGCGTTGGATGATACCCGGCTTCGGCCGGGTTTCGTCTATTCTGGTCTTGAAGCTTACCTTTGGCGGGGTATAGGCTATTGGTAAGTTTTCAAACCGGCTAGAGTTGGAGTTGCGATCATCGCCGGGTAATCAAGTAGTCAAATGGAGTTGTGCTGTGGGGAAGTCTGTTAGGGATGGTGTGAAGCGTGGACGGAACATTAATCGTTCTGCCAGGCTGTTTTGGGGTGCGGTGCTACTGGCGGGCCTCTTCATGGCGCTGTTTATGCACTCAGCCAAGGCGTTCCCTCTGTAGCGTTTTTCTATAGCATAAGGGGGATAGAGATGGCGCCCCCGGGTGGACTCGAACCACCAGTCCGGACTTAGGAGGTCCGTGGTTTATCCTGTTAACCGACGGGGGCAGGCACTTTAACCGAACTTTGTATCTGGCTATGGGTGCGAAGGGCGGCCATTCTATCCGGTATGCCGGCAAATGTCATGTCATCCTGCACCCTTAACGTCTATCTGCTTAGTTTCATTATTCGCCGATACTCGCGAGTAGACCTGTCACTCTAGGTAACAGGCAGAAGCTCTAGTTACCGCATTACCCGCTGTTTCCTATCTGTGCGGTTTTCGAAATTTTTTCATAATTATTTGCTGTGCCATCGTTGGTTTTGTGTTTGAAAAACGCAATTTGGCGGACATTTTTGCGTGCTGAAAAGCGGAATCTGATTGAAGTCAATTTGTCATTGTTTAGGTGTAAATTTTTGCTTGACCATGATTGTTTAGCATCGCTAATCTGCAGTGGCACCCAAGGTGCAATAAGGATATTTCTGCTTTCGCGAATCAAGATTATGGAGTTTCGTATGAGCGGTAACGTTAACGAAAAGTACATGGATTTTGACAGTGTGGATATTCCACAAATTGCTAATGAAGTACTAAAGCAGGCTACTTCCCAGCCGCCGCGTGACGCGCGCAGGATGGTGGAGGATAAACTGGAGGAGATACGCTTGAGGCGGGAGTTAATGGATTATGATTTTGAAAACTAAATACTCAAAAGGGATTTAAGTTACCAATTATTTTAGGGTTGTACGGGGTTGCCACTAGAGCCCCGTACAATTTGAGAACTAATTACATCCATTTATTTACTGCTTTATTCATTGCTAATAAATTTCCCACGGATTAATTTCCATTGAAATTAGCTGATAACTAGTTGATGGGAAAATCTATCAATAACGCCCCAATTATCGCTGATGCAATTAAATGCTGACGTCCAGCGCTCAGAATTTCTCTATTACTACGTAGAGTTTTGCCGCTAATGACTTTGTAACTAAGTAGTGGTTCTCTATGCGCTTTTAAGCAGGAATGAGCGCTCTATAAGGAATTGCAAGCAAAGGCGGCCCAGGAGCCGCACCTTTGGCATTTAACTACATTTGTGTAGCTGTTCCTTCATCCCCTTTACTTTGCTTGCCGCCAAACCAGCCCAACAGTTGCTTTAGCTTATGGGATAACTTGCCGCGCTTGGCTTTACGCTCTTTGTCAGCAGCACTTACCAGCCAGGCTACCTGGATAACCATTCGCTGCCCCTCAAAAGGCAAATGGCCGTGGAACGAATTATCCGCGCGCTTAAAGGCAGCAAGGGTGCCGTAGACAGGAGAGACTTCAGGCGCAACAGTATCTTCGAAGTCATCTATGCGCTTAAGGAAACGTAGGCAGCCGTTGCCATCCACTGTCCACTCAGGGTTGAGGTAGAGCAGGGCGGTAGCGATTTTGGATTTACCGTCGGTATGAATCCTGCCGTGTCGCTTTTTCAAGGTGCGGCTGATGGAGACATAAGTTGGGTATTGGGAGAGCTGTTCAATGCCCAGGTTGTCACCGATGGCATTGGCAAATTCCGGATCGGTAAACTGGGTGATCAAGGTATTAATGGAAGTCCCGCATTCCTCCTTTTCATGGGGGAGGTAGCCAGCGCCTTTAAGGCGCGGAAAGTCTTCAATAAATGAAGACATCATGTTTTCGTTCAAAACTTTCTGGGCTACAAAGAATGGGAAGGGCTGGCGGTTAATCAGGATATCTTCGCCGGTCAAGTCACTGGCATTGAGCCAGCGGCTGGCTTCAGCAGCAGGGCTAGTCATTATTGTGCATCCTTACAAACTGGTCCGGTGTAGCCACCGGGTCACATCGAAGTTTTTGTTGATGTCGACCACAGAGTTTCAGCCCTGGTTCACCTGGGCATACGGCACTTGGCGCCGCCTCACGACAGTGCGAAAAGTATCAGAGCCAGGCTCTCGGGCCAATACCAGCGTACAAATACTGCCCCGATTTCTGGCTTTGCCTTGCTTGAAATCAAGGGCATGTGAGATAGGTTGCGTTGAATACCATGCATTTGGCGCAAGTGCCGGTATAATGCCGTTCAGATTTTCGTCAGAGCGGTTTTATCCAAGCAATGTCTGTGACTTCCAAGTCCCCAGTTGTATTGCAAGTACGCGACCTCGCCTGTGAAAGGGATGGTCGTCGCTTGTTTGAGGGCCTTGATTTCTCACTCCCAAGCGGGGCTGCGATCCAGGTTAAAGGTGCCAATGGGGCGGGTAAAACCACACTGTTGCGCACCTTAATTGGCAGTTCCAGTGATTTTAGCGGAGAGATCCTCTGGCGCGGCAATCCTTTCCCTGAGGCTTTGCGGGGAATGCGTGAGTCCCTACTATATATCGGCCATCGGGGTGGGGTACGGGCTGGATTAACTCCCCTGGAAAACCTCACCTGGTATGGGTCAGATAATGAGTCTGCTCTGCAGGCTCTTGATAGGGTGGATTTGTTCGGTTTTGAGCACAGTTTGTGCCATAGCCTGTCTGCTGGGCAAAACCGCCGAGTAGCCCTGGCCCGGATGTTCTTGCCGCAGGCGCCACGTTTGTGGGTCCTTGATGAGCCCTTGACTGCCCTGGATGTTGCCGGGGTGGCTGCGCTGGAAAAGCAGATGTCTGCGCATATGGATAAGGGTGGTTCCATACTCCTGACCTCTCATCAACCACTGGCCTTACCTGGGCTCGATTTTATCGATCTGTCTGACTTTGTAGTCGATGAGTCTTTTACAGATATCGGGGGAGAGCATGTCTTCAGTTGATGTCCAACCCCCGGTGAGTGAAGCCCGTACAAGCCCCGGTTTTGTTGCACTCTTCCGGATTGAAATGCTACTGGCCCTGCGTAAGCGGGCAGATATTGCTAACCCCTTGCTGTTTTTTGTCACAGTGCTCGCGCTTCTACCCCTTGGAGTAGGACCGGAGCCCGATCTATTGGCAAAAATGGCCCCCGGAATGATCTGGGTGATGGCTCTACTCGCCACCATGCTCTCCCAGGAGAGCCTGTTCCGCGGAGACTTTGAGGACGGAACCCTGGAGCAGTTAACCCTGTTGCCGCAACCTCTATATTTTGCCGTATTGGCAAAGTCATTGGTGCACTGGGTTGCTACCGGGTTGCCACTAGCGCTTTTATCGCCGTTGTTGGCATTGATGCTGAATCTCCCCGTCGAGGGATATCTCTGCTTATTTATTTCGCTGTTCCTAGGGACGGCAAGCCTCAGTTTGATAGGCGCAATAGGCGCGGCGCTCACAGTAGCTCTGCGTCGCCCCGGTCTGCTGCTGGCGCTAATTGTTATGCCCTTGTATGTGCCCGTGCTAATCTTCGGCACCGGCGCGGTGCAGGCGGCTATTGATGGCTATGCCTACAGCGCACAGCTGGCGATTTTGGCCGCTCTGCTGGCCGCCGCTGCAGCCCTTGCTCCGCTCGCTGCTGCCGGGGCGATACGTATCAGCCTGGATAATTGATTCGGAGGTCTTCTTGGCTTGGCAATGGTTTCACCGTTTAGGTTCGCCGCGTTGGTTTTATCAGAAGACCAATGTGTGGCTTCCCTGGCTGGCACTGGCAAGTGTTGTATTGTTGTCAGTGGGTACTGTTTGGGGACTTGGTTTTGCGCCGGAAGATGCCAAGCAGGGCAATAGCTATCGCATTATTTTTATTCATGTGCCAGCTGCTTTCCTGGCCCTGGCCGGCTACTACATTATGGCGATCAGTGGGGCTATCGGCCTTATCTGGAAGATGAAGCTTTCCTTTGCGGTGATGCGGGCCGCAGCGCCTATCGGTGCGGTGCTAACTTTTATTTCCCTTTTCACCGGTGCTGTTTGGGGCAAGCCTACCTGGGGCACTTACTGGGTATGGGATGCTCGTATAACCTCCATGTTGATTCTGTTATTCCTGTATATCGGTGTGATGGCCTTGTCGCAAGCTGTCAGCCGTGAGCAAGTGGCCGATAAAGCCAGCGCACTCCTTGCCCTGGTAGGCACGGTGAATATTCCGATTATCTACAAATCGGTAGACTGGTGGTTTACTCTGCACCAGCCTGCCACCATCCGCCTTACAGAATCCAGCAGCATCGATCCGAGTATGTTCTACCCATTGCTGACCATGATCATCGGCTTTTACTGTATGTACGCCTGGACCCTGCTGACCCATACTCGCGCTCTGTTATTGCGCCGGGAGGTTCGCACCCAGTGGGCACAACAGGAATTAGCGGGAGGAAAATAACGTGGAGTTCCAGTTTTCCAGTTTTGCAGATTTCCTGGCGATGGACGGTCACGGTATCTTCGTGTGGATCTCTTACGCCGTTACTTTTGCAGCACTGGCTGCCATGGCTCTTTATCCCCGACTTGCCCGCCGCCGTCTGCAGCGGGAACTGCAACATCAGCAACGGATTAGCCAGCGGCGCCAAAAGGTGAAAGCAGCGAGGCAAGCTGTAAAGGAGCCCGCATAGGCTGTGCCGGCTCACAGGTTTAGATTTAGATGTTTGCCCGGTTGTGACCGCTGCCCAGCTAACAAGATCAAAACTTAAATATATGGAGTTTAACTAAGACAATGCATCCTGTACGCAAGCAACGTCTGATCCTGGTACTTGTCCTGGTCACCTTGTCTAGTGTCGCCGTGGGTTTTGTGACCTATGCGATGCGTGAAAATATGGATTATTTCTACGCGCCCAGTGCTTTTGCGGCTGGAGAGGTCCCTTTTGAAAAGCGTATTCGCGCAGGCGGTTGCGTAGTGCCAGGCAGTGTGCAGCGCGCTGAAGATAGCCTGGATGTGCGGTTTGTTATCACTGACGGTGAAGCCGAACTGGCCGTGGTATTCGACAAGATACTGCCGGATTTGTTTGCTGAGGGTGAAGCTGCAGTAATTTCCGGGCGCCTGATGCAGGACGGCACCATGCGTGCAGACCAGGTCCTGGCCAAGCACGATGAAACCTATACGCCACCAGAGGTGGCTGAGTCTATGGTTTCTCACGAAAGCTGTGCTGATGGAGCAAAAATATGATCCCTGAGTTGGGCCATTTTGCACTGGTAGCGGGATTGCTGCTTGCTATTGCCTTATCTGTCCTGCCTATTGCCGGCAGCTATACCGCTCGGCCCTTATGGATGGAGGCCGGTAAACCCCTCGCCATGGGCGTATTCGTCTTTGTATTGATCTCTTTTGCTTGCTTGACGATTGCCTTTGTACAGAGTGATTTCACAGTTAATTACGTCGCAAAGAACTCCAATAGTATTCTGCCTGTTTACTACAAAGTGACGGCAGTTTGGGGAGGGCATGAGGGCTCCATACTTCTGTGGCTTTTGATTCAGGCTGGTTGGGCAGCTGCGGTTGCCATGTTCGGCCGGCAGTTGCCACCGGAGCTGTCGGCACGGGTGCTGTCTGTAATGGGCATGGTGCTGATCGGTTTCTTCCTCTTTATCCTTTTAACTTCGAATCCATTCGATAGAACCCTGCCTTTCCCGCCGATGGAAGGTTCAGATCTGAATCCACTGTTGCAAGACCCGGGAATGATTTTCCATCCGCCTCTACTGTATATGGGTTATGTGGGGTTCTCTGTGGCTTTTGCATTCGCTATTGCAGCCCTGCTCGGTGGCCAACTGGATGCAGTGTGGGCGCGCTGGGCCAGGCCCTGGACGGTCGTGGCCTGGGCTTTCCTCACCCTGGGTATCGCCCTGGGTAGTTGGTGGGCTTATTATGAACTCGGCTGGGGTGGCTGGTGGTTCTGGGACCCGGTGGAAAATGCTTCCTTGATGCCATGGCTTGTTGGCACTGCACTGATGCACTCACTGGCGGTAACAGAGAAACGTGGTCTGTTTAAGAGCTGGACTATTTTGTTGGCGATATTCGCCTTCAGCCTGAGCTTACTAGGTACCTTCCTGGTACGTTCCGGAGTGATTACCTCAGTACATGCTTTTGCTACCGATCCCCTGCGGGGCAGTTTTATCCTTGGCTTCCTGGCGCTGGTTGTCGGGTTTTCCCTGTTGCTGTTTGCTTTGCGCGCGCCTTCAGTCAGTGCTCGCAGTGTATTCTCCTTCCGCTCCCTGGAGACTTTCCTGCTCGGCAATAATATTTTGCTGATCCTCATTATGGCGGTGGTGCTGACTGGTACTTTGTATCCATTGGTTGCAGATGCCTTGAACCTCGGCAAGATCAGTGTGGGACCGCCGTTCTTCAATCTGTTCTTTGTGCCGATAATGGTTGTGTTGTGCCTGCTGCTGGGTATGGGAGTGCACGCCAACTGGAAAGACAGCCGTTGGGACAAGTTATTGAATATTTGGCGTTTGCCGTTTTTGGCAGCATTGGTTATCGCTCTGGTTTGGCCGTTGGCTTTCGACCATTACCACTGGGGGGCAGTGCTGGGTATCTTTATCGGTGCCTGGGTATTCTGTGCGAGCCTTGCCGATATCGTAACCAAGACCCGCAACGCCAAGTCTTTCTTTGCTGGATTAAAGCGCCAGCGTGCCAGCTATTATGGTATGCATCTCGCGCATATTGGCCTGGCTGTTGCAGTACTCGGGGTTGTATTAACTACGGTATACAGCGTGGAAGATGACCTGCGCATGGGGGCTGGGGACAGCCATCAAGTGGCTGGCTACGATTTCAAATTTGATGGGGTGCGCCTCGCTCAGGGTCCAAACTACCGTGCCTTTGAAGGGGTGTTGCACGTTAGTAAAAATGGTGAACCTGTAGCAGAGCTGCTTCCGCAGAAGCGGAATTATTTCTCTGGCGGAAATACCATGACCGAGGCGGCGATCGACACTGGTCTGTTCCGCGATATATACGTAGCCCTGGGCGAACCCTTGGACCGCAGCAATCCCAGCGGCGATTGGGCGGTAAGGCTGCAATATAAGGCATTTGTAGTATGGATCTGGCTCGGTGCTTTATTAATGGCGATTGGCGGTGGTATTGCGGTTGCGGATAAACGTTATCGTAAAGCCAAAGTGGCACGTCAGGTGCCGATTGCTGGCAATGTAGCTACTGCGTAGATTTGGGGAAGATAGTATGTCCAGATTAAAACTTTTCTTGCCTCTGATTATTTTTATTGGATTGGCCGCACTTTTTTGGCGCGGCCTGTCCCTGAATCCGCAAGAAATGCCCTCCGCATTGCTTAACAAGCCGGTGCCGGAATTTTCCCTGGAGAATGTTGCCGATAGTAATCAACTGTTGCAGAAGAGTGACTTGCCAAAAGGGCCGCACTTGCTCAATGTGTGGGCGACCTGGTGTGTTGCTTGCCGGGTGGAACACCCCTACCTGAATGCCTTGGCGGAGCAGGGTGTCCCTATTGTTGGGGTCAACATGAAGGATGAGGACGAAGCTGCAATCAAGTGGCTGGAGAAATTCCACAACCCTTACATTTACAGCCTTGCAGACAGGGAAGGGCGCCTGGCCCTCGACTTGGGGGTTTTTGGAGCCCCGGAAACTTTCCTGGTGGATGCCGAGGGTACCATTCGCTGTAAGCATGTAGGCGTAGTGGATAACAAGGTGTGGCAAACCAAGCTACAGCCCCTTTACGAAAAGCTGAAAACCCAGCATTGGGACGAGTTTGCCGGTGACCTATCAGATTCCCTCGTCTCCCGTTGTCAGTGAGACCGAAGAAAAGAAAAGCCGCTTTATCTGTTGGTTGGGCCCGGTCGAAGATAAGGTGGAATTTCAGCAGCAACTTGACCTGGTTCGTGCAACATATCCGGATGCCAGTCACCACTGTACAGCATTGGTGATTGGCAACCCTTCCAATCCTGAAGTGATGCAAGCGGATGATGATGGTGAGCCTGGCGGCAGCGCCGGTCGTCCTATGCTGGAATTGCTGCTCAAACAGGGTATCGGTAATGTCGGAGCTATAGTTACCCGTTATTTTGGTGGTACCAAGCTGGGGGTTGGGGGTCTGATGCGGGCCTATAGAGGCTCAGTTGGCAGCGCCCTGCAAGAGGTCAGGCTCGACACTTTTGTACCTCTGGAAAGTATTGTCGTTGGCTGTAATTTTGCCCAGGAATCCCGCTTGCGTTTCCTGGTAGGGCGTCATCAGGGAAGCTGTGGGCCGGCAGAATATGCGAGCAAGGTTGTTATTCCCATCTCCCTGCCAAGTAGTGAATGGCCGTCTTTACGATTACAGCTTCTGGCTGAAAATTTTGAAGTACAGGATTAACTAAATAATCCCATTGTTCTTCAACTGCTTAATTTCTGTTTCTGAATATCCCAATTGGGAGAGAATGTCGAAGTTGTCCTGCCCCATTGTTGGGGCTTGCTTGAACTCTGGCATTTCTTTGTCACAGCGAATCGGTGGTGCGAGAATTTTAATTTGCTTTCCATTGTCATCATACATTGATTGTATTTTGCCATTCTCTGTGACAAATGGGTTGGTCAATGCTTGCTCCACGTCATAAATAGGAGCTGCAGGAACGCGACTCGAAAATAGTTTAAGCCACTGGTTAGTCGTCTTCTTACTGAGAATCATATCCAGTATTTCTGTGAGTTGATCTCGATTTTTTAGGCGTGTTTTGAAATCCAAAAATCTGGAGTCAGTGGTTAACTCAGGGTGCTCTATAGCCTTACATAGTTCTGTCCAGAATTTTTCCTTATTACACATTAGGTAAATCCAGTCGTCTTTGGTCCTATACAGTTGGCAAGGGGTAAGGGAAAAATGAGCCGAGCGGGGCTGTCGATGCTGGTTGTGCCCGGCATTCAACTGCCACATAGCTACATAGTTTAAATTATATAGTGCGTTATCAAATAAGCTGATATCGATATCTCTTCCCTTTTCCGTTTCCCTGGCACTGAAAATACCTGATACCAATCCAAGTGCCATAGCTACCCCGGTAGATAGGTCCACTAGTGAGAGGCCGCAACGTGTGGGTGGTCCGTCGGGTTCTCCTGTCAACTTGAAGTAACCGGCCTCCGCTTGCATGGGATAATCGTAGCCTGGCCAAGATGCTCTTTCTCCACTCCTGCCAAAAGCGGTTAGGTGGGCGCAGACAATTTTAGGGTTGACCTTTTTAAGGGCATCAAAAGTGATTCCCAATTTTTCAGGTACGTCACCACGTAGATTACCGGTTACCCCATCAGCAGTTGCAACGAGCCTATGGAGTATTTCCTGCCCTTCTCTCGATGTGAGGTTAAGGGACAAGCTCCGTTTATTGTGGTTGAGTCCCTGGAAAAACAAGCTGCTGTTATCTGATTTTTCACCTTTTATAAAATAGGGTCCAACGGTGCGGGCCACATCCCCACCATGGGAAATATCCTCGATTTTTATGATTTCAGCGCCTAAATTGGCGAGAAATAATGTGCCAAAGGGACCTGCGCCATATTGTTCTACGGCGATTACCCGCAAGCCGGAAAGAGGGAGCATTGAGAAGTTCACCAATCTTTGTTTATCGTCAATTACGATTTTAGGACAGATAAATCTGGGAGTGCTTCCCAGCAGTGTTGATTAAGGAATGGGAGGCTGGCGCAAAAAAGAGTTTCAGTCCGATAAGCCATTTTAATTGACAGCGCTTAATGAGTTCATGATTTTTAGGGCTGCTAATATGCTGGGATAGATCTAAGTATGAAGATGTCATTAAGAGTTAAATTTTAAAGATTTGGGCGAAGAAACCTGGTAAGGCGAAAGTGCAAATGATGGACCGTGAGACAGTTTGTTTTTTTCGCAGTATTTTGTTTGTTCCCGCTACACGTCCCGACAGATATATAAAAGCGTTAATGAGCGAAGCCGATGTGGCATGTGTTGATCTGGAAGACGCTGTGGCACCAGGTGAGAAAGAAGCTGCCAGAGAGAAAGTCGTCGATTTCTTTAAAGCCGAAACCTCAAATTCTATTCAACGGGCATTGCGAATTAATCACCTGGCAAGTGAGCAGGGATTGAGAGACATGTTGTTGATATTGAAGATGGAGCCGTTGCCAGACATCGTTATGATACCGAAGGTGGAATCCTCCGAGGAGATCGCTTGGTTTAACGAAGTCATGACCTCTCTTGATCACCCTGTCAGATTAATACCCTTGGTTGAAACGACAAAAGGATTGGAAAATGCCATCAAAATTGCAATGGCGCCAAATGTAGTGGCTATCGGTTTTGGTTCAGCAGATTACTCATCCGAAGTAAGGGGAGATATGAGCTGGGATTCCCTGCTGTATGCTAGAGGGCGTATTGCGCAGGCAGCTGGACATGCCAATATAGCGGCAATTGATGGGCCCTGGTTGGATCTAGGCGATGACCGCGGCCTGCTTGAGGACACACAAAAAATAACGGCATTGGGTTTTACTGGAAAAATTGCACTACATCCGGGTCAACTGCGGGGAATACATCGGGGAGTCTCTCCGTCGGAAGAAAGTCTACGTCAAGCGCAAAAAATTGTAGATGCTTACAGGGCAAACAGGGGAGGGGTCTTGGTGGTCGATGGCCGGATGGTGGATATACCTGTGGTTGAGCGGGCGCAGCGGCTGATCAACCTGGCAAATAGGAAATAGCCTTTCAGTTATGGCCAGGTAATTTACTTTTCAGGAATATATTTATATGGAACATCTTTGTTATCCCGGATATATAAGGGTAGGCGATAACCGATATAGGGAGAGATACGGTTTGGATTTTGAAGATTTTCAGGTGGGCCAGGTTTTTAAACACCGCCCCGGAGTCACTATAAGCCAGCAGGATAATGTCGAGGAGTGTATTACTACATTCAACCAGGCAATGATACATTTTGATTCAAATTATGCAGCACAGACAGAGTTCAAGCAGCCACTAATTGTGACCACCTTGATTGTATCGCGCCTGATGGGAATGACCTGGAAAACGTTCAATCGGCGAAAAAGCATACTGGAGTGGAAAAGTATTGACATGCTCGCACCAGTATTTGGTGGGGATACTCTCTATGCCGAAAGTGAAATCTTATTTGTTGGTGCAACTTCCAAAGACTCAGACGCAGGCCTGATAGAAGTCGCTGTTCACGGCATTAACCAGGATAAAGTAAAGACGAATGAAATGCGTTGTAGTATGTTGATTTTCAAGCGGGATCATCTACCGTTTTCCGCAAATAATTACTAATGATTAAATCAATAGATTACGTTGGAGAGCCATTGTGAAGGATTCATTCAGTTTTCTCCGTGAGGTTGAGCCCAATGTATTTATTGAAACTTATGGGGTAGATTTTGAGGATTTTGAAGTAGGCCAGGTTTTTGAGCACCGGCCGGGGCACACCTTCTCAGAAGCCAGCTCACTGAGCTATGCAGGCAATGTATTTGATCTCAGCCCCGGTTATGCTGATCAACGCTATGCCCGAAGGGTCTATGGTGACCGGATAAAGGTATCTGAGACTTTTGTTTTAAGTGCGATGGCTCTTACAACCAAAACATTTGGTAAAGTCGTGGCAAACTTGAGTGTGACGGATTGTAAGGTTGAACCAGTATATGTTGGTGATACTTTATATTTTGAATCAGCAATTCTCGGAAAACGCAAATCCAAATCACGCCCCGATCAGGGACTGCTACATGTTAGTTCACGTGCGCATAATCAAGATGGCGCTTACGTATTAAGTTTCGAACGGAAACTGCTAGTTTACAGACGCAATGTTGGTCCTTATACAGCTGCCGGCTACTAACTAATAGGATCAAAGTGTTCTGGGGGTCGATTATATAATGTGGTTCTTTTACCAAAAGCTCATTAATTCTAATATTATCAAGGGTATCAATATTCAATAAGTGTGAGAATACCACCTTGATGGAAACAGTATTTTCCATCATATATTTGACCCGATCTCACCTCAGGGGTTAGATTCCTTAGTAGTTTCAAAGATATTGTTTGCTGTACATGGTCAATGCTGAAAACTTCAGCGTCGAGGAAATCAAAATATTGTTTTACTTTTGGGTAGAGGGCTTTGAACAGGCTTTCCTTGATAGAAAATATCAAAGTTAACCAGTTGGCGTAAGGTAAGCCGGAATTGGAGAGTAATAGCTTTTCCTTTTCACTCACTATCAGGTTACTAATTTCATTGGCGGTCTTATCTGTCACGGGTAATTCATAATCAATACCAAGCCCAACAGATTGTCTGCTGATTGCACAAACAGCTCTATTACCCGCATGTGTGATAGATCCAATCACACCTTTTGGCCATTGCGGGGACCGGTCCTGCCCAATCGGAATATCAATATTTTGATAACCATAATGATTTAAAGCTTGTTGGGCACAATACCTCCCTGCAAGAAACTCAGATTTACGTTTGTCTCGAGCTAAACGAACATCTTCAGATAAAGTAACATCCAGGGCCTTAAATAAAAGGTCGCTATACTCCTTGGGATTGAATTCACACTCGAATAGCTGACCCTGTAAAGGAAGCTTGGTAATTGGCCTTACTTCCGAAATAAATTCTTTAGTTCCCTGATTTTGAGGTGGAGTGCTTGTATGTATCATGGTGACATGAAGGTTGGTGTCTATATTCTTTGCTTCAATCTCGCTTCCCCCCTTGTTATCCGAGGATAGAAGTAAGGATGTAAAATAGGATTTGCGAAGGTAGTAATTTCAGTATCATTGTCACAGATAGCTGGAGAACTGCAAGAGAAAAATAGGGATCTTTGAAAAAAATACTATCTCTATTTACCCCTTCGCTATAATTCCCTAAATACCAGGTTAATTTCTGTGCAGCCCAGCGATTGATTGTAGTTGTTAGTATGGTTCTATGAGGTATCTCAGAGTAAATCAAGCCCTTAAAAGCTACTTCTACTACAGGTTAGGGCACTAACGTGGAAAGTTAATTTGCATACTTATCCCTGGGAATTGAGAATATCCATAGCAGTTGTGTTTCGAGAATCGGTAGAGAAGCAGTACAAATCTATTTTTTTAGGATAGTTTCTCAGTTACTTTGAGTAGCTCAGCAATTTTTTTGCTAATTGATGACAGGATATTTGATGTCAAGAAATCCGACGTGATGATCAAATCTCACCAGGTCGGTATTCCTTTTAATCTCTCCCTAAAATAATCACTCAACTTAACGATGCTCTGCTCTAAACAAACTGATTTGCTCGATAATTAACCAGCGGGCTCCGGAAGTGTATGTGCATAAATTTGTGCCGTGACGAAAAGTGACGAGGCCTGGACTGTAAGTTCAATTACCGTGACTGCTATTTCTGAATAGTAACTTGATTAGCTTAAAATAAAATCATAGGGTTGTGTACTGATGGATATTTCGGGATAGTTGTCATGATCACTTTATAAATGTTAATTTATCTATGAATTGGATAAGCGGCGTTTCAGTGGCGAAGTTATCCAAATGATCAATTAAAAAGGGTAAATTTGAGGTAATTGAATATAGTGGCAATATTTCAGTAAAAGCTTCTGATATTGTTTCAAATTGATTCGAAATCTTTCAGAGCTTGATAGAAAGTTACCGTAGCTTAGCATACGTTGTGGTGGGAGCCTTATTCGTACTACCGTTTTAACTATTCCAGTAGCATTGGTTTAAGATTATCGAGGAAACTGGAACCAAGGCCTGTGAGCTACTAGGAGAACCGGCCTGATGGTATGGCAATGTATATGATCCGCAAAATAATTCATTTAATTAGTGGATGTAGCTGGCTTTACGATGCAAAGCCCTGTGGCCGAATAATTTTCATTGCACGAACTATTTATGACTTTACCTTTGTGTTATTGCTACCAAGATGACTAATCTATCACTTTTCAGTGAATTATAACCCCCTCAGAATTTACCAAATACTTAAGGAGGTATGAATGAACATCGAAGTAACATCAACCCCACAAAAAGAAGATTTAAAATTTATTAGCGAGGGGATAAAAAAATATAATCAGAAGTATATTCCGGATGATGTTGTATTTGAAGAAGATACTAAATTTGCAGTGTTTGCTAAAAGTGAAAATGGAGAAATTCAAGGTGGCATCCGGGCAACAGGGTTCTGGAACTATTGCATTATCGAGTTACTTTGGTTGTCGGAGGATACCCGCGGTCTAGGTGTTGGTAGTGAATTGGTGGCTGCTGCTGAAAAATATGCTCTTGAAAAGGGGTTTCAATATATTCGCACGGAAACATTAAGCTTCCAGGCTCGTCCTTTTTATGAAAAACTTGGCTTTAAAGTTTATGGTGAGTTGCCAGATTACCCCAAAGGACATACAACATACTGCCTAGTAAAAAAGTTATAACAATGTGTTCTAGGGGCGCCCTATCAAGTAGCACCAAAAGTCAATGCTAGGTGGTTGTTCAGCTAAGGTTCATAGTTTAATAGAGAGAATATTAAACTTTGAATCGGAGGTTCAGCATGTACGAAGATTTAGCATTAAGAGCAACCATGACGGAGTTTCCTCAATCATTACGTACGAAGATCGATATTAATTCCGGTTTGACGGAAAGAGCTTAGCTTGACGAAGAGTGTTCTTAAGATTCCCTCATAGCACTCAACTATGTTGCTAAGCATTAGTTGTGAAGCTTAGTAGGTTATGAATCAGGGTTTTGGCACTTATGTAATGGCAGTAATTATCTAATTTTAAGTAATAGTGATGCTGTGGGGTGTATAGCATGGATTCCGTAAGAGCTTCTATCCTAGAAAGCCACTTGACAAATGGTTAAAGCTGGTTAAGGGTGCAAAACTCAGCCTGCTATTTTAGGTGTATTAGACAAAAAATATGAAACAGTTTTCAGAATTGACGATTAAGATTTTGGCGGCATATCTGGTTCTAAGTAATTTAGGAAATGCCCTACCGTTTATCATTGCACCTGCATCTTGGGGTATCAGTGAGCCAATACCCATTGCTCCCGTTCTTGGATCGATAGTAGTGCCAGCTGTTATTGGCATAATTCTTTGGGTATTGGCTCCAAAAATAGCGCCTAAAATCATCAGATCTAGCGATGGGGTTGCCTCTGTTTCTGAGAAGGGACTGGTGGCGGCTGGCACTTTTCTTATAGGGGTCTACTGGGCTTTAAAGTCTGTGGGAGTTATTGTTGGCCAGCTTTTTACTCAGGGAACTATCAATTACGGTTATGTCACTGTTTTGGTAATTTCACTCGCAATGATTTTTGGTGGTAGGTTTGTTACTACCATGTACCATCGATTACGCACAGCAGGTACCGGTGTATAACCAGGTATAGTACTTGGTTATCCACCTTTTTACTGGTTGCTTTATGCATATTTCTGGACTAGATATATAGCATTGTTCTCCGATGAGAACGGCAATAAAAGAGAGTTGATATGAAGAAGATTGTTTGTTTTATTTCTTTGTTAATATTTGCTAACAACGCCTTTGCATTGAGATGCGGCAACGAGTTGATATCGGTAGGAGACATTAAGTATAAGGTGTTGAGCGCTTGTGGCCAGCCCGTAAGTGAAGAGGTTATTGGGTATATTGATCGGGAAGATACTGCGGGGAACAGGGTTCGAGTAATGAAGATTGAGGAGTGGATCATTCAAGTTACTAATTATGGAAAAACCAATTACTACAGTTTGGTTTTTGAAGGGAATAAGCTTTTTAAGATAAATGCTGTTGACCAAAATTAATTGTGTCGTGTTTTGAACTTCCTATGCTTCACAAGCTGTTGGTCAAGGGCTGGCACTACATGTTAGCCTCATCGCTATCTTATATGATTTTCAGGTAAGCAAGTACTTGTTTGGTGTGACTGGTATGTACATACCTTTAGTCTATAGATATGGAATTAGCATTTTATAATAGACTGTTTGGTGAAATCAAAAACTCTGAGTTAACAGTTTTTTTATCTACCTGGAAACATGATTGTTGCCCAAAACTTAGTGTATATCTGAAATATACCGTCAAATATATTGGTTTAGGATAAGATATGAATGTGAACTACAGGCTTGGAAAAAAGGATGATTGTCGCCGTATTGCAGAGCTAGACTATATTGCATCTGACGGAGCTGTAGAGTATCTATTTCATGATTTGATACCTAATGTGTCAGCTATTGAAGTGCTTTCCAATGGTTTGGAGCAAGATATTTATCCACATACTTTCCGTAGTTGTATTGTTGCTGAGTCTAATCAGGAAATTGTTGGGGTAGCTTTGTCTTATCCTGCAAAGTTCCACTGTATAACAAAAGAGTTGGTGAATTTTCTCCCCTCGGATCGTTTAAATAGGTTTCGAGAATTTTATTCCAGCAGGATTGAAGGGAGTTATTTTCTAGATGCTATGTGTGTTGATGAGGCATATCAGCAGAGAGGGATTGGAAAATCATTGCTGGAGCAGACGAAAGAAAAGCAAGAAATGAAGGCTACAGTGAGCTAAGTCTTATCGTATTTTCTGACAATACCATAGCCATTAAGCTATACGAAGAGCAAGGATTCAAAAGCATTAAGAATGTTAAATTGGAATCACATCCACTTATTCCACATGTTGGTGGGTGTAAACTGATGAAATGCTCGTTGTAAGGAGTTTATGTTGTAAACAGATTAAACAATGGTTTATTTTAGTATATTGCCTAATGAGGCAGCAGGTTAAGTTTTCAGTAATCCTGATGTTTAGTGATATGCGCTTGCGATAGCGGAAAAATCATAAGATGCATATAAATGATTTCATTCCAATATGGCGCCTTCTAACTTACTGATATTCACAAAATGTAAGCCCGTCAAGAGCTGGCGCAATCTGGGGCAGCCTTGAGTGCTAACCGGGCTAAACAGGATCTCTCTAGTACTAGTCCGCACAGATTACCTAAGACTTTCTTGGGTTATTCTTGTTGGTGACATTGCTTGCCGTGGGTGTTTGGCTGAACGCTTATTTCTCTATTTAAAAGTGTATCAAAATTCAGTAGGAAAGACTGATAACTTCTTATTAAATCTAGATTTACAGCTATGACAAATTACAAGAAAAATTTGCAAGTTCGAGCTGTCAATTGGAAGTCATTTGATTAGTGGTTTGAGTTATCTGCATGAATTATAACTTCATGATGTCATCACGAAAAATCTTAATTTTTCTTTTTTTAATTTTTATGCGAGATTACTCCTGGCTGTAAGTTGATGTATTTTTGCGTGCTTGGCTAAAATGTGTTGATCGGTTAGGCTTTCTCGAAATTGTTAGGCTCACTTCGGTGGTTTCTTAGGCGAGATACCTGGGCTAACTCTTAGTGGCAACCAGTTAGTAAAAATGTAACAAATGATTGCATCACAATATGGCCGCTGCATAGTTTTCACTTGATTCTCATCAAGTTACGTTACTAGTGGGGAGTGTCAGGCGGTAGGATGTAAGATTAATAATATATTTTTAAAGGCTTCGTGATTCTAGTTAATAAGTTAACACTATTCTTTCTTATATTTCGGTTTGCAACTTGGTTACAGAAATAGGCTGTATTTCAGTAGAATTTATTTGGCTGGAGTTCCTGAGGTGAATTTTCCAGTCACAACAGTTTTATAGTTGTAAGGTTTGACCATTATATACCAAGTGTCAGAGCCAATATGGCTCTTCTCTATACAGGAGGGGATTCACTGACCCCACAGCGTAGAGTAGGTTAACCAAAAAATTATTGAAATCAAATAGATGATTTTTAAGTTTTTGGAGCATAGGTGGCGGAGACTAAATTTTTTTGGTGCAAGTTGATGTGTTGATTGTAAAGCTTCAGCAAATGAACATTTCAACAATATTAATCTTCAATTTGGGTTTTCCGAGTGTGAACGTTGTGGTTACTTCTGGTTTAAAAAAGGGGGCAAGAGTATAGGGAGTTTAATGAATCTTTAAAGTGTGTATGTCTGATTTTAATAATACGTGTTTGGTTGCCTAAAGGGGTCTTTCAAACACGCTAATCAAGTAAAAATGGATAGATCGATGCTTAAAAATAAGATTTATAAAAAGGCTTTAAAAGGGATTGTCGGGGTATTATTTATTTCTGTGAGCTGGCAGGCACAGGCGTTAACCTGCCCGCAACTGGAAGACGTTCAATTGCCACCCAAGTGTAACTCTACAGATCTGGAAAGCTGCAACGTCGCAGTGCAGAATATTATTCCTGCAGCGGCGTGTGCAATTTTTGAAGTGTCTCCCGCTGCTAATGACGCTACTTTAGTGCTCCGTTTTACGACGCTAATTACCAACTCTTGGTTTGATGCCACAGCCCCTTATCATCCGACTGCCAAAGGAGTTTACTCAGATATTGCTCGGATGGCTGAGCCGACAGATAACAGTGAGTTAAATATTGCACTTTCCTATGCGTCTCATAAGGTATTGAGTGGGTTGTTCCCACACTTGGTATCTGAATGGGATAATCTGTTACTTGAGTTAGGGTTGGATCCTGATAACTTTTCAGAAGATACTACTACCCCGATTGGTATAGGGAACTATGCCGGTAGAAAAGTATTGGAAGGGCGTGTTAATGACGGTATGAATCAGCTGGGTAATGAGGGTAATCAGTTGTATCACCGCTTACCTTATGCCGATTATACCAATTTCAAACCAGCTAACACTGCCTATAAATTACGTTTTCCTTCGAAGTGGCAGCCAGCAGTTTTAATGGAGCGCCCTGGCGTATATCGGGTTCAACAATTTGTCACGCCCCAGATAGCGCTGACGACGCCATACAGTTATGAGTCTCCGGATGAATTCACTTCGCCGGTACCTCTAAAATCGAAAATATGGAACTATCCAAGTTACGTGGCGCAAGTAAATGATGTTTTGACTACGTCAGCTAACTTAACTGATGAGCAGAAAATGAAGGCAGAGCTGTTTGATATGAAGATCTTCAGCTTAGGCTTTGCTGCTGTGTTTGCATCGGAGGCTCAGGGTTTATCGCTGATGGATTTCATTCATTACGATTTCCTGACTAATATGGCTGCCTTTGATACTGCTATTGCGATTTGGAAGGAGAAGCGTCGACACAATTCCGTACGCCCCTTCTCTGCAGTTCGGTATATTTATAAAGACGAGCCTGTTACTGCCTGGGGAGGAGTGGGAAAAGGAACGGTAAATGATTTGCCTGCTAGTCAGTGGACCAGCTATTTGCCTGTTGCTGATCACCCAGAGTATCCGTCTGCTTCTGCCAGCTTTTGTGCCGCGCATGCTGAAACAAGCCGCCTCTTTTTACCCCAAGGTGATACATTGGGCTATACCGTGCTAGCGTTTGCAGGAAGCTCGCAGATTGAGCCAGGCATAACACCACAAACCGATTTGTCTTTGCACTTCCCAACCTGGACTTCATTTGAAGAAGACTGTGGTAATAGTCGTGTTTGGGGAGGTGTGCACTTTGAGCCCTCAGTTCCGGCGGGCCAGGCGATAGGTCACCAGGTTGCAAACCGTGCTTATCAATTTTATCTTTCTAAAGTGGCGGGTGAATAACAGGTAGAAGTTGGGATGGAGGATATATTTATCAATCAATATGATAAATGTTTACACCCTCCATTCCATTTTAGTTGTAAGGGTAGCGTAAAAAAAATCTGGCTTGTTATTCTATTAGGTACATGAAACATTACATTTGGAAAATGAACAATTGCTCTGTTGGGGTAAGCAGCATGGATACTTCGGCTGATTTCTATAGCTATCTTTTCAAATGAGATTCTCGTTACGAATAGAGCTGCTTCAAGACTGGCAATTTGCCGCAGAGTACAACCGGTGAGGGCCATATTCTCAACGGTTTCTATTGCTTGCCTCCTGTTTCTTTTGGATACGGATATAAACTTCTTCTCAGTGAACAGATAAGGATTTAGGGGCATGTATTCCTATCTTTACCTGATTACCGTTAACCTCCAATACGGTGAGAGAGACATTCGCCCCAATTCTTAGGTTTTCGCCAGTCCGGCGTTTCAAGATCAACATTTTTATTTCCTGTTAATACTTAATTCATGGGTGGGCGCTTTTGGGTGAAAAGCTTAGAAGTCGACATCTGGAGGGCTCGAGGGGTGGGGCGCGGGAGCGGTGGGCACAAAATAGGAAAAGGCGAACGCTAGGCTCCCGGAGCTTGGAAAGTCGCTCCAAGCTGCTGAATATTCTCGACTTTATTGAATGCGAGCGGGTTTCTAGCGTACTATGCATATAGCCAACTTGATAGGATCGATATCAATTTGGTTAGCTGGCCCCTGGTGTTGGTAGCACCTTGGGTCAGCGCCTTTTCTCTATTCTTAGGTCACGCTACCGCTCTCCTATTGAAGGGTGGATCATTGTGAAAGTTTTAGGCTCCTTTAAGGTATGAGCCTTACACAGCTTGCTTGATAACCAGCCGCAATACTGATAAATATCTATTGATTTTACGCGGCTTTGACACAGATAAAAACCAAATAAAATCCGATAAGATTATTCGTGCGCCTAAATTTTTACAGGCACTATTATTTTTTCGGATTTTTAGGTGGTTAAAGGAATCTCATGTTTTTACAAGTTAAGCATATTTGTAGTATCTGACTTAACCGGTTCCGCGGCTCATCCTGCTGATTTCGGGGCTCTTTTTTGTGTGGGATTTTGGGTGGCGGTTGATAGGGCTTCTTTGTAGGTGTTAGTTGATTTTGGCTTCCTTTGTACTAAGGGACCAGGTTTGCCATTGCTGTTCTACAGATGCGCCCAGCTGCTTATAGAAATCTTGCGCATTGATATTCGAGCAAAGTACTTCCCACTTTATTTTTGTACTACCCTGCTTGCGGGCTTCATAGATCAGTTGTTGCATTAAAGATTTGCCTATTCCTTTTCGACGGTATTTCATACTGTCATTTACATATAGTTCCTTAATCCAGAACCAGGGAGTTAAGTCATAAGTAAATGGCAGGGGGTAAAAGGCCAAGTAGCCAACAATTACTCCATTATCTTCAGCAACCAGACACTTGAAATCTGCTTGCTCGAATAGCCGGCTTTTCAGTTCACGCTCGTTGACTTTGAACTCACTTAGATAACCTTCAAATTTGGCGAGGACACGCATCATTTTTAATAATTGGGCACCATCGCAAGGCATTGCGTAACGTATTTGCATTGGTCTCTATTTTCTTTATTGGAATTCAGGTTGGGGAGACGATTTTGGGCGCAGTCCTGCGCCCTCTTGATTTCTGAATTGGTGAGACAAGATCCAATTTGCTTACTCGGCGTTGGTAGTTTCGCTATCTTTAACAAGATGAAATCCTTCATCTATCCAACCAGTAACACCACCAATCATCTTTTTTACCGGGCGACCCAACTTGGCAAGCTTGATAGCGGCTTTCTCTGTGGCATTGCAGTGGGGGCCCGCACAGTAGACAACAAACAGTGTGCTGGCTGGATAGTTGGATAAAGATTTTTCATTGATACGTTGGTGGGGCAGGGAGTGAGCGTCCTGGATGTGGCCTTGCCGGAATGATTCTTCGCCACGGACATCCAGCAGAACAAAATCCCGTCGCCCATTGGTAATGGCATGGTGGACATCCCAGCAGTCGGTCTCGTAGGCCAGCAATTCCTGAAAATGAAGCAGGGCTTGTTGGCTGCTGGCTGGGGCGAAGCGGCTTACAGCTGAGCTCATAAGTATCTCCTTGGTTCTTACTCTCATAAAAGCTTGCGCATAGTTTGTTCCTTGGCTGACAATTAGGCGATTGGCTTGAACGCCAAATAGCGTTAAGTTTGAGCCAAGCGTTGAATGGTGGTGACTGATAAAGGGGCTGGGCCAATGGGGTGTAGTGATCCAAAGCGAGTAGCGATTCTGGTGCACCGGCAAGTTGCCTTGTTTGAACTTGGCTGCGCGACTGAGCTGTTCTGTTTGTCTCGCCCGGGTATGGATGAGCTCTATCAGGGTGAGGTGGTCTCCTTTGCCCCAGAAGCCCCGGTAGGCGTGGGCGGAGTGTCTCTGCAATGTAAGCAGATCAGCAGTTTGTTGGATTACGATCTGCTAGTGGTTCCCTGCTGGTCTACTACACCACTGGCCAAAGATCGTTATTTGGACTCTTTGTACGGTGCTCTGGAGGGGTTCGTTGCGGAGGGTCGGCAAATCCTGACTTTCTGCTCGGGTTCATTTCTGCCTGCTGAAGTTGGCTTGCTCGATGGGAAGCAAGCTACTACCCACTGGCGCTATGGGGATGTCTTCAAACAGCGTTTTGCCAATGTGGAGTACGTGGGGGATGTGCTTTATGTCTGGCAGGGTGCGCTGGCCTGTTCGGCTGGCAGCTCGGCGGCAATAGATCTGGGGATAGAGTATTTGCGTCGCAACCATGGCCATGAGTTTGCCAACTCTGTGGCTAAGCGCTTGGTGATGGCTCCCCACCGACAGGGAGGGCAGGCCCAGTTTGTGGAGACTCCAGTTTCCAAGCGGCCAGACCATTTCGCGGGGGCGCTGGATTGGGCCCTTGTCAACCTGCATAAACCCATCATGGTGGGGGATCTGGCAGAGCAGGCCCATCTTTCACGCCGCAGTTTTGATAGGAAATTCCGCCAGTCTATGGGAGTCGCTCCGAAGGCGTGGTTGATTCAGCAGCGTTTAATGGTGGCGCAGCAGGCGCTGGAGTCCGGCAAGGAGAGTGTCGATCTTGTAGCGCAAATTGCAGGCTTTGAGTGTAGCGCAACCCTTCGCCACCATTTTCGCAAAGCCTTCGGTATATCCCCCGGGCAATACCAAAGGCAATTTGCCTGTCCGGAAAGGCTTGGGGCTATAAAAGAGGAGTGAGTCTTTGGCGATGAGAGCAGGGGGCTTACTGGCTGGAAGCCGATTCCTTCCGTTGATACAACCCTAGCCGCGAACAGGTTATGATTCGCCCTTTATTGCCTGAATTCAGTACAGGAAACAAAGGATTTATGACCAAGCAGCGCGTATTGACCGGTATTACAACTACCGGCACTCCTCACCTGGGTAACTATGTTGGCGCCATTCGCCCGGCTATCGCCGCCAGCCAGGACGAGAATAACCAATCTTTTTACTTCCTGGCCGATTATCACGCGCTGATCAAGTGTCAGGACCCGGAACAGGTACATCAATCCACCCTGGAGATTGCCGCCACTTGGCTGGCTTTGGGCCTCAATACAGACAATGTCGTATTCTATCGGCAGTCCGATATTCATGAAATCCCGGAGTTGACCTGGCTGCTGACCTGTATGACTGGCAAGGGCCTGATGAACCGCGCCCACGCATACAAGGCTGCCGTGGATGCTAACCGTGTGGATGGCGAAGATTCTGACTTCGGTGTGACCATGGGATTGTATAGCTATCCGATCCTGATGGCTGCAGACATCCTGATGTTCAATGCCAATAAAGTGCCGGTGGGCAAGGACCAGGTCCAGCATATAGAAATGGCTCGCGATATTGCCCAACGCTTTAATCACCATTATGGCGAACACTTCGCGCTGCCAGAGGCGGTAGTGGACGACCATGTTGCCGTATTGCAAGGGCTTGATGGTCGAAAAATGAGCAAGAGTTACGGCAATACTATTCCGTTATTCCTGTCTGAGAAGAAACTGAAGAAGCACATCAATAAGATCAAGACGAATCTTCTGGAGCCAGGAGAACCTAAAGATCCTGATACTTCAACGGTCTTCCAGATCTGGCAGGCATTCGCTACTGAAGAGCAAACCGCAGAAATGCGTAAGGCGTTTGAAGAGGGTATTGCCTGGGGGGAGGCCAAGAAGCAGCTATTCGAGCTGGTTAATGGTCAGATCGGTGAAGCCCGTGAACGGTATAACACGCTGCTTGAAAACCCATCTCAGATTGAAGCAGAGCTTGAAAAAGGGGCGGCTAAGGCGAGCGCTTACTCTGCTCCGTTTATTGAGAAATTGCGCCATGCGGTAGGTATCCGCAAGATCGGTAAGTAATGTTTTGAATTAAAGTTGGGAGGCTATGGCTTCCGTAGCCGTCCTATAGATAAAAGAGTATTAATAAAAATATAACGATACAACAGGGATTCATTATGGAAAATGTTCAAGCTAACCCTGCAGAGGATGGCGACGCGAACAAGAACGGCTGGATCAACCGGGCGCTCAACTTTATTGAAGTGGTGGGGAACAAGCTTCCCGACCCGGCAGTACTCTTCCTCATATTAATGGTTGCTATCTGGGTGCTGTCCTGGATGTTGTCTGGAGTAAGTTTCGATACCTTGCATCCAGCCACCGGTGAGGCAATCCAGGTGACCAACCTGCTCTCCAGTGGGGAGCTGGCTCGCTTCCTCTCCAGTATGGTGACCACCTTTACGAGCTTTGCTCCACTTGGTGTGGTGCTGGTGGCCATGCTGGGCGTTGGCGTTGCGGAGCAGAGTGGCTTTATTAATGCCGTTCTGAAAAAGCTACTGGCGGTGACCCCGCAGATGCTGCTCACCCCGATGCTGATTCTGGTGGCGATTGTCAGCCATACCGCTGTAGATGCCGGTTATGTATTGGTGATCCCCTTGGGCGGTGTAATCTTCTATGCGGCTGGCCGTCATCCTTTGGCAGGTATCGCTGCGGCGTTTGCCGGAGTATCCGGTGGCTTCTCAGCAAACTTTGTTCCTTCGGCCATTGATCCCTTGCTGCAGGGCTTTACCCAAACCGCGGCACAGATTGTTGATCCCGAGATTCAAGTAAACCCTCTCAATAACTGGTTCTTCACTTCGGCTTCCTGTCTCGTAGTAACTATGTTGGGCTGGTGGCTCACCGATAAGGTGATTGAGCCCCGCCTGAAGAATGTCGCCATTGATGGGGACAAAGAAGATATGCCAGTAATGCAGGAGCTGGGGGCTCGCGAGAAAAAGGCGATGTACCTGGCAGTGACTGTCATGGTGGCTGGAGTTGTGGGCCTTATCGCCTGGATGTTGCCAGAGACTTCTGCATTGCGCGACTCCCAGGGGCAATTGGCCTCCTTTGGCGCGCCGGTTATGAAGTCTATTGTGCCGCTGATCTTCTTACTGTTTGTTATCCCTGGAGTTGTATTTGGATATGCCGCTGGGACCTTCCGTAAAAGTAAGGATGTGATCGATGCGATGTCCAAGACCATGGGCTCCATGGCTTACTACATCGTGATGGCATTTTTCTGTGCCCTGTTTATTTCTGAATTTGCCCGCTCCGGTTTAGGCACCCTGTTGTCAGTAGAGGGAGGCAGCCTGCTGGCTGCCATGAATCTGCCGGGCCCAATTACCCTGATGGGTATTATTATGCTGGTGGCATTTATTAACCTGTTTGTGGGCTCGGCCTCTGCTAAATGGGCGCTGCTCTCGCCCATTTTTGTACCCATGTTGATGCAGATTGGTTTCTCTCCGGACCTGACCCAGGCGGCATACCGTGTAGGTGATTCTTCCACCAACATTATTACGCCGTTAATGCCTTACTTCCCACTAGTAGTTGTCTATTGCCAGCGCTACGTGAAGGGAACAGGCATTGGTACACTGGTATCTATCATGTTGCCCTACTCGGTGGTGTTCCTGATCTGCTGGTCCATATTCCTGGTGATTTACTGGAATCTGGGTATGCCTTTGGGGCTGCAAGCCAGCTATACCTATCCAACGCCATAATGAGTAGCACCGGTGTGGTTTTACCCACCCCGGGATGCATCATTTCAGTTTCCACTCAGAGGTGCCCGGGTTCCTGGGCGCCTCTTTCCCAAGCTCTCCCCAACTAAAAATCAACCTGATATTTGCCAGGTAGTCCCTTCTATTCATCTTTTTAAATATAAAAATATTGATTAATTCATGGCTTGTGCTGGGTATGAGCGAGGCTGAATTTCGATGGTCCCATGTGCCTACACCTCGCTCCTCCAGAGTATCTATTTCAGGCGAGGTTTGCTCCCTTGCCTGCAATAAGGACACGGGCCAGACCGCATTAGTAAAAAAATGTTCTAATAATGTTGTAAGTGATAACGATTCCTATTAAGATCCGCGTCAACTTATTTCGGTAGCAGCTGCTGCGGCAGATAATATTTCCACTGAATTTTGAGGGATATCCATGGGCACCGCTCGAATCCAAGGTTTACGCCAAAACTCTTCTCCCATTCTTTCTGGGCTGAGCCACTCCCTGTTGGCATTGGCTATTGCAGCAGGCGGCTCTACTGCAGCTTTTGCAGCAGAGGATAAGAATGAGGGTATTGAAGAAGTTCATGTAACCGGCGAGCTGAACCTGTCCCGCCAGACTTCTATTGGCAAGCAAGATATTCCGGTTGATGAGACGCCGTTCTCTATTTCTCTGCGCGATAAAGATTTCTTCGATGTAACTGGCTCTAAAACTGTGCAGGATATCCTGCAGTACTCTGCCGGTGTGAATGGTGGCTTGTTTGGCGTTGATGCTCGCGGTGACTGGTCTACCGTTCGTGCTGTTGAGCCAATCATGTTTGTCGACGGACTAAAAACTACTTTCGGCAGTTATACCGGTTCACGTGCAAACCTGTATGCCTTTGAGCGTGTAGAAATCCTCAAGGGGCCTTCTTCTGTACTTTATGGACAGGGTTCTACAGGCGGTATAGTTAACTTGGTATCCAAACGCCCCAAAGAGGAGTTTGGCGGTGAGCTGATGGTACAGGGCGGTGACTATGATCGAAAAGTTATAGCTGGTGACGTAACAGGTGCTTTCGATAGCGATGGTGAGTGGCTCTATAGGGTAGTGGGTTACGCTCGCGATGCCGATGCTCAAGTTGATCATGTTGATGATGACAGCACCCTGTTAATGCCTTCCGTTTCCTGGCGCCCCAGTGCGGATACTGAGATTACTTTCCTGGTGAATCACCAGGAAGAAAAGACCGGTACCACTGCAGCTTTCCTACCTTGGGGCGGTACCATTGTCGATAACGTAAACGGTGAAATCCCGACTGACACATTTATTAGTGAGCCGGGTTGGGATAAATACAATACTGAGCAAACCGCTTATAGTTTGTGGGTTGATCATCGCTTGAATGATAGCTGGGGTATCAATGCGGGCCTCCGTTATTCAAAAGGGGATGTCGACTACAACTCGATGTATGCTGACTACACACTTGCATTGCGCCTGCAAAAAGACCTCCGTGAAGTATCGCGGACTGTCTATATGAAAGATGCGAAAAGCGACCTTTTGATTTTTGACCTGCGCTTGTCAGGCGAGCTGACTACAGGCTCTCTTGAACATCAGATTTCAGCGGGTGTTGATAGCCAGAATGCAGAAATCGATAACAGTATTTTAAGAGCCCGTGGCTACGGTGGTGATATCGATATTTTTGACCCGGTTTATGGTTATGTGCCAGAGGGACTGGAAGGGCTGGATAGAGAAATTACCGATGTCAATGCTGAGCAAGTAGGTATTTACTTCCAGGACCAAGTTAGCCTTGGGAACTTTATTTTTAATTTGGGCTTGCGTGAAGATAGGTTGTCTTCTAGGACCCATAGCAATGTTTCTACGAAGGCTAGCGACAAGCAGAGAGAGACGGAACTCACAAAAAGATTTGGCGTGATGTATGCCTTCGACAGCGGTGTATCTCCCTATGTTAGTTATTCAGAATCTTTTGAGGCTGTTTTAGCAGATCCGAATAGCCAGGGCGGTACCTACGAGCCTGTGAAAGGGGAGCAGATTGAAGCCGGTATTAAATACCAGCCAGAAGGCACTAATATCCTGATGACTGCCTCTGCCTTCGAGATTAAGCAGAAAAATCGCTTAACTTTCGGTCCTGACAGGTCCTATCGACAAATCGGTGAGGCGCAGATCGATGGATTTGAGCTTGAGGCCAGTGGGCAGTGGGGTAATCTGACACTGGTGGCTAATTACAGCCAGATGGATACTGAAATAGTAGAGAGTAGCGATCCATTTGAGGTTGGCACTGAAATTGAGACTGTGCCTGAGGAGCAATTCTCTCTTTGGGGAAACTATGACTTTAGTGAGTGGGTACCTGGTCTAAGCGTTGGAGTAGGGGCTCGTCATGTTGGTGACAGTTACACCGGTATTGATAAAGTTCATGCGCAGTTGGTAACTGCTTATGCCGAGCAGGCTGCTTATTACGATTATGTTTTTGCAGATTTCCCTACCGAAAATCCTTCTTACACCCTGTATGACGCTACTATCGGCTATACCCTGGAAAGCTGGAAGTTCCAACTGAATGTGAAGAACCTGACTGATGAAATTCACACGACTTCTTGCCTGAGCCGCGGTGATTGCTTTTACGGTGAGCGCCGTTATGTAACTGCTGAGGCTCGTTACACTTTCTAAGTTAGAGTAGGCTGGGAGTTTGTCCACAGGGGGAGTCTGTGGGCAGACTCCCTTTTTTACGTTTTAACAATCAGCCGGGAAGCGAAATTTCCCAGTGTGGTGGTTATGCAAGATTCCTTTTACTTCGTTGCTGGGCTAGCCAGTGTTTTTGCCTTTGCAGGTATTTTTTCCTTGTACTCGGCTTGGTCCAGTAAGGGGGCTCAGCCATTACGTAGTTGGCTTGGTTGGGCAATGCTGGTTTTGTCGGCCGTTGGCTGGAGCCTGGCAGTCGGTACAGAATTTGGGATCAGTATTGCCGCCTTAATAGTAATGCTCGGTGTATTTGCATTACTTGCCGTTAGGGGTGAATGGCCCAGCGGCCCCCGGCCTATTGAAAAGCAACGATCGGGTGGTGTTTCAGAGCCCGGAGCCCTGCGCCAATTGTGGTTGCGGGGCATTTTGCGTTTTTTAAGTGCCACATTTTTACCCTTGGTGAGCGGGATCGTTGCTGGGTTGCTTTTCTTTGGTTTTACCGGCCTCTCTGATAGTTGGCGACTAGTTGGTGGTGCTTTTGTTTCGGTGACCATTTGGACCCTGGCGATGGTGTGGGTTTGTGCCGACAAAAAATTGTTGCGTCCTTCGGCAGGCCTGCTGGCATTTTCAGTGCTCAGTGGCCTGATGTTGAAACTTGCCATTCCCGCTGTGGCAGCTTAGTAAAACGGACCTGAGTAGGGATCTAACGTGAAATTATCCTTTAAGCCGACGCCTGCTTTTGTAAGAAATATGACCGATGGGCATTCGGTTCTCGGACTGGCGGTATCGACACTTTTATACATTGTCTGTGTCAGTGGAACACTCGCAGTTTTTTACAATGAATTTGAACGCTGGGAGCAGGCCTCCGAACTGGAAAATCTCAGTGTGGCTGCGTCTGTGTATCAGACTGCTGCTGAGCAGGCGATTGCGCTGGCAAAAGAGCAAAATGAAGAGTTTGACTCAGTAAAATTCACTATTCCAAATACAGATATGCCCCGGCTGGTTGTCGAGGTTGGTGATATTGAGCGCTATGTTGCCGAGGACGGCGCTCTTCTGGGGGAGGTAAAACATGAGTGGACACACTTTCTAGCCTATTTGCATTTCGCCCTGAACCTGCCTTTGGGTTTGGGGGTGCCGCTAGTGGGGCTGATAGGTGTTTTAATGGCGGCCCTGATAGTCTCTGGATTGCTCGCGCACCCCAAAATTATCAAAGATGCATTCTCTTTCCGGCTATCCGGGTCTAAGCGCTTGCAGCAGGTGGATCTGCATAACCGCCTTGGTGTCTGGGCTTCTCCTTTCCATCTGGCCATCGCGATTACCGGTGCCTTTATCGGTCTTTCCCAGGTTGCAGCCTTTGCAATTGCGGGCCTTTTCTACGATGGGGATACAGAGAAAGTTGAGCACATCCTGTATCGTGAGCATCCGGTTATGCAAGAAAATGCTCCCGAAACCTCACTGCCAGACTTTGCCGCTGTACTCGCAGAAATGGAGCGTATTGCCCCCGAAGAGGAGCGAACCAGGTTGGAGGTGGCTTTCCCTGGTCGCGAGGGGCAGGTGGTAGAAATATGGACTCGTGTTCCCGAGCGACTGGTTTGGGGAGAGCGCTATCACTTTAATCCAGACGGAAGCCTGATTGAGAAGGAGGGGTGGTCTGAAGGGGACAGCGCTAAGCAGGTCTATCTTTCCACCTTCCGTTTGCACTTTGGCCATTTCTCCGGATTCCCTGTGAAAATTGCCTACTTCCTGTTGGGTATTGGCATGTGTGTGCTTGTGGTTTCGGGTATCAATATTTGGTTGGTGCGCAAGCGCCAGAGAGGTGCTCCGGCTGTGCGGCTTGAGCGTGTATGGATGGCCCAGGTTTGGGGGATACCCTTTGCTATAGCTTTGAGCGCGGTGACTTATTTGGCCTTTACTGCGTCGGCAGTAAAAGTGTTCTGGTTAACCACGTTAAGTTTAAGCGTGGTCGCCGCTTTTGCGGGCACTGTAGCAGGCTGGTCTATATTATTGAGAGTGGCGACCATCATCGCATGTCTAATGGCGGTCATTGTGCATGCTTCTATTTTCGGTGCAGACTCTTTTGTGCGTGCCTCATTGGTGGCCAATGCAGTATGGTTGCTAACTGCTGCCGGTATCGCTGCTTCTTGTCTGTATACCTGGGTGCGTCGCCGCGATAGCAATTTTGCTACTGCGGTGAACGGCGCTGTGGGCAGTAACTAACGAGGAGAATTGCCCGGTATTCGTCACGATGCCGGGCGCAGCATTTCTATATGGGGTATGCCGTCTTCGTCGTAGGGGTCGGATACCCTCTCGAAACCATATTCCCCATAGAACCGGGCCAGGTGTTCCTGTGCAGAAATACGAATTCCTCTATTGGGGTATTCATTCTGCGTCTGTTTTACAGCGCGATAAATAAGTTCTTTGCCTAGTCCTGTTCCGCGGCTGGACTCCGCGGTAAGTACTCGTCCAATGGAGGGTTCACTATATTTTTCACCGGGAAATACAACGCGTAGGTAAGCCTTTATTTGTGGGTTTTCATTGTTCCCGTCCCAGCAGATCAGGTGCCAGGCATGCTGGTCTTTGCCATCGGCATCTTGATAGGGGCAGTCCTGCTCTACGGTGAAAACCTCCTGGCGCACTCGCAGAATTTCATAGAGCTGGTTGATGGAAAGTTCATTAAAGCTGCACCATTGCCATTGCATCTTGGTTATTCCCTCATAAATAGAGCTTTTATTTTTCGCGCTCATAGTCTGGGTTGTTAACGATAACCTTTGGCAAAAAAAATATTGCCAATTTTTAAGTTTTGCCGAGTCGGTTAGTTCCCGGTTGTATTGCCTGGACTGGCAGGGGTTGGGTTTTGTTTGCTTTTGGCAAAAGCACCATGCTCCAGATAGTGGAGGACCTGGGAGATTACCTTTTTATCTTTCATCATAAATACATGGGTAACAGGCATTTCCAAGTGATCATTCATGCCCTCTAGCTTGGTGCTGGAGACAGAAACTTTGCCATCGTCGGTTTCGGGTATCATTTGCGATAGTAGGAGGTTAATGCTGCGTGTCCCGGCGATAATACCAACATCAAAATCTGCCTTTCCCAGTTTGTTGGGAACACTCATTGCGCCGGTGCCCAGCTGTAATCCGGCATCACCAAAAGCAAACTGAAAGCCCGGAAAATTACCGAGCTTATCTACCACTTCGCTGCCTTTGTTGGGAGGCCCCAGCATAACCACGCGGTTCAAATTTTCAATTTTCACTTTGCTCAAATACTGGCGAACCAGAATGCCGCCCATAGAGTGGGTGACGAAGTTAATTTCATTTTCACCGGTGCAAGCATCCAATGCTGGTGCGATTGCTTTGCCGGCCAGCTTCTCTATGGGAAACTTTGTGGAAGGATAGTCCACATTTACCGTTTTATATCCTGCATTGCTGATTGCACGCTCCATCTTGGCCATAGAGCTATCAGATTTGGCGAGGCCGTGAAGTAAAATAACGCAGGCGGAGTGGGCATTTACCGACAGGGCGCCGAAGGCGAGTGCCAGCGCAACAACAACTTTTCTCATTTACTTCCTTACCAGTATTACGTTTTGCAGGAGTATGCTGCTCGTCCTGAAAAAAGCCAAGTATGCCGCAGGAGTTGAGCTTTCCCGCTGGCCGGATGTGTGGCAGGGCTAGGAAGTATGCCGGTTAAGTATTTCAGCCATACGTTCTGGCCTGTCTGGGGTGATAACCAGTGTTTTGGTAGGGAAGTTTAGTACTACGGCCTGGTCGTGATCGGTCGCAAAAGCGCGGTAGCGCCCCAGCTTCTTGTTCTGGAAGAGGCCTGTGTAGCCAAATAGTCCAGAGTTTCCAAATATACGGATCGATCCTTGCATAGCTGAAGGGTCGGCTGAGGCTTTTCTGAGGTCCTGCAAGGGGATTCGTGTCCTCCAGCCCAGGCGGAGAACAAACAGGTTGTTATTCTGAATGACATAGCCTCTGACCATGAACAGGGCGCCTAACAGCAGTATGGCTGGCGGTAGTGCAAGAGCGATACTAAAGAGTAGGGACGGCGTGGGTGGGGCCTTAGTCATCAGGAATAGTGGAATGGCCAGTAAGAGAGCGGCACTTATAGTACTGATTATTTTTAACTGACGGCTCCACGGGGCTTGAAAAACGGCAGATGGCATAAATTACTCAATTAAGGACAAATAGCCTGAATTCTCCAATCATAGTGCTGGTGGAATCAAGTTGGCAAAGACCTTGTCCTAAGTCAGCGGTGATATTGAGGCGGGCCTGGAGAATTTTATGACCCATAAGCCATATTTTCGGGTGTGGAATTGAGATTTTGTGTTTTTATGGCGGTTTACCTATGGCAAGTGAACTAACAAAGAAAGAATCTTTATCTGCCCTTGTAGTGGAGGGTGGCGCTATGCGCGGCATATTCGCCGCGGGCGTGTTGGATGCTTTTATCGAAGCGAATTACTGTCCCTTCGACTTCGCAATTGGAGTCTCTGCAGGCTCGACAAACCTGATTGGATACCTGGCGGGGGATTACGGGCGAAGTCGCCGGATATTGCTTGATCATGCGCGCCGTACGGACTTTATAGATTGGCGGCGTTATTTAAAAGGAGGGCATTTTTGCGATATTAGTTGGCTTTGGCATGCCTCTTACAAGGACGTGCCATTAAATATTCAAAGCTATATCGATAATGCAGTGCCTCTCTACGCGGTAACTACCAGCATCAATAGCGGTGAAGCTCATTATGTTCGAGTGACGGAAGAGAACATGCATGAAGTGTTCCCTGCGTCCTGCGCTATTCCGATGGCGTATCGTGAATTTCCCATTGTTGACGGCGAGCCAATGACAGACGGAGGGCTTGCCGACTCCATTCCGGTTATTCGTGCTTATGAGCAGGGCGCAAGGGATATTACTGTTGTGCTGTCACGCCCGTTGGGGTACCGCAAACCGGTTGGGGCGGCGCCAAAGTTTATTAAGCAGTTCTTCCACGATCACGCGCGGCTATTTGAAGCTGTCCTGGAGAGGGGAGAGCGCTACAACCGCGCTTTGGACTTTATTCAATCTCCCCCAAAAGATTGCCGCGTTTCGGTCATTGCGCCGCCGGAAGACTTCCCGGTAAAGCGCTTTACACAAGAGGCTGAGTTGCTTGAGCAAGGCTATCAAGATGGGAGGTCGCTAGGGTGGCATTTTTTGCGGGGTGAAGCGAGCGCCGCCTTTTCTGCGTCGGCAGCAGACTGAGGTCGATTTGTTTTCGCAGTTTTTTAAGGTTCAGTGATGAAGCCTTGTCGTTGCTTTTTTTATTGGGGAAGAAATGGAAATTAGGCCGGTGAGGATAGAGGATGCTGAGGGACTCTCCGATTTTTATTCTAGTAACGCGGATCATTTGCGCCAGTGGGAGCCAGCCAGGGGGAGTGGTTACCATAGTCTTGGAGCGTGGCAGCAGAGATTACAGGGTTGGCATATAGAGCAACAGGAGGGGAGAGGAGCATACTTCCTGATCACTTTTCCGGAATCCTCCCGGGTTGTGGCTACTTGTTCTCTTACCAACATTGTTCGCGGGCCTTTTCAGGCATGTAATATGGGGTACGCGGTGGACAAAAGTTTTGAAGGGAAGGGGGTAATGTACTTATTGTGCGAATATGTAATTGCTTTCGCCTTCAAGGAGTTGGGGCTAAATCGGGTGATGGCAAATTACATGCCTGAAAATTATCGATCGGCAGCTCTTTTACGTCGGCTTGGTTTTGTGGTTGAAGGCAATGCTAAGCGTTATTTGTTGATTAATGGGCGCTGGGAGGACCATGTACTGACGGCGCTAGTTAAAGAATAAGAAGCCCTTTTAGTTTCCATAAGGTCGGATGGAGTACCAATTGGCATTTACTTCCTCGTGCCGTTATAGGAGTCTAAGGTAGGGATGGGATATTGTTGCTACCCTATTTCGATTTCAGATAAGACTCTGAATTTCAGCTTATGGTAAGGAGGAAGGAATGAATGGAAAGTGCCTCTGTGGCGCAGTCGAGTTTCAGCTGGATGAGCCACTACCAAGCCTTTATCAGTGTCATTGTTCGCTCTGCCGCAAACTGAGTGGCTCCGCATCAGATACTGCAATGTTTGTGGCGCGTGATCAGTTTCGCTGGGTGCGAGGGTTGGACAAGGTTTCTTCTTACCGCACTCCAACAGGATATCGCTCAGACTTTTGTAGCGGCTGCGGTAGTACAGTCCCCCACCTGATGAGCAACACCACGCACTTCTGGGTTCCCGCAGGATTGATAGAGGGGAGCTTGGAGAGTCAGGTAGTTGCCCATTTGCACGTGGATTCCAAGGCAGCCTGGGATCTTATCGCCGGAAATGGCGAGCACTTTGCGGAGATGCCAGATCTGGAAGAGTTAACCCGCCTGTTACATGCCGATTTCGAAAAGGCAGAAACTGAATTGGCCGAAAGTTAATATTTGAAATACTGGATAAGCTAATTATTGTTCGGTGTTTTCACAAAACACAAACAAAAAAGCCCCGCTCTTTCGAGCAGGGCTTTTTTGTATATGGCGGACCGGACGGGACTCGAACCCGCGACCTCCGGCGTGACAGGCCGGCATTCTAACCAACTGAACTACCGGTCCGCATTCCTGTTTCTCTTTATTGCTCCTGCCTGGCAAGAGTAAGAGAAGTGGTGGGTGGTACAGGGGTCGAACCTGTGACCTACGGCTTGTAAGGCCGTCGCTCTCCCAACTGAGCTAACCACCCCGTGTCAGGAGCTGCGTATCTTAATGATATTTTTTTCACGGTCAACAGGTTTTTACGAAAAAGGTTTAAAAATAATTAATGGAATAAAAAAGCACCAACTTCTGCTTAAAGAATATTTGCTGTGAAATTATTTGGTTATTTTTTGGCAGAAAGTAAATGATTGCTGTCTTTTTGTTGGGGGGTCGCCCTGGTACTAATGGGTGGAATTAAATTGGTGTTGGCGGGGAGAATAATTTTTTTTGTAGCGGCCGGTTTATCTGTGCGCGGCAAGTTTTTTAAGTGCGGAAAATGATCGTAAAAATTTGCCGGTCCTTTTTTTGGTTGGGTTGTGCTTTGTTCAGGGGAAGCTTCCATTAACTTGGAGTTAGGTTTGCTCGATCTGCCGGGGTCTGTTTTTAGTGGGTGTGGTTCTAATAATGGAAGATGAAAATTAAAGGAAAGAAAAAATAATCACAAACAAAAAAGCCCCGCTCTTTCGAGCAGGGCTTTTTTGTATATGGCGGACCGGACGGGACTCGAACCCGCGACCTCCGGCGTGACAGGCCGGCATTCTAACCAACTGAACTACCGGTCCGCATTCCTGTTTCTCTTTATTGCTCCTGCCTGGCAAGAGTCGGAGAAGTGGTGGGTGGTACAGGGGTCGAACCTGTGACCTACGGCTTGTAAGGCCGTCGCTCTCCCAACTGAGCTAACCACCCCGTGTCAGGAGCTGCGTATCTTAATGATATTCTCCGCGGCGTCAACGCCTTTCTTGAATTTTTTTTTGACTTTCAATGAGTTAAGGCAGTTAAGTGTGAAGTCGCGGGCGTGTCCGATGGCAGGTGTCGCTGTTATAATCAGCCAAATTTCCCATGGATAAAGCGTGAGAGAAGCTGTGAGACAAAAGAATTGGCTGGGCCAAATCCTTTTAGCGATGGCCGCTCTGAGTCTGTCCGTTATGGTGCAGGCGGTGGTAGAGACCGAAAAGTTATCCTCCCCGGAACTGGAAGCACGCTATCGGGTGCTGATTGAAGAGATGCGCTGTCCAAAGTGCCAGAACCAAAACCTGGCAGATTCTGATGCATCGATATCAACAGACTTGCGCCGTGAGATTCGCCGGCTGTTGGAAGAGGGTTTCACAGATAGAGAAATTATTGACTACATGGTAGCGCGATATGGGGATTTCGTTCTATACCGGCCACCGGTACAGAAAAACACTCTGGCCCTGTGGTTGGCTCCGGGTGTATTCGCCTTGATAGGCCTGTTAGCGCTGATCATTATTGTGACGCGCTCCCGAAGTGGAACCGGTGCGAGCCAGGATGATAACAGCGGGGCCTTGAGCGAAGACGAGCGGCGCAAATTGAAGAAACTGCTGGGTGAAGATCCCAGTGATTTGACTGATGGTGGGAAGAAGAGCAAATGACTGATATCTGGTTTGGTTTGGCGATCCTTTTGCTGGCGTTGGCCTTTGTCTTCTTATTGCCAGGGTTGCGCGCTGCAGGGACAAAACGCTCGGGCAGCAACAAGCAAGAGGCTTTAGCGGAGCTTTACCGCGAGCGCTCCCGTGAGTTACGTGCAGCTGTGCAGAGCGGGGCTATGGATGAAAAGCAGTTTGCCCAACTTGAGGCGGAAATGGCCCGTGAGCTTCTCAGTGCTCAGGAAGAGGTTCAGGCCTCCGCACCTACTAGGCGTGGTGCGGGCGCTTTGCTCGGCCTGGCGGTGGTAGTGCCGGTGGTGACAGTTGGAGCTTATATGATATCCGATCGGCCCGGTGAGGTGGCGCTCTATCGGGAGATTCTGGCTAGCCAGCAGGGGCAGACAGACGCAGAAGCTGAGAAGAGAATCACCAGTCAGCTCAAGGCGCGTATTGAAAGCCACCCTGAAGACTTGAGCACTCGTTATGTGTTGGCGCAAAGGTTGCTGGTAAGCGGAGATATTGTCGGTGCCGTTGAGGCCTATCGATATGTGGTGGAGCGGGAGCCTGAGGCGGCCTCTGTAAAAGCGGAGTTAGCCCAGGCGCTATTTTTCGCTGGCGGTTCAAAAATAACCGAGGAAATCCGCCTGTTGGTCGGGCAGGTCCTTGAATCCCAGCCCGGCAATGGCACGGCGTTGGGGTTGGCCGGGATAGCCGCGTACGAGGATAAGGAATACCGTAAAGCACAGGAGTACTGGCAGGCAGCCCTGCAACAGTTGGCACCAGGGTCGGCCGCTGCTGAAGCCCTTGCTGCGGGTGTTGCCCGGGCGGAAAAGGCGTTGGTGGATGCTGGTGAGCCGGTGGTTGTTGCCCGGGACCCTGGTGAAAAGGCAGGCCCCGAGATTCGCGTCCAGGTTAGTTTGGACAGCAGTGTCGAGGCCGAGGCTTCAACGCCTGTGTTTATCTATGCCCGCAGTGCTGAAAGCCCAATGCCGCTGGCGATAGTGCGGCTGACCGCGGGCCAGCTGCCTGCGGAGGTGGTTCTGGATGAATCTCGTGCGATGATGCCGGGCCGCTCTATTTCTACGGTCGAGTCGGTTCAGTTGGTTGCACGCCTGGCACTGCACGGCGACGCGCGTCCGGCAGCTGGGGATTGGCAGGGCACTATTAAAACCCTGCCAAAGGCCAGTTGGGATAAAGCGCAGTCCATTACCATCGACCAAAAATTGTAAGAGGTGGCGATGCGGGGCTTAATGGCCCCATCTTCTCCGTCGCTTAGAGCCGGCGCGGGGACTGTAATTTCTCGCCTTGTATTAAAGTGTATTGCGGCCAGAGAACTTGTTCGCGTCTAAATGGTCACAGGCGCACGAGGCAACGTCGTGAGTGGTTTGAGGTTGTTAATGCAAACTTACCGGGCTATAGAGTTGGCCTTGGGTACCAGTTGCAGCTTTAGAGCGATCTTGACTTGACCACAGGCCATTCCGGCCGATAATCCGCTTGAAAAGTAACTGTGAAGAATTGCGCTGAAAGCCCAGGCAGCGCCATGTACAATTGAGTGTTTGGTGATCGGGCCGGCAAAGATAAAAAATACCGAGTTTAAGAATACATGCGTCTGAAGTGCATCAAACTTGCGGGCTTCAAGTCCTTTGTTGACCCCACCACTGTCTACTTTCCTACAAACCTTAACTCGGTGGTAGGTCCCAATGGGTGTGGCAAATCAAATACCATTGATGCCGTGCGCTGGGTAATGGGGGAGTCGTCAGCGAAGAACCTGCGCGGTGATTCCATGACGGACGTCATCTTCAACGGTTCCAGTGGGCGTAAACCCGTGGGCCAGGCTTCTATCGAACTGGTTTTTGATAACTCTGCCGGCAAGCTCTCCGGTGCCTATGCCTCTTTTACAGAGATTTCCGTAAAACGAAAAGTGACGCGTGAAGGGCAGAATAACTATTACCTCAACGGTGAGAAATGTCGCCGCCGGGATGTGACAGACCTGTTCCTGGGAACCGGTCTTGGCCCACGCAGTTATGCGATTATCGAACAGGGCATGATCTCCAAGCTGATCGAGGCCAAGCCGGAAGAGCTGCGCGTTTATATTGAAGAAGCCGCCGGCATTTCCAAGTACAAGGAGCGGCGCCGAGATACTGAAAATCGTATGCGCCGCACCAATGAGAATCTGGAGCGTCTTACCGATATTCGAGACGAACTGGATCGACAACTGTCCCGGCTGGAACGGCAGTCCGCAGCAGCGGAAAAATATAGTCGCTTTAAAGAGGAAGAGCGTAGCTACAAAGCGAATTTACAAGCCCTTAAATACCGCGAACTCAACGATCAAAATACCGCTAAGCAGCAACAAATCGGTGAGCTGGAGCTGACGGTTGAGGAGTTGGTTACCCGACAGGTGAGCTGTGACACCGGCATTGAACAAAAGCGTGTTGGCTACCATGAGTTGTCCGACAGCTTCAATGAGGTGCAGGGCCGCTTTTATGCGGTTGGAGGTGATATCGCGCGCCTCGAGCAGAGTATTGCCCATGCCCGTGAACGTTCCACTCGCCTGCACTCCGACTTGGCGCAGACTGAACAGGAGTTCCGCGAAGCGGAGACCAACCTGGAAGTGGATCGAGAAAAGGCTGCCCAGTTCGAGGAGGAGCTCGAAGTAATTGTGCCGGATCTTGAAATGGTTCTCGCCGCCGAAGAGGAGTCCGCTAGTGGCTTACTTGAGGCCGAGGAGCAAATGCGCAACTGGCAAAATGAGTGGGACCAATTTAATCAGGGGGCTTCAGGTTCCCGCCAAAAGGCCGAGGTGCAACAGTCGCGCATCCAACACCTGGAGACTTCCGGGCAGCGATTGCTTGAGCGCATTAACAAGCTGATCGCAGAGCAATCCGGTCTTCAGGTCTCTGAGGATGACGAAGAGACCCTGCAGCTGAATGAAGAGCTCGCCGAGATGGAAATGCAGGCTCAGGAGCGCCGTGAAGAGACGGCTGAGCGACGCGAATCCCTGGACGGATTGCGTTCCCGCGAACAGGAGATGGCAGCTGACCTTGACCAATTGCGCTTACAACTACAGACCAGCCGCGGTCGCCAAGCCTCCTTGGAAGCGCTGCAGCAGGCGGCACTGGGGCAGGGTAAAGCTGTTGAGAGCTGGTTGCAGCAACAATCCCTTTGTGAAAGGCCGCGTCTTGCCGACCAGATCCAGGCTCAAGCCGGTTGGGAAACCGCAGTAGAAACGATAATGGGTTCACAGCTGCAGGCGGTCTGCGTGGATCAGCTAGAGAGCCTTGTTGAGGGGCTGGGTCAACTGCAGAGCGGCCAGGCAATCTTTATTGATGGGGCCAGTGTAGCGGCCCCCCCCGATTCTTCATTACCCACGCTGGCCAATGTAGTACAGGGGCCGGCCTCTCTCACCGGGCTGCTTTCAGGCATTTACACTGCTGAAAACCTTACTGACGCACTGGCGAAGCGTTCTGAGCTGCGGGCTCATGAATCGATCGTAACCCGGGATGGTCTCTGGTTGGGGCCAAACTGGTTGCGTGTAAGCCGGGCCAGCGATGCGGAGGCCGGGGTGTTAGCCCGCAAGCAGGAACTGGAGGCATTGGCACAGGAGATTGCCCTGTGTGAAGAGCAGATAGAAAGTCTCAGTGAGCAGCGTGAATCCATGCGAGGTGATGCCGTAGACTTGGAGCGCGCAATTGAGCAGTCCCGACTGGATTCCGAACAACTCGGTCGCCGTGAGGCGGAGCTTCGCAGCCAGTTGTCTGCCCGTCGTGCTCGTGCAGAGCAGATGAGCGAGCGCCGCACTCGCATTGAGCAGGAAATTGCTGAAGTGCGTGAGCAGCAGGAGCTTGAAGGTGAATCCCTGTCTGAAGCGCGGTTGTTGCTGCAGGAAGCCGTGGAGGCGATGAGCGATGATACCGATCGTCGTGAAACGCTAATGGCGCGTCGCGAGGAATTGCGCGAAGCTTTGGATGCTGCGCGCCAGCGCGCCCGAGAGGACAAGGATCGCGCTCACGAACTGGCTATGCGCGAACAATCTGTGCGTACACAGATGGTCTCTTTGGAGCGCACCCTGCAGGTGATGAATGAACAGCTCGAGCGCCTGCGATTACGTCGCAACCAGTTGCAGGAGCAAATGGCTGAAACCGAAGACCCTTCCCAGGATTTCCAGGCTGAGCTGGAGGAGAAGCTGGGCGAGCGTATTGAGGTGGAAACCGAGCTGGCAGAAGCGCGTAAAAAGCTTGAGGAAGTGGAAAGCGGCCTGCGTGAGCAGGAGCAGGAGCGCCACAAGATTGAAGCGGCCTTACAAGGGGTACGTGCACAGCTTGAGCAAGAGCGTCTCGCCGCGCAAACCCTGGAGGTGCAGCGCAATGGTCTGGTTGAGCAGCTGCAAGAGAGTGATCACGATGTAGAGCAGCTTTTAGAGCAGTTGCCCGGTGATCTCACCATCGCCCAGGTGCAGGAAGATTTGGAACTCGTGGCCGCGCGTATTTCGCGCCTGGGGCCGATTAACCTCGCGGCCATTGATGAATATAAGCAGGAGTCTGAGCGCAAGCATTACCTGGATCGCCAGTATGGCGACCTGATGGATGCGCTGGAGACTCTGGAAAATGCAATTAAGAAAATCGACAAGGAGACGAGAACCCGCTTCAAGGAGACCTTTGACCAGGTCAATGCGGGGCTGCAGGAACTCTTTCCGAAAGTATTCGGGGGCGGTAATGCCTATCTGGAGCTTACAGGTGAGGATCTGCTCGATACTGGAATCGCAATTATGGCGCGCCCACCGGGCAAGCGTAACAGTACCATTCACCTGCTATCTGGCGGGGAGAAGGCACTTACTGCGATCGCTCTGGTGTTCTCTATTTTCCGTCTGAATCCAGCACCTTTCTGTATGTTGGACGAGGTGGATGCTCCTCTCGATGACGCTAACGTAGGTCGCTACGCTCGAATGGTTAAAGAAATGTCAGAACATGTTCAGTTCATCTATATTACCCACAACAAGATCGCAATGGAGATGGCAGATCAGCTGCTGGGGGTAACCATGCATGAGCCGGGTGTATCTCGCCTGGTATCGGTGAATGTGGAAGAAGCCGCTGAGCTGGCTTCCGCATAAGAGCGTAAAAGGAGAGACGCTTAAAATGGATAACTGGCTGGTTACAATCCTGGTAGTAGTGCTGCTTATCGCGGTATTGGATGGTGTGCGCCGCGCAATCATGCGGCAGCGGGCGGCTGTAAAAGTCTCCCGAAATTTATCCAAGGCGATGCAATCTGAGGTGGACAGTGAAGCTGACCCCGTCTCAAAATCGGCCCCCAAACCTACCGCTGATGATACACCGAGCAAACCCCGTGATGAACGTGCTGAGGAGAGGCAGGCGAACAGTGAACTGCCTGGCCAGGTGCGCGTAGTTCAGCGCCGCGCAATGGAAGATGCCCTGCACGTCAACCGCCAGGTGCAAGAGAGTTTTATTTCCTCGCGTAAGCCCCTCGCAGGGAGTACACCCCAGCGCAAACTGGAAGAGCAGGGTGTGCTTGATCTGGAAGAGCAGGTACCTACCTTAATGGAGTCCATTAGTGAAGAGCAGCGTTTTGAGCCGGAACTGAATGAATCCGAGAGCCTGCATGCGATCAGTGAGGACAGGGCAGGAACCACAACTTCTCCCGAAAATGAGCCACCTGCACACCGGGATCCAGGCCCGCAAATGCCTTTGGCTGATGAGTACCCCCAGGAAAAAGTACCGGTGCGCGACGAAGTTCTTGTCATTAATGTGATGGCTCCGGAAGGGGATTACTTTGAGGGCAATGATCTCCTGCGGGTGATGGTGGCTTCGGGTATGCGTTTTGGCGAAATGAATATTTTCCATTACCACGAGGGTGGTGGAGCCGATGGAGCGGTTATTTTCAGCCTGGCAAATATCGTTGTGCCGGGCGTTTTTGATCTCGCCCAGATGGAGGAGTTTGCCACTCCCGGGGTTAGCCTGTTCCTGGCGTTGCCGGTAGAGGGGGAGGCGATCAAGGCATTTGATCAGCTGTTGTCCACCGCTTACACCATCGCCAAGTTGCTCGGTGGGGAGCTGAAAGATGAAAATCGCAGTGTTTTCACTGCCCAGACCGCTGAGCACTATCGCCAGCGTGTCATGGAATACCAGCGCCGCCGCGCATTGGCTATGGCACAGAACTGATAGCGAAAACTTTTATTTGTCAGTAACAGCGGCCCCAGGCCGCGGTGGAATCCCCTGGGGTTTTGGCCGCGGCCTGGGGCCGCTGCTGTATACCAAATTCAAATTTCTTTTTTTAACCTGTTTTTCAATTGAATTGTTGATGACCATACAAACTATTCCCAAGCAGACCCGCGATCGGGTGCAGGAGCTGCACGAACTGCTCCAGCGAGCGAATTACCAGTATTACGTATTGGATGATCCGGAGCTGCCGGATGCGGAATATGATCGACGTTTGCGGGAATTGCAGGATATTGAACTGCAGTTTCCTGAACTGCAGACTGCAGATTCGCCTACCCAGCGGGTTGGTGCTGAGCCCCTGTCCTCCTTTGCCGAGGTACGCCATGAAGTGCCGATGCTTTCGCTCGACAATGCATTTAATGATGAAGAGTTGGTGGAATTTGATCGCCGGGTATGCGAGCGATTGAATAGCCGGGGGCCAATTGAATATGCCTGTGAGCCAAAGCTCGATGGTATTGCTATCAGCCTTTTGTACCGAGATGGTGTTCTCCAGCGCGCGGCTACCCGTGGTGATGGCACCACCGGCGAGGATATTACACAAAATGTGCGAACGGTGGGTTCGGTGCCATTGCGCTTGCGTCAGGCAAAAGGGGTTGCCAGGTTTCCCGCTGTTCTGGAAGTGCGCGGTGAGATTTATATGCCCAAGGCGGGATTTGCCGAGCTGAATCGCAAGGCTGCCGCAGCGGGTGAAAAGTTGTTCGTCAATCCGCGCAATGCCGCAGCCGGTAGTTTGCGTCAACTTGACTCCCGTATCACCGCCCTGCGCCCATTAGAACTTTGCGCCTATGGTACCGGGCTGGTAGAGGGGGCGAGCCTGCCGGAGGAGCATATAGCAACTCTGGAATTGTTGGGGCAATGGGGGTTTCGCATTAATAGCGAGATGCGTGTGGCAGAAGATATCCAGGCTTGTATCGATTATCACAAAGAGCTGGGGGAGAAGCGCGAGAGCCTGCCTTACGATATCGACGGTATTGTATTTAAGGTTAATAGCATACCCCTTCAACGGCGATTGGGCTTCGTGGCTCGGGCACCTCGCTGGGCTATGGCTTATAAATTTCCTGCCCAGGAAGAAATGACCGAGCTTCTCGATGTGGAATTCCAGGTGGGGCGCACAGGTGCGGTAACACCGGTAGCTCGGTTAAAACCGATATTTGTCGGTGGGGTTACCGTCTCCAACGCAACTCTGCATAACCGCGATGAAATTCAGCGCCTCGGAGTTATGATTGGCGATACTGTCGTTATTCGCCGTGCTGGTGATGTAATTCCGCAGGTAGTTTCGGTGGTGGAGACGAAGCGGCCGAAGGATGCCAAGGCAATTGAATTTCCCACGCACTGTCCGGTATGTGATTCGCCTGTTGAGTCGACACCCGGTGAAGCCGTAGCCCGCTGTAGCGGTGGTTTGATTTGCAGCGCCCAGCGCAAGCAGGCCATCAGACATTTCGCCTCGCGCAAGGCCATGGATATTGACGGTCTCGGAGACAAATTGGTGGAGCAACTGGTGGATGAGGGGCTGCTGCATTCTGTTTCCGGGCTCTATCACCTTGAACTCGAACAGTTGGCGGGTCTTGAGCGTATGGGGCAAAAGTCCGCGCAAAATCTGTTGGATGCGCTGGAGCGCAGTAAAGATACCACTCTGCCGAAGTTCCTCTATGCATTGGGGATACGCGAAGTCGGTGAGGCGACTGCGCGAAATCTGGCGCGGTATTTTGGCACCCTGGAAGCATTGATGGCTGCTGATGAAGAGGCTTTACAGGAAGTAGATGATGTCGGCCCGACAGTAGCTCACTTCGTTGCTGAGTTTTTCCAGCAGACCCATGCTCAAGAGGAAATCGAAGCTCTACGCCAGGCTGGAGTACATTGGCCAGCGGAGGAAACGGGTGGTGAGGAGCAACCTCTATCAGGGCAGACCTGGGTGCTCACCGGAAAACTCGAAACCCTTTCCCGAAGTGAAGCCAAAGACTACTTGCAGCGTCTTGGAGCCAAGGTGGCTGGTAGTGTGTCAGCAAAAACTCATCATGTTGTGGCGGGCCCGGGAGCGGGCTCAAAGCTGAACAAAGCGCGGGAGCTTAACATTCCGGTAATGGATGAGGAGGGTTTAATGGAAATGCTGCGCCAGAGGGGCTTTGAAATATAACTTCCGCCTCGTGGGTGCTGTGAAACAGTACCCGCGGTTTCCGTTAATTCCCGCTCAACATAAATGATCGCCCGCAGAGTTATGGCTTTCTTGCCGCTTCGCCGTTAAAGTGCATCTCCAAGATCTTTTTTGCCCTGGGTACCTGATGTCCGGAGGCGCTGTGGTAAGGAATGGAATTAATGCTTCAGGGCGATCAGGAATCCATAGTTTACGGTTGTATCAAAGACAGCAATAGTCTTAGCGGCGGCAGTGAACGTCGCCGGGTTAACCGCAATGCGGTCCTGGCCTTACCTAGTGCCGATGAGTGGCCTTTTCTCTGTCGCGATATGTTTTCCATCCCTACCATCAAGGTAAAGCAGTCCCAGTACCAAACTGACGTAATTCATTTCGGTGCCTCATACCGGGCCGTGGAGTATGAGTGGGATATGTGGATTCAGAAGTTTGAAGAGCTGCTGAAGAGCATGTACTGGGTGTCGGCAACTGTACATTTGGAAACTGAGTTGTCGGGAGTCCACTCTTTTAGCTGGGAGGCAGCCGGCCTCTATCATGAGCCGGGTAGTGGCGATATGCAGGTGCGCTGCGAGTGGACACAGGAAGGGCGTGTCAGTGTCTAAGAATTTACAGCCGAGGCTCTCAGGCTAATCCTTTTAATAATCCCGTCAGCTAATATTTTCTCTATCGCCAGCTATCCAGCTGGCACAGTCGCTGTTGCACTACTAGAGTCACAGATTTTGATGTACTGGTTCGATTCGGCAACTATATTCCCAGTGAATGCCTTTCAGTGAAACGATGGTCTGGTAAAGTGCCTCTGTCATTTGGCAAAAACAAAGCCAATGATTGGCAATAAAGCCGGATTATAAGAAATGGCGCCTGGGGCGCCTTATCAGGAAGGAATGATCATGATCAAAGCAAGCTCTCTACTCTTTGCCAGCGCCCTGATGCTGTCGCCGTTGTTACACGCGGCGGAGCATGAATCCAAAACCGATATGGCCAGCAAGGCGCCGGAGAATGCCAAACTCTATATTATTTCCCCCAAGGATGGCGAGAAGGTTCCTCGGACATTCACTGTGAAGTTTGGTTTGTCCGGTATGGGGGTGGCTCCGGCTGGAGTGGATAGTGAAAATACCGGGCACCACCACCTGCTGATCGACGTGGATGAAATGCCGGATATGAGTAAGCCGCTACCTGCGAGTGAGAACATTATCCACTTCGGAGGTGGCCAGACAGAGACCCAGGTCACTTTGCCGCCAGGTAAACATACTTTGCAGCTGGTACTGGGTAATTACATGCATGTACCCCATGAAAAGCCGGTGATGTCCAAGAAGATCACTATCGAAGTAGAGTGATCCACGGCATAAAACGATAGTCACCGGTGTGCCTTGGTACACCTTGAGGAAGAGCAATGAGCGACAAATTCCGCACTGAAAAGGACAGCCTCGGTGAAATCCAGGTGCCGCAGGCAGCGCTCTACGGGGCCCAAACGCAGCGTGCGGTGGAAAATTTCCCAGTCAGTGGCAAGGGTCTACCGACAGAGTTTATTCAGGCTGTAGTGCTGATTAAGAAGTCGGCGGCCGAGGCAAATCGAGACTTGGGGCTGCTGGATAAAGCGCGAGCAGCGGCGATAATCGCTGCCTGCGACAGTCTTGGCGATCCGGAGTTTGCCGCTCACTTCCCAGTGGATATTTACCAGACTGGCTCGGGCACCAGCTCGAATATGAACGTTAACGAGGTGTTGGCACACCTGGCCGGTAAGGGTAATGGGCTCGCTATCAGTCCTAATGATCACGTCAATATGAGCCAGAGCAGTAATGACGTAATCCCCACGGCAATACATGTCTCTGCGCTGCTTGCGGTGCGCGATAAATTGTTGCCCGCCTTGCGCCACTTACATACCCGCTTGTGTGATAAGGCGGAGGAAGTGCAAAGTGTGGTCAAAACCGGCCGCACTCACCTGATGGATGCGGTGCCTATGACCATGGCACAGGAAGTGGGAGCCTGGGCAGCGCAGGTAGAGGACTGCCGTGAGCGGATCCGTGGGACCATGCCGCGCCTGGCGCAGCTGGCCCAGGGGGGGACTGCAATCGGCACAGGGCTAAATGCCCACCCGGATTTTTCCGAGCTGTTTGCACAAAAGCTCAGCGCTCACACCTCACAACAGTTTCGCCCCGCAGACAACCTGTTTGCCGCTATCTCAAGTCAGGATACGTCAGTAGAGCTGTCTGGACAGCTCAAGGTACTGGCGGTGGCGATGATGAAGATCGCCAACGATCTACGCTGGATGAATAGTGGTCCCCTGGCCGGAGTAACTGAGATAGCACTTAAGGCCCTGCAACCGGGTAGCAGTATTATGCCGGGTAAGGTTAATCCGGTAATTGCCGAGTCGGCGGCCATGGTAGCTGCGCGGGTGATGGGTAATGACACCACGATTACCGTGGCCGGGCAGAGCGGTAACTTCCAGTTAAATGTTATGTTGCCACTAGTGGCCAGTACCTTGCTCGAAAGCATTCATCTGCTTGCCAATGCATCACTTCTGCTGGCGGACCGTGCTATCGCTGGCTTTACGATAAACCGGGCGCACATAGAGGAGACGTTGGGACGCAACCCTATATTGGTGACGGCGCTAAATCCTGTAATTGGTTATCTTAAGGCAGCGGAGATTGCCAAGGCCGCCTACAGCAGCGGCAGGCCAGTATTGGATGTAGCTTTGGAAATGACTGATCTTGACCGCAAGACCCTTGAAGATCTTTTGGATCCTGCGCACCTGGCGAAGGGCGGTTTGGTCGGTGAGTAACTGGGTTTCAGGCAAATATGGCGATGCCCAGCATGATTAGGGTGATAATCGCTGTCATGCACATCATCCAGCGAAATAGGCGCAACAGGGTGGCCTGATCCTCGGGTTCCAGCATTCTTCTGGGCATCCTCGCCTCCTGCGGCGTTGACAGATACCTGCCAATCCCTCACGATTCGACGCCGCGTCGGTACCTGAGACCGACAATACAATGGTAGCGCCACAGAAAGTGGTAATCTCACCGGTTTTACAATCAATTTATTCAGATCACCATGGCCAATAAAAGTCGCCGCTCCTTTATTACCAGCGTACTTGCCTGTGTCGCATTTGTCGTGGCTGCGATTTATAGCTGGGACCTGCCTGTCAGAGACGTTGTGTACTACTTCCTACTTCTTCTGGTAGTGCTGTTTGTCATTATTGTAGTTGCGATGGGGTTTGGGGCTTTGTTGAACTGGCTGCGCAGGCGAAAGTAGATAGATGGCGTCAGAAGAGGATATCCGCATACCGATTGCCTACCTGGAGCGTTTGCTGGAGGAGGCGATTCGCCATGGTTGCGATCGCAAAGAGTTACTCAACTCAGTCGGCATTGATGAAGCCGAGCTTGAGGGCGTTGCCGCTTTCTCCGCGATCAGGTACGGCCGGCTGTACCAGAGGGTAATGTGGCTGGCCCAAAATGAGTGGTTTGGCATGCTCAGTGGCGGGCGTGTGCGCTCAGGCTCTTTCCGCTTACTGTGTCTGGCAGTGGTAAATTGCGCGACTTTGCGTCAAGCGATCACACTGTGTGCCGAGTTTATGGAGATCTGTAGGGGCTTTAAGGTGAAGCCCGTGCTTGAGGGAGACCCCTCCGGGCGTGTGAGGGTAGAGATTCATGGCATTTCTTCTTTGGAGGAAGGCGAGTTTGATCAGCTGTTAGCCTCCACCAGTCCCAGTGTGGTGCGCACAACTTTGGCGGTTTGGCACCGCTTCTATTGCTGGCTTGCCGGGCGCGAGGTGCCCTTAGCGCGTCTGCACTTTTCATTCCCGTGCCCGGAAGAATTCCGCAGCCTGGCCCAGAGCGAGGCTGATGAGTTACTGTTCGAGCAGCCATTTAATGCCCTCGAATACGATACGCGCTATCTCGAGTATCCTGTGGTGCAGAGCCCGCAGATGGTCGAGGATTTTATCCGTACCGCGCCCTACCACCTGGTGATCAGCGACGGCAGCGCGAACAGTATCAAAACAAAAGTGAAAACCATCCTGAATCGGGATGTGAGTGAATCCATGCCTGCAGCGGAGGCGGTGGCAGATCGCCTCAATATGTCTGTGACAACCCTGCGCCGTCGATTGCAGCAGGAGGGGACTTCCTATCAGAAACTGAAAGATGAGTGTCGCATGGAGGCTGCTTTTCACTATTTAAGCTGCCCAGACCTGTCTAATGGACAGATTGCCGAGATGCTTGGCTTCGACGAATCCAGTGCATTTTTTCGCGCGTTTAAGAAGTGGACAGGTATCACGCCAGGTGAGTATCGGCGGGGCGGTCGCGCCGCTGCCGGCCTGGATATTTGACCGGGTTGGTCACATTTTTTCGAATTCCCGCCTCGATTTGTCACCGCTTTGGACGGATTTAGCCATAGAGAGGGCTGCCGGCTTACTACTATGATGAACAAATCCTAGTAATTAGTCACAACTATGACCGGCCAGTTTTGCGCTTGGTCCTAAACATAAACAAATTGAGGGTATCAGGATGACCGATATCAAAGTGCCACTGCGTGATATGCGTTTCGTCATGCGCGAGATGCTGGACTCAGACAAGCATTACGAGTCACTTGGATTTGAGGAGGCGACTCCTGATGTCGTGGATGCCATCCTGGAAGAGGGTGCGAAGTTCTGTGAAAACGTACTGGCACCGCTGAATCAGGTTGGCGACCAGCAGGGTTGTACCTGGAAAGACGGTGAGGTCACCACCCCGGAAGGTTTTAAAGAAGCCTATCAACAGTTCGTAGAAGCTGGCTGGCCGGCATTGCCCCACGATCCCGAGTATGGCGGTCAGGGCCTGCCGCCCTCTCTGGGCACCATCATGAGCGAAATGGTGGGTATCGCTAACTGGTCTTGGGGCATGTACCCGGGCCTGTCCCACGGCGCCATGAATACCCTGGAAGAGCATGGTACCGATCAGCAGAAGGCCGTTTACCTGACCAAGCTGGTTGAGGGTAGCTGGACTGGCACCATGTGCCTGACCGAGCCTCACTGCGGTACTGATCTGGGTATCTTGCGTACCAAAGCTGAGCCCACCGGAGACGGCTCCTACGCAATTACCGGTACCAAGATCTTTATTTCTGCCGGTGAGCACGACATGACTGAAAACATCGTGCATATCGTACTGGCGCGCCTTCCGGATGCACCGGCTGGCACCAAGGGTATCTCCCTGTTTATCGTGCCCAAGTTTGTACCTAATGCTGATGGTTCTGTCGGTGAGCGCAACGGCGTTGTGTGTGGTTCCCTGGAACACAAAATGGGTATTCACGGTAATGCCACTGCAGTTTTGAACTTTGACGGTGCAAAAGGCTTTTTGATTGGCGAGCCCAACAAAGGCCTGAACTATATGTTCACCTTTATGAATACCGCGCGCCTGGGTACGGCTCTGCAGGGTCTTGCTCACTCAGAAATCGGCTTCCAGAAGTCCCTGGCTTACGCCAAGGACCGTCTGCAAATGCGCTCCCTGTCCGGCGCCAAGAACCCTGAAGGCCCGGCTGATCCGATCATCGTACACCCCGATGTTCGCCGTATGCTGTTGACCCAAAAGGCTATCGCTGAAGGCAGCCGCATGCTGGTTGCCAACTGTGCGCTGCTGGTAGACATTACCCACAAGGGTGATGAGGCTGCTAAGAAAGAAGCTGAAGACCAGCTGGCTTTCCTGACGCCGATTGCCAAAGCATTTATCACTGAAGCCGGCCTTGAGTCTGCCAACCTGGGCCTGCAGTGCTTTGGTGGCCACGGTTACATTGCCGAGTGGGGTATGGAGCAAAATGTACGTGATGCACGTATCTCTACTATCTATGAGGGCACTACCGGTGTTCAGGCTCTCGACCTGCTGGGCCGCAAGGTGCTGATGACTCAGGGCGAACTGCTGCGCGGTTTCACCAAGAAGGTACACAAGTTCTGCCAGGCGGAAATTGATAATGAAGCGCTTGCACCTTTCGTGACCAAGCTGCAGGAGCTGAACAAGCAGTGGGGCGATTTGACCCTGCATGTTGGTGGTAAAGCAATGGAAAACCCGGATGAAGTTGGTGCGGCTTCTGTCGACTACCTGATGTTCTCCGGTTATACCGTACTCGGTTACTTGTGGGCCCGTGCCGCCAAACTGGCCAATGAGAAACTTGCAGAAGGTACCGCTGAAGCAGATTTCTACCAGGCCAAGCTGAAGACTGCGCGTTTCTACTTCGAGCGTATTCTGCCACGTACCGCCAGCCACGCAGCGACCATGCTTAGTGGTGCGGCCAACCTAATGGATCTGGACGCTGAGCATTTTGCGTTCTAATTCCACTCCCAGTAAAAAAACCGCCGGTTCTTACCGGCGGTTTTTTTTACCGGCGCCGTAGTGGTTAATAACGGAGAGATTCCGATGCAATTGCCGGATTCAGTGCAGCAGCGCCTTCGGCGTCTAGCTTGTTTGCACCCACTTGCTCGGGTACAGTTTCGGCTGCCGGACGCCTGTGATTTTTTTGTTTATATCACTGGTCGTGCCAATGACCTTGAGGTGGTATCCGAATTCGGACAAGCAGAACAGCCGGCACTAATATTAGAAATGGCTAACCAAACGCTCAAAGCAATATTGGATGGTCATTTAAACGCGCGCCATGCCTTTCTCTTGGGGGACGTTCAGTACACGGGGGATAGAGAGCTGGCGGCGGCCTTGGCAGGTTTATTTCCTGCGCGGAGTAAAAAGGGAGATATGTTTGGAGAGGCATGAAAGCACCTCTTTTTCACTATCTCGCAAGATACTACAAACAATAAATAAATTCTCGCTGGCGCCTTTAGATGGCAGGTTTCGTCTATAAGGACGGAAGATGAGAGCAAGCGACAACAACAATCAGGAATGGGAGAAGAGAGTTGGACATTGAACGCAGCATACTCGATGTTTTTAAGGGCGCTTGCGCCAAATTTGGTGACCGACCGGCTTTTACCTGCCTGGGACGAACTCTGACGATTGGCGATATTGACACTCTGAGCGCGAAGTTTGCGTCCTATCTGCAAAATCATACAAATTTAAAGCCGGGTGATCGCATCGCCGTCCAGCTGCCCAATGTACTGCAGTATCCTGTAGTGGTTTTTGGTGCCCTGCGTGCGGGCCTCGTGGTGGTTAATACTAACCCGTTGTATACCCAGCGTGAGTTAAAGCACCAGCTAAATGATTCCGGAGCCAAGGCGTTAATCGTCCTGGCCAATATTGCCGATACTGCTTCTGCAGTAGTTGCGGAAACCGGCGTGGAAGAAGTAATTGTTACTGAGATTGCGGACCTGCACAGTCCGCTCAAGCGCACGTTGATAAATAGCGTTGCCAAGTACATTAAGAAAATGGTGCCGGAGTTTTCCTTCGCCAACCAGGTGTCCTTCCGTGAGGTTATGACTCTCGGTGCCCAGCAACCGCAGCAGGATGCTGAGCGCACACCGGATGATATTGCCGTGTTGCAATACACAGGCGGTACTACTGGCGTGGCTAAGGGCGCTATGCTCACCAACCGCAACCTGGTTGCGAATATGGAGCAGGTGCGCGAAGCGTTTGGCAGTGGCATGAAAGAGGGTGAGGAATACTATATCGCGCCTTTGCCCCTTTACCATATTTACGCTTTTACCATTCACTGCATGTGTCTCTTCTCGACTGGCAATCACTCGCTGCTGATTCCGAACCCGCGCGATATTCCCGGTTTTGTAAAAATGCTAAAAGGTCAGCGTTTCACTGGTTTTGTCGGCCTCAATACCCTGTTTAATGGTTTGATGCGTAACAAGGAGTTTGCTGAGCTGGACTTCAGTAAACTGCATTCCACAGCTTCCGGCGGTATGGCTCTGACCCGAGATACGGCCAAGCGTTGGGAAGAGATGACCGGCTGTGTGGTAATGGAAGGCTATGGTATGACCGAGACTTCCCCTGTTGTGTCCTTCAACCCTACCGATGGTGTTCAGTTAGGTACTGTTGGTATCCCGGTGCCGGGTACCGAAGTCAAAGTGGTTGATGAAAATGGTAATGACCTGCCGAATAATTCTCCCGGTGAGCTTTGCGTGCGCGGTCCTCAGGTAATGAAAGGTTACTGGCAGCGTCCGGAGGCAACTGCGGATACTATCGATAGTGAGGGCTGGTTGAATACCGGGGATATGGCGGTTATACAGGATGATGGTTACATCAAAATTGTAGATCGCAAAAAGGACATGATTATTGTGTCCGGCTTTAATGTGTACCCCAACGAAATTGAAGATGTAGTGAGTGCCCACCCGAAAGTCACTGAAGCTGCAGCGATTGGTGTGCCCGATGAAAAGAGCGGTGAGCAGGTAAAACTGTTTGTGGTGAAAGCCGACTCGTCTCTGACTGAAGATGAAGTTATTGCTTTCTGTCGTGAAAATATGACTGCCTACAAGGTGCCCAAGCAAGTGGAATTCCGCGAAGACTTGCCCAAAACGAATGTGGGTAAAATCCTGCGCCGTGAACTGCGCGATGAGGAATTGAAAAAGCTGGAAGCCGTTAGCGCATAGTGCTTAGCCGGGTGAAGTCCCGGTTAGCTATTTTCTTTAAGCCTCACTGGAAACGGTGGGGCTTTTTTATTTTTAACTGTGCCGGGTTAGTAGATGGTTTTGCAGGAGGAGACCAAGACTGCGAGAGAGGGTTGTGTAAGTAAAAGGGGAGAGAAGGTCGCGGCAGCCCTGGGGTGCCGCCGCGAATAAAGGGAGGTTACCAGTTATTTGCGTGACTCTGCACTTGCATCGCGAATCGCGCGGAACTCGTTACCCTCATACCAGTTGGGCCAGTCTCGGCTGTTGGCCAGTTCTAAGCCGAGTTTCAGACCCAGCTGCAGATCCATAGCAGAACCTTTTAGGTTCCAGGAGGGGTCGTACTCGTCGCCAGGCTTGTGATAGTGCTGGCTAACGTACTCATTGCCTTTCGCCTGGGCCCATTCGCGGCCATGCTCAAAGTTGTCTGTTCCGGAATCGAAATACAGCATGGGCACGCCTTTCTTCGCCAGGCTGAAGTGATCTGAGCGATAGAAGTAGCCGCGCTCTGGGTGCTCTTCCGGAGCCAGGTAGCGACCTTGGCCTTTGGCAGAAACTTCCAGCAGCTGTTCAAGCTCGCTGCTACCGTAACCAATCACGGTGATGTCACGGGCTGGGCCCAGAACATTCATTGCATCAAAATTGATACCGGCAACCGTTTTCTCCAGGGGGGCTACAGGCTTTTCAGCGTAGTATTTGGAGCCGAGCAGGCCGGACTCTTCAGCAGTTACAGCTACGAACAGTAGTGAGCGTTCCGGGCGATCCAGTTTTACGGCTTCGGCTGCCATAGCGAGCAGGCCGGCAGTACCTGTTGCATTATCCACGGCACCGTTAAAGATCCGGTCCTCACCTTCCGCGTTCTTGTTGACACCCAGGTGATCCCAGTGTGCGGTGTAAACAACCACTTCGTCCGGGTGCTTTGTGCCGGGTAGTTTGGCCACTACGTTGCGGGAGTTGGATTTCTGCAGGCGGTTTTTCAACTGAACACTGGCAGTTACCCCAAGGGCCTTAGGTTTGAAGCCCTGGGCTTTGGCTGCATCCATTTCCTTTTGTAAATCCAGACCAGCGGCGCTGAATAGCTCGTTAGCGGCTTGGTTAGTCATCCAGGCCTCTACAGCGACACGGTCAGCATTCTTGTTTTCAGCTTCGAGGCTGACTTGCGCACCGGACCAGGAGCCGCTAACCACTTCCCATGGGTAACCCGCAGCCCCGGTCTCGTGGATGATGATTGCACCGTCAGCACCCTGGCGGGCCGCTTCCTCGAATTTGTAGCTCCAGCGACCGTAGTAGGTCATAGCATTGCCATTGAACAGAGCTTTGTCCTTGGTCGCGTAACCAGGATCGTTGACCAGAATGACTGCTGTCTTGCCCTTCATATCCAGGCCGGCGTAATCGTTCCAGTTGTTTTCAGGAGCGACAATGCCGTAGCCGACAAATACCAGCTCGCTGTTATCCAGGGCGGAGGCTGCAGTTTGCCTTTGGGTGAAGGTCACCATGTCTTCAATAGGTTGCAGCTGCTGCTCGAAACCATTTCCTGAGAATTTAAGGGGAGAGGCTTCTATCTCCATCTCCACGATGGGCACCTGCTGGAACCAGCTTGGCTTGCCGGCGGCATCTACGGCGCCGGGTACCAGGCCCAGGGCCTTGAACTGTTCTGCCAGGTAAGTAACGGTCAGCTCCTCACCCTTGGTGGCAGGAGCGCGCCCTTCGAACTCGTCGGAAGCTAGGATTGCAATATGCTTGTGCAGATCAGCAGCTATGGCATCAACTTGCGCCTGCTCAGCTTTGCTGAGGGACAGCTTGGATTCAGCGGCCTGATGCTCAGCATGGGCTGCACTGTGATCTGCTTCCGGTTTGGTGGCTTCGGGGTTGCCTTTACCACAGGCGGTAAGTGCACTGCCAACGGCTATGGTTAAGCCAAGGCGGCGCCAGAGGGTAGGGATTCGCATAATTATGTCCTGAGAGTCTTGCTCAGGCATAGATTATGCCCCATTTCAACTAAACTAACGACAGCTCTGAGTGGGCGGTACAAATGGGGTCCGCATAAAAAGAGCCCGCTGCATAGGCAAGCGGGCCCAGAATAGGGATATGAACTCAGTTTTTTTTACCAAATATCTATTTACCTAAGGCTCACTCGCTGCGGAGCCATTGTCCCTCATTGGCTTGGTCCTGGTAGTTGACCCAAACTTTGTCGTAACCAGTAGCTTCTTTAGCTGCTTTTAAAGCCTGGTTGTCCTGGCTGTTAGTGGGAACCTCAAATACATACTCGCTACCAAGTGACTGGCAAATATTGGCTCCGTGGGACCAGGGGCCGATGGAGGCGCTGACCAGCCAGCTGCCATTATTCATATTCTTACAGGCAAAGCTGTACTGGCTGCTGCAATTGGCATCATTCCAGCGGCCATTACCCCACTGCATCGCGCAATCTTCATTATTAAGATTGTTGGGTTCGCTTTGGTCCCATGACCAGATGGCAGCTGCGATGCGTCCATCGGTAGTATTCATATTGTCTAGATTGATGATGTTGCGGCCAAGGGCAAAGCCTTCGCGAACATCATTGGCAGTAATTCTCTTGATACCGCCGTTAAAAATTTCCCCAATGGTGCCAATGGTGGTGCTGTCTTCCCATACTCGACCAATTTCACCGAGACCAGTGAATGCCATATTTTGCATATCACTGTTTCCAGAGCAGCCGCCATCTTTCCACAAAATTACCTGTTTGCCCTCTGCCAGTACTTGATTTTTAGTTAGGGTGTTTGGAATGCTTTTGCAGCCGCCACTGTAATAAATTCTATCGCCGAAACGGCTGTTAATCTGATTGTAAAGATCCTGATGGCGACCGTCGGAGTGATCTTCGATGTACAGAATAATGACTTCATCCTGATTTGCGCTGTCTTCGAGCCAGGCTCTTACCTCATTGAAGCCTTCGGTCGCATACTTGTCATTGAGGCTGCATAGTCCATGACAGAGCAGCAGGCGTTTGGGGTAGGAGAAAAGGCTCTCCATCTTCGCTGTCCAATGAACATCGAGTTCTATAAAGCGGGCACCCATCCGCAGTTGATCCTTGATGGAATATTCCTGCTGGGGGTCAAGGTAGCGGCAACCAACAGAGAAGTTACAAGCCCGGTACACTTCCGAATTGTAGGTATTGTGCGTACCGAGAATATTGTTCTCGCTCATAGGCGTGTGGTTGTCAATTTTCCGTTGTAGATCCAGAGCTTTACCAGTCCAGCTATTTTGAAAATCAGTAACGGTATCTGCCCAAAGGGGGGAGCAAACAAACAGCGAGATAATAGCTGTTGCCTGGATTAGCTGCATGATAGTGCGTTTCATTATTATTCTCCGGGGGAGTTGGGGGTTGAGTAGCAGTTTCATTTACTTCGTATTTTGAATAAATGAACAGCCTTGTTGATTTTTATTGGTTTATTTTTTTGAGAGTGTGAAGTAGAGATTTATTTATTATTTTTGGGGTTTTTACTATGGATAAATTTCCCTGTCTAGAAAAAGTGAAATGCACTATTGGCTTTTGGGATGTTGGTTTGGTTGCCGGGCGGTTGCGTGAATAGAAAGTTCCAATATTGAGTTGATAATGTTTTGTGGTGACTGGTTATTCTATTTTTGGTTTTTTCGGTTAACTCAAATTTCTCTTGTTGATTGGTCAGTATTTGTATTGACTAAGCGTTCACTTTTTAGTGTATGAGAAGGGATTGTCTGGGGACTTTTATTGCTATTTGTGAAGGCTCCCGTGTCGTGATATGCCCTTTATGCTTATTGGTAGAAAGTCCACTGTGTGGGGAAAGTGGGATGAGTCTTATCTCAATAAATACCCCCTACAATTATTATTGGCTTAGAAGATGCTTGATTCTTTGGTGGTTGTTATCGCCAGTCATGTATTTGGGAATAACGAAGTGGAGCATTGAGCGGTGCAGCGACTCAACAAATGGACTATTTTACTGGGTTCCTTTCCCGCTACTTTTATCTTGGGCCTGGACTACACCATAGTCAGTATTGCCCTCCCTACTATTCAGCAAAGCCTCGGCGCTACATTTATCCAGACCCAATGGATAATCAATATCTTTATGTTAATGCTCTGTATCCTGATGGCGAGCATGGGGCGTCTCGGGGATATTGTTGGTTCGTTAAAAATGCTAAATGTTGGATGGATACTGCTAGCAGTTGCTTCTCTATTGGCTGGGTTGGCAAATGATCCACTGTGGTTGATTGTCTGGCGTGGTTTACAAGGTGTTGCTATCGCCATCATTGTGCCAAATAACATAGCGTTACTGTCCCATAGCTTTGTGGAGAAAGAAGCGGGTTTTGCGATGGGCTGGTGGATGTCAATTTTGGCGATAGGTTTTGCACTTGGGCCTGTATTGGGCGGAATAATGTGCCATCTTTTTTCTTGGCGCTCTATTTTCTTTATTAATATTCCCTTTGTCTTGGTCAGTGTTGTTGTAGGGCTCTTTATGATGAAGAGCCCACAGTGTCTGGATGCAGAAAAAAGCTATATAGATTGGCGCGGTATGATTTTGCTCGCGCTAAGTGTTGGATCGTTGGTATTGCTGGTGGTGGAGGGGCCTCAAATCGGGTGGATGAGTTGGCCTGCTCTGGTTCTATTGGGGGTTTCTATTATTGGTTTTTGGCTTCTGTATAGGGTTGAGAACAAATTAGAGCAACCGCTAATTCATTTTTCCTACTTTAAAAACGCTCTATTTTCTGCCTGTGTGCTGACTAATTTTAGTTTGTTGGTGTTTTTGATTTCTGCATTTTTCCTGTTGCCGTTTTACTTGCACGTTGTTCGCCAGGACACAACAGTGATGTCCGGATTGATACTGCTACCAATTACTTTGGTGATGGCATTAGTCTCCCCGCTTGCAGGGCGAATGGCTACAAACTCACGTCCCGCTGCGCCGATACTAATCGGTGTAATATGTATTTTGATTGCGGCCATAGTAATGACGCAATTTTCTACCCAAACAAACTTTACTACTTTATTGTTGGCTTTTGTTCCTTTTGGTATTGCCTGGGGCTTTGTCTTTAGTGCTACCGCGCCTATCGCAATAGGTGCCCTGCCTGCGAATAGTGCCGGTATTGCCACAGGTATGCTGTGGGGTATTCAGAATATTGGTGCTGCACTTGGTCTGGCTGTTACTGGTACTGTTTTCCGGTTGTTGGAAAAGCACAACTTGTTACAGTTGATAAAGGAAGATGGGATTGCCATGTCACATAGCTTTGAAAAGTATATTCAAACTCTATTAATGAATCCTGAGCGAGTTGACCACAGTGCCGCAGGAGTTTCCAGTCAGCTTCATAGCCAAGTTGTTACAATGTTTGACCAGTCTTTCGCGAGTGCTTTTCAATCTGTAATGTGGGGGTTGGTGGCATTTACCTTTTTACTTTTGTTGATGGTTATATTTCTACTGAAAAAATCGCAGTAAGTTTTCAATATTTTTTCTGTTTTCGATTTGGGGTGATTTAAAAATTTTATGTTGCAGTCAGTCAACGAAAAGGGTTGATAAATCTTCTCATTGGAGATTACTGTACAAAAGTTTGTGCATCGTAGTGAATGCTATTGAAGTTAATTGTAAATGTGTTTTGATATTTGTTCTAAGTGAATAATCGTAGAGGTTGCCTTCACTATTAGGCCAACATGAGTAAGCTGGATCCAGTACGTAAAGCCTACCTGGAGCGAGTAGATTTGTTTGTATTCATTGAATAATTAATATAATAAGAAATGTCTTTTATTAAGCCGAAAACTATAGCGCCCACTCTTCTCCATGTCTCTAAACTAATATCCAGGCAGTGAGTTTTGCTTCCTTGAAAGTGGGTTCCCGGCCGTATCGGCCGGGGCCATTTGTGACCTGGTTTTACTTCAGGGTTTTTAGTACTTCACGTATCGGGTACAGGATATCGCGGGCCAGCTGTTGGCTGCGGGCTGGTGACCAGCCTTCTATGGGATCGGGAAGGTTGTCGTTGTCTTTAAAGGGCATTTCCAGAGTTAGTGCCAGGGTGCGGAATTGGTGGCCGGCCCAGGCGGTGCCAATAGTGAGGTTGGCTTCGCCAGGCTTGTCCAGCTCATAACCATGCTCAGTTTGGAAGTCAGGGCTTAGGGCCTCATAGGCCTGTTTGAAGGTCTCCTCCAGTTTCGCATGGCGTTCATCGTAGCCGGGAATACCCTCACAAGCTGCAACAAAATTGTAGGGAAGCGCTTCATCGCCATGAATATCTAAGAAAATATCCCCACCAATTTCCAGCATTTTTTCTCGCACCAGGAATACTTCAGGACTCCGTTCCATCGTTGGGTTAAGCCACTCGCGATTCAGGTTGGCACCAGCGGCATTGGTGCGCAAATGTCCTCGGACACTGCCATCGGGGTTCATATTGGGGACCACATAGAAAACGGTGTCAGTGAGCAGCTTGTGGGCCTGTGGGTTGGCATCATCCAGCAATGCTTCAAGGAAGCCCTCTACAAACCACTCGGCCATAGTTTCTCCGGGGTGCTGACGAGCAATCATCCATACCCGGTGCTTGGCAGTATCAGCATCTCCGATAGTGAGCATGGTCATGTCGCGCTCGTCGAGGGTCTTACCGAGGGTTTGCACTTTCACCCGATCGTTGCTCTGCGCCCACGCCAGCAAGTCCAGATGCCGCTCCCAGGAGTAGGGGGCGAAATAGGCGATATAAATGCTTGGTTCATCCAGGGTAACTGTAAAATCGAGGGTGTTACCGTCATAGTTGGCGCCGACTCGGAACCAGCTTTGTCTATCGTATGAGGCACATACTCGATAGTTCTCCCAGCCTTCCGGATATGCTGATTTGCCCGCATTGACGATGCGCAAGGGGTAGCTGGCCCCAACTTCGCCTTCGAGGCGAAAGTGGAACCACTGGTAAAAATCAGAATTATTGTCCTGGCGGATGGCCAGTTCTATTGGGCTGCTATCAGTATTGATGACTTCGATATTGCCGCTGTCAAAAGCACTGGTTATATACATTTAGAGAGCTCCACGCTTGTTGTTGGGCGCAGGATACAGCGGTATGGGGAATATTTCAGGAATAGGAAAGGGAATATCGCCACTTTATGGTGCGATTTCGCGCTGCCAATAATAAAAAAGCACGGTATCGAATTCGATACCGTGCTTTAGCCAATCCCTGGCGGCACCTGCTACGACTACTGCTCCCTGAAATTTCCGGTGTCGGACCCCTGGCGACTGCTCACTGCCCGGCCTGATCACAAGTGCGTCACTCCACACTGTCAGAAATCGTTTACTTCTCCATGACATACCGCAGCTAGTGCTGGTTAAAGTTTAGGCAGTCTCGGTGATCAAATGTTGTACCTTGGTGCAGATCGGCGTAAATTTGGTTATCTTCTGTCCATGCTGAATGGGGCGATAGCCCCGTGTAAGAGCGTGCTGGGTTGGCAAACTTCAATTTGAGGGCCCATGACCTTACAGAAATATTATTCAATTAGATAAATGAGGTAAGCCATGAATAGAAATATCAAACGTGGCATTGTGTTCAGCGGCTTGTTGACAATGTTAATGAACCTCAGCGCATGTGGTTACTTTCTGTATCCGGAGCGCAAGGGGCAGGCCGGTGGGCGTGTTGATCCGGCTGTAGTAATACTGGATGGTGCAGCGCTGCTTTTTGGTATTATTCCAGGGGTTGTGGCCTTTGCAGTGGATTTTACCAACGGTACCATTTACCTGCCGCCAGGTAGGAGTTCAGTCGTTGATCGGCACGTCAGTAGTGTTGAGCAAGGTGAGGTGCGTCAGGTTGTCGATGAAAAGGGACAGGCTTGGCTGGAGGTACCGGTTGAAACCTCCGCTTTAGAGCATGAGAACCTGCAGCGATTGAGTGAAACCTTGTCGGATGTCACTGGAAGCCAAGTTGATAGTGGTGAAATTCTCTGGCTGGAGGATTCGGCAGCCTTACGGGCAGCGACGTCAACCCAGACTGCGTCACGCTAACTCCCACTGCTGTCATATCATATTTTTGATATTGATGAGCTGCCAGCTGTGTAATGGTAGCTCTCAATGTCGCCTCTGCTCTTTCTCCAGATACTTAGCCGAGCCCGGACTGAGAGTAAAGGGGTTCCAGCAAGCCGCAGACGACAGTCCCCAAGCAACCAAACTTTAATAAACAGTATTTGGTTCATGCTAGATGCCAGGGTGGCATTCACAGGGCTTTTTCCGGTTTTTTCTCTTTCCTAACTCGCAGTTATCGAAGGCTTTCCTCTGGAAAGGGCATTCGAGGCGAGTGGAGGGCTCCATGCTAAGATGCAGACAAAGCCGGGAATACACTCGTGAAATTTATCGATAGCCACTGCCACTTTGATTTTGATGCCTTTCAACCAGATCGCGCTCAAGTCTGGCAGCGATGTATTAATTCAGGAGTAACTCGCCTGATTATTCCGGGAGTTTGCAGAGCACAGTGGCATCCACTTACAGCTTTGACCGGTAGCCAGTCGGGATGGTACGGGGCTGCGGGTATTCATCCATGGTGGGTAGCAAAAGAATCAAACCCCGATGGGAGCCTGATTCAACCTGAAGCGCTTGGTTGGGCACTTTCTGATTACCTTAATTCGAATCATTGTGTTGCCGTTGGGGAGTGTGGCCTTGATGCAGCTATTGAGACGCCTATTGAAATTCAGGAAGCAGTATTTAGAGTACAGCTGGAAGTCGCCAGTGAATTCGAATTACCGCTGATATTGCACGTGCATCGGACACACAATGAGGTGCTGAAGCTTTTGAAACAGTTCCGCCTGCCCCGAGGAGGTGTGATCCATGCATTTAGTGGCAGTGAGCAGATGGCTATGGATTACTGGAAAATGGGTTTTTATTTGGGCATCGGTGGCACTATTACTTATGCGCGCGCGGCGAAAACCCGCCGAACTGTGTCGCAGCTGCCCATTGAGAGCCTGGTACTTGAATCCGATGCGCCAGACATGCCTATTTCGGGCAGGCAGGGGTTGCGCAACAGTCCGGAAAACCTGCCGTTAATAGCCGCAGAGCTGGCTAAGTTACGCGGTGTCTCCCTGCAGGACATTGCGGATAAGACACAAAACAATACTGAGATTTTATTTTCCTTATGAATTTTTCTGCAGAACACTTTAAGCAGCAGTTCCCGCTTTTTGCCCAGGAAGAAAATGCTGGGCTGGTTTATCTGGATAATGCGGCCACAACCCAAAAGCCGATGCCCGTAATTAATGCCGTGCGTGATTACTATATCCATAGCAGTGCTAATACTCATAGGTCTAGCCACCGTCTAGCTCGGAAGTCCACTGAAATGGTGGAGCAGGTTCGTAAGAAGGCTGCGCAGTTTGTGAATGCCGCCAGCGAGAGAGAAATTGTATTTTGTCGCGGCGCCACTGAAGCCTTGAACCTTCTTGCCCACTGTCTTTGTAGTGACATGGAGCCTGGAGATGAAATTGTTATTTCCACTGCTGAGCACCATGCCAACATTGTTCCCTGGCAAATGGCAGCGGAACGGTATCATCTGACTTTGCGCTTTGTCCCCCATACTGCTGGTATCCCACAATTTGACCGTTTGGGTGAAGTGCTGAGCGAACGCACCCGGGTGGTTTCCCTGACCGGTGGCTCGAACTCTATTGGCCTGCGACCCGACTTGGAAGTGATCCGCCAATTGTTGCGGCGTAGACACATTATGTGGATCGTTGACGGTGCACAGTTGGCGGCCCACGAACAAATAGATGTGCAGAAAATTGGCTGTGATTTTTTTGTTTGTTCAGCCCATAAATTTTATGGGCCGAGCGGAGTGGGTTTCCTTTATGGAAGGGAGGCTGTCTTGGAGTCTATGCCCCCATGGCTGGGGGGGGGTGAAATGATCTCAGAAGTGGAACTGCATACCAGTCGCTATGCTGGCTTGCCGCATAAGTTTGAAGCGGGGACATCGCCACTGGCTGCGCTTGCCGGTCTTGGTGCTGCGATCGACTTTCTCGCCCAACAGGATCGCCGGGCGATGGAGGAGCATGAGCAGAAGCTTGTACGCTGGCTTCATCGCGAGTTGAGGGCTTCGCCAAACTTCCGTCTGATTAGCCAGGTGCACCACAACCTGGGAATTGTTGCTTTTGTGCCAGTGTATGGCAGTGCAGCTGATTTAATGCATTGGCTGGATGAGCGGGATATTGCCGTGCGTGTGGGGCATCATTGTGCGCAATTGCTCGGGCGAGCTAGTGGTAACCTGGTGACAGTGCGTGCTTCCGTTGCGGCGTATAACACAGATAGTGATATTAGGGATTTTTTACAAGCACTTGAGGATTACTGTGAAGTGCAGCAAGTGTCCGCCTCGGGGCTGGAAGATGAGAGTAACAGTTGGGACCTGGATGACTTTTCCACGTTATTGTTGGAGCGCTTGACATCCCAGCGTAATTGGCAGGGGCGCTACCGCGAACTTTTACTATGGAGCAAAGTCGTGAGTGCGAAACCTGAGATCCGCAACCCGGAAAATCTGGTACGCGGCTGTGAGTCAGAGGCTTGGCTGGTACACAAGGAGAGGGAGGGGCGCCATTATTTTGGTCTTGATAGTGATAGCCGTGTGGTGAAAGGACTTGGGGCCCTACTTCTTTCCCAAATTGATGGTCGTACCCTGGAGGAAATTAGGGCGCTTGATCTGCCCCAGCTCTTTAAGGAGTTGGGGCTTAGTAAACACCTCAGTCAATCGCGCACTAATGGCTTCTACGCCTTGTTGCGCCGTGCTTTGCACCAGATAGAAGACGGTACTGCTGAGGTTTAATGGGTTTAGCTACCCTGAGGCACAGGATTTTTGCCCGCTGCCCCTTTCGATACCAGGGGCTTAAGGCCAAACAATAAGCGCAGCAGAGGTATCCGCCTAATGAGCAACTCGTGGATAGCCAGGCATCCGACAATTGTGATTGCCAATACAAGTAGGGGCTCAACTATTGGCCCTAAAGACAAACTCCTCAATTTAAAGATCGCCGTTACGGTTATTGTCTGGTGCAATATGTACCAGGGGTAGACTGCTTCTGTTGCATAGGGTAACCAGGAGAAAGGTCGATTGAGGTAGTGATTCCCCCAAGCCAGTACTAGCAGCAGCCAAAGCCAGCGGTTGGTATAGATAATTATCAGGTTGATAAGTGACTGACCTGGAAATGAATTTTCCTCTATTGTCCGAGTAAAAAGCAGGAACAGGCCGAAGCAAGCCGGCGCAGCAAACAGAAGGAAAATACGCAGACGTGTCAACAGTTGCCAGGGTGCCTGGCTACTCACAAGCAGGTAGCCAATAAAGAAGAATGTAAAGAACTGGGCATGGGTGTACCAGTCGCCTACTACTGCGTAGTTAATACCGCCGAAGTGTGGGAAGAGAAAGAGGCCATACAGGGTCAGTGGAAGGAGCGGCAACAATACTAGGTGCCAGGATTTGATACCAGATATCCAATGTTTCAACAGTGACTGCTTGTTTCGCAGGTAATGGGCAACAGGGATAATGACTAAGGTGTAGCAGAGCAGGTAGGGCAGGTACCAAAGGTGATTCCAGGTGAAACCAACATGGCTGCCAGCAAAGCTATTGGCAGGCCAAGGTTGAAAGGAGAAGTAGCGCCAAAGGAAACTCAGGTAGCCGGGCTCTATCACGCCATTGCTGAGCGCTTCATAATAGGCTTGTGGTGGCACTATAACGAGAATGCCAAACAGTAGGGGAATCAATAGCTGCTTCAATCTGCGCAGCAGGAAGCCGGTACTCCCCAACTTGTTAAACAGAAAGTGAGTCGCCGCACCGGAGATCAGGAATAGTAGCGGCATGCGCCACTGATTCACCGCCAGCATGATGAGCTGTAGAGTCTCACTTTGATTGGCACTTTTTACATGCCAGCTCCACTCGGCGACATAAGCCATTCCCAGGTGATATAAGATCAGCAGGCCAAATGCTATTACGCGTAGGGCATCGATATCGTAGCGACGACGAGAATTGTTTTCCATTTTTTCCTTCTTATGGGCATGGTTCGAGTAGTCACTATGCTTCCCTCTTCAACACGTCGCACGCCACTACAAAGGGTCGATTGGTCCCTGTTTGGGTACCAGTGGTGGCTTTTAGGGATAAATAGCGGATAGACTGCCGCTGAAAATTCATACAGGGCTGAATTAAATGACGGTGCAGATGTACCTGGCGCGCAGACGGTTACATGAAGTGGGATTCTGGGCACTGTTTTTTCTCGTGCTGTGGCTGGTGCAGTTTGCGGTGGAATATCTCGAACATCATGGTGGAGAGTCAGGCTTCAAGCCCTGGGAGTTCCTGGTTTGGGAGGGCACCAGTATCCTGGTGATAGCCATGTTGCTTCCCTTGTTATTGGCATGGGATCGCCGATTCCCCCTGCAGAAGGGAAAGATCCGGCGCAACCTGTTGATCCATTTGCTGTTTACCCTGCCGTGGTCATTGCTACATGTTGTCGGTATGGTGGTATTGCGCACCGGGATCTATCGCCTGGAGGGTGGCTCTTATGACTTTGGCAATTGGCCTGTAGAGTTTTTCTATGAATACCTCAAAGATTTCCGTACATACGGCTTTCTACTAGGTTCAGTTTATTTGTATCGCTTCCTGCTACTTCGTTTGCAGGGAGAGGTATGCATGTTAGAGCAGCCGGATGATGGGGAGTCAGTAGATCTGATTGAGCGCCCCGAGCGGCTTCTTGTGAAAAAGCTGGGCAAGGAATTTTTAGTCAATGTGCGGGATATCGAGTGGGTAGAAGCCGCTGGAAACTACGTTAATCTGCATCTGGAAAACAGGATTTACCCTTTACGGGGCACCATGGCAAAGTTGCAAGAGCGCCTGGATCCAGATTCATTTGTGCGCGTACATCGCTCTTATATTGTGCGTCTGGACTCTATCGCTGAAATTGAGACCCTGGACAGTGGCGATGCGCGCATTCGATTGTCAAATGGACAACAGGTGCCTGTGAGTCGACGTTATCGCGATCGCCTTAGAGCCCAATTGGTGACGGCTTAACTTTTCGATTGAAGGAGTCGCTCAATCGCTTTACTGGCAGCGATAAAACCAAAGGTACCCGTGACCATAGTGGCGGCGCCAAAGCCGCCACTGCAATCCAGCTTAACCCCATCCTGCATAGCGCTCTTCTGCTGGCAAACCTGGCCATCAGGCTTTGGGTAGACCATTGCTTCACTTGAATAGATAGCATCAATGCCAAACAGGCGCTTGCGGCTTTTCTGGAAGTTATGGAATCGATACAGGTGCTGGCGTACCTTGGCCAACATAGGGTCATTGATTGTTCGCCCGAGATCAGTGCATTCAATAGCCTGGGGTGAGCATTTGCCTCCGGCGGAGCCTACGGTGATCAGGCGCAGTTTTCGCGCTTTGCAGTAGGCTATCAGAGCGGCTTTTACCCGGGCGTTATCGATTGCATCGACAACAATATCGATGGGCATTTTACCTGGATCGATTAACTCGGCCAGGTTATCTGTGGCGATAAAGTCCTCAATGGAATTGACCTGAATTTCGGGGTTGATCTGCCGCAGGCGTTCCGCCATTACTTCAATTTTCATGTTGCCAATGGTGGTAGCCAGCGCGTGGCTTTGGCGGTTAGTGTTAGCAATACAGATATCGTCCAGGTCGATAAGGGTTAGGGATCCGACTCCACTGCGGGCCAGAGCTTCTGCAGTCCAACTGCCTACGCCGCCAATGCCGATGACCAACATATGAGCGCTGCTCAATGCTTCCAAAGCGCGATTGCCGTATAAGCGGCCGATACCGCCAAAGCGTTGAAGGTATTGTTCAGACTGGCTCATTGGGGTTCTCTTCCGATACTTCTTCCAGAAAGCGATGCTCGTCTGCAGCTCTTGGCAGCAGGCAACTGTTACGTCGGCCAAACCAGCGATACCGGTTACGGGCGATCAGGTCATACAGGAGATCGCGTGCGGGACGTGGAATGTATCGCAAAAGGGCAATTAAACGCCAGTAGCCGGTAAGGGAGGCTGCGATACGCAGGGCAGCATCACTCTTATGATATTGGCGGAATGAGCCATTTTCGCGCTCCAGCAAAACCATTGTTTCAAAGTCCTGCAGAGGCATTCCCAGTTTCTGGAGAAGATACTGTCCTGCGGCTGACTGCGCTCGACAGAGGGTGAAATAGTGTTCGTTGTCATACTTCAGCAGCAGGCGGCTCCAGCCGTTACAGAGGTTGCAGATGCTGTCGAAGATAACGATCTTTTTGGGAGTGGGGGGGAGCATAACTAAGGAAGGGCGGCCCAAAGGATAAAGCTGGCTCCAGTACCGCCCGGCAGATAGATTAATGCACGTGGCCGTGGTCAATTTCTTCTGCAGAGGCTTCGCGCACGGAAACCACTTCGATGTCGAAGTGCAGTTCAACGCCAGCCAGTGGGTGGTTGCCGTTAATTGTCACCTCGTCTCCGTCGATATCAATGATTTCCACTTCGATGGGGTGGCCGTCAGTGCTCTCAGCGCGGAATGCCATACCCACTTCCAGGTCTTCAACTCCACCGAATGCACTGCGTGGCATTGTTTGGATCAGCTCAGGGTTTTGCTGGCCGTATCCATCCTCAGGGGCAATAACGGCTGTGAACTTGTCTCCAGGTGCTTTTTCCAGCATTTCCCGCTCGAGACCTGGAATAATATTGCCGACTCCCTGCAGGTACTTTAGCGGCTCGCCATTGGCAGAAGAGTCAATGACTGTACCGTCTGCATCTTTCAGGGTGTAGTGAATTTCCACAACTGTGTGGTTGGCAATCTTCATGGATAATCTCTGATTTAGAAGCGTAAGTGAAGTAGCGCTTACCGCTGCGCTGGAAAACGGAAGGTAAAGGCTGTGAGGCATCAATTGTATTGAGAGGTTGGGCGCGCCGCAACATACGCGGAGCGCTCAAAAAATCAACAGGCGATGGAAAGGTCTTGTTCGCAGCCACCGTAGAGGCTGCTCGCGGTCCGAACGAGATTTTCACTTAATTGCCAAGGGAACCCCAGTTCAACCAGGCGTTCCGCAAGGTACTCAAGTAGGGCATCGAACAAAGCTGGATTCAGGCCCCGAGCAAGGAAGCTGGCCCGACTACTGCGGTCCGGTTCGGGCTGCTCTGAAAGTGCGTGGTTGAGGAATTGAGCCTGGCGGCTCTGTTGCTTACGGTGATCGCAGGTTTCGTAATTTGATAGGTGGCGGCCTATGGCCTCGTAGAATTCACTGACTGTGCGATTTACAAATTTAGCACCACCGACCTGATCTAACAGGCTGTCCATATCTCTCCCCCCGGTGAGCAGTAGGTATTTAAATAAAAAATTCCGCAGAGCCGAAAATATTGTGATGGCGATAGTGCACAAAGTGCGTTGGCTCAATGACGGTACAACATTAATTGGTGAGCAGCCTAAGACATATCCGCCTGTACTGCCAACTTGCTTTAAGAAAATTGTCATTCTGTTCGACAGGTTGTTGTACGCTTGCTTTTATGAACGCCAAATAAAAAATCGCAATTTGTGTTAGTGTTTTTTTACGCGCGACGCTGTGTTTTTATCTCTCGGTGTTAGACTGCACGATTGACCCAAGTACAAAAAAAGCAACTGAAAAGGATGATTTATGGCAAGTATTTTTACTCAAATTATAAATGGGGATTTACCTGGGCATTTTATCTGGCGCGATGATAAAGCGATTGCGATTATGACAATTGCCCCAATTAACCCGGGACACTGTTTGGTAATTCCGGTAGAGGAAATTAATCACTGGGATGATATTCCTGCTGATCTTGCGGCGCATTTAATGCTTGTTGCACAAAAAGTCGCCAAAGGCCTAAAGGCGACTTATTCGCCAAAGCGTGTAGGTGTGATGATTGCTGGGCTGGAAGTTCCCCACACCCATTTACATTTAATTCCTGTGAATGAATTAACGGACTTTGATTTTTCCTTGCAAAAATCTGCTACGCCTGAACAGTTGGCAATTGAAGCTGAAAAAATCCGTACGGCTCTGAAAGAAATGGGTTGCAATGAGGCTGATTGCGCTTGATGGGAAGTCGATAAACAACTACTGACTGAATGGTCTGCTTTCTTCCTGGTGAAAGTTATTTGAAGGCGGTGCATCCAAACCAGCTTCTCAGGTAGTCTAGTAGAACGTAACGGTGATAATTACGAGAAACCTGCAATGGCAACTTTGAAAAAAGCTTTTTTGGCCCCAATACTCGCTCTGCTGGCTGTGTGCTCTGTCTACAGCACCTCCGTTCAGGCTGAGAAAATGGAAAGCAAGACCTTCGACGTCAGTGACTTTACCCGGGTGTCCCTAAAGGGGAGCTCCCATGTTGAGGTGATTCAGGCAGACCAATTTGCAGTGAGTGCAACGGGGCCGGCTGAAGCGATGCCCTACACCAAGGTGGTGGTAAAAGGCGATACGCTTGAGCTGTCGGTGGAAGACAACACCCAGCGTTGGTTTGGTGTGGTTACTATCACTCGCGATCAGGAAGTGCACTTTACCGTGAAGATGCCGAAGATCGAGGGACTTTTGGTCACAGGGTCTGGAGATGCTAATGCCGACAGCATTGAAAGTGAAAACCTGGATCTCGGAGTCAGTGGATCTGGTGCGATTTATGTTAAAAAGGCTGCCGCAGAGACCCTAAATGCATACGTAACGGGTTCTGGTGATCTGCTGGTAGACAAGGCGCTGGCAGTGAATGGAGAGGTGGCTATCACCGGTTCCGGTGACCTACATTTTCGCAGTATTACCGGTGAAAGCCTCTCCGCAGCTATCAAGGGCTCTGGGGACATGAAGGTTGGTGGTCGAGTCGCCAGCGTCAATATCAACATTATGGGTTCTGGGGACTTTGCTGGACGCGGTCTGCGCGCTGATAGTGCCTCTGGTTCGGTGATGGGGTCCGGAGATATTGTCTTAAAGCGTCCACAACGGGATTCTTTCTCGGTGATGGGCTCTGGAGATGTCGCCCTGGTCGACTGATCCCGGTTGCTTATAGCCATATGCGTATTGCCTATTCAGCATTGCGCCTCCCATACGAGACCGGCTTTGTGCCGGTTTCGCTCGTTATTTAGGAAGTCACTTCCCATATGGAACCCCAGGTAGTAGAGCCTCGGCAGCAAGGCCCGGACAGCGACATAGATCAAAACAGCAGTCGTGCTAAACGCTTTAAGGAAAAGTTGCGCAACTGGGGGCGAGGAGCCCAGGAGAAGTCCCACTGGGCAGCAGAGCGGCTGTTGGATCGCCGTGTATGTATTGGGGTGACAGGGCTCAGCGGCGCAGGTAAGTCGACACTCCTTACCAGTTTGATCTATCAACTGAGTCATCCGCAGAAAGCCCAGTTACCCGGATTTGCCCCGGCGTTAAACGGTGATCTGCTCGGTGCCGAATTGAAGCCAGCCCTCGATTCGGGCCTTCCGGTATTTGACTATCAAAGTTGCCTCGATGCACTGATGTCAGAGCCACCTCGCTGGCCGCAGAGCACGCACGATGTTTCGGCTATGGAGCTCCATATTCACTTGCGTAGCCACCGGCGCTTTCGGGGCAGGGGTTATAAAACCCTGGTTCTGGAATTGCGCGACTACCCGGGGGAGTGGTTAATGGACCTGCCCCTGCTGCGGATGGATTATCGTGAATGGTGTCGTCATCAGGCGCATATCATCGGCTCTGACACCAGGGCTGGTCTGGCTCCCGAACTCGTAACACGCTTAGCTGCTCTGTCACCTCGATCTCAGGCCAAAGAAAGTGAGCTTGCGTCACTCTGGGAGGATTACAGGCGATTCCTTCAGGATTGTAGGAAAGAACGGAAGCTCAGTTACCTGCAACCTGGGCGAGCCCTTCTCGATAGTGAGGATTATGGGGTACTGCCGTTACTCGATTTACGTGAGTTAAGTGCCGATGAGTTGGCGGCGATGCCGGATGACAGTAACTACCAGGTATTGCGACGCCGCTATGAGGCCTATGTTCAGGGACAGGTAACCCCCTTTGTTGAGAGCCATTTTCGCCATCTGGATAGGCAGTTGGTGTTAGTGGATATGATTGGCACATTGTTTGCCGGAGAGCAGGCCCTCGATGATATGCGCCTGGCTTTCACTCATATCGCAGATACTTTCCGCTACGGTGAGTCCGGCTTACTGAGTAAACTTTGGCGCCCAAAAGTTAACCGGCTTCTATTTGCTGCGACCAAAGTGGACCAGGTTCTGGCGGCAGATCATGATGCGCTCCGCCAGTTACTCGGGCAGCAATTGCAGCAGACATTTACCGGTGCTAGACATCGTGGTCTTCCCATTTTTAGTGAGGCAATTGCAGCGGTGCGCTGTTCTCGGGAAGATCAGCGCAATGGTCGGCGCATGCTCGTGGGCCACGATCTCAAGGGGCGTTATTTGGGGTTTGAGAATGCAGAGATTTTCTCACGTCTTCCAAGCGAGGAGGACGGCTGGAGCCACTACACCGGTGCAGCACCTCCACAGCTGCGCCCTCCCCAGGGAATGGATTCCGGTACTATTCCCCATATCCGTGTCGATGCGCTACTGAATTTGCTGCTTGGAGATAAAGTTTGATGCAAGGTGACAATAATGAGACACAGCGGCGAACCACGCGTATAGAGTCATTACAGGAACCTGAAAGAGAGGTGCCACACAGGGATACGACGCGGGTTGAAGCCTTACAAGAGGAACGGGGGGATATTCCCAGATCCATCACAACTGGAGAGTCTCTACCGGATCGTATTGCATTTTCAGAGTTGCGCCTGCCAGTTTTCCGGCTCAAGTGGTTGAAACCCGCACTTCTTTCGGCACTGGCGCTTACGGTGGGAGTGCTGGCGTGGGAGTTGCGGCAATTATATACCTGGGCGGCGGATAAACACTGGAGCCTGGGAGCCCTTGCAGGCGTGGTTATTGCGATATTTGCAGCCGTCATTGTCAACTCTGTGTGGGAGTTCTTTCGCGCTGGTCGTCCTCTGCGAAAGCTTGAAAAAACCCAGTCGATGGCTGCGGAGATGCGTGATTGTCGCAGTCACAAAGAGGCGGAGCCATTTCGTAAGCAGTTGCAGGAGCACTTTGCCAACAAGCCCCAAGGGGTCCTGCTCAATCGTGTGCTTGATGAGGCGCCGGACTACTTTGATAGCAGTGAGCTGCTCCAGCATCTCGAAGTGACCTTTCTAGACGCCCTTGACCAGGAAGCGTTGCGACGTGTAGTGCGCCACTCAACAACAACCGGTGCACTGGTGGGGTTGAGTCCGTTTGCTAGTATTGACATCCTGGTCGCGCTGCGCCAGTCACTTCGTATGATTGATGATGTGGCACAAATTTATGGAGTGCGTCCATCGCTCGTCGTGCGTTGGCGTCTCTTCAAGAAGGTACTCGCCCTTGTGGCCTACAGTGGTGCCAGTGAATATGCCATAACAGAAATTTGGCCAGAGCTGGTTGGGGATAGCGTGCTCAGCACGTTTTCGGCGCGCCTGGGACAGGGGGTTGGAGCCAGTCTGTTTGTTGCACGTATTGGTCTGGCAACCATGCAGAGCTGTCGGCCTATCCCATTTGCGGACAAGCGTCGTCCACGCCTGGGCTCCGTAATGGCGCGCATTGGGCTGGGACTGAAGGAGAGGATGCCCCAGCTCTTCTCTGCTGTAGGATTTGGCCGTAAGGAAGCGGGGCCTACGCGCAAAGAGCATACAGGGTTTTCCCGTTCTAGCGGTGATTAGCTCCTCCATTTTCTCTAAAAATCGCCCAGCCCAAATATGGGGAAGGGCCTGAGCTGGGTAATCAGGCCCCTCTGTAAGAGGCAGAGCTTTCTTGGATTTTTTACTGGAACTGCTTCTTCATCAGCATGCGGGTATGGTGCCGGTCTACCAGTTGGGCCAGGGCTTCAAAACGACGCTTAACATAAGGGGCAGGGTTGTTATTTCCCGCATCGTCCCGATATTCAACTCCAGAGCGAACGTGTTGCAATTCACGGGTTAATTCAGTGATCGCGCTAAAGATGCTTTGTGTGTCATCTTCGCTGTGAAAAACATAGGTTTGTGCAGTGTCTTTGAGGTAATTATTGCACTCATTCAACCACTCGAGGCGTTGTTCCAGAAAGCGTATGGTATTGCGGATGCCCCCTTTGTATTCGGGGTTGAAGTGCTCATTGATATACTTGTCGAGACTGCGCATGCCTGAATCGACGAACTGTTCCACCAAGCTGCTGCAGTACTTTTCGGTGAGGTAGGATGGATGGGTATTTGCGATGCTCTGAGTGCTGGTAAATAGCAGGCATAGGAGCCCGGTGGCCCGTAGAAATACTGAGATAGGAGAGTTCATATTCTTGCCCATGCGTTGCTCTTTTTTTGTGACGGTTATTCTATCCGCCTAACACGCATTATTGGTTTATGACTTTGTCCGGCGGAGTATTTTTTGTGACAGTCTTCACATGAATATCTAAAGCGCCAAAAAGTGTCAACGATTATTAAGTGAGGAGTGACAGCTTTGTTCCAAATGGTTTGTCAGATGGTAAATTTCCTTCGGCTCTTTGTTGAAAAATTAAGTGAAGTAGAGGTTTGTTTTGGCTGAATATGAGTTTGATCTTTTTGTTATCGGGGCGGGCTCTGGCGGTGTGCGTGCTGCACGCATGGCTGCAAGTCAGGGCATGAAAGTTGCTGTGGCTGAAGACCGCTACATGGGTGGCACCTGTGTCAATGTAGGGTGTGTTCCCAAAAAGTTGTTTGTCTATGCCAGTGGCTACAGTGAAAACTTTGATGATGCGCGGGCCTATGGCTGGAAAAATTCAGGAGCGAACTTTGATTGGCCTACGCTTCGAGACAATAACGCAAAAGAAATTAGTCGGCTTAACGGAATCTATCGCAACCTGCTAAACAATTCCGGTGTTACTGTAATTGATGGTCGAGCCAGCATCGCCGACCCGCATCGTGTTGTCGTTGATGGGCGTGATTATACGGCGGAGCGTATCTTGGTGGCCACTGGCGGCTGGCCATTTATCCCAGAAATTCCCGGTAGGGAATTTGTGCTGACTTCCAACGAAGTGTTTTCTATGGAGGCGTTTCCGAAACGCGTGCTCGTAGTTGGCGGTGGCTACATCGCTGTAGAGTTTGCTGGAATTTTCGCCGGCCTGGGGGCCGATACCCATCTTTCTTATCGCCGGGACCTGTTTCTTCGTGGGTTTGATCGGGATATTCGCAATTTTGTACGTGACGAAGTAGTTAAAAAAGGCATTGATTTGAAATTCAATCATCAGGTCAAGGCAATTGAAAAGCTGCAGGATGGCAGCCTGCTTGTGCATGATGAAGATGGCTCCAGCCTGAATGTAGATACGGTTTTATATGCTACTGGGCGAAAAGCTAATACGGTAGGGCTTGGCCTGGAGCAGCAAGGAGTAGTGCTTCATAAGGATGGCACCATTTCAGTGGATGATAATTTCCGCACAAATGTGCACTCTATTTATGCGCTGGGAGATGTTACCGGTGAGCCTCAGCTAACGCCTGTCGCATTGGCGGAGGCTATGGCACTAGTTAAACACTGGCGTACAGGAAACACGGCAGAAATTGATTACAATAATATCCCCACGGCGGTTTTTTGCCAGCCAAATATTGGTACTGTAGGTTTATCTGAGGAAGAGGCGCGGGATTCAGGCATCTCAGTAACTGTTTTCAAATCCGAATTTCGGCCAATGCGCCATACGGTAAGTGGTAATACCGAGCGTACATTGATGAAATTAGTTGTTGACTCTAGTACCGACAAGGTAATTGGTGTGCATATGGTAGGAGATGATGCTGGGGAAATTATTCAGGGTATGGCGATAGCCTTGAAAGCAGGCGCGACCAAGAAAACCTTTGATGAAACTATTGGTATCCATCCAACGGCTGCTGAAGAGTTTGTCACAATGAGAGCGCCGGTTGGAAGCTAGGGTTTACTTGCTGGATGATGATTTCCATTAGCGACTAGGGAGCTTGTGGAGGGCAGCAGGATTTATCAGTGTTTCCCGGAAGCTTGCATCAGTTCCAACAACAAAAAGGCGGCGCGATTGCGCCGCCCTGTCTTTTTATCTCCTCGAAAACTTTCCTTACTCTTCTAGTTCGGCTTCTTCGTAAAGTGCCTGGTGGCGCATGGCCTTTCTGCGTTCACTGCGCTCTTTCAGGCAGCGCTCTGCAGAGGCAAACGTATCATTAACCGCCCGGTGAATAGATTCGTTTTCACTGCTGATGGTGACTGGGTTACCACTAATGGCAAGCTCCAGAGAGGCTCGAAATTGTCGGCCTTTACTCTTGTGTTGATGGGGGGCTTCCAGGACTACACGACTGCGAATGATGTCGCCACAATAACGTTCCAGTTTATGTAACTTTTTGGATACCGTAGTAGCCAGGGCAGCTGATTTGTCGATATCGCGGAACACAATGTTATCGTTAGGCGCAGATTTCATGGGCAAATACCTCCGGTTAAAGGAAACCATGCAGGCCGCTTATGCGGTTTGCTAAAAGAAGGTAGGGCGCCCTAGTGGGAGGGGTCGTGTCTGCAGTTGGAGCACCGAGCCGCCGGGATCGCAACGAGAGTTTGCTGATAGCACAGCTAAGGGTGTTTTACGTCCGGGTCGGGTTTCCGCTGAGTCCAGCGATCATCTCCCTGCTATCCATAATGCTTCCGCTAAAAAAAAAATCAAGCGCTATTGCAGGAAAATGTCACATAAAATTCGACGAATTATCTTTAGAGTGACTTTGTCCATGTATTTTGCGGGATTATTGAGCAGTTAAGTACGAGATGTGGACGAGAGGTCATTGCCCACGAGCTTGAGCCTGCGTAAAATTAGCTCTGGCGCACAGTAAATTTTGGAATGGTTGAGCAAAAATTAGGCTCTGCGCTTTTATCTCACGTGTGACAAAAAATCGAGAAATGGGTTCTGTACAATGGCGGTAAAGCAGTACTGCTCGCTCTTTCTAGCGGGCTTGGTAGTTTTTGGCGGGGCTGTGGCACAGGCGCAATCATCCCTGACGGTGGAAAAAAACCGGCTGGCGCGTCTTGAGCAGTCTCTCGAGAACAAGCAGGTCGAGTTAGAAGACATTGAGAATGAGCTGCTCTCCTATGAGTACAAGCTTGAGCGTGCGCAAGAGTCCCTGAGTGAGCTGCGCAAGGAGTTTGAGGAAAGTCGCCTCGAGCTGGAAGAGGCGCGTCGCATCCACGACTCCAATGGGAATTCGGATACTGAGCGCCGTTTAACCAAGGCAAAACATGGTTTCGCTATGGCGGAGCGCGGTGTGGATAGCCGTAGCCGCCGTCTCGAGTTTATTCAAGAAAATCAAAATGAGTTGCAGACCAGGCTGGCTCAGGAGCAGCAGTCGATAACTCAGACTAAGGCCAAGATTTCCGCCCAGCAGGACAAGATCAGCCAAATGGTGGACACTATGCTCGCCAAGGCTGAAGAGTCGGAGAGAAGAGCTGCTCTGGCTAGGAGTGCCAGACTTGAGCAGCCCAAGCCACCCAAGCTTAAGACTGCATCCATAGAGAAACCCAAGAAGCGTGAAGTTGCGCCCGAGCCGGAGCCGGTACCGGAATTGAAGCAGGATATAGACCCTGAGTTGCTTGCCTATGTTAAGCGTGAACAGGAGCGTCTGTCGTCTTTGTTGGGCGAGCAGGATGGAGATAATAAGCAAACTTTCCGCAATCTGGAATTGCGCCCCTCAGGAAGCGAGAGAGTGCCTTTTGAGTTCCTGGGTAAGAATCAGTACCGGTTGGTGACTACAGTAGAATCGGGTAGGCAAACCTATAAAATCAATACCTGGAAATTCCGTCGCACGATTCCAGCTGAAGATGATGGTACACGCTATGTATTTGTATTTGATGCGCGACGCCTTTCAAGGCCTCGCTTAGTGATGTATCCCGAATACGTTTTGGACTCTCTGAAATAATATCCCCAGGAAGGCCCGCATTTGCGGGCTTTTTTGATTTACCTTATATCTTCTGTGCCTGACAAGCTTGTTTCGAAAAGTGGTTGATAGTGACTGCTTTCCGGGGCAGGGTTGCTTTGATAGAGAATGATATTGTCGAGCCAAAGGGGATGATCCAAGGCAGCAGTCAATAAATTGGAAAAACCACTCCGACAGCGAGCTAAGGTTATATGGGGGCGGTAGTCGAGCTCTTCAGGTTTCATGCCCAGGCTCTCGATCAGCCTTTTGCAATCCTCATACGCTTTCAGTAATTCCGGGCTGTGCGTCAGCTCAGTAGCGAGTAATTTTGAATTGCTTTGTGGGAAGGGGGTTATTGAGCTGATACACCCCTTGAATTTCATGGTGTTTTTCGCAATTTCCTCTAACCCTTTTTGGATTGGCAGTACTTTTTCACTTGGGGTCTGGCCGAGAAACGCCAGTGTCAGGTGCCTGTTCTGTCTGCTTGTCCAGCGTATTCTGTTGAGTGTCTCCGGGTGCATTTTCGTCTTGTAGCGCGCACATAGATTATCGAGAAAAACTTGGGTGTCGTTTGGTGGGCGGATACCGATAAATAGGCGTGAAGAAGTTTTTGAGGCCAATTTTGAATCTTTTGACATGTTTTTTCTCTTTAAGCCCTTGAATAACTATTTGTTACCCTTATCTCTTTAGTGCGGAAGGCAGCTTTTTTTAAAGTGTTTTTTGCAAAAAATGCTCGGGCTTTGTGGCGAGCGAATTCTAATATTGCTCTGAATTGAGGATATAACAATGCGTAATTTTGATTTTTCCCCCCTGTACCGCTCTGCGATTGGTTTTGACCGTATGGCCAGCCTACTAGATGCCATGACTACCAGTGAACAGAAGCAACCTTCCTATCCTCCCTACGATATAGAGTTGACTGGTGAGGACAGTTATAGAATTTCGATGGCAGTTGCAGGTTTTGAGCAGTCTGAACTGGATATCCAGGTTGAGCAAAACCGCCTGACAGTATCGGGTAAAAAGCCGGATGAGTCTCCCCGAGGAAATTTCCTGCATCGGGGTATTGCTGCCAGGAGTTTTGAGCGACGTTTCCAGCTCGCGGATCACGTTAAAGTTACGGATGCGAAACTTGCCAATGGATTGCTGCATATAGAGTTGGTGCGAGAAATTCCTGAGGCAATGAAACCTCGCAAAATTGAAATCAGTGAAGGCAATTTATTACAGCATACTGATGGTGAGAAAAAGTCAGATACAGTTGCAGCCTGATTTGTCATATGTATGCCCACTGTGCCGCCACAAGGCGGTACAGTTTTATTACCGCGATAAATTTCGTAGTTATCACCAGTGTGATCGCTGCGCCTTAGTGTTTGTGCCCACCGAATATCATCTTACCCCAGATGAAGAGCATGCTTACTACGACCTGCATGAGAATTCCATGGAGGATGAGGGTTACCACCGTTTTCTCAGTCGTTGTGCTGCACCATTGCTGGATGAGTTATTACCGGCAAGTGATGGTCTGGATTTTGGTTGTGGTCCTGCACCGCTACTAGCCAGAATTTTGGCTGATAATGGCCACAGGGTTGATTTATACGATCGCTATTATGCTCCCACCACCGGCGCGCTGAAAAAGTCTTATGACTTTATCGTTGCGACGGAAGTGGTGGAGCACCTTGTGTCGCCTGGAGATGAATTGACCTGCCTTTGGCAGAGGTTGCGGGATGGTGGAGTGATGGCACTGATGACGAAGTTGGTGATTTCACCAGAGCGCTTTGCCAGTTGGCACTATATCCGTGACCCTACACATATCAGCTTTTTCAGTGTGCAAACCTTTCAATGGCTGGCTAAAAAATTAAAAGCCGAGCTTCAGTTTGCCGATAGCGATGTCATTTTCCTGCGCAAATCAGGTATTTACCCTGAATAGTTTTGCCCGCACAGTGGTGCGATATTCACTGGGCGTTGTGGCCAGGAATTTTTTGAATAGTGCGGTAAAGTGCCCCATATCCTGGTAGCCAACTTTTTCTGCGATTTCGTTAACCGATAAGTTGCTGGACTGTAAAAGTTCCCTAGCCATATCTACCCGCACATTCTGCAGATATTGCAGCGGTGTTTGCCCGGTAGCCAGCTTAAATCGCCGGTTAAATGAACGTACACTCATGTCAAACATTTGCGCTACTTCACTCAAGCGCACTTCTGTATTGCAATGTTCCTTAAGCCAGGCCTGGGCCTGGACGATATCTTCATCCGGGTGCAAGTGCACTGCGCCCTCTGAATAAGCGATTTCTTCAAAAGGCCTGCGGATTTCGTGGGAGAAGTTCCTTTCCACATGGCTTGCGACTGCAGGTCCGTAAAGTTGACGGATCATATGCACGGTGACATCAGCGAGGGCGTTGACGCTTGCGGCACAAAAAAGCTTATCTGCCTGGGTAATAAAATACTGTTGTTTTAGCTTAACTTTGGGGTAATCGGAGCTGAAGCGATCAAAGTAATGCCAGTGTGTGGTGGCGGGCTTGCCGTCTAGTAGGCCGGCTTCCGCTAAGAAGCACACACCAGTACCCACTGCATTGATGGCGGCTCCGGCTGCTGCCTGGCTTTTGAGCCAGTCCAGGATCGGTCCGCTACGCTTAAGTGCAGGGCGTGGATTGCGCCATAGAGCGGGAATATAGATGAGATCGCTATCTGGGGCTTCGCTCAAGGCGACATCGGGCTGGAAAGTAAAGCCACAACGGGTGTTGACTGGACGTCCATCCATGCTGGCAGTTATCAGGCGCAGGGATTCTTTTTTTCCCTCCACCCGGGCACGGCTCTCGGCTCCACGCAGCATTTCAAGTGGAAGCACCGTGCCGGTCGCCAGCATTTGATCAATTAGGAGAAAGGTTACCGTTCGCATTGCATACTCAAGCGCACTTGCGCCATTGGCCAAAACACTCAATTTTGCTGGCCAGTATGCCCATAACTGGGCGGAATCGCCACCCCCTACACTCCCCAACTCGAAAATTAAGTGTTTAGTGCTTGGCTGGAGGTCAGGATGCAGCGCCTTCCCGTAATCACCGCATTTGGTGGTTTTAACCCCGCAGGACGTAGTTCCTTTCATCGGGGCTATTCCCGTTTGGTGTTGGATAAGCTGGATCAGCGAGAGCGGGCTGATATCCTGTCTGACCTTGCTGCGCTAATGGGGCTTCGCAGGGGAGCTGAAGCCGGAACTCCCCTGGATCCAGGGCTTGAGCAGCAAGTACTGCAAGGGACTCTGGTGCGAGAGCTGGAAGCGCGTTTTTATGACTACCACCGGTGTCATTTCCACCAGGCAGCAAACTTGAATAGCGCCAATGGCATCACCTTTGAGATGTCGGCGCGTCAGTTACCTCATCCCCAACCAGATGGGTGGCAGGTTGAGCCCATCGGGGGTGGCAAGGTGCGTGTGATGGCACCGAGCTTGTCGGTGATGTTGGACAGTTACCGAGAAATTCCTGTTGGCGCTGGGGGACAGTTGCCTACTGGGTTTGAGCCTGGCGATCACTACAATTCCCGCTTCCACCCCCGCGGCCTGCAACTTGCTGTGTTGGGAGCCTCTGACGCAGTGCGCTCCATGGGTATTGACTGGGAGACAGTTGTAAGGGCTGTGGGACCAGGAAATATTTCTGTGTATGCCTCCTCGGCCATGAGTCAATTGGATCACTTTGGCAATGGGGGCTTGATGCAGTCCCGTTTGCGTGGTTCTAGAGTCAGTTCCAAGCAACTGGCGCTCGGTCTGAACAGTATGCCTGCCGACTTTGTAAATGCTTATGTGCTGGATAATGTGGGATCGACAGGAGCAGTGACAGGGGCCTGTGCCAGTTATTTGTATAATCTGCGAGCGGGAGTGGAGGATATCCGCACTGGCCGTGCCAGGGTCGCCATTGTGGGGGCTGCAGAGGCCCCGCTAGTGCCGGAAGTGGTAGATGGTTATTCCACCATGGGAGCCCTGGCTACCATCGAAAATTTGCGCAAACTCTACCCGGGTGAAGTGGACTTCAGGCGAACAAGCCGCCCCTTTGGGGATAACTGTGGGTTTACCTTGGGAGAGGGCACTCAGTGGGCAATCCTGATGGATGATGCCCTGGCGTTGGAGCTGGGGGCGAATATTCATGGCTCTGTTGCGGGTGTGTACATCAATGCCGATGGCAATAAGAAGTCAATCTCCGCACCGGGTCCGGGTAATTACCTCACTATGGCCAGGGCTATGGCAGAGGCTCGATCGATAATTGGTGACGAGGCCTTGCGCCAACGCAGCTTTGTACAGGCTCATGGCTCCAGTACTCCGCAAAACCGGGTAACCGAATCGGCGATACTCGACCGCCTGGCTGGAACTTTTGGAATAGAAAAATGGCCAGTGTGTGCTGTTAAAGCTTTTGTAGGGCATACCGTAGCTGCGGCCAGTGGCGACCAGCTGATTACAGCGCTAGGCATTTTTGATAAAGGAATACTTCCGGGTATCCTGACCACTGACAGGATTGCTGACGATGTTCATCAAGAGAACCTGGATTTCTCCCTTGAGCACGTCGAAAGAGACCCTCGCTCTCTGGATCTTGCGTTGCTGAACTCGAAAGGGTTTGGTGGCAATAATGCCACTGCTGCAGTGCTTTCTCCGCATCTTACTCGCAACATGATTGAGAAACGGCACGGGAAGAAGTCCGTATCTCATTACCGCAAGAGTAACGAAGCCGTTATTGAGCGGGCGCAGGCTTACGATGCCGAGGCTAGCCGGGGAGAGCTAAATACCATCTACCGCTTTGGGGAGGGTTTGTTTGATGAAGGTGAGATTGCATTGTCTACTGAAGAAGTTGTTCTTCCGGGGCTTTCGCCGGTCTCCCTTCCTCAAGAAAATCCCTATGACGATATGGTGTAGAGTAAAGGGACGATTAATCACTAGCGCCAATTGCTGTTATTGAAGGTGTGGTGACCGGAGGGTTAAACACTCAAATTTGATAGGAAATGCAATGGCAGACATGGATGTGTCCAGTGAATCCGGCGATAGCAGTGATGTCGGTATTCGATTGAAAATGGTGCGCAATATCTACGGTATCTCCCAGCGTGAGCTGGCACGACGGGCAGGCGTCACTAATGCCACCATCTCTTTTATCGAGCAGGGGCGGGTGAGTCCGTCGGTGGGGTCATTGAATAAGATCCTGGGTAGTGTCCCAATGTCCCTAGCGGAGTTTTTCTCCCTGGAGCTTGGTAAGCCAGGCCAGATTTTCTTTCGCGCTAACGAAATGCCTGATATTGGCCAGGGAGGTGTACGCTCCCAGCTATTGGGTGGTTTTCGGGAGCATCGCAGTATGTCTATTCTGCGAAAAGTTTTTCCTGTTGGGCGGGACTCGGGACCTGACTTTGCTGCCGCCGGCGGTGAGGTAGGGGGAATAGTGGTTGCCGGTGAGCTGGAGGTTGCGGTTGGGTCAGATCTCGCCCTGCTAAGAACTGGGGATGGTTTTTACTTTAGCAGCAGGCGCCCCCATCGCTTTCGAAACCCCGGTAGCTGTGACTGTATAGTTGTCTATGCTGCGACCCCAGCTCAAGCCCTTCCTGAACCACAATCCGCTGATCTACATACTGTGTTGAATAAAGAGTAATTTGCGCCAGACGGCTGAAAAGTCAAATCAATCCGGGATAGACTAGCTCCGCTTAAAAGCTTGGCCACCGTTTCTTAGGTTGGCCATTTTCTGTACTTCGGTGCTGGTAGCGCCATTCTATTTGTAAGAAATAGTATTCAAACAATCGTTTGAATCTGGCTATACTACGGCTGACCATATTGGGCCAAAGTGTCACCGCACCCTGCGGGACGGCCTGTGGTTGCACAAAAATTCCGACCCCGGGCCCAGGATCGCGGCCCAGAATAAAAGAGGTCAATCAATGTTATTTAGTGGCAAAGCGCTCACGGTACAGATGCTGGACAACGGCATTGCCGAGCTCAAATTCGACCTTCAAGGCGAATCCGTCAATAAATTTAACCGCCAGACGGTTTCTGAATTCTCTCAAGCGCTGGATGCTATCGAAGCAGCGGATGGTATAAAAGGCGTACTGCTGACAAGCGGCAAAGGCGTCTTCATTGTTGGTGCTGATATCACTGAGTTTGGCGATGCCTTCTCTGCGGGTGCAGAGGGTGTTGCTGATCTGATGAATCAGAACAACGAAAATATCAACCGCCTGGAAGACCTGCCGGTTCCGACTGCAGTGGCAATCAATGGCTACGCGCTCGGCGGTGGCTTTGAGGTGTGCCTGGGCTGTGACTTCCGCCTGATGGGCGAGGAAGCCAAAGTTGGTCTTCCCGAAGTTAAGCTGGGCCTGATCCCGGGTTGGGGTGGCACTGTTCGTCTGCCGCGCGTGGTGGGTGTTGATGTTGCTGCTGAGTGGATTGCAGCGGGTAAAGAACAGAAGCCGGCTGCAGCGCTTGAGGCTCACGCGGTTGATGCAGTGGTGCCTACTGACAAGCTCAAAGATGCTGCGATCAAACTGCTCCAGCGAGCCATTAATGGCTCGCTGGACTACAAGGCTAGCCGCGAGATCAAGAAATCTCCGATCCCCCTAAACGATACTGAAGCTTTGATGGCCTTCTTTACTACCAAGGCATTCGTCGGTCAGCAAGCGGGTAAAAACTATCCGTCCCCAGTAGCTGCAGTCGAGTCTATTGAGCAGGGTTACAAGTTAACCCGTGAAGAAGCGCTGAAAGTTGAGCAGGAGAAGTTTATCTTCTGTGCCCAGACTGGCACTGCCAAATCCCTGGTGGGTTTGTTCCTGGCAGACCAGGCGATCAGCAAGGTCGCCAAGGGCTGGGAAAAGAAAGCCGACAAGCCGATTGAGCGTGCGGCAGTATTGGGTGCTGGCATTATGGGTGGTGGTATTGCTTACCAGTCCGCCTACAAAGGCACTCCAATCAAAATGAAGGATATCGACCAGAAAGGTATTGACCTCGGTCTGAATGAGGCCAATAAGCTGCTGTCCAAGCTGGTTGATCGCAAGCGCCTGACCCCTGTGAAAATGGGTGAAGTGCTCAATCGCATTGAGCCAACCCTAAGCTACGATGGCTTCAACGATATCGATGTTGTTGTCGAAGCCGTGGTTGAAAATCCCAAGGTGAAGCATGCTGTATTGAAAGAGGTGGAAACCAAGGTAAGTGAAGACACTGTAATCGCTTCTAATACTTCTACCATCTCCATTAACCATCTGGCCGAGCCGCTTTCCCGCCCGGAAAACTTCCTCGGTATGCACTTCTTCAACCCGGTGCACAAAATGCCGCTGGTTGAGGTGATCCGCGGCGAGAAAACTTCCGACACCGCCGTAGCTCGCGTTGTTGCCTACGCTAACAAGATGGGTAAGAAAGCTATTGTTGTGCGCGACTGCCCTGGGTTCCTGGTTAACCGTGTTCTCTTCCCCTATTTTGCTGGTTTCTCCATGCTGGTACGTGATGGCGCTGACTTCCAGGCCGTTGATAAGGTGATGGAGCGCTGGGGTTGGCCGATGGGCCCCGCTTACCTGATGGATGTTGTTGGTATTGATACCGGTGTCCACGCAGAAAGCGTAATGGCTGAAGGCTTCCCTGATCGTATGGGTAAAAACTTCACCGCCGCTTCTGATGTGATGTATGAAGCGGGTCGCTATGGTCAGAAGAACAACAAAGGTTTCTACAATTACGAGCAGGACAAGAAAGGTCGCCCGAAGAAAGTGGCTACCGAAGAGTCCTACGAGCTGCTGAAGCCGCATGTTGCTGATCGACGCGAGTTCGAGAAAGACGAAATTATCGAGCGCATGATGGTGCCCATGGCAACAGAGCTGGCTCGCTGCCTGGAAGAGGGTATCGTCGATTCCCCGGCTGAAGCCGATATGGCACTGATCTACGGCATCGGATTCCCTCCATTCCGCGGTGGAATCTTCGCATGGCTGGACAGTATTGGCCTGGATGAATTCGTGAAGATTGCCGATAAGTACGCCGAACTGGGCGAGCTGTACCAGCCGACCGATCGTATGCGTGAAATGGCCGCAAGTGGCAAAACCTACTACGGCAACAAGTAAGGAGAATAGCGATGAGTTTAAATCCTAGAGATGCCGTAATCGTCGACTACGCGCGTACGGCCATGGGTCGCTCGAAGAATGGTGTATATCGCCATGTTCGCGCCGATGATATGTCCGCTGAGCTGCTGAAAAAATTCCTGCAGCGCAACGACAAGCTCGATCCCGCTGAGATTGATGACCTGATCTGGGGCTGCGTTATGCAGCGCGATGAGCAGGGCTTTAACGTAGCTCGCTTTATTCTGTTGCGTGCCGGTCTGCCACACACCATTCCGGCGCAAACCGTCAACCGTCTGTGTGGCTCCTCAATGTCTTCCCTGCACACTGCCGCTGCCAACATTCAGGCTGGCGTTGGCGATGTGTACGTTGTGGGCGGTGTTGAGCACATGGGCCACTTGAATATGATGGAGCATGTCAGTCCCAACCCAATGCTGGGCCGATATATGGCAAAAGCTGCAGGCTCTATGGGTATGACTGCTGAGTACCTGGCGATGATGCATGGTATCCAGCGTCAGCAGATGGATGAGTTCGGTGCTCGTTCCCACCACCGCGCTGCTGAAGCTACTAGGGCCGGGAAATTCAATCGCGAGATTATTGCCATTGAAGGCCACGACGACGACGGCGTACCTTTCCTGGTTGAAACGGATCAAACCATCCGCCCCGATACTACCGTGGAAGGCCTGTCTCAGCTGAAGCCGGCATTCGACCCGAAGCATGGCCAAGTAACCGCCGGAACCTCCTCCCAGATCACCGATGGAGCTTCTGTGATGCTGGTAATGTCTGCTGAGCGTGCTCAGGCTCTGGGTATGACCCCTATAGCTCGCGTGAAGGAAATGGCTCTGGCTGGTGTCGATCCATCCATCATGGGTTATGGCCCCGTGCCTTCCACCAAGAAGGCGCTCAAGAAGGCTGGCTTGACAATCGGCGATATCGACAAGGTCGAGCTGAATGAAGCGTTTGCGGCCCAGGCACTGCCGGTGCTGAAAGACCTGGATCTGCTTGAGCAGATGGATGAGAAGGTCAACCTGTATGGTGGCGCTATCGCTTTGGGGCATCCCTTCGGCTGCTCAGGTGTGCGGATCACCGGTACCCTGTTGAGCGTTATGCAAAACGAAGGCGGTAACCTGGGCGTGTCTACCATGTGTATCGGCCTGGGGCAGGGTATTACCACTGTCGTGGAGCGAGTCTGATCTAATTGGATCCCGAAAAAAGGCGCCTTTGAGGCGCCTTTTTTTATTTTGTGAGGAAAGTGTTCAGTAAAGTGTTGAAGCCCTCAAAATGCTGTGGCACAATCTGCACCCCTTGTCGCGATGGGCTCTTGTTTTGAGCTGAAACTCTTTACTTTTCAAAGAGTTAGCGGCGGAAAAGTTCTGGGGACGTGGTGAAATTGGTAGACACGCCAGATTTAGGTTCTGGTGCCGAAAGGTGTGGGAGTTCGAGTCTCCCCGTCCCCACCAAATTAAGAACTCTGGAGTCCGCATGACTTGCCCTGGAGGGGTGAGTGCGGGCTCCTTGTATTTGGTGTTGGCCGGAAATTGCTGTGCAATTTTGACGGCTATGCCCTAAGAGGCGGTTGGCTAAGTCCCGGCGGCCCGGTATTCGTTGGCGCTGCGGCGCGATAAAAGAGATAGTCTCACGAGGATAAACATGCAGGTTTCCATCGAAACTACTTCCGGTCTGGAGCGTCGTTTAACGGTTAATTTGCCGGCGGAAATCGTCGATAAAGAAGTGGACAAGCGTCTCCAGCAGGCCGCCAAGACTGTTCGCGTAAATGGTTTCCGTAAAGGCAAGGTACCTTTGAAGGTGGTGCGTCAGCGTTTTGGTGCTGGTGTTCGACAGGAAGTGCTTGGCGAGGTGATGAGTCGTTCCTTCTATGATGCTGTTCAAAAAGAAGAGCTGAAGCCGGCCGGCCAGCCCAGTATTGAAGCCAAGCAGACTGCAGCTGGTGAAAATCTGGAATATGTTGCCACTTTTGAAGTATATCCTGAAGTTGAGCTCTCTAACCTGGCGGAAATCAGCGTTGAACGCCCAATTGCCGACGTAACTGATGCCGATGTAAACAACATGATTGATGTGCTGCGTAAGCAGCAGTCTTCCTGGAAGGACACTAAGCGCAAAGCACAAAAAGGTGATCGTGTTGTTATCAACTTCCTCGGTCGTAAAGACGGAGAAGAGTTTGAAGGTGGTAAAGCGGAAGGTCATCAGCTGGTTCTCGGTTCAGGCCAGATGATCCCTGGCTTTGAAGAGGGTATTCTCGGCATGAAGCCAGGTGAGGAAACAGACCTGGACCTGACTTTCCCTGAGGACTATCAGGCTGAAGATCTGCGCGGTGCTGCAGTAACCTTCAATATCAAAGTAACTTCCTCCGAAAAGCCTGAATTGCCCGAGTTGAATGAAGAATTCTTCAAAGCCTATGGTGTTCAAGAGGGCGGTGAAGAAAAATTCCGTGAGGAAGTGCGCAACAATATGCAGCGCGAACTCAAAAATGCGGCGTTAAATAAAGTTAAAACCCAAGTGATGGATCAGTTGTGTGAAAAGCACCAGGTCGAGCTGCCATCAACATTGGTTGCGAATGAGGTTCGCACTCTGCGCGGTCAAATGGTTCAGCAATTCGGAGGTCAGATCAAAGCCGAAGACGCTGAGCGCATGCTGCCGGACACAATGTTTGAAGAGCAGGCAAAGCGTCGTGTAGTACTGGGTTTGGTTGTTGGCGAGATTGTTAAGCAGAACAGCCTGTCTGTAGATGCAGATCGTGTAAAAGCGAAGGTTGAAGAGTTGGCGTCCACTTACCAGCAGCCAGAAGAGGTAGTTGAATACTACTATAACAATCGCGAGTTGCTGTCTGGTGTTGAGTCAGTAGTTCTAGAAGATCAAGTTGTAGACTTTGTACTGGATGCTGCGAAGGTTGAAGAGGTACAAAGCTCCTACGACGACGTAATCAAGCCGCAGAAGCAGGGTTAATAATCTGCTTTCTCAAGGATGCAATGGCTCTCGGCTTTGCCGGGCGTCATTGCATCTCCTTCCTTTTTACCGGCTGGCTTTATCCGCCCTGACCGGTTAAGCTCTGAAGACGAATTTCTCAGCACAGGCAAATCTGCCTATCTGCTGGCCTGCCGAAAACGCCACAAAAGGAAGCAATGGTACCTATGGCACGAATTGATTTTCCCCAAGCCTCGATCGAACCTTCAGCAAGCGGACTGGTGCCGATGGTGGTGGAGCAAACTGCCCGGGGTGAGCGTTCATTTGATATTTATTCCCGTCTGCTTAAGGAGCGGGTTATTTTCCTGGTTGGACCGGTTGAAGACCATATGGCCAATCTGGTGGTTGCTCAGTTGCTATTTCTTGAAGCTGAGAACCCCGATAAAGATATCCACCTATATATCAACTCCCCTGGAGGGTCTGTTACTGCAGGGATGTCTATCTACGACACCATGCAGTTCATCAAGCCTGATGTAAGCACCATGTGTATTGGCCAGGCTTGCAGTATGGGCGCTTTCCTGCTTACTGCGGGTGCTCCGGGTAAGCGTTTTGCTACGCCCAATTCCCGGGTGATGATTCATCAGCCCAGTGGCGGGGCTCAGGGGCAGGCTAGTGATATACATATCCACGCCCAGGAAATCCTGAAGATTCGCCATCGCCTCAATGAATTGATGGCGCATCATTCCGGCCGCCCGGTCAGTGATATTGAGCGCGATACTGAGCGAGATCACTTCTTGAGCGCTGATGAGGCCAAGGAATATGGCTTAGTGGATGATGTCCTATCCCGTCGCCAAGCACTGGAAAAATAGTATTTCAACAAAAAAAATTTGCTAGTGGCGTTTTCCTATATTTGTTAATAATTTTGAGCAGACTTCCTAGTTGAGGGGCTTGAAAAATACGCCAAAAAACAGCATCTTGCTGTAATAGCTAAATTTGAAGGCCCTGGCCGGCCAGTGACCACGGAGTATTTTGATGACCGACAAAAGCAGCGGAGAAGACAGCGGCAAATTGCTGTACTGCTCTTTCTGTGGCAAAAGCCAGCAGGAAGTGCGGAAGTTAATCGCTGGGCCGTCAGTCTTTATCTGCGATGAATGTGTCGAACTGTGTACAGACATTATTCGCGAAGAGGTCCAAGAGAGTGCGGAGGGCCCGGAGGGACGCTTGCCCACGCCGCGCGAGATCACTGAGATCCTTGATCAGTACGTTATTGGCCAGGAGCGGGCCAAGCGTGTACTGGCAGTGGCTGTATATAACCACTACAAACGCCTACGCAGCAAAGCTGGTGTAAAGAGCAAGGATGAAGTTGAGCTAAGTAAGTCCAACATCTTGTTGGTTGGGCCGACTGGTAGCGGTAAGACATTGCTTGCGGAAACCCTTGCTCGCCTGCTCAACGTACCTTTCACGATTGCAGATGCTACTACTCTCACTGAAGCTGGTTATGTTGGTGAGGATGTAGAAAACATTATTCAGAAGCTGTTACAGAAATGTGACTACGATGTGGAGAAGGCTCAGCAGGGCATTGTTTACATCGATGAGATCGACAAGATTTCTCGCAAGTCAGATAATCCCTCTATCACCCGTGATGTTTCTGGTGAGGGTGTTCAGCAAGCACTTCTGAAACTGATTGAAGGAACTGTGGCCTCAGTGCCCCCTCAGGGAGGCCGTAAGCACCCTCAGCAAGAATTCTTGCAAGTGGACACCTCTAATATCCTGTTTATTTGCGGTGGAGCATTTGCCGGCCTTGATAAAGTAATTCGCGATCGCTCCGAAAAGGGTGGAATTGGCTTCAGTGCTGAAGTGAAGTCCAAGGACGGAACCAGTAATTTCGGTGAGATTCTCAGAGATCTCGAACCCGAGGATCTGGTGCGTTACGGTCTCATTCCCGAATTTGTTGGGCGGCTTCCGGTAACCGCGACTCTTGAGGAATTGGATCGTGAGGCCCTGGTCCAGATCCTGACAGAGCCTCGCAATGCACTGACCAAGCAGTACGGCAAACTGTTTGAGATGGAGGATGTGGAACTGGATTTCCGCCCAGATGCCCTGGATGCTGTAGCTACCAAGGCAATGGAGCGTAAAACCGGTGCTCGTGGACTGCGTTCTATTATGGAATCTGTCCTTTTGGAGACCATGTACGATATCCCCTCCACTGACAACGTAGCTAAAGTAGTTATCGATGAGGCTGTAATCAAGGGTGAGTCGGCCCCGCTACTCGTCTATGAAAGTGAGACCCAGCCCCAGAAAGCAGCTCCTGAAGAGTGACGCCTCGTACTTAAAAAAGCCCCAATTCGGGGCTTTTTTTATAACCTCAACTTCTTAAAAAGAAGCTCCTTTTACCATTTGAGGCCCCAATACCGAGGCGGCTTATTGGTATTCAGTTGAGTTCGGCACAAATTGGTCGCCAGATTAGACTTGTATTCCGGGCTCTCCCCCCCCATCTCTAGCAACTGAAGGGCGGTGGCCCAAATTGAGCTGTCATTTACTACAGCAGCATGATGCCGCGCCAAATACCCAGTGATAGGGCCGAGAGGAGTTCTATGGATCAGTCATCCGACACCAAACTTGAATATCCGTTGTTGCCATTGCGCGATGTTGTTGTTTACCCCCATATGGTTATCCCGCTATTTGTTGGCAGGGAAAAGTCCATAGAGGCTCTGGAAGAGGCCATGCGCAGGGATAAGCAAGTGTTACTCGTAGCCCAGAAAAAAGCATCGGAAGATGACCCTGGCGCTGAGGACATCTATCGCGTGGGCACCATAGCTAGCGTTTTACAGCTGCTCAAACTTCCCGACGGTACGGTCAAAGTGCTAGTGGAAGGGGGGGAGAGAGTAAATATTCTCGATGTAATGGAGAGGGATAACCACTTCGAGGCGACAGTAGAGCCTATGGAGACGTTTGAGTTGCCTGAGGCCGAGGCTGATGCTCTGGTGCGCTCGGTGATGACTCAATTTGAACAGTATGTCTCTGTGAGCAAGAAGGTACCCAACGAGGTCATCACCTCTCTGTCTGGGATCGATGAGCCAGGGCGCCTTGCAGATACCATTTCTGCCCATATGTCCCTTGAGCTAGCACAGAAGCAAGAGCTTCTTGAAACCTCCAGCGTTAAAGAGCGCTTGGAGCATCTGCTTGGCCTGATGGATTCAGAGATCGACCTGATCCAGGTAGAGAAGCGCATTCGTGGCCGCGTGAAAAAGCAGATGGAGAAAAGCCAGCGTGAGTACTATCTGAATGAGCAGATGAAGGCGATTCAAAAGGAGCTGGGCGAAATTACTGAAGAGCCCAATGAAATTGAAGAGCTAGAAAACAAAATTGCCGATTCCGGTATGAGTGCAGAGGCTGAGAAGAAAACCCGCGCTGAACTTGCCAAGTTGAAGATGATGTCTCCGATGTCGGCAGAAGCGTCGGTCCTGCGCAGCTATATCGATTGGATGTTAAGTCTGCCCTGGAAAAAAGCGAGCAGGGTAAGGCATGACCTTAAGAAGGCTGAAGAGATACTCGAAAAAGAGCATTACGGTCTGGAGGAGGTCAAGGAACGTATACTTGAATACTTGGCGGTACAGAAGCGCGTAAAAAAAGTGAAGGGTCCGATCCTCTGCTTGGTTGGGCCTCCAGGGGTTGGTAAGACCTCACTTGGGCAATCTATAGCTCGCGCTACCAATCGACAGTATGTGCGAATGGCCCTTGGCGGCGTGCGCGATGAAGCGGAAATTCGTGGGCATCGCCGAACCTACATTGGCTCACTGCCAGGGAAGTTGATTCAAAAAATTTCCAAAGTCGGTGTAAAGAACCCGCTGTTTCTGCTCGATGAGGTCGACAAAATGGGCATGGATCAGCGCGGAGATCCGGCCTCAGCACTGCTCGAGGTTCTGGATCCGGAGCAGAACAAGACCTTTAACGACCATTACCTCGAGGTAGATTATGACCTGTCAGATGTAATGTTCGTATGTACTTCCAACTCCATGAATATTCCCGGTCCATTACTGGATCGCATGGAGGTTATCCGTATTCCCGGTTATACCGAGGATGAAAAACTCAATATTGCCCAGCGCTACCTTGTACCAAAGCAGCGTAAGGCTAACGGCTTGAAAGACGATGAGTTGGATCTGTCCGATGAGGCAATACGGGATATCGTTCGCTATTACACTCGTGAAGCTGGTGTACGTGGGTTGGATCGCGAAATTGCCAAAATCTGCCGGAAGGTCGTGACCGAGCATGTACGCAACCCATCGGAGAAAACGGCTGTGGTCAAATCTGACCAGCTGGAAGAGTTGCTGGGTGTGCGTAAATTTGACTTCGGCCGTGCCGAAGAGGAGAACAAAATCGGTATCGTTACCGGCCTTGCCTGGACGGAGGTCGGCGGTGAGTTGTTAAATATCGAAGCTTCTGCGGTTCCAGGTAAGGGTCGTATGATCAAGACCGGATCTCTCGGTGATGTAATGCAGGAGTCTATCCAGGCTGCCCTGACAGTGGTGCGCTCGCGATCGCAAGCCCTCGGAATAGGGCCCGACTTCCACGAGACACGGGATATTCACATTCATGTGCCAGAGGGTGCTACACCGAAAGATGGCCCCTCTGCGGGTATTGCGATGTGCACGGCTTTGGTTTCAGTACTCACCAATATTCCTGTGCGCTCGGATGTGGCGATGACTGGTGAAATCACTTTGCGTGGAGAAGTTTTACGAATTGGTGGTCTCAAGGAAAAGTTATTGGCAGCACATCGAGGCGGTATAAAAACTGTACTGATACCTGCGGATAATGAGCGTGACCTGAAAGATATTCCCGACAATATCCTTCAGGACCTGGTGGTGAAACCGGTCAAGTGGATCGACCAGGTGTTGGAGTTGGCACTTGAGCACAAACCCGAGTCCCTTTCGGATGAGGAATATTCTGCCTTGCAAAAGCAGGCGGAAGAGCGCTCGCAAAGATCGATCCAAACTCATTAACCTGTTACGGGGTGACTGTTGTCACCCCGTAACAATTGCAAGACCAAAACATAACCACTCTGTTGATTTTTGATGCTCGGGTTTCGTTCAACTGTCCGGAAACCCGCATGGTTCCTTGACCCGTTACCGGGCAGTTGGTATAAAACGAGGCTTATTGCCCGGCGCCAAAATTGCCGGTGGTTAAAAAGTTACTAATAGTGATACCTGGCCTGAGGGTGTCCTGAACATATTTAAAAGAACAGAGGGATTAAGCGTGAATAAGTCCGAACTGATTGAAGCAATTGCCGCGTCTGCAGATATTCCAAAAGCAGCAGCTGGCCGTGCTTTGGACGCAATGGTTGATAGCATTACTGATGCGCTTAAAAAAGGCGATCAGGTTGCCTTGGTAGGCTTTGGTACTTTTGCAGTGAAAGAGCGCGCAGCCCGTACTGGCCGCAATCCTCGCACTGGCGACCCCATCGAAATCGCCGCAGCGAAAATCCCTAACTTCAAGGCCGGTAAAGCCCTGAAAGACGCCGTAAACTAAGTTTTTCGGTGAACTTCGAGACCTTGTAAAAGATTCGAAGCTATAAAGAGGCGTGTCAGGTTGGATACGCCTTTTTTGTATCTGGTAACAGTTAAATAATTAGAGTCAAAATTCGGAGCTGAGCATGCTTCAGTCCATGCGCGATAACCTGAAAGGGACGGCAGCGATTATTGTCGCAGCTTTCTTTGGGTTCATTATGGTCATTGGGGGAATCGACTTTTTCTCAGGGGCCAGTGGTGGTGCCGCCGATGCGGTTGCCGAGGTAAATGGTGAAAAAATCACCAATCTGGATTTGCAGCGAGCGATTCAAAATCGTCGCAGTATGATCATGAGTCAATATGGGGAAAATGTCCCAGCAGACCTGATCAGCGACGAGCAGTTACGTGAACCTGTATTGCGCCAATTAATTTCAAGCTCAGTCATGCGCCAAGCTGCTTTGGAGAGCGGTATGGTTATGAGTACTGCGGCTGTTAATAAAGCCATTACCGATATTCCAGCTTTTCAGGTAAACGGCACCTTTGATCCTCAATTATATCGCGATGCTTTGCGTCGTATGGGCTATAGCACAGCCAATTTCCCTCAAATTGTCGAAAGTGATCTGGCGCTGCAGCAATATGCAGACAGCGTTACCGAAAGCGCTTTTACTACGCAAGCTGATGCCGAGCAGGTAGTGGCGGCATCAATGGAAGAGCGTGATTTCAACTATGTAGTAATGCCGGTACAGGAGCTTCTGGCCACCACTGAAGTTGGTGATGCAGAAGTCGAGCAGTTCTACCAGGAAAATCAGAGTCAATACCAGCGACCTGAGCAAGTGGCAGTTGAGTATATAGAGCTTACTCCCGCGTTGTTTGCAGCCAATATCGATATTTCAGAAGAGGATGTTCGCTCGCAGTACGACCAAGAGATTGCCAGTTTTGGCGCTGACCTTCGTCGTCGCGCAGCTCATATCCTTTTGGAGGACGCAGACCAAGCGAAGCTGGAGGAGATCCAGACCAAGCTGGATGCAGGTGAAGACTTCGCCGAACTGGCCAAAGCTTATTCAGAAGATATTGGTTCACGGGAAGAGGGTGGAGACCTCGGCTTTACCGCCGGTGATGTTTTCCCTCAGGCTTTTGAGGAGGCACTGGCAAGCTTGGAGGTTGGTCAGGTGTCTGCTCCGGTTACCACTGATAGCGGAACACACTTTATTAAGTTGCTGGAAGTTGAGGAGAGTGAGCCTCCAACTTTTGAGGAGCGTAAGGGCGCTATCGAGACCCAGTTACGCGCAGCCGCAGCAGAGAGTGAATTCGTTGATGCCCTGAGCCGTTTGGCAGACCTTGCTTATAATGCCGATAACCTGGCAGGCCCCGCCGAAGAGCTGGGAGTGCCTCTAAAAACCAGTGGCCTCTTCTCCCGAGAAAGTGGCGCTGGGGTCTTGGCTAATGGGCAGGTAGTGGAAGCTGCTTTCTCCCCTGAAGTGATGGAAGATGGTAACACTTCAGATGTGCTCAATCTTAATAACGAGCACTCCGTGGTGTTACGCGTAACGGAGTCCAAGCAGGCTGGAACCTATCCGCTAGAGGAAGTCCGCGAGCAAATTGTTGAGCGTCTCAAGCGTGACAAAGCGAGCGAGCAGCTTGCTGTTCGTGCCGAAGCCCTGAAAGAAAAGCTCGCTGCTGGTGAAGATTTTGCCAAATTGGCAGAGGAGCAAGGCTTAACCTTAGAGGTCAGCGACAAAACACGTCGCGGTGGCTTTGGGGAGCGCGGAGAAATCAATACCAAGGCATTCTCCTTGGCCGCCCCGGCCACCGGCTCTGAGGAATTGTCAGTGTTTGCTACGAGCAGCGGTGATCAAGTTGTTTTGGCATTACGCGGTGTGCGGGAAGGCAATTTATCCCAGCAAAGTAAAGAGCAGCGCCAGGCGCTAATGCAGCAATTAGCCTCAGTAAATGGAGGTGCGGAACTGGCAGCTATTCAGCGTTACTTATCTGATCAGGCAAAAGTCGAGCTGGCGCCAGAGAGCCAGTAACTTTGCTCAATTAGAAAAATAAAAAACCCGGCAGATGCCGGGTTTTTTATTTACAGCTTCTTTTATTTAGTTGCGATAGCAGGCGGGCGAAAGGTCAGAAAACTCAACTGTTGCTTGCGCTGTCCACAAACAGAGTGAGGCGCTGGCCTGGCTGTAAGTACTTGGATTTGGTGATTTTATTCCAGCGTAAAATATCGTCGATCTCAATACTGAACTTGTTAGCGATTCGGTAAAGAGAGTCACCGCTACGGACTTTATAGGAAACCTTGCGTGTCGTACGGCTGTTGCTAGCAGGTGTACTCCCATCATAGGCAACCAATGTCCGGCCAGGGCGTAGGGTGTCACCGGGCGCCATGCTATTCCAGCTGGCCAATTGTTTGACGCTTACGTTCATTTTCCGAGCTATAGCCCAAAGACTGTCGCCAGGTCTTACTGTATAGCTGCTCTTCTGCCCTTGGCCGGAGAATTGACGGCGTTTTACACGCTGGTCCAGAGCATACGCATACTGTCCGGCAGGGCCAGAGGCACTGGGAATCAGCAGGGTTTTACCAGCCCGGATATTGTTATTGCGCAGTTTGTTAGTCTCGCGAATGGCACTGACCGTTGTCTGGTAGCGCCTCGCAATCGTCGAAAGTGTATCCCCGCGATTAATGGTATAGCGTTGCCAGGTTACTCGCTGGTCTTCAGGCAGCTCTTTGAGTGCGGCTTCGAACACTTCCTGGTTTTCAATGGGTATCAATAATTGATGGTTTCCGTTGGGGTCTGTAGCCCAGCGGTTATAGCCTGGGTTAAGTAGGTAGAGCTCATCAACTTCAATTTCAGCCAGCTCAGCGGCCTGCGCCATATCTATCTGGCTGCCGACATCAACCCGGGCGTAGTAAGGCTCATTAGCGATATCATGGAGAGGCACTTTGTAATAGTCTGGACGTGAAACCACCTCTGCCAGTGCTAGCAGTTGTGGTACATATCGCTTCGTTTCCCTAGGCAATTTCAGGTCCCAGAAGCTGGTACCAAGCCCTTTGCGACGATTGCGCTCTACTGCTCTACGAACGGTGCCCTCGCCAGCATTGTAGGCTGCCAGGGCCAGTTCCCAGTCGCCGTCAAACCGCTCCATCAGGTAATTGAAGTACTTAACCGCTGCGCGGGTTGATTCATGGACGTCACGACGGCCGTCGTACCACCAGTTTTGTTGCAAACCAAAGGAGCGGCCAGTGGAAGGGATAAACTGCCACATGCCGGAGGCGCGTGCATGAGAGTAAGCGAAGGGATCGTATGCGCTCTCAACAATTGGCAACAGGGCCAGTTCGAGAGGCAAGTTGGCCTCTTCGAGTTCTTCGACTACATGGAAGATATAACGGCGCGAGCGCTCGCTAACGCGCGACATATAGCCTTCATTGCGGGAAAAATAGGCGATGTAATCCTGGACTTTTGTATTATCAACGCGATGATTGAGGCGGAAGCCTCTACGCAAACGTTCCCAGATGTCTGTAGGGGGCAGGGCTTCCTCTTCAGGTTCAGGGGTGGAGATAGTGGCGCTGCTCGCAATTTTTCTTTCAGGAGCTTCTGCAGCTTCACGCTCAGGTGATGAGCCCTTATTTGGCATCTGCGAGCATGCCCCAACCGTGGCTGCTAACAGCGCCACGGCAAAATTCTTATGAACCATGATTGGTATCCGCGAATATTTCTTTTAATTCCTCGCTCAGCTTACGCCTAGGCGTTTATTTTTTGCTAACACTGAGCATTAGATCATAGTCATATGATTCTAAATAGCAGGAATAGTTTCGGTCAACGCGACTGAATAAAATATAGACAGTTTATTCAAGTTTGATTGCTACAGGATTTTAGCTGAGGGCACTTTGTCAAAAGTGGTCTTTTAAGTCTCTCAGGCTCGAAAATACCTCAACTTCACTCAGGCTTTGAGGGTTATTGCGGCCTAAGTGTCGCGCGCCACTTTGCTTAACCTCTGGAATATCACAGCGTAGAAATGGATTGGTTTCCCTCTCCCGAATGATATTGGATGGCAGCGTAGGTTTGCCTGAAGTTCTGAGTAGCTGGCATTCTTGCAAGCGCTGGGTTACTGCTGGGTTGTCTGGTTCAACAGATTTGGCAAAGTTCAGGTTACCCAAGGTGTACTCGTGAGCGCAGTAGATTTGTGTTGCCGGCGGTAGGGTGCAAAGCCGCTGTAGGGATTGATACATCTGTTCAGGGCTGCCCTCAAACAATCGCCCGCAGCCCGCGGCAAAAAGGGTGTCGCCGCAGAAGAGATGAGTTTGCAGAGTTCCGTTTTTGCCTTGCCCCTCAAGGATCAGAGCGAGATGGTCGAGGGTGTGGCCCGGAATGCTCCAAACCCGCAGGGAAGTGCCAAGTATCTGAAGGCTGTCTCCCTCAGTAATCGTATTTGTCACACCTTTTACTGCTTTGGGTCCGTAAACAGGGCAGTGATAGTGCTTTCTCAGTTCAGCTATTCCTCCAGTGTGATCGAAATGGTGGTGGGTGATCAAAATGCCATCCAGAGAGTCGCCTTTAAGTGCCTGGATAACTGGAGCAGCTTCCCCTGGATCGACAACCCAGTGCTCGTCGCCTTTGTTGAGGTGCCAGATATAGTTGTCTCTAAGTGCGGGAATAGGTGTTATTGAGAGCATATTGATCCTGCCTGCCATCTGGGGCTGGAAACGATACCATGTAATCAGAGTGGTAGTGTGCTGAAAGCACATTTAGTGGCCTGATTTACCTTTTTAATCCATAGCAAATAACGCTACCTTATCTTGTTAAACTGCTGTTGGGTTTCGGGGTGAACCTCTGTATCGGGTGGTTTTGAGGCCAGGATATTGCTGGCTTTTAATTAGGAGATTGAATGACTGATAAGTTCAGGTCGCGGAACGACTCGGAGCTGCCGTCACTGGTAAAAGCCTGCCCGGCTCTGTCACACTGGTTTTCCAGTAGTTTGGGTCAGGAAATACTGTCCCAGCAGCTGGCGCTATCGCAACCCTTGATTGAGGGCTTCTTTGGTTACCATCTGATGCAGGTCGGAGTAACAGACGCTGTGGATTTTGCGGACTCCAGTCGTATTAATCATCGATTCCGCCTCGCTGCCTGTCCGGAGCAGAAGGGAGCTGCGCTGGTAGAGTTGGAGCATCTGCCTCTACCATCTGAATCTATAGATGTTGTTCTATTGCACCATCTGCTGGACTTCTCAGCGCACCCCCACCAGATACTTAGAGAAGCTGCGCGAGTGTTGATACCAGGTGGTCATATGTTGTTGATAGGGTTTAATCCTTTCTCTCTTCTCGGTTTGTCACGGATGCTTTTTTCTCGCGGTGCATACCAAAAGGGCAACCAAATGCGCGCTGCCCGTGTGGCAGACTGGATGAATCTCCTGGATTTACAGGCAGATAAAGTGCACCGGGGGTTCTTTCGGTTGCCATTACAGCAGCGGGAGTTGCTAGCTAAAACGGCTTGGATGGAGCGCCTGGGATCCCGCTGGTGCTTGCCTTGGGGGGGCTTTTACATCATAGTCGCGCGCAAAGAGGTGGCGCGAGTACGCACCATAAAAATTAACTGGCGTACCCAGCGAAAACCCGCCTTGGTGGCCACACCTACGAGCCCCCGTGTTGCGGCGCGGGGTAAGCATCAGAAGCGCTGATCCTGCGGAGCGGTTTCGCACATCGGCTACTTTCCTAATTTGGCGTCAATTTTGAAACAAATAACTATTTATACCGATGGTGCCTGCCGTGGTAATCCAGGCCCTGGTGGCTGGGGAGCCTTGCTGGTTTATGGCGATTTGGAAAAAGAGCTATGTGGTGGCGAGTCTCACACCACCAACAATCGCATGGAGCTAATGGCGGCAATTCAGGCCCTGGAAGCGCTTAAACAGCCATGCCTGGTTGACTTGCATACGGACTCTCAGTACTTGCGCCAGGGTATTACCGGCTGGATCAATAATTGGAAGAAAAATGGATGGAAAACCGCCAACAAAAAGCCAGTTAAGAATGCTGATCTTTGGCGTCAGCTGGATGAGAGTGTTGCTCGTCACCAAGTGCAGTGGCATTGGGTAAAAGGGCATGCTGGCCACCCGGGCAATGAACGGGCGGATCAGTTAGCTAACCGTGGTATTGATGAGCTGGAGTCCTGAGGGAGAGTAGAAAATGCGTCAAGTTGTCCTCGATACGGAAACTACCGGCCTGGATCCCAAAAGTGGCCACCGGATCATTGAAATTGGCTGCGTGGAACTGATTAACCGCAAGCTGACCGGGCGCCATTACCATCAGTACATTAATCCGCAGCGGCAAGTGGAAGATGGCGCTATAGAAGTTCATGGTATTACCAATGAATTCCTTGCCGATAAACCGGTCTTTGCGCAAATCGCGGATGAGTTTATGCACTTTTGTGAGGGGGCTGAGTTGGTTATTCACAACGCTCCCTTTGATGTTGGCTTTATTAATGCTGAGTTGAGGCTGCTCGGCAATCCCCGCTGGAAAAATGTGGCAGCCCACAGCACTGTCCTGGATACTCTGGCTTTGGCGCGGGAAAAGCACCCTGGCCAGAAGAACAACCTGGACGCTCTGTGCAAGCGCTATTTTGTCGATAATTCCCAGCGAGACCTGCATGGCGCTTTGCTGGATGCGGAGATTCTCGCTGACGTCTACTTGATGATGACCGGCGGCCAGACTGACTTAATACTGGCTCAGGGTGGCGATGGGCACAATCAAGAGGATGGGGATAAAGGGCAGAATGAAGACACTTCATCAGTAATCCGTAGGCTCTCAACTGATCGTGAGCCCCTGCTTGTAGTTCAGGCAGATAGAGGGGAATTAGAAGCTCACCAATCCATGTTGGCATTACTGGAGAAATCCTCAGGCAAGCATTTTTGGTAATAAAAAAGCCCGCATAGCGGGCTTTTTTATTGTGCGATAGAAGTGAAGTAGCTGTTAGGATTAAGTGTTTTTGAATCTCATTAAATTGCGTAAACAACGCAAACCAGCGCAACAGCAGTGAGCACGATAGTGTATGGCAAAGCCATGATTACCATACGCCCGTAGGATAAACGGATTAACGGAGCCAGGGCTGAGGTGAGCAGGAATAAGAAGGCTGCCTGTCCATTCGGTGTGGCAACACTCGGAAGGTTGGTTCCTGTATTAATTGCAATGGCCAACTTGTCAAAGTGTTCACGGGTGATGTCGCCCGCAGTTAGGGCAGTCTTAACTTCATTAATATACACCGTGGCTACGAAAACATTATCACTGATCATGGACAGTATGCCGTTGGCCAAAAACAGTAAACCCGGTTGTTGTTCAGGCTTTTGTGATAGTACGAAGTGGGTAACCGGTTCAAACAGATGCTGTTGGTGAATCACCGCAACAATGGCAAAAAATACCACCAATAGAGCCGTAAAAGGCAGGGCTTCTTCAAAGGCGTGTCCAATTCGGGCCTCCTGAACAATACCATTGAAGGACGTCAAAAGCACAATGATCATCAAGCCGATAATACCCACTTCGGCAACATGAAAGGCCAATGCGAATACAAGCAGCAGAGCAACAATGCCCTGTACCCAGAGTTCAGCCACCTGTGCAGAGGTACGCTTCTTTTCTTCTTCTCTCGAATAGTTCAACAATACTTCACGCACTGCTATAGGAAGCTGGGCACCGTAGCCTAAGATTTTAGTTTTTTCCAAGAATACACAGGTGATAAGCCCAGCAAATAGGGTGGGGACAGTGACCGGCGCCATTTGCAGGAAGAATTGAAGAAACTCCCAGCCGGCTTTTTCGGCAATCAGTAGGTTTTGTGGCTCACCCACTAAAGTACAGACGCCTCCCAATGCAGTACCTACGGCACCATGCATGATAAGGCTGCGCAGGTAGGCCCGGAATTGGTCCAGGTCCTCCCGGTGGTACTCCACTACGTGTTCGTCATTTGAGTGATCATGGTCATGGTGGTGGTGGGGTTGCTGGGAGGCGACCCGGTGATAAACAGAGTAAAAGCCTACAGCTACCGCGATTAGTACAGCAGTAACTGTAAGTGCGTCTAGGAATGCTGAAAGTACTGCAGCTACTGCACAAAACAGTAGCGAGAGCATACTCTTTGAGTTCACGTGAATTAGGATCTTGGTAAACACAAAGAGTAAGAGACTCTTCATAAAGTAGATCCCTGCGACCATAAACATCAGCAGCAGGATAACTTCAATATTCTCGACTACTTCATGATAGACCGCATCTGTGCTGGTCATTCCCATAAGGACGGCCTCAATAGCGAGCAATCCTCCGGGTTGAAGTGGGTAGCACTTTAGTGCCATTGCCAGGGTAAAAATGAATTCAGCAATCAGTACCCACCCGGTAATAAAAGGGCCGCTGACATAAAGTATTACTGGGTTTAATAGAAGAAAGGCAGCTATTGTCAGTTTGTACCAATCCGGGGCTTCGCCGAGAAAATTATCCGCAAAAGCCCGGCCAAAACCGCTACCGGAAGCCGTCAGTGCATTGTTGTAAGTGTTCATCATTTACTTCCCTGGGTAACCCAGTGTTTGGGTCAAATTGAAGTGTCGGGTTGTCCCTGCCCTTTGCGGCATTTCGGGAAAGCCCTTAGCCGCGATCTCTCTTTCCCTTGTGTTCAGCTGGTGAAGCTGATTGTTTTTTGGGCGTAAGCGCAAAAAAAGTGCACATCTGCACACTTGAAAGTAGCAAACGCTACTGGGTTTTCCGGAAAATTCAAGTAATTTAGGGGCTCAGAGGAGGTAGCAGAGGATTTGTCGAATATTCGGTGGAATTTATTGGCGGAAAGGTGGACTCTTTTCTCTATTGGTATAAATTGCCCTTTACTAGGCCAGAACCTTTTGTTTTGGTTATTTTTTGTTCGGTTACAGGAAGAGTGCAGCGGTGCAGTCAAAGAGTGAATTGCGCAAGATCAACATCACTTCTGTCAATGTGGTCAAGGATGAGCTGGTAGTAGCAGTAGATAACGCTACCTCTCACTTGGACAAATTTGCAGCAGATACCACCCAGAAGCAGTCATTGGAGCAATGCTTGGCAGCTCTTAGGCAAGTGAGTGGCGTATTGCAGATGGTGCAGCTCCATGCTGGAGAATTGCTTGCCCAGGAGAAAATAACTGCACTCACCGAAGTGTTGGAAGGGCGACAGCAAGCCACAGAGGAGCTAATGGAAGCTCTGGGTAGTGGGTTTTATGTATTGGGCCGGTACCTCGATTTTGTGCAGAGTCGGGCCATAGCCAGGCCAGAATTACTGATCCCCTTTATTAATAACCTTAGGGCTGCGCGGTCCCAGCCGCCGGTACCTGAAAGCCATTTTTTTCGTTGTAACCTGGATGCCTCAATACCTGGCATGGGCGCCTCGGCAGTAATGTCCGAAGACTTGCGTAGTTTTGTCCGTAGGTTCCGGCATATGTACCAAGTTGGTCTCTTGGCATTATTGCGTGGCAAACCCCGCGGCCCGGCCTTCACCATGATGGCCCGAGCATTGGAGCGGATTGCGAGTATCACTTCTGGGCGTCCAAATGGGCGCCTGTGGGTCGTGGCTGGTGCCGCCCTGACAGGTATGGCTGCCTGTGAAATGCGTATTAGCCGTTCCAGGGTTATGGTATTCAGTATGTTTGATCGTTGGTTGCGTGCCCTGCAAAAGGAGTGTGACGCTGCTCTAGACCAGCCTGCACCCCCGATATTGCTGAAAGAATGCATCTATTGGCTTGCTCTGTCGAAGCCTGCTGAGGCTGGGAGTAAGCTTCTCGATATCTTTTCGGCAGAATCCCTTGAATATACTGAGGAAGAACTGGAAAGGGAGCGCGCGAGCCTGGGTGGGCCTGGTGCCACTGCAATTTCTGCTGTAGCTGGTGCACTGGATGAAGAGTTATCCAGTGTGCGCCGGATGCTGGATGATATTGAGCTGATCGGTATCTCCGATATCGATGAGAATGATGGACTAGCCAGCACCCTGAGACGCGTTGCTGGTACCTTGCAAATGTTGAACTTCAAGCGAGTGGGCGAGAGTCTGCGCAATGCCGTAGCTGAATACCAAAGTGCTGCAGGTGCAGGAGGTTCTGTCGCAGATTCAGCTTTACAGAAGCTCACCGGTCAAGTGTTGATGGTGGATAGTACTGTGCGGGCATTAAAGCAGAGTACCAATATTGATCTCGATGAGTACGGCCATGCGGATATTGCTTTTGAGCATAGCCAGCTGGCAGAGGCAGAGGTAGCAGTGCTTAAGGAGGCGGAAGCTGGCCTTGCGTTGATAAAGCGCGCTCTAGCTGCATATGCAGATTCCGGCTATGACCATGGCCATATCCGCAACGTCTCGACCACTCTTAACTCTGTGCGTGGGGGGTTGATCGTCTTAAACCTACAGCGCGCTGCTTCGGTGGTTGAAGGCTTATTTAAATTTGTTGAAACAGTGGTAGATCGCCACGATGCAGGTCCTGATGTTGAGCAGTCACTGGATATTTTCGCCGATGCTATTATCAGCCTTGAGTACTACCTTGGCGAGGTAAAGCTGCACCGTCAGGCCGATGTGCAATCCCTTAACCTCGCTGTGGAGAGCTTGGCTGCACTTGGTTATCCCGTAGAGACGGTTTAACCTGAATTAGGAGGCTCTTTTGGTCGAACGCTTTGAGCCCGCTGCAAATGTGTGGGCTACCCCAGATTTTTCCCAGCAAATTATTGTGGCTGAGGGGTTGGTGCTCTGTCGAGGAGACCAGTTTATCCATGAGATGGATATATTTTTGGCCGAGGCTGTAATTTCAAACCACTACCTTGGGGAGTTGGGAGGACAAAGTTGCGGTGTTCGTGTGTTATCCAGCCTGCTGGATATTCGCGGGCATGACTGGCGTAACCTGCGCAGTTTATTAACCTCCACAGACGAGCATTTATTTGCATTGGCCGGCCGCGCTCTACAGATCGCGCATTGGGACCGCGACCATCGCTTTTGTGGGCGCTGTGGGACCGCAACTCACTACCATTCCATCGACAGGGCCAGAACCTGCCCGAACTGCCAATTGACGGTTTATCCTCGAATTTCTCCCTGTGTCATTATGCTGGTCACTCGAGGAGAAGAGTGCCTGCTTGCCCGTCATGCGAATCGTAGAAATATCACCTATACCGCGCTTGCGGGTTTTATAGAGCCGGGTGAAAGCGCTGAGATAGCGCTCAAGCGTGAAGTTCGTGAGGAAGTAGGCTTAGAGGTGGGTAGCTTGCAGTATATCGGTAGCCAGCCCTGGCCATTTCCCGGCCAATTGATGTTGGGATATCTTGCGGCGTGGCAGGGCGGTGAGTTGTGTCCCGATCCGAATGAAATTGAAGAAGCACAATGGTTTCACTATAGATCGCTGCCGGAAATTCCACCTGTGCAGACTCTCTCGGGACAGCTGATTCACACTTTCGTGGAGCAGGTCGCGGCGGGAAAGTAGCCGTGGTTGTTCTAACGGCTCAGCTAAGAAGTATGGAGAACAATAATTTATGTACATCTTGATCACCTTTCTGATTGCCATATTGGCATTGCTGCTTGTTTTTTGGGGGGCGCGAGTACTGTTAAGTGGAAGCTGGGTGATGGGCTTTCTGCGAGGCTCGGCGGGCTTGATCTTTTTCGGTTTGGCCCTATGGATAGTCCTGGTGGCGGCTGATGTCTTCAGTTATCGCAATCTGGCTCAAGAGCACAGCGTCGGTATTGTCTCTTTCCGAAAGGTGGCCGAGCAGCAGTTCGAAGTTAAATTCGCTGATGCCGATGGAATTTCTCAGAAATTTGAGCTGTATGGCGATCAGTGGCAGTTGGATGCGCGAATGCTGAAATGGCAGGGCCATTTGGCCCGTTGGGGCATTGAACCGGCATACAGACTGGACCGGCTGAGCGGGCGTTACCTAACCTTGAGGGATGAACGAGCCCGGGAGCGTTCGGTCCACCAGATCGACGGCACCAATTACGGAGTGGATGTTTGGCGGTTTGTTAAAGGTTTTGATAAAAGCCTGCCTTTCGTTGATGCCGTTTATGGTAGCGCAACCTTTCTTCCTATGGAGGATGGAGCTGTTTACGATGTTCGAATCAGTCACAGTGGGTTATTGGCAAGGCCGCTGAACAAGCAGGCAACTTCCGCCCTGGATGGCTGGAAGTGATATGAGTAATAAATTTTAATGTTGAAAGGTAGCAATCTGGAGTTTAAGTGGAATTTTTAATTGAGTACGGCCTATTCCTGGCAAAAATTGTCACAGTGATTGTGGCCCTAATGATATTGATAGGCTTTATTTTTGCCAATCGCGAACAGCTAAAGGAGCGTGTTCAGGGGCATATTAGTGTTACACGTTTGAATGACCGCTATGAGCAGTTCAAAGACACCCTGCTGGAAGCGGTCATGGAAAAGCACGAGTTTGCCCATCGCAAGAAGCAACTTGCGAAGGAAAAAAAAGCTGAAGAAAAGGCATTAGTGAAGAGACATAAGGCTGAAGCAAAGAAGAAAGCAGCAAAAGAAAGTGATAGCCAGAAGCAAGAAATAGGCACTTCAGAAGCTCAGGCAGAAAAATCTGAAAAAAGCATTGCAGTGTCCTCTGAGGATCGCAGACGTATTTTCGTAATGCATTTTAATGGCGATATTAAAGCAAGTGCGCTCTCCCACCTACGAGAAGAAATTACTGCGATCCTGCAGGTGGCAAAAACGGGAGATGAGGTGCTTCTTTGCCTGGAAAGTCCAGGCGGTATGGTTGCGAACTATGGCCTTGCGGCTAGTCAGCTGGCGCGTATACGCAGCGCGGGTATACACCTCACTATTGCAGTAGATAAAGTTGCGGCTAGTGGCGGCTATATGATGGCCTGTGTGGCTGATCGAATTCTGGCTGCCCCATTTGCGATGTTGGGGTCTATTGGTGTGCTCGCACAGCTCCCCAATTTTAATCGCTTACTTAAGCGTCATGATGTGGACTATGAGTTGTTTACTGCAGGAGAGTACAAGCGCACAGTAACAATGTTTGGTGAAAATACTGAAGAAGGCCGTGAGAAATTCCAGAGTGATCTGGAAGAGATCCACGTGTTGTTCCAGCATTTTGTCAGTGAATACCGACCCAGCCTGGATATTGCCAAAGTCGCTACCGGTGAAGTCTGGTTTGGGCAAAAGGCTTTGTCCCTTGGGCTTGTTGATGAACTCAAGACTTCCGATGAGTATCTGACTCATAGTGCAGAAGGTGCTGACCTTTATCAGGTGGAGTACAAAGAAAAGAAGAATATTGCCAAGAAAATGGGGCTGGCTGCTGAGGCAGGAGTAGAGTCCGCGATGACTCGTCTATTCTCAAAGTTAGCTGCTTGGCGGCATCACGCGCAATAAATAAGCACCTCAAGCAGGGTTGAAATCTTTGATAGACAGGAAATTTTCACATGAACAATTTCAGGGATGAAAGTTTCCGGGCAATAAGGGTAGAAGAGGTTGCCGTAGGTAAGTTCGACCAGCTTTTGGTTGAAAGGCAGGTCTGTGACCTGCCAGACAATCCCTTGTTGCTTGCAGTTTCCCATTCCTCTCTGAATTTCAAAGACGCGATGTCCGCATTTGGTAACCGTAGTATTACCCGGGAGTATCCCCATACGCCGGGTATCGATGCGGTAGGCAAGGTGTTGGAGGATCATAGTGGCACTTATAAACCCGGTACGGAATTGTTGGTCACTGGCTATGATTTGGGCATGAATACGCCGGGGGGCTTGGCAGAAATGATTGCCATTCCCCCCAAGTGGGCGTTGCCTCTTCCGCAGGGGCTTACTGCCAGGGAGTCAATGACTCTGGGTACGGCTGGCCTGACAGCGGCATTGTGTGTGGAGAAGCTCCTTGAGTCTGGTGCGGTCCCTGAGGATGGGGAGGTTCTGGTGACCGGTGCTACGGGTGGGGTCGGATCGATTGCAGTGGCACTGTTAGCTAAGCTGGGTTTCCGTGTGGCGGCGGTGACAGGTAAATTGGAAGCTGCGGATTTCCTGACTAATTTAGGTGCCTGGAAAGTTCTCGATAGGGATACCTTGGCTCCATTTGCCAGTAAATCTATGGCAAAGCCTCTTTGGGCCTGGGCAATAGATACTGTAGGCGGTGAAACACTTTTCAATGTGATTAAGTCATTGGCCTATGGTGGCGGTGTTGCTGCTTGTGGAATGGCCTCCGGGGCACAATTCCATGCCAACGTATTCCCCTTTATTTTGCGCGGCATCAGCCTTTTAGGTGTCGATAGTGTTGAGCTACCAATTGAAAAAAAGAGCGCGGTTTGGCAGCGGCTTTCGAGGGATTGGTATATCGGTAATCAGCTCCGCGGGATCGCTGAAGATATTTCTTTGGAGCAGGCGCCGGAGTTTCTTGCTCGTATTCATAGGGGGCATGGAATTGGCCGTTACGTGGTAAATATGTCCCTGTAAGCAGCTTAACTTTTCGGAATAATAATTACAAAATCCAGATTTTTAACTGAGTTGATTTATAGGCTGCATATAAGCATTGGTATTTGTTTGTCCGCTTTATTTTCAATAGCATTTTGGTAAATGCTGTTATTGGCGGTCTATTTCTGTTGGAAGAGCACATTGTCTAAAGGTAACAACGAGTCTTCATTTCTCGATGAAAACAGCGCGCTGGTTCTCTCCGGTGGTGGTGCCCGTGCGGCATATCAAGCAGGTGTACTAAAGGCCTTGGCGGAGGTGGTACCAGAGGATAATCCTCGGCCTTTTAAAATTATCTGCGGCACCTCTGCTGGTGCGATGAATGCAATGATGCTGGCTTCCCATCCCGGCACCTTCAAAGAAGCCGTTGATAGCATGTGCTCTGTGTGGATGAGTCTCAGTGTTGAGCGCGTTTATCGTACTAGTTGGTGGAGCCTTATAGGCAATCTATTTTCAATTAGCCGATCATTACTTAACCAGGGGGTGGGGCGACAAAAACCTCTGGCACTTCTCGATAATTCACCTCTGAGAAAATTGCTTAAGGAAGTTATCGACTTTCGCAATATTCAGAAAAATATCGATGCTGGGCATTTACATGCCACTTGCATTAACGCACTTTCCTACAGTGAAGGTGAGTCAGTCAGCTTTTATCAAGCTGCCGATGGCGTGAAGAGTTGGCAGCGCTTTAGGCGATTTGGTGTGCCTACCGAGCTAACTGTGGATCATTTACTCGCATCAGCAGCTATTCCAGCAATCTTTCCCGCTGTCAGAATTGAAGATATTTATTTCTGTGATGGTGCCATACGTCAAATGGCCCCGATCAGTCCCGCTTTGCACCTTGGTGCAAAGCGGGTGTTTATTGTAGGTGTATCGGATAACCGCTCCCCCATACACTGGGGTAGCCGGCGCACTGACAGGCAAATGCATTCTCCTTCAATGGCCCAGATAGCTGCCCAGTGGTTCAACGCTGCCTTCATTGACAGCCTTGAGGGGGATTTGGAGCATATGGATAGGGTCAACAGCCTGTTGGAATCTGTAGAAAAAGAGAAATATTCCGATTTGGCGCCTTTGCGCCCGGTAGAGTCTGTGGTGATTGAACCCTCGCAAAGCCTTGCCTGGCTGGGAGGGAAAAAGCTGCAGTTTCTTCCCCCTGCGCTGCGCTGGCTATTTCGCTCCACAGGTGCCACCAGTGCCGGAGGCGGTGTATCAGCTGCCAGCTATCTGCTCTTTGAAAGACCTTATATAGAGGAATTGATTGAGCTCGGATATCAGGATGCAATGTGGGAAAAGGATAAGCTAAGTCATTTTTTGCGGCCTGTAACAGAAGTTATCGAAGGTCGTAAGGGCTTGTTTGGAGTTCGAGGGAAAGATTCGGAAGGTACCCCAAATGATAACGCTCGGGAATAGCTCCAATAGCCAGTAGTTAATATCGCAAGAGAACGTTGAGAAGTATTCGGTCGATAAAAGTGGTTTGTTTCGCTATGCGTGAATTTACTGTTTGTAACAAATTCCTATCTGACCGTTTTGTTGGTTAACGGTTGCGCTTATTGGTTTATCTCTCTTGCACCTCTTGAAGTGTTCACTTGTTATGTTGGAAGTCTACATGCTTTTGTTAGTGCGCCTTCTGTGGTTTTGGCTTCTCAAGGTGGTGTTTTTAACTTTTGATGACGCGGTTGTGGGGGTTAATCTTGCCCGGATATTGTAAGACTAGGGCTTTTGATGAACATCCCATTAAGTAAGTTAATGAGGAATTGACTGCGCCTATTCAGGTATGCAGAATTGCTGCCTTTGTACATTTGTACCATAAAATTGGGGTCATTGGGGAAGCCAGATGTTTCATTTGAGCAATAGTAATGCAGTTCAGTACGTATTTAGATGGCTTATTTTGTTGGTCTGTATACTGCCTTTATCGCTCAAGGCTTCAAGTTTTGATTCCCAAGGCCAAGCTATTTATTTAAAGGATATAGATGGTGACGGTGACCTGGATTATTATGTCATCAGCAATAGTCGATACTTAATTTTACATGGAGATATTGCCACCCCGATTGCCTTGCCCCCCAGGCCTTCATACGTGATTTTTGCTGACGGAACTATTGCTCCGTATAGCGTGCCAGAAGATGAGCTGACGGGATTTACAAGGCTTGAGGAAAATATTGACTTCTACTACGGTGATTTTGATGGTGATTCTGTAGTAGATATCCTGTTCAGGAGCCAAAATACTAACGAGCCACCTTTTGTAGTGGTAGGTGTTTCTGGTGATGAGGTTCCGACTTCTGTTGTTTCATATTCGCGCTCTAGTGACCTCTCTGAATTACTAGCTGATTCTAATAATACGTTCTATGTTGATGACATTGATGGGAACGGACAGGACGATCTGGTTCTTAAAGGCAGAAAAGAATATCTCGTAGATACTGCTTTCCTTTCTAACGGAAGTCTTCCATCGATTGAGCAGGATATTGTTTCTTCGGGCGTAAAGACCCCTACAATGGCCGGTAGCTCTGCTGGTCAGTTCAGGGTTAATGAGTCAGGTAGTGCGACTTATTCACTTGCTATAGCAGCAGGGGTGGGTACTGCCGGTGTTGTCCCTCAATTATCTTTAAATTACCAAGGTAATACAGGTAATGGGTTACTGGGCAAGGGGTGGTCTATTGGGGGGCTTTCCGGAATTACCCGTTGCCGACAAACATTGGCCACGGACGGAAAAGCTTTACCTATCAGCTGGAGTCCTTCGGACAGGTTTTGTCTGGATGGCCAAAGGCTAATTAATGTTTCCAGTAAATCTTATGGTGCGGACGGCGCACAATACCGTACTGAGATCGAATCTTTTGTAAAAGTCACATCTCACGGCAGTATAGGAACGGGTCCTGCCTACTTTACCGTTGAAAGAAAAGATGGCTCAACCAGTTGGTACGGTAATACAGCCAACTCAAAGTCTTATGCCAATGTGTCAGAAGGTAAGGTTCTCTCATGGATGCAGAACGAATTTCAGGATAGCGTTGGAAATAGAATTGAATTCGAATATGAAGGTGATTCTGATAGTGGGAAGCGAATCCACGAAGTAAGATATGCATATGGAGCAGGAGCTAATGCGGCTTCAGTCCAGTTTACTTATTCGGATAGGCCTGATTACTTACAAGCTTACACTGCCGGGTACCTTTTTAATACAACGAAACGGCTTTCCAAAATTACGTCTGCCGCTGATGGCAATACCCTGCGTGAATATAATATTAATTACCAGCTGGTAGCTGATAATATATCCAAGAATCAGACCTCCCTTATAGATAGTATTCAAGAGTGTGTAGGCAGCAATTGCTTGCCGGCACTCTCATTTGAGTGGTCTCAGTACTCCTTAAATTACGGAACTTCCAGTGGATCTGTTGATTTTACGGCAAACAAGAGCCGCTCTTTAAGAGATTTCCAATTTGGCGACTTCAATGGTGATGGATACCAAGATGTTGTTTGGTTGGAGATGGATACTGATAGTGCGAGTGATCAGGATCATCAAATTAAGTATGCATTATCAAATGGCGCATACTTAGCTCCTGCCACTTATTCAAATGGCCAAAAATATTTATTCTCCGGGGCAAATGCAAACGAGGATATCAGTATTGCGGTTTTAGATTACAATGCTGATGGCCGCTCAGATATTGCTGTATACGATGACCGCTACACCAGTAAAACTTGGCATGTCTACCTTTCTACTTATGTGGATTCCCAGTGGAAGCTTTCATCCGATCCTATTGATACCGGAGTAGGAGAGAGGGATGGCGTCTTTGTCGATGTCAACTCAGATGGTCTGTCCGATCTGGTTGTGGTGGGTGGATCAACTTTACTAGTCTATCCTCTGCAAGTTGGTTCAGATCCAATTAGTTCCAAGACTTATTATCGGTTTGGCTCAGCTAAAAGCTACTCCTTAGCGCTCCCTTCCGGCAAATACATAAGCCGTTTGACCAACTCTCCATTGAAAGCAGCTACTGCGGATTTCAATGGGGATGGTAATACTGATATTCTGATTGCTTTGGAGAGACCTTATGTTAGCGGTTGTAAGGACCCTGGCAATAAAGTGGTGGACTTGGATTTTTGCCTTGATGAAAATGGGGATTTGAAAAGCGGTTTTAAATATATTTATTCGGCAGGACCCTCTGGGCATGCGGCTTTTGTATATAACGCTGAAACAGATAGCTACGACCTTTTTGCAAGCCTGGGAGGTAATACTGCAAAGTCTCATGTCGCAGCGGACTTTAATGGTGATGGTTTAACTGACCTGCTATTGCAGGAATCTTCTTCGTCAAATCTTTATCTCAGTACTGGGAAACAACTGGTAAAAGTAACCCCTAGCAGGTTTGCTTCAGAGCAAGCCGGAGCTCTGGACTATAACCAGGATGGGATGCTGGATGTCTACTGGCCTGATCATGATTCGGGATTGTTGCGGGTAGAACTTTGGGATCCCCAGACTTCCAGCTTTGGAAAGTCTATCTTTATTCAGACTGTACCCAATAATGACGATTACCTACACATCTTTGCTGATATCAATGGGGATAATCAGCCGGATTATCACAAGATAAGCGATGAAGGCTTTTTAACATCCTATGTATCCAACTATGGGAACTCTGCAAATAGGGATATTCCCAACAAGGTATTAACCAAAATTGACAATGGGCTGGGTAATACCACTGATATCTCCTATACCAGCACCATTAGGAGTTGGTTCTATAGTCGCCTTGAAATGTCGAAAACCCTTGAAGGTAAGGAGTGTACTACTACTCCTTCTGAGAGAGATGAGAATGGCGTAGAGATCCCCGGAAGTACATATTGTTATCTAAAGCAGGCCGCTAACACGGCGGACTTTTATACTGCACTGAATGGTCCATGGGTACTTCCAGAGGATAGTGTCACCCTAGGAAAAGATGCACCGGTTCTCGATGTGTTGATACCGAAGTACTTAGTTTCTAAAGTGGAGAGTACTTCTCCAGCTGCCGGCTCCTCTCCCGGTGCTGTTGATTACACGGCGAAAAGTGCTGTTTCGTATGAATACGCACAGATGAAACTGCAGGCTGCTGGGCGAGGGGTGCTGGGCTTCCAGAAGATCTCCACAACTGATGAGCAAACGGGTGTAGAGACATCCACTTACTACCGCCAGGACTACCCGTTCACTGGTATGCCCTTGCAGACTGAGGTTCGATCTGCCTCAAAGGCATTGATACGAAAGGCTGCCAATACCTGGAGCTTGAAGGGTTGGAATGGTTCTGACACCTCTGTGTATCCTTATCAGCCATTTCTAGAAAAGGTAGTAGAGGAAACCTATTCTCTTGAAAATAACGGAAGTTCACATGGTGAGCACCTGCAAACCGTTATTACAGAGAATAGTTATGATAATGATGGAAACGTTACCTCAATAAAACTGAGAACTATTGATGAGGCCACTGGTGAGCAGTTTATTAAAAATACACTCAACTGCTTCGGCGGTTCTATGGCTGCCCATCCGAGCTCACTTTGTTCCGGTGGTACTGATTGGGAGTCAGAAAAGGGGCGCTTGAGCTTTACCAGGGTAATCAACAGCCGCCCGGGCCAGGCAGATCATGTTCGTGAATCTGCCTTTACTTATCATACCGTTGGAAGTTTAAAGGGCCTGCTCCTTACTGAGGTTGTTGAGCCAAATAATGCTGAGTTTACGCAAACTACTACTTATGAATATGATGGCTTCGGTAACATTCAGAAGAAGACTTTGAGCGCAGAGGGTGAACAGAGTCGCTATACACGGACTGTTTATGATATTTCTGGGCGTTTTGCGAATAAGAATTACAATAGTCTTGAGCATTTAACAGAAGAAGTAATCAGTCGAAATGAATATGGAGCGCCCCTGGAAGTTCATGGGCTGAATGGCTTTAAGAGTTACTTTAGCTATGACGTGTTGGGCCGTGAGACTTATCGCTACGATAACTCTGGAGCGGATGCACGAACTCAATATTCACTCTGTGGTTCAGGTTGTATTACCGGTGCAAAATATAAGGTTGTAAAAAGTAACAGCACTGGATCTACCTCTGTCGAGTATATGGATGCGCTTGGAAGAGCAATTCGTACAGAAACTCAGGGTTTTGATAAAACTATTTATATTGACCAGGAATATGACAGTCTTGGCAGGGTGAAATATGTCAGCGAGCCTTACTTTTCTGGTAATGGCCGGGTTTGGAGTAAGACTGAATATGACCTGTTAGGGCGAGCAGTAAAAGTTACTGCACCTGATAGTTCGCAGTCCTCAGTCATTTATGATGGTCTCACGACTGTTACAGTAAATGATAAGGTTCAAAAGAAAACAGAGAAGAAAAATGTTCTCGGGGAGTTGGTAGAAGTTATTGATGCGCTTGATGGTCGTATCAGCTATGAATACGATAATCAGGGCAATCTTCATAAAGCCCACTCTTGGGGACTAACAAATTCGGCAGGAACACATGTTGAAGAGAATGATGGCCTCACCTATCCAATTTCTGTTGTAATTTACTACGATGATTTGGGCCGCAAGACCAGGATGGATGATCCAGATAAGGGTGAGTGGTCCTATACCTATACCAAGTATGGCGAAATCGAAACCCAGACCGATGCCAATGATCATAAGGTCGAGTTCACTTATGATACTTTGGGGCGCAAAAAAACTCGTATCGATCGCCGCAATGGCAGCACTATTACCGGTAATGTAACTTGGCATTACGATACCGCCAGCAATGGGGTGGGGCAGCTCGAGTTGGTGGAGGACTCCATTAGCGGCTACCAAGTGCTCTATCAGTACGATGGTATTGGTCGTAACAATACACAACTGGTGGATTTCGATGGTACTGGCCCGCAAGTGGCTTATGTGACTACCACAGAGTTTGATAGTTATGGGCGTGTATCCAAAACGTATGATGCTCTGGATGACTTGTTATCCAGTGGTCAGTCTGGTACTGAAAACCATTACAACAACTATGGGCACCTTGAGAAGATCACCGATCTGGGTTCGGGGGATTTGATCCAGCAGGTGCTGGAACATACTGCCCGTGGTCAGTTAAAACGCCAGCTATTGGGTAATGGTGCAACGAATGCCTACGGATATGATAGCGAGACTGGGCGTTTGCTGACTCAGACCTCAGATGTATTGGGGGTATTCGGTGTTCAGAATATTCGTTACAGCTGGGATACACTTGGGAATTTGAAAAGTCGCCATAACCAGAGCGGCAGTAAAGATCTGAGGGAAAGCTTCTGCTACGACGCCTTAAATCGGCTGGTGAAGAGCCATATCGGCTCGGGTGACTATAACTGCTCAGGACTGGCCTCTTCTCAGCAGGATCTGCGTTACAACGCTATCGGTAATATTGTCTATAAAGCTGGCGTTGGCGATTACACATACGGAAATAATGCGGGCCCACACGCTGTTACCTCTGCTGGAGGTGTCGCCTATCGCTATGATAACAATGGCAATATGATTTCCGATGATTTTGATGGTGGTCGTAAAATTGAGTACACCACCTTTGATAAGGTAGAGCGAATCGAGAAGGGAAATCATATAACCGAGTTTCTCTATGGTGTGGAGCGATCTCGCTATTACCGTAAGGATACCAATAGCACAACTGGCGAAGTCACTGAAACCTGGTATATCGGCAACATAGAGCGTATTGAAAAGTCCTCCAACCCTGGTGAAATCCAGTGGAAGCGTTACCTTGCGGGGACAGCGATCTATACCCTGACTACAAACTCTAACTATGCAGTACAGTCGACAGAAAAAGTATTCCAGTACCTGGATCACCTGGGCTCAGTAGACCTGCTCACCGATGAGGGCGCAAATGTAATTCAGCAAATGTCCTTCGATGTGTGGGGGCAGCGTCGCAATTCTTCGGATTGGAGTGCGCTGAGCCAGTCTAGCCTAGCCGGCTTTGATACAGTTAATACGACACGGGGATACACTGGCCATGAGATGCTGGATGCAGTAGGGCTCATTCATATGAACGGGCGTATCTACGATCCAAGGCTGGGGCGCTTTATGCAAGCGGATCCGTTTGTCCAGGCGGCAGCGGATACCCAGATGTATAACCGCTATTCCTATGTGCGTAACAACCCTCTTAACGCTACCGATCCAAGTGGCTATTTCCTTTCTATCCTGATAGACCAAGCCATAATTAGAGCTCTGCCGGCCCCTGTGGCCGATATGGTTCAGCTATTTGGATCAATTATTACTAGCATATATTGCGGGCCGTGCTCGATAGCTTTTAATGCGTATTTTTCGTCTCAGCGTACTTATGCAGCTACCGGTGATTTTGGTGCTGCGATGAAGGCCGGTCTTATTTCTGGCGCCAGTTCGGCGGCATTTTATGGTATCAGTGAGGCTGCTGGTCTTACTGGAGGAGAGCGTATCTTCGCTTCGGCAGTTGTCGGTGGGATAGTTTCTGAGCTTCAGGGGGGCAAGTTTGGGCATGGTTTTATATCAGCAGGTTTGTCAGCTTGGGCGGGTCAAAGTGAGACTTTCGGGGGGGGGAATGGCCCTACACCGGAGGGAACAATAGCCGCAATGATTATTGGCGGAACTAGTTCCGTGGTTTCCGGTGGGAAGTTTGCAAATGGGGCGGTGACTGCAGCGTTTCAAGCAATCGTAGCTTCGGCGGCTTCTAGAGGCGGCTCTTTCGACGATGAGCTAGTCGGAGAGATGGTTCCGGAAGTTCAGTGGGATCAACTAAATGATCCAGCTGCGTACCAAGCTGCAGCAGAAGGTTTGGCGGCGATGGAAGGCGATTTAGATGTTGATCAAGGAGCGCTCGGTGTCGCTCAATATAATTTAGGTGCTCATTGGACGCGATCAAATCTTGCAGCAGCAACAATTACCAGTCGTGATATAACCAGCGGTCATGTGCGAAATGCTTATCTACGCTCCAGTCGAGATGTTGCAATGTTTGGTGCAGGAGTCATGGCATTACCTGGCGGAGCGATGGGTGTTGGTTATTCTAGGTATGTGTGGGGCTCTTTACCCCCTCATATCCGGCGTGAGTATAGAGCTATAGCTCTGGATCTTGCGATTGAGTTAATTGACCCAAGTGTTAAACTGGAAAATTTTAAGCTAGATACAAGTCCTGGTAATCGTATTAAGCAAGAGGAGGTGCTTCCTGCGCGGTCGCGCAGACCTTCACTGTATGGGAGAAGGTAGGTGTGGGTCAGGTCAGCTTATAAGAAGTTCCTTAGACAAGCAAAATTAAAGATCGCAGCTATTTTACTGGTTTCAGGTGCAGTGGCTTTCTTTGTCTACGATGTTTTTGAGTCATTTTTTATTTGCATAATGACCTTTGTTCTTTCCGTTGTGACACTATATTTTCTTGTCGGTGGAAGATTGCGGTATCGGCGGGAGCAAGTGGATAATGTTTTTGGATGTCGCTTCTCTCTTGCCGAGTCGACACCGATTTATGAAGAGGACCAATCGGAATGGTTAAAAGGGATTGGCTTTATATCTGATACGGCTCAACCTATGTGGGTGAAGGCAGATCATGAGGGTGTTTATCTTTATTATTTGTCCAGGTCGCGCATCCCTCCGATCATTGTTATTTGGTCAAACGTGAATAGAGTCCATCTCTTCTTGCGTGAAGAGGGAAGCTTGGCAAATTTGTTTGTTGATGGCCTCGATAATGAGATTTACGTCCCTTGGTCTGAGGAGTTTAACGAATATATTCCGGCTTCAGTAGGTGTTTCCTATGAGTGCTGATAAAAGCGAGTAAGTGTAAATGCTCTTTACGAAATTCAGGAAGAAAAGAGTTCTTAAATCTTATCTTGAAAAGTTACCGCTCCTGCTGCGGAAAGATTATGGAGGCGTTGGCCCCTATACTGTTGGTCAGGTCACAAATACCGTTGAGCGCTATGGTCTGAATCGCGAGTATGTGGCTTATGCGTGCGCTATTTTTATGGTGAAGGAGCATTTTGTGGTGGCATATCAGCATGAACCTGGTATTGCCTACGAAGATCTAAAGCAGGAGGTTGCTGATAAGTTCTTCTTTGGAAATGCCAACTTCAGCACGGTAGATAGAGGGTACGCTGCTTTTGATAGTGGAAGTGGCTTTGATAGTGACTAGTTTCTACTATTAACTTAGTAGGAACAGCAAAAAGCCCCGGCAGAGTTATCTGTCGGGGCTTTTTGCTGATAATCACCCACTGTGAGTCTAGCGCCGGGCCTTATTCTGGAGAATCATTCCCTCCCAAATAATCGCTTTCTCCTTACCCTGCCGCTGTTGGATGGCCTCGAACTTCAGGGGCCCTTATCGGAGTTTACGTTAGTCCTTCTTGAATACCAGCTCGTTCAGGCTCATATGGAGCGAATTGATTACCCCTTCAAAGTTGATTTTGCTAACCTGATTTCGTAAGTGTATTTGGTTGATATTCAGCCTGGTGGCGTCAGCTATACTAGGTAATTGACTAATGTGACCAAGTATTACTGGCGCGGCCCAAGGCACAGGGTTATTTGCAAGCCCTTGACAATTTCTGCAACTGCTACATAAACCGGGAAGCTTACCTAGTGAGTAAAATCTAATGGAGGAAACCCCTATGTCAGTGAGCTCTAAACTTTCGGTTTTATTACTATTCTTTTGTAGTAGTGCTCTCGGATATGAGAGTCTAACCACTGAGGTTAATTTTTTCTCTTTAATGGCATCTCCGGCAAAATATAAAAATAGAGATGTTGATGTGGTTGGTGTGCTGGGGCTCGGATATGGACGAGAAGGGCATCTCTATTTCTCGAGGGAGCAGTATGAGGCAGGTATTACAAATAATGCCATTAAGGTAATCCTCCCAAAGGGGTTTCAATGCTCCGGGAGCTGCGGAAAATACTATCTTTTATCCGGTACGGTGAGGGTCGACAATGGAGGGCAGTTAAGGTTTATAGATGATGTGCAGTATATTGTTTGGGCTGGTAATTATCTGTGGCCGGCTGAGAGTAAGATAGAAGAAGAGAGTGATAGGTAGGCTTATATTTGGTGGTAAATGATAGTGCCAGTTGAGTATTATAGTAAGATGTTTAGGGCTCTCAGGTTTTTCTAAAGCCCTTTCTCCATTCCTTATTGTTTTCCCTATATATAAGCAAAAAACAATTACCGCATACGTAGTCTGACAAATTCAGCTGCACTACCAATGCAGGAATCACTTGTCTGAAAGTCGATGGTACGGTTTGCCGCCTGTGCTGCTAGGGCGATAGATAGCGCGTGGGAACAGTAAGAATTTTCCGTTGAACAGGCTATGATGGCATTGTACTTGGCGCAGGACGGTTGCTTATTCATTGATTCCATTAAGTGGATATAAACCATATTGCCACTAAGAGCCTCTACCAGGCGAATAGCCTTATCTTCGTCATCCAGTGCAAAGGCGCCGGTGGAGATGGCTGATAATACACACAGGCCGGCTAATTTTTTGATTGTGGTTTTGAATTTCATTTTTTACTCGTTAGTAGTTGGTTTTTCTGTAATTGGTTATTGGAATTTTGCTGGAAAATTGGCATTACGAGCTAATAGAGGGTGCTCGGTTGCACAAGTCTTTAATTGGTGGGATTCCAGTTTAACTTACCCAGTAGTTCTGAAAATGTCCCTTTAGGTGTCATACTAATCTCAAATACCGTTTCACTTATCGGGTGCATAATTTTAAGTTTGGATGCATGCAGTAACAATCGTGCGCAATCATATTGTCTGGCAAAAAAACGATTGTGTGAAGACTTCCCATATTTGGGACAACCGATAAGTGGGTGGTGGATATGCTTGAAGTGCCTGCGGATCTGGTGGCGGCGGCCGGTTTTTAGTTGGATTTCAACCAGGGAGTAACGGCTGGTGGGGTATCGATCTACTTCATAGGGTAGCTCAACGGTATCCAGTCGGCGGTATAGGGTGATTGCTGACTTGCGTGGTAGATCAGCTTTGGGGCGCTTGCGTTGATGTTTGAAATCTGCGACAGGTGGTAGAGGGTAGTCGATAACTCCCTGTTCAGGGCAATAGCCCCGGCATACCGCGAGGTATTCTTTGACGGAGTTTTCGCTTTCCAGCTGTTGCTGTAAAAGGGTGGCCATCTCGCTACTCTTGCCAAAGATAATAACCCCAGAAGTAGGCTTGTCCAGGCGATGTACGGGATACAGGTGGTGACCGCTTAAGTCCCGTAGGTATTGAAGTAAAATGCGATTTTCGCTGTGGTCTATTTCTGAGCGGTGCACGAGCCAGCCCTCTGGTTTAAATGCTGCCAGAAGGTAGTCATCCTCGAAAATGATTTCAGGTTCGTTGTTCATCCGCAAATAATATTTACCATATCGCAGGGGCATTGTATGGCGGTATGGTAATCATTGCATCTGGAAATGTTTAGCAGCCTTCTTTTAAAGTTGTGGGGAATAATTTTCTAATAAATAATAAATTTTAAGGTTGACATGCCTGAATTAGTGAATAAACTGCAGGGGTAGTTTAGTAACCATTTAGTTAAACGTGGATAGCAACCACGAAGGAGCCATGAAATGCGAAATGTGGATATTAACAACCTGTTTTTTTGATCGCTTTTCATGTGCACTTGCTTGAAAAGTGATTGAGCTTTTCAAGCCGGAATTCTCTAGAGCCCTGGCATTTGCCGGGGCTTTTTTGTTTAGGGCTTTGGAGGGCTTTTAATGATTTATTGGATCAATCCAAGGACTCTATATGCCTGTAAAAATTGTACTTAATAAAAACGCATCTTCAGGTAGTGTGCCGGTAAAAATATTTACCGATAAGGTTGAGCCGGCTGCTTTAGAACAGCTAAAGAATATTGCTCAATTGCCCATTATTCATTCCCATGTGGCGGCAATGCCGGATGTTCACTTGGGGCGAGGGGCGACAGTTGGTTCGGTGATTCCTACGTTTAGTGCAGTCATACCATCCGCAGTAGGTGTGGATATTGGCTGCGGCATGAATGCGGTGCGAACTTCGTTGCATGCCCATCAGTTGCCAGACAGCCTAAAAGCATTGCGGGAGGCCATTGAGGTGAAAGTACCCGTTGGACGGGGTCGTCATAAGATGATTACTGCCAGGGAATCTGCCTGCAAAATTTTAGCTCCCGGTGTAGATAGGTTGTTTGAAAAGCATCCTGGGCTTATGAAGAAGTTGCGTCAGCCCCAGAAAACCTGGGTTACCCAAATGGGGACATTGGGTGGAGGCAATCACTTTATTGAAATTTGTCTGGATGAGAGTAATGCGGTGTGGGTGATGCTACATTCCGGCAGCCGAGGTATTGGTAGTGCAATTGGAGAGCATTTTATTCAATTGGCACGCCGGGATATGGCTGGAAATATGCAAAATATGCCAGATAGGGACCTGGCATATTTTTCTGAGGGAAGTAGCCACTTCAATGATTACCTTGAAGCTGTAAATTGGGCACAGGAATACGCCAGGTTAAACCGGCAGGAAATGATGAAGCTTGTGTTGAATAGCCTGGGGGCTTACGTGCCGAAGTTTACCTTAACGTCAGAGGCTATTAACTGCCACCATAATTACGTAGTGCGCGAGCGCCACTTCGAACGGGATGTCTATGTGACACGTAAGGGGGCGATCAGTGCCCAAAAGGATCAGATGGGGATTATTCCCGGTTCGATGGGGGCGAAATCATTTATTGTTCGTGGGCGTGGAAATCCCGAATCCTTTTGCTCCTGTGCCCATGGTGCTGGCCGTAAAATGAGTCGCACCTCGGCTCGTCAGCGATTTACTCGAGGCGATCTTGAGTCTCAGACGCATGGCGTAGAATGCAGAAAGGATAAAGGTGTGATTGATGAGATACCCGCTGCCTATAAGGATATTGATGAGGTGATGAATAATCAGCTGGATTTGGTTGATGTGGTACATACGCTGCGCCAAGTGATTTGCATAAAAGGGTAGGCTTGACTGGTTCACCCTTTATGAGAACTTTGAAAAATAATGGATTTTAATTTTATGAGTGCTATTGAATTCAATTTGACAATGAATTTACCTGTCGAGTTTCCTCGGCTTTTATCGTTGATTAGGCAAGGCCAAATACTATGAAAAAATACACCCCTAAGAAAGTCGCCAAGCCTCGTAATTACGTGGCTTGTAATCCACTGCTAAAAAAAGGTGGTGCCCACACTAAGGCTAAGTCGGGCGCTCGCTTTAAAAGTAAGCAAAAAATGTTAAAGGAGGCGCGGGAGCGGAGTAGCTCCCGCGCCTATTTGAGGCTATTTCACTTCCTTGACACCTCCCTGCAATTTGTTCCCCTCTAACCCTGGTTTCTCTTTTTACTGATCGGCTTGTGGCCAACTAGGTAACGGTTCTAGGTAGACCCAGCGTTTTTTATAGAGCTTAAATAGTGATATCTCATGGATCACATGCTCTTGATCATTCTCCGTATACCAGGCTTTAAATTCCACTACAGACTTCTTCAGCCCTGCTTTGCTTTTAATAACTTCGAGGCGTGTCCATTGAGTCTCCAGATCGTCCGCATTGAGACCCGGGTAAGTTTCTGGGTGCCATGTTTTTCGTAGGTATGCCAGGTTTCCCATCGCATAGGCACTGTAGCGACTGCGCATCAGGGATTCTGCCATTTTCGGGTAGGCCTGCCCAGACAGGTAGAGGTTACAGCAGGCTTTGAACTTTTTTCCCGAGCCGCAAGGGCAGGGCTGTTCCGTCATAAATTACTCCAGTTTCAAACCGCATAAGATGTCCAGCTGGTCATCATAGGCTTTGTAAACACTTTTTAACCTTGCTTGACGCTGGCAGAGGGTAGCATGGCTTGACGTTTTCCTGGGGGGCGCTAAGATACCGACCAGCCGGTTGGTTTGGTTGAAGATGCCTGGGAGGTCATGTGTCGAGAGTCGACAAAGCTGCCATAGTCCGTGCGGCGGAAGAGGTAGTTCGAGAAAAAGGGGCGCGAAAGCTCACCCTGGACGCAGTTGCTGCCCAGTGTGGTTTGAGTAAGGGTGGGCTTATCCATCACTTTCGTACCAAACAGTCACTGCTGAAGGCGATGCTGGAGGCCGCGATTGCCAGGGAGGATGCCAGTGCAGAGACTTTCGCCGCCGCTGGTGACGATGTGTTGGCGTCACGGCTTAAAGCGATTTTCGAGCTGATGGAAGATGATGAGGGGCTGCCGCGAGCGTTGATTGCGGCAGTCGCAGAAGATCCCGCCCTGCTTGAGCCGGTCAAGTGTAACGTTATCGAAATGCGCGGTGAAATTGACAGCTCATACGGTGACCCTGAACTTGCCCAGTTATTGATTCTTGCTGCCCAGGGTATGTTCCTGGGGCGGGTGCTGGGAGTTATGGAGTCCGAGGACCCAATGTTTTCCCGCCTGCGCGAACGGCTGCTGATGTTGTCGGCAGAGCTTACCTGAATACCTGATCTTCAGTTAAATAATTTATTGGATAGTGAAATATGAAATTGTCGGTAAACTCTCGTATCTCCCTTGCCTTGGTGGTAGCGGCAGCGGCGATTCTTGCGGGGTGCTCTGGTTCTGAAGCGGATGAACAGCAGGTTGAGCGCTTGTGGCCGGTAAAAGTGGCTACGGTCACCAATGTGGCGGAAGTGGCGGATCGCCAGTTTGCCGGTCGTGTAAAGGCGGTCCAGAGTGTGGATCTCTCCTTCCAGGTTGGTGGCAAGTTAGACAAGTTGAGTATCAGGGAAGGGGAAATTATTCCTAAGGGAACCCTGATTGCTGAGTTGGATGATCGGGATTATCGCCGTCGAGTGAAGGAAGCCAAAGTAAACGTGGAGTTGCTGGAAAAAACCTTGAAGCGGCAGCGCTCCCTGGCGGGATCGAAGGTCATTTCTCAGCAGCAACTGGATGAAACAGAAAGTAACTTTGATCTGGCAAAAGTAACATTGGAAAAGGCAGAACAGGATTTGGCCTATACCCAGTTGCGAGTGCCTTTTGATGCATTGGCAACTCGACAGTTGGTAGAGAATTACACCAATGTGCAGCCGGGCCAGGCAATTGTTCGGTTGCAAAACATCTCTGAGGTGCGTATTCAGATTTCTGTGCCGGAAAAATTGTTGGCTACAGGAAATGAAGATCAAATCAGCTCTATCACAGCGGAGTTCGAGTTCCTACCCGGTCAAAAGTTTGAACTCAAATACCGTGAGCACCAGGCTGAAGCCGATAGTGTAACCCAGACTTATGTGGTTGAGCTGGGTATGCCCCGCCCCGAAAATGTACAAATTCTTCCAGGCATGACAGCTCGTGTGAACGTAAAGCTGAAAGAAGCTACCGGGGATTTCTGGATTCCATTGGCAGCAGTACAGACTGGTGCTGAAGGTAATCCATATGTGTGGCAGATTAACGAAGATCAATCAGTATCCAGGGTACAGGTGGCGCTTGGCCAGACCAATGGAGAAGCGGTTCAGATTACGGATGGTCTCACCCCTGCGATGAAGCTGGTGGCTGCGGGAGGTCAACATCTTTATGACGGTGCAAAAGTACGCAACTATGCACAACGTTAATTTTCAAATGACCTCAGGCCCTGGCAAGAGTGGGGAAGTATCGTGAAGATTTCTGATGTATTTATTCAGCGTCCAGTGTACAGCTGGTTATTGATGCTGATCTGTCTTGTAGGTGGGATCTGGGCATTGTCGGATATTGGCCGACTAGAAGACCCAGCATTTACCATTAAAGAAGCGCGGGTATTTACTCTCTATCCGGGCGCAAGCGCGCAGCGGGTAGAAGAGGAGGTAACGGAAAAATTAGAGGTTGCTATCCAACAGATGGGACAGCTGGACAAAGTGACCTCAACTTCCAGTCCGGGCATGTCGGAAATTCGCGTCCAGATAAAGGATCAATACGCTTCGGAAGAGCTGGCGCAAGTCTGGGATGAGCTGCGTCGCAAGGTTAACGATGCCCAGCGTGAGTTGCCCAGTGGCGCCATGCAGTCCGTGGTTAATGATGACTTCGGCGAGGTTTATGGTATTTACTATGCGGTAACCGGTGATGGTTTTTCGCTGACAGAAATGCGCGAAATTACTAAAGCAATTCGTCGCGAGCTACTGAGTGTTGAGGGGGTAGCGAAGGTTTCCCGCTCCGGCATTATCGATGAAGTGGCCTATTTGGATATAGACGAATCGCGCCTTGCTCAGTTCGGCTTCTCGCTTGATGACCTGGCCCAGGTACTGCAGGTGGAAAGTTCCACCCAGCGTGTAGGTGAAATAGAAGGTCAGGACCTCCGAACTCGTATCGTGGTCGACAATCCAGCCAGTGATCTTGAATCCGTTCAGAATATTCTCGTGGGTGTACCGGGCTCTACTGCGATGTTGGCAGTACGGGATATTGCGGATGTATCCCTCGGTTATGACGAGAACCCGAACTTTATTGCACGATTTAATGGTAAGCCGGCCATTTTGATTGGTGTGGCTGGAGCTGAAAATACAAATATCGTAAACGTGGGAACGGCAGTGGAAGCCAAGCTCAATGAGCTTAAGCTGGGTTTGCCTCTCGGGGTAGAAATCCAGCCGGTTTATGAGCAGCACAAAGTGGTTGAGGAGAGTGTCGACGGTTTTCTTTTTAACCTGATCTCCTCGGTAGTGATTGTTACTCTGGTCCTATGCCTATTTATGGGTTGGCGCTCAGGTGTAGTAGTTGGTGTGGTACTGGGGCTGACCGTGCTCGGTACTGTACTGATTATGAACCTGTTTGGTTTGAACCTTCAGCGAATTTCCCTGGGTGCCCTGATTATCGCCATGGGTATGTTGGTAGATAATGCTATTGTAGTTGCTGAAGGCATGCTGATGGGGGTGCAGAAAAAAGAAGCACCACAGAATGCTGCTCGCCGTGTAGTTCGCCAAACTTTCTGGCCACTTTTAGGCGCCACCATTATTGGGATCATGGCTTTCTCCGGTATTGGCCTTTCCGATGATGCCACCGGTGAATTCCTTTTCTCGCTGTTCGCTGTGATTGGTATCTCACTATTGTTGAGTTGGATTTTGGCAATCACTATTACTCCTTACCTTGGCTACCACTTGTTCAAGCCGGGTAAGAATGCTGATAGTGAAGACCCTTACAGTGGCCGTTTTTACCGTATGTATGCGGGAGTCCTATCCGGTGCCCTGAATCGCCGGGGGGGCACTATCGCTTTGCTGGTTGTCGTGACCATGGTCAGTTATTTTGGCTTTGGTTTTGTCAAGCAGGGTTTCTTCCCTAACTCCAATGCTCCGCTTTTCTACGTGAATTATCTCCTGCCCCAGGGCAGTGATATTAATCGCACAGAAAATGCGCTGCAAAAAGCTACAGACTATTTATTGGTGCAGGAAGAAGTAGTTTCGGTGACTGCGGTTGCCGGTAGCGGTGCGGACCGCTTTATGCTGACCTATGCCCCAGAGCCACCTAATTCTGCCTATGGCCAGCTGATTGTGCGCACAGAGAATCGCGAGCAAATTGCTGGCCTGATAGACCGGGCTAAAGCAGAGTTGCGGGATTCCCAGCCGGAAGCGCTTATCACCTTTAAACGCCTGGTATTTGGTCCGGGTGGTGGTGCCGATGTGGAAGTGCGTATTTCCGGCCACGATTTCAACACCCTGCGTGCGCTCGCCGAAAATACTGAGCAGCTTTTCCGGGAAAATGGTCTGAAGGATATCCGCCATAACTGGCGTGGCCGAGAGCCCACGATTCGTGCCCATCTCGATAATGAACGGGCTCGTGTCGCTGGTGTCACGAATACGGATATCAGCCGAACTATCCAGTTTGCGACTGCCGGTTATCGTGTAGGGGATTTTGAAAGTGGCGACCGTATTATCCCGATTGTCGCGCGCATGCCTGAAGGTGATCGCAATCAGGTTGGCTCCCTGCAGGATCGCTTGGTGTGGAGTCCGAATGAGCAGGGCTATATTCCAGCGGGGCAATTGGTCAAAGACTTTGCGACTACCGCTGAGGAAGGTCTGATCCAGCGTCGCGACCGGGTCCCGACAATAACGATCAGTGCCGAGGCCCCGGAGGGAGTCACCGCTATGGCCGCCTTTAATCGTATTCGCGCAGGGGTTGAGGGTATGCCTTTGCCCCCCGGTTACCATACAGAGTTCGGCGGTGAATATGAGAGCTCTACGGATGCACAGAAGTCATTGGGTAAAGGGTTGCCGCTGGGATTCCTGATTATGATCCTGGTATCGATCCTGCTGTTTGGCACCGTACGCGAGCCGCTGATTATCTGGTTGGTGGTGCCCATGTCTCTGGTGGGTGTGGTGGTAGGCCTGCTGCTGACAGGCTTGCCGTTTGGCTTTATGTCACTTCTCGGCGTATTGAGCCTATCTGGTATGTTGATTAAAAATGCGGTGGTATTGGTGGATGAAATTGAGGTGCAGACTGAAGCTGGCCTGCCACGGTTGACGGCAATTCAACGCGCCAGTGTTAGTCGTTTGCGCCCGGTATTTCTGGCTGCAGTGACAACTATTTTGGGTATGTCCCCGTTATTATTTGATGCATTCTTTGCCGATATGGCAGTGACCATTATGGGCGGACTGGGCTTTGCAACGGTACTAACCCTGATTGCTGTGCCGGTGTTTTATGCGGTCTTCCATAAGGTGAAGCCCACTGAGGTGCTGGGTTCAGAAGAAGGCTCGAAAAAGAAACTGGAGTCGCAGCCCAGTTCGGAGCCAGTATCTGCCTAATCAGGTAAAAGCTGGGTAAAGCTGGCTCAATTGAATAGACAAAATTGGGGCGCAGAAAGGATAACTTTTTGCGCCTTTTTTGTTTTCGAAAAACACCTTTCTGATTTCACTGGCAACTTCCCTGTGCTTTTGTCGTGAAATCTAATTTGATGGGGGATCTGCGAACCAAAATTTGACAGAGGTAATATTCAAAAGCAGGGTTTTCAAGTAGGCTAGTAGCTGGATTTGATTGGTAGTAGTTGTATGAGTGTTCGATCAATTTCAAAACAGTTTACAGTGATCTGTTTCTTGTTTTTCAGTGTTACCGCACTTGCTGCACCCTACGAGCGGGCCGAATGGCTGCCACGTTGGTCAGACTTCGATAGTGACTGCCAGGATACCCGCCATGAGCTGTTAATCCGCTTTTCCCTATCCCCGGTTACCTATACCCGCAGTAACGGTTGTAAGGTGGATACCGGTTTATGGTTGGATCCCTATACCGGCAATTTTTACAGCAAGGCATCAGACCTGGATGTGGAGCATATAGTACCGTTGAAGTGGGCACATGATCACGGCGGGGCAGCTTGGAGCCGTGAGAAGAAAAGAAGATTTGCCGAAGATATTGAGAATCTGTGGTTAGTGGATGATGGGCGCAACCAGAGTAAGGGGCACAAAGGGCCTGATGAGTGGATGCCCCCTTACGAGCCTGTTGGCAAAATTTATGTTCAGCGCTTTATTTCCATTGTAGAAAAGTATGGATTGCGCTTGAGTATTGCTGAATCCAAACAGCTCCGTGCACTGGCAGGTGATAGCTAGGGCAAAAGAGATATTTTGCCTGTCATAGCGGCGGAATTTCGTATAGCATTTTCGCTTTATGGGTAATACGGCGAATATGCAGGGAAGACAACGATTACTAATTGAGTATTTTCGCCGCTGTTATCAGGCCGATAGCCACGATCTGTCGCTTTCAAATATTGCTCGACTGGCCGAAAACCGCTGTTCGTTCATTGCTGAACAGGATTACCTGAGTAGCGGTGAGTTACACAGGGTTCCGTTACTGGATGCCTCTGCCACAAAGCTGATAGAGCTGACAGATGCTTACAGAAAAGAACGCCAGCTAATCTACACTAGTTTTTTTATTTGTGGCCAGCTTTTCAGTCAAAGCGGTGTAACAAACCAACGTAAGCTTTTTGCACCTCTTTTATATTTTCCCGCCCGGATTTATCGTGAAGATAATAGTTTCGTTGAGATCAATACCACCGATCTGCGAATTAATTTTCCTGTGCTTCGGCTAACTCTTAAGCCTGATATTGACCCTGAGGTGATGGGTTCTTTTCCACGGCTTCAGTTTCCTTTGGATTCCTCTCAATTGGCTGATGTAGGGCGCTGGATGCATGAACACAGCTTGCTCGGTGGTTTGGAGGAATTGGGTCGCTGGCCGAGTCTCCAGTCAGGAGCCCAGATTAGGGAAAAGACTAATGCCTCACAGCCAGAGCTAATCAGTGCCGCTGCAATAATCCTGGCTGATCGATCCAGAGGTTCACGTGGCGTTTTGCACGAGTTAGGGCAGCTGGCTTGTGAGCAAAATCTCCAGGTGCCGCTGCATTTAGTTTTGGGGGGGGAATCTGACAGCTTTATTGCAAGCTGCAGCGAACCCGAGATGTTACCTGGGCTATTGAGCCAGGCTCAGGAGCGAGCATTACGCAATGCGGCTCATTTCCCTCTTAGCCTTGTCTCTGGCCCACCGGGTACGGGAAAGAGCTTTACCATTGCAGCTATGGCTATAGACCAGATGTTGCATGGCGACGCTGTTTTGGTTGTGTCCAAAACACCAGAAGCCATTGATGTGGTAAGAAACAAATTACGTGAGAGCTATGGGCTCACTGAAGGCTACGTACATGCGGGGGAGCAGGGATTTACCCGCAGTTTGAAAGCGCACCTGGATACCCTGCTCAAGGAGGGTGTTGAGCCACCTAAAGAGAGTGCGGCCAAGTTGAGGCGCAGTTTGAAGGAGATTCGAAGATCACTTGGGAAAGCTGAGCGCCGTTTTTCGCGATCGCTACGGATAGCAAAATTTTTGGGGCCTGCAGGTATGGGGGCTTGGCTGGCTCGCCTGGGTGAGTCGCTACTCCGGCGGCGGCTCAATATGGACGGACTGTGGGGATTACAAGAAGCTATCGGTCAACTGCGCCAGCGTTTTGAGCAGCAGGCTGCCAGCTATATTAATGCCTGTCGCAGGGAGAAACTTGTCCGGCTGTTAAACAAAGAGAGAAGTAGCCTGGTTAAATTCCATCAGGCTCTGAGGGCAAGGACCTCCAAAACCCAGGCGGAACGATTTGCCAAGACTAACATGAATTTGGTCTTGCAAGCCTATCCTATTTGGCTGGCAAGCCTGGATGAACTCAACGAGATTTTGCCATTAATGCGCGGCATGTTCGATCTGGTAATTTTCGATGAGTCCACCCAGTGTGATATTTCAAGTGCGTTACCTGCACTGTACCGAGCCAAACGTGCGGTCGTGGTTGGTGATGGCAAGCAGCTGCGACATATTTCCTTCCTCCCGGTAAAGCAACAGCAGCGTCTATGGGGGGAAGTCGTTCAGTGCGGAGAACTACCTGCATCTTACAGTTATCGGGATCAATCTCTTCTTGATCTGGTATCGGACAATCTGGCTAGCCAGGATGCGGTAACCCTGCTTGATGAGCATTATCGTAGCCAGCCAGAGCTGATAGCTTTCAGTAATCACGCTTTTTACGATGATCGACTCAAAATAATGCAGGCCCGCCCTGGGAGTACCCAGGAGCTGGCCCTCTCCTTCCACCCATTAGAGGGAAGACGAGCCAAGACTGGTAGAAATAAAGTGGAAAAAGACTGGGTTATTGCTCAATTGCGTAATTATTTTGATCGCTATGATGACAATGCTTTGAAGCCTTCTATTGGTGTGTTGTCCCCATACAGGGAGCAGGTCGATTATTTGGACAAGGAAATTTCCAAGGCTTTTTCCGCAGCAAAACTGCGAAGTTTTTCGGTACGGGTTGCTACGCCCTATGGTTTTCAGGGGGAGGAGCGCGATGTAATGCTTCTTTCCCTTAGCCTTGATGACCAATCCCTGCGGGCGGCTGCTTATCTCAATCGTGCCGATATGTTTAATGTGGCCGTTACAAGGGCCAAGGAGGAACAGCGGGTAGCATACTCCATTAACCCTGAGCTGTTGCCTCCCGGGCATCTACTGCGTCGCTATTTATCCTTTGTACCAGCTAATCTGACGGTGATGCCAAGTGGGGAGTTTTCCTGCGATTTTGCCAGGGAGGTAAGCGCGGAGCTTGATGCGGAGGGTATCGTTCACTGGATTAACTTTCCTATTGCGGGTCAGCGAGTCGATGTGGTGTGTGAGTACCAGGGAGTGATCCTGGGGGTGGATCTTATTGGCTATCCGGGAGAGCACCAGCAGCATTTCACCACCCAGGTTTACAAGATACTGCACCGGGCGGGAATTCGGGTTTTGCCTCTGCCTTACTTTAATTGGGTTGAGAACAAGCGGGCTTGTATCGAGCGTTTAATTGTAGAGCTTCGCGGAGCGTTGGTGGAGAGAGGCCAGCAGCTGGCTTAGGCAATTAACCTGATTATGAAATGAAAGTTGCGCCGGGGCTGCTAGGCTTTAAGAAAGTCCAGTTTAAAGCCTCAATGAGTGCGCCTATGAAATTGTGGTTGTTGATTCCCTGCCTCTGGGTTTCTAGTGTGGCGGCTGTCGATATTATTGTTGTGGATGCGCAACAGCAGCAGGGTGTGCGAAGCCCAACCCTAAGTTTTTGCCAAGCGCGATTCTATGAAGAGGACAAGGGCAGGCTTTACTGTAACTGGGCAGTCAACTTTCGCTATGCCTGCTTTGTCTGGTGGCCGACCAATAAGATAATTCCGGCTGGAGCGAAGCTGGCTGAGCCAGTGGTTGTTGGCAAATGCGGTAATGGTGAGCCGGTATACAAGCTTCACCACTACTAGCAGAGTATTATTAACAGAGTGGTAATGGGCTCTAAAAGGGCGGTGCTGCACCCGAGCAAGTCTATTGAAATCAACCAGTTTTACCCAAGAATCTCTTGAGTTTTCATTCGGTGATCTGTCCCCTCGTTTCCCTGCTTAACCTGTCTGCCACTCAGGCTGAGGCAAGTGTGACCCAGTGTGCTGGCACCGGAATGAGGGAAGTGTTAGCTTTTGTCCTGCTCGGTATAGAGTCCTCGATCTTGCATTTCCCGCGCCTGTTTGAGGATTTCAGGCATGGCGCTGTCTTCAACAGATAAAGAATCAATGATGGCCGCCAGCAGATCAGCTGAAAACATGCATTTGCTCACTTTGCTACGCAAATTCTCAGTGGTCATTGAAATCCCTCTATCGGCCAGGGCCTGGGCCAGATCCCCGTAACGCATACCCTTCAAAGCCATAGAGGCGCGCACATAGCGGGCAATGGCCTGTTTGTAAGGAGCCAATGCTTGCTGATTGCCGAGGCTTTGCTTGTGGTCCATGGGCTCTACTCCGTTACAGTTGATATCACTATTGTGGTAAATACTATCCTTATGTGTATTATTTGCAACATAAGTTTGAAATAAGTTATTGACCGTCGTTTTTTTGATGCTATATTTGTGACCAATATTCCACAGCGAGGGAGTTGAGATGACCTGGAATCATGAAAACCTGCGCCAGTTGGCGGAAAACCACACTGGGTGGGTAGTCGAGTCTGAGGGTGACTGCCTCAGCATTTCTAACGATGAAGGTGTCGATGCGTTTGTCTACGTCGGGGAAAAGCAGATTGTTGTAGAGAGCATCCTGTTTCCAGTGAGCCAGGTTGATGATGTGGCTGCACTGAATGAGATGATTCTCCAGACACATCAGTTGGTTCCTTTGACGGCGATAGCCATCAAAAATATTGGCGGCCAGAGCTATTACGTTGCATTTGGTGCGCTGTCTGTGTCCAGCAAGGACGAAGTAGTTATCGAGGAAGTTGAAACCCTGTTTTCCAATGTGGGGGATTTCCTGGATTTGTATGCAGATCATTTTGAAATGGAGGGTGTAGCATGAGCCTGAGAAAAATCTGGACTGCCTTGAAAGGTGCGGTAAACGAGGGTACTGAAGCAGTTGCGGACAGCCAGTCTATCCGCATTCTCGACCAGGAATTGCGCGAGGCTAAGGCTGAATTGAAAGCTTGTGATGAGAACCTGACTAAGATCATGGCCAAGCGCAAGCTGGCCGAGAGCAAAGTGGAATCCTTACAGGCCGATATTGAGACTTACAGTACTCATGCTATCAGTGCCAGTGAGAAGGGCGATGACAGCCTGGCCCTGGAGTGTGCTGAGCGCGTTACTGAGCTTGAGGCCCAGTTGGAAACTGAGCAGAGCCTGCTGGAAGGCTTCCTGAACTCCGAGCGCTCACTGAAAGGCAATATTTCCAAAGCCAAGACCAATGTGCGCCGTATGGAACAGCAGATAGATCAGATCAAAGCGACTGAGTCCGTGCAAAAAGCCCAGGTTGCTGTTTCCTCCCGTCACATGGGTGCTAACAGCAAGATCAAGACAGCCCTGGACAGCCTGGACCGGATTAAGAGCAAGCAGCAGGAGCGTGCAGCTGAATTGGAAGCGGCGGAAGAGCTGGCCACGGAGGAGAGCGGATCTAGCCTTGATGCCAAGCTGAAGGCGGCAGGCATCAAGCCCGGGGGCCAGGTCAGTGGTAGTGATAAACTGGCACAATTGCTGGCGAGCCGCGAAAAGGCCTGATCCAGTGCTGCTATTTAAAGTGCGACGCCTTCTGGCGTCGCTTTTTGTTAAGGCAAATATAACAACCATTCTCGTTGCCGTTCTGGGCTATGTGGTCGGCAGCTATCTGCTGCTGAGTGCTGCGGGAGAAAGCGAGATTATCGCTCCCGAAAACTTTATTTACTGGCTGGTGGTTACCGCATCGACGGTCGGCTATGGCGATTTCTCACCAGTTTCACCTGCAGGAAAAATCGTGGTGGCGGGCTGGGTGATACCGCTTGGACTGAGCCTGTTTGCGATGGTAGTTACCCGGGTAGGTTTTGCGGTTTCTGAGTTTGTGCATAGAGGAAAGAGAGGCTTGCGTATGACAAGTAATGTCAATCACACGGTCATTATCGGCTGGAACGGAACCCGAACTCTGCGCCTGATTGAACTTCTGCTCTCCAAGACCAATGGCACAACGTCTGAAATAGTGCTCTGTGTAGAGGCTGATATTGAAAACCCGATGCCTGGCAAAATTGATTTTGTGCGGGTTGAATCTTTCTCCCATATCGAGAGTATGCAGCGCGCCGGACTGGCAGAAGCCGCGAGAATTATTATCGACAACCCGTTAGATGATGTAACACTCACTACGGCTTTGTTCTGTGATAAGCACAGCCCTAATAGCCATAAAACAGCCTATTTCCAAGACGAAAATGTGGGTGAGTTGCTGCGTGCGCACTGCCCGAATATCGAATGTATTCCCTCTGTAGCGGTAGAGCTTTTAGCCAAGTCTTCGCTGGACCCCGGTTCGGCACGTTTGCACCGCCAGCTTCTGGATAGTACTTATGGAATGACACAGTACAGTGTAGAGTATCGAGGGGAGCGGCCACTGCCGTTTGGTCCCCTGTTTGATCATTTCAAACAGGATTTGTCCGCAACACTGATCGCTGTCCGCCGCAAGGATGTAATAAAAATCGATGTGAATCCCGCGCTTACAGACCAGGTTAGTAACGGGGATATGCTGTACTACATCTCGGCCAAGCGGTTAGATGAAAAGCGCTGCTTCGATATAAAAATGAATGAAGGGGAAGGTGTTGGTACATGTTTACCAAACTGATTAAAAAATTTAAGGGGAAGGAAGCTCCGGTAGTAAAAACGCCGGAGATTATGGGTTTGCGCCTGGGAGCCAGTTTTGAGTTGGACCCACTGGCAATTCGTCTGATCTTGGATGAACTCACCATTGAGTCCTGTTCCCCCACACAAATTATCAAAGCAGCTGGTGTGGTGGAGTTGGACGGTACATGGGTTTATCGCTTCTATACCGACGATGATGCTTGGTTGCAGGTAGTAGCTGAAGGTGGCCAGAGTGATGAGCATGTCGTGGATGTAAAGCTGTTTCACTTTTACGATACCCAGGATGTTTCTAGCCAGCAGGTTTGGGATACTCTATTAAAAGAAAAGATAGGCGCTGCCAACTACCAGCTGGATGATCGTTCCTATAGCAGGGTATGGACCTCCACTGGTGATTACCACAATCCGGTGCACATGGCTGAAAAGACCTATGAAGAGGGCGGAGACTTCTCGCAAACGGATCAATTTACCATGCTGTTCGAACGCGAACTGTCTGATCAGCGCACTGAATCTCTGTTTCTCTCCGCTGAAGAAAAAGAAGAGAATGCTGGCTATTTAAGTCGTAGCCTAGTTATCAGTACCGGTATTACACTGACCCCCTCACAGCTGACTATTCACGGATAATAAGGAGAAGTATCAATGGACCAGCCTTATGATTTACTGACTGGTATCGTTCATTTTGCGGCTTATTTTGGCCTGTCACTGGTATTTTTAATTGCGTTTAAATTCCTCTACGCACTGGTGACCCCCCACGATGAGTGGAAGTTGATTCGAGAGGATAAGAATGCAGCGGCTGCTATTGGTTTTGGTGGTGCGGTGCTCGGCTTCGCCATTGCTGTGGGTGGTGCTGCCAGCAATTCGGTGTCCATTACCGACTTCGCTACTTGGGCGGTAGTTGCGTTAATTGCTCAGTTGATTGCGTTTGCCATTATCCGTTTCGGGTTTATGCCTCGTATTGTTGAGCGTATTGAAGACGGGGAGTTGTCTGCTGGGATTATGCTGGCAGCCACAACAATTTCTGTCGGTGTCCTTAATGCTGCCTGTATGAGCTACTAAGCGGGAGTGAGGATGAAACGTACCAAAACTATCAATCTCGCGCGGATGCGCAAAGGTCGGGGAGCAAGCTTTGTTCTGCGCCCTTTGGCAATCGGTGTGGCAGCAGCCCTTGTCGGCTGCTCCTCTGATGAAGAGGTTAAAGTAGTTTCCTCAGTTGAGGACTGCGTAAATAATACCCAATTGGATGAGGCCCAGTGTGAGGCTGCCTACCAGCGCGCGCTGGAAGAGGCTGAGCGCACTGGCCCCAAGTATGCCAATCTTTCCCAGTGCGAAACGGAGTTTGGAAGTTGCCGCGAGACTAGCAGTGGTTTCTGGATGCCCCTGATGACCGGGTTTATGGTTGCTTCACTATTGGATAATGATAGGCGCCATTACTCCTCCGGTTACTATAACCCCGTCTATCGTTATTCTGCCTCTGGTTCCCGTTATTACGATCGTTTGATGACAGCGGATGGGCAGGTGATCGGTCGATACGGCAAGTCGTCCTATACGGTTGACAAGAGTGCGATGGACCCGAAACCCAAGGTAACAAAGACGGTCTCTCGCGGCGGCTTTGGGTCTGTGGCTTCAGCTAAGTCCAGCTGGGGTGGTGGTCGCTCCAGTAGTGGTTCACGGGGCTGGGGAGGCTGATTTTGTGCTGAGGTTGCCGATTGGCGAACGCCCGCGCTGGCAGGAGCGGGCTCAGGAGTTTGGGTTTCACTTCCACACAATGTATGGCGAACCCTACTGGGATGAGAGCGCCTACTATCAGTTCTCCCTGGAGCAGGTAGAAAAACATATAGAAGAGCCTACCGAAGAAATCCATCAGATGTGCCTGGATGTGGTGGCGAAGGTGCTGGAGGATGAGGAGCTGCTACGACGCTTTTGTATCCCTGAGCAACATTGGGATTTTGTACGCAACTCCTGGAAGAACGGCGACCCCAGTCTTTATTCCCGTCTTGATTTTGCCTATTGCGGGCAGGGGCCCGCAAAGCTCTACGAAAATAATGCGGATACGCCTACCAGTCTTTACGAGACTGGTTTTTGGCAATGGTTATGGTTGCAGGATAATGTGGACCGGCGGGCCCTGCCGCTGCAGTCGGATCAGTTCAATAGCTTACAGGAAAAGCTGGTTAATCGTTTCCTGGATTTACAGTTTCTCACTCCTGGTCGCGAACTACACTTTGCCTGTTGCAAAGATACTGAAGAGGATCGCGGTACTGTCCAATACCTGCAGGACTGTGCCAGTGAGGCCGGCATTACCAGCCATTTTGTCTTTATGGAAGATATCGGTTGTGATACGGATGGTTTTTTTACAGATATGCAAGACCAGGTGATTACCTGGATGTTCAAACTGTACCCCTGGGAGTTTATGTTCCGAGAAGAGTTTGGCTCTTTGCTGGGGACTAATAATGTGCGCTGGCTGGAACCGCCATGGAAAGCGATTTTATCCAATAAAGCACTGCTGCCGATGTTGTGGAAGTTATTTCCGGGGCACCCAAACCTGCTACCATCTTTTTTTGAGGATGAGCTGCACAATGCTGCTGAATTTACTGAGCTGGTAAAGAAACCGATTTTTTCCCGGGAAGGAGCTAATATTTCCATTGTGCGTGGAGGTGATGTGCAATCCCTTTCCGGTGGCCCTTACGGTGAAGAGGGATTTGTATTTCAGGCTATGCATCCACTGCCAAAGTTTGGAAAAAACTATACGCTGATAGGTAGTTGGTTGGTGGATGATATGGCGGCTGGAATGTCTATTCGTGAAGATGGAAATATTGTGACTCAGGATATGAGCCGTTACTTGCCGCATATTATTCTCTAGGCCGGTAGTACTGCAGCACCCACTACATGTCATTTGCCGGCGATACAGTTTAGGGTATCACTTATCTTCACTGTTTCTTGGTGTTGCTCAGCAAGCCACTGGCAATCATCCCTTCAATTTTCTTACTGAGGCGCTCATAAGTGAATGGCTTTTGGATACAATCTAGTACTCCATCAGCGATTACCTCCTGAACTTTGCTATCGACACTGTAACCTGTGGAAAGTAGGGCTTTTACTTCGGGGTTAATACGGCGGAGGAAAGCAAATAATTCCTGGCCATCCATGCCAGGCATAATCATATCGAGAATCACCAGGTCCACCTGATCGCAATGTTGGCGGTAGTAGGTAATTGCCTGTTCAGCCGTAGCAAAAGCCACAACACTGTGGCCATTCATTTCAAAAAGAGTTTTTGAATAACTCCGAACAATAGCTTCATCGTCTACAACCATGATGTTCAGTTTGCACCCAGCCGAAGGCAGGTTTGCTGGAGCGCCGGGTTTTTCCGGACGGGCTTTGGAAATTGGCAGGTATAGCTTGAAGGTGCTGCCTTCTCCTTCACGGCTATGGCACTTAATTGCGCCCTTATGGAGGTGGATGGTGCCGTGCACGGCTGCGAGCCCAAGGCCAGCGCCGCGGCCACTTTCCTTCGTTGTGAAAAAAGGCTCAAAGATCCGGCGTCGCACCTCAGGTGACATTCCGGTACCGCTGTCACTAATGGTGATTAACAAGTAATGGCCGGGCTGAACTTCAAAATCAGCGATAGTTATCTCTTTTTCGATAGTGATGTTGCTGCTGGTGAAGCGTAGGGTGCCTCCATTCGGCATTGCATCTTTTGCATTGATGCCAATATTTAAAAGGGCGCTTTTTAGTTGGGCGGGGTCGCCAATTACATGGGGGCGATTAGCCTCGAGTAGTTGCTCGATACGGATACGCCGGTCGATGGTTCGGCCGAGCATAGCGCAAACGTCACGTGTAATTTCGTGAGTATTACAATCCTTCAGCTGATAATTTCCTTTGCGGGCAAAGGTGAGTAGCTGCTTGGTCAGCTCTGCTGCGTGGCGCGCTGTAGTCAGGATATGATTAGTGTATTCACTGATACGGGGGTCTTCGGAGATCTGCTGTATTATCTCTGCGTAGCCACTGATCCCGTGAATCATATTGTTGAAATCATGTGCTATGCCACCGGCCAGCTCACCGATAGCCTGCATTTTCTGGGCTTGGCGCAGCTCCTCCTCTAATAGCCGCTGCTTGGTAATATCTGTACCAATACTGAGTATGCCGCTGGGGCGGCCGCTCTCGTCGGATATAATTTTATTGGTCCAGGCAATCCAAACCCTTTTACCGCATTTGGTAATATTTTCGTTGATGTTGTAGCGGTGTTCCTGTGGGTGGTCGCAGATATCGTCAATCAGTTTACGCAAGTCACGCCCACTGGTTTCACTGGCGGGTACGATTGTGCCGACCAAGTGCCTACCAATTATCTCAGCCTCGGTGTAGCCAAAGAGTTGTTGTGCGTATTCATTGAAAGAAGTAATTCTCCCATTTCTGTCACAGCGCATAATAATAGAGTTGGCATGCTCAACCAGTTCCCGGTAGCGCTCCTCACTTTTACGCAGGGCCTCGTAAACCTGATTCGAATCCAGCTCCCGGGTTGAGGCAAGGGCTGGGGAGGGTGAGAAAATAGGTAAATTGCTCTCCTTGATCATTTGTTCTCCTCCTGAGTCACCCTTGAGTATTTTTTCACCAGAAATTGCACCACGTAGAAAAAGAAAAGTATATAGGTAGCTAATTCGTTTTTTGATCTAGCACGCAGTCTTTGCTGACACGCCGTTATTTGTAAGCGAGTTTGTAATCACGTGTTTGCGTCAATGTGATTCGGTTCAACAGTGTTTTGCGGAGCTATAGGGGCCAAATGAAATATGGTGTACCCGCTGGTAGGGCTAAAACTTTTGCACGGTCAAGTAGTGGCTACAGCGTAACAACCTGATAGCATTTACCGCTATATTCAAAACCATTGGATGATTTACTATGCAGCTGCATTCTCGAGTTTTCGGGCGCGGTGTCGTGGCTCTGTTTTGTGCCACGTTGCTGCTGTCCGCTTGCGGAGAGAAGAAGGTTGAGAGCGAGCAGAGATCCCTGGACTTCGCCCGCCTGGATGCCTTTCCCTCCACTTATTCAGTCAGTCAGTCCCGTCCGGTCCTGATTCAGGGGGCCACTTTACTCACCGGTACTGGCGAGCAACTGGAAAATACAGATCTGTTATTGGAAGGTGGCAAGATTGCCCAGGTCGGTAAAGACCTGAAGGCTCCGGAAGGAGCCCTGGTGGTGGATGGCAAGGATAAATGGGTTACCCCCGGTATTATTGATGTGCATTCCCATCTGGGTGATTATCCGGCACCCTCTATCGAATCCTCTCAAGACGGCAATGAGATGACTTCGCCCAATACTGCGCAAGTGTGGGCAGAGCACTCCGTATGGACCCAGGACCCCCAGTTCCCGTTGGCACTGGCAGGTGGCGTTACCACTTTGCAAATTCTACCAGGTTCCGCCAACCTGTTCGGCGGCCGCAGTGTAACCCTGAAGAATGTGCCCGGCCGCAGTGTGCAGGATATGAAATTCCCCGGTGCGCCCTATGGTTTGAAGATGGCCTGTGGTGAGAACCCCAAGCGTGTTTACGGTGGCAAGGGTACTTCTCCCTCAACGCGTATGGGGAATGTGGCTGGCTATCGTAAAGCTTGGATTGAAGCCAGCAGCTACAAGAAAAAATGGGAAGACTATGTAAAGAATGGCGGCGATGAGCCCGAGCGCGACCTGGGGATGGAAACCCTGGCGGGTGTGCTGAACGGCGATATTCTGGTGCACAATCACTGCTATCGCGGTGAGGAAATGGCCGTAATGATGGATGTTGCTAAAGAGTTCGACTTTAAGGTTTCTACTTTCCACCACGCAGTTGAGGCCTACAAAGTAGCCGACCTGCTGGCAGAAAACGATGTTTGCGCAGCGATGTGGGCCGATTGGTGGGGCTTTAAGCATGAAGCCTTTGATATGACCGAGGCGAATATTGCGATTGTCGACCAGGCCAAAGCCTGCGCTATGATCCACTCCGATTCCGGTGTGGGCGTGCAGCACCTGAATGAAGAGGTAGCCAAAGCGATGACTGCGGGCCGACGCGCGGGTTTTGATATCCAACCCAAGGATGCCGTTGCCTGGATGACATCAAACCCTGCTAAGGCGTTGGGTATTGAAGAACAAACTGGCAGCCTGGAGAAGGGCAAAATGGCTGATGTTGTGGTTTGGTCTGGTAATCCCTTCAGTGTTTACACCCACGTCGATCAAGTATTTATCGATGGTGAACTGATGTATGACCGCGCTGATGAAAAGCGCCAACCGCGCAGCGATTTTGAGCTGGGTATTCTCAATGCAGAGGGAGAGCGGCAGTGAAAAGAGTAGTTGTTTTTTGTGCGTTTGCCCTCGGAGTTCTGGCAGCTAGTGCCCAGGCAGAGAGCATCCTTATCAAGGGTGGCAAGGTGCATACCTTGGGGGACAAAGGCAGTTTGGAGTCTGCCGATGTACTTGTTGTCGGTGGCAAAGTGGAGCAGGTAGGCCCCTCCCTGAGCGTTTCTGCTGACCGGGTAATTGATGCACAAGGCAAAGTAGTCACTCCGGGAGTGATAGCGCCGGTTTCCGAGCTTGGTCTGGTGGAAATCAGTGCTGCCAGCTCAACAAATGATCAGTCGGTAACTGGTGAGAGTATTGGCAGTGCATTTAATCCGCTGCCCGCCTACAACCCTAAATCTACTTTGATTCCTTTCAATCGCGCAGGGGGCGTGACCAGTGCTGTAGTTTTTCCCGGTATCAGCACCTGGGATGACGGTGCTGTTGAAGCCCAGCGCGTATTCGCCGGGCGCAGCTTTGCTATTAAGCTGAATGGTGAGTTCGATAGTGTAGAAGCCAAAGATGTAGCCCAGAAGGCCTATTTAGGAGAGGCCGGTGCACAGTTAGCTGGCGGCAGTCGTGCCAATGCCTATGCCAAGGTTGAGAAGGCCTTGAGTGAAGCTAAGGAGTACCGGGAAAATCGCGCTGCGATTCGTCGTGGTGAGTGGCGTGAACTGGATTACAGTTTGGCAGATCTGGAGGCCTTACAGCCGGTGGTGAGTGCTAAGGAGCCTTTGGTCATTACCGCCAATCGCGCCAGCGATATTCTCGGTGCAATTGAGCTTGCCAAAGCCTTCAGTGTGAAACTGGTGGTGCTGGGAGCAGCTGAGGGCTGGATGGTAGCGAATCAGCTGGCTGAGGCCCAGGTGCCAGTGGTTATTGATGCTATCAATAACTTGCCTATTTCCTTTTCCAGCCTGGGTGCGCGCCTCGATAATGCGGCGTTACTTACCAAGGCAGGTGTAAAAGTGGCTATTAGTGGGCCCGACTACGCTTCTACCCACAATGTGTATCTATCTCGCCAGTCGGCCGGTAATGCTGTTGCTCATGGCCTACCTTATGAGGAAGCCCTGAAGTCTATCAGCAGCAATGTGGCTGATATTTTCAATCTGCAGGGCGGGACACTGGAGCAGGGTGCAGTGGCTGATATCGTCGTTTGGAGCGGAGATCCCCTGGAAGTTACCAGCTACCCGGAACAGGTATTGATTGAGGGTGAACCTCAATCTCTCGTTACTCGTTCTACCCGTTTGCGAGATCGCCATTTGAAGCCCACCAAGGGTCACAATTTTGGCTACCAATATTAATTTGGCCTGGCCATAGCTGTGAAGTAAAGAGCGGGTATTGCCCGCTCTTTTGTTATCTGCCTACAGGAAATTAAGACAATGAGCAAAAAAGCCTTGCTTGTTGTATAGGATCTGTGTGGCAGCAATATAGTCTTTACAGCTATATTCCAACAGTCTGATGAATAAGAAAAAGGATCGACCTAATGGCCTATGTTACGGCACTTTATACCAGTCTCTGTGCAATCCTGATTATCTACCTGGCACTAAGGGTGGTGCAGTTTCGCCGCACTAAGCGTGTGGGAATTGGCACCGGTGATGATCGCTCTAATGAGATCCGAGTGAGAGTGCATGCGAATGCAATTGAATATACACCTATAGCACTGTTACTACTTTTACTTGCTGAACTGGGTGGTTTATCACAAATTTGGCTGCATATATTTGGGATTTCATTTTTACTTTCCCGTATTTTCCACGCATATGGTCTAACTGCCGGTAAAGGTGGGACACACATGGGGCGTTTTTGGGGTACGCTGATCAGCTGGGTGGTGATATTGGCTTTGGCCGTAGTTAATATTGTTCAGGCTGTGAAAGCTCTGTAAACAGCGGGCAAGAAGGGTATCGCTGGTTAGAGAGAGGTGAGCATGGCCAGCGACACTGGTTAATCATCAAATAGTTGAGGGGGGGGATAATAAAAAAGCCCGGCTTAACCGGGCAGAGTACAGGGATGAAACTACAAGCACTTACTGGTTGGCGGCAAAGGGAGTAACAGTTTCATCAGAGGTTTCCTCTGCACTGTCCCCTTCCAGCAGAGCCTCCGGTTTGCCTTTGCAGGCTTTGGCTAGTGAATCGCGGCGCTTGGCTAACAACAGCCCTATTTCTTCGCCAGTCTGTTCATCAATACCTTCGATATGGCGCTCTATTAGTGAGGTGATGTTGGCAGCCAGTTCCAGCATCTTATCGTGTTCTTCAGCATCTTTTTTGTTGTCGAACATTGCTCCGTCTCGATCACATTTCCAAACAGCTACTACGGCCATGATGTGCCTCCCAATTGCCTTTCAGACATTCCAATTTTTTTGTATGACCATACAGTAACTGTATAAATATTCAGTGTCAACGCAGGGGTCGACAAATAGGCGGGAAATTAATTGCGGTCAGGAGAGAGAGGGTTGCGATAGCCTGAACACAGGGAATTTTTAAGGCTGTCATAATGCCGCTTCGCAGCTCGGTGTAACCCCCCAGGTGCCGAGTTGCAAACTCCGCTATCACAGGCCCGTAAACCGGGCCTGTTTTTTTTAAATGTAAGCGTTAATTGCCGCTTGGTTATCGAGCAGGCTTCTCGGCACTGTCTTTTGCCCTTTCTGACTCTGGGCTGTGGCCGTCAATCGAAGGAAATCAGATCGTCAATACGAGCTTTGCAGCTAGTCCGATCAGCAATAGGCCAAACAATTGCTGGATGCGGTGGCCCAGGTGCTTGCTGACTAACTGACGCTTGCGGCTGGCATGTACTGCCAAGGCGATGATGCAATACCAGAGGGTATCTATCCCGGAAGCTACTGCGGCCATTCCCAACTTAGTGGTAAGAGTCTGTTGCTCCGATACAAACTGACTGAATAAGGCAGTAAAGAACACTGCAATTTTGGGGTTAAAAAAGGCTACACCAAAACCCTGCGCGATTGCGCGCTGAGTACTTTGTTTTGGTGCCTCCAATTTGGTGGTGCTGGAGCCCGGTGCTGGTGCGCGCAGGGCCTTCCAGCCTAAATACACCAACATGGCGGCACCGGCCCATTGCAAAATACTGAACAGCAGTGGTGAGCTGGTAATTAGTACGGCTAGACCAAAAGCGGTGAGGGCGGCATAGATGGCGACACCAGCCCCATGGGCGATTGCACTGGCGAGCCCCTGCTGGAGCCCTGATGCGGAAGAGCGCATTACGATCAATAGACTGGGCCCAGGAGACATGGCCCCGAGTGCACAGATACCTGCGAGTGATAACCAACCGAGTAAATCCATTATTTAAAGCCGCCCCCTTGTGCCAGCCATTGTTTCTCTTCATCTGTAGATTCGCGGCCGAGTGCCGCGTTGCGGTGCGGATAGCGCCCAAACTGCTCAATCACTGCCTGATGAGCCAGGGCGTATCGATAGTGGGTCGCAAGGTATGGGGCAACACTTGGGTCACCCTGGTACTGTCGCTGCAACTGGCTGAAGTATGCCACGGAGCGTCGTTGCATCGGGAGTTTTTCACTGTGCTCCAGCGGCATACCCACGAATATTTGCTGAAATAGTCCGAGTCTGCCGGTGTCTCCGCGCCGTAGGATATCTTCGGTAACTTCCAGCGCGAGGAGGTCTCCCGCAAAGGCTTTCTCGTTACCGCGATAGATATTGCGAGCGAACTGATCGCATAGGAGCACCAGGGCAAGCTCGCCTCGCAGGGTTTGGCGCCAATGGGGCAGTCTTCCCTCCAGAGCCCGCTCGGTAACCCTGCCAAAGTCGCACCGTATCTCGCGATCTAACGCTGGCGTCGCTGCAAACCAGCGTTGCTGCTGCGATTTGGATGGCAAGTGGCCCAGCGTTGGGCCGCCGAACCAGAATGTCAGCACATCCACTATTGAAGACATCAACTTGAACTCGTTTTTTAGTGGTCTGGATTATTGCGACTTTTATACCTGTTGGTCCAGCCGCAGAGGGAGATGGTGCTACCGGAAAGGTGGCGCGAAAAAATTTTTATGCATCTGCATCCAAACCTGAGGCTAGTCCCGTCATAGAGGTGTACAAGGAGAAACGATCTGGAGGTCACAATGTTTACTGCGGGATCATTTAAGAAGGTACAATTTTGCGCCGTACTGTTACTGGCGCTCAGCGGCATGCAAGCGGCAGAAGCCAGGGCGGTAGAGCTGGGCTTTTCTGTGGAAGACATCCACCGGCAGCTCACTGAGAAGACTGACCTGCATTTTATGGCGAAGCTCAATGAGTGTAAGGCAAAAGCTGATTCACAGAGCATCGGATTCCCCTATCCGGTGCATGTAGCTGAGGATAAGCCTAAACAGGGCGCCACACCGAGCCCTTATTCAAAAGGTCGCCTCACAGTCATGTAAGGCCAAAAAGTGGTTTTGGGTATCCCCGACGGTGCAACAGCACATATAACGAGAATGATCAGAGAGTAAAAAATGAGAGCGAGAAATTCACAATCCATGCGGGCTGGCGCTCGCTGGCTGGTAACTCTGGTGGCTGCATTTGCCGCCCTGGGTAGCTGGGCACAGGATGACAGCACGGAGATGCCGAAGCCTCCTGCTCCACCATCGATTGATGCCGAAGCGTCCGAGCCGAACTCACGGGTGCGGATTATGCGTGATGACAACGGCGTGCTCACTATTAAAACCCAGGGTGAAGATGGCGAGCGCAGTGAAGTCAAAGTAGATCTGGGTACCGATTTTGGTGGGCCACTGAGTCAGCGGATTATTGAGAAGCTTGAGAGCAAAGGCATTCTCGACGATCGGGGCCAAGTGGTTGAGGAGGCCCTGGATCAGGTTCCGGAGAATGTCGAAATCGGTTTGACCAGGCATTACGACCACAAGGCCAGGTTTTGGGATAGGGCGCATAACACTGAGCCCTTGGAGTCCTGGCTGGTACCAATAATCGCTCTGATCTGCATTTTTGGGATGCCGGTGCTGATTGTCTGGCTGGTGACTCATAACAGCTACCGCAAGAAACAGTTGGTTGTGGAAAATATCAACCGCATGGTTGCTGAAGGTCGCGATGTACCGCCTGAGATGCTGGATATGCTCGAAGGCAACAGCCCCAGGAGTCCTGCAGATAGAGGCATCACCCTGATTGCTGTGGGTGCAGCGGTGTTTATCTGGCTGACGGCCCTGGCAGGCTTTGGTGTAGGTAGTCTGGGTTTGATCCCACTGTTTATCGGCCTGGCCCGCTTTATCAACTGGAAGCTCGATAACAAGCAGGTGTAAGGACCCGAATATGGACCTCAATGATGAGGATTTGATCAGGCGCACCGTCGAAGACGGGGACCAGCGGGCATATGCTCAGCTGGTTCGCCGCTATCAGTCACAGCTGCGATTCTCGCTCCGTCAGCTGTGTGATGGCGACCAGGGCCTGGCGGACGATATGGCGCAGGAGGCCTTTATCAAGGCCTACAAGGCGTTGCCGGCATTTCGGGGGGATGCCCGGTTCAGCACCTGGTTGTACCGTATCGCCTACAATCTCGTCATGAGCCACAAACGCAAGAATGCGCCAGATGTGGATCAGGAGGCGGTCGACAGAGCTCAAGCAGAAGAGACTGTGGAAGAGTCCCAGCAACTGGGTATGGCAAGGGATCTAAACTCTGCTATGAGTAGCCTGAGCGATGCCCAGCGTCAGGCGATACATCTGTGTATGCAGAGGGGCTTTTCCCATGAGGAGGCGGCAAGCATTATGAAGTTGCCGCTGGGTACGGTAAAATCCCATGTGAATCGCGCGAGGGCCAAGCTGCGCAGCTTGCTCCAGCCATGGCGCGAGGAGGTGGTAAATGGTTAATTTTGAACAGCGGAACACTAAGGGTGGCACCTTGAACGATGTTGCTATAGAGGGCAAAGATCCACAGTTCGATGCCTGGCTAAGCGAACAGCTGCAGTTCGATGAGCCCTACCTGGACGACGATGGCTTCTGTGAAAGCGTGATGGCAAAACTGCCTGCGCCTTCAAAGGATAGTGAGCGCCGTGCCAGCCGATCCCAATACATCGCTGTGTTGGCAGCCTCAGGAATCGTGGCCTGGCAATTTCCATTTGGTGAAGTATTGAGTGAAGCAGCGCGCCAGTCCATCAGCCTTTACAGTCTGGTTGGCGTTGGAATGCTCTCCTCGCTAGTGGTGATGGCTGGCGGTATTTTTGCTGCACGTCGCTGATTAATTCCTAATAGTAATAAATAGGGATTATCGGCCTGCCCCCACTACCAAGTGGGGGCAGATAAAATTTTGCTCCTCCGCTAATTGGAACACTTTTAAATAGTGACTTCGTACTGTAGAGGGTATGCTTTTAATTTCTTCTCTCTTTTTTGTATAGCCATGGACAGTGCTATGCTCGACACGGTGCTCTGATACTGGGTTAACGTCTAACCTGCCACCACGGTGCCGGTGGATATTTTCCTCAAATGTAAATGTGGGCCTGTAGATATTTAGTCCCCCTCATCATAAATTACTTTGGAAAGCAGATTTATTCCGAGTAACACACTCTTTAAGGCAAGCGCAGTAAAGTGTATATCCTCACAATCGAATTCCCTTTTTTCTTCTGAAAGAGTTAGCAATTGTTCGAAGTGCTTAAGAGTTGTCTCTGGAGCTCTGGAGAGTGTCGGGCTGACTTTTTCGTCCCTCCCAACAAGCCCGGCAATGTTATTAGCAGCAAGGCTACCGCAATGATATGGGGTACTTGCCCTAGCTAAACAAACATTGCGGTGGATCATGAATATTTCTTTCAGTATCTCCTCTTCCGGTTCACTTTTATACAGTACAAAGTCTGGGGGCTACACAAAATACATATTCAATATTTCAAGGAATAACTCCTCACGTGCTCCAAGGGAATTGTAGAAGTTTGAGCGGGTAATGCCGAGTGTCTCTTAGAGCGCCTTAACAGGGTAAGCTTCATCACCCTCCCTCTAGATCACATTCATGATTGTCTGTAGTGCTTCCCGATCGAACCTCTTTACTCTACTACTTTTTTAAATGTATGGACAAAAAACAGAGCTTCCCATATTAGCTCGCCTACGGAAAGGGTTTCGAAAGAGGTAAGAGTTAATCAATGGCAGCTGGGCAGTTTGGGTGTGTCCGCAGGCCACTTGATAGAGCCGCGGAAGAGGCATGGGAGAGAAACGTTAAAGGATCTATGAGGTTTTCGAGTGGGCTTGATGATGAATGTCCGGAAGCTGCAACGCTGTTGAGAATGCCTGATAGATTTATTAATAAAAAACTTGATTGTTATGGAACTAAGGCTGCTTTTGATTTGAAGTTACTGGCCAGTGGAGATTCCAGGCAGGTATTAACCAGGGTTAACAGATCCGCTAACTTTGGTGACCAGCTCAATCAGCCTGTGTTGATTGCATCAATGGAGTTTTCACGCTCCATAAAAAATCAAATGGTTGTGCTGGAGTGTATAGTGACGTTTAACCATCTAAATGAACCATCTGACCGTGCCACTGGTGTAAAGGCTGGATACCAGTTCAATCGCGGTTTAAGTTTCTATTCAAGTGAGACTTTTACTGAGAATGAAAAGTTAGAATGTAAGTGGCTAAATCAGTAGCTTTTATTGGTAGAGGTTGGTTATTTATATTCTCTGAGCGAAAAGTACATTAAATAGCCTCCTATATTGTTCTTTATCTGATTTTTCCTTGAGATACTTCACAGAAGCTGGCGGCGTACTACTGGGTCAGAGAGTAAGAGTACATTGCACTTGAGAAGCGCTGTGAATACACTCTTTTAAGCTTGAAATCGGTATCCATGCCTCATACGATCCTGAACGCAGTGTATTCCCTCTTTCCCTCTCACCAGCCACCTATAAGCCAATTCCCCGGTGAAGCTCATCGTTGATGTCGGCCACCCTATGCTTAATCCATGCCCACCCAATTGAATTAGCATCAGACTAGTCAAAACTTTTATCTATTTTAATTCGAAGCCAAGAGTACCAATATTTACTGAGGTTATTGCCATTTTCTTTTGATGGCTGTCCAGAATTGATTTGTACCTTTAGAACACCTAGTAGGGTATATGTAAAAGTGATTGATCATCAACTAAATATTATCGACAGGATATAAAAAATAAAATTTGTCTCTGCATGGGTACATGTTTGAGGAATTAAATAATTCTATCTTGAATGAAGGGTACTTATAGCTTTTTTATTTCTATATGTTGTAGAGTTTTCAAGTTGTTTTAGTGGCTTTAATAATGGATCTATTTAGCCATTCTTTTGGTTGTAATTCGAGTAATAATCTCAGTGGTTTTTTGGTGGCCGGATGGTCAAAACTATCCAGCCGGGCTGTCAGATCAGCTATCAATATCTAATGATAGGCTCTTTAGGTTATGGATGACTTGCCTCCCATTTTCCTTCCACAACAATATCAGAGTAATGCAACCAGACTTGATCTACTGATACAGATTCTTTTGCTTGTATTAACTTTGTATTTTTATAAGGACTGGTGGGTACAGAGAATTGATATACGCCATTGGTCTCTGCGTGACAGATGGTCATACCTTCACTCCAGATTCCCTGTGAGCTAGTGATATACCAGTCACCTTGGGCATTTTCACAAGCAAAGGATTTTATCTGAGTGCAATTCAAATCGTTGAAGCGGCCGTTGGCTCTGGATAGTGCGCAGTCTTCATTGCTTGTACTGCCAGCATTGTTCGGCTCATTGACATCCCAGCTCCATACAGCTGCTGCGATTCTGTCCGAATTTGTATAGCCCAACATATCCAGTCCGGTAGAATTTAGGCCACATTCCATAAGTATCAATAATTCGCTGGCATTAGTGGTCTTATCATCGCTGCCCCCGGATAAATTTGTCCGATCCTCTGAAACTGACATTATGCCACTCTCTGGGTTTTCCGGGCAGACACCATTGAGAACCTCATTGCGATCGTAAGAAAGTCCACCTTCGTGATTCTTGAACACCAGGCTTTGATAATTATCATCATTACAGGCGGAATTCCCAGTAAAATAAACTTGCTTGCCTGCATTTAAAATATCTCTATCGGTAAGGTCTGCTGGCACCTTACTACAGCCCCCGTTTGGGCGATAGACCAGCTCTCCCATAGACTCTTCCACTCGTGCTATAAATTCATTGTGCTCTCCATCCATTTCATCTTGAATTTTTATCTCTATGACTTGATCTGGATTTTTGTCAAGCCAACTTTTCACTTCATTGAGCCCTTGAATTAACCTGCGATCAAATGAACTGCATCCCCAATGATTGGATGTGCCATGGCAAAGCAGGAGTTCAGTTTTCCAGGTGCTGAAGCTAAAAAATTCATGCACATCGAAGTTGATTCTGCGAACGCCTGCTTCTAGTTGATCGTTCAAGGACAGCTTTTGATTTGGATCTACATAGCGGAATGCATTGGCATACTCCTCAGCGTTAAAGGAGTTGTGTGTTCCCAGTCTGAAACCTTCTCTTAGCGGTACATCGAGATCTATATCGTTTTGAATCTTAAGCGCACGGATACGCCAATCGTTAGAATCAAGTGTGAACTCTCCCGCGGAAACAGATAGGGAAACAATAAAGTTAGTCAATAATAAGGTAGAGAGGGTGGTTGTTTTGACTATGTTATTCATCGATTAATCCAAGTTTATTCCGAAAATTGGTGGGTGTGTGAGTTGAAAAGTGTGGCAAGAAATTGAGAAGTTCAGCGGGATTTCTATATTTTAAACTGAAAATAGCCTGGCTGATTTATCCATTTCCTTGGAAAATATCTACAACTTTTAATGTAAGCTTTCGATGTCTAATTAAATTAAACATCTTTGGTATTATAAAATGTTTATTGATTTTATGTTGTTGGCTTTAAGGTTTGTTGTATCCTTTGTTGAAAGAATTAGTCATTTTTGTGGGCTTGTTGGCGTTATGGCAATATAGTAGGCGACAATTAACTTTAAGAATCTAACATGTCTTTAGTTAACGTAATTGAGCGGGCCCTTAAAGCCTTTGCTGACTTCGTTTGAGGGCCTCGATTACTTTTCTTATTGTTAATCCGGCGGATAAATCGTTTAATTATGCCGCGTACTTAATTGATTTATGTCGGAAATAGGCTGCTACACACGCGGGCTTTTTTGTAACATTCTCATATGAGAAAGTACTTTGCTTTTCAGTTTCTCCATGAGTCGGGCTGGCATACTACTGTGAATGCCCCCCTTTAAGGTTACAATTCAAATACTCATCTGGATTCAGTTCAGGTGAATATGATAGTAAATAATAGATTTCTTTCTCATCCCCGTGCTCTGCCAGTCAAGCATTAATGACTTGTGCATGGTGGACCCTAAGATTGTCCAGGATGAGATAAACTTTAAGTTCCGATTTTTTGGTTAATCGCTTGAGAAAGTCAATCAGCCTATCGGCATTCATACTTCCTTTGTAAATTTGAAAACGCACTGTTCCTTGGTTTGAAATCGCGGATATCATATTGAGTGAAGTAAGCGTGGCATTCAGCTTCACAATGGAATTTTTTCCTTTTGGTGCATCGCCATGCTCATGCTGGCAATCGCTGCGAATGCCTGTTTCATCACCCCAGTAAATCTCTGCGTCTTGCTGTTTAATGCCTGGGTAATCTTCCTCCATCCATTTTTAACGGCTTTCGGGTTTTGTTCATAGGCCCGTTTGGCAGGCTTCTATGGCGTAAAGCCTCGGCGCTTCAGATAATCACCGACGGTGCGAATTGGCATCTTCAAACCGCATTCAGGTTCGATTAACTCCATGACTGCCTTGCGTGCCCACAGGATATAGTCAAGCTTGAGCTGATCTGGCTGCTCATCTGAGATTTGTTTTGAAGCTTTCTTTCTCTACCGTTAGCCTGCGGTTCGTACCTTCCGGGTAGCCGCGCTTTCTAGAAGCCAATGCTTTAAAGTCCTCTGCTTTATAAGCATTGATCCAATTTTGTACTACTCGACTGGAAACATCCAGTGCCAGTGTAATTTTATCGCATTAATAATATCCATCTGGATATTGTACCGAACTATAGAGATACCAGATTAGCAACCAAAAATTTTAATAGCGGTGTCTTTGTGCCTTATATAAAGGAAGAGGAACGCGTAAATTATCGAGCCGATATTTAAAATGGATTGCTATATTGACGTGGCAACACTGCTGAATACTAATCCTGGCGGCTCCTGGGTGTTTGTTATGGATAAAAATGGACGTATCTTTTGCGGTAATAAAGTCGGTGACATTCAGAATCATTCGGCATTTTTGTCTGGGCAACCAGTTGCTGCGGCAGGACATATATCTGTGGCAAATGGGAGAGTAGAACTAATTAACAACTTTAGTGGTCATTACCAACCTACCAGTAACTACATGGAGTAATTTAAGGAAGAGCTGGAAAAAACAATGTTGACTTAAGGGTGACAAAAATCCAATTTGGTATCTCTTCAAAAATTTACGCACTACGCGAAAAAAACAATCAAGATCCATTTTGTACAGGGAAATGGTATCAAAGTTTTCGTGGTACAGTAATCAGGGATACTGTTGATGGTAGCTCACATACATATAATGGCCGCACTCACATTCAAGGGCAAAAACTAAGGCTTTATCCTGATGGGCCCAAGTGGCAATGGCTTTAATGTGGGAAAGTTGAACAGGGGAATAGCGGTGGGAAGTTCGCCTCTGAATTAGTAGACTATAGTGTGCGGACTAATTCTTGTTAATTGATTTTTTTAATGGCTACTTTTAACATCAAATTTATATGTTTTGATTAGCGTCCGAAAGTGGATGTCACTTTCGGACAGAAATTCTATTGATTGGGCCGATAAGGGATGTATTCCAATTGCCCTCTAGTCAATTATTTTTAGGTAATACTAGTGTAACTCCGAACAATTTCTTAATATCAACAACGCTTAGCCAAGCCCCAATTCACGTTCAATTTGAGCTTTCCGCCATACCGAATATTTTTGGGGGAGCTTGGCTTCCTTGGTGTTATCAGCGATGATCGCACGTCCCATGCTGGGCCAGCATAAAACGGCCAGTACTCGTGGGGCAATTACTTGAAAGACTTTGGGTGGCCCCATCAGGGTTTTTAGTTTCTGTACAAGAGGCAGCCAGGAAGCAGGGACTACCTGCTCGGCAATCGCCCATGAAGCCTGGGGTTCACTGCCTAGCTGTTTCGTAAGGGATTCGTAGCGTAGTGTCGCTGCTCGGAGAGCCGCTTGTGGAGATGCTATTATTACTGCACGTGCGCGTCGCTCTGCACATAGCAGACAGATCTCTTTGGGTAGACCACTGCGTTCAGCCAACTCTGGATTTAGTGCCCAGCCGCTGGCTTTTATATGGCACTGACATATTGAACAAGCATACTTTGGGTTGTCAGCATTAAAGAGTGAATTTACTTTCTGTGGACGTTCGCCGTTTCGCCAGTAGAGGGGATATTGATCGAAAATGGAGCTGGCAAAGTATCTTGCAAAGATTAACCAGTCGATATCGGTAACAGTTCCAAAACGGTCCTTACGCACAAGTTCAGGAATATCCAGGCTATAGAGGTGGCGCAGGCAGTGGGTGCAGGGCTTTAGTTCATCTTGTGGAAAAACTTTTTGTGCAGCAGTGTAGTCGCTACTCGCCCAAAGTGAACCTTGGTAATTGCTTAGCGATGGGCATTTAGGGGTTATATGGATTTGCCCAAAAGAATGCCCCTGCGTAGAAGGGCTTTCTTCAAGGCCAAATACAAATACCGGAATGTTACGGTAGCGCCAGCCACAGGTGAGGCTATCCAGGTCTGAGTAGTCCAGCTGAATACCAGAGCTGATAGCTTCTGCCAAACTGTTCCGACTTGGAGTATTCGTCGGTACTTTCAATAGGGGACTGTCGGCGGGAATTCCGTGATCGCTACTCTCCGGTTGACATGATGTAGCTTTCATAGGCGTGAAGCCGTGCCGCGGCTCTTGTGTTTGGTGTTTATGAATAGGCTGGAGGTTGGTTGGCTTCACAAAGCTTCCTCAAGAATTTGCAGGATATGGCTTTCAGAGTCACGTACTACCCGGAACGCCACTCTGCGAGAGCGATCCGGATCTTCTATACCATTAGCATTGAGTACAGGCCGAGCAGAGGAATAGCCTACGGCCGCAACTTTTGCGCGGACTAGTACCGCTTGAGTCGGTGGTAGCAGCGAGTGGGCATACTGCATCACCGCTCTTGATCGCTGCTGTGACAGACGCAAATTATGAAAGTAACCTTCTTCTGGTTCAGATTGTTCACCCCACTCAGAGCTTGTGTGTCCCTCTATTTGGATTGCGGCAATAGAGTCCATATATGGAGTCAGGGCAGCAATATACCTGGGTACAAATGAGGACATAATCTCTCGGGCATTGTCACTCAGAGTGAAATCCCCCGCTTTAAACAGGGCATCACTATTATTAAATGAAATGGCGAGGGTTTGCTTATCCAGGGAGGCTCCCCAGTGATCCAGGTCGTTAGCAAACTCCTGTTGCAGGGTTTGGTAGATTGCAAGTTGAGTATCGCGATAAGACTCTGCAAGCTCTCGAATCTTAGCGCGTTCATCTATTAAGGAGCGCATTACGAAGACAGCAATACAGAGAAATACCATCATCAGGCCTGCCATCATATCGGATAGGCTGATCCACTGGCTCTCGCTGGATTCGCTGTTGGAGTGGGCACTCTCAAACATGCTCCTCTCCGACGACCTGCTTCATTTGACTGTCGATACGTTTCATTTGCTGGATTAACTGGCGGAAATCCCTTGAGAACTCACCACTCAGGGTGCCTAGCGCATCACCCATCGCAGCCATTACACTCTCGACTTCGCTATGTAAGCGTTGATCCAGTAGCTCATACTGACGTTTGATGCTTACGTCTGCATTGGTCAAATCACGAGTGATCACCTGGGATAACTCAGTAATCATCTGTTGGTGAGTCTTGGCGATAAGTTGTGCGAGTTCAACCATTGATTCACGATGGCTGTTTGCAGTCTCTTGTATAATGTTGGAAAAATGTTTTGGGTCGATACTAGTAAGGACATCGGCGAGAGCAACGACCTTATTCGTCCTCTGCTCAAAAACCTTAGCCTGGGTTTCACTCAGGGAGATTAGGTGTTGAACTTGAGTGCCTAACTGCTGATTCGCTTTTTCTATTCCTTGGGTAATAGACTCAAACTTAGGTGCGATATCTGGAATAGATTGCTGCAGTACTTCAATGGATGCCTGCTGTTCATTAAGCATGACAGAGATTTGCTCGGAGTGAGTGCGCTGCTGTTCAACCAGCGAAGGAATAACGTTAAAGATCTCCGGTAATTCAGTAATACGTTGGTGCAGCTGCAAAAGGTTCTCTTGTGCACCGTTAATCTCAATCAGTAGGGATGTGGTTTGCTCACGGTAGATCGCAGCAAGCTCGGCGTGTTGCTCATGCTGATCGATTAATGCTTGCAGGGCAGGGGATACAGCCTCCAGCTGTTGAGTAAACTGCTGCAGATTATCACCCATTTGTGCGTTCAGTCCCTGATTAAACTTCTCCACAACTGAAGTTAGTGACTGTAAAACCTCTTCGCTAATACTGTGTTGAAACTTTGTCAAATCCTGTCGCTGGTCATTGATCGCTTGTAAAATATCATCTGCAGTGGCTCTGGCTGGCTGATCTTTGCTAAATATTTGGAAAATAGTGCGCAAGACCAGCGACAGGAAAAGGCCTAAGATACTTGTCATAAAGGCGGTTTCCAGACCTTGCATAAGTTCTGAAATCGAGGTGTCGATATCAGCAAGGTCAAAACCATAGATACCAAGAATAATACCGATAAAGGTGCCCAGAATACCAAGAGCGGTCAGTAGAGATGGAGTTTCTTTTACGAAGCGTGGAAACTTGCCAAATGGGTAAAGGATCAAGGCTATAGTGCCAAGGGCAAGCATAACTATAAGAAAGGTGTCTGTTACCTGCTCAGGAGATAACTTAGTCAACCAGTGGTAGAAAAACTGGGTCATTATTGATCCTTTACAACTTTCTGCATTGTTATTTCGTGATAAAAGGGCCCGTTGGGTATTCTCCCTGTGCCCTGACTTAGAACTTTCATTTGTGGTAGAGCTTTCACTACATCGGTAATAGTGCGGAACTTTGCCTGCTTATTTCCAGCTGGTTGGATATAGGTTCCAACAAGGCCTGATGGCTGAATCTCGAAAACACCACAATTAACTGGAAGTTGCTCTTGCTTGAACAACAGAAAATGCATCACACCGTTATTGCTGAGATACTGATATAGCGTATGTGTGATTAACTGAATTTGTTCAGTGGAAAAGAAATTCAGGAGATCCCAGAGCAAAATACAATCCAGGTTTTCAGGTAGGGTGGCCTGTCGTAATGCCGCCTGTACCGCGCTATTAAAGGGTACCTTGCGGCTACATTGCCAGAGAATTGCGGAATAGAGATCTGAAATAAACAGTTCACCCACCTCACGCTGGAGGTGCTGCATATTCCTTCCGGCTTTCTTCCCTACGTCCAGAGCTTTACTGACGGGAGAGCGCTTGGTGTGCATTAATGCTTGATCAAGAGCTGTCAAAGGGAGTTCGGTAAGGCTTGTTTGTCTAAAGGCGGAGATTGCAGCTGAGGTTCCCCCCGCACGTACAGCGTTTTGTGACTTTACATTACCGTATTCAAACATCAGCTCGATAAGATCTTTACGCATGCCTTTTCTATGCAGGAGAGAGGAGCGCAGAGAAAAGTTACCCATGGTTTTCATCAGGTTAAGCGACGAGTATCGGTATGAGGGTAATGGCTCCGGCAGTGCTAGGGGCTCTGAGTTAAAAGTGAAGCCGGACAAACGCTTAAAATCAGCGGGCGCTTTAGGCATTGTGCCGGTGTACAGCATAGTATGGAAGATGGTGCCAGCTTTTAAGTGAGGTCGGATTTCCTCAATTAATTGCGCAATAAGCTCGGGTTCCATAAAGTTGAAAAGGTCCCAGCAGAGCACGATATCAAGTTTTATCCGTTGCGGCTTTCTAGTCAGGTGTTTAGTTAACTTTGTGGTTCGTGTCTGCTGGTCAAATGAGTGGATCTCAAGCAGCAGGCTACGTAAATCCTCAATAAATGTCTGGCAGGATAGTTCCAAAAAGGTTTGTGTAGTGCCAAATGAGAGACACCCTAAATCCAATACTTTACCACCTGGTTGAATCACCTCGTCCACCAAGGCGGCAATACCAAACGAATGATGCTGCAACATACTCTCACACCAAAAGCTAGAGCCCCGGCAATAGCCGGGGCTCGTATGGAGGATCAACTGAGGAATTTAACTCAGCTCTCCTCTGTTTCCTCTTCAGTCTCCTTGGTACCGAACAGATAGTCGCTGGTATCGGATAGATGGGATGAATCACTCGCGGTTGAGCTGCTAGAAGTGTAGGAGGAATTGTTCTGGGAACGATTTGCAGGCTTATCTTCAGTTGCCGGCAGGTCTGGGTGCACCAATCGGTCTGAGAATTCCTTGTGACGTTCTTTCATTTCGGAGTCGGTATCTACCATATCCATAGAGCCGCGGAACTTACCACCGTCGTCGAGTTTGATCCGAGGGGCAATCAGGTTGCCATTTACCTGAGCAGTATTTCGGATCTCTATTAATTCATCGGCAAGTGCGTCGCCATCCAGTGTGCCTTCAACAACAATATTTTTTGCGTGGATATTTGCAGTCACTGCGCCGCCGGTACCAACAGAAAGGTTGTGGCCAACCATAATTACAGTACCGTCTACAGTGCCTTCTACATGTAGATCTTCGGTGCCGATCAACTCACCGCGAAAATTGATACCCTCACCAAGCACTGATTTGGCGCCTGAATTCGAGAGAGATGATTGCTGCTCACCAGCGCTCATGCCTGCTAGAAAAGGTGTGGAGTCATTGCTTTTGTCAGTGCTCATCTAAATAAATCTCTTCGTTGTGGAAAAAGTCAGCTATTAAATTTCTTGTAGTCAGGCCCTCGGCTGAAGTCTTATCCGTAGGCCAGCTAATACATTGAATCGAAAAATCACGAAAGCTCAATGTGAGAACAGTGGTCTCGCGATGGCAGGAGATACATGTTCATTTTTTCGCAGAAACCTGGATATCATTACGCAAATATTTTCTACTACTAGAGCTCTCTTTTTCTCCTCTCCATGCTCTTGGTATTGGAGCACTTGGCTGAATGCTAACTTCATTCAGCAAGAGGATTTACGTAGTTATGGTTTCATCCGTATATTCATCTCTGGTAGATTTTTTTATACCATCCCTTAACAGCTTCAACTTTTTTACAGGTGGCTTGTGCCAAGCCAGAAATTAATTTAGGTCGGTGTGGGCATTTGCCAACAGAGAGCACACCGAGAAATTTACAAAACTTAACCCGCAACCTTTAACTGTATAAAAATAGTCCTACTACCTAATTCTAGTGACAATAAATTTTTGGGATTTCTCACCATAACGTCACACTCTTACTTTTACATTAAGGTGTAATTTGTAAGTAAATATTTACTTCTTGTTGTGGAGGGCACACTGCTTATTGTCTGCTGATGGGTATTGAGTCTTACCTGGCACATATCAATATAGATTGGATTGTTACTACCATACAGCGCGAAAGCCACCGTAAAACGGATCGGCAATCAATCAAGCTGACCTCGACTTGAATGGGCTGAATTTAGCACGGATTCCACGTTAAAAGTGTGACATAGAGCACTTTTTGCTCGCCTTGACCTAGAGGAAGTGACATTGGTGCTTCGAATGCAGCAGTGTCAGTACCATATACTACTAAGGGGTGTGTTGCTTGGTAGGTAATATGAAATGTGGAACAATTCCTCATGCATAAGAGGTTGAAAAAAGAAGAACTTAAAAGTCTAAACCACAAAATATGGGTAGTGTCTATGCGAAAATGGGGGAAACATATATGAAAGTTTCTGGAAATAGAAATTCCAGCAAGAAAGCACTTTCTGATCGATAATTTTTTACTCGCCCGTTGGGTGAAATGTACATAAAATCCAGTCTCTTTTTCGGGTTGTTAAATAATGATCGGTTTGGAAAAAGGGTATTCTTTAATTAATGACATTCTTCCGAAAAGCCAGCTTGAGGTTCTTCAAAATGAGTTTGAAGATTTAAAGCTCGCTAGGGGAACTGGAGGCATACGCAATGTAGAGAAAAAGTATAGCTCTATAGCGGCCTTGGCTACATCGGACTTGATTGTAAATTTAGCGCAGAAATACTTAATTCAGCGTCCTCGATTGGTAAGGAGTATCCTGTTTGATAAGCATGAGAAGTGTAACTGGCTTGTCACTTGGCATCAGGATAAGACTGTAGCGGTCTCTTCAAAATTTACTAAGTCTGGATGGGGCCCTTGGAGTGTTAAGGATGGTGCTCACCATGTGCAGCCTCCTCTACATGTTCTTGAACAAATGATTACGATCCGTATTCATCTGGATGATACTGATGCTAGTAATGGCTGCTTGAAGCTTATTCCTGGCAGTCATCAATATGGGATTTTTCAGCAAGATGAAATATGTAAATATGTTAAACTGCATAATCCGATTGCTTGTGAGGTAAAATCCGGTTCTGCATTAATTATGTATCCTCATATTCTTCACGCCTCAGATAGAGCTTTATGTCCTAAGCGCCGCAGAGTGATACACTTGGAATATAGTTGCTATGAGCTGCCAGCTGGGATTACTTGGGCATAGTGCAACTAGATTCAATTTTCAATAATGATGTACGAGTTGACACCTATTACACTACCTTGCTATCAATTAAGATGTTCGTGTTGCATGTTACCATCGTAATTAAGGTAAGAAAGCCGCGCGACGATACCTGTCGGGGCGCAGTCCGCTATTTTTACTCTCTTCTTGAAGATTGGGAAAAAAATAAGTCAACACTTAAAAATATAATTATTTACATGATGGTCGATTTTCTTGAGGGTTGGCTGGTGACCATGTTTTCCTATAAAAATCGATAATTTTTATAAATATTTTGACTAATTTAAGAGCGCTTTAAGTAGCGGTAATTGCTGATGGCTGCTTATCAATTTGTTACTTACCTGTTTCTTGTTGTATTTTTTTATTTTGGGGTTGGTCTTTGTTTATTTGAAAATTTAAGATTTATTTTTTTATTGATTTCTCTGTTTGGTGGCATTTTGGCTGTTAAAATCATGCGCGGTCAGATAAGGGGTTGATTTATTTGATTGGATAGGAGGTTTTACCTTCTAAATATAAGAATGATCATGTTGAAAATGGTGAAAAATGAATAATCAAATAATAAGGTTTTTAGCTCATTGGGTGATTCTTTTTGGAGCTTTTCAAGCAAAGGCGTTTGAGCCTAAATCAGATTTATCGGTGAACTTGGAGCGCGTCCGCTATTGTCAAAATTTTTGGTGCACCCGGCAGGATACTCAAACTGAGTATCTTGCTTGGGAGCAAGAAGGTGTCAGTAATACTCATCAGCTATACACTCAGATTGCAAGGTTGAGGCAGCCAGCGCGAGAAGATGTGCGGAACTTGGTATTTATTGCAGCAGGACAACAGCCTCCGGGATACGGTTCTGAAAGTGCAGTAACAGGGCAGGGGGATAACTACAAAAGAAACTGTGGTATCTCAGAAAAATCCTGTTCCCGAAACATAGATGGCCGCTCCCTTGCCCGGCAGGTTCTAGATTCAGAGCATTTTCCAGAAGATGATACCTTCTTTGCCGTAGCTTTTGATGCACAATTTAACTATTTGGTGAGTAGTGGTGAGAAATCTCGTATAGAAAGTGCCTACCTTAATTGGTTAAAGTCCAAAGCTTATGCTTCCAATCTTGAAAGCATCTACTTGGCGGGGTCATCCAGAGGTGGTTGTTTAGCAATGCGCTTGGCAAAGGCTCTGCGTAATGATCCGGACTTTCGTAACATTCGAACCATTGTTCATAGTTTTGATGGAGTCTGTAAATGGGATCAGAATGAAATGGGAGTAACTTCTTCTTTTTTCCGTAACCCGGAAAACTCAACTTATTTGAGCTACTATACTGATCTCAATGCTCAGTTCCCCTATAAAGACAATTTATATATCCGTCAACTGGCAGGCGGTGATGAAGTTATTGAATTTACAGGGGTGCACTCTTTTGTCTATACAGCAGAAGATATCAATCTAGGTTGGTATGCTCAAAGTTGGGTCAATTTGGACCATATTACTATCGATCGAGATATGTACCCAGAAGTTAGAGATCAGACCGTGGTACCATTTTTAAAGCATTTGGAAGAAGTTTTTTAATCCGTTTCGTTGATTTCAATTGATCTAAAATCCATTATTTGTATGTTTAATTGATTGGGTGTGAGGGTTGCTGTTAAGCAGCCCTCTTTACCTAACTGGAGTTTTATTTTGTAGAAGCCTAATAAGTAGGTGATTAGCTGTATTTATGCAGAGTAGCTGGTCAGTTGGTTGAGCCAATAAATGATAGTGTAGAATTCATTTTAATATAGCCAGCCTGTTCTGAAGGAAATTCCTACATATACAAATAGAACGGAGAGAAGTGTTACTGGAATTATATGATAAGCGAGAGCCTTCAGGTTTCTGGTGGACAGGTTCGGAATAATCCTGAGCCTTGCGTCAATAGCAAGGAGGAATGTAAGGCCCAATATGATTAGCTTATATGAAATAAGCCTCGAAACCGGATTTGAGAAGTTAAACCACTGGGATATATCGGGTAAGAGGCTAAAGGCTAGATAGATACCGGAAAGAATCTGTATAAGAAGCGCAGGAATACCAATTTTCTCATAGCTGCTTTCGAACCTTGAGATAAATTCTATATCCTGACTTCTTACGGCTGAAGGGAGGATTGTGCATGCGAGCACCAGATGCCCTCCAGTCCAAACAGTTGCACCTAGCAAATGCAAAAACAATACTACCTCGTACATTTCTATCCCATTGTTTGATCCTTTTAAGCACTATATCTATATATGATATTGGTGCCCACCAATTTCTCGGGTCGGTATGATGAATATTATTGATGTATTGTTAGCGGAATTATTTCATGCAAAAACGAGATGAAAGTTGATGTAAGTCAAGATGATAAGTTGGGTTATGTAGTAAGAGTCTACTAACTAATAATGCCGAGATGTCATGTACTTTATGCATTAGTCTTTCAATAATTTCCCATTCGTTACTCCATTATATAACTACCGTTACCTATGAAACCTGGATAGCCGCAGATGACGGCACCTTCGGTGACTGGAGGCAGTGCGAGGCCGGCGAACTGAACTGACTACTGATTTAACTGGGTATGTTAAAAGATTTCTGCATACCCAGGTTAACAGGCAGTTATACTGTAAGGCTGTCGGTCTTTGGTCAATCTTAAGACCGATGCCTTTGCTAACTGCAACAATACTCTACTTTATTCTTGACTCCTGAGAGTCCGAATAAAAAGCAACACTTAAAAGCTTGTTTGTTTCCATTCATTTACAGCATTCAGGGAAAATTTCTGTCCAGTGTCACTGCTGTTGCACTTATAAATTTGAAGTTGTTCTCCATTGTCGGCACTTGCCCCTGGTGTATCAATGCAGTATTGCCAGTCTTTGTCGCGATTTTGAATAATCCCGTTTTCCTGTACCTGCCATTTTTCTGAGTTTCCACCATCGCAATCCCAGAGGTGCATTTTGTCACCATTGTCGGCAGAGCCTGAGTTGTAATCGGCACAGTATTTATTGTTGCCTTTAGGTCTTAATTGCCCCTCAGCGGTGTAGACAAACTGTTGTTCGTTGCTCGAGTTGCAGTTGGCCAAAGTCAGGTTGGAGCCATTGCCATAGCCTTGAGAAACATTCATACAGAGATTTGGATTTTGAATGGACTGGATGCGAAAATAACCAGGTAGGCTTCTTCGCACACCGACAAAGGGTATGGCTTGGCTGGTATAGCTCGGCGTGTCATTGACGGTATTTGGATCCATGCCAATAGCGGTAGCGCCGTGTGCAACCGCGATATAGGAATAGCCAAAATCTCTATTGCTGAAATCGCCAGAGCTGCTCCACAAATGCATCAATTGTTTACTGTTCGCCGCTTCATTGGCTGTTATTTGGTAATGATCGCCGGCTTTTACATTACCGCAAAATATCCTCTGGGAGCTGCTGGAATCCATGGAGTCTATATTGCCAGAAAACTCTTCAGGATCGGCAGTATCTACATCAGGGCAGAGGAAGGCATGTAGAGGGTAGTTATCCAGCGCCGATTCCATACGACCATTGACATTACCCGATTGCCCCCCAGTGAAAATTACCAGAACTTTTTTACCATTAGTGAAAAGCTCGCTGATAGTAGGCCAGCCGATATTCTTTAATGTGCTGCGATAATTCGTTGAAGTTGAGCTTTGTTTAAGGTGATTGACCATATCCTGGTAGCTGAACTGAAGACCCCCCAACTCTTGCTTGATATATTGATCCAGCAGATAAATTTCATCCGCATACCATGCTGCAAACCAATTGCTATTCGGCTTCATGTCAATATACAGCATCAGTGGGGCATCAAGCTCATTATTGGCAAGCCATGCCTTAATGTCGTCCAGGCAGTTTTCCAGACGATCATCTCCGCCGTTACTTTTACACATATGATTGCCGATATCACTCTGACCATGGGCGACATAGGGGCCGTGGCTGCTGCCTTGCCATGGGCCGTGATCAACTACATCCAGTTCAAGGGAGCGGAAGCCCTTATCCAGCCAGTCAGTTAGTGTTTCCCCACTGGCTAAGCGCTCATAACTATTATGGGGTTGCAGGTAGTAAAGCTGATCAATGCGATGGCTGGATTGTACTGGGTCTGCTACGGCCAGTATTGTGCTAGCAAAAGCTGAAGAGCTTAACAGTGTCGTAGCTGACAAAATAAGTTTGCTGATGAAGGGCTTCGACATTGGGGTATCCGCTTATGTTGAATGTTTTTTATTGCTATGGAAATAGGTAGTTAAAGTTGGATTATATGAACAACTTATGAAGAACATATGACGCCGGTAAGCTGTAAAGAATATATCTGAACTTTTGTTGAGTTCTTCACAATTTCCGGCTTTTTAAGCGTGCGTATTTTTAATGAAAGTTAGAGTTTCTTCCCCAGCCTCTTTTCCACTTGCTTTTTTTCCCACTCGGGCCCAAATAAGCTGAATACCTCAAATACACTCATGCCGTGAGATATTAAACCTATGCCCCAGCCAAGTGCGGCCCATAGCACCCAAAAGTAACCTGGCGATGTAATCAGATTCAGTATGAACAAACCAATTATCACCAGTACATAGGTGATTACGTGGGAATAGAATGCCTTAATGTCGCGAACGTGTTCTATAACCCGCTTTTCTCTGTCGGATATATCCTGCTCTGTATTCACTTCGCTCTCCTGTAGTTCTGATAAGTCGATTTCAAAAACAGCAGCTAAAGCTTTCCGTGATTCAAGGCTAGGGTTTTGCCCTCGCTCTATTCTCTGGATAGTCCTGATGTTGAGCCCGCTTATTCTGGCCAGTTGTTCTTGGGACCATCCGCGTTGAAGCCTTAGTTTTCTGATGATCATACAGCTCCTTTAAATTGGCTTTTGGAGATATTTATAGTGAATTTCGCAGCTGTCGGGAACTGGCATCTAGGTGACTTCCTTACGACATTATCTTTATTATCAATGAGTTAGGGCCTGGCTATGCTGTCAGTTGATAGCGGTAACCCCAACTAAAACACTCTTTTTCCCCAGGCGGTGTGAGCGTTCCATTGTAGCTCGATACCTTATCAAATATCTGCGTGACAAGTTATTTAACTACCAAACCAGCTGGAAATATGAATGAGTTATCCTAACTGGAAAAAAATTTATGGTGACCTCTTGCGGTAACTAGGCCTGCCAATAGATATGGATAATGAGAATTGGGTTTATCAGAGAATGACTATCTCGACAGCCGCTGGAAGTGGTATGCGCTTGTTCTTAGCGATCGGTAAAGTGGCATAAGGGCGCTTGGTTTTAACAAGTGCCCTTATGAACAACATAACGGGGCTAGAGAGTGCTATCCGGCTGATTTTCCGGACGTGCGTCGATAAACGCCGGTAGTTCATTACAGGCTTCGGCGATTTTCTGGATTTTCGGGTAGTTATCCATTTCCATACCGAAGCGCTCGGCGCTATAGATTTGTGGTAATAGGCAGCATTCAAAGAGCCCAGGTTTATCGCCAGCTGCGAAGGGCTGGGGGTCTAGCTCTTGTTCCAGTGCTGAGAAACCCAAGTGAATCCAGTGCTGAATCCACTGTATTTTTTGCTCGTCACTAATCTTAAATTCAGCCTGCAGATACTTGAGAATGCGCAGATTCTGTACAGGCTGAATATCACTGGAAATAGTGTGAGCCAGTGCGCGAATGTGGGCGCGGTTTTCGCGCCCCTTTGGTAAGAGGGGCGGTTGCGGATAAGCTTCATCCAGCCACTCCAGTATGGCCATAGACTGGGTAAGGCTAAAGTCGTTCTCGTTAAGTGTGGGCACTAACCCCTGCGGGTTGAGGCTTTGGTAGCTATCACTCAGCTGCTCACCTTTTAACAGGTTCACTGGGTGGTAGTTATACTCGAGTTCTTTCAGGTTCAGGCCTATACGAACCCGGTAACTCGCTGAGGAGCGGAAATATCCGTAAAGATCCATTCTCTTTCCTTTCTTTCGTTGTTATTGCTTTGGCAACATAAATTGCCAGTTTTAAGAACACTTTTCAGTCGTGTCTCGAGTCACTCGTTTTTCCATGAATTAACATAGTCTGCCAGCTCTATCGCATGGGCGTCAGGCAGTATGTCCCACGGTGTACGGCTATCGATCATTACTGCGACTTCGTCGGTTTCTTTCCTTGCATGCTTGGCGCCAACGGCGAAAGCTTTAGGGTGGGGTCCATGGGTAAATCCCATGGGATGCAAGGTAAGCATCCCCGGATGAATATTATCGCGGCTGAAAAAGTTGCCGCGATGGTAAAAAATCAATTCGTCATAATCATCGTTATTGTGGAAAAACGGTACCTTGAGTGCACCCGGATCGCTTTCCAGCGGGCGGGGTACAAAGGTAGCCACCACAAAACCGGGCCCAACAAAGGTAGTGTGTGCAGAGGGTGGTAGATGATAGCGGTGGCTCATAAGTGGGCGTAAATCCCGCCAATTAATTCGTACCACAAGGTTATCGCCGGTCCAGCCCCTGGCGTCCAATGGGTTAAAGGGGTAAATAATCGCAGAGAGCTGCTGGCGGGCTTTTACGATCACGCGCCATTCAATGTCTCCCTGCTGGGCTTTAAAACCATCATCAATTTTGGGGACATCGAGAATCGCCTGATCAAAGATCGCGTTCGGGCCAAGAACGCCCCTATCTGGCAATTGGAAGTGGCCGCCAGTTGCCTCGATCATTAACAATTCCAGAGGTTCATCCAGGGTGGGAGCCAGACGCCACATGGTGCCTCGCGGCAGCACAATGTAGTCTCCATCACGAATGCTCAGGTGGCCAAAATCGCAGTAAAGGTCTCCGCTGCCATTATGTATGAAGAGCAGCAGGTCTCCATCGGCATTACGCACCAAGTGGTCCATTGGGTCATTACAGGTCCACAGGCCTACGAGGCTGTTGTTGTTGCGTAGAATTGGCTTTTGATCCCAGGGGCTACTGCCTTTGTGGACCAATTGAGTGGCATCAAAAGCATGAGGACGCAGTGGTCCCTCAAATTTGCTCCAGCCGGTCGGGGGATGGCTGTGGTAGAAATGGGTGCAGGGGCCAAAGAAACCTTCCTTGCCCATCTCCCTTTCAAAAGTATTGGCTGGAAAGTCTGCATGGGCTTGGCGGCTGGTTTCACCTTCAATGCGGGGAAAGCGTATCCACTTGTTCATGGGCGGCCTCGCTTATGCTGGGCAGGGCGCTTATCGGCAGGTGGAAAGTTGATCGTTTCTGCAACAGTGTCGCGCATATTTCTTGCGTTTAACCGGCATTGGGTTAACAAAGATGGCGCAAAAAACCCTATACTGTGCGACCAATTTTGTCCGGTGCTCCAAGTAATCCCAGCGCAATATTTGCGTGTACAGTGGTTACAATTGAAACCAATGTTAGTTAAATTGAGCATCTGGTACAACCCGGATTCCCAGACAGGCAGGTGTGAGAGCAGCCATGATTGATAACCAAAATACGCCGGAAACGGCGGTAAAGCAGGATGAGTTGCGCCTGGAAAAATTCTTGCCATACCGCCTGTCAGTACTCTCAAACCGTGTGAGTAACGCCATTTCACAAGCCTATGGTGCACGCTTCCATCTCACCATCCCCGCGTGGCGGGTGATGGCCATCCTCGGGCGTTTTCCTGACCTCTCTGCTGCAGAGTTGGTAGAGCAAACGGCCATGGACAAAGTGGCAATCAGCCGGGCTGTTTCCTCGCTGCTAAAGAACGATTACATCACCCGCAGCGAAGATCCTGCAGACCGCCGGCGTCAGGTGTTGAACTTGTCTGAGTTGGGGCGGGAAGTCTACGCGCGCATAGTGCCGCTTGCGCAGCAATACGAAAATGATTTGATCGCCTCCCTTTCCAGTGAGGAGAGGGAGCAACTGGATGGCATTATCGAAAAACTGTTGGTTCGCGCTAAAGAGTGGTCCGAGCGCGGCTTGATCGATGAATAAATAGGATAAATAAAGGAGTTTTCAGATGTTTGAGCATTTAAGCAGCCTCCCGCCAGATCCCATCCTGGGTCTATTGGCCAGTTATCGTGCGGATGAAAACCCCAGCAAAATCGACCTTGGGGTAGGGGTCTACAAGGATGAGGCCGGCCACACCGCGGTTTTGCAGGCGGTAAAGGAAGCGGAGACTCGCTTGTTACAAAGTGAGGAAACCAAAGCCTATATCGGCCCAGCCGGTACACCAGGCTTCAATTCGGTGATGCAGGAGTTGGTACTAGGCGCCGGACATCCCGCCCTGGTAGGTGGCCGCGTACGCTCTGCCCAAACGCCCGGTGGTTGCGGCGCCCTGCGTGCTTTGGCGGAGTTGATCAACCGCGCCAAGGAAGGAGCTACCGTATGGGTGAGCGACCCCACTTGGGCGAACCACGTGCCGCTGTTGGGGAATGCTGGCCTGAATATCAAGAGCTACCCCTACTACGATCGCGCCACCAGCAGCTTGCAGTTCGACAAAATGGTGGAGACACTGAAGAACGTGGGCGAAGGCGATGTGGTCCTGTTCCATGCCTGTTGCCACAATCCCTGTGGCGCGGACCTGTCCCGTGAGCAGTGGAAAGTATTGGCGGAAATGGCCCAGAAACAGGGTTTCACTCCGTTTATTGATATGGCATACCAGGGTTTCGGTGAAAGCCTGGAAGACGACGCCTACGGCTTGCGCCTGATGGCGGAATCTGTACCTGAAATGCTGGTAGCTGCTTCCTGCTCCAAAAACTTCGGCCTTTACCGTGAGCGCGTTGGCCTGGCCATGGTGATCTATGCCAATGGTGAGAGTGCCGATAAAGGCCACAGCCAGATGCTGAGTGCAATTCGCGGGAACTATTCCATGCCACCTTCCCACGGTGCTGCGGTTGTGGAATCTATCCTTACAGATGCAGGCCTGAAAGCGAACTGGGAAGCGGAGCTTACCGAGATGCGTGAGCGCATCAACGGGCTGCGCGCAGGTTTGGTAGAAGGTCTGGCGGCTGCCGGAGCCGCAGGCGATTTCGGTTTTATCCGCCAGCAGAAAGGCATGTTCTCCTTCCTGGGCATTAGTCCAGAGCAGGTGCAACAGCTGCAAAAGGACTATTCCATCTATATGGTGGACTCCAGCCGCATCAGTATTGCCGGCTTGAGCTCCAACAATATGGAATACTTCTGCAAGGCGGTTGCCAGCGTGCTGTAAATTCGGCACATTTGGGGGTGAGCGTACTGCTCATCCCTTAAGATTTATCTAAAGAAGTAAGAGTGAAAGATGGAAGTTGAGCTAGGAGCCCCAGTGTCTGAATCCCCCACCCAAATCTGGACCCCTCAGAGCTGGCGAAACTTCACCGCACACCAACAGCCCAAATATACCTCCACCGATGATGTTACCCAGGTAGCCAAACAGCTTGCTGGCCATCCGCCTCTGGTATTTGCAGCCGAAGCGCGCGAGCTACGCCGTCAGTTGGCCCAGGTAGCGGAAGGAAAGGCGTTTTTGTTACAGGGCGGCGACTGTGCTGAATCTTTTGCTGACTTCAACGCAAACCGCATCCGCGATACTTTTAAAGTATTACTGCAAATGGCGGTGGTACTCACTTTCGCCGGTAATCTACCGGTAGTAAAAGTGGCACGGATGGCAGGTCAATATGCCAAGCCGCGCTCCGCAGATACTGAAACTGTGAATGGTATTGAGCTGCCCAGTTATCGTGGCGATATCATCAATGGTATCGACTTTACTGCGGAAGCTCGCCAGCCTGATCCCCAGCGCATGGTTACCGCCTATAACCAATCCGCGGCTACCCTCAACCTGCTGCGCGCTTTCGCCCAGGGCGGCCTGGCTGATCTGCACCAGGTACACGGCTGGAATTTGAGCTTCCTCAAGAACAATCCCCAGCGCGATAAATACGCGCAGTTGGCGGAGCGTTTACAGGAAGCCCTGGAATTTATGGCGGTATGTGGTGTTACTTCTGACAATACCCCCGCAATTCGTGAGACCGTGCTTTATACCTCGCATGAAGCACTGCTACTGGAGTACGAGCAGGCTTTGACCCGTACCGACAGCCTCACCGGCAAATGGTATGACTGTTCTGCGCATATGCTGTGGATTGGTGAGCGTACTCGCCAGCTGGATGGAGCCCATGTAGAGTTCCTGTCAGGAGTGTGCAACCCCATTGGTGTAAAAGTCGGTCCAGGCATGCAGCCAGATGAGCTGCTGCGTTTGATCGACAAGCTCAATCCTGAGAATGAAGCTGGCCGCCTCACGTTAATTACCCGTATGGGCGCAGACACCCTGGGAGATAAGCTGCCGGAACTTGTACGTGCAGTACAAAGGGAGGGCCGTTCTGTGGTCTGGAGTACAGACCCTATGCACGGTAACACCGTAAAAGCCGGCAATGGTTACAAAACCCGAGACTTCGATAAAATCCTGCGTGAAATTCGGGACTTTTTCTCAGTACATTGGGCTGAGGGCAGTCACCCCGGCGGTATTCATTTGGAAATGACCGGTGAACATGTAACTGAATGCACCGGCGGCGCATGGAAAATTTCCGAAGCAGACCTTGCCAGCTGTTATCGCACACAGTGTGATCCCCGCTTAAATGCTGATCAGGTATTGGAGCTGGCTTTCTGTGTGGCCGAATGGCTGCGCGCAGGGCGAATCGCTTAACAGCTTGGCTAAAAAGCAAATATAAAACCCCTTATTCAGGCTTTGGGCTTGGCTAAGGGGTTTTCTCTTCTTGTTCAAAAAGTCTTTTAATTCAATAGATGGGGAGTTGTAAGAGGCTTTGTAATAGTAATCTTGATGACTGTTTACCCAGTTGAGCCATTAGTATTAACGGGCTCTTCAAAAGCTTATTCAGTTGTTAATCGTGTGGGCTATTCCGGTAATTGGGGCTCTAATAGTCTTACATTTTTCTAGTACAATAGAGAGCGCTCCAAACTATAAAACCAGTGATGTAGCTCCAGCCAAGACTCATACCCCATTAATGGTGCCGTAGAAACAGGGGGGGCGATTGAAATCGTGCAACATACCTTTGGCAAAGAGCAGTATGCTTATCGGCAAGAAGCGCAGGCGGAATTGTCCAGATCCTGCTTCGGTCGCCCGTGTACTGGGCATTGTGTTTAATTGGTAAGCCGGGTAACTATGAAGATTGATTTCTGGTTCGAATTTGGAAGCACATATTCTTACCCCGTAGCTATGAAGATTGAAAAAATGGTGACCGAGCAAGGTGGGCACTTGGAGTGGAAGCCTTTTTTACTCGGGCCGATATTCAGCAATCAAGGCTGGCATGATTCTCCTTTCAATATTTATCCTGAGAAAGGCAAATACATGTGGAGAGATCTAGAGAGAATATGTGAAACTGATGGCCTGAACTATAAAAAGCCAACCAGTTTTCCTCGCAACGGGTTAAAAGCTGCAAAAATAGCTTGCTTATTTTCTGGTGAAAAGTGGGTGCCTGAATTTATCCGTTCTGTATACGCTGCTAATTTTGAGCTTGATCTTGACATCTCACTTGAAGAAACCTTGAAAAAATGCTTGCCTTTTTCAGATGAAGAGTCATTTACAAAAATTAAACGTGCAAATACTCCATTGGCAAAGCAAATGCTAAAAGAAAACACAGATCAAGCGAAGAAAAAAGGTATTTTTGGAGCTCCAACGTTTATGGTTGGAGATGAAATGTTTTGGGGTGGCGATAGGTTGCATGCTGCTATACAGTGGGCAAAAAACAACCAGTAAATGCTTAGTATCCTTGTTCCGTTATGTAAAGTATGGCCAGCTGTACTTTCTATATCAAACTCTATTATATATTCGGAAATAACTCTGGCTCTCCTAAAGTTATCCAAATTTCGGACTTTGCTTCATTTGTGCCAGTGCCAATGGCAGAGGAATATGGCATACAGCCGGAGTAAAATGTCTGAATAAATGCTATAATTAAGTAACCGAGTAGAAATGGAAGTAAAGTTAAAGATTTATATAAATAAAATAGAGCTATCTATTGGCTCTAAAGTTATCTCTGAATCTCCAACGGAGCCGTTCACAACACAAAGACTTTTGGTTGGAAACTTTGATACAGCGTGGAGATGCATCATTAGTGCCGAGAAAAAGTTATCTATAAAAGGGCTCTTTAAGCGAAAACCGAAGGTAATTGTAGAGCCTAAAGAGATGGTTGAAGGCGGCATTTCACAAGTGGAAGAGCGTATATTTCAAGAGCTAGCATTGGCTCTGAACCCAAAAAGCGTGGAAGTACAAGTCTAGTGCTCCGGTTGTAACAAAGGAAAGCAGGGTACACAGCTCTCTCGGAACTCGGCAAGATAGTCTACACAGCACATTGTATGTTGAACGCTTGCATTGAGCATTAATGCACTAAGAATTAAGTATGCAATCAGCAACTAAAGGTATATTCTTTATACTGGCTTTGTCCTTTTTTTGTTTGGCATAATAGATCTCTTAGAGCAATTAAAAGCAGGCGAGGAAATTAGATGGCGAGCGCCAATAATTTTCTTAGGTTTTGGGCTGGAATATCATTTTTTTACTCATTCTCTGACAGGTTCACTACTGATATTACTACTTGTGTAAAAGGATATCCTGTGAATGTTCATTGGAGGACTCTGTCGATGATGAAAGCAGCGGCTAAATAATGTACCAAATAGTGAACAGGCGAATAAGGCCAGGTAAATAGTGCTACGAACCAGCTACAACAAATGCGTATTTTATGAGTACCCAAATTACTGAATCAGGTATGAGAAGAGTTATTTTAATATTGTCAATTTTAACTATTTCTGGATGTGCAACATCCATGAATGTATTTGAAAAAAACGTTAGAGCTAATGAACTTCAAGTTCAGGCAGAAGAAGCAAGAGTAATCAATGATTATTCTGGAGCTGCAGAATTGGAAAATAAGGCGGAAGAATTACGAAAAAACGATTCCGTTAATAAAGAAGATATTATTTCAGGTGTTTTGTCCAAGGTTTTTAGCCGAATTTTTGATAAAAAGCCAAAAAGTAAATATCAAGGATGGCAATAGCGCCCGACTATTGGCAACAAAGCTTAGTTTTACGCTCAGCAAGCTGGGCCGAATAGGCTATAAATTTTGCAGTGTGAGGTTTGCTGTAAATGACGTCGTTACACTTTTTAGGTGAATATGAAACACTTTTTAGTTGTGGTATTTATAATTTTCGCTAATTTTACTATGGCTGAGGGTATGCTTGGCATTCCAGAGTCGTTCTTAGGTAAGTGGGGTGGTAGCAAAGATTCGTGTTCTGCACAGTTTCCACTCGATGTGCTTAGTATTGAAGAAAAGCGGATCATATTTTGGGAGTCTTCTGGAAAGCCCAAATTAATTATGTTTGAGAATGATGAACTAGAATTAACATTGCACATGGTGGGTGAGGGGGAAGAATGGTTGTCAGAAGAAGTATATTACCTGGATGCCAGCTCTCAGGTTCTCACCCGCAGAACAAAAAATGGAATGTTCCAATACCACAAATGTACTAGTTAGGCATAATAAGTGCATCGAGGAAGACCACTATAGTAACGCTCTGTCGGTGTACCCAGAAGAAAATATGGATTAAGCACCATTTAGTGCTACTTACACGAGCGCCAGCTGTCAGAGTGCCAAAATGAGATTTATATTGTGTTTCTTACTTGGTGTGTTTTTAACTGGATGTATGCTTGTGATTCATACTGCAATGTGTATAGATGCCAAGATTCCGAGAAAGGGTACTATGAGGTGATTCTTGAATATCCAGGACAGGAAATAATCACTAGAAAGATTGAATGTGAACGCTATTACGATAGCCAATGCAGCACCAGCGGCAACTCATGGGCATATAGAGAAGTAGGCCAAGAAAGTAAGTTTTTTCCGCAAAAGTTACAATTAATACATTTGAGTATGGATTAATAGAGTTTAGCTTGCCTAGTTGCGATCGGTTTGTTACGGAAAAAACAATAAGTAACTACAAGAGCCTTAGTAAGGTGTCTGGAGAAACGTACTTCTTAAGATCATCAGATAAAGATAGGCACACGTATGCTACATTCAGTCTAGGCGAGGTACCGAAGAAAATTATTACTATAAATTATTCAGTCAAAGTGCGGTATGTGGGTCAAAAACAGCTAACAAGCCAATCAACTACATACCTGTCGGAGCCGGACGTATCAGCTATACGTGGCAGTCATAGAGATTTTATGTGCTAGCAAGAAGATAGAAATGGCCATAGAGATAGAAAGAAAATTTCTAGTTGATCATCGAATTGTTTCCGATTTGACCGGTGGAGTACGTATCTCTCAGGGGTATGTTAATACCGCTGATAAAACTGTAGTACGAGCCAGAGTCAAAGATGATGTAGCGTACCTGACCCTAAAAGGTGAGCTCAGAGGGATGACTTGTTCGGAGTTTGAGTATGAAATTCCGATGGAAGATGCTAGGTGTATCATCGATGAGTTATGTCGAGGTAATACCATCTTTAAAACAAGATATGAGATTCAGCACGGCAAGCACTTGAGGGAGGTGGATGTATTTCATGGCAAGAATGAGGGCCTGATTATTGCAGAAGTGGAATTGTCCAGTGAGGCTGAAGTTGTGGATATTCCGGCCTGGGTAACTGAAGAGGTTACTGGGCAGGTTCAATACTTCAACTCTTCTTTGTTGAACGAGCCTTATTCGGAATGGACAGAAGATAAGAAGTTCCTGTAGTACAGTCTGCTTCACTGGCCGGGAAAATTGACGCGGCTGTGCCGTTAAAGACAATTCATCGCTATGGGTTGCATTATGTGTTCTCCACCCAATGAATAGGAATTAGAGTTTGAATATTAGAAAAGCCGAAATGAGTGATTTTCCTCGATTATTGGAACTTGAACAGTGTGTCATTGATGCGGAGAGACCATTTAACTCTTTATTGAAGAGGAAATCAGCATTCTACTACGATATTAAAAAACTAATTGCATGTCCTGAATCCTATCTTTTGGTTGCTGAGGTTGATAGTGAAATTATTGGTACAGGTTATGCCCAAATCAGAGATTCAAAGCAATCATTAGAGCATAAATGGCATTCTTATCTTGGTTTTATGTATGTATCTCCTTGCCATAGGGGAAAAGGCGTTAATGCGAAACTAATTAACAAACTAATTGATTGGAGCAAGGGGCGAGGTATTATCGATTTTTATCTAGATGTGTATTCTGAAAATGACCCAGCTATCAGGGCGTACGAAAAAGTTGGTTTCAAACCATCATTGCTGGAAATGAGGCTTAGTCTTGATGAAGAATGTACATAGCAAGCGCATGCTGCCAGACTGGTTTTCCATTGCTCTTTTTGCCAGTTATCAATGAAAACATAATTTTTAGAACCTTTCCAGCTTTAGGGAGTATGTATGGAAAGTTATATCTTATTCTTTATAATCGCTGTGGCAACAATTTTAAGTCCAGGTCCGGGTGTTATCCTGACACTCACGAATGCCATTCGTTACGGTACTTCAGGTGCGATAGGAGGCATTCTTGGAATCGCATTCGGTACCTTTATAGTTGCAGGCGTTTCGGCAACTGGCCTTGGTGTTATCCTAGCTACATCCGCAGTGGCCTTCAGTATTATGAAATATATTGGCGCTGCTTATTTAATCTATTTAGGCATAAAGTTATGGCGCTCGCCGACCAAACAAGTCGAAGCCAGCCTTGGAGGTACGAAAAACAGAAAGCTTCAGTTTGCTGAGGGCCTGACGCTACAGCTTACCAATCCAAAAGCTGTATTCTTTTTCATGTCGATATTCCCCCAGTTTGTTAATTACAATTCAAATTTTGTAGGTCAATTTTTCCTGCTAGTTGTCACCTATAGTGGCTTAGTTATTGTAATTCATGCCTTATACGCACACCTTGCTAAGTCGGCACGTGGTTGGCTTTCTTCTGAAAAAGGGGGGCGTATGGTTAATCGGGTAGGTGGGGGTACATTTATGTGTTTTGGTGTTGGTCTTGCGTCAGCTAGCAAGTAAAAGCACAGTAAGGCAATTATCGTGAGACATTCAGATAAATGTAAATGTCAAATAAACCCTAATAGGTTTAAAGCAGGAGTATAGTTTTCAATAAAACCATGGGTTGGTGTTTAATATGGCATGATACGGAATATTAATAAATAGTTAATCGAGACGTAATAAATAGTAAAAGTTTTATATGATCGCTATAGTAAAATTGGAAAATTTGCACCTGTCGATCCTTCTCTAAACAAAAAGTGTTGGAAGCCTGAGAGTAGAATGACCCCGGCAATTAATGCAGCTAAAAAAGCGAAAATTACCTTCAAAGTGTACGAATACACACATAACTCATCGAGTGAATCATACGGGTTAGAGGCTGCAGAAAAGCTGGGAGTGGCCGAAGCTAAGATTTTTAAAACACTAGTAGTTATTCTTGATAATAAAGAGCTAGCAGTAGGAATAGTACCTGTTTCATCAATGCTAAACATGAAACGTATAGCTAAAGCAGCTGGAGCAAAGAAAGCCACAATGGCTGCTAAATCTGATGTGGAGCGATCCACTGGCTATGTGCTAGGTGGCGTTAGCCCGCTAGGGCAAAAAAAGAGACTCAAAACTATTATTGACTCATCGGCTAAAAATTACGCGACGGTTTATGTTAGTGCTGGCCGCAGAGGGCTTGAAATTGAGCTGGCACCTAATGATCTAGCAAGTCTTGTCAACGGGGTCTTCTCTAAAATATGTCAATAGATCCATTTATGACAATTACAGAAATAGGGCACGAAAAGGCGTTGCATTCACACTGCAAGTATTATATGTCTTCATAGCGTTAAGAGCATACATGAAACGGACCATATAGCTTGTTCTTTTTTCCTGTTTTTTGGTGCTAGAGCAGAGTCTGCGTGGGAGCATGACAAAATAATTTATGAATTAAAGCAGGTGAATAAGCTGATTGATATTGGCTTGATGCGAGAAATCAACCAGCGTCTAACTCCAGGTCATTTTGGATAGATTCAAACAAGAATTAATGTCCCTGAACACTGGAAAAACTCTGAGTTGGAGATGTAGAAGGCACAATACAGTTTTCTGTTGGGAATAAGAGTTTCTATCCCGATGCTAGAAACGAAGGGCTTCTCAGTTTTGCCATTTGTTAAGGTGGTACAAAAACCGACCTTCACTACAGGGAATTTGGAACAAATATTCAATCGGCATATAACAAATGGTTAAATAGGAATATCTACTATATCATAAGTCGCTAAACCAAGTGTTATATGAACCAAAGGAAGTAACCATGAGCGTAAATATCAAGGAAGTTGATGGAGTAAAAATCCAACTTAAGCATAGAGCCTCATGTCACTGCGGTTCTGTAGAAATAGAGCTGGACTTACCGGAGGGACTTATAGATCTTCGGCGCTGTGATTGTTCTATGTGCCGTAGGAGAGGAGCGGTTGCTGCTTCCGTATCTTTAAATGGTATTAAAATCTTAAAAGGGGAGCAGCATTTAAAACTTTATTAGTTTAATAAAAGAACGGCGATACATTACTTTTGTGAGAAATGTGGTATTTATACGCATCACAAGAGGCGTTCTAATCCGAGACAGTTTGGATCAATGTGGGATGCTTGGAGGGTATAAATCCCTTAAAAATAGAGGGTATTCCAACCTATGATGGTATCAATCACCCGGCGGATCTAGAGTAAACGATACAAAAAAAATACTGGTAATATATGGATTTAAAAAATTTTTTCTTTAGTCAAAATGAAGGTTGTTACTGAGGACTGAAAACTGAATTTATGTATCCAGGATCATAGTCGTTGAACAGATCATATTAAATAAGCCAATGATTTTCTCATGGAAGTCCTATATAGGGCTGCTTACTGATATTTGTTATAAATGTAATTGTATCGGTTGCTAGGTTATATTACCGGATTGCTCTTAAGGCGGTAGTTAGTCTGAACAGATAAGGATTATATATGGAAAAGCTATCTCAAGAAGAGCTCAAGCAAATGTTTTGTCTTATCAGGCGATTTGCTAATACGGACTTAGATCAATTCGAACACTGGAAGTTTGATTCAGATAAGGGCAAAGTCTTCATTGAATTAGCTCTTGTCCCTAGAGGTTCAGAAGACGCCTATATAGAGGTAGACCATCTACTATGAAGCCCAATTGTGTTGGTGCTCTTAACAAGCTATTGAACAATGGCCTTTGGGTTAAATCAGGCTGTATTTAATGGATAATAAATATCAGTAGCGAATATACCACCAATTCAGTTGAAAAAGTTAATGGCCCTATGATCAATGTCGAAGAGGTCATGCTAAGTTTACGTGTCAATTCCTTTTGGTATATACATGCTACTCGCTCCTCTAAATCGGTAATTTTGCTTCAATATGATCTCAAATAAGAGTTGAAGTATTTTTTATAAATAGGGTGACATGTGTTTCTGATTAAGTATAAAGATGTTGTTTTCAGGGCAGTCAATACTGTTCAAATAAATTCTAAAATGCTGATATCGATCTTTGTGCAAGGACTAAAAAATATGGTGCGAAAAAATGGAACATGTGGTCGTATTTCTTGTCTAGAAGTGATCTATCTAATAGAGGGAGGAAAATGAAGTAACAATGATAGAAGCGCACGCTATCTGTACTGTTGTCTCAATTATATGGTATTGAGAATGGCTCCAGGATTGCCAATTGATAATAGCTGCTTAGGTATGATAAAGGCTATTTAGATGGTTGAAAATCGGTTTGTATATAATAGCTGCGTCTCTGGATATTAGGCTACCAACTTTTTAATTTTTAGATATCTAGGTCACATCGATAAGGGTCAAAATGAAAAGAATAGTGTTGGTGTTTTTACTTTCTGTATGTGCAAATACATGTTTTTCTGATGAAGTACTAGAAATACCTGCAAATCCAGAAAAAGGTTTTAGGTATCCATATCTAATCAAAATACCTGAAACAGTTCCAGAGGATAAGAAGTTATACCTGATTGTTGAATCAAATAATACTGGAAAAGTTTCAGATGATTTCTCCATTCATTATGAGTCAGCAAAAAATACAATTGTAGGTAATGCTGTTGGCCCCTGGCTTTCTAAAAAGTTATCCTATCCAATTTTGATGCCAGTTTTCCCTAGGCCCGAATCCCAATGGCAGGTTTATACCCATGCCCTTGATAGAGATTCTATGCAAGTAGAGTCACTGCCATATGAAAGATTGGATCTTCAACTTATAGCCATGATCGAAGATGCTAAGAGGGTCTTGGCAGAACGCTCTTTGGATCTTCAGCAGAAGATTATTCTAGCGGGGTTCTCTGCCTCCGGTACGTTTGCAAATCGGTTCTCGCTATTACATCCTGAAACTACTGAAATTGTTGTAGCAGGTGGTCTAAACGGTACATTAATGTTACCTATTGGATCTATGGGTGAGCACAACCTCAAATATCCATTGGGAATTAGCGATTATAAGCAGGTAACAGGCAAAGAGTTTAATTTAAGTCAATGGCTTAAAATTAAGCAATTTTTGTTTATGGGTGAAAATGATACGAATGATGCCGTTGCATATGATGATGCATATTCAGAAGAAGAGAGAGTGATCATATACAAAACTACTGGAAAGGAAATCCAGCCCGAACGCTGGAATAATAGCCAGAAAATTTATTTAGAAAGTAAAGCTCGTGTAATCTTTCGCACCTTTGAAGGGGTGGGCCACGGTACTAATGGTGATGTGCATCGAGATTTCCTGGCTTTTGTGAAAAAGAATGCGCTACAAGGCTCTGGGCAGTAGTACATGTTGGACTTATGACAATTTGGTAGCGCATAGATAAATTGTGTTGTAGTGCTTTTAATATAGTATTTAGTGCTATGCAAATAGGGCTTCATAATGTGGTTGTCGGCGCTATATAGTCTGTATTTCGATGGGGCTAAGTTGCTCTGAGAAGCCCCTAATCTAAGCTGCTAAACTTAAAACTACCCCCTGTATTTCGATTAGCTACTCCTTGCTTTTAAAAGCAATTATTCAATCCACACACGAGTATAAAGACGTTTTTGACCAGGTTTATCTGTAAATTCCTCTCTATCATGAAGAACTCTGGTATTGTCGAGAAACAACATATCTCCCGATTTCATAGAAAAACAAATACTATTCTTATTGCTATTTAACTCATTGTCTAATAAATCAAAGGCTAAAAGGTCATCTTCAGTTAGCAATCTCCCGACCTTCTCGTGCCCTCTTTCAATCCAGTAACGCATGTAGCGGATAGATAGCTTTTCTTCAATATAGCTAAAAATAGGGAATTTGTTGCTAAGTAAACTCTTGGTACTTCCATCACTGCCTGGAGTAACAAGGTCTCGAATGTAACTTTTATATAGGATTTTCAGTTTGTCTGGAGCTACTTTTCTTATGTTTTCATGTACCTTTGCAGCAGATACTATTTTCGTCCTACCTCCAAGAGCAGCTGGAGTAATACAGCAAAGTCCAATTATTCTTGGCTGAATCAATTTTTGCGAACTGTCTGTATGTGGGCCAGTAGCTGCTTTGGTTTGTGAAACTGGAATCGACTCATCCCTGTAACTCCTGCCAGTATTCTGAACTCTATAAAGCCTACCGTAGGTATTAATGGTGACACCTAGTGCTAAACTAAAATTTAGGAAAAGAAGATTAAGTGATTTATGATCAAGGCCGTTAATGCCTCTAATCCATGCTACTCCACTCCCTTGAAGAAGTTCTTGTTTAACATGATAGGAGAGCTTATCGAAACGTGGTGTCAGTACGGATTCGGCGCCTAGGTCTTCAATTGGATCTTTCCTTTTCGAAGCCCAATCAACCAGTGATCTGAACTCAGTGTTCCAGCCTTCTGGCCATGTGAATTTCCAGCCAGTTTTTCTTTCCAGATCTACAGCGCTCCAAGCTTGAGCGTCAGCCAGATCAGGGGGAGCTATCTCAGCCATTTGCTTGAACCTTAAATAAAAGATGTAGAGGATAGCCCTTTAGCGGACCAAAAAATTCCGGATCTAGAGTTAGATGCTCTTCAGTTACCGCCAGCTCCCTTATGGAAGGCATCTTTTTAAATCCAGCAGATTGAAGTGCTTCAAAATAATGGGTGAATGTCTTGTGCACGCAGCGTACTGGTACAGTAATTCCATCTCTACGCCAAATTCTACCTTCAAAAGTAACATCTACGCCCTCAAAGTAATTTTTATCACCAAACTTGAAGTAAAATGGAGGTGATTGATTGCGCATAAAAGGTAAGCAAGGATGCGGCACTGTGAATATAAATATTCCATTAGGGCTAAGTAGTGACTTTACATTGGTCATCACCTGTGTCATTTCCTTAACTGTCAAATAGTTGAATAGAAAAATGGCAATTACTTGATCGAATTGAGTCCTGGGGTACCTATTAAAGGTAACAGCATCTGACACTTCGTAAATTGCTTTATGTAAACCAAGCTCAGCTGCAACAGATTTCGCTTGAGAAATCATTTCAGAAGAAGAGTCGACTCCAAATACCGAAGCTGCACCGGCGTCCAAAATCATTCTAGAAACATAGCCCTCGCCACATCCTATATCTAAAAGATGTTGGCCTGTAACACTACCCAATTCCTGTAGAACAATAGGTCTTGCTGTGTAGTCACTCAGTAATATTTTCTCAGACCGTAACCAGTTTTCTGCCTGATCATTGTAAATTGACTCAGTTGATATAATATGATTCATTGTTCATCCCTTTTTGTACATTATCCATGGAAATATACTCAGAACCTTTCATGGCTCTATCTAGTAAGCCATCCCAAAACGCCGCTCTAAGATTTAGTGCTTTTATCGCCCCATGGCGAAGACGCCTTCGCCCCTCCTCTGTGTCAGCAAAATCCAAAGCAACTTGATTAAGATTCTCTGTATGGCTGTCATCAACAAGCGTGTGTACCGGGAAAAAGCAGTATTCTTCTAATTTTAAACTCTGCAAATTCTTCAACCCTTTCTCTATATATGGATAAATTGAACTAACAATATGCTCAGTTCCCATGCCTATAGCCCCAATCGCCTCTTCTGTGGAACCATGAAGCAGTACATCAGATAACATTTCATACCAAACTATGCCTTCCGACTGGCAGCTTTCTGGGATATCTTGTGTCACGTGCGACTTAAATCTTTCGAATAATTCCGTATGTGATATATTGTCCACCCAGTTTTTCTTAATTCCATATTGTTCCAGTTCTCTGAGTTCGGACTCCTCATAATGTCCAGATTCCTCTTTGAGGTTTTCGAGAAGGACACTCCGATGTCTTTTGAGCGTTAGGCGCGAAATTACAGCGGCCAACATATTGATGAACCGTGAGGAATAAAATCCATACTGCTGAGCAAAATCCCCAACGGCGTGTTTAAAGTTTGGTAAGTCTCCATTGGCAAACCGTAAAAGATACGGATGGTGCACAGCCCTATGTGAAAGGGCCTCTTCGGAGAGTTGTTTTAACCAAGCTGTTTTTTGAAAGCTCATGTGAATTCCCTGATTAATTACTGATGCAGTGATTGATGTTTCTGTAAAAATAAAACATATAAATTTATAACTTAATAATGTTGTTGAGATAGGGCATCCCGTAATCCTCCTATTTTCTTTACAAGCTCAAATTACTATCTGTCACATTCATGCTGTCGCTAAAAGTTGGCTTGTGCATGCTATTCATCAGGGAAAATCAGTAACTTCGAACATAAGATGCCCCTCAATCTCAATAGGTGTCATTTAAAGATCAGTCGCAAATGCCCTAAAAAATATTACAGGGCACACTATAAAAATTTGCTATCAAAATAGCATTTAAATTACGAAATAAAATATGCTTATTGATTAATAGCTTGTAGTAAAATATGACGCTGCCGATCAGCCGCAATAGCCGTATTGCATGGGAGGAAAAGGCCGATAGGCGGAGTATTCATTCTGGCGCAGTTCTCTGTTTTGACTATGTGCATTTATTAGCAGTTCTTATATAAGGTGTTATCTGATTTGAAATTACCTGTCTCTTTAGTGTGATGATCTTGGTGCCACGACAAATTACTAATGAACTAATTTCTAACCTGTTCCGTTAATAATGGCGAAGATATTGCCTGTATTTTTTGAGCAAAACAGCCAGTTCAGGTACAACCAAACAGGTATGTCATTGTTGGAGAAATTATCGATAAATAGGTTAAGGGTGGTTTACCTAAGTTTATAATTGATAACCAATTGAAGGTTGTCGGGATGGAGTTAACCACTAATGCTGGCTTTGAACATATGGTACGCCCAACAGCCAATCATGCCAGGCAGTATGCGAATGATTCCGGTAAGGGTGAGCACGTAAATTTTTATGGTGAATTTGCTTAGATCATGTGAACTGTGGCGGGTATGAGTACAACTGCAACTGAGATGGCAATTTATCTTATCGCTTTACAGTCGGGTAAGTTAGTTAAAGACCTCAGTTTGCCATGGACACCAGTCATTCTTGAAGATGGGAAAACCAGAGGGTTTAACGATATCGAGAATAGGTATGCGATGGGGTGGTAAGTTATTGATAGAGGGCGACATAGGGCTCTTAGTGCAAGTGGTGCCAATGCGGGAACTGTGATTCACTACCCTGAGGACGAACTATCTATTGTCGTTCTCACAAACTTACTTGGAGGGCTACCTATTCAATTTGTAGACCGAATCGCCGCGAAATATGTACCTGGATTCCAGCTATAAATTCAGCAACCAACTCCTCCGTTATTTGATATCTTGACCTATGATCAAGCTAATTTACCTTTCTTTGAAGCGAAAGAATTAGGTGAGTAAGGAGTGATTTGTGACAACTTTTGTTTTGGTGCATGGAGCTTGGCAGGGAGGGTGGTGCTGGAAGCGGGTTTCAGCACTTCTGCGCAAGGCAGGTCATGACGTTTTCACACCCACCCTCACAGGGCTTGGGGAGCGCTCGCACCTCTTGAACGATAGGATTGACCTGGACACCCATATTCAGGATGTTTTGGGAGTTCTTCGGTGTGAGGAGTTGTCTGATATTGTTTTATGCGGGCATAGTTATGGGGGTATGGTTATAACAGGTGTTGCTGATAAAGTACCCCAAGCTATATCTTCCCTGGTTTATCTCGATGCTTTAGTGCCAGAAGATGGGCAGAGTGTCCTGGACCTCCTTCCCAGCGACGATGCCTCCAGTTTCAAGGAAAGCGCTAGAACTAAAGGTCAGGGTTTTCGAGTGGCACCTAGCCCAGCAGAAGTTTTTGGGGTTAATGCTGAAGATCAAGCCTGGGTAGATCGGCGTAATGTTGATCATCCATTAAAGACCTTTGAGCAACCTATACGCCTGGACGGCTTATGGAAACAAGTGCCTGGGTGCCTTTATATTTATGCTACAGGTTGGAGCCCAGGTATCGGCAAGCCTTTTTTCGACAGGGCTGAGCTGGACATTGATTGGCAGGCTATGACCCTTTCATGTGGTCATTATGTGATGATAGATACGCCCAAGGAGTTGACTCAGGTGTTGATTCGTTCGACTTGATTGTCGCTATCATATCGTGATAGAGGTATGGAAAAATCAAGCGATAATTAATTAAAAGTTCAGAATAAAATTAATTGCTGTTTATTGGTCTTTCTTCGGAGCATCCTTTGGTCTATTAACCTTTCTGTATGGCTGGGTTCTATTTGCACTCGGTAGGCGGTCAAACAAGACGCAAGTCTTTGATCTGTTCAGTAAGTCTTTCTATAAAGTATTCGGTTAGTGCGAGTTTGATCTATTGTTCTTATTACAAACTAAGTAATAGCTTTAGTTCATACTTTAGTTTCCTACGCGACCCTCCCCGCAGGGGAGGGGGACTGAACACTCCAGGCTATGCATCGACAAAGATTACTTCACCAGTTATAAATCCATCGACTGAACGTTCAAAAGCTTTTCCGACCAGGTGCCCCGGCACGGGCTCGAAACCAGGCATCATATCACCGTAGACATCCCAGGCTTCTTCCAATACCGTTGGATTAACCACATTGATTCGAATATCCCTGGGGAGTTCATAAGCAACACATTTGACAAAGGTATCAATTGCTCCACTGGTTGTTGCATCCGCAATTGCCATAGGGATCGGTTTGATGTTTAGAATACCGGATATTAGCGTAAAGGATCCTTTATCGGCGATGTACTCTTGACCGACTCTTACAAGATTGATTTGTCCCATCATCTTGCTCATTACTGTTGTCATCCACTGTCGCTCAGTCATATCGACAAAGTTTGCGTATTCACAGAAGCCAACGGTGTTTACGACAGCATCGAAGTCGCCCACCGTCTTAAACAGTCGCCTGATAGAGTCTTCATCAGTAATATCAACCTGATGGTCACATCCCTTTCCCGAGCGACTCGCTGTGATAACCTTGTGGCTGCTTAACCCTGTTAAAGCGGCCTGTCCCATTTTACCTTGTGCGCCAATAAGGATAACGTTTTTCACTCTAAGTACCTGTTTTATATGAAGAATTTACTATTTGCCGCAATGCGATGCTGCTCAATTACTAGGAGAATGCTAGTTTTATTGTGATACAATGTTAAACAGTATTTATTTGTAAGAGATACAAGTGTGAACCAAATAAATCGATTGGAGGTCAAGCAACTCCGAATATTCCAGGCATTAATATCTGAAAGAAGTGTATCTCGTGTCGCAAGCCAGATCGGCCTTACTCAGCAAGCTGTTAGTGAACATTTAAAAAAGTTGAGAGATATTTTTAGTGATGAACTTTTTCTCCGGAAAAGCAATGGACTAATTCCAACGCCGACAGCAATAAACTTAGGGAAAAAGGTTGATGCGATCCTCAAAGGGTTAGATAAATTGTTGGAGCCAGCAGTTTTTGACCCATCTAAAATAGCACAAACCTATACCATCGCTGCGACAGATTACTCCCAACAAGTGGTGCTTCCCAGCTTATTGCCTAAACTCAGAGCGCTAGCTCCCAACTTGAAAGTGGTAATACGGGATATTGCTACAGACAGACTGGAAGAGTTAATGAGTGAAGCCAAGGTGGATTTAATAGTTGCAGATTCGGATATAAATTCTGACCTGTACTCTTCTATCACATTATTTACTGATTACTATGTCTGCGTTGCGGCAAAGAGTTCGCCTCTGGTAAAGAAGAAGCTGGGTTTGGAGGAAATAGCTTCTGAGCCGCATCTTATGGCATCTCCGCTTAAGTCTGGTGCGGCAGGAATTATTGATGGTTGGTTTGCAAGGCACCGTTTGCGTAGAAATGTTGTTATGTCTACGCCATGTTTTACCACGGTTCCACAATATCTCAAGAAAACAGATATGCTTGCTTTTTTACCTAACCGGGTAGCGAGTGATTCAAACCTTGCCATTCTTAATCTGAAAAACAAGCCGGTAGAGTTTGATGTTATAGCCGCATGGCACCCTCGTTCAGATCATGATGCTTTACATAATTGGGTTGTAAACTTGTTGAGAGAGTGTGTCTAGTATTCTTTAGTTGATATTAAAGTACATAAAGGTGCGAGAGTGGCATAGGGGATTCAGGAGTTACTGAGTAAATGAGATCTTTAGAAACGCAATTTTATCGGGAAAATAAATGATTCTTGATTTTCATTCGTGCAATAAAAAGTTGAACAGGAGAGGCGCGGCGGAGAGGGTGGCATAGTAATATATCAAGCCCTTAAATGCAGAGATTTTAATAGAGCATGAGATTTTGCTATTCCTGTTGTGATGCCGCGGTTTAGCTCTGTGGGTGAGCTTGCCCATTGTGATATTGAGGAGATGTATATCATTTTAAAAGCTAAAGGCACTTTGACTATCGAGGACGAGAAGACACGAGCTTCCGCTGAAGGTATAATTTTAAATAAAATAGCTGGAATCCATGGATTAGTTAATGACATATCGAAAGAGATGGAATTGTTAATTATTCAAGCCAGTTTGAAGTGGTACCAGCTTAATAAATCAGTTAATTTGACGGTAGAAAGTTACCAGGCTTGAATGCCTTGATTTTCATTGGGGTGACGATTTAACAACATGATTGGGAGTGGGTAAGAGTTATGAAAATGCGAAACTTCTTAAGAATGGTAATTATCGGGATTGGTTTGTCTGTGGTCAATGTAGCTGCAGAAGAAGTCGAGATAGATAAAGACCTCACTATTTATTATGAACAATCGGGGAGTGGTGATACTGCCATTATTTTTATTCCTGGCTGGATGATGTCGGCAGACGTTTTTGAGCATCAACTTGCCCACTTTAAAGATTCTAAAAAGTACCGCGCGCTGGCATATGATCCCCGTGGGCAGGGCAAATCATCAAAGCCCGTCGAGGGGCACACCTATCAACAACATGCTAGAGACCTGGCTAAGTTAATAGGGGCATTGGATATAGACAAGGTGATCTTGGCAGGTTGGTCATATGGCGTAACGGAGCAATTGGCCTATTTGAATCAGTTTGGTTCCGATAAACTGAAAGCGATGATCATGATTGATACTGGACCAGATATAGCGGGAGCAAGCCGTGATGAGTGGGTTTGGTATCTAAATGATGATTCGGACGGCTATTCACGCTCATTTACTGAGGGCATTATAGAAGATCGAGATAATGTAATTAGTGAATTTGTGAAATGGATGCTTGAAAACCCTTCAAAGGAAAATATTGCCTGGGTTACCCAAATTGCTAATCAGACCTCTAGTAGTGTCGCTTCAATTACCAACGCGACCGGATTTTACCTGGACTATAGTGATGATCTTGTAGCATTGGAAGGTAAATTGCCCCTACTGTATGTTGTGAGAGAGGAAGTTAAAAGTGTTGCGGATAAATGGATCAAGGCCAATACACCGTCTGCCACTGCTGTTTATATGGGAAAACACATGATGTTTTGGGAGAGACCCAGAGAGTTTAATCAGGTACTCGATCAGTTTCTTTCTGCCATGGAGAATGATAAATAATATATAAGCCCCTGCTTTACTTAACTTGTGTATAGAGTGGTTTCGTGGTGATAAACACAGAGGATCAAGAAAATCTGGTTCTCTGTAGTTTTGTTTTAAAAGTTAAAGTACTCCCCAATGGGGAATGATTTGTAAAGCGCATATTATGTCTAGAAAAGTATTATCCTTAAAGGTAAAAAGAAATACGGAGCCTAAGAAGGCTGATAAAAAGCAAGAGGATACTTCTGATCCAAAGAAGCGGTTCTTAAATGGCGTAGCTATTAATCCATCTGAGCCTATTCGCCTTGAGTCAGGTTCTCAGCAACTTACGGTACGGGCGATGGATTTGATTACGCCAATTGGCAAGGGGCAACGAGGCTTGATTGTGGCCCCTCCGGGCTGTGGCAAAACCACTATCCTCAAGCATATCTGCCAAGCAGTGGGGAAGGCTTACCCCGAAATAAAGCTGTACGCTTTGCTTATTGATGAAAGGCCAGAGGAGGTTACTGACTTTAAGCGAAGTGTACCGGCAGAAGTGTATGCTTCCTCCTCTGATCATAGCTATAAAGAGCATGTGCGTGTAGCTAATGAACTCCTTGATAGGGCTTGTAAGGAAGCCGGTGAAGGCCAGGATGTAATGATCGTGGTTGACTCGTTGACAAGGCTATCACGGGTGCATAATGCGCAGCAGAGTGGTAGGGGGCGTACAATGTCGGGTGGGATAGATGCCAGGGCTATGGAGATACCCAGAAAGCTGTTTGGCGCTGCGAGAAAGATTGAAGGTGGTGGATCACTTACGATTCTGGCAACGATACTCGTGGATACCGGAAGCCGAATGGACCAGGTGATATTTGAGGAGTTTAAGGGTACGGGAAATATGGAAGTAGTATTGTCAAAGGAAGTTGCGAGACAGCGAATTTTCCCTGCCTTGGATATTGCTAAAAGCAGTACTCGCCGTGAGGAAGTCCTGTTTAACTCGAAAGATATTGCAACGATAAGAGCTTTACGAAGAACGCTTGCCGGCCTTAAGCCTGTAGATGGCACTAAAAAACTTATTGAACTCCTTAAAAAGTACCCGACTAATGCGGAGTTACTTGACCATTAATTTTTAGTTAAGTTTAGGGGGAGTATTTAGCCGCTTAGCATTTTAGGAGTTAGTTACTGAACGCCCGAGACCTTATTATGACAGCTGTTAGTCAGTCGGGGGCTTCACACGTCAATTCTATGGTGTGTTTTTGCAGGATACTCTTCAATGGCTTCCCCCTCTAGTATTTCACTACCAGTTTGGTAACGCATTGTCATCTGGCCAGTTGCAAGCAGAGTTCCTACGCTGTCATAAACTTCGGTATAGGAATAAAAGATTTTATGCCCCGAGCTGGTCAACTTACCTATGGCGGTTAACTGGTTGGTTTTGGCTCGACCGGTGAAATTAGTTGTTAATGAAAGCGTGAGGGATTTACGCCGACGATTTGGGTACGGGCAGTAGAGACCACAGTAGGATCCGGCAATATCAATTAACGTTGTAATAAATCCCCCATGGGGTACTCCGTGGCTATTCAAATGCTCAGGAAGTACGGTTACGCTGATCACTACACGGCCTTCTTGCCATTCATCAATTTTCACACCCAAATGATCATTAAACGGTGGTTGTTTTTTATTTTGCCAGCTCATTTGGACTTACCCTTTGGGAAATTAGTTCGGAACAGGGTGCGTTCGGGCAGCGCGCAGGGTGGAGAAATACACTGTGAGCAGACCTGCTGTGACCACTATACAAATTCCTATCAGCGCAATTGTGTTAGGCAGATGTTGCCAAATCAGCCAGCCAAAAATGCCGGCAATAACTACTCCAAAATAACTGATTGGTGAAACTACACTGGGTTTTGCATAACTATAAGCTTTGGTATAGAGCCATATCGCTAATAAAACAGAAATCCCATTAAAAGCCAGGTAGGGAATAGTCCAGGTAGGTATTGACTGCCAGTAGTAGATACCCAGGGGCAGGCTACACATAAATGATATAAGGACGTAGTAAAACAAAATAAGGCTCGACCTATCAGTACGAGACAGAATACGTGTGCCCACCATAGAGACAGCTAGAGTAATACCTGACAGTAAGCCGAAGGCGTGGCCACTGCTGATACCATGGATATCAGGTTGAAGAATCAGTGCGATACCAAGTAGTCCAAGCACAATGGGTAGCCAGCTTGTGGCGGGAATCTGTGCACGCGCCCAAAGCCAGGCTACAAGTGGAACAAAAATAGGGGCGGCATTGCGTAGTAAGCCTGCCTCCATCAATGAAATACGGCTGAGTGCATAAAAGTAGGAAAAGAAGCAGAGCCAGCCTGCAAAGCCTCGCAGTAAATGGGTTTTCCAGTGTTGTGTTATGAGCTGTTGGGGTGACTGGCGCACCAGCCAGGGAATAAGTAATAGTAAGCAGATGCTGTATTGGCTGAGAACTATTAAAGGTACTGGTACGGCGGGTGATATCCATTTACTGGCTGCGGCGGCTGTACTGGCAACCATGGCGGTGGCCAGTGCGTAACCTATGCCTTTCCAATTGTTTCTCTTAACCCTGGCTTGGATCGCTTTGTGGTGATCTAACGGTTCTGGTGACTGTTCGAGCTGCAGCTCATTAAACCGCATCTGGCTCGGTCGTAGTTTCGATTCTATTAAGGTATCAGGCCTTGTCATTGTGTTGCCAATTAAAAATCTCTCAACTTTGGCAAAAAGGGTAACCGGTACTTTTACCGGTTACCCTTGAGAAGCGAATACTATCGCTGATCGTCTGCCCATTTCGCAAATGTTTTACCTTCTTTTACCAGTTGGACGAGCAATGGTGCGGGAGTCCAATTGGCTTCGCAATGTTGGTCACGGAATGTGCAAATAGTATCGTAGATCTTTTTCAGGCCGATGCTATCTGCGTAAAACATGGGGCCGCCGCGATGGGGAGGGAAACCATAGCCATAAACATACACAACATCAATATCACTGGGGCGTTGGGCTATCCCTTCTTCCAGAATTCTGGCTCCCTCATTAATTAAGGCGAAAGTAAGGCGATTAAGAATTTCTTTATCGGAGATGTCTCGCCGCTCTATTCCATGAGCTTTGGCTTGAGCCTCTATGATTGCTTGGACTTCGGGGTCACTGGTACGAGCGCGAGTTTCTGGGTCATAGCGGTAATAACCGGCTCCACTCTTTTGGCCCAGGCGTCCCATCTCTACTAAAGCATCCGCAATGCAGTAGGTTTTGGGGTCGCCTTTTTCTGCTTCGCTCAGGCCCTCGCGGGCCTTGTGGCCAATATCGAGACCGGCCAAATCTCCAACCGCTATGGGCCCCATGGCCATGCCCCAGGATTGCATTACGGTATCTATTTGCTCCGGGGTGGCTCCTTCTATCAAACAGAGTTGCGCTTCACGGGCATAGGGCCGCAGCATCCGGTTGCCAATAAACCCATAGCAGTTTCCGGCCAGGACGGGAACTTTTTTGATAGTTTTTGCCAACCGCATTGCGGTAGCGATAACATCGTCGGCGCTCTTTGAGCCACGAACGACTTCCAGAAGTTTCATAACATTGGCGGGGCTGAAAAAGTGTAACCCGATAACATTTTCTGGCCGTTTGGTAGCAGCGGCGATCTGGTCGATATCCTGGTAGGAAGTGTTTGTTGCGAGAATGGTGCCGGGTTTACAGTATTGGTCCAGCTTGGAAAAAATTTCCTTTTTAAGCGTTACATTCTCAAACACAGCTTCGATAACGAGGTCTACCTCTACCAGGTCGGAATAGTCAGTGGTGCCCTGGATTAGTGAGAGGCAGTGTGTTTTTTGGGGCTCTGTAATCTTCCCCTTTTTCATACTGATACTGTAGTTCTTGTCGATTACTGCTCGGCCACGTTCTACGGCAGCTTGATCGATATCCAGCAGCTTGACTGGGATACCGGCATTGGCAAAATTCATGGCGATACCTCCCCCCATAGTGCCGCCGCCAATAATGCCAATACTGTTTATTTCTCTGATAGGGGTATCTTTGGAGAGATTCTGAACTTTTGTCGCACGTCGCTCGGCAAAGAACATATGCCTCAGGGCGGCGGACTGACTTGAGAGCAGACATTCGATAAATAGATCCAGTTCTTTAGCCAGCCCTTTATCGAATGGCAGTTTAACTGCTGCCTCCACACAGGAGACAATGTTCTGTGGGGCCAGTTGACCAGGTGCTCTTTTTTCCAGTCGCTGGCGGAAATCGTCGAACAGGCCCTCTGGAATACTGGCAGGATCTATTGTGATGTCCCGGACTCTGCGTGGTGGGGCTTTCTGGTCAATTAGCTCACGAGCAAAGGCGAGGGCCCCTTCGAATAGATCATCATCAACCACGTGATCGATCAGCTTCATGCTTTTGGCTTTCGCGGCCGGGATTGGGGCACCTTTGGTGATCATTTCTAGTGCAGCCGCAACGCCGGCCAGACGTGGCGTGCGCTGAGTACCACCGGCCCCAGGCAATAACCCCAATTTAACTTCAGGCAGGCCGACTTTGGCAGAAGCCTGGGCACAACGATAGTGACAAGCCAGTGCCACCTCAAAGCCCCCGCCCAATGCGGTACCATGAATAGCGGCAATCACCGGTTTACGAGAGTTTTCGATTTCTGTAATCACCTCAGATAAGGCAGGTGCCTGTGGTGGCTTACTAAATTCTGTGATGTCTGCACCAGCAATAAAAGTGCGGCCTTCACATATTAAAACCAGTGCCTGAGAGGCATCTTCCTGGGCACTCTTGATCGCTCCCCAAATGCCTTCGCGCAGCCCGTGGGAAAGCGCGTTGACAGGGGGGTTGTTAAGTCGAATAACACCAATATCGCCAATAAGTTCATAATTTACGGTAGACATTGTTATCTCCAGATCTTAAATGACTATTAGATTGTTTCTCCTAGAGGGTCTCGCCGGTTTTTATATACGCTCAATAATCACTGCGATTCCCTGGCCAATACCAATACACATGGTGGCTAACCCGTAGCGCCCGCCGCTACGCTCCAGCTGACGTAATGCTGTGAGTAGAATGCGGGCTCCGCTGGCGCCGAGCGGATGCCCAACTGCAATTGCACCACCATTGGGGTTTACCCTGGAGTCCTCGTAATCAATCTCGAGCATTTTCAGGCAGCCCATGGCCTGTACAGCAAAAGCCTCGTTAAACTCCATGACATCCATATCTGCCAGGTTCAAGCCTGCACGAGCCAATGCCTTACGGGTAGCCGGGACCGGGCCTAACCCCATTACTCTTGGCTCCACTCCCGCAATAGCACTGGCGAGAATACGTGCGCGGGGCTTGAGATCTACGGCCTGCCCGGCCTCCTGGCTGCCAATAATGAGTGCTGCGGCACCATCGTTGATTCCAGAAGCATTTCCAGCAGTTACTACGCCGCCTTCAAATAGCGGGCGTAGCGTTTGCAGGCGCTCCAGGCTGGTATCGGGGCGGGGATGCTCATCAGTATCGATAAGGCGGGGTGGTTGCTTTCGGTCCTGTGGCACCTCGATAGGAATAATTTCATCAATAAAAAAGCCATCAAAACGCGCGCTTTCATATTTTGCTTGTGAAGCTAACGCAAAGATATCGCATTCTTCCCGCTGAATATTCAGGTCTGCGGCGATATTGTCTGCAGTTTGCGGCATGGTATGGCTGCCAAATTCTGCAACAATATCGGGGTTGGTGAAGCGCGGACCCAAAGTGGTATCCGCCAGTTGCTGGGTGCGATCGAACGGGCTGCTTGCTTTGGAGAGGACCAAAGGGGCGCGGCTCATGGATTCAACACCACCGGCAATGAACAAATCACCTTCCGAGGCCCTGATGCAGCGGGCTGCATCGGCAACGGCAGATAAGCCTGAACCACATAAGCGGTTTACCGTAATACCACCGGTGGAGATCGGCAGTCCTGCAATTAGCCCGGCAAAGCGGGCGATATTACGACTGTCCTCACCGGCCTGATTGGTATTTCCGGCAATCACATCCTCAAATTGCTTGTGATCGAAATTATTACGCTCAACCAGGGTTTTAATGACATGCGCGAGCATATTGTCTGGCCTGATACTGGAAAGGCTACCTCCATGGCGACCAAAAGCACTTCGGCCGCCATCATAGATATAAGCTTGTGGCATTGTCAGTTTTCCCAATGACTGATTATTGTTTTGTGAGCAGTAGTAAATGTCCGGGCTTAATCAAACTCCAGCGCTACCGGAATATTTTCCAATGCCTCCTCTGCTACTGTTTTAGCCGAAGGTTTTTCCAGGCGAACTTTTGCAACCTGGCCCAGGGCACTATCAAAACGGGCAGAAAACTCTGCAGATATATTTTTTTCCTGAAGTGCCTGGCCAATAACATATTCGGTAGCGCGATTACGCAAGGCGGGTTTGAATACCTTGGCTACTGCAGTTAGGGGGATTTCATCAATGATCTCTATCCGCTTGGGTATCGCTGCACGTTCAGAAATCTGGGTGCGGCAGTAGTCGATAAGCTGCGCTTCCGTGGGAGGATTTTCGGACGGATATAGAGTGACATAGGCCACCGGAACCTCACCGGCATAGGCATCGGGCTGTCCCACGGCAACGGCCATAGCCACGGCGGGGTGGCGGCTTAGTGGCTCTTCAATCAAGGCCGGATCTATATTGTGGCCGCCACGAATGATTAAATCCTTGGCTCGCCCGGTCAGATAAAGATTGCCATCGCCATCGACATATCCCATATCGCCAGTATTAAACCAACTGTGGTCAACCCAAGCCTTGGCGTTATCCTCTTCGGAGAGATAGCCTGAAAAAATATGTGGCCCCCGTGCTAGTACAATACCTACTTCACCGGTGTTACAGGTTCTCACTAGCCGGTTTCCATCCACTTCGGCAATTTTCATTTCCATGTAGGGGAGGCGGCGGCCGACGCTGCCTTCGGGTGCTTGCATATCTGTTGGGGGGCGGGCCAGCAGGCAGCTGGACTCTGTCATGCCATAGCCGTTGCTTACCGTCACATTGAATTTTTCCTCAAACGCACTCTTAAGCGCTGCGGGTAAAGGCGAGGCCCCGCAGCCAACATCTGTCAGGCAGCTGATGTCATTGTCGCCCACAGGGATTTGCATCAAAATGCCGAGAATAGTGGGCACGGCACCAAAGCCCTGTACCCGGAAGCGGGCGACGTGATGCCACCAGTTGGGGAGCACATTGGGGGAGCGAAAACCTGATGGGGTCATTATAACAATCGTGCGGCCGGCGAGCAGAGTGCCAATGCCGGCGACCACAGTGCCGAAAATGTGAAACAGAGGAAGGCCACTGAGGGTAGCAAATCGCCCCTTACTGGATGTTGTGTCCACACTCAGTTGTGCGACAAACGCAATATTGCTGTGGGTCAGGCGTGCAATTTTAGGTCGCCCGGTTGTCCCTCCGGTGTGGAAGTAACTGGCAATTTCATCGCCTTGAATAGTTCGCCCACTAATTAAGTGGTCATTTGGCTGTTGGGCAATTGCCAATACAAAATTCTCTACCTTAATGCCGGAAGGCATGGATAGGGTACTAACCGGTTTTTTACTGATTAGTAGCAGTGCCTTCAAGGTTGGAACCTGCTCAATGACCTGCGCAACCTTTTCCCAAATCTCCTCACTGAGATCCTGCCCAAGGCTGACTAATACCTTGGCTTTGGTGGCATTCATGATCTCGGCGATATGCTCCGGTTCCAGCAATGGATTAATAGGACTGGCGATTCCTGCGGCTTGTCCTCCCCAGAGTGCGAAATGCGTTTCTGGAAGATTGGGTAATAGTAATGAAACCGTATCTGTCGAATTTATGCCGAGAGAATGGAGTAGATTGGCAGTTTGGTGAACTCTCTCGGATAGCTGTGAGTAGCTCACTGTCACACTTTCTTCATCTGGTACAGCGGTGGGAAGAAATTCGATGGCTGCATCTTGTTGGTAAAGACGGGCGGCCTGCCGAATTAAATCGTAGGTGTTTTCCCAGGGGTAACGTTGTAACAAAGGAACTTTTTCATATTCCTGGATTTCTGCAAGAGATTGCAGCATGGGACTGCCAGTGGAAGTGGACGTGATAGACATGGGGGCTTCTCTCACTATGGTTATTATGCTGATGACAATATCAAAAGTGAAATGAGCATTCCACTCTGCGGAATTCAATGGTAATGTTTTGTGCGTCGAGTGGTGATTTAAAAGCTAATTGATGGAAAATGGCGGGTAAATATATACACCGGCTATGTAAATACGCCATTAAGTAGAAAGTTGCGCCAATAGAGTTGGCTCGTTAACCGAGGACTTACTTCCGTGAGTCGGAAAAAGTCAGAATAGCGATGCTCAGATATCAATATCAGCCTGAAATTGTTTGTAGATAGGTTTACTTAAGACAAAGAGTAGGGCCCGCCGAGCCAGATCGAAAGTGAATTTATTCCGCTTGTATAAGGGAACTTCCGAATTTAGTACATGTTGATTGTGCAAGTTGGTGAAGGAAGTTAGCTGAAAAATCTCTGCCAATTGCACCCATAAAAACAGGAGCAAGCGAATGAATATAGATTTTTCCCCAGAAGAATTAGCTTTTCAGCAGGAAGTTAAGCAATTCCTGCAAGAGAAGCTTCCGGCGGATATCAGTGAGAGGACACTGGATGAAATTCCCCTGGGAAAAGAGGACTATGAACGCTGGCAAAAGATCCTGTACGAACAGGGTTGGGCTGCGACTAACTGGCCAGTTGAATATGGGGGTACCGGTTGGACGCCAACACAAAAATACATTTGGGCCAATGAGTGTGCCAACTTCGGCGCGCCAGATGTAATTCCTTTCGGTTTTAAAATGGTTGCACCGGTTATCTTCACTTATGGTAGTGAAGAGCAAAAGCAGCGGTTTTTGCCGGATATCTTGGCAAGTAATGTTTGGTGGTGCCAAGGATATTCGGAGCCAAATGCGGGCTCTGATTTGGCGTCGTTAAAAACCACAGCAGTGCGAGATGGCGATGAGTATATCGTTAATGGTACCAAAACCTGGACGACTCTGGGACACTGGGCCGATTGGATTTTCTGCCTGGTTCGTACCGGAGGCCCCGAAGTCAAAAACCAGGCCGCAATCACTTTCCTGTTAATTGAAATGAACCACCCGGGCATTACTGTATCGCCCATTATGACTTTGGGTGGCCATCATGAAGTGAATGAAGTGCATTTTGATAATGTACGGGTACCAGTGGCCAATCGTATAGGAGAGGAAGGTCACGGCTGGACCTATGCCAAGGTATTGTTGACCCATGAACGCACAGGCATTGCACGGGTTGCCACTTCCAAAAAACGTTTACAGACTTTAAAAAAGCTGGCAGGTGATACTTGTGATGGTGACACCAGCCTCCTGGAAAATCCAGCCTTTGCGCAAAAGCTGGCAGAGGTTGAAATAGATCTTTTAGCTCTGGAGTTTACCGAGCTAAGAGCACTTGCGGCAGTGAGTACCGGTAATGCACCGGGGCCGGAATCCTCCATTTTGAAAATTAAAGGAACTGAAATCGCCCAGCTTATTGATGAACTTTACATGGAAACTGCGGGTTATTACGGAATGCCATTTGTCCGGGAGCAATTTAAAAGCGGATTTGATGGCGAGCACGTAGGCCCTGGAGTTATTACCAGCAGCGTGCCCCGTTACTTAAATAATCGTAAATCCTCGATTTATGGTGGCAGTAACGAAATTCAGAAAAATATTATCAGCAAGTGGGTACTTGGCCTGTAAACGCGACGTTTAATGAGGATTGGAACGATGGATTTTTCCTATAGCGAAGAGCAGCAGATGTTGCAAAGCAGTGTGTGCAAATTTATTCAACAGGATTATGACTTTGATCGTCGCAGTAAGTTAATAGACAGTGATACTGGGTTTAGTGAGGATAACTGGAAGTTATTTGCCGAGTTGGGCTGGCTAATGGTTCCATTTAGTGCAGAAGACGGTGGTCTGGGTGGTTCTGCTGTTGATCTGATGGTGGTGATGGAAGAGTTTGGTCGTGGTCTGGTGGTGGAACCCTTCCTGGCAAGTGCAGTTTTAAGTGGTGGGCTAATAGCAAACGGTGCCAACGAGGCGCAGAAGCGAGAGCTAATAAGCTTGTTGATGGAAGGCAAGTTGCAGCTGGCATTTGCATTTGCTGAGCCCCAGAGCCGTTTCAATCTTTCTGATATTACCACCAAAGCTGTAAGGAACGGAGACAGCTACGTAGTGAATGGCCACAAAGCCGTTGTTCTGAACGGTTCAGCCGCAGATAAACTATTGGTGGCAGTACGTACTAGCGGCGGCCAACATGATTGTGAAGGTATCACTTTATTATTGATAGATGCCAACACTGAGGGTGTTCACCGCCAGGGGTATGCCACTGTGGATGGGCACCGTGCGGCTGAGGTAAAGTTTAATAATGTCATGGTTCCTGTGGCAAACCGGGTCGGAGAGGAAGGAGCCGCTTTGCCAGTAATGGAACAGACAATTGATCGGGCCACACTGGCGCTGTGTGCCGAGGCAGTAGGGGCCATGGAGAAAATATATAAAAAGACCGTGGAATACACAAAGACCCGAGAGCAGTTTGGCGTTGCCATTGGCAAGTTCCAGGCCTTGCAACACCGTATGGTGGATATGTTTACCGAATATGAGCAGGCCCGCTCTATTCTATTAATGGCAGCGTTACAGTTGGATGTGAATAATGGCGTTGCCCCTAAGGCAATTTCTGCAGCAAAAAGCCGCATTGGAAAAGCTGCCCGGTTAGTAGGCCAGGAAGCAATTCAGTTACATGGCGGTATAGGGGTTACAGAGGAGTTGGATGTAAGCCACTACTTTAAACGTTTAACCACAATCCAGTATTTGTTCGGTAGTACAGATTATCATACCCGCCGATTTGCCGGGCACTAGCGAGGCAGGCAGCTGTGAGGTGATGAGTTGTTCCCCAGGTTGGTTGCATTGCGCTACTAACCTGGGGTCAAGTTATCTAGTAGCGGATCAGCATGGCCTCTATATTACCGACCATATTCTTCAATAAGGGGGCGACTTCTTCTTTCAGGAATTCTGGACTCAGGCGGTAAGCAGGTCCGCCAGCGTTAAATGTATAAATGCGCCCCTGGCTTAATTGTAGGGGGACAGCAATACCATTAACATCGCGGTTCCAGTCGCCAAAGGAGCAACAAAAGCCGCGCTGCTTATAGCTTGCTACCGCTTCTTCAATTCCAACCTTGATTTTCGGCCAGCGCTCGCTATTCCTTTTCTCCAGGTGTCCATAAAAGTACTCGCGCTCCTCTTGTGGTAGTGCTGCCAGGAAAGCCCGTCCTGAACCACTAGTAGCTAGAGGTACACGGTTACCTATTTCGTAGCGAAAAGTCGTAACATTAGCAGCTGCACAAAACTCGACAAATATCATATCGAGTCGATCACGGTCAGACAGTCCTACCGCAGTTCCTGTGGAATTTGCAAGGTCTTGCATAAGGGGCTTGGCAACCTGGCGAATAGCCAGATTAGAGACGAAAGAGTAACCAAGTGCTAGTACGCCGCTTCCTAATTGGTATTTTTCCAGTCGATCCGAGTAGGTCAAATAACCTAATTTTGTCAGAGTGTAGGTTAGCCGTGAAATACTGGAGCGAGGCAAGCCGGTGCGTTGGGCGATTTCAAGGTTACCCAGAAAGCCATCACCAGGTTGAAATGCCCGCAGTACATCCAGTCCTCGGGCGAGGGCTTCAATAAACTTGCGATCGGGTTCTGCGCTTTTCTTTCTTGGAAGATCACTCAACGGAGCCATGGTCTTAAATCCTGCTTCTATAGTAGCAAGTATACAAATTTTACTCCTGGATCTGAAGTTAGATACTTAGCCTCGAAGAGAAATTTAGGCCTGTGAAGGGTATTTGGATAATAATGAGCGGTAACGAAAATTGTGGTTGTACTTGGGGGCCCAACAATGAGTCAAGATCAAGAGTATTCTGTAATACCGATATAGTTTAATTGTATTTTTTTTTGCGGAATACCTATATATACATTCTATTTATCGTATTTTGCATAGTTGCTGCTTGTTTCAAAGATGAAATTAGTGTTTGAATTCGTTACCAGTGAACTTTTCCAATTTCGATCTCATTTAGAAAAAGAATTTTAGATATGATAATAAGGCTTCTTGTTGGTGTCGTAATGGCTTTGATCGCCGGCAATAACTGTTATGCCATAGATGATAGTATTGAAAAAGAAATAAAATCAGCTCTGGTGGAGCTGTCTAATAGTAGCCGCTTAATTGGCTCACATTTTGTTGCAGTAGTTGATAAGAACGGGCTTGATTTCTTTTATGCCTATTCTGAAGATGGCCCTAAAGTTACAGAGAGAACGCCTATCTTAATCGCAAGTCACACAAAGTCTTTTACCAGTACTTTGATGGCTATCCTGCATAGCTCGGGCAAGTTGGATTTAGATAAACCCATATCATCTTATAAGCTCCAGTTGGGGCTTGAGGGAAAAGTTGATACCAATAAGATCAGTATTAGGGATTTACTGACCCATACGGCAGGATTTACAAGTATCCAACATACCTTTAAGTCAGCTTTTTTAGGTTATTCCGGTCCAGAGGAGCTAGTTCACTCATTAAGTGAGAATCTACTGATAGCGCCAGATTATAATTTTAGGTATTCAAATACGGGCCCGATAGTCGCCTCGATGATTGCAGAGAATGTCACTGGAAAAACTTGGGGAGAGCTAATAAAGGAGTATATTGCCGACCCGCTGGATATGAATGCGACAACGAACAACATATCCAAGGCGAGGGCAATTCTCCCATCTTTCATCACATCTAGCGATGGCAATATCTTTAGCTCAGGGCATTTCAAGTCTGACCTTACGATGCATCCCTCAGGAGGGTTGGTTTCGACAGTAAATGATTTGGCGGTATGGCTTCAGGTAAACATAAACAAAGATAAGTTAAATTTATCTAAAAGTGATATCTTTGATGAACTTCATGAAAAGCAGGTTGGCCAATCTAAAACCTATTTCACCTATGAGCGATCTGGATACACTTTGGGGTGGGATTTGGCAGAGTATAATCAAGAGACGCTTTTGACGAGGTTTGGAAACTATGGTGGATATAGCATTCATGTATCATTTATGCCAGAAAGAGAGATTGGTGTAATTACATTCACTAATCAGGATGTGGCTTATATCTTACCCCATGTAATGGCAAACTATACTTATAACTCAATTTTAAATAAAAGAAATAGGAGTACATTATTTGAGCAAGAGATGAATCGACTGAAGAAGTCTGTTCGACGTGAGCTATTGGAAGCTCCAGATTCTGCCTTGATTGTCAGTTCCGATGATTTTCCAGATAACTTGCTTGGCACTTTTACCAATAGTAGCGGTTGGCCGGAGCAAAAACTCTATATTGACAATGGTAAAGTAATGGTAGATTGGGGGGTTCTTAACGGACCTTTATTGAAAGATGGTAAAAAGTATAGGGCACATTTAGGGGCTCTTCAAAGAGATATTTCTTTTTATATTCAGGATGGAGGCGCTGTCAATTCTCAGAATGGATCTATCGAATTTATTAAAAAATAGGCGAGGTTCATGAGAGCAATATTCTTTGGTGTTGTTGAATATCCCTGTGTGGTATTTAGGGTTGCTAAAAGTGCAGGCTGAGAAGAAGTTGAGAAAAGTTTTAATCTCTTAATAGTGGGTAGTATATATTTTGATTGTGGAAGTCATTGATAAAACAAATTAGCTTATCGCCCAGCCAGATGAAAATCGTTCCAAGACTAGAAAATCTAATTGTTGACCTCTGCACCTTCAATCCACTTCAGCTTTCCTGGTGCAATAGGTGCGAAATGATATAACACCCAGCTATCCCTTGGATCCAAATAAATGTCTTAGTGGAAAAGTAACTGATTTTACCCTCTTAGCTAAGAGTAAGATGCTTCCTTGATCTGTTCAATCAAGGCACTTAAAATGTGCATACTCTAATAGAGATTCGTGATCAACTAAAAATAACGCTCTATAATGATTAGTAGTGATCTTTGAAGAGGTGGGGAATATAGTTCGATTGAATTAGTTCAGACCAGGCGCCTCTTTTATTTCAATACCAATGTGTTAAATTTAGTCTGAACTAATCCAAGAAGTAATATTTTTAGTCAGTTATTATCTCATTTTAAGCAAGTTGGATCAGCCGTTTCAAAGATATTATCCAGCCAGACATTACTGCCAGTGCAATCAGGGTCAAAGACATCCTTTAGATCAACTTCACTATTGCCAAGTGATGTGTTACCGACAATTTCGTTGTTTTCATCAGATTCCAGCAGTATTACTATGCCTGCACTTCCAGGAATTACAAATCCATTTTTTGTCACTAAATTATTAGATACAAGGTTATTTGATGCCCCAAAGATTTCTATACCGTTGCGACCATTTTCTGTAACAGTATTGGAGTTAACCACAGCATTATCATCCTCGATACTAATACCCTCATCATTGCCTCTCACAAAATTTGCGGTAATTATCGCATTTAGTGCCTCTATATCAATGCCATCATCTCCATTTCCGTCAACATAATTAAAGTTTACTGTTGCAAAATCGCCGTCAATTTCAATTCCCTCATCCCCTACACCAATAACTCTATTTTCTGTGGCCGTATTGTTTTTTCCATCTAGAGAGATTCCCTCTCCTTGAGTAACCCCTAGCCCCAAGACTACTGATCTGGAAACAATGTTGTTGTTACTTTCCAAAGTAACACCTTCAAATAAAGCAGCATGAATTTCCGTCTCTATGATGGAGTGAGATCCTCTACCTCTCGCAATCACGCCGTTTGGGCAATCATTAATCTGCCCACCTACTAAACGTGCGGCAAAACCTTCAAGAGCGATTCCCACTTCCCCCTCACCGGCATTAAAGGAGCAGGTAAGTTGTTTGTTTCCCATTGTCAAGCTGCCTGAAGGCCCTTCAATAGTTAACGCTACTGGTTTTTCGGGTGATAAATGACAATTCAGGTCCTGCAGAAGAAACTTCGGTGTTGATATGATGTCGCCACATTCTACCGCTAAAGAATTAAAAGAGATAAATATACTAAAAATGAAAGCTACAAAAGTTAAAGTGCGCTTTAAGAGGGTCAATCTATTCATCATGGTGCCTTTAAAAATCTATTTAGTGTTAAATAAATAATGATATTTTCAGTTTTCGCTAAAAACTGCCTCATTTAAATCTGCCGTTTTATGAAATGTTTAAAACTTTTGCGAAAAATCACTTTTGCAAGGTTTTTTTAGGAAAATACCCACGTTATAGGTTGTGATTGGTGGTTGAGAAAACCTTGAAAAAGGATATTTCCCTTTGCACATTAATTTGTCATATTAACGCTCAATTTTTTTACCGGGTTTAAGATGTTTATTTTTACTTATGTTCTAATGTGGGCCTCCATTAAGATTCGTTATTGAATAATCAGGTTCTAGACATCTTCTAAAGTCTCTTTGTTAGTCCAGTTGATAGTGCGCCCTGGAAATTTATACATTACACTTGGGGTAAGTGAAGTTTTCTTTCAGCGTTTAACTGTAGATCTTAAACTCTTTTGTATATTTTTCTTAATATAAAATTGAAGTAATTCGACTGTTTAATAGCGTGGCCTGTTCTGAATGGTTGAATTTGATGCTGGATTCGGTTGTGATGCTTCTGGCTAGAAAATAAGTATCTATTTTTGAGTGATTAATTTTTGTAGGCTTCTCGACGAAAGTTATCCTTTGAGGAGTGGTTATCAATTGATTGATGTATGGTCTATGTTGAAGCCAACTCAATTATAATTTTGATTGGTTAGAATTAATGACAGGTAAAATTAATTGGATATATTTAGCTTTGTTATGAAGGTTTCAGTAATATTTCAGTACTAAATGCACTTCACTTGGCCAATTTATTCATTGGTTTTAATGTAAATAAGTGCGTGTGATTCGAGCTGGAGCTGATAGAAACTATCTTAAATAATTCATTAGCAGTAATATCTCATTACTGAAGGTATCCTAATAAAGAAGCTACTTACCTGATTAGATAAGTAGCTTCCGAAAAGTGAATATCAGTAGACTAAGTTTTCTGACTTATTGCGCTGACTCAGAATCGTTCACCCACTTGGGTTTTCCGGGAGCTATAGGGGCAAATCTATATAACTCCCAGCCGCCCCTTGGGTCCAAATTAAATGGGTTTGCAGTGCCGAGCCACATAAACCTGGGGTGATTGATCATTGTGCGGAAACCAGAGTTCCCGGAATTGCCAACGCCATTAAAGGTGGCTGGAATAGCTCTACGATTTGGTGAAAAGAAGCGGTAGAGCTTGCCGCCAGAAGTCTTGGGATTTGATAGCGCATCTTCCAAGAACATGAGTAGCTCCGCGGGAAGCTCATTGGCAGGATCGGTTCCACTTTCAATCAGGCCAGCAAACTGCCTACTCACATCCAGGGTTCCCAGATACATATCGCTGCCCGTTACCCCAAGGCGCCAAGTATAGACATTAAATGGCCACCCCAAACCGGCTCTGCCTAATTGGGGCAGGCCTGCCAGAGTATTCTTGTCAACAAACATATTCCTGTCTGGATCCCAAACCTGAACATCCTTGTAGCCATAGAGCACTTCAATTTTTGGTTTCCGTTTCTTTTTACCAAATCGATCTCCGCGGAATACCGTTGTTGCCCTATGGGTTGCGATGATGGTTTCCAGCTCTCCAATTGGATTGTTCCAGGTTTCCCCGTAAGCGAGGACATGCGCCCTAAAGCCTCCCAGCGGGATATTAATCGTGCCCCAGTAGAGCTTGCCGCGCCAGGAGGTAATATCACCGCCAGCATACACACCTGCGGAAACAAGGTCTGGTTCGTACTCGGTAATGTTCCAGACTTCCTTCCACTCTTTGGCATTTTTCGGCAGGAATCCACCCTCCGGAATTTTGGGGCTCATTACAATGCCGGAGTAGGCACGGATTTGTCCTGTCTGAGCGTCGCCAGTTGGCCAGGTAGAGAAAAACAGGCGACCATCATGTACGGTGAAATTAGCCGGATTGCTTTGCATTGTACCCACGACCTCAAACCTGAATGGATGATGGATATTGCCCATCCAGCGTAAAACCTCCCCTGTACCACCGAGAGATTCTTGCACAGCCACACCGGTATATAGAACTCCCTCATGGTTAAGGAACTTGCGGATATTGGAGTATTGGGGGAACCGCTTGGAGCCAAGGTAGCGTCCCGTGCTCGCCTGCCAGGCCATCATGATGATGCTGTTGCCGCCGCCTTCACCGGCGATTCCCTCCTGAACCCCACCGGGACCGGCGAGAAATACTACGTCATCGGCATAACCGCCGGAGCGAAAGCCCAGCGTATCCTGTAGCAGGGGATCGTAAGTAGGGGTTATTTCCGTTACCTCAAGCGTACAGGTATCCATGCGATAGGCCATTGGAGCACGCCAATCACCAAGATTTTTAAGATTCGGATTCTCTTGGGCGAGTATTCCCTCTGCAAACTCACAAACCCAGCCCTGGTTGGGAGCAAAGATAGGCGTCAATACGGCATTTGGAGAGGCCTGTGCAGTACAAGGGACATTTGCTCCTGTGCCCCAGTAGAGGAAACGGGGTGACTCAGCCATACCCCAGATCTGGGCGCCGTTGCGTTTTGGTTCACCCGCGGAGCAGACGCCATCAACCAGCTCGGGGTAGGGTTCACCAACGCCATTAAAGCACTCATCCACTGGGGCTTTGAACAGCTTATCGAACCGGGGTTTAACCCTTTTACAATGCTTGCCAGGGTGCCCCAAGGATTCTTCGCCGTTTCCGCTCCATTGTGCGTTGGCACTGGGTGCAACCAGTGTCGCCAGAAATATTGAGAGTGCAAAACAAGATGTGACTTTCATAAGCATCCCTTCCTCTACTACAGACCGCTATGGCGTGTGATACTAAGGGTCAAAAGGCAGGTTTGAGTAGAATATGCCAATCCACATGGGAGAGTAATATTCCCTAAAAAGTAGAGATTAGGATGTCACTGGAGGCAAGAATATTGGCTAGATTATTTCGTCCTCAATAGTACCAGTCAGATTGATATTTGAGATAGCAGGATACTATAGCGATGATGCGCTTGTTAAAATTTTGTTACTTAATGAGGTGATCGCCAATTCTAGTGTGGGGCTTGCCGACCCTTCTTAAGGCGGCTAGTACAATAGGTTGGTGTGTTATCAAATGGGGAAGGTTGTATTAGATGCTTTATAAATTTAATTTGGTGTAACGGGAAGAGTAAGAGGTATGATATTGGCTGCCCCTTAAATTCTCAGTATATTTTTAATCCATCTAAAAACTGGTTTTCACTAGATAAAATGAAAGAAGAAACTGCATTCTTTGTAGGCAAATCACTGGCTTCTTGGGATGAGGCCGGCTCCATTCATTGGGAAGTCAATAAGCAGCTGCTTGAGCAAGTCTCAGACTCTAAATTTAATGCTTTGGAGAAGGATTTCGATACATTAGTAAGTGGTTATGATATTTGCGGAAAATCAGTGGTACAAATTTGCTGCAACAATGCAAAAGATCTGATATCCATAAAAAAGAAAGGAGCTGGCCGTTGCGTCGGTATTGATGGATCTCAAGCCTTTGTCGATCAAGCCAAGCTTCTGGCAAAAGCCGCGGGATATCCAGGTATGGAGATTGTATGTTCTAACATCTACGAGTTACCAGATAAGCATATTGGTCAATTTGACTTTGCGGTTATTACCATTGGCGTACTCAACTGGATGCCGGACCTAAAGCGATTTATGCGTATTTGTGCTTCGCTGCTGAAGCCAGGCGGCTATCTTTTGATGGAGGAGATTCATCCTGTTTTGAATATGTATGAAGAAGGTAACCCTTCACACATTGCGATGTCATATTTTAATCGAGAGCCACAGCGGGATGATCAAGGGTTGGATTATTTTAGTGGTAGGAAGTATCAGGCAAAAGAAAATTATAATTTCCACCATACATTGGCCGATGTGCTGATGGCAGCAATTGCTTGTAATCTATCATTGAAAAACTTTATAGAGTTGGGTAAGAATATTGGGAATTGGTGTGGTGATTTAGAGAAATCTGAGTTTGTGCCGCCTATGGCAATGCTGGCCAGCTGGCAGAGGCAATTCTAAATGACAAAACCGTGGCTATTGGAGCCTTGCTGTTAATTACTAAGGAAAGCGAATGTATCAGTTGTTTATAGCAAATAAAAACTATTCATCATGGTCACTGCGGCCCTGGTTGTTAATGCACCACCTGGAAATTCCCTTTAATGAGCAGTTGGCGACTTTTGAAGAGGGGGGAAGCTGGGAGAAATTCCATAGTTTTTCCCCTACTGGATTGGTGCCCTGTTTGATTGATGGCGATATTACCGTTTGGGATTCCCTTGCCATAGTGGAGTATGTTGCAGAAGATTTTCCGCAGGTTTGGCCCATCGATAGACTGGCAAGAAGCTGGGCACGGAGTGCTTGCGCTGAGATGCACTCTGGTTTTTCGGTTTTAAGGAACATCTGCGCTATGAATTGTGGTTTGATTGTGGAGCTGGTTGAGATTCCACCGCAACTACAAAAAGATATTAGTCGCATTGATGAGCTTTGGCAGGAGGGCTTGCAGCGATTTGGTGGGCCTTTCCTTACCGGGGGAGAATTTACAGCGGTGGATGCCTTCTTTGCGCCAGTTGCTATCCGCGCACAGAACTATGGGTTGCCATTTAGTAATGCAGCTAAACAGTATATTGATCAGTTGCTAAGTTTACCTTCTATGAAAAAATGGATCTCAGATGCGCTGCAGGAGCCCTGGAGAGAAATGCTGCATGAGGAAGAGGCTCGAAATATGGGTGTTGTGATTGAGGACTTGCGTAGCTAATAATTATTTTTAATATCGATGTAGCATGTCACAAGCGTGATTACAGCTAAAGTCGCGTTTGTGACTGTTAAGAAAGTTTTTTTACTCAAATAGAAAGTCTTTTTCGTGGTTGTTTTACGCATTTGGGGCTTCGGGTGAGAAACACATTATTCGCCCAGTTGTTTGAAGAATCTCATACCTCTGATTCGAATGGGTCATAAAGATCAAAGATGGTATGAGCTAGCACTACATTTTTATTATCAGTGGCTCCTTATTCCGATGAAAAATTGTGGGATATTTAGTTTTTCTTTTTAGAGTTATTTAAATGTTAATTTGAGATTTAATACTCGATTTTTAATTTATTCACTTATATCGATCATTGAATCTTTGAACTGGGATTGTTTTGCCTGGTAAGGCTTCTTCACTTTTAATAAATATTAAGGCCCTGCACTTTAATGGCGGAAGTAACTTCTTTAACAGTGTGTTATGTACAGTGTGTAAAAATCTTCTTGAATTAACCTCTCTAAGGCCCGGGGGTGCGATTCGCTGTGTAATCAGGAGATATCAGGCCTGCTTCTTCCTTCTTTGAGCGGGAGCTGAGGCTTTGTACTGACATTTGATGGGTACAAAGAAGGCCTGAGGCTTCTTTGGTAGATAACGGATCAGCTATCTGACCATAAAGTCATACGTTTGATGCATTATAAACTATTCACTTAAAAAGTCGTTATCAAGAAAGCAGACGGAGTACTTGCCTGGGCGGCGTTTCATAGGTTGATCAGGTGTTGGAGGTTGTCGTGGAAATCTCTCTGTTTACCGCAGCTTCAGGCATCTGAGGCGGTAAAGTTGGCCTGGGTGGGGCATCTGGGGTTAAACTCTCGACCTTAAAACTATTACAAAACTCTATCTTAGAGGAGATAGCAAATGCGTCAGACAATGATCGCACTAGCCGTAGCCGCATCCCTGGCGGTTGTGGGCGGTTGTGGTGAAAAGGCAAAGCAGGCTGAGGTAGCTAAAGACACTGTGAAAGCTGAAGAGTCCATGGCTGTAACTCCAGAGCACGCCAGTAACATGCTTCTTGCTGAGTGGACTGGTCCCTACGGTGGTGTACCTGCGTTTGACAAGATGAACCTGAAAGATCTCAAGCCCGCGATTGAGAAGGGCATTGAGATCAATTTGGCTGAACTTGAGGCCATTGCTGCCAACCCAGCCAAGCCCACCTTTGCCAATACTATCGTGCCGATGGAGCGCGGCGGCGCCGAATTGGGCCGTGCTACTGCTTACTACGGAATCTGGGCCGCTAATATGTCCTCTCCAGAGTTTCGTAAGGTCCAACAGGAGTTGGCACCTCTGTGGGCTGATTACGAGTCCAAAATTTACCAGAATGAAGCTCTGTTTAATCGTATCAAGGCCATCTACGACCAGCGTAACTCGATGGATCTGGATGCTGAACAAAAACGTGTTGTTGAGCTGATCTATACCCAGTTCTCTACTAACGGTGCCACGGTGCAAGGTGAAGCCAAGGAGCGCTATGCTGAGATCAATAAGCGCCTGGCCGAGCTTTACACCAAGTTTTCCAACAACGTGCTGGCGGATGAGGAAGGCTACGATATCTTCCTGACCAAAGATCAGTTGGCCGGCCTGCCGGAGTCCTTTGTTGCAGCTGCCGCAGCGCTGGCAGAAGAGAAAGGCGAGAAGGGTAAGTACGCGATTACCAATTCCCGCTCCTCTATGGACCCATTCCTGACTTACTCCGATGATCGCGAGCTGCGTAAGCAGGTGTGGACCAACTACTACAGCCGTGGCGACAATGGCGATCAGCACGATAACAACGCCATCATCGCTGAAATCCTGAAGCTGCGTGATGAGCGAGTAGGCCTGCAGGGCTTCGATAACTACGCTCAATGGCGTCTGCAGGACCGTATGGCGAAGACTCCTGAGCGCGCTATGGAGCTGATGGAGGCAGTATGGCCAGCAGCAGTTGCCCGAGTGAAAGAAGAAGTGGCTGATATGCAGGCCGTAGCCGATGCCGAAAAAGCCAATATCACCATTGAGCCCTGGGACTACCGCTACTACGCGGAGAAGGTTCGTAAAGCCAAGTACGACCTGAACTCTGATGAAGTGAAGCAGTACCTGCAACTGGACAACTTGCGCGAAGCTATGTTCTACGTGGCTGGTGAGTTGTTTAACTTCAAATTCACCCCGGTAAAAGAAAGCTCAGTGCCGGTATTCCATGAAGACGTTAAAGTCTGGGAAGTGAACGATAAGACCAGTGGCGAGCATATCGGCCTCTGGTATCTGGACCCATTCGCTCGTGCAGGTAAGCGCTCCGGTGCCTGGGCTACTATGTATCGTGACCACTCCACCTTTGATGGCAAGAAGAATGTACTGTCGTCCAACAACTCCAACTTTATCAAAGGCGCACCCGGCGAGCCTGTACTGGTAAGTTGGGATGATGCAGAGACCTTCTTCCATGAGTTTGGCCACGCGCTGCACTTCCTCGCATCCAATGTGACCTACCCAACCTTGAACAGCGGTGTACGTGACTACACCGAGTTCCAGTCTCAGCTGTTGGAGCGCTGGCTGTCCACCGATGCGGTAATCGACAACTACCTGGTGCACTACAAAACTGGCGAGCCGATCCCTGCTGATCTGGTAGCCAAGATCAAGAAAGCAGCCAAATTCAACCAGGGCTTCGCCACTACTGAGTACCTGGCTTCTGCCTTGATTGATATGAAGTTCCACACCGCTAATCCTGAAGGTATCGACCCCGACAAGTTTGAGCGTGAAACACTGGACAAACTGGGTATGCCGAAGGAGCTGGTAATGCGTCACCGCACGCCGCATTTTGGTCATATCTTCTCTGGTGAGGGCTACTCTGCCGGTTACTATGGCTATATGTGGGCTGATGTACTGACCTCTGATGCATCTGAGGCGTTTGCTGAATCTAAAGGTGGTTTTTACGACAAGGGCGTTGCTGCCAAACTGGTTGAACACCTGTTTGCACCGCGTAACGCTGTGGACCCCGCAGATGCTTATCGCGCTTTCCGTGGCCGTGACGCCAATATCGAAGCGTTGATGCGTGATCGTGGTTTCCCGGTACCAAAGAAAAAGGAAGGCTGAGAACTTAGTTTCAATAGCTCGTTCACGAAAAAGCCGCATCTTTTGATGCGGCTTTTTTATATGTGGCATATGGAAATATTTGACTCGCAAATAAATAATTCGTTAGCCAATAAGTGGGGCGTGAGTTTATATGCAAGCCTGAACTGGATATTAAAATTCAGGAGTTAAGCAGCAGTTTTTTCGGGCCCTCCAGCAGGCTCTGTGAATCTAGCACTTGTGCTCCTATAGTTGAGCCATGAGTTGAGCCATGGTGAAATATTTTTGTTTTAACAATATAAGTTGACCAAACGTATGGCCAGGGTATAACAAGTAGGTCGGCAATAATCCGATTGTATTGGATCATATGCGTCCTGCTGCTATAGACCAATCTTTCCAGCTGACCAGAGTTTCAGGCCAGCTGCCAGCATCCAGGTTGTTTTATAAGTTGATTGTATAAATAGCAGGGGAGGTATTATATCTATTGTAATTTAGATGCTTCTGTTGTCATGAATTTAACCAATATTGTTGAAGCGAAAGCTAATGCTGCTGGAAATGGCAGATGAAAAAATATGGCTAGGATAAAATAAATCCGGCTTAGCTTGGAGTTTGCTTTGATCCCTTCTTTCGAGGTACAAGTACAACCGGTGATATCAAGGCTGTAATAATAACAAAAATAAATAGATTGTCGCTCATAATATTGAAAACTTGATTGATTTCATCGATGGTCATGTTTTGTATGTAGTAACCAAAACCATACTCAAACAAAAATGTGAGAAAAGCCCAAAGTGAACCAAGTATCAAGCAGGTAATTATAGAGTCTAATTGGAAATATTTTACAGTCTTGTAGGCTATTGCAAATACAAGTGCTGATAGAGTCAATCCACTTATTGGTAAAGATAGTTTCTCTCCCAAATATGGATTTAAAATACTCTCCCTAAAGAATCCATTTGCAATTGCAGCCATAACCATGACAATCCAAGCAGTAGTGGCTTTAATGAGGAACATGGCTTGACGCATTGTGTGCTATTTTTATCACAGGATTCTTAAAGAGAAACTATATTATTGAATGCTTGTTTGAGCAATAGTTTTATCTGGTTCAATTTGAAAACGTTTCTTCTGAAGTAAAATAGATAAACTATCCTTAATTCCACACTTTTTAGTAAAAATATATATTCTTGATGTCAACGATATTGGCTTGAGCTCTTCCAGTGAAAAAGACCTTGAATCTAAGGTTTTCTGATGGTATGAGTTTCAAATTAGCTGTTTAATTCTATATAAAGCCTAAGCATGTCCTTGTGTTGCAGGTCATTTTCAAAAATTGGCTGATCATAATTATTTAGGAAATAATCCCTGATGACAGCTTCCACTCTAAAGCCATGGCGCTGATAGAAAGTTAACTGATAGCCAAAAGTGCCTGTGCCGAGTTCAACTCTATGGATTCCTTTTGAGGTTAGTTCCGAAAGTGAGAATTCCAGGAGCTTAGTGCCAATTCCTTGTTTTTGTTTCTCTGGGGAAATAGAAATATTGAAAATCTCCGCAATGAATGTATCAACTCTATTTGCAACGCAAATGCCTTTAATATGGTTAGTGTCAATGGCTGCAAAGCACCAGGAACCTGGCAGATAGGAGCGTATATGTTTTTTGGATGGGTCGGCCTCAAGTAAAAGTGAGAGGGGGACATCCTTTTCTGGTATTTGAGTATATTCAATCGTATTTTGATACTTCATATTGTCATATCGTGCACTAGGGTATGTTATCGTTGTCAATGCTTGAAGAGGCTCCCCTTTCCCAGTAATTTTTTTTGCTGGATCTTTTATGGCAAAGTTACTTATCAAGTTCGACAACTTTGCCAGCATTAACGATTTCCTTATAAAAGGGGGGTAGGGTTAGGCCAGTTTCTACAGCTTGCTGCAAAGCTGCTTCGTCATTTTTTACTTTTTGGAGTTTACTGCTTATGGCGTTCAATTGCTGTAAGGGTACGACAATAACTCCAGCTCGGTCTGCAATAATAATGTCGCCTGAGCAGATATGGGTTGAATCAAGGTTTACAGGGAGGCCAGCTGATGCCGGGCCGTTTCTAGCTGGTGAATTCGGTGTAACCCCTTTGCAAAACACAGGAAGTGAAAGACGTTCTATTCCTTCTAAATCTCGAACCAACCCATCTGTGACAAATCCTATCACCCCTTTGTTTTTCATCATGCCCAGTACTAAATCGCCGATTACCGCTGTTTGAGTAAATGAATCTGTTGAGGCAACTACTATGTCACCAGGTTGCGCTACGTCGAGCGCTCCCAGAACACCAAGATTGTCCGCAGGGCCACATTCGCAGGTGACCGCTATACCGACTATTGAGGAGTCCATTGGTAATATCGGTTTAATAGCATGGTGTAGAGATCCGCGACCATCCATACAGTCGACAATAAATTCTGTTGGCGTATTGCGTAACACATTTATGTCGGCCTGAGATGGGCGGGTAAAGTTACGGTGTAGCTTGAGGGTTGGGCTGTCTTCTATCATGGAAAACGCAGCTATTTAGGATTGATAAGCAAAGATATAAGTACATCAATACCAAAGTGTCAAATTACTTAATTTGTTCCTGCCACCCCTGGGAAAGCTAGTAGTAGCATCGTAAAGGGCTGGCAGTGTGAAGCATTGGATCTGTGATTTATAATTGGGAGTAAAGCTAATATGCTTATCAAGTACTTAGCTCTTCTGGATGCACTCTTCGAGAAACTCTGGATTCGATCATCTTATTATTTCCGGCTTCAGTCAAAAGCCAGTTTCCATCTCTATCAATAGATATCAAGCTTAACGCTATAAATTGAACTCGTATAGAGAATAATACTTGTTGATCTACTTTGAAATCTGAGGCATTCAGTTTACTTGATGTGGATCTATTAAATTCAGTTGCAATGAAATTGCTTACTAAATTTTCATGTGGTGAGCGCGTCAAGTATGGTGAGATGATTGAGAATAATTTACTCCATGTAGTCTCTGTTTTCCAGGTTTTATCAAGTATTTCATAATTGATACTACTTGCGTTAACAGAGTAAGTTCCTGTTATATTAATAGAGTCATGCCAATCTGCTAAGTCGGATAATGGAATAATAAATGAGCTTCTATTTAGGTTTTCGAGTTGCAATTTGAGTGAATCATTTAGCTTTCTTAAATTGTTGAGTTCTATAAGTAAATCTGGTGAGGCTGTTAAGTTAGCTCTAACCCATCCTGTAGAGGGGAATATTTTTATTGTTTTATTTAAGCTAAGGGCGACTTCGCCTGGTAACTGCCTTGGGTCTGACCAAAATCGAACCAGTCTCCCACTACTAACTTTTTCTCTAAATTTATTTAGCTTTCTCTCAAGCTCTTCACTTTTTTCAGTCTTTGCTCTGGGTAGTAATTCAGGGGAGTCATGTAATAGAGCAATAACTTTGATTCCTTTGCTAACAGCATAGTCAAATTCTTTCTCAGTATAGCTAAGACCGTTATCGGCTATTGATCCATAGCGACCACCAATTATAAGCAGGTAATAGTCACAATCATCTATAACTCTCTGAATGAACTCCCATTGTTCTTCGTCTGCTGCAGGAAATAGCTCCATTCCAGCAGGGATACAATCCATTTCCATCAGGGTCTGAAGAACTTTCTGTCTCTCTTCTTTTAAATCAACATAGGTTGAGCTGACAAAAACTTGATATCTTTTATCCATACTTTAGTGTACTCAGGCTTTTGAAAGATGTTTAAATAGATTTCTGATTAACGACTGTAAAAAAGGATGTAAACATTTTGCAAATGTATGAATATTTTATAAGAACCGAAATTTGTTGCTTAGAATTGCACTGTTTTTAGAGTGTAGGATCGGTTGGTGGTAGTAAAGATATTTAATATCGTGGCTAATCACTGGCTTTATATTCAAAGAACACACTGCAGTTTTATTGCAATTCTTGAGGGAGTAAAAAGCGGTTGTGACATCTAGCACGATTTTTTCTTCCTTGTGTACTTACATTGAACATATTAAGGGGTTCAATGTATCCCCCAGATTTTATCATCAAATGGAAATCATTTGGAGACCAGCAAACTCTATCACTGTCAGCCACTTGTTAAAAGGTCCCATCTGAATATCCTGTAATCTGGTGGGCTATTTTCATCTGTTGATAATCTTTTGAAGGTGGTAAGTCAGCTTTTTCTTACAGACAAACTGTTATTGAGCTTTTTGATGTATGGCAAGATGGTTGCTATCTGCAATATGTCCAAAGTAATATCTAGATCTGATATTTGATAAAGTTAGTTGTTGATCACTTACCTTTAAATTCTGTTTTTAATAATTAGATTTATTTTTTTGGGGGGGATTAAAGTGGATTTTGATACTTTTGGTTTTATACAATCCAGGTAGGCTTTTATGAGATGGCCTGGCCGCTGAGTCAAAGACTAGGTAAGCCTGGAACCTGAAGTAGAAATGACCTGGGTATTCGAATTTAGAGCACCTAAGATTATACATGAAAACAAGTTTGCTCATTACGCTATAGCATTTGGCTTTTTTAGGTCGTTTGCGGGCTCTTCCTAAAATTCTTGAGTGCTTACTGTAACTTATTGCAAAGGTAGTTCTTCAAAAAAGTACTTTAAGCCACTGCTGTTAAGAAAAGCCCATTATTCTTATCAGAAAGTGGTTTTATAAACCCTTTCCCCCTCAACCCAGGTTTCCATTACTTTTGCTTTCCAGATTTCTTGAGGGTCTATCTCAAAGATATTCTTGTCCAGTAAAATAAAGTCTGCGAATTTTCCAGCTTCAAGGCTGCCAATCATTTTCTCCTGGTGGCTGGCATAGGCTGCGTGAAGGGTGAATGCACGTAGCGCCTGCTCCAAGGTCATTGCTTCCTCGGTGCGCCAACCATCAGTGGGATTTCCCTGGCGGTCACGGCGGGTTACTGCTGCATGGAGTCCGAAAAGGGGATTGGCGGGCTCTACAGGGAAATCGGAGCCGGCAGCGATTGGTGTACCTTGATCTAATAGGGTTTGCCAGGCGTAAGCACCGATCAGGCGTTTCTCTCCCAAACGATCACCAGCCATGTTTTTATCACTGGTGGCATGGGTGGGCTGCATCGAGGCAATCAGATTAAGCTGGGTAAAGCGAGGAATATCCTTCACTTCTATGACCTGTGCGTGCTCCACACGGTGGCGAAGCTGCTTCTGGCTTTCAGCCTTATCCAGTGTCTCCAGGTGATTGAGTACGATATGGTTGGCTCTATCGCCGATGGCATGGACATTCACTTGAAAATCGTTATCGGTAGCTAATTTAAGCAGAGAGAGCATTTTGGTTTCTGGGTAGAGTAGAAGCCCTTTTTCCGATGGACGATCGTGATAGGGTTCCAGTAGCGCTGCACCACGACTGCCCAAGGCACCATCGGCCGATAACTTAATACTGCGCATATACAGTCGATCTTCGGGACCGCCGATATGGCCGGCTTTTAGCAATTTGGCATAGTTGTGGCTGTCTACTGACAACATAGGGTACATCCGCATGGGGATAGCACCTTCTTTAGATAGTTCTCTATAGGCGTTAAGAGTTTTCTCGTTAATACCTGCATCATGCACGCTGGTAAGGCCCAGAGAGAGCGCCTTGGCGAAGGCATTCTGTAGGGATTTCTTTTCTTGGGTGAGAGTGGGGGCTGGAATGGCCTTTTGTAAAAGACCCATTGCATTGTCAATCAAGATGCCTGAAGGTTCGCCTTTGCTATTCCGCAGAATCTCACCGCCTTCCGGCGATTGGGTATTTTTATCTACGCCGGCGAGACGCAGCGCTTTGGCGTTGGCCCAACCGGCATGGCCATCTACCCGCCGTAGCCAGATCGGATGATCAATTTCCAGGGCATCCAATTGGTCGCTCGTGGGAAATTGTTTGCCTGGCCAGGTGACCTGATTCCAGCCTCTTCCTAGGAGCCACTCATTGGGCGCCAAGTGTTCGGCGTGGCGCTTGATGGACTTCAGGGCTTCCTCCAGTGATTGGTCGCGCAGGTCCAGCATAGTATTGAGCTGGCCCAGGCCCAACATATGGCCGTGGGCATCAATTAAACCGGGTAGTAGAGTTTTGCCATTGGCATCAATCTTGTCTGCATCAGGATACTTCTTATTCAGCTCGGTAATGCTGCCAGTTTCCAATACCTTCCCTTGATCGAAGGCCATGGCGCTGAACTGGATCAGGGCTTTATCGGTGGTTTGATAGCCTGAAAAATTGTGTATCACTGTTACAGCTTGGGCGCTGACAGACGAAGCGGCGAGGAGTGCTACAGCCAGAACGCGGGAAAGTCGCATAGTTGATAGCCTTTTTGTTTTAATTGTCAGCTATTCTATGGCGGCTTTAGCTCTTATGGAAAGGCAAACACGGGAAGCGGAATTTACTTCCCGTTGGTGATTGCCAGCTCTCTTATTGATCGGGGTCGATACGCAGTAACCTGCCTTGAGGGCCATCGGTGATCACATAGAGGGTACCATCTGCCCCGATTTCAGAGTCGCGGACTCTCTCGCCAATCACGATGCGTTGTTCACCGGTAAGCGCATCGCCCTCGGGGTCAATGACTCTTAAGTCTTGAGTGACTAATCCTGCTGAAAGCAGGTGTCCACGCCATTGAGGGAAGGCTTTGCCTGTATATACGGTGAGGCCGCCAGGGGCATGGGTATCTATCCAGGCAAGAATAGGGGATACAAATTCCGGATCGGCAATTTTGAAGGAGATATTTGAGCCATCGCGGTAGTCCCTGCCAAAAGTGACCCGTGGCCAGCCGAAGTTGGCTCCTTTTTCAAGTCGATTCAGTTCATCGCCCGCGGCGGGGCCATGTTCATTCGACCATACCACTTTAGTCTCTGGATCAATGGCGAGCCCTTGGGGGTTACGATGGCCAAAGCTCCAGATTTCCGGTTGGGCGCCTTTCATATCAATAAAGGGGTTGTCGTCAGGTACTGAGCCGTCAGGCTTGATACGAATTACAGAGCCAAAATGCGTATGTAGGTTTTGCCCCTGTTCGCGTGCAAATATATCCAGGTATGCCTGCGGGGGATTTCCTCCATCGCCGATGGTCGCCAACAGAGTACCATCGGGTAGGAATGCAAATCGTGAACCGAAATGCCGGTCATTTGTTTTCCCCTGGGCGGCTTTAAATATTTCCTCAAAGTCTTGTAGAGTGTCGTTCTGCCACTTGCCTCGGCCGATGGCAAGACGGTTGTCTTGCGTATTGCCGATTGAGTAACTGAAAAAGAGCAAATTATCCTTTGCAAAGTTGGGACTGGCTGCCACATCCAGGAGGCCGCCTTGGCCCTCAAAGTAAACCTGAACGGGAAAGTCTACGGGATCTGAGAGGTTGCCATCTTTTATGGTGCGTATTTTTCCATTACGCTGAGTGATCAATAAAGCGCCATCCGGCAGCAGTGCAATACCCCAGGGATATTCGATAGGGCCAGCTACCTGGCTCAGCTTTACATTATCAATGACAGGAATCGCACCGCGGGATATGCGTGTATCAGCAAAACAGTTACTTGCGATAATTGCGTAAATAAGTACAACTGTTGTCGCGATTGAGATCCTTCTCACTTTGCCTCCTGAAAAATGTTTCTGGAAGTGGGGTAGTCGGTGGGCGGAAACTCTTGAAGTATATCAGCGGTGAGGCTTCCAATAGATGCGGCAGGGTTGTATGAGTAGCGCCCTCAGTATTACGCTTAAATGTATATACGTCGGTTTAGACTTCCACTGATTGAAATAGCTTGAGGAGGCGGGATAAATGGCCCGCTGGATGATTGTTGCAGGGTTTATCTTGGTGGTCCTTGGTGTGCTGTTGCATTTTGCGCCCGGGCTGTTTAACTGGTTTGGGCGTCTGCCAGGAGATATCCGCGTTGAGTCCGGACGTACACGATTTTACTTTCCCATCGTGTCCATGATTATTATCAGTTTGGTGTTAAGTTTGCTGGTGAATCTCTTTAGACGTTAGTTTTCAAATTTAGCTTGGTAATTGATAAGACAGAACGTAGATAGTGAAATGTAAGAGGAAAGTCCCCACCAAATGAGTAATTGGTGGGGAGGGTGGCTTTAGTGCATATAGCGGAAGCGCATCAGCTTGTAGGGCGGTTTTGCGTTACCAAGACCTGAACTGAAGGCCGGGTGCTGGTGCAGTTGATCCTGAGTGATATAAACCCAGCCGTTGCTTACTGCCAAGCTGTCGGGCCATGAAAGCTGCTTGTCTTGCACCAGAATTTTATAATCGCCTTTTGTGGTTAAACCTATCGCATTATTTTGCAGGTCAGTAACGAGAATCCCATTCCCCGGTGCCATCACAATGCCATCGCTTGGATTCTTTGGTCCAAATTCTTCAATGTTAGAGGCAAGCTTCTTATTGGAAATTCTATGGTCAGCCAGTAGTGCTGCAGGTAAGCGGTATAGGGTATTACCACTTAAGGTGCCGAAATATAACCACTCACCCTGATCATCCAATGCTATGGGGTTCAGGCCAAAGCGTAAGCTTTTACTGGAATTTTCTTTGGTTTTTGCTGATAACAGTAGGCCATCAATCACGACATCCTGGTTGGGGGGCATAAAAGCATCGGCGCTCTCCAGTACCCGTCGTGACTGCCCTGTCTTAAGGTCAACTACAATGATCGCCGGTTTAGTAGCGCCGTTGAAGTTACCAAAAGACATATCAGCGATATAAATTTTCTGACGCTTCTCATCCAGGGCAAAATCTTGTGGGAAAGAGTTGGTGAGTAGTGAAGATCTAGAAATTTCCAGTTGCCTGTGCAATTTATTATTTACGCTATCCCAGGCAACTAATTGAGTGGGGGAATTCTCACTACCCATATCCAAAATCCAGACAATCCCTTTACTGTCGGAGTGTATGCCAATAACTGAAGTAAAACCGACCTTACCGGTTTCTGGCCCATCGGCCCAATCGCGGTTGGGGAATGGCTGTTTGGTTCCGTTGGCCATTACTTCCATCACTTTCAATTTTGGTGCATCCAAAGGGTGCATGCTTACCAGAATTCGACCACTGGGAGTGACTGTAACGCCCGCCGCACGGGAGTCCGTAAACTCTGTAACCGTCTGCAGGGCCCCTGACTCAACTGCATAGCTCGAGTAGGATGCAACGCTGCCAATTCCGAGTAGGGCAAATGCAGCAATTAAACTGTTCAGAGATTTCATATTTAACTTTCCAAGTTTGAATTTCGAGAGGTTTTATTGGGTTTTTGATCGTGTGCGGAGCTCGTCCTCTAAAGCGCTCAATTTGCTATTGCCAATGTAAAGCTGTGAGAGGTCTGCCATGGCAGCATCACCAATTCTCTGTTTGGCATCTTTGCGGACGATAAGGGTCGCTTCATCTTGAGTGCCCAATAGCCCTTTGGGTTCTTTGAGGGCACGGATGGTGTAGCGGTTATGTAGAAACTGTGGATGCCATAGAGGAATGACAGTCCACCGGTTCTCTGCAACTGCCTGCTCAAACCGGTCGAAGCAGTCTTCCTCAGATCCAGGGCGAAATTCGTAACCGGCTTTGTCGAGCCCATATGCCTGGATCATCTTTGCGGAAAAACGGCTGATGCCGGCTCCAGGATTGATACCTTGTATCAATCGCTCCATACGGTTCAGTGCCGGTTCATGCAAAAGATCTTCGATAGTGGAAACCGCTTCTTCAGGCACATACTCAGGAACTCCCCAAATACAGTAGGGCTCATAAAGCACAGACACTTTTTCTACCTGATCAAGGAAGGGGTTTAAGTAGATCTCGTGGCTGGACGGCAGCCATGCCGAAGCCAGTAGATCGATTTCCCCTTTATTTAACATGTCGAAAGCGGCCTCGTGAGAGGCAGACTTGAAGCTCACCTCGTGGCCATAAGATTGAAGAATTTTGGCGACTTCCAGAGCGCTGGCCTCATGGAATGACAATGCGATGTGACCAATACGAATGCTTTTATCCATATCTCATCTCCCTGCAATATGCGTTGCTGACCGGATAGTAGTAACTGCTGATAGGAGTATTGTGGTCTCCTATATTTGCCGGATAAACTGTCATTTATCGAAATGAATATCCGGTTTAGACGTACAATGCTTCTTGCTAACCTTTCGCTGTTTCTTCAGATTGTCGAGAAAGGCAGTCTTGTATCCGCTGCACGTGACTCGGGCCTCTCCTCCAGTACAGTATCTGAGCGTCTTGCGGCCCTAGAAGCTCATTTTGGTGTCGTCTTGTTAAACCGAACCACGCGGGCGATCAGTCTCACCGACGAGGGGCGAACTCTGGTTGAGGGAGCCAAGTTGGTTCTTGGCGAAGTTGAGGACCTGGAGTCCCGTATCCGCTTGGGGGCGCAAACCCTTTCGGGAACGATACGGGTTAGCGCACCCTGTGACCTTGGGAGGGCAATTGTTGCGCCCGAAATAGACCGTTTCTTACAGGACCATCCGGCGGTTTCGATAGAATTGCTGCTGTCCGACGGCTATGTAGATACCGTTGGTCAGGGTATAGATGTCGCGCTGAGGTTTGGATCCATCACTGACAGTTCACTGCGGGTCAGAACCTTAGGCAGTAAGCAGCGTATTGTTTGTGCCTCTCCGGCCTACCTGGAAAAGTATGGCTCTCCGAAAAAGCCTGAAGATTTAACAAGCCATAACTGCTTAGTAATGCGCTTTGGGGAGAATCTGGACAATAGCTGGCGCTTCAGAGAAGAGGTTAAAGGACAGAAAAGTGAAGTTTCAAGAGCGGTCACGGTGCGGGGAGACCGGATTACCAATGACGGTGAGCTAGCTCGACAGTGGTGCTTGAATGGACTTGGTATCATTTTGAAATCTGAGCTGGATGTCGGCTCGGATATCCGAGCTGGGAGGTTGGTTAGGTTGTTAAGCGAGTACACACCCTCCGCAATACCGCTGCAAATGCTCTTTCCACCGAGTCGCGCTCAGCCCAGACGTGTGGGTGAATTTGCAGATAGGTTGGCGCAGTGCTTTAAATCAATTGAAGTCGCTAATACTTAGTTCCTGAACGGATCTTATGGGAGTGCCGGAGTATTGAATATTTAGAAAATTTCAAAAACTTATATTTTTAGAAAACAGTTAACAGCTAAAAATATTTTTTTAATCTAAATTAAAAAAGGCCGCATGGGGGCGGCCGCAAGGGACTTATAGGAGAGTAGGAGAAAGACTTCTCCAGTAATCAAAAAAAGGTCATCCGTGACCCAGTTGATTACAGCCCCCGAAATTGCGCAAAGCGCAGAGTGACTTGTATTTCAGGGGCTTTGCTGGCCGTGACCAGCAACGGCGCTTCCTTGCGCCGCATCAATCCGGCTATCCACTAATTAGCCGGATTAATAACTTAGAAATCGTACTTAACGGATGCAGAAAAAGTGCGGCCCGGAGCAGAGTTTACGTAGATATCACTGCCTTCCTCCCAGCCAGCTACATTCAAGTAGGGCACATACTCTTTGTCGAGTAGATTGTTGACGGCCAGGTTGAGAGACATCTGCTCCATCAACTGATAACCCAACGTCCAGTCTACAGAACCATAGCCTGGAGCTTCTGTTTCTCCTTCATTTACCCGATCCATACGGTCCGCCCAGCGTACCAGTACCTGGCTGGAAAGTTGTGTGCCTGTGTAGCTGGCACCAATGACACCGGAAAGCGGGCTGATACTGGTGAGGTATTCGCCGGTGGTGTCGTTTTCACCGCGTTGATAGCTGGCATTCGCAAATAGCTCGAACGCTGGAGAAAGGTACCAATTCGCACTTAGCTCAACCCCTTTAATCGTCACTGAGTCGATGTTTTGGTACTGGTATTGCTCAAATACGTGAGAGAAGCTGCCATCATCGTTGAAGAAAGTTTCGCTGTTTATAAGTGCAGTTTCGAGGAAGTCATCGTACTCGGTGTAGAAAGCGGCAGTGCTAAAGGCAATCGGACCCAGATGTCCACGCAGACCAAGCTCGAAAGAGTCGCTGGTTTCTGGAGACAGGTCGTCAGCTGGCAGCACCTCGTAAGCATAGGTAGAGGTTGGTTGCAGGTAGTGCTCGATATAGGCCAAATCGTAGGCCGGCACTTTGAAACCCTGGCCGTACTGGGCGAAGACAGACAAGCGAGCGTTGAGTTTGTACAGGGCTCCCAGGTTGAAGGAGGTATTGCTTTCTTCAATTGTGGCAAAAGGAGTCCCGTCAGTTTTTTCAGCGCCGTTGGGGTCCATCTCGTACCAGTCGTAGCGTATCCCGGGGGTTACAACCAGCTGGCCATTGGCAAAAGTCATTTCGTCGTTCAGGAATAAGCCCGCGCGGGAAACTTCGTTTTCCGGGAATTTGTCAGTAGTCACGTCCATGGTGGAGCTGTCTTCCACTTCGCGGTACTGGTGTACGGTGCGGCGGCTTTCGGTTTTTTCCAGGTCGAGGCCATATCCCAGGGTGTGGGTTTCGCTCAGGGTCTTGCTGGCATTGGAAAGGAAGCCAATGGTGTCTTGACGGTAAAGGCTGGTCTCCCACATATCACGGATTTCGAAAACACCGAACATAGGAGCATTGATGTCCAGCTGACCATATTGTTCGTCTTCCTGTTCGGATTTGTTTTGGTACAGGCTGATATTCAGTTGGTCATAGACTGCGCTTGGGGTTTCGCTGTGGTAACGCAGTTGGTAAGCGCGGACCTTTTTATCAGAAACCGATTCTTCCTTGACGATGTTGTAGCCGTAATCAGCTAGTCCGCGGAAATAGTGGAGCAGGCCATCGGCGCTGTCGCCGGTACTTTCCTGGTTCCAGTGATCGATGCTGAAGCTGATAAAGTCCTCACCACCAAGGCTGTACTTGGCCTTGTATAGCAAGCTCTTCGACTCAATTTCGAAGGGGGCCTGGCTCTCATTGAAATTTTGCTGCTCTTCTCCTTCGCGGAAGGTGGTATGCAGCAGTTGCTCAAAATTGCCGGTGCGCAAGGCAAGAGCAGGTGATATGTGTGATTGATTGGTAATACCTGTGTACCCGGTTTTGATCGCGCCGCCGAATTGCTCACCATCCTCCAGATAGTCGCTGGCATCTTTGGTAGTGAAGACCACGATGCCGGCGAGCGCATCAGAGCCATACAGGGAAGAGGCAGCACCCTTGGCGACTTCTACCTGCTTGAGAGTATCTATTTCGATAAAGCCGCGGCCGATGATGTCATTCTGGCCATCGGCCCCATAGCCTTCGTTAACCCGCATACCGTCTTTGATAATCAGTACCCGGTCGCCACCCATGCCGCGTACCAGAATGTTTTGTGCACTGCCAGCAGCGCCGGTTACTTCAACTCCGGGCTCGTATTGGAACAGCTGATTCATATCGTTCAACTGAAGCTGTTCAATTTCATCGGTAGTGACAACAGAAACACTTCCTGCGACATCTTTTAGCGGCTTTTCCGCGCGGCCGCTGACCACGATCAGCTCCAGTTCGCTGCTGGCTGCCGAACCTGAAGTTTCGGCATGCAGGTTAGCGGCGGATGCCAGGCCAAGTAGGGCCGCTGCAATTGGGCGAAGTTTCATGGTGTTGTCCTTGAGGTAATTTCTGTACTTCTGCTCTGGTTGGTCGGCTGTGAAGGTGTGGGTACTCACCAATGGAGCCAATTGGGGGAGGATTATAGGGATGATTTTTATAATGTAAAGCCAAATGCGAATCACTATCAATTAGATTAAATTTGACGTTGACAGGTAGTTCCGCTAGTTTCCGCGGCCATTGATACAGAGCGAAAGTGCTGGGCTGAGGAGGCTTGCAATGAACATTTCGATAATTGAGAACCTGATGGCCGATGTGGCTGATTTATTTATGGCCCCGGTATTGCTGGCGATTCTGGTCCTTTTTATCTACTCGCTTTACGCAACGGGACGCTTCATCTCTCTATGGATGCTGCGCCGGCGCAATGCTGTCGCTTACAGTTTGGCTCTGAAGCAAGGTCGGAAAGAGGGCCTTCCAGGCTACCAGGTGCACAATTATTACGTGCGACATCCTTTGGCATGTGATGACGAGCTGGAAGTTTTTGCACTTAAAAAATTGGAAATGCTACGCATGGTCACTCGTATCGCGCCCATGCTGGGCTTGATTGCCACCATGATCCCTATGGGGCCGGCGCTGCGTGCCTTGGCCGATGGCAATATCCAGGGTATCAGTGAAAACCTGATTATCGCTTTTGCTGCTGTGATCTGGGGTCTCGCGATTTCCACTCTGACCTTCTGGCCGGCCTCGGTAAAGAAGCGTTGGTTTGCCGCTGAGCTGATTAACATTCGCAAATTGAAGGAGGCCGCCTGATGCGCTTCCTGGATGAAGATGAAGAACTTAACCCGATTCTGAGTGCGGTTAACTTGATTGATGTCTTTCTGGTGATTATTGCCGCACTGCTCATCGCTATTGCACAAAACCCGTTAAACGTTTTTTCCAACGAAAAGGTCACGGTGATCAAGAATGCCGGTGAGCCCAATATGGAAGTCATTGTAAAAGATGGGGAAGAAATCAAGCAGTACAAATCCACCGGCGAAATTGGATCGGGAGAGGGCACTCGCGCGGGTGTTGCTTACCAGATGGCAGACGGCAGCCTGGTTTATGTGCCGGAAGGAAAAGAAGAGTCCGCAAAAGACAAGGCTGTAGGGGGTAAATAGTCATGTTGAAGAAGGTGTGCATGCAATTGGTATGCTTCATCGTAATAGCCTTCACTGCGATGATGGTGCAGGCCAGCGATAAGCCCAAAGTTTTGTTGATGATGTCCAGTCATACAGCGAAAGCCAAAGGGGAGCTGTTATCTGATTTGGCTGCAGATCAGCCGTTTACCCTGGAGATTTTTAATAGCAAAGGTAAGAGCGAAGAGCAAATAGCGCAGGCTTGGGGTTCCTCCAATTTGGTGATGCTGGATGGTATCAATCCGGCACTCTCCCAATTTATGTTTGGAAAATACCAACCTCTGCTAACCCAGTACCCCAAAGTGCCAGTGGTTTCCCTGGGGGATGCCGATAACGCCTCCATGAACCAGGGGCTGACCTCTGAACAGCACCAATCCATCGCTGCGTATTTCAATAATGCTGGGCGTCAGAACTACCGGCATTTGATGCAGTTCCTCTCCGCGGGAGTCTTTGGCCTTACCGAGCTGCCTGTAGCCGATCCTATTATTGTGCCCAAGGTGGGTTTTTATCATCCGCGCCTGCCAAACCTGGTGACTGACAGCGAAGGGGATTTCTTTAAGTGGCTGCAGGTATCAGGAGAGCAGCCGGTTATAGGCCTGGCTATCCATCGCTCAGTAGTGGATTACGAGCAGCAGCAGGTTGTAGATGCAATTTTGGCTGGCCTGGAAGAAAAAGGTGCTAAGGCTTTTGCCTTTTTCTTTGAAGGTGAGGACCTGCCGCTTTCCTACCCTGATTTATTACAGGACGAAGCAGGGCAAACACGTATTGATCTGATGATCAATTACCGCTCTCTCCATTATGTGAGTAAACGTCGCGCAGAGTTCGAAAAGCTGGGCGTTCCAGTTATTCACGCTCTGAACTATACCGAGGGTAGTGAAACGGATTACCTTGCTGATAATAGTGGGGTTTCCCCTTCATTAACCCCATTCTTCCTGGTAATGCCTGAAGATACCGGCAGTATCGACCCGGTAATTGTTGCGGCAAGCGAAGATGGCAATAAGGTTGTGATGGCAGATCAGCTCAATGCGCTGGTGGAACGCGCGTGGAGCCATGCTTCTCTTGGCTATAAAAAAAATAGCCAGAAAAAGGTGGCTACCTTTATCTGGAACTACCCTCCCGGTGAGAAGAATATTGGCGCGGCCTTCCTCGATGTACCTTCCTCCATCGAGTCTATCGCCAAATCTATGGCGGAGCGTGGCTATCAAATAGAGCAGCAGGACTCCAAGATCCTGATCGACTGGGCCGGCCAATTGCTACGCCCCTATTATCGTCGTGAAGACAGCACTGCGCTGATTGATAAAGGTTTGGCTGACTGGATGCCACTTTCCACCTACGTCGATTGGTTTGATAGCTTGCCGGCCTCTGTGCGTGACCCCATTGTGGAGCGATGGGGTAAGCCGGAAGATAATGCCATGTTGGCAGACCATAATGGTGAGCGGGCGTTTGTGATCCCACGTATGACATTGGGTAACCTGATTGTCCTGCCGCAGGGGGTGCGCGCGGATAATGCAAAAGACCATGCATCCCTATATCACGATATGAAAACCCCGGTAAACCATGCCTACCTGGCGGTTTATCTCTACGCGCGTAAAACTTTCGGGGCCGATGCCTATATTCACTTAGGGACACATGGTTCCCAGGAATGGTTAACCGGTAAGGAGCGCGGGCTCTCTGTGTTCGACGCCCCAAATTTGGCTCTGGGAAATATCCCGGTATTTTATCCCTACATTATTGATAATGTAGGCGAGGCTATGCAGGCCAAGCGTCGCGGACGTGCGACTATGATCAGCCACCTGACACCGGGCTTCGCTAAAGCGGGTCTTTATGCCGAAGTGGCCGAACTCTCTGAGTTGATTGGTAATTACCTGATTCTGGAAGAAGGGCAAACCCGGCAGAATACCCAGGAGCGCATTATCGCCCTGGCGGACAAGCTGAATATGCTCAAGGATCTGGAAATCAGCGCTGAAACCCTGCGGGCTGATTTCGGTGGCCAGCTCAGTCGTCTTCAGGACCACTTGGCCCAACTGGCTGAAATGAGCCAGCCACTGGGTATCCATCGTTTTGGTCAGCTGCCCAAGTCAGAGCATCTCACCAGCACCATGCTGCAAATGCTGGGTGAAAACTTTATCTCCGCCGCCGGCCAATATGAGAGCGACCAGGGCCTGAGTTTGCCGCAGGATCAGGTGCTGGATGAACGCAATGTAGTCGCCTTGGAAGCACAGCCGGGTTATCAGCTGTTAAATGCCTACCTGGCTGGCCGCAAGTTGCCAGAACTTTCTGAAGAACTGCAAAATTACCTGCAGCAGGGCCGGGAGTATGCCGATAACTTTGCCGGTATTGCTGAGCTACAAAACCTGATGCTGGCGCTCGACGGTGAGTACATTCCGGTGAGCTATGGGGGTGACCCTATTCGCAACCCGCAGGCAGTGCCTACCGGTCGCAACCTGATTGGATTCAACCCTGCCAAAGTGCCGTCCAGGGAGGCTTATGAGGCCGGCGTTCAACTGATGGAACAAACCATTGCCGACTATCGGGAAAGACACGGCCGTTTCCCGGATAAGCTGGCATTCTCCCTTTGGTCCCTGGAGACGATGCGCCACCAAGGTGCGTTGGAAGCGCAAATACTGCATGCGCTGGGTCTCAAGCCCAAATGGAATCAGCAGGGCAATGTTACTGGAACTGAGGTGATTCCCTATTCAGAGTTAAAGCGCCCTCGTATCGATGTGGTGATCTCTGCTACGGGCCTTTACCGCGATGCTTTCCCTAATGTGATGCTGTGGCTGGCGGAAGCCATCGATAAAGTGGCGCAGATGAAGGAGGAGAACAACTTTGTTTATCGCCACAGTCAGGCCTTACTGCAACAGCTAAAGGAAGAGGGCAGCTCCGAGGAGGATGCCCGCTATCTTTCCTCCGTGCGTATTTTCTCCAATGAAAGTGGCAATTACGGTACCGGCCTGAATGGTGCCAGCCTGGCTTCCGACAGCTGGGAGACAGACGACAAGCTGGCCGATCTGTATATGCGCCGCATGGGGTTTGCCTATGGCAAGGATGAGTCCCGTTGGAGCGAGGACCAGCGTAATGTTGCACTTTATGGCAAGGTGCTTTCCGGTACTGATGGGGTCATTTTCTCACGTTCCACCAACCTCTACGCGATGATGACCAATGACGATCCTTTCCAGTACTTTGGTGGTATGGGGCTAGCGGTGCGCAATCTCGACGGTAAGACGCCAGAGATGTACGTATCCAATCTGCGCCGTAAGGACAACATTAAAACCCAGACCCTGGGAGAGTTTGTCAATCAGGAAATGCGCAGCCGTTACTTCCATCCCCGCTGGATTGAGGCGATGCAGGAATCCGGCTATGCCGGCGCAACGGCAATTCTGGATCGTGTGAACAACATGTGGGGCTGGGAGGTGATGACCCCGGAAACCATTCGCGACGACCAATGGCAGGAGATGTTTGAAGTCTACGTGGATGATAAATACCAAATGGATATGCGCGAGTTCTTTGAGGAGCACAATGCGGAAGCCTTGGCGCAAATGCTGGAGCGCATGCTGGAAGCCGTGCGAAAGGGTTACTGGCCTGCCGATGCAGAAACGCTAAGGAAAATGGTTGAGACTTACACCGAACTCGCCAACCAGCACGACGTAGCAACAGACAATGAAAAATTTACTGATTTTGTGAATCAGCAGGCCCTTGGATTTGGTCTTGCCCCGCTTGTAAGTGGCCAGACGGTAGATAATGTCGCTAACAGCGCTCCCGCGTCTCAGCAAGTTAGTGGGCAGAAACTAGAAGAAGTAAAAGAGCCCGCAGCTCAGGACAAGCCCCAGGACTTCTTGTGGTTATTACTGTTGGCAATTGTTATCACCGGATTTATTAGTGTATTTTTTGAGCGCTTTTTTGAGGAGGGAGGGCAGCGAGTGACCCATGCCTAGGCATTGGGCATTACCCTTGGCAATAAAAGCCAATCCTAAAGTCACTTTTTGATCAGTTAAGGCCAGCAATTCTTACCAGTGTTGCTGGCTTTTTTCTTTTTCGGTAAAAAAATTTTTGAGCCAATGTTGTTGTCATTTTTCAGGAATCTGTCGATATTTTTTCCTATCCAGCAGGTAAAGTCAGAGAATGCTCACAGGCTACCCATACGTGGATGACATTTTTGTGAAATATTTCTGAAAAATTAATTGCGTGGAAATTAGCATTAAGCGTCTCAGCATAGTGGTCCATGTTAAGAAAGGTTAAGTCTCGATTTTGGTGTAGCTCATTAAGTAATCAGCACTATTGGGATTTTCTCTGAACTAACATAAATATTTTGCAGTGAGAAGCTAATGAGAAAAATAATTCCACTGATTGCTCTCCTTTGTGCGGGAGGGTATTTCTTCTGGGCAAAGAGTCAAACAGATAGCCCACAACCAATTACTGAAAAACCAGTCTCACCTCCCTCCAAGAAAATTGTTCCAGCTGAAACTAAATCCATTGAAGAAGTGGTAGAAATGCCTTCCGCCAATGAGCAAGAGGTGAACCCTGATAGTGCCTTGATGTGGGCAGAATCGGATGTCGCAAGGCAGTTTTTACGTGAATCAGGACGCTTGCCGATCGATTTAAATGGAGAGACATATCTTGAGATCGATGTAGAAGCTCTAAAGAAGTTATCTATTGGAGACTATGTCGATATAGAAATGCCCGGAGTGGAGGGAAGCTACGATGCCCAGGTGGATAAAGTCCAGGAGCATGCCAGTGGTAATAAAAGTGTGCAAATGAACTTGCCCGGTTATGGCAGCGTGTATTTTGTAAATTTCACAATTGGCAAAAACTCGGTATATGGCAATTTAACATTGCCTTCAGGCTCATACTCCCTAGAGGCGCAGGGAAATTATGCCTGGGTGGCTTCGAAAAAAGATTTAACCAGGAGTCACTTGGAGGAAGAGGTAAAATTAAAGTAAGAATTTATCTAATGTTGGGGCAGGAGTTTTCTGACCTGGCTAGCAGCAAAGGGAGTGCTGCTTGAGGTACCTGTTACTGCCAGAAGCGATTGCTTTTACAGGTGGAGAAGAGAGCAGGAAGTAATCTGTTTTCCAGTTAGGGCAAGTAAATTTTGTGATCTGGTCAGTGCGGCTAAAAATGTAACCGGTTTCATTGGTCGGATTGCAAAGATTGGGGTAAATAATTTAATAATAAAAGGAACTGCTATGAAGCTAAGAAATAGTTTGGCGGCCGCAATAACGGCTCTCACCATCTCTGGGGCGGCAAGTGCGGAGACGATAAAAATTGCGGTTTGGTATACCGATCCTGCGGCTCAGCATACCGGGGATATTTCCGTAATGGTCGATAATTTGATCAGTACCTCTAACCGTATTTACGAAAATAATGGTCTGGATATTCAGCTGGAATTGGTAGACTCTAGAGAGTATTCCAAGGACGATCTCCTCATTAATAGAGCCAACCTCGATGAATTTTCTGGTTTAGCTGAGTATTTCGCTCAGGATAGTACGCCGACCTACGATGAAATTACGCAAGTTGCTCCCGGCCCAGTTGGGGTGCAGCGCCAACTTTTTGAAGCCGATATGGTTGCTCTGCTAGGTAAGGGAGAAGAAGTTTGGGAAAATGGGCGTTTTCAAGGTACCCGCTGTGGAGTAGCCTGGAGCGGAATAGGTAGCGACGGTGTTATGCACCCTAGTGCCAAACGCTTGGCCTATAGTTTGACCGCAGTTGATTGTGGGGGTACTGACCTTACATTTATTCATGAGTTGGGCCACAACATGGGGCTGACTCATTCTCGCCAGCAAGGTGATACCAGTGGTGGTGTTTACTACTGGGGGCTTGGCTACGGTGTAAATAACAGCTTCTCCACTATTATGGCGTATCCATCAGCATTCGGAAGAGGAGCTGTAAGGCTGGATACATTTTCTGATCCAGACAAAATCTGCAGCGGGTTTCCGTGTGGCCAGAGGGATCGGGCTGATGCTCACAGAGCATTGGGGCCGATTATTGATGATGTAGCTGGCTATTATTAATCTACTTTTACTCTCTTGATCTACTAAGAAGTTATTGACCGTTGACTCCATTGTTTTGGGGAGGGCATTGCCCTCCCTTTTTTTGTTCTCTTGCTTTTTGCGTGGCTTGTTTTACAGGTGTTTTTTATCTTTTGGTGCAATTGATTGGCTTTCTTTTTTGGTTATAACTTTATAACCATTTAAAGTCGTTAAGTGGATGAACTTCTCAATATTTTTAAGGGCGATATTTGTTGGTTGCGATAAAGTTTGCAGTTTTTTTTAAGATTTTGTGGCCGGCTCCAATTTTGCTTATTTTTCTTATCTGTGAAGTGTTTTCAAAAAAATATTTTGAGGTCTTGATACCATTCTTCGTCTGAAGCTGGTTGGGTGCGTTGAACGTTAGGTGCCGTGAATGTGGGTGGTGAATTGCCTGAGGCGGAATGAGTGGTCGCGGTGTTGTGGATCCAGCGCTAAGTGCCTGGTCTATAGTTTGACCTGAATTGATAGTGGGGCTACCTATCTTACGTTTATTTATGAGTTGGGCTACAACATGGGGCTGACTTATTCTTGTCATCCAAGTGATGCTATTGGTTATGTTTACAGCTGGAGGCTAAGCTGCAGTGTAAATAACAGCTTCTCCACCATCATGGTGTATCCACAATATACGGAAGCGCTGAACAACTGGATGCATTTTTAAACCCGGATGAAATCTGCAAAGGGTTACTGTGTGGCGAAAAAAAATCGAGCTGGTGCTCACAGAGTATTGAAGCCAATTATTGATGATGTAGACGGCCATTGTTGATCTAATTTTACTCTCTTGATTTGTTAAGAAAGTACTGACTGTTAATTCTGTTATTCCAAGGAGGGCTTTGCCCTCCTTTTTTTTGTTCTATTTTTCTGCCTGGTTTATTTTGCAAGTACCTTTTCTATCTTTTAATGTAATTAATTCGATCTTTTTTTGGTTATAAATATATAACCATTTAGGGTTGTTAAGTGGATGAACTTCTCAATATTTTTATGAGCCTATGTTTGTTGGTTGCGATGCGGTTTGCAGTTTTTTAAGCTTGGTTTTTATGGTTTTATTTTGATCATTTTTATTTTTTTCTCATCTGTGAATTGTTTTCAAAAAAAAATTTGAGGTCTTGATACCATTCGTCGTCTGAATCTGGTCGGTAGATTGAACAGCAAGAAGCAATATTTACTGGTTGATGTTGAGAGAAAAATTTTCTTCTGAAGCCCTGAGTTTTCGGGAGTATTATTTTAATAGATGAATTTTTGGGTGGTGAACTGTGAAGAAGTTGGCGTTTCCTGTTTTGGTTATTTTACTGGGTGCTGGCTATTACTTTTGGGCGAAAGGACAGTCTAAGCTAGAAAGTCAGGTTGCTAAAATTCCAGAACCAAAAATGGTTATTGATCGAGTGCCTGCGAAAGTAGAGTCCCAAGAAGTGGTAGAGGAAGTTCCTGTCTCTTATGATGCTGAAGAGGAGGGCGAGAAAAAGTTGTGGGAGGAGTCTGAGCTGGCTAAAAAAGTCCTGCATGAAAATGGACGCCTACCTGTTGACCTGAATGGTGAGACTTACCTGGAACTTGATGTTGAAATGTTGAGAAGCCTAGAGGTTGGGGATTATATTGATCTATCTCTTCCTGGTATTGATGAAAGTTATGATGTTCAAGTGGGTGATATTGAACAGCATGCAAGTGGAAATAAAAGTGTTCAATTTGATTTTCCTGGTATGACCCGCCTTCATGGAGCTACATTCACATTGGGTAAAAATTCTGTTTATGCTCAGTTAAACACCCCTTCTGGCTCCTATACTTTAGAAGCTCAGGATGGTTTTGCGTGGATAGCTCCCAATGGCGCACTTATTCAAAACCATGTTGAAAAACATGATGATGATATGTCTTCAGAGGCTCCTCGGGAGAAAACTTGGGACGATAATGAAGTTCCACTGAATGATTTTGATTGAGGAATAAATTGATACGAGGTTTTTAACCCCGAATCAATGGTCAGGCAAAGGAGGGCCGAAGTAAATCCTGCAAATACCGGGAGTATTTCTCCACAGGCGGTTAAAAAATAATGGAAGATCTTTTAGTCGAGTCAGGGTATTAAAAGTGTATTGCTAACTCACTATCAGGCAGTTAACGGTTTTGCGCTGGCTGTCAATAATAGAGTGTGCACTGCTTATAATAAAAGGAGTCAATAATGAATATTAAAAAAAGCCTGGCATCAGCTATTGCAGCATTAACTATTTCTGCGGCCGCAAGTGCTGAAACTGTAGATATTGCCATTATGTATACAGATCCTGCAGCGGATTATACTGGTGATATTTCCACAAAGATCGACAACTACATCAGTTATGCGAACAATTCTTTTAAAAGGAATGGCATCGATATCCAGCTGAATCTGGTAGATAGCTGGAATGCCTCCAGCTCTGACTACCGAGTAAATGAGAGTACCTTGGACCTCATTACTTTCCACAGTACTGTGAACAACTGGCGTTCTTCTGAAAAAGCTGACATGGTCGTTTTTCTGACTAAAGCAGAGGAAGTTGTTGAAAACGGTAGCACCTACATTACCTGCGGTATTGCCTGGGTTGGTCAGGGTAATAGCGGTACCATGTACAATAGTGCTAAAGAGCGTGCCTACAGCGTGACTGGCGTTGACTGCGGCTATAACACCTTTGTTCATGAGCTTGGTCACAACATGGGACTGGTTCACTCTACCAAGCAGGGTGATACTTCTGGAGGTGTTTACTCTTATGGTATGGGGCACGGTGTAGATAATAAATTCTCCACTATTATGGCTTATCCTTGGAGATATGGTTCTAATGTAACCCAGTACGACTGGTTTTCTGACCCAGACTGGTATGAGTGTGGTGGATTGGCCTGTGGTGAGCGCTCTGGCAGTAGAGATATCTCCAATGCCTATCGAGCTCTTGGCCCGATCGTAGATGACATTGCCGGTTACTATTAATTGCCTGCTTCAATCTTCTTGATTGTTTGACTTAAATTTTTGCGAATAGATAAATTTAAGTTTACCTAGTCTCACAGGCTAAAAGAAAGTCCGGAGGAATTCTCCTGGCTTTCTTTTCTTGGAATTATATATTTACTTAGGATGGCAGTGCTTTTAGGGAGGTTTCCGAAAAAATCTATCCACCCCCCTCCTGTGTATTCTTATTTTTTGAGTAAGTATAAAGTTTATCTTTAGGAGTGTGAGCTTTCTGAGTCAGATACTTGATTCTTATTTTCTGAAAAACTTTTATTTTTTGACGGTTAGTGATTTGGGTTAAAAGCTTAAGCCAGGTTACGTTGCTTGTGTTACTAAGTTTATGTTTTCTTTTGTGCTCTATTTTTGCTGCTTTCGTTATAACATTATAACCGGTGGTTAGTGTGATAGGGATAATTTCTCATTATTTTCATTTGCAGATTTTCAATGCTTGCGGATGCCTGTCTATTTTATTATGGTCAATGGAAATTCTTGTTAGAGCTTGGCGCCCGTATACTGTTGGTTAAGGATGCTTTAAATTTTTCAAGAGCCGAGCAAAAAATATTCTCTGTGGGTGAAAGTGGAAGGCCGTTTTGTGAAGTGTTTTTGAATTGGTGTTTTAGGTTTTGCTATGTAACCGGTTACATTTATTGCGGTTAATTAACATGAGGGGGTTTTGCAATGTGAGAAGCCGGTTCGGGATTGGGAAATCATTTAACAAGTAGGTATTTTTGAGTTGGTGAATTGGTCTGGAGATATTTATCTCCAGTCGATAGTCAGGCAAAGGATGGTCTGTATAAATCCTGCAGATACCGGGAGTTTAGCTCTTCAGGCGATTATAAATATGGATGTTTTTTAATCGAGTTAGGGTATTCAAAGCGTGCAGTTTTCCCTGTCGAGTAATCAAAATTAATCTTGAATTACTCAGGTTGGGGATGTGCACAACTAATAATAAAAGGAATCTATAATGAGCCTGAAAAAAAATCTTGCTGCGACAATTGCAGCGCTCACTATTTGCGGTGCCGCATCAGCAGAAACAGTTGATATCGCCATCATGTACACGACACCAGCTGCAGATCACACTGGTGATATTACAACTAAGATTGATAACTATATTAGTTATGCGAACAATTCTTTTAGTAGAAATGGTGTTGATATCCAGCTTCGCTTAGTAGATACGTGGCTGGCGTCACACGATGATCTCCGTGTAACTGAGGATAATTTGGATCTTATTACCTTCCACGGCTCCGTCAATGATTGGCGCTCCTCTGTGAGAGCCGACATGGTGGTTTTATTGGGTAAGGCCGATGAGTTTGTAGACCAGAATGGTGACAGGTATCGTACTTGTGGTATTGCATGGGTTGGTCAAGGCAGTAACGGCACAATGTACAGTAGTGCAAAGCAGCGTGCTTATAGTGTTACTGGTGTTGACTGTGGTTATAATACCTTCGTACATGAGCTCGGCCATAATATGGGGTTAAACCATTCCACCAAGCAAGGCAGCACTCCGGGAGTTTATTCTTATGGTTTAGGCTACGGTGTGGACAATAGTTTTGCAACTATCATGGCCTATCCACATGTATTTGGTACTACAACACAGTTTGATATTTTTTCTAATCCTGATTGGGCTGTGTGTAACAATTTACCGTGTGGTGAAAGAAGAAACGGCGTTGACATTTCTAATGCCCAGCGTGCTCTAGCTCCCATCGTAGACGATATTGCGGGTTACTATTAATCGTTTATCAATATCTATCTGATTGGTATACCTTAGCTGGTATCTATAAGATAGAAGATTAAACATACTTAGTCTCACAGGCTAAAAGGAAGCCAGGAGATCTTCTCCTGGTTTCCTGCTGTAAAAAAGAACAAAGTTATTTATAAATGAAATACTGATTGGGTAGCACGATACTATTTCTTTATTGGCTCCAATAAAAAATAATATTAATTAACGCAAATACTCACAGTACTAAAAATCCTATCCCAAAAAGATCAAGGTGGTACTAACAATAAAAATCCCCTGACTTATTTGTCGTGCACAACATCTACTGGCCCGTGATCATCGCAGTGATCCCCGTGGACATGGTGTAATCTCCCTTCCACGAGGTAATCAAAGTGGTCGCCATGGGGGATACGTTCGTGCCCACAGTCCTCCCCATGCACGTGGGTTGCGTGAGTGGCGGTCTTAACTGGATTACAGGCATCTGGGTTTCTCTTGCTTATTTCCAGTACATGTTCATCGTAGTGACCCTGATGAGGGTGATGCAGATGCCCGTCATGTACATAACATACGTGGTCGCCATGCTGGATGGCGGCATGGCCGCAGTGGGGGCCGTGTTTGTGGGAATGGTTGTGTGCCTGCTGGCAGTGGTTGTTGGCCATAACAGATCCTCGTATGAGATGGTGCTCAGGGCTCTTAGCATCTACTCACTAAATAGACAGCCGGATACCACCGGGTCACGTCCATTCATTAGGTGCTTAATAAGAACTGTAGGAATGCCGGCGATCTCTTTCAAAGGGATAGTTGCTGATTTACTTTTCTAAACTCGGCGCTGCCTGGGCATTCTGGCCAAATACGTGAGCCCTCTAGGAAGCGGTGTGACTATCGTTATAGATTTGACCTCAAATGCAGCTTGCAATCGATTGCATTGGCGGATTATAGTCATCATCGCGGTGTCGTCTCACAGGACAGGTTTGGCCGGGTTTTGCAATCGATTGCATTGTTGTGCCGGCCACCAACACCAATAAATCAGATAAGAATGACGATGAGAGGGAAGTGTTGATGAATAAGAAACCTCTGGCGCGAGCAGTCTCCCTGGCGGCAGTATCACTTGGCTTCTGTAGTATCGCGATCGCCCAAGAAGCTGTTTCTCCAAGCAGTGATGAAAATCTAGTGATGGAAGAGGTGATTACTACGGGTACCCCAGGTGGTACCGGTATGCGCAAGCTGGATGCCAGCTTCTCAATCACTACTCTGAGTGACGACGAAATAGGTAAAGCCTCCCCATCAAGTACTGCGGATTTGCTGAAGTCCATCCCAGGCCTTTGGGTTGAAAGTTCTGGTGGTGTGTCTGGTGCGAACATTGATGTTCGAGGCTTTCCTGGTGGCAGCGATGCACCGTTTGTTACGGTTTCTATGAATGGTTTGCCGTTATATCCGGCTCCGACACTCTCTTTCATGGAAAACTCCTCCTTGTTCCGTGTGGATGAGACCATCCAGCGTGTAGAAGGCCTGCGCGGTGGACCCAATCCGGTATATTCCAATGGCCAGCCAGGTCTTACTACCAACTTTATTCTGAAAGAGGGTACTGAAGAGACCGAGGGCCGCTTTAAATACACCACCTCTGATTATGATCTTCAGAGGGCGGATGCCCTCCTGACGGGGAAGGTCAGTGAAGATGTGTACTTCATGATGGGTGGCTATGTGAGCTCTTCTCCCGGCATTCGCGATGCTGGCTTTGATGCCGAGGAAGGCCACCAGTTTACCTTGCACCTCACCAAGGAAATGGATAATGGCAAAGCCGGTTTCTATATACGCGATACCAAAGATACCGGCACCTGGTACCTGCCAAATGCCTCTTTTTTGGCAACTGATTACACTCAAGTTGGTCCCAGCAATCGCAAGGTTTCAGTACCTGTTTCCCAGGCCGACGGGAATGGTGGCTCAGAAACAAGCTGGGAAACCTTCGATATGGGTGAAGGGCGTGGCTGGGATGGCAGCGTAGCCGGTGCCTACCTTGAGCTGGACCTGGGTAATGGATGGAGTCTTACTGAAAGATTTGGACTTACCAGTGGCAATGCCGACACCCTGGGCTTTGTGCCCAATGGAGGTCCGGTCTCAATCGGTGATCTGCGATACACCGATGGTACAGCTGTAACTTCAGCTACTACAGTGTCTGGGGCAGAAGTCAGCGACGATACCCTGTTACAACAGTTTGGCGCCTGGGTAGTGCGGAAGGATATCGAGGCAACTACCAACGATATCAGCCTGTCCAAAGAATGGGACAGCTTCAAGGTTACAGCGGGCTATTATACCTCTAGCTGGGAAGTAGACGAGTGGTGGTCCCTTGGAAATCAGGATTACTATGTACTTGGTCACGATGGCGAGCAAATTGCGGAAGATATCTCCTGTGATGATGAGGAGCTGGATCCCATCCTCTGCTGGAGCTACGACCTTGAAGCTGTGGGTGATGCCCGCGAAAACGCCTTTTATCTCGCCAGTGAATTCTACCTGGGTGATTTTACTTTCGACTTAGGGGTTCGTTCCGCCAACCGTGAGACCAATTACTCCGTTGACGATGGAGAGCGCAATGGGGTCTTTACCACTTACAAGGCGGATGAAGATGGATTCGCCTACACCGCTGCAGTGGATTGGGCCTTTGCGGAAAATATGGGAACTTTCTTCCGAATTAATTCCGGCTTTAAATTCGCGGACTTTGATAACTATCGCGAGTTTGGTGGGAGCTTCCTTGCCGGTTCCGATCTAATCATCGACATCGACCAGTACGAGCTGGGCTACAAATTGCAGGACCAAGACTACTCGCTGTTTGCCACGCTCTTCTACAATGAAACCCAGGGTATGCCAGACTGCATTATTGGTAGTACCACTTGTACCCGCCTGGAAACAGAAGCCCTAGGCCTTGAGTTGGATGGTAAAGCCCATTGGGGTGATTTTACATTAGGCCTGAATGCAACCCTGCAAAAGCCGGAGATCACCAGTGGGGACTTTAAAGGTAATCAGGTGATGCGCCAGCCCGAATACCAGGTTCGCCTGAGCCAGAACTATGATTTTACCATTAACAACATTGATATGGCTGTTTTTGGAGGAATCAGTCGGGTAGGTGACCGCTTCAACGATAGCGAAAACTCAGTAACTCTACCCGGTTATACGAAAGTAGACTTGGGGGCCGTAGCCTATCTCAATGATATTACCGTACAACTGGCGGTGGATAATTTGACTGATGAGGATGGCATTACTGAAGGTGATCCCCGTGATCCCCTTGCTTCCAATGTTCGCTATATTTTGCCGCGTAATATCAAGCTAAGCGTGGCCTACGATTTTTAATCCCATACCTCTCCCAAAGGTATTTTAAGCTTTGCCGCACGAACTCCAGCGTGCGGCTTTTTTGTATCTCTCCATCGGGCACCCTTTCGACTTACCTTCCTGATAAGTAACAACTAGTGCCATCGCGCTCTTTTTTGGATGCCTTTGCCTAAATTGGTTTCCCGCCTGTATAAAATTAATATAAGTTTCACGCCCTTTTGGGATATGAAATAGATAGACAGGAATCTTATACTATCTGTGTTTGTTATTTACTGTAATTGAATCATCAAAAATAGAGTCCATTTTTGTGATGAAATATGAGGTTTCTCTGGGGTGAAAAGCTTGAATTGTGCCTCTTAGAGGGGGTTCTTCTTAAATGCACAAGTCAGATCAATTAGCAGAACCATCACTAGGTTGTTGTTATGCTGGTTGCTATCCTTCAGATAGCTATTTAAATGTTATTCACCCATGGTGCTAAAACAATAAAAATAAAATTATACGTTCCCACCGAGAATGGGAGTTATATTTATGAGCACGATGGTATCAATGCGCCTGCAATTCATAGTGCGGTGAGAATCAACCCTGATAATGGAGAGATATTCATAGTACTTAGTAGTGGTGACGTTAACCTGGCATCGAAGCTAGGATATCACTGGACCCTCTGGCAAACAGGCTACCCGGATTTTTCTCTGTCGAAAGAGCCCTTCATATTTCTTTGGGTCTATTCTCTATTGGATTACTATTAATTGTAATGTTTTTTCTTTTAAAGAATTTTATAGCTGCTAGGAAAAATAAAGGGTCTGAAGCTGCGTATAAAATTAATGGCGAAGCGCTGAAGTTAGTGTTCAAATTTTACGCCTTGCAGGGGATATTTTGCGTAGGTTTTTAATTGGTATAAGCACTTTCAAAGATTGCCTTCAAGACTTGAAATAGAAATATATTTTGTTGGAATTTTATTTTAAAATGCTGATACTGTTTTTAGTAGTGAAACAATGAATTTAAAGATTGGTGGATTTTCTATATGGGATAATTATAATTTATACTGTGGTAAGGCTTATATTTGATAAGCTAATAATTTATATAAAATTAAAGGTGGTTTTGAATATATGGGAGCGTGGATTAGCTTGTTCGTAGCGGGGCTCTTTGAGATTGTGTGGGCTGTGAGTATGAAATATTCGGAAGGTTTTACCAAGTTGTGGCCATCCGTAATTACTGTCATGGCTATGTGGATTAGTTTTGCCTTTCTGTCATATTCGCTTAAATATATACCAATAGGCACATCTTATGCTATATGGGTTGGTATAGGAGCAGTAGGTGTCGCAGTACTTGGTGTTGTATGGTTCAATGAGCCAATAACGCTTGCGCGTATTGCTTGTATATCTCTTATAGTGCTAGGTGTGGTAGGCCTCAAGTTGGTTGCATCTTCGGATGTGTCTGCTTAGGTCATTATCCACTAATGAGCAATTTTGGTATCGCTACGTTGCCCGAAACTTCCCAGGCTTAAAATTACCTGGCAGTAAGCTCAGGCCTTTTAGATGGCAAACTACTGATAAAACAACAGATGCAGGATGGAATTAATGTTACCTAATAAAATCTATCTAATAGATAGGTCAAAAGACCTGGTGGAAGCCTGGCGTCAGGTTTTTGAAGGAATTGATATTTTTGAAGTTGTAGAGGGAGATTATTTTTCGATATCCGCCGATGCCATGGTGAGTCCGGCCAATAGCTTTGGAATTATGGATGGAGGTTTGGATCTTCCAATCCGGAATACATTGGGTTTTGAAGTTGAGGAGAGGTTACAGGAAAGAATCAAGTCTGATTTCCATGGTGAGCTACCTGTAGGGGCGGCAATAATAGTTCCAACATCTAATGACAGTTGGCCGTACCTTATAGCTGCTCCAACAATGCGCGTACCAGAAGATATATCCACTACGTTAAATGCTTATCATGCTTTCAGGGCTATTCTAAATTCCGTTCAGATGTTCAATCTGTCACCTAATGGCTGTCAGATAAATTCAATTGTATGTTCAGGATTGGGCACGGGAATAGGCAACTTATCAGTTAGGCGCTGTGCGGGACATATGAGGGCGGCCTATAGTTATCTGTCCAAGCCTTCCAGGATTCCAAGTTATAATGAGATTCATGAGTCCCATAAAAAGTTACTATTAACATACTAAGATTTTTTGATAAATTTTATTGAGTTGATACTGGATTTTTGTAGTTCAATATTAATGGTCAGTATTTCCGGAGCAGCTAGTTATGAATACAGTCGAATTCAGGAGGCTCAACGCTATAAACCAGAAGGAATTATTAGCTGTTCTTAATGAAGATAAACTCAGAGTGCATCTGATTGATCACGCATACTTTGATGACAATTCTCTGAAACACTGGGTCGAGGCCAAACTTATAGTTGACTCTCTTCCAGGTTGTCGAGTTAGAGCTGTCTGCATAGACGGTAAAATTGCCGGGTGGTGTGGGATCCAGCCAGATGATCATGGTTATGAGCTGGCAATTGTCTTATCCCAGAAATTTTGGGGGCTAGGGATAAGTTTGTTCAAGGTTTTGATGCGTTGGGCAAATGAACTCAAACATAAAGAAGTGCTATTTCATTTGTTGGATACCAGGCCAGATTATAAAGTATTGAGTAAAATTGCGAGTCGAGTGATTAAGACATATCAACTGGGGCGCAGCTTTAACACCTATTTTATTGATGTAAGGCGTAGCCTTATGGATAGTATTTAATAATCTGAGTGGTATCCCCTAGAAAGCCCGATTATAAGGACAGTTATAAATTGGGGGGGATGGAACTAGATGGCCAATACTAGCAGTGGTGTCACTCAACGCCGAAGATAGATACTCATTATCTTCAAAGAATTAGACCGATCCAATGTACTCACCACGTGCTGGATAATCGTTTTCTTGGACAAATTCGAGTGCTCCGATCATTTCTTTGAAATGTGGACGCACGAAAGGCATGGTTTGCACTATGGCAAAATAGAGCGTGCTATCATTCCGAACCAGAAACACACCTGGTTCAGAGAAAAGGATAGGCTCTTCGATACCTACAGAAGTGGCTCCATGACCTGATGAAAGGTAAAGGCCCCACTCTTTTGCGACTTGCAGGGGCAAATTATAGCCAATACGTAAATCAGGGTAAGCAACCTTTTCAGCCATCTTTATGGCATTATTTTTGTCGTCTGAGGATACTGCTATTGTTTTAACTCCTTTCGCAAGGAATTCAGGCGTCAAACGGCCAAGTTCCTTCAAGTAAGAAACGCAGATAGGGCAGTGAAAGCCACGATAGAACACAACCAGAGTTGCATAACCGGGGGCGTCTTTAGATAAGTCAAATGTACCGGATGATAAGGTTTCCACGACCAGATTAGGTACAGGATGTTGGGGGGATTCGCTTTGTTTTCTTCTCATTATCATTCTGTAGAATGTGTTGCAGCTGTTTGAACAAGTAGATTTTAAACTGTAAAAGTTTGGTTTAGAATCTAGACAGGCACTGTGATTTCATTGATTGTGAAGTTTTGTATAACCATAAATACATCAAGTTACCTATTTTCTGGTGAAGCGCAATTAATACTGTCGACATAGCTGTCAATATAGCTGAAATTCGGTCAGCCAGAGTAAGTGTATTTGGTTTGGTAGAAAGAAAATTGGCGCTTTTTTGGATGTTTTTTTTAATCAGTAACGCGAGATAGTATTAATATCCGTTATCGATTTTGAATTAAGGGTAAGCAGAAGTCATCATAAAATGAAGAAAGTAGCGATATTTGGAAAGCCTGGGGGAGGAAAGTCTACTCTTGCCATGAATCTGGCTGCTGTTACGGGTCTTAAATATTTCCCACTGGATACGGTAGAGTATAATAAAAATGGTGAGCGTATTTCTCCTGAAGATTTTTTGGGCGAACACTCTAAACTAATTGAATCTGATAACTGGATAATTGATGGCTTGGGTACGATGGAGTCGTTTTGGGCACGTATTGATGCAGCCGATACGCTCATTATTGTTGACTTGCCATATTATATTCATTACTGGTGGATTACTAAAAGGTTGTTAAAAAGTTGTTTTGTGAGGCCCGTAGGTTGGCCTGAGGGCAGTTCCGTTCTAAAAGGTACATTCGCAAGCTGGCAATACTTGCGATTATCACCCAGATTCTGGAGTGATGAATTATTTGATAAAATACAATCTCTAGGCGAAAACAAAAAGATATACAGGATTGAGAAGGTAGATGAGATTAATAGTTTTGCGCATCGATTTTCGAGAACTGATACTAATATTTAGCCGGTAAACTTATCAAATAAATAGGCGTATTGATGTCTAAAATACATGGTTTTGCCCATATTCAATTTTGCTTCGATTGCTTGATTGTAAAATTTTATAAGTTGTCATTCTTTGCTGCATACAAATTGATATCCCGGGTATTGGGCAATGTCTAAGTGTTTGAGCCGGTGTTGTTTTATAACTGCAGGCCTTTCTTAGGCATTAAACTCTTCCTTTGTCTACCTCAATCAATTTCTCTTAACGGTGCTATGCTTAGTGTTTTTATTATCGGAGCATTGCCAGGTGACTCGAGACATCTTTCTAAAAGTTGGGCTTATTGTGGTACTTGCCCTAAATACTACGGCTCAATCAATTGCTTTTACGACTAAGGAAGATCGGCATAAAGCGGAGAGTTTGATCCAACAGCTTGAAAAAAAATACCTTAGTAATGAGGTGCCCATTATTATTAAAAAACTTGAGGACAATGTATTGCCAGATTCAATATTGCAAGCATTTGCGTTGGAACAGCATTTGATCATTCAGTCAGATCTTCGTAGCAATGCATTATCTTTACATCGATTTGGAGGTTCCTCAAGTCAAATAGTTCGACAGTTCTTTACTCGGCTGGTCACCGGTGAGGTTATGGCCAGTGAGCAGTTGCCAGCTCTTATCAAGGCCCTAGAGATCTCTGATAAACAAATTAACGAGTACCAACCATTAGCCGGAGCACAAGCATACCCAGCTTATACTACGTGGTTGGCAAATTATGCTATGCCTGCGGAAATTGCTGCTGCATTGTTGATCAATTTTCAGAGTTTTGGTAAAAATGTTGGACGCATGGCTAAGGCGCTTAAACAGAATAAGAAAATGTCAGACAGCCAGCTCGCATTCTTAATCAGTTTTAGAGAATTGCCCCCTGGATTTCGAGAGCAAGTAATAGATATAGTTGCCAAGGGTTTGGCTTCAGGAATAAGTGAGTTAAATATCGAAACACGTGTTAGGCTTATTCAGTCCTATGAAAAGGAATTCTGGCGAGCACTGGAAAATTCTGGTGATACCAAACGGAATTCCAATTAACCAGTTTATTGGTTCTTTATGGTAGAGAGTATCGGGAATAGATGAATTGACTAATATAATAAACTTGATATAAACAATATATTGGCTTATGAAAGACATAAAGTATTTCAATGATATGTGTGCTGGGAGGTTGCCTGAACTACTTGGTATAAAAATTATTAATTTGGATGAGTTAAAAATATGCGCAGAAATGGATATTACAGCGTCGCATTTAGCTCCAAATGGATACCTGCATGCCGGTAGTGTTGTTTCATTGGCAGATACTGCTTGTGGTATTGGCTGTATTGCAAATTTACCAAAGACTGCAACGGGTTTTACTACTATAGAACTGAAATCGAATCACTTAAGTACTGTACGGGAGGGAAGAGTAGAGTGCATCGCGAGCCCTATACATAAAGGGCGCACTACTCAGGTTTGGGATGCTGTAGTGCTTTGCCTAAAAACTGGTAAAAAAATTTCTCTCTTTCGCTGTACGCAAATGCTGTTGTACCCATAGTCCCATCTGTAGGATATTGTAGAGAAGTACCTTAATGGAGAAGTATTGATTATGTCATGGGCATATTGAGAAAAAATACTTTTTTAAAATCCCATGGCTATTAGCCGGCTTAACTGTGGCTCATAGGTAGCTTTATTCTATGTACCAATATGATTCTGGTGTGAGATTTGGTACCGCTGTGAATTTTTCTAATTTAGTCATATTTTATAAAACTTTGTATGGGTTCCCAAGTCATACCACCAGTGAAGTTAATATCAAGTATATAGCCCTGGCGTTCTTTCATGATTAAAATTCTATTGTTGGTACTCGCTCTCTTATTGATTTCTTTATCAACTGTTGCTGACGACCCGAAGCGAAATCAAATTGGTAGCTGGGGAGGTGTCATATTCAAAAGTGATCCTTTATTGAATTTACATCTTTTCCTGTATGAGTTGGCAAGAGATAGGGATGCTCTGGAGGAGTTCAAGAGTAATGGTGCCATCACTTCTAGTAAGATTTCCATCTTTGAGAAGGCGATTAAAGATTATCGTAAACTTGGGGCGGAAAATAATATTCATATTGTTAGGTCTGAATCTGAAATAGCAAATTTAACTGAAGCTCTGATGACCGGTAAGGGTATTGACAATAGTGAGGCAGAGAATACGTTGGGTCACCATATAAATGAGATTGCTCCATTATATAATGCAACCCTGTGGGGGAAGCACTTAGAGAAGAATCTGGAGTGGCACCAGGAGTTGCAATTTAAGCTAAAGAGGTATGGCAATAAAATATCTGCAGATCTTGAGAGATTGTTTGCTGAAGATTTAATAGTTAATACTCATACGATCAATATTACTTACAAGCCGGGCTTGCGCCAGGGGGCGACAACTTCTGCAAGACGCCACCAAACTATCATCAATAGCACCTATCCAGATTATAGTGGCTGGTTGGCTTTGGAAATGTTCTTTCATGAACTGTCTCACGTTAGTAGTGTTGGAAGAAAAAGTACACTCCGAAGACTGATTGATAAAGAATTTGACAAGTTTGGTGTGGCTGACAAAAAGGGGATATGGCATCCGATTCAGTTTTATACAGTTGGCGAGACTGTGAGAAGGGCTGTTTCAAGGGTTGAGCCTAATTATACGGCCTATGCGAAAGCAAATGGGTTATATAGAGGACACTGGGACTATAAGGTACTTCTTGATAAATATTGGATGCCGTATCTTGATGGCTTGGTCTCCATGGATGAAGCTATAACCAATATTGCTAAAGCCCTTTCAAAAGAGAAGAGTAAAGAATTGACTAAATTTAAAATGTGGGGAAATAAAAGTGCAACCTAAAAACCTGTCTGAACATCCTGAGGGTGGAAGATATCTTGAGGTATTCAGGTCTAATACTGTAGTTACCAATCAAGATGGGCAGAAAAGGTCTGCCCTTACACATATTTATTTTTCATTGAATAATGGGGAGGTTAGTCGTTTTCATAGGGTGCAATCAGATGAAGTATGGAACCTGTATCAAGGCGCTGGATTGTATCTCTATACCTGGGATGGGTTAGGTAAGGAAGTTAAGCGAACTGAGCTTTCTACACAATGTAATACTTTCTGTGATGTTATTCCTGCTGGTGTCTGGCAGGCAGCTGAACCTATCGGAGAATCGGTTCTGGTGGGTTGTTCGGTCGGCCCCGGCTTTGATTTCTCTGATTTTGAGATAATTGATCCACGGTCAGGTACGGCCAATAAGCTACGAAGTATAGACTCCGGTTTTCAAAAGTTTATAGAGCCATAGCAATACATATGAACTGACTGGATGTAGAGGGAGTGGATAGATATGTTTGAGCTGGGAGTAAATATTTCCTTAACTTTACTTTTTGGCTGGTCTTTAATTTGGGTTTTCCTTGCCTGGGGATTGGGAGTTGCCAACTTTGCGCAGGCACATGATAAGTTTGTAAGCTGGTTGGGCTATTGTGTTTGGGGCTTGTTAATCTTGCTGCATTTTTATGCAATATATGCTTTGTGGATGAATCTATTCCCGGCCTATTGGATGGTTATTATTCTGTTCATATCACATTTGCTCTTTGGGTTTGTTTTTGGTCGAAACCTCAGTGCTCGTTAAGAGCTCAAGTGAGATTTACCGAAGTGTACTTGCCCCTAACATGGATCTTTTCCCTCTCCACACAGAAGTGACTACCAAATATGACTATGCTCCGGTAAAGCTGAGTAGCCAGTTTCCAAACCTGCTACTCAGCTTGTATAGCGATATCTAGGGACCTTGGTTAACTAACAACAGCTGCTCTAATTGCCGAGAGAAAGAAGTCTTTTGGATCGAACATCTCTAGGCTGCCGACAATATAGTCGGCACTTCCAAGCGTACTCTCACTTCCTACACCGACAGCAGTCATTCCCTGTGCGGCCTTGATAGCCGTAACACCGGCTGCGGCATCTTCAAAGGCAATGCAGAATTCAGCTTCAACCTGCAGGCCTTGTGCGGCTGCGAGAAAAATTTCCGGAGACGGTTTGGGGGCTGATTGCTCCGGGTCTGCAATGTATGAGAAGAAATCTGATATTCCCAAAGCTTGCAAAACGGCCGGAGCATTTTTACTTGCGGAGGCCAGAGCGATGGGAATTTTTCTCTCGTATAGCCAAGCCAGGAGTTTACCCGCACCTGGCAGAAGATCTTCTGGCGAGAGGCTGCGAATCAATTCCTGATAGCGACTATTTTTACGGGAGGCCAGGGCGAGCTTTGCTTCCTCACTGAAATTACCGCTCTCCCTCCCGAGAATGACTTCCAGAGAGGCCATTCTTTCAAGTCCCTTTAGTTTTTCCTCTGTGTCGTCAGCCCAGGGGCGTTGCAGGGCCTCAGCGAGTTGACGCCAGGCTTGCAAATGTAATCGGGCTGTATCTGCTATTACGCCATCCAGGTCAAAAATTGCCGCACGATAGATCATCAAGATACCTCCTCCATCGCTGCCATTTGGAAAGTTTGCTTTTGTCCGGCTGTGCTCAGCATTACTACCTCTTCGCCGTGATACAGGGTGATTGCCTCTCCGCTTACCAGGGTATAGCTGGCTTGAAGGCGATCGATTTCCAGGGCAAGCGTACGACCGCGGAATTGAAGGCGGAAACGATAGCCGTCCATCCCGTCGGGCACGTAGGGATTAAAGTTCAGTTCGTTGCTGTGCAGGCGCATTCCAGCAAAACCTTGCACCATGCACATCCAGGTACCGCCCATGCATGCGGTATGAATACCATGCTGGGTATTATTGTGATGGTTATCCAGGTCCATACGCGCTACCTGCTGAAAATAGCTGAGAGCTTTTTCCGGATAACCGACTTCGCTGGCAATAATGCTGTGTATACATGCAGACAAGGTGGAGTCGTGGGTGGTGAGAGGCTCGTAAAAATCGAAATCGCGGCGCTTTTGCTCTACTGAAAATTCGGGACTTTGTAATAAAAGCCCAAGCACAACATCTGCCTGCTTACAAACTTGATGCCGATAGATAACCAGCGGGTGATAGTTCAGTAATAAGGGATACTTTTCTTCAGGTGTCTCGGCAAAATTCCATACCGGCTTGTTCAGGAAGCCATCGTCCTGGGGATGGATACCTTCAGATTTGTCATAGGGAAGGTACATGGCCTCGGCTGCGCGGGCCCAGTTTGCAGGTTCTTCCGACTCCAGCTGGATTTTTTTAACCAAAGTTTGGCAGGCTTCCGGGTCGAAAGATTGTAGCCATTGGAAGACCTCTTCCGCATATTCCAGATGCGCACGAGCCATCAGGTTGGTGTAGAAATTGTTATCTACTAACGCGGTGTATTCGTCTGGTCCGGTGACTTCATTGATGCAGAATTGGTTGTTACGACGCGGATTGAAGTGGCCGATCTCCATCCACATCCGCGCGCCTTCAATGACTACTTCCGCACCTTTATCTCGTAGGAAATCAGTATCGCCAGTTACCCGGCAGTAGTTACGTACCGCATAGGCGATATCTGCATTGATATGGTATTGGGCGGTACCGGCGGGATAGTAGGCTGAACACTCTTCGCCACCAATTGTTCGCCATGGGAAGAGGGCACCTTTTTGAATGGCCATCTGCCGCGCGCGGGAACGTGCAGACTCCAGAATTGAGTGCCGGTATTCCAAAAGTCCTTTTGCCAATTGTGGTTGGGTATAAAGGAAAAATGGCAACACATAGATTTCTGTATCCCAGAAATAGTGGCCGTCGTAGCCGTCACCGGATAGGCCTTTCGCAGCAATATTAGTGCGCCCATCCCTACCCAGTGATTGGAATAAGTGAAACAGGTTAAAGCGAATCCCCTGTTGCAAGGCATCGTTGCCGCTGACCTGGATATCCGATTCCCGCCAAAAATTCTTCATTTCCAAGTGTTGAGCTTGAGCATGTTCTGTAAAACTATTACGCGCACAACGTTGAAGGTAGTTTTGTACCTGTGAGGCGGTTAAAGGTGCTTTGTTCTGTTCGGCAAAGTAGGCAACATATTTTGTGAGGCGAATTGGGGTATTCCGGTACGCGCTAAAGCGGTAATCCACCGAGACGCAATCTTCACTGCGGAGATTGCTGGAGGTGAAATCATTATTACTTTCACAGTGGTGTAGTGCCCCACTACAGATAGAGAAGCCGCTGCTTTTAACGAATAATGGCAAAGCGAGATAGTCGCCATCGGCAGTACTTTCAAGCCACTCAATATCTCCACTATCTATAGGTGAGGCTAAGCGGGGATCATCACTGCGATCCGCCTGGGCCAAGTCTCCGTCCAAGCGAGATTGCAAGCGTATTTCGCCATCAAAATCGAGGGGAGTTATTTCCAGGCTGACGATAAGCAGGTGCTTTTCACTCAGGGAGACCAGTCGCTGGGCGGTAAGCTCAATGGTCTTGCCGTGGGGTGAACGCCAAGTCAGCGTTCGTTTGGATATGGCGGTGGAGATATCCAGGTGGCGCTCATAATTGATCAGCTCGCCTTCTGACAAGCTGAAGCGCTCACCGTCAATCCAAATGTGAATCGATTTGCCATCCGGAACTGTCAGCATGCGCTGGTTGTTGCGAGCATAGCCGTAAGCGGATTCGCCGTAGCTGATCGGTTCACTGGCATAGACACCGTTGAGGTAGCAACCATCGGTGAATGGTTCCGGTTCATAGCCCTCTTCAAATGCACCACGCAGACCGATATAGCCGTTACCGAGAGAGAAGAGGGTGGCGTTGAGGCAATAATCCTCGGGTTGGAAGCTATTTTCTACCAGGCTCCAGGGATGAATCTCGTGTTTGACTTGTTGTTCTTGCTTCATACCACATCACAGAATCAGTTATTTAGGTTCCACCCCAAGCGGTTGCTTTTCTTGGGCAGGCAGGTTTCAGTCTATCTCCAATTGATATTATTTTGCAATCGATTGCAATTGTGAAAATGTAAAGGTTATAACCATGAATATCGACTGGATCTCATAAACAGATGTATCCATAAGTGATTGATATTCAAAAATAAAATAGTTTATTAGAGTGATGAACTGATTGGTTTTGTGACTGGATTGGAAGAAAGGTATCCACTTAATATTCCACATTAAATGCAATCGTTTGCATTAAGTGGGTACTTTAAGCAATACTGAGGCCTCAGGCGATGATCACGCAGGTTTCATTAGCCTCACAAAATTAGATCAAAAAATGTACAATAACAGGCTGGTACGGCTTAGCGCCTGAGCCATAGACCGATGAAGAATTTGTTATGAATAATCAGCGCATACTGCTTTCCCTATTCGCCATTTATTTTGTGTTTGCCATTCTGCTAAACAGCGTGGGCACAGTAATCATGCAGGTAATCAATACTTATGGTGTGAGTAAATCTGCCGCCAGTGTATTGGAGGGTTTTAAGGATATCCCTATCGGTGTGGTTTCATTCCTGGTGGCTTCTCAGCTGCCACGCTTGGGATTCAAGAAAGCGATGTTGATAGGTCTGGCGATTGTTGCTGTGGCTTGTACCGCTATGCCGATACTGCCGGGGTTCTGGACAGCCAAACTGCTGTTTCTGTCTGTTGGTGTCGCCTTCGCTTTGGTCAAAGTCGCTGTTTATTCAACCGTTGGTTTGCTTGCGAGAGATCGCAAAGAACATGCGAGCCTGCTAAATACCCTCGAGGGGGTTTTTATGGTGGGTGTGTTGGGGGGCTATTGGCTTTTCAGTGCGTTCATTGATTCCGCCAACCCTGGCTCAACTACCTGGTTAAGCGTCTACTGGGTATTGGCAGCTATTTGTGCTGTCGCCTTCGTCCTGCTGTGGACTACTGAAATGAATGAATCGGGGACTCGTATTGAGGGGGCCAGCCCTCGTCAGGAGTTCCTGGCAATGATCAAGCTAATGGCCAAACCGCTGGTATATATCTATGTGATTTCTGTGTTTATCTATGTGCTGATTGAGCAGGGAATCGGCAGTTGGCTGCCTACATTTAACAATGAGATTCTTAAGCTGCCGGCTGCTATGAGTGTCCAGGCGGCCAGTATTTTCGCAGCAGGCTTGGCGATAGGGCGGCTCGGTGCGGGGGCTATCATGCGGCGTCTGCACTGGTACCCGGTTCTCAATATCTGCCTGTTGGCAATGGCGCTGTTGGTAGTATTAACCTTGCCATTGTCGAGTAATGTCCAGCCAGATCCAGATATCAGCTGGCTCAATGCGCCGATAGCCGCATTTGTCCTCCCATTGATAGGCTTGTTTATGGCCCCCGTATATCCGGCGATCAACTCAGTGATGCTGAGCTCACTGCCCACACACCAACACTCCGCAATGACCGGGTTACTGGTGATTTTCTCTGCATTGGGGGGGACAACGGGCTCACTAATAACAGGAACCGTTTTTGAGGTATTCGATGGCCAGGTGGCTTTCTATCTGTCGCTGGTTCCTATTTCAGTGATTCTTATTAGCTTATTCTTCTTCCGTCGTGCAGTGGAGCGGCAGGTACCTGGTGAGCAGGCGCTACCGGCCAGCCCGGTGACCTGATCGAAATTTGTCCCTGTTTTACAAATATTTACCACACCCCTAAGATGGCGTATTTCCCGTGAACAAGGTGAAGTACGTCATGCCGAAGGATTCCTCCTCTCCCGTATCCATGTCAGATATTGCACGGTTGGCGGGAGTCTCAGAATCCACGGTTTCCCGCGCTCTGAACAATAATCCGCTGATCAACGAAAAGACCCGTGAGCGTATTCAGCAGATTGCGCGGAGCATGAATTACAAGATTAATGAGAGCGCGCGCAACCTGCGTTTGAAGCGTAGCCATACCATTTCAGTGGTGATCAATACCGGTTGCGCGGGTGGCCAGACGTTTTCCGATCCCTTTATGCTGGACATGATTGGTGCCATTGCCGATAAATTGGCACAGTACAAGTACGATTTGCTGTTCTCTAATAGTATTGCCAGCAATGACGATTGGCACTCCTACCTGATGGGTTCTCGTCGTGCCGATGGGGTCATAGTGATTGGCCAGGGCGTGGATGACAACCCGCTGCGGGAGTTACAGAAACTGGGAGATCCCCTAGTGGTTTGGGGGGGCACCACCAAGCCGGGCTCGGAATACTGCATTGTAAGCAGTGACAACCAGATGGGGGGGCACCAGGCAACTAAGCACCTGCTTAGCCTGGGGCGCAGAAAAGTGATCTTCTTGGGCGACACCGCTCACCCGGAAATCAATGGTCGCTACGAGGGGTACCGCACGGCATTGACTGATACTGGGCTGGGTAAAACTGAACGACAGATTCCGGTGTCTTTCTCTAGTGAGAGTGGTTACCAGACAATTATCGATTTGATTGGTCGGGAGGGGCTGACTTTCGATGGGGTATTCGCAGCCAGTGACAGCATCGCCATGGGTGCAATCAAGGGCTTGCAGGCATTGGGCCATAAGGTGCCAGAAGATGTAGCGGTGGTGGGCTTTGATGATATTCCCATCGCGCCTTTCTATACCCCACCTCTCACTACAGTGCGCCAGAATATTCACCGCGCTGGCGAGTTGATGGTTGAGAAGGTTATGCGGCTTGTAGGGGGGCAAAGTGCTGAGCCAGAAGTTTTGCCCACTGAGCTGGTGGTGCGGGCTTCCTGTGGTGCAAACCCCGAATACCAGCCGGTTCAGGAGTTCTTCCAAGAGGGGCATGGTTAAAGTAACCTCTATTCCCTTATCTTTGCCAGTTATTACTCTCTCCTCAGAGGCTTCTCTACTTGGTCCCGCAATTGAGGCTCCGCAGAAACGGTGGAGTCCATTTATCACCTCTTAGGTGGATTCCTATCGTATTTTGGTGCCGTTGGTGTCCGATGCCTACAAGCTGGGCGTGATTACCAGCACCGCTGCTATGGCAGACATTGTACCCTCATAAATATGTTGGGTACTTAACAGTATTCGTTATATTTTCGGCTTATCTATACAAATTGCGGTTGATAAAAACACCTTATAAAAATCCTCAGCAGCATGTAACTCAATGTTTCAATTTCTAGGAAGGACATAGACTCAATTGCAACCTGGATTAGATAAGTAATATGGATGCGGGAATCATCTCCTTGAGCCACACTTTCGAGATAACTTTCCTATCAAGTGGATACTTTGGTAATTAATATGGCGGAAGAAAGAACGCCTCTTACAAAGACCCAATTCTTGGGCCTGACAGCGTTAAGCCTGGCTGTATTTCTAATTGCGAATGATTTCACCGCTTTCTCTGTGGCAATACCCGCCATGGAAAAAGAGTTTAATTCTGATATCACTACGGTCCAGTGGGTAATCAATGGTTATACCCTGGTTTTTGGTGTTCTAATTATTTCCGGTGGTCGTTTGGCAGACATGTTTGGGCGCCGACGAATATTCTTTATAGGCACCGCTATTTTTGTATTTTTCTCCCTTCTGGGCGGACTGGCTGTAGATGTTTGGATGCTATTGATTTCACGAGCATTAATGGGTATCGGCGGAGCAATGATGTGGCCGGCGATACTGGGAATGATTTATGGTTTGATGCCCGAGGATCGCTCAGGTCTTGCTGGTGGCTTGATCATGGCGGTGTGTGGAGCATCAAATGCGATTGGCCCCATGCTGGGGGGGACACTGACAGATTTACTGAGTTGGCGTTGGATCTTCTTTATTAATGTACCTATAGCAATCTTGGCGTGCTTTGTCTGTTGGCGGGTTGTAGCTGATGACAGTCCTGAAGAGGTGCGTGAGCGTATAGATTATGCCGGAGTAACTGCTCTTACAGTTTCCCTATTTGGACTGCTGGTTGCCCTGGATCTCGCTGTGGATTTTGGTTTTAAGAGCCCGTTAATAGTAGCGCTGTTTTCGATATTTTTATTGTTTATGGGCTTGTTTGTGATCATCGAGCGCAACGCTGGTAAGGATGCACTGATTCCTCAGGATGTGGCGAGTAACAGCAAATTCTTTGCTGCCGGTATTGCTACTCTACTGCTTTCAGTGGTCTTCTTTGCTGCACTTTTGTATGTACCGCAATTTTTAACCAAGGTTCGCGGCTACTCGGCAATGGCGTCAGGTATGGGCTTATTGCCGATGATGATCGTATTTGGCCTGGTATCTTACGTTTCAGGAAGTTTGTATGAGCGGTTAGGGGCCAAGGTAATCGTTTCTGCCGGAACGGTGTGTATGTGTGCCGGGATGTTTATGTTGTCACACCTACATGAAGACACCCAATATTCCAGTATGATTCCCGGACTAATGATACTGGGAGCCGGTATAGGGCTCTTTTATTCAACCATTACCACAGCTGCAATTACTGTTGTTGATCCATCCAGGTCAAGCCTGGCCGGGGCGATTCTCTATATGTTCCAAATTGCTGGTGGTGCTCTCGGACTTGGAATGAATACCACTATTGTAGTTATGGCACCGGATTTACCAACAGGTATAGACCGTGCATTTACAGTCAATGCTTACTTGGCTCTTGCGGGATTGATAGTTTGTATTCTGTTTGTGAGTGGTAAAACTATAAAAGTGGAGATAGAGGAGGAAGGCATCCTTTAGCAATAGTAGAACTCCTTCCAAAGCCAACTATTAATTTACTTTTCTATCGGCGGTGTCTAATTGGAAGTCGCTAATAATCGACGTGTATTGAAGTAAAATAACGTGATAGTTTGAATCCTGCCAAAACTATTAATTACCCCTTGGTGAGTGGCAGGCGGCCACCCGCTGTAAGGGTGGCCTTCACGATGATTTATTATTAGTGAAATCTAGTCACTATTGAGATATGTGTAAAGCAGATAATCATGGTACTCCTCATCTGATAATTCGGCATCTTCCTTCAGCTTCTTAATCAGTGCAATTTGTGCTGGATTATCAAAAGTTAAAGGTGCTTTTTTCAAACTTTTGGGTCTTGGCTTAATTCTTCCATCGGACCCCGAAAAATAGTACCAATCATGGGGAATTGCCACTTTTCGGTTATCATTCCCTTCGACTACTCTGGATGTTAATCCTTCGTGGTAGGTAATCATTCTCCCATCCCTCCCCCAGGCGGTCTTCCATGGTGAGAGAGATGGAATGGCTACCAGCCTTTCATCAAAACCGGAGTCTGTTAGCCAGCCTGCAGGATAAGCTATCAATCTTGAATCGCGTCCTTGATCGGATTCCCAGCCGGGAGGTACTACAATCTTGCGGTAATCACTGCCTGCTTTAACATTTTTTCCCCACAGTCTGTTACCGTGTTCATCTACATCCCAATCCCCTGGAATTGCCACGCCGCGACCATCTCCCCCTTCAAAGTACCTCCATTTACTATAAGGATAGGAAATTACCCTTCCATCATCTCCTTCTTGTGTGTAAAAACCGTGGGGATAGGCAACAATTCGGCCATCCGAACCCTCGCGGTGATCCCACTCATGGGGAAAAGTGATCCAACGACCATCGCTGCCTTTCGCTATTCGCCAATCGGCAGGGTAATGGAGTACACGTCCATCCCAGTCATCTTGATGGTCATTATCCAGTGTTTTCCAAAATGGAACATCTTCAGTATTGACATTTACACCCAGATGAACCGGCCCTGGCACTACAGCCTCAAAACCAGACTGAGCATTTACTGTGGAGGTAAAACAAAGGGAAATAAGTATGAGTAAAAGAACTTTTCCATACGGGACTTTAATTTTCATAAAATTGTATTTCTAACCGTAAATTTTTTATTTATTCTTAATGGGGTGAGAATTTAGTCGATAAATAGGGCAGAGAAAGATCACATAAACCTATCATGTAGTTTTTTTGGATAAAAATTCTCCTTGCTAGAGTTCATGAGGTAAAAAATCCACCCTAATATTGCATGCATAAATGCAGCAGGCAATAAGGAGTCGAACAATCGTACTTGTTTTGTGGGTAGAAGGAGAAGAAACACGCTCAAGAATTAATATTTATAATTTTGTATTTTGTCACGAAAGCCACATTTGTTCTTCTTTAGCAGTTTTCCTTTCTGATGTCTAAAAATCTTGATATCTAGGCGTGGGAAGGAAGGTAAATATTTAGGGGGTTAACCCTGCTTTGTATTTTTTAGAATGTTAGAGTTTAGAGGTTCTTTGAAGGCCATTTCTGATAAATGGTTTTTAGAAGTTTATGTTGTTGGTCTTTTGGATGCTGCAACTAGGGAAAATTTCTATTTGTTGTTTAATTTTTCCTTGGGCGAGGAAGTAAGGTATGGTCGTTACGAATTGAAGAAAGGTTGCAGTCCACAACGTCGCATAGTTTTAAATTATTGGGTGGGCAAAACTAATACTTGCAGGGCTTTACTTAGCTACTCTTGCCCCAGATAGAATGCTTTGGCATTCTTCCAAAGTACTTTGCTGGATGCAGCTTCTCCCAATGTATCCTGAATTAATGTAATGTCTCCATACTTGAAGGGTCTTGGAGCTCTGGTGGAGGGGAGGTCAGATCCGAACATCAGGCATTCTGGGTTTGCTTTATATAAATCAGCAATAGCCGAGGCAGGTTGAAAATCCAGGCGTCCAAACCCTGTCGCTTTTACTCTTACTCCTTGCTCAGCAAGCTGTAATACTGATTTGAAACCTGCTTTTCGTAGCCCTAGATGATCGATTGAAACCTTGGGCAGGGCCAGCAAGGTTTGAATGAGTGCATCTAATTGCTGTGAATCTATATATAGCTCGACATGCCATCCAGCAACCTCATAAATTCTTTGGGCAAAGGGTGTAATTTTGGAAATGTCCTCTGAGCCTCCACGCCTTAGGTTAAAGCGTACCGCACGAATACCGGCCTTATTTAAACGAAGAATAGTATTATTGTCTGTACTTGATAGTAATTGAGTTACTCCAACGTAGTTTTTTCCCAATCGTGCCAGAGCATCCAAAAGGTAGGTTTGATCCTGTTTCTGGAATGATCCAGAAACAACTGCACCACCAGCCAGCTCATAATTATCGAGCTTGCTTAGGTAATCAGCAGTAGTGAATGGCTCAGGGGTGAATCCCTGATTTGAATAAAGAGGGAATCCTGGTGCGATAATATGTAGATGACTATCGAAAATTGTAATTCTACCTTGCTTCATATTCCAATCTAATATCTAAGTATTTAGGTGATTTTATAAGTTTAGTCTGCCTACATTTGTAGGTCTTGTCTATATGTAAGTTTGGCCCTCATTTAAAACTCTGAGGGCGCAAGACTAAACACTTCAATAGCTTTGATATTGCTTAGCATTGTTAATCTAGGCAGTCTGGATTTGATGTTTTAAAAATATTGCCTGTCCATAGATTGCTGCCTGTGCAGTTTGTGTCGGAAAGGTCCTGTAAATCAAAGGCATTATTATCTAGTGAGGTGTTCCCAGATATTTGATTGTTGGTGCTATTGAATACAGATATATTTATTCCGGCAACATCTGAGGAACCGCTAGTTCCATTCTTGGTGACGAAATTCTGACTAACAATATTGTTTGATTCACTAGTTATTTCAATTCCATTGCTATAGTTGTTGGTAACAAAATTTTGAGATACTGTTGTGTGATCTGCATTGACTTGAATTCCACTGGCACCATCAATGCTTCCTACAATGTGGTTGAGATTGACTAGAGTGAATTCTCCATTAATTGTTATTCCCTGATCACCAGCTGACTCTATATAATTTTGCAGTATTTTGTTTTTGTCGCCTCTTATATCAATTCCGTCGTCATTGCCAGTATCAATAATATGATTTCTTACAATGGTATTGCTGTCGCTATCAATAACGATGCCTTCCCTAGGGGAACTTAATATTTTGATACCTTCTATTATGTGAAATCCATCACCCTCCAGATTTAAGCCGTCAGGGCAGTTAGTAATTGTCCCCCCGGAGACAAGCCCCGAGAATCCATTAACCAGAATGCCTGCGATACCATGCTGGCTGGCTGTATCACATATAATTTCTCCATCTCCAACCATTTGTAAGTTTCCATTTGGGCCAAAAACAGTTAGTGCGTAGGGCGAATCTTGTGTCAATTCACAAGTAAGCGGCTCAGATAGTACAGTAGTGGAGTTTATAACCTCGCCACATTCCACAGCAAAGACAAATGGCGAAATGGAAAATACAGCAGCTAAAATAGATGATGTCTTACAAGTATCGATTAATGTTGAATGTTTGAATTTCACCTTGATGTCCCTCTCAGAGGTGTAAATGGAAAGAAGTACTTGAGTGTCAATTTTGTCTTACATCATAGTTGAGCTGCTATTTTTCTTTAAATATCTATTCGATATAGTTTGAGTTTTATATATTCCCATACAGTTATCGTCTAAATATTTTTTCTGGAGAGTGGTCGTTTGGCACTGTAAATTGGATCTATGATTGAGATGGTAGCGGTAGAGTCATATTTGCAAGTGAGCCCTTATGTGTCGCTGTCGGGAAATACCTTTATAGTGAAATTCTTTATGAAAATTATTTTTTAAGATAATGATGAAATTGTGGTGTTTGAACGACTGATGCTGATTTTTGTTAAAAGCACGTATTGACTTTAAAGGATCATTGCTTTGCCTCCGCAGTTTCTATAGGTGATTCTTAAGTTAGCCAAAAAAACTGGTACTTTAGAGTGTCATGTTGTTCGGTCTAGGCCACTTGAGATGGTATTTATTTATGTTGTTGGTCCGAATGGATAAACAATTATTGTTTTAGGTTTCAGCTAAGAATTACCCTGGTCAAAAGGCTATTTTGATCGCGTGGGTATCTTTTATCTGGTTAGCTCTCCGTTTTATCCTATAAATATAATTTTGAGTCCTCGTGGTTATACTGTTGTCTTTAGCCAGGTTGTATTGTTTCGATTCTCAAAAATGTAAAAATTGAAAGGCTGGATTTTTACCTAGTCTGAATCAAGTTAAGAGCGCAAAAGAAGTAATATGGGCTTGCTTAAAATTATACTGCCGTTTACAGCTACATTCTGGGTGGCGTGAATTGTGATTGCTTTACCTGCGATAGATGTAGATAATTGGTAGGAAATGGATGTACTCGTTGAGCAAAATGCTAATTGCCCCCCTGATCGGAAGGTCCAGCCAATCAGGGGATATAGCTAGTCTTTATATCGATTGAATCGCTCGTATTCGGTCTTTGTGAGCGCGTATTGATACAGAGATTTCAGGGGCAAAAATTTCCCATGAATGAATTACGCCAGGGTGAACATGTAATTCTGTGCTGACCCCTGCATTACCTAGAAGTCCAGCATACTGAATATCTTCATCTCGAAAAATATCCAGCTCTCCAACATCGATATAGGCTGGCGGTAAGTTGGTGGCATCCTTTAAGCGTGCAGCTGCAGCATAAGGACTCACTTTGTTGGAACCAATGTCTTTGCCAAGGTAGGCTTGCCAGGCAGTAAGGTTGTCGTCAAAGGTCCAAAGCACAAAGGGAGCCAGACTGGGGTTTGATGTTGTGGTTCGATCATCTAGCATGGGGTAGATAAGGATTTGTTTCGAGATGGCAGGTCCACCGCGATCTCTACTCATAATGGCTAGTGCTGCTGCCAACCCACCACCCGCACTATCTCCCATCACCGCGATTCTAGTGGAATCGACCCCCATTGATTCAGCGTGCTTAACCAACCAGCTGAGCGCGGTGTAACAGTCTTCAATAGGTGTGGGGTAGGGGTGCTCGGGTGCTTTGCGGTAGTCGACGGAGAGGAATGGCACTCCACTATCAGAAACATACTTGGCAACGGCTTTATCGTATATTTCCACATCATTGTAAATTAAGCCGCCCCCATGGATATAGAGGATTGCAGGGCCTGGAGTGGAATCTCTTTTGTGATACCAGCGTAGCAGGAGGCTTGATTCATTTGAGGCCTTGACTAGAAAATCATCTTTTAACACGTCATTGGGCATTGGATAGGTATTAAATACCATTCTTAAAACCCCTTCACCGATTTCCCGCCTTGTAATGACATCTCCTGGAGGAATCGGCTCAATTGAGTCTATCAGATCTTGGTATTTTGCAGTCGCCTGAACGAATTCCGGATCAAATGTAAAAGCCATGATCGTTATCCTTATATTTAATCTGATGAAGTATAGATAACTCTAAGCAATTGATGAGCTTTAAGCCGAGCTTGGTATGCAAGTGGTAACCACATAAGATTGACTTGATTACGATCAAGGATTTAGCGGGTTTTGGATTGCCGATCGGGATAAGTATTTCGGCTTTGTTTATATAGAGAAAGAGATCGCGCAGGCACTTAAGTGTTCGGGTTTATTAGCTTATTGAGGTGTAAGAGATTGAGAGTTGCTTCAAGAATCTGGAAAGTATTATAGCCATAGCTGGAAGGTGGTGATGCTGTTGCTTATTCGACTGTGAATATCAACATTATTGGAGTGGAAGATCTTTTGCCCGAAATGATACTTGCCTACTGTAAGCAATCGCCACTGTCATCACATTACAAAAATGTTTCATTTGCGTATGTCTCTTTGCTAGAATCCGCGCCGACTTAAGATACAGCGATTTCATGGAGGATTTTGAATGAAAACCGTCGCTACATTTTGTGCAGCAATTCTGGCTGTTGCTACCGTAATTCCTACCCAGGCAAGTGCCACCTTTGAGCTTCCAAATTTTAGCCAATGCGCAAAGGTTGCAACTCAAAGTAATACTAACGATCGTGAGGTATACCGGTTTTTTTCTGATTTCTATTATGAAATAGAAGATAAAAGAGAGTATGCGATTACTGCCGTGAGGGAGTGGGCTGAGGCTTATGCTCCTGGCTGCCTGGGATCAGCTACTCCGGTTACCCTTGAGGAAATCCAGTGTGACAACTTTGTTGGCGGCGCACCGGTGTGTCGTATAGAGAGTGACACAGGAGACTATGTGATATCGAAAGATTATGTAGACTCCACTAATGTAGTGCTCTCCAAACATGACGAGCAAAATTGGCCGCAAATCCATGCTTCCAAGGATATGGATATGCTATGGATAGCAAAGCCAGAGCTGTGTTATTCAGAGCTTTTAGAATCTGGAGGTGATTCACAAGCCTATTATCTGGATGCATATAATTACCGTTACTTTGGTGATTACCGCTATGTCTTAGCCCGAACAACTCGCGATTTGGTTCAAAACATAGCAGCTCAGCCTGGCCAGTGTATGTACGACACTGTGGGTGTTGAAGCCTATAAGATGGAGTGTTCAGAGACTTCCAAAGGCACCAAAGTGTGTGCTTCAAGGCATACCAACGGCGGTTTCTTTGTCTTTGTAAGTGATGACAACCATGGAATGCATGTTATTTTCAATCGCTGGGACTAGCATCAGGCTATGACTTTAAAAGGCTTCCCTTGCCAGGGGAGCCTTAATTTTATATCTGCCAAACTCTTTTCTTATCTCCTGTTTACCGCGCGCTTCATATCCCTTAGGTAACTAGAATGGTGTTAGTCCCGCCTTGATTGCGTTAAGCGAAGGGACTTGCTTCTTTTCCAATCTGCTGATAATTTAAAAATGTGATCACATTTTTAATACACCCAAAAAATGTGACTAGAGTCATGTTTATGGGGAGGAATAGTAAGAAGGCAAAGGAATACGACTGATGCTCGATGGGATTATAAAAGCCTCTGCGGAACATAGTGTTAAGGTTGCCAGCTTGGTGGCTAAGCTGTTGCAGGCTCTTGTAGGTCATAAGCGGGAGATTGACTTAGAGCAGTTAACGGCTGTTTCCAAGAGCCTCCTGTCTGAAGGTAGTGGCTTCCATGTTTTCCTATATCTGGTTGAAGGTATTGAGGTTGGGGTAATTACTGTGTCACAGTCTGCAGCTATTTATGCTGGTGGGCACTATGGTGTGATTGAAGAGCTTTATGTTGAACCTGAATACCGCTCTAGATTGATCGGCAAGGCTTTGCTCAACAGGGTTGTGAGCTTTGCCAGGGAGCAGGAGTGGCCGCGACTGGAGGTAAGTACACCAGAGAAAGAGCACTGGCAGAGGACGATAGATTTTTACCGAAGAGAAGGGTTTGTCGATAATTCCATCGGGGAAAGACTGAAACTAAATTTGTGAAGTAAGAAAAACTCAGGGCCTGTGCTGGATAATCATCTGTTTATCTTCTTTCTGTTTATTGCTATTAAGTGTTGGCCTACAAAGTGAGGTCCTCTATTGCTATATTGAAGATCTTGCCGTTGTAATTTGACTTTTTGACGTAGAGGTTCGCATTGGTAGTTTTCTTTGGGGGAGCCTGAAATATGGTTTTGGAGCTATAGTATTCAAAAAAGCAGAGGTCAATAGAGTAAAATTTCAGGCTATAGCTAGAGTCAGGCTTTCTACTTGATTCATGCTGCCTTGCCCAATCAACTGAAAATGAATTTCTATCTGTTGTCAGCTTTGCGATCCGTGGAATAGTTACCGCAAAATTTATATATAACTACCTGTAAATTGTAAGTGGTATAAAGGAAGGAAACTGCCAGCATAACTTTTAGACGGCGAGTCGTTTTTGTTGTCGTTCTAAAATATATTTTTTCTGGATGAATGGCTGAGTGAAGCTGAATAGTGCAGATGGAGCTAATGTCTATGATAGAGGTATAGCGGGCCGTTGAGCTTTCGAGTTAGCAATAAGCTAATCGGCAAATAGGGTATCAGGTACATTGCCTGAAATTTCTGTCAATAAAAATTAACACATAAATTTCCACTTTTTCCAAGCCTCTTTTTAGATTCTCGGCACATCTATTACTCACAAAGTTTGTGGTGAATAAAATTTCTCTTGATGGTTGTATCTTTGTTTGAGGTTGCTTTGTAGAAATGAAGGCTTGATAAGGTTTTAAAATCGTCAGGGGCTCTATTCAAGGATCATGCTATTTTTGTAATGACACAGAAATCAACGTCGAGATTCCTGTTTGAGCTTCCTGGTGCTTCAAATTTATTTCTTTTTGGGTGGCGGATAATTCCTTTAATAGTTTGTTTGTGTAAGTCTTGCGGGTGAGTTGCTTTTCTTCAAATTTACGAAAGTTATGATGTTATAAGCAATGGTTGCTCTTTAAAATCTTTAGATAAATGGTATTTTATTGGATATCTATTGAGGACCGATCTCTTTAATGGAGTTGTTTTCAATATTCATTTGCATGACTGTATAGTTCATTTTTAATTAATTTTTAACTTTCTCTTTTGGTGGTTTCTGTCACAGTTCCAGTCTTGATTTTTCCAGTTTAATATATTTAACTGCTTCGCTATTGTGTTTGGCAGAATAATATTTTTGTAAATATTTCTTGATTGAGTAATAAGAAATATAAAATTATCTCTCGCTGTCTGAGATCTAATTTTTTCGTTAACTGGTTCAAATAGTCCATTAAACATTGGGTCAGAAAGGCAGTCGGCCGTTTATTCAGGGAAAGTAATGAAACGTCGCGATCTTTTGAAAGCTGCAGGGGCTATCTCTGCATTACCACTTGCTGGTATGTCCTCAATGACAGCTCAGGCACGTAGCAAGATAACTGATACCGATTTTCCAGAATCCATTATGTATGGCAGCCTGGAGGATTCATCTGGACATTTATCGGTAATCCAGGGGAATTTGCCAGATGATGTTACGGGTCATTTATTGATGGCTGAGGGAATCCCCATCGCTCCTAATCACCTGACACCAAACGGAAAAGGAGCGCTTACACGACTGGATTTTAGCGGCCGAAGTAACAACTCCAATGTTGCTTATACCCGAAAAATGATTCGAACTGCTTCTGCCATTATGCAAGAGCAGGATCTTAGTGGCTTTGACAAATTTAACCTCTTGGGTGGAACTATTTATTCCAGTCCAAATCTGGGCTTCATGAATTATTGCAATACGGCTCCCAATTATATGGGGGATAATCGCTTTGCGATGAGTTATGAGGGCGGTATGCCGTACGAGTTTGACGCAACCACTCTGGAGATGATCACGCCTATTGGTGAAGTGGATGAGTGGGAATCCAGCCTGCCTCCACTACTTGAGAATCTCACACCTAAAAAGTGGCTGTTTCCCCAGATTCGTACGACAGGACACCCTTTCTTCGACTTGGAAACCGGAGAGTGCATCACTATTAATTATGGTGGCAATATGGGTGACTCAGGTCGCTCTGGGTTTATCCGGCTGATTTCCTGGGATCAGCAGGGAGCTTTCAAAAGCTGGAATATTCGTGATCGCCAAGGGAATAATGCTTATATTGCTGCCAGCTCACACTCCCTGGGGGTAACACGCAATCACGTCGTGATTTTTGAGACAGCCGCAAGGGTTGAGTCCACACGAATACTTGGCACACGAATTGTACTGCCGCAAGAGCATCGCACGCGCTGCTGGGTGTTGCGCAAAGCGGATATGATAGCTGGCCGTGAGGATATAGTTGCCGACTACTTGGAATTGGGTTTCGATACTTCCGATATTGTTTGTAACTACGATGATAGCGCTGGTGAAATTACCCTCTATGGCCAGTACATGGGGGCTATGGATAAGTCAGAGCAACTGTTCCGCTACGAGATTTTGCAGGAGGGTGGTTTGGTACCCTCTTGGCTATCTGGTTATCCTGCCGCACCGGTAGATGTTGGTGGGCTTGTCCGTGCTCGTATTCAGGTGACTTCCGGTTCTGCGAGGGAGATTAAAGAAGACTATCAGGTTATACGTGATGAGCGTCTTCTGTGGGATATGAATGACCCTGCTTACAGAGGCCACTTCCAGTTCCCCGAAACTTTTGAACACCTGTATTGGGCAGCAGTTGGCTATCGTCCCAATCTGGTTTCTATGCGTGTGTCCTGGGCCTACCGGAACTATCCAGAGCGCCACTTTGGTTACTGGGATATGCCTGGGGAAAGTCGGCCTTCAGCACTGGTTCATATGGATTGCAAGCAAATGCGTATTGCTGATGCTTATCAGTTCCCGGATGACTGTGTGATGCGCACGCCTCAATTTATGGCCAGACCCGGCTCCACGGCACAGAATGACGGTTACCTGATTGCTGCTGTGGTCAGGAAAAATCCCACCACTTCAGCTTCCAATGGCAAGGAATTCTGGATTTTTGATGCGGCTGCTTTAAGCCGTGGGCCACTTTGTATTCTTGCCAGTACTTCACTGGAGTTTGCCACCACCAACCATGCCCTGTGGGTACCCTCAATAGGGAGACGTCCCATTGCAGCTTACCGCTCAGGTTATGGAGACTTCCTTCGCGGTAAAGCTCCAGATCATAGCGGTAATGTACAAGACATTATTAACCGGGAGCTGCTGCCCCGATTCGGTTAATTCACTCATCCAATTGAAATGCAATCACAAGGAAACAAAGGCATGTACCATTTACTTTCTTCCGGGCGATGTCGTTTGTTGCGCGGGGCCACCAACTTACTGTGTGCGGCAGGTCTGTTTATTGCTGCAGGGGCTTCAGCAGCACAATTGCCACCACCCATTGAGGTTCCTGAGGTAATTAAGAATTACCAGGGTACCCAGGACTGTTTTCCAGGCGTTATCTATGATCCCTCATCGGTAGCAGAGGTTCAGGATATTGTACGCAATGCCGCTGCGCAGGGGCGTAAGGTAATGGCGGGTACTCGCCGATTTAACAGCCAGATTGATGCTGCCTGTGCAGGAAATGGTGAAGTTCAGGTCACCTTAAAAAATATGGATCAGGTGATTAGCCTGGATAAGGAAAACCGCCTGGTGACCGTTCAGGCAGGAATGCGCTTTAACGACCTGACGGCCTACCTGCGAGAGCATGAGCTTAGCGTTCCTATGGTGACAGAACTAGCCATATTTACAATTGGCGGCATGCTCGGTAGCGGCACTCACGGTTCAACTTTTACACAAAAAAGCAACATGATCTCAGACTATGTCACTGAGCTAAAAATTGTCGATGGCAAGGGAGATCTGCGTGTATTGAGTGGGGAGATGCTCAACGCCGCCCGAGTAAACCTGGGAGTCCTCGGCATAGTGGTGGAAGTCACTATTGAGGCTGAACCCGGTTATAAAGTTCAGGCCAAGGTGAAAGGGCACCGGGATGATGAAGACCTTGAGAGCGTAATACTGGATCTGGCCCGGGATAATCACTCAGCCAATGTTGCCTGGTTCCCCGGACTCGGTCGTTATACGGTAACCACCTATAATAAAGTTCCCCTGGATACCAAAGGCAATGCCTATAATGCCCAGGCGGATGTCTCTGATTTCTCTGAATACCTTTTCGGTCTTATTTTTGACAGCTTACATGAAGCTGACAGCTCTGCCTTGCAGTGCTTTGCAGCGTCCTTGCGTTATACCGCACGCTCCAGTTCTTATTTCAGGGATGTAGATAGCGGCTTTAAGAAGTTTATTAAGCCGACTGGTCATGCGGATCTGATGCAGCACTTTGTTTGTAAGGAGCCTAACAACTGCGTATGGGATAAGCTACCGATTGCCCTGCAGGAAGTTGCCATTCCCTTTGAAGAGCTGCCTAACTGGATTGCGGATGTACGTCAGATTATTGCACACAGTGAGCGAACCTGCTTCCCGTTGAATGGTATCTATTTCCGTTTTGGCAAGGCTTCTGATAGCTACCTGGGCATGAGCGCCGGCCGCGATACTGCGTTTGTGGGTATTGAATATACCTTGCGCCAGCGTGGCGAAGCAGTGCCCAAGAACTACTTCGTAAACCTGGAAATTGAGCAGATGTCTCTGCGCAAGTATGGAGCCAGACCCCATTGGGGTAAGAACTCGGTGGCGATCTTCGAAAATATGCCGTCGCGTTTCCCCAAGTGGTCTCAGTTCCTCGATGCCAAGGCTGAACTGGATCCAAACAACGTATTTACTAATCCCTTCTGGGAGAGGGTGAGTGGGCAAGATCCTTTGGAAAATTACCTGACCCCGGAATGTAATGCGGAAGGCCAATGTTATTGCACGAATGACTCTCATTGTGAGTCAGGCGCAACCTGCCAGGCGGGCAACTGGTATTCTGATGCCCGTATCTGTAAGGCCGAGTAGCCGCTGATACTAAGGCTGTATTAATTGCTAAGGGGGAGCATTTAATGCTCCCCCTTTCTTTAATCATCCAAATCGACTAACGATTATTCTTCCCTGGCTATATGTTCTTTTATGAGCTGGCTAAATTGCTCCGGATTTTCCAGCGGTAGCATATGATTTTCTGAAAGAACTTCAATTAGCTTGGCGCTGGAGATGTGGATGGCTGCAGATTTAGATACTATTCGAAAAAGAGACCTGGTATCGCTGCCAAAGGCAATAGTGGTTGGAATCTGGATTCTCGAAAGGTGGGTTTTATCCAGAGAGGGCTGTTCAGATTGATTCAATTGTAGGGGTAGGGTATGGGTATTTTCCAGTTGTTGGCTGCGGTGATTTTGCGACTGGGAAGAAAAATACCCGACCTTATTACCGGACCCGTCAATTAGGGACTCTACTGCCACTGCGAGATTCCCATCAGAAACGGCCTGGAACACCTTGCCAAACATGGCCTCGGCATCCTGCATATACTTAGCCATCTCTTCATTATCCAGGTGTCCCGGATATCCTGGTTCATAGAGAAATAGGCTTTTAAACAGGGTAGGAGACTTAATTGCAGCATTCAAGGCCACATCGGCTCCATAAGACCAGGCTGCAAGATGCACGGGCTTACTGGTCTTCTCCTTAATAAATGAATTAAGATCCTCGGCATGGGTATCAATTCCAAAGTTGCCATTTGAATCTTGTCCATTTATACCAAAATGTCTCTGGGTAAAATTAACCGCAGTGAATTCTTTGGATAGGAGCTGGATGTGCGGTTCCCACATCCTCTCATCTGCAAGGGCGCCATGAAGGAGTATCAAGGTGTCTTTAGGTTTTTTCTGGGATTGATCCATTTTTTGAGTATTGTTATTGGTTTCTGAATTGTTTGTCATGACATTTAGGGCATCGATAGACCTTGGGGCTTCTTATATTTCGAGGCAACTTATTTTTTGTAAAGCTTGATTAGCATTAGGAACCCGATAGCTGCTAAGTTTACCCCAATACCCCAAGGCCTATCACTGAAAATAGCCATGGAATAATTGGCTCCCAGGCTGAAAAAGTAATTACCTCCGTGTGAGGAGTACATGAAAGCAAGGGATATTCCTGTTCCAATTTTATACATCAAGATTGGTGAGGAAAGCCATGGAACCTGGAGGAGAAAAGCGCGTGAAAGCTGTTTGGTATTTGAAGCGGATTTAGAAAATTGCAGTCCGGCATAGAGTGTATATATAAAGACAGTTAGGGCCAGGCCATTCACAATAGCCCCACCTATAGTCCAGCTACTGAAAGCAAAGAAATAATTCAGGGCTGAGACACAGCCCATAAAACCACCTCCGATAGAGGCAATGAGTAACGTCGATCTAATAAAAGTTTGCACTTGTCTTATCCTGCGGGTTTTATAAAAGGTGTAGTTTTCTAGTCGTAGGTATTTTTGCTATTTAAATTTTCACATGTTTATATCCCGCTGGGTTTGGGCAGTAAGTGAATGAGCGGATTTTTAGGTCGCTACAAATGGTGGGTGCCGGGGTATGATTCGACTTAGGTGTTTACTTGAGGGGAGCGCCTGGTTATTCCTCAGGCGCTTAAAGCGAAGTAAGATATGAACTTGCCAGCTTCGCAGGAGAGCAATTCTCTCTTACTGTCCCTTCTTTTCCAGTAACTGATCCAATGGTAGTTCTGTTCGGTAGCGTACCTGTTTGAGGGAGAAGCTACTCTTAATATGATCAATGCCCGGTAGCTCGGTGAGCTTCTTGTCCAAGAACTCCTGGTAGGCCTGTAGATTGGGGACCACGACTCGGAGCAAGTAGTCGAAGTCTCCCGTCATTAAGTAGCATTCCATCACTTCCGGCCATTGGCCTATTACGGATTCAAAATCCTGTAATTCTTTTTTGACCTGGTGGTTGAGGGTAACCTGGATAAAGACGCTCACCGGCAGTCCTACTTTTTCCGGCTCCAGTAAGGTCACGGCACGCTTGATAAAGCCTTGTTCATTCAGGTTCTTGACTCGGCGCGAGCATGGGGAAGGGGAGAGGCAGACTTTTTCTGCCAGTTCAATATTGGGAATAGTGGCGTCCTGTTGAAGAATTTCCAGGATCTTTTTATCGATGGCATCCAGTAAATAGGCCATGGTTTTTTCCGTATCTCATCTTTCTGAACGTATACCGGGTTTCCGGCAGTCTCACTTTCAACCTGGCAAACCGGGTAACCTTCCCGTCTATTCATGTCTCCAGTAAACGGTTGGTTTTTATGAACCGATAATGTGAATTACCTGCTAGCTTCAGTCTTCGAGCTAAGCGTGGTAAAGCCTTTGCCGTAGCGTTGCTGTGAAACGGTTTTGTCTTTGTTATAAATACTCACTCTTACCTACATCCCATGTAGCGACCAACTTAGCTACTTTCGTCACACCCGGTTGCTGTAGCTCTCGGGAGGTATCGGTGGACAGTAGCCCGGGTATTCAGCGCTCAAATGTGGTGGCACATCTGGGCCCTCCCTCTTCGATAGATCCTCCAAAATGTGGCATTTTGAGTGATTTGTTGCCACTAGTTGGCGATCTTTAGCGAGTTGTGTCCGTATTATGCCCTAGTCAGGCCTATTTTGGTATGACCTGCCCAGGCGGCCGATGTTAATTTTAGCGGCTAATCAAAAGCTCTGGTTTGCCTTCAAACTGCTTTACGTCCGCTGAGTTGAAACAAGTGGCCTGCAGATCCTAAGCACCCAGTAGCGAGAAAAGCAATAAAGAATACACAGGTGGTACCCATGGCAATGGTCGAAGGCGATCAGGAGCTTGGCTTTGATACGGAGTATTCCCTTAAAGCCGCATTTACTCGTGAATCTGGCCGGGTCTTTCTGACTGGTATTGACGCACTGGTGCGCCTGCCCTTGATGCAGAAGCGCATGGATGAATTGGCCGGCCTCAACACCGCTGGCTTTATCTCCGGCTATCGCGGTTCTCCCCTCGGCGGCTACGATCAGGCTCTGTGGCGCCACAAGAAGCTGCTGGCAGGGCACGATATTCATTTTGAGCCTGGTATCAATGAAGATCTGGGGGCTACTAATATCTGGGGCACCCAGCTGGTCGATCATTACCGCAAACAGGCAACACGCGATGGGGTCTTTTCGATCTGGTATGGCAAGGGCCACGGCGTAGATCGCACTGCAGACGTATTCCGTCAGGCAAATATTCAGGGTACGGCCAAACTCGGTGGTGTATTGGCCCTGTGTGGCGATGATCACACGGCTGAATCTTCCATGTTCTCTCACAATACCGACCAGATTTTTGAGTCGGTGATGATGCCGCTAATCTTTCCGGCCTCAATCGATGAATATTTGACACTCGGGCTTGCCGGTATCGCCTTATCCCGCTTTTCCGGTTTGTGGGTGGGCTTCAAGACAATTACTGAAACCGTAGAAGCTGGGGCCTCCCTGGCTGTGCCCGGTTTGCCTCAGTTTGTAACTCCCGCAGACTTTCCTGTTCCAGCGCATGGCCTGAATTATGACCCGCACCTCAACTGGCCGGCGGAGCGCTTGGAGTATGAACGTCGTATGTTGCAGGAGCGTCTGCCGGCGGCCCAGGCCTTTGCCTATGCAAATCGCCTGGACAAAACCACCCATAAAGCTGAACACAAACGGTTCGGAATTGTCACTGTCGGTAAGGCCCACGGTGATTTGCTGGAAGCTCTGCAACTGCTCAATTTGAGCGAAGAAGATTTGAACAGAGCGGGCATTTCCATCTTTAAGGTCGCAATGTCCTGGCCTTTGGAGCCCAAGGGCATTGGTGAGTTTGCCGATGGCATGGAACGCCTTTTGGTCGTCGAAGAGAAGCGTCCATTGGTGGAAGACCAGCTTAAAAACCTGCTTTACGGCTGGGAGGATGGACGCCGGCCGAAAGTGATCGGTAAGAAAGACCTGAATGGCGATGATCTGCTGCCCGCTATTTGGGGATTTGGGCCAGATCAGGTAGCCAAGGCGATTGCCCGTTGGCTGTCAGATACTGATCTGGCAGAGACACTGATTCCTCTGGCTGAGAAGCTGGGTGGGAATGTACCAACTAAAGCCTGCGGTTTGCTTGCGCGGGAACCGATATTTTGTGCTGGCTGCCCGCATAATACTTCCACTAAGTTGCCAGAGGGCAGCCTGGGTAGTGCCGGTATCGGTTGCCACATTATGGCGCTGGGTAAAGGCCTGCGCACCGATACTTATTCCCATATGGGGGGTGAGGGTGCCCATTGGGTGGGCCTGCACCGTTTCTCCAGTGCCGAGCATATTTTCCAGAATATGGGTGATGGCACCTACAATCACTCCGGCTTGCTTGCTATTCGTCAAGCTGTGGCCAGCAAAGTCAATATTACCTACAAAATCCTGCTCAACGATGCGGTAGCCATGACCGGCGGCCAGCCCGCTGATGGTGAGGTGAACGCTCCAAGCCTGGCTGCCCAGCTGTTGGCAGAGGGCGTCGGGGAAGTGGTTTTATTGAGCGAAAACCCGGACCACTGGCACGAGCATCGCAACTTGTTACCGGCCCGGATAGAAGTACTGGATCGCTCAGAGCTGGATGCAGTTCAACGTCGCCTTCGTGAGACTCCCGGTGTCACTGCGATTATTTATGAGCAGGTGTGTGCAGCGGAAAAACGCCGTCGCCGCAAGAAAAAGCAGATGGTTGATCCTGCCCAAAGGCTGCTGATTAACCAGCGGGTGTGTGAGGGCTGTGGGGATTGCAGTGTGCAATCCAGCTGTATTGCAGTGGAGCCACTGGAGACACCTTTTGGGCGCAAGCGCCAGATTAACCAGTCCAGCTGTAACAAGGATATGCGCTGTGCCGATGGTTTCTGTCCGAGCTTTGTGACTGTAGAGGGCGGCGAATTGAAAAAGCCACCGGTACAGTCGCTGGCCGAATCCCTGGATTCTGCCATCGCCGAATTACCGGCGGCCCCAGCTGCAGATTTACAGCAGCCACTTAGTATTCTGGTTGCAGGAATTGGTGGCAGTGGTGTACTCACCGTGGCGGCCTTACTGGGAATGGCAGCGCACCTTGAAGATAAAGGCAGCACCACCCTGTATTTCACTGGATTGTCACAGAAAAACGGTGCGGTGGTAGCCCATGTAAAAGTGGGCGCTCGCCCTGAGTCAATTACCACTGCACGAATTCGCGATGGCGCAGCTGAATTATTACTCGGCTGCGATATGGTGACGGCCGCAGGCCAGCGCCCCAAATTTGCCACCGGAAAGATGCGAGCGCTAGTTAATACTGCAGAAGTGCCGGTAGCGGCTTTCGTTCGCAATAATGAGCTGGCATTTCCGGCGGATACCACCCAAGAGAGTATTGAGTCCCTGTGCGCTGAGTATTTTGCCTTCGATGCAAATAAATACGCTCAGGCCCTTTTTGGGGATACTGTTGCCAGTAATCTAATGATTATGGGGTTTGCCTGCCAGAAGGGCCTGCTGCCTATCGGTGAAGCAGCTCTGGAGCGTGCCATCCAGTTAAACGGCGTCGCGGTGGAAAATAACCTGCGGGCGTTCCGTGCAGGGCGCCTGCTGGCGACTGACCCAAGGGCAATTGAAAAACTGGCGGTTCCAGCGCAGCCAGTAAAAATGATTGAGCCCCAAGAGAGTGTTCAGCAGCTGATCGCCCGTTTGGCAGGTGAATTGAGTGAGTACCAAAATGCAGCTTATGCCCATCAATTCACCCGCCGTATTAAGCAGTTACATCAGGCGGAGCTGTCTCTGCAGGGCACATCCGGAGAGTTGACCCGGGCTGCGGCTAATAGCCTCTACAAGGCCATGGCCTATAAAGATGAATACGAAGTGGCGCGCCTCTACAGTGGCGACGATTTCCAGCGGCAGCTGCGCGAGACTTTCACCGGCGATTACACCCTGAAGTTCCATATGGCGCCGCCATTACTGGCCAGGCCGGATGCCAGTGGCACAGTGCGAAAAATGCAGTTTGGTCCCTGGATGGGTAAGTTGATGCCATTGTTGGCACGGGGCAAGGTACTGCGCGGTACCTTTATGGATATATTTGGCTACTCTGGGGAACGTCGCGCAGAGCGCGATTGGGCACGCCAGGTGGCCCTGGCCGTAGAGGGAGTAGCAGCTCAACTCAGAGCAGACAATATTGCCACTGCGCAGGAGCTGCTGGAGATCCCGCTCAAGGTGCGTGGTTATGGTCATGTGCGTGAGCAGAAGTTTGCCTTGGTAAAAGAGCGTTGGCAGGAGCTGTTTGGGCTGTTTGTGGATGGAGATCAGGTTTCGGTGGTGGCATCCTGATAGCCCGGATCTTTCTCTGGCTATATTAACCTGGGCGGAAGGGGATCAATCGGTTGAGTAATAAACCGCTGATCCCCGTGATGGCTACCGGGGCAGCCACTGCAGAAAAGCACAGGCAGTCCTGGTCCTGGGTGGCAATTGGGCGGTGTATCTGGCCAGGTTCGCGATATACAAAATCTCCCGGCCCATAAATCCCATTGTGGTCAGAGAAGCTGCCGTTTAGAACCACTGCAAACTCTGGCCCCCTGTGGTCGTGTTCTGGCAGCTTGGCTCCCCTGCGTAGACGGTGAAAGGCGACTTCATACTCTCTTTGCCCGGTCCTCACCCGACACACTTCTAAATTGCGAGAAGCTTTTCTCCACTTGCTGCTGGGGTTTTTTTCCAGCAACTTGTTCAATACTTTTGGTAAATGTTCCATTGCCGGGACCTGCTTGATTGATAAGTCTGGTTGTCTAGCAGGTTTTTCCAGATCGGTAATCTTTTCCTGGGTCTGGTCGATACGTGCAATTAAGCATTCGAAAGCCTTGGACTTCAGGGGTTGAGCGGGGCTTTGGTTTAGCAGGGAGCCACCCAGGCAATTAAGGCTGTGGTAGTGTGAGCGACAGTCCGCGCACATCTGGATGTGCGCGGCGACTACCAGGCTAGGTCCGCGTGCCAGGCTGCCGGCTGCGTATTCCAACAGTAAGTTATTATCGGGGTGGTGGCGAATCATACGGCGATCACCTGACAAATCGAGCTTGTAATTTCTTCATTGCCAGGCGCACGCGGGATTTCACCGTGCCCAGCGGTAGGCGCAGCTCTTGTGATATTTCACTGTGGGATTTTCCCTCCATGTAGGCCTTTTCCAGGATATGGCTTTGTTCTGCTGGCAGTGCACTTAAACCGTCGGCAATATCCCGCTCATTGCGTTTATGTTGCAAGAAAAGCAGAGGCTGATTTTCCAGAGCCTCATCCCAGATGTCAGCGACATCTATATCGCCTTCCCGGTGCCGATGGCGCTGGTTGCGGCGCAGCATATCGATACGGCAATTGCGCATAATCGTATAGATCCAGGTGCTGGCAGAGGCCTTACTCTGGTCAAAGCTGGGTGCCTTGTGCCATACCTTGAGCATTACCTCTTGCACCAATTCATCAGCTGCTTCGGTATTGAGTGCCTGGGTGCTACGGCTGTGGTGGAAGCCCTTAATCAGTGGAGCGAAGTGCCGAAAAACACGTTCAAATGCCTGCCTGTCACGCTGGGTACCGACCCGCGTGAGTAATGTACTCCAGTCATCTGCACAGTCCTGGGTGGCTCTCACTGCAATTCCATTGCTATTGAGTTTTTGTATCTGCGCCATCTTAGCGCTCTTTGCTGTATTGTCGATACTTACTACGCTCACTGGAAAGGTATGGATGTGGTTTTTTGAAATTTATTTTGTATCTTGCTTGTGATCCATCCTCAGTGGTTGGGCGTAGATTTAAGGGACAGAAGTGCGGGATATTGTGGAAGAGGCTATGAGCAGTCAAACGCTGGTAAAAGAACTTCAGACTTACTACCAAGATTTTTTGATGCGAGATCCAGCGGATTTATCTGCGATATATAGCGATGACGTTGTTTTTCGCGACCCACTATACCGAATTGAGGGGCTGTCGGCGTTAAAAGCGCACTTTGGTGAAATGAGCCGGGGACTTACCCAGTGTCGCTTCCGCTTTGAAGAGGCATCCATCACCCATGAAAGTGCCTGCTTACCCTGGTATATGAACTACTCCCACCAATCCTTGAAAGGGGGGCGGCCGTTGCGATTGCGGGGCTGCAGCTTGGTGCGATTTTCGGATAAGGTATTTTATCACGAGGATTTTTACGACATGGGTGCAATGGTCTATGAGCAGGTGCCTCTGCTGGGTTCCCTGATTCGAAAAATCAAGTCGCGGCTGGGCCAGGGCTGACTGGTGGGTGAAATTCGTGATAAGACTGTATGGATAACCGGCGCCAGCTCTGGTATTGGCCGTGCGCTGGCCCTGCGCCTTGCTCGGCACAATAACTTTGTAATTGCCTCCGCTCGCCGGCGTGAGACATTGGTAGAGCTGCAAAAATGCGCGCCCAGCCGCATCCAGATACTCGACTGTGATGTTGCTGACGATAATGCCATGGCGGCAGTTCCCGCCCGCCTTAATGAGTTTAGCGACCACTTGGATATGGTGATTGCCTGTGCGGGTACCTGCGAATATGACAATGATTTACAGCTTGAAAGTACTATGTATCGACGGGTATTTGATGCCAATTTCTTCGGTGTCATAAATACCTTGCGTACCGCTCTGCCACTGCTGAGTGTAAGCCCTGCCCCGATATTTGCCGCCCTCGGCAGTCTTTCATCGGTTGTCCCTTTTCCGCGTGCGGAGGCCTATGGTAGTTCAAAGGCTGCGCTCGATTATTTTCTGGCATCGGTGCGTGCCGATTCCTGCCATACAAACCTCAAAGTTGTATGTATTCGTCCCGGGTTTGTAGACACTCCACTGACGGCGCGTAACGATTTCGATATGCCTTTTCTAATCAGCCCGGAGCGGGCCGCAATATACATAGAAAGCGGCCTTTCAAAAGGAAAATCAGTAATCGATTTTCCCCGACGTTTGAGTTGGCCTTTACGATTTTTTGGCTTTTTTCGTTTTATTTGGTTTCGTTTTTGCACACCCAGGATAAGTAGGATTCGCACTTTAAGGAAGAATTGATGCGTATTGCCATTATTGGCAGCGGTATCGCCGGACTCACATCAGCTTACTTACTAAGCCGCAGATATGACATAACCCTCTTTGAGGAACAGGAACGCCTGGGCGGGCATACCGCTACTATCGACATACAGGAGGGTGAGCGCCAACTGGCAATTGATACTGGCTTTATTGTATTCAATGACTGGACTTACCCGAACTTTATTCGCTTGTTGGATGAACTCGGAGTTGAATCCCAACCAACTTCAATGGGATTCAGTGTGCGCTGTGATCGGGAGGGCTTTGAGTACGCTGGTAATAATCTGAATACGCTGTTTTCCCAGCGCTCCAACATACTCAGTGCCGGCCACTGGCGAATGCTTTGGGATATTGTGCGATTTAACCGCGGCGCGTTACGTGATTGGCGAGAAGGGCGCTTGCACGATGGCCTGACCCTGGGCGAATACCTTCCTGCAAATGGTTATTCATCAGAGTTTGCCAATCGTTACCTGGTTCCTATGGGCTCTGCAATCTGGTCGGCTAGCGTGTCGCAGATGCTGGAATTTTCAGTCAGCTTTTTTGTACGCTTCTTTTTTAACCATGGCTTGCTCAATATAGTGCGCAGGCCTCAATGGCGGGTGATCAAGGGTGGGTCACGCTCCTACATAGATCCCCTGGCAGCACCTTATATCGACAGAATACGGCTCTCCACTAAGGTTTGTTCTGTGCGGCGTACAGAGCAAGGTGTGAAGTTATTAACTTCTGCCGGTGAACAACATTCTTTTGATGGGGTGATATTTGCCTGCCATTCTGACCAGGCTTTGCGATGCCTGGATGATGCTTCGGTTCGTGAGCAACAAGTCCTCTCAGCAATTCCCTATGCCTGTAACAAGGTAGTTTTGCATACAGATACCGCTCTGCTGCCGAAGCACAAGCTCAGCTGGTCTAGCTGGAATTACCGCTTACGCGCGGAGCAGGATCAGCTGCCAGTTCTCACCTACAACATGAATATCCTGCAAGGACTACAAACAGAAAAAACCTACTGCGTTACGCTGAATGCGGAAGAGCGAATTCAACAGGAGAAAATCCTGGCACGCTTCGAGTATGCCCATCCGCAATTCTCTGTTGCTGGCTCGCGGGCACAGCAGCAGTGGGCCAGTATCAATGGCGTAAACCGTACTTGGTTTTGCGGCGCCTATTGGGCCAATGGTTTTCATGAAGATGGTGTAAATAGCGCTTTGCGAGTGGCCGAAAGCCTGGGGGTTTGCTGGTGAAGGGGAAATTGTAGTGGAGAGTGCCATTTATACGGGCTGGGTACAGCATCGCCGTTTTTCACCTAGGCAGAATCAGTTTCGTTATAAAGTGTTTATGGTGTATCTGGACCTGGCGGAATTGGATAGCTTTTGTTCTCTTTCGCGGTGGTGGTCAACGCGGGGTTGGGCACCGGCGCGTTTTTGCCGGAAGGACTTCTTTGGTGATCCGGTTTTAAGTCTGGATGAGGCCGTGCGCCGTAGAGTGGAAGATGTTTGTGGAGAGCGTCCGCAGGGCCCTGTGCGTGTATTGGCTAATTGGCGTTATTTTGGCTACAACATGAATCCAATCACCATCTATTACTGTTTTGACGGAGAGGGCAATAAGGTACGCTGGCTTTTACTGGATGTGCACAATACGCCCTGGAATGAACGCCATAGTTATGTGTTGGATTGCCGCTCTGGTGCCCGGGTACAGAAAGTGGCATTTGCCAAAGCTTTCCACGTTTCCCCTTTTATGCCGATTACCCAGGGATACCGGTGGCGCAGTATCACTCCAGGAGATCGACTGACGGCTTATCTGCAGAATTTTGACACGAGTACCGGGGGAGAGAGTGAGCGCCCTCTATTTGATGCTGTACTGAGCTTGCGTCGCCGTGAAGTGAGTAGCGCGGTGCTCAATAGTATCCTGATCCAGTACCCATTCATGACCGCAAAGGTAATAGCCACAATTTATTGGCAGGCGCTGAAATTATGGATTAAGCGCACCCCCGTTTTTTCCCATCCGGGTAGTAAGCGTGGGACTCAGGGAGGAGAAGAGCAACTATGAAAGTCATACAACAGGTCCAAAGGGAAGAGAGTACTTCTTTAGCGGGGCTATCAGAGTCATGGATGGTTCGCCTGGCCCGCAGGCTAGTGTTGAGTAAGATGCGGGTAATTGATAGGGGGCATTTGCTTATCGAGGAGGGAGTTAATAAATATCGATTTGGCCAACCTATAGATCAGGCCTGTGTTCGTGCACATATAAAGGTACTGGATGGCAGTGCATACGTTCAGGTGTTACTCAATGGCACTATTGGTTCTGGTGAAGCCTACATGCAGGGGGACTGGACTTCACCGTGTCTTCTGAGTGTAATTCGTTTGATGGTCGATAACATGGATCTGATTGAGGATATGGACGGGCGTTGGAGTCAGTTACCACGAATGTTCCTGCGAGGTCTGCATCGATTAAACTCGAATAATCCTAACGGTTCGCGTAGGAATATTGCTGCACACTATGATCTGGGTAACGAATTTTTTCAGCTTTTCCTCGATAAGACCATGCTCTATTCATCGGCAATATTCCCCTCAGAGAAAACGCCGCTATTTGATGCCTCAGTACACAAAATGGGGCATATTTGCCAAAAATTACAGCTAGAGGCCAATGACCATCTACTTGAGATAGGAACCGGCTGGGGCGCAATGGCCATCTTTGCCGCAAAACACTATGGGTGCCGGGTAACTACTGCCACTATTTCTGAAGAGCAGTATGACTATGCCCGAAAGTGGGTACAAAAAGAGGGGCTGCAAGATAAAGTTTCTGTGCTCTTACAAGACTACCGTGATTTGCAGGGAAGTTTCGATAAATTGGTTTCTATTGAAATGGTGGAAGCGGTAGGGCATGAATACCATCGTAAGTTTTTTTCTACTTGCAGCCATTTGCTTAAAGATAATGGTTTGATGGTGATGCAGGCCATTACCATTCAGGATCAACGTTATCAGCAATATCGTAAAGAAGTGGATTTTATCCAGCGCTATATCTTCCCTGGTGGCTGCTTGCCATCAAACCAGGTGGTTGCTCACCATGTGGCGACAGCCACGGATATGCAGATGGTCGATCTGGAAGATATTACCATCCACTATGCACATACTATTCGCCACTGGCGCGAGGCTTTTTTGAAGCAGGTGGATGCAATGCAAGCCCTTGGTTTTGATGAACGCTTTATTCGTATGTGGGAATTTTACCTGTGCTATTGCGAGGGTGGATTTATGCAGAGAGTGATCAGTGCCGCACAGTTTATTTTTGCCAAGCCGCGGTTTCTCGGTAGCTTTTGAAATGTGGCGATTTTTCGCCAATGCCATACTGTTTGATATAGCATGGCCTCTCTGTGTGATTGTTGCCCGCCCCTGGATTGTAGTGCCTTTTACTCTGGTTAATTTAAGTATTCACCTGCTTTTCATAGCAAATCTGCGCAGGGAGCCCCTTTGGTTAGCGGGCATCTTTCTTTTTGGTGTGGGGGTGGACTCTGTGCTTTTCCATATTGGTGTGTTGCGCAATCTCAGTGGTAGCTCCTGGCCGCCGGTCTGGCTGATTTGTCTATGGTTGAACTTTGCTATGACACTGCGTTATAGCCTGGCAGTGCTGCAGCGTAATTTATGGCTGCCTGTCTTACTAGGTGGGATTTTTGGACCTTTCAGTTATTATACCGGCGCTTTACTAAACGGTACCGTGGAACTACACCGGCCCTTATGGCAGTCAGTTATGGTGCTGTCAGTACTATGGGCTGTGATGTTGCCGGTTTTTGTTCGGTTGGCACGTGCTCTGAATACGGCATCCAAATAGTTACTCTGTTGCCTCACTGATGGCCGGGCTAATCAAATATTTCTATGGGGTGAACTATGTTAGAGCTGCTGGCTGCCCTGGCGATATCAATGGCAGGCTGTGGCTATCAAGGCCAGACCTCTGCAACGGGCCTGGCATTCGATCCAGAAAACCACAGCCTTGAATACTGTGAATATTATCTACCCGCTGAAAATGGCCAGGTACAGGTGCTGTATTTTTCAGCTCAAGGGCAATTGTTTGCTAAAAAGACATTACTGGATCATACCGGTAACCCTCATGGTGGCACGACTATGCCGGAAGTTATACAAACCGACCTTCGCCACGGGGAAGTACGTGAAGTGCGAAGGGAGCAGGGGCAATGGTTGATGCGCTACCGTAAGTCCGGCCAGACAGGTTGGAAGAGTGTAATGCGAGAGCGGGAAAGTATCGATGTGGTAGATGCTGGCTTTGATGTATATGTGCGTGAACACTGGCAGGCATTAGTGCGTGGTGACGTCCTCAAATTCAATTTTGCCTCTCCAATGCATGGGCGGGCAATCAAGCTGAGGGCGCGCAAAGTAGCCTGTAATCAAAACCAGCTGGAGAATACCTGTATCCGTGTGGACGTAGCCCAGCCATTGTTGCGACTGTTTGCCGGCGATCTCGACTTAGTTTATGACAAAGTCAGTCGTAAATTGCTTAGGTTTGAGGGGGTAGTTAATATTCTCGATTCAAGGGCACAGAGCCAACGCTTGAAAATCTTTTACCAGTACCAATCATTAGGCGGATCATTCTAAGTAAAAAGCAGCCGGGTTAACCATCTGTAATGATATATATAACTTAATCCTTGGAGTAGACCCTGCCCTAAGGTGTCACTATTTATTGGTTTAAGGGAGTGTGGCTAGAGAATGGATTTCAAGCAGGTTAGCTATTTTCTTGCGCTGGCAGATACGCTGAACTTTACTCGTGCCGCTGAGCAGTGCCATGTGTCGCAGCCAGCTTTAACCCAAGGTATTAAAAAGTTAGAAGAGGAACTCGGTGGGAATTTAGTACACCGTGAAGGCCGATATATTGAGTTGACAGAGCTAGGCCGTAGTTTACGGAGCAATTTTGAACAAATTGATCATACTCGGCAATTGGTCAACTTAACAGCCCGCGCAATTACAGCTGGGGAATCTGGTGAGCTAAATATTGGGATCATGTGTACCATTGGGCCGCAAGCTCTGGTGGGGATGTTGGGTCAATTTCGATTAAATAATCCTCAGATATCCGTGGTGATTCATGATGTCGCACCACCAGCTCTGGGAGAGCTATTGTTGACAGGTAATCTTGATGCAGTGTTTTGTCTGCCGCAAAGTGTGGCGCATTCACGAATACGCTTCCTGAAATTATTTCAGGAACCGCTGGTTTTGGCTTGTCCTCCAAACCATAATTTTTTAAGCCGAAAGTCTATCTCTATTTCTGATCTTGCCAATCAACCCTATGTTGAGCGTTTACATTGTGAATTCCGTCAGAAAGGCCAAGTGTTCAATAGAGAGCAGGATCTGGAGTTGGATATTGTATTTCGTAGCGAGCGAGAGGACTGGATTCAATGCTTGATTAGAGAGGGAGCAGGAGTCAGTGTGATTCCTCTTTACTCATTAATTAAGCCGGAGCTTGACTACCTCCCAATTACAGACCCACCATTATCTAGAACAGTAGGTCTTGCTACTACCAATAATTCTGTTTTGTCCCCAGCTCTTGAAAAATTTATTGCTGCTACATCTGGGTATGATTGGAGCTCTTTGGAAGCTAAGTGGTCAGATGATATTGTGAAGCTTTCTGCTGAGACTACTTAGCTTCTGGCAGCTTGAGTGGGGAAATCAGTGGCCGATAGAGATCCATAAAGACCATATCTTCTGTGGCATTGGCCATATGGCAGCCTGCGCAGGAAGAGATATCCATTGCTTCTGTACTGGCAGCATATGGGGGAGCATGGTGACCAAAGTTAAAATATCCCCATCCCCTGGACTCTGGAAATCTTGTTGAATCTTTTACAGACACGTCCATGCCGTTAACTTTTCCGGGAAAATAACCGCGACCGGAGGATTCGTAACGCGAACCATCGGCTTCTGTTGCTTTTCCTCCGGTAAGTTGCAGCTCTTTTAACATGATCGTTCCTTCGGGCCATTTACCATGATCCCGATAGTATTGAAAGGCTTCTGGTTGGACATAAACATTATGGTATTCTGGAAAGCTGGCATTGCCCCCGTTTAGTCCATTTGGGGTTATTGGCGAACCAATAAATACCCAGCGGCGAAACTCTTTTGGTTGAATTAACTCCAGTTTATTATCATCTGCCCACTCTGGTTCAATAATAATGTGCTCATAACTATTGGCAAATACTGCAGGGGAGTTTTTATAGTCCTCGCTTGCCGAAGTTATTGAAGAGTAAATAATCGCAGCCACAAAGACTACCTTTTTCAATATGCCGTATTCCATTCTTAGTATCCTTCAACCATTTTCAGGTGTATCACCAATGGATTTTGTGAATCCATCAATTAACTGTGAATATATGGGAGAGTTTAAAAAATGCCCAATAAGCATATGAAAAGTATTAATAAGTGATGCTTATAGTTTGAGAGACTTTTCCTGAGTGTATTTTCTTATGTAGCCAATACGAAAGTGGACGGTCTACCGCGTATGATAAGTTCTACCCTCCGAATGCTTGCTCCTGGAATTAAGGTGAGGTCCGGGTTTTCCTGTCTGCAGGGTCACACTTTTCTCCTCTTTTAGTGCTTCCTCGCTGGCGCCAACTTCAACTGAGAGCTAAACCTAAAGTAGAAATACGTGACAGCACCTCTGTCTCTAAGCACTAGCTGGAAGGGGTATCCGATGAATACTGGTATTACCGCCACTGCTGGACTCTGTATAACACTTCTTATTGGCTGTGCCGCCCAGCCGGAGCAGGTGCCTGGTGCTGGAGGAATTGTGATCGACACCTGGGGTGTCAACATGAATCAATACCAAATGGATCTTTCCGAGTGTAAGGGGATTGCCTACTCCACCTATAGCGATCAGGGCCGACGAGGCTTGGCCGGAGCCGCTGGAGGCGCAGTAGTAGGTGGGGCGCTTGGAGCTATTGTGGGTGATAGTAGCCGAGCCGCAGCAGCAGGAGCTGGTGCCGGAGCACTGGTTGGCGGTCTCTCCGGTGCGGGGAGTGCTGGGGCTGAGGCTGACCAGATCATCAAGAATTGTCTGCGCGGCCGAGGTTACCGCGTACTGAACTAAGTTCTATCACAGGAATTAGCCAGGTTTTCTCGTAGGTCCTCTGAAATTCAGCAACCTCACAGGACTTGGCTTGGGCCGGGAATATCCCGGCTCTTTTTTGTTTGGATGAGCACTGGTTTTCTGTGGTGGGAACCTGAATCAGGTTAACAGTAACGGGAGTACCTTATGCCGGAGAACAGTACCATCAATGCTTATGCAGTAATGGAAGCCGGCGGTCCCTTTCAGCCCTATCAGATAGAGTTGGGTGAGTTGGGCGCGACGGAAGTTGAGCTGGACGTACTCTATTGTGGCGTTTGCCACAGTGACCTCAGTATGATTGATGATGAATGGGGAGTATCCAAATACCCTATGGTTGCGGGCCATGAAGTCATTGGTCGAGTCGTAGCGGCGGGGAGGCAAGCTAGCCATTTTAAGCCTGGCATGGTAGTGGGATTGGGTTGGAATTCTGGTTATTGTGAGACCTGCCACTCATGCCGTTTGGGTAACCACAACCTTTGTGCTGAAGCGCGCTTTACCATTCTGACTAATGGCGGCTTTGCAGATAAGGTCAGGGCTGACATGTGCAGTCTTGTGATTATTCCTGAGGACATCGACTATGTCTCTGCGGGCCCTTTATTGTGTGGTGGAATTACAGTATTCAACCCATTAGTGCAGTTCAACATCAAGCCTACTGATAAAGTTGCAGTAATTGGCATTGGTGGACTAGGGCATTTGGCGCTCATGTTCCTTAATGCCTGGGGTTGTGAAGTAACCGCTTTTACCTCCAGTGAGCATAAAAGAAAAGAAGCACTATCATTGGGGGCCCATAAAACCCTCAACTCCCGTGATCCTGATGAGATCAAGTCTGCTTCAATGAGCTTTGACTTCATTATCTCTACAGTAAATGTCAATCTGGAGTGGGATCTTTATTTGCAAGCGCTAAAGCCTAAGGGGCGTTTACACTTTGTCGGTGCCATTGTAAATCCAATACAGTTTACACTCTTCCCAATGATATTTGGCCAGCGCTCCATCTCCGCATCTCCGGTAGGTAGCCCAGCTACCATGGAAACCATGCTCGACTTTGTCGCTCATCATCAAATCAGGCCCCAGGTGGAAATATTTCCCATGAGCCAGATTGAAGAAGCGTTCAAGCACCTGAAATCTGGCAAGTCTAAGTATCGGATTGTGTTGTCTGGAGAGGGATAGAGTACAGCTGGATAGCTGTAATCAAGTGCTTTCTCTGTGTGGGTCGATATATTGACCATTAAATATGGGGTTTTTTACTGATGCTTTTCATCGATGGAGGTGTGCAGCCCCTAGTAGACTAGCTTCTGTTTAAACCGCGTGTCCAAATTAAGAATTAACGCAACTAAATTAGCTGCTGCTGGTTTTTGCGCGGGTAAAGAAAACGGTGGGATTAGGGCAGGCTCATTTTATATTTTTATTCTCTGCATAAATAGCTTTTTTGCCTTGATAAGTTTTGTAAAATCTCAGGTGAGCTTCATAAGAAAAGGTGTCTGATCTTGCTTTATAATCCTTGATCCAGCGTGTCAGCATATCAAGATTTGAATCCTGTGCCTCTTTGGATTCGTACTTATGTGGCTCCCAGGGTCTATTCCTGGCATTTTCTATACACTGTTCTATGCTGAGATCCATAAATATTATTTCTGTGGATTCTTCTACTAGAAGTTCAAGTAAATCGGTGTAGCATCCTTCTACCACCCAGTTTTCATTTTCCCTTAGAAAAACCTCTATCTTAACTCGGGATTCTTCTAAAGGCATTCTCTGGGGAGGGGAGGTGGGTAGCCATGCCAAAACATCCAAATCCAAATGAGCTAATCCTTTGTTATTTGAAAGGTGCTTAGCTAAGGTCGATTTGCCGGAACCAGAGTTTCCAAAAATTAATATTTTGCTCAATTGAAAATTCTATCTCTGTGATGAATAGGGTATTAAAAGGTAGGATCTTTAATGTATATGCTATCAGTAAGTATTGATTAAGGCCACCAGTAGTTGCTCTTTCAAGTGCGCAGATAGTAACAATAAAGCACTGGCCGATCTATACATCGGCCAGTGCTAATATTTAAGTAATGTCTTTCCTGTGCCAGAATTAATCAGCTTTATGGTTGTACAACTGTTGCTATAGGGTATTTCTAGCCAGAACTCCCTTGGTCATAGCTAAATGCTCATGCTGAAGATTATAGTTGATTCCGTTGTTTGGTGAGAAGCCATAATGCTCTGCAAGTGCTGTCACTAGTACGTAGGTATAGAAGTCGCAAATTGATGTGTCGCCACTAAACTTATCTGCCGCTTTTAATAGATCTTGTTTGTTTTCAGTCAGTTGCTGACCAGTTTTTTGAAACTTCATATAATCACGTGTATCACTATACATCCAGGCAATAATAATCGTGTTTCCCACGGCTGTTGGTGCAAAAAGACCCACCACGTTAGAGGCGATCGCCAAAAAATCTCGCCGGATCATTTTATAGTATTCCCTCCAGGATGTGTTCTGTGAGGCCAGGTTACTTCTCAAGCCTTTAAGTGCGATAATTGTTGCCACAACTCCATTGATCTTTGATGAAATATCATTGACGGATGACGCTAACGAAGAGGCTGAAATTGCAAAATTAATACGCCTATCTTTTTTAAGAGCATTGTTTTTATCGATTTCTTTATCTATTTCTTTCGTGAGGAACGCCGTAGAACATAACCGCTGATAATCCACTGCAGCGATCCTAAAGCGGTCTCGTAAGTTATCAAGTTGTGCAATTTGGCTGGCAGGTACTCTCGAAGTCAGGTATTCCCTGAGAAAGGAGTGGATGGCCAGGATGCAGCTCGCTTCACTGTTAAGGTCGTTCCAATAAACTTGTCCATCCGCAGATCGCTCTCGACCAGATTTATAGTTATTGGCGACATCCTTATTAATAATTTTGGTCCAGGCGTCATAGCCTTTGGAGCAAAATTCAACCATCTCTTCTATTTTGGTATTAGTGAAAACGTCTGCACCCATGATTAGTCCCTTTGTCAGGTGGAGAATTTAAAGTGGAAGTCGGCACTCAGTTATATATGATGTTCTGGAAGGCCAGTTATGATGAGCAGCATAGGAGTAGTACCATAATTTGACTCCTATATGTCTTAGCCTTAAGACGGTTTAAAGGCTAACGTGGTTTCTCATGGGAATAGCCAAGGCCCGATAATCAGCTTCTACATTACCATACTTCCCTGATAAACCTATTACTCGCAGGCACATCCCAATAGTGCAGCTGATTTTCTATATTTCTTTGCCTTAGATAAATTGGTTTACGTAAACTAACCTTCATTGAGCATGGCGTAAGTTGGTACTTGAATACAAAAAGCGATTGGCAGATTTTTTTGTACGATCGTACGGAATGTGTCTGCTGCTCTATTCATTAAGCCAGAAGGCCAGTAGTCTTTTCTAATGGACCTTTTACTGGCAGGTGGGTTTAGTGAGCTTTGTGTTTTTTTCCAGGACTTATGAAGAGTGAAAAAAGATGTCTGATTTTCTGAATCAATTTTATAACGGTGCAGCCCGATAAAAAATTAAAAAATAAGAAATTTTGTTATTTTTAATATTGAAAAATACAGTATTGGTTTCATGGGTGGGGCTCTAAATATCTTGTTGTATCCTGCCTGTGAACTTATTAGTGGTGTATTGATGGTCAATTAGAGGTCGATTATTTCAGTGGAAATATGGCATTGCTGAAAGTCTTTATTATATTAAGCAGGGGTGCAGAAATCTAAGCGTTTTCAACTGCTACGATTAAAAAATTAAATTTTACTGGTTTGGCGGAAGAGGGTGAGACAGCCGGGAGCAAAAAAGACTTAAAAGTAATTACTTATATGGTGTAGAAAAAGCGGGCTAAGCCCGCTCTCTCATTTTTGAAGATTACTGTCCCAAAGTAAACAGCTGTGTATTGCCACCAGTGGCAACGGTATTGATGGTTTTGGTTTTCTCGGTAGCAAAGCGGAATAAATAGTGGGGGCCGCCGGCTTTGAAACCGGTGCCGGAGAGGCCTTGGCCGCCGAATGGATTCACGCCGACTACTGCACCGACCATATCCCGGTTTACGTAGCAATTCCCTACATTAACCCGTTTGAATACCGCGTCGGCGCGGCCTTCGATGCGGGAGTGCAGGCCGAAGGTGAGTCCGTAGCCGGTGGCGTTGATGCGGCGGATCACGTCCTCCAGTTCTTCGGCTTTAAAGCGTACCACGTGCAGGAAGGGGCCGAAGACTTCGCGCTTTAGTACAGAGAAGTCTTCAATTTCTACAACTTGAGGGCCGAAGAAAGTGCCTGTACCGGGCTTTTTATCTTCATCGAAGGCAAACAGCGTTTTGGACTCTGTGCTCAAACGCTCCCGATGGGCTTCCAACAAGCCCAGTGCTTTGTCGTCGATTACTGGGCCGATGTCGGTATCCAGCTTGCCGGGATCGCCAAGGGAGAGTTCTTCACAGGCGCCTTTGAGCATATTGAGCAAGTTATCGGCGATTACGTCCTGTACACACAGAATGCGCAGGGCGGAGCAGCGCTGGCCGGCACTTAGGAAGGCGGATTGAATTACGTCATCTACTACCTGCTCGGGCAGGGCAGTGGAATCCACAATCATTACATTCTGCCCACCAGTTTCGGCAATCAATGGAACGATCGGGCCCTCTTTCGCTGCCAGTTGTTGGTTGATCAGGCGAGCGGTCTCGGTGGAGCCGGTAAAGGCTACGCCGCCCAAGCGGGGGTCTTCGATCAATAACTTACCTACGGCTGCACCGGTGCCGGTAATCAGGTGTAGCACTTTTGCTGGTACGCCAGCATCGAGCATCAGGCGAACGGCGTGGGCGGCGATTATTGGCGTCTGTTCAGCGGGCTTGGCCAGTACTGCATTACCAGCCGCCAGTGCGGCAACTACTTGGCCGGTAAAAATAGCCAAGGGAAAATTCCAGGGGCTGATAGCGACGAATACGCCACGGCCGCCTAGGTATAGTTGGTTTTTTTCACCAGTGGGGCCGGGCAGCTCCGTTGGTTCACTGAAATGCTGGCGCGCTGCATTGGCATAGTAGCGGCAGAAATCGACTGCTTCACGTACTTCGCTGATACCATCATTGAGAGTGCGGCCTGCTTCCAGGCAAATAATTGCGGCAAGTTCATTCGTCTTTTTCTCATAGAAATCGGCGATGCGATCGAGAATCGCGGCGCGCTCATTGCCGCCCATACGATCCCAGCCGATCTGTGCTTCAGTCGCAGAGGCGTAGGCTTGCTCAATCAGGTGCTTGTCGGTATTAGCGGTGTGGCCAATGACCTCGCCGGAAGCCGGATTGTAAACTGGCTCTTCGGCTTTACCCATAACACCGTTGATGATTGGGCCCCCGAGGAAATGCTTGCCGCGCTGTTTGTCCAACTCTTCCAACAGCGGCTCTACAGAATTGGGATCGGTCAGCTCGATGCCGTGTGAATTTTTTCGTGGCAGGGCTTCTGCGCCCATATAAATATTCTCCGGTACAGGAATTTGTGGGTGGCGGTATGGGTTACAGGCCTCACTGAGGTCGAGAGTGTCCTGTACCAATGCCTCAATTGGGGTCTCCTCATCCATAAAGCGGTTTACAAATGAGCTGTTTGCGCCGTTTTCGAGGAGTCGGCGAACCAGGTAGGGAAGCAAGTCGCGGTGGGCGCCTACCGGAGCATAAACTCTCACTGGTACGCGTTTGCCGTGTACAGCTTCAATTTGCGCGTAGAGCAGGTGGCCCATGCCATGCAGGCGCTGGAATTCATAGTCAGTGCGTTCACCAGCCATCTCCAGGATCAGGCCTACGGTGTAAGCGTTGTGAGTAGCAAACTGGGGATAGATAGCATCACCGGCATCCAGCAGCCTCTTGGCACACACTTGGTAAGAAAGGTCAGTGTGACACTTGCGGGTATATACCGGGTAATCGGTCAGGCCCATCTGCTGGGCGTGCTTGATTTCGCTATCCCAGTAAGCGCCTTTCACCAAGCGAACCATTAATTTGCGGCCGGTGTCTCGACCAAGGGCGATCAGCCAGTCTGCAACATGGGGAGCCCTTTTTTGGTAAGCCTGCAAAACAAAGCCGAGGCCTTGCCAGTCCTTCAGTTCAGGGTCGCGGGCAAGTGCGTCGAAAATATCCAGGGAGATATCCAGGCGTTCCGCTTCCTCGGCGTCGATATTTAAACCCATATCATATTTGGCGGCAGCAACGCACAGGCGCTTTACCTGGGGCAGCAGTTCATCCATGACACGATCGCGTTGCAGTACGCTATAGCGAGGATGAAGGGCAGACAGTTTGATAGAGATCCCGTTAGCTTCGACAACGTCACGTTTGGTGTTGTCGTTACCGATGGCTTCGATAGCCATCATGTATGCATCGTAATAGCGCTGGGCATCGGCCATGGTGCGCGCACCCTCTCCGAGCATATCGAAGGAAAAGCGAGTGCCGGGCAGGTTTTCCTTGGGGCCGCGCTTAAGTGCCTCGTCGATAGTACGACCAAGTACGTACTGTCCCCCCATGATCTTCATGGCCTGCATCATGGAGGTGCGCACCATGGGTTCGCCGATACGGCTGATCAGGCGTTTCATCCAATGGGAAGGACGCTCGGTGATATCGGGGTCCAGCTCAACCACGCTGCCGGTAAGCATAAGCCCCCAGGTAGAGGCATTCACAAATAGTGAATCTGACTGGCCACGATGGCTGGACCAGTTGCCGGAATGCACTTTCTCAGCAATCAGTTTATCGGCAGTATCAGCATCGGGAACCCGAAGTAGAGACTCCGCCAGGCACATGAGGGCCACCCCTTCTTTGTTCGACAAGCCGAACTGCTGCAGGAAGGCGTCCAGGGTGCCACGCTTACTGCGCTGCTGGCGTGAGTGCCGTACCAGCTCGCGCGAGGTATTCAGAATTTTCTTGCGCAGGGCTTCACTGGGGCGCGGTGCGGCCAGGAGCTCACTTACACATTGGTTTTCGTCGGCATGCAAATACTCGCGTGCCTGTTCTCGGGCACTGTGTAGGTCTCCGGCGAAGTTTGTCGACATATCGTCTCCCAAGCTCTATATCTAGGGTCAGAATAAAAAACCGGATTATGTGCGAAAGTGCTTAGAATTAATCGCCATTTTGGCGCCAGTTGTGGTTAAATATCACGCCTAATTGCGTGATTGCCAGTAGGGTATTTTGTAATGTCTCGACAGTTGGAAGATCTTGATCGTATCGATCGCCAAATACTGCGTATCCTGCAACGCCATGGACGACTGCCAAACGTAGAGTTGGCACGCCGGGTTAATCTCAGTCCCACTCCCTGCCTGGAGAGGGTCAAGCGCCTCGAGCGAGAGGGATTTATCCGCGACTATGTAGCGTTGCTGGACCCGCTCAAGGTTCATGCCGGCCTGGTTGTTTACATCCAGGTGACTCTGGCTAATACAGCCACTGAGGCACTGGAAGCCTTTAACCAGCATGTGGCTGGCTTGGAGGAAGTGCAGGAGTGCCATATGGTGGCCGGTGGTTTTGATTACCTCGTAAAGATTCGCATTAAGGATATGCTTGGATACCGCCGTTTTCTCGGAGAGAAGCTGGCTTCAGTGCCGGGAGTACGCGAAACCCATACCTATGTGGTGATGGAGGAGGTGAAAACCGATACTGCCGTAGCGGTGCCGGACCCTGAGCCTAAGACCAAATCAGCCCGGCGCTGAGCCGGAAGCGCGCTTTAGGCGCGTGGTGGCCTGGAACCTATCTGGAACCTATCTGGAACCTATGGGGAGTCGGCCACCGGGCAGATAATCATCAGGTAAGGTTGCCAGAGCTCGGGAAAATGACTCGCCAAAAAACTCCGTACCCGGCATGTGCTCCGTGTTGAGGTAAAACCCAATTGCTTTTCCCCACCGCTATCTTTGCTATTGATTGCGGAATTCATGGTGGAATAGGGTGAATTGGCAACCATTGTCGGTCGGTATTTTATTATCCTCGACATAACTTGTGAGCGGTGTCCCCGCCGCCGAATCAGAATGCGATAACGATAAAGTAGGTAATGTATGGATTTCTCACTGAGCGAAGAGCAGCAGATGATCCAGGACGCAGCACGTCAGTTTGCCGAGAGCGAATTGAAGCCTATAGCTGCGGAACTCGACAATACAGGTAACCGCCCTCTGATACTGGAGAAGCTCAAGGAATTGGCCGAACTGGGTTTTATGGGTATCAATATCGATCCCAATTACGGTGGTACAGGTGCAGGCACGGTGGCTTTTAGTTTGGCGATTACCGAACTGGCACGAGGCTGTGCATCCACTGCAACTACCACCTCGGTTACCAATATGGTGGCTGAAGTTATCCAGGCTGTAGGCAATGAGGACCAGCGCCAGAAGTACCTGCCAAAAATCTGTAGCGGGGAATACGCTGCGGGTTCTTTCTGCCTGACTGAGCCCGGCTCAGGTTCTGATGCTGCAGCTATGCGTACCCGTGCAGTAAAAGACGGCGATGAGTATGTGCTGAATGGCAGCAAATTATTTATCAGTAGTGCTGAATTTGCTGGCATTTTTGTTGTGTGGGCGGTTACCGACCCTGATGCCGCGAAAGGTAAAGGGATTTCCTGCTTCCTGGTTGAAGCGGGCACACCGGGGCTGATTATCGGCAAGGCTGAAGAGAAGATGGGGCAGAAAGCTTCTGTCACCAATGAAGTTTCCTTTGATAATTGCCGCATTCCCGCAAGTAACATGCTGGGTGAGGAAAACCGCGGCTTCCGAATCGCCGCGGGTGAACTTGCTGGTGGTCGTATTGGTATCGGTTCCCTGGCACTGGGAATTGGGTTGGAGGCGATGGATTGCGCCCGCGCTTATATGCACGAGCGCGAGCAGTTTGGTAAAAAACTGGCGCAGTTCCAGGGATTACAGTGGCAGCTGGCAGATAAGTACACTGAACTCGAAGGTGCGCGCCTGTTGCTGTTACAGGCAGCTTGGCAGAAAGATGCGGGCATGGCTTTTGGCCCCGCGGCGTCCATGGGCAAACTGTTTGCCAGTGAAAAAGCCAATGAAGCTTGTTACTTAGCCCTGCAGATCCATGGTGGGGTCGGATATACCCGCGAGTACCCATTGGAGCGCATGAGCCGCGATGTGCGTATCACCACCATCTATGAGGGCACCAGTGAGATCCAGCGCCTGATCATTGCGCGTCACCTGCTTGATGTGCGTTGATTTAGTGATATAAGACCCAGAGGCTGGCTCTACCCAAATGGAGGAGTCGGCCAGTGGGCTCCATGCTTAAAATTGTCAGCAATCTTCCCTTCGCTACCGAATATCCCATCCTTACTGACAGATCCTACCTATTCTCTACTGGGAAATTCTTTTCCTGTTTTCCGGGAAAATATTTTTCAGAGCTTGTCCGCTAAACAGTACTTGCGGCCATTAAGAGTATCCGATAGCGGGTGAGAATGATGCTTGCTGACCAGGGAATCTCCGCGACTTTTTTAGCTCGCCTGGCATTTATTATATCTCTTCAGTTTTCTGTTTTCACTTATGCCGATCCACCTAATCCGGCGAGTGCTGTCACCCAAAAGGCCAATCAGACAGTTTTAAAAGAGTTGCCATTTGATAATCGGCAGGATTTTGAAAATGTAAAACGCGGTTTTATCGCGCCATTACCTGATAATGGCGTAATTAAGACCGAAAAAGGACAGCCTGTCTGGAATCTTGAAGCCTTTCAATTTGCACGGGATAAACCTGCACCAGACAGTGCCAACCCAAGTTTATGGCGACAATTACAGTTGATCTCCGAGGGTGGGCTTTATGAGGTAACTCCGCGAATCTACCAGGTGCGTAGCGCCGACCTCTCAAATATTACGTTTATTGAGGGAGAGACTGGGGTGATCGTAATGGATCCCCTGATCTCGGAAGAAACTGCGAAAGCAGCCTTGAAATTGTACCGGCAGCATCGAGGTAACAAGCCAGTGGTCGCGGTGATTTATACCCACAGTCATGTGGATCATTACGGTGGCGTACGTGGGGTGGTAAATGAGGAAGAGGTAAAATCTGGAAAAGTTAAAATCTTTGCTCCAAAAGACTTCCTGATTGAAGCGGTCAGTGAAAATGTCTTTGCCGGTAACCATATGGCGCGTCGCGCCAGTTTTATGTACGGTAATTTGATCCCAAAAGACCCTAAAGGTACGTTGGGGGCTGGATTAGGCCTGGAAACCTCTACGGGTACCGTCACTTTAATTGAACCCACCGACACTATTACAAAAACAGGAGAGACTCGAACCATTGATGGTCTGACTTTTGAATTTTTGATGGCACCGGGTTCTGAAGCACCGGCTGAAATGCATTTCTATATTCCCGAGCTAAAGGCAGTAACCGCTGCCGAAAATGCTACCCATACCTTGCATAATCTTTACACGCTTCGCGGGGCCAAGGTGCGCAATGCAAGGGATTGGTCGCGTTATTTAAATGAGACCATTCAGCGCTGGGGAGACAAGGCAGAAGTATTGTTTGCACCGCATCACTGGCCGACCTGGGGGCAGGAAAATGTTGTTAATCACCTAAAGAAACAGCGAGATCTTTATAAATACCTGAATGACCAGACCCTACGCTTGGCCAACCATGGCTATAACATGGTGCAGACTGCTGAGATGATGGAGCTTCCCCCAGAGTTGTCTCAGTATTGGGCCAACCGAGGTTACTACGGTAGTGTTAATCACGATACTCGCGCAGTGTGGAATTATTACCTCGGTTTTTTTGACGGCAACCCCGCGCGTCTTTATCCAATGCCTCCCACTGCTGCCGGCAAGAAGTATGTGCAATATATGGGAGGAGCGGCCAATATCATCAAGCAAGCCAAGAGAGATTATGATGCTGGCGAGTACCGCTGGGTGGCGGAAGTGCTGGATAGACTGGTCTCAGCCGAGCCGAACAATCGTGCTGCAAGAGATTTACTGGCCGATGCCCTGGAGCAAATGGGTTACCAACAGGAAAACGGAACCTGGAGAAACTTCTTCCTCAGCGGCGCTAAAGAGCTGCGGGATGGCATCGAGCGCCTACCGGTGCCGCTAACTGCCAGCGCAGATACTATTCGTAGTATGCCCACCGAGCTGATTTTTGATTATCTGGGGATTCGCTTGAATGGGCCAAGAGCGACAGGCAAAAAAATATCGATCAATATTAATCTTCCAGATATAAAAGAACGCTACTCACTGGTGCTGGAAAATGCAGTGTTGAACTATGGCCCTCCAGTTAATGACCCTCATTCCAGTGTCACAATAAAGCGTGAAGACTTGAATGATATTATCCTTGGTACCGCCACAATTCAGGAGAAGATGGAGGATGGTTCGATAAAAATAGTTGGGGATGTTGGCCAGTTGAAAACTCTTCTCTCCCTTATGGATCGATTTGACTTCTGGTGGAACCTGGTAACCCCAGAGCCTATGGAAAAAATGTCTTCAGGAGACTTCTGATGAGTGGTCCATTGCCAACTGTTGTTACCGTAGAAGAGGCTGGTGCGGATAAATATACGCAGATACTGCACTCGGGTCCCCATCGGTTAATTGCTGATGAGCCGGAGGATTTAGGCGGGCAAAATCGTGGACCAGGCCCTTACGAATATTTACTCATGGGGCTAGGAGCATGTACCAATATCACCGTGCGTATGTATGCAAATATGAAAAATATTCCGTTGGAGCGAATACAGGTCATCCTCTCCCATCGTAAGGTCCACCTAGAGGACGGGAAGGACTGTGAAAAAAGTTCGCAAAAAATTGATGAAATTGTGCGGGATATTACCCTGGAGGGGGAGCTGACCGGTGAACAGAGGCAGCGCCTGCTGAAGATTGCTAATCGCTGCCCGGTACACCAGACACTGACTTCAACAGTAACTATTCATACACGCTTAAGCTCCCAATAGAGAATATGCCTCCCATGGCTTTGTAGGGAATTCTATTGGGTAATGAATAGTGACCGTTCTTTTGGTTCAAATGTCTTGGGGTAGCAGCGGCCTCTTTTTCAGGGCGTAATTTATGGCGATACAAGAGTTTGTTTTTGGAATCCGATCGAGCTATATAGTTAAGTTGTGGTATGGGGGCCAAACTACGGATTGCCCAAAAGGTTCCTGAGAGAGTTTACCGGCTAATTAAAAGATTTGATCGGGAGCAGGCAATTGCAGAGGCCAGAATTGTGGCCCCTAATGCCCTTTTTTACCCAGACTGTCTGGAAGGCCAATGCCGAGGCTATTTAACGTCCCTCAAAACTATACTTTCATTTCATAACTTATGTTCTGCTATTTAGTAATCCCTATATCAAATGTGGTGGTTGTTAATGTGGCTTTAATATTCAGGAAGTCATAGTTTCTTCAGTTTTATGAGCTGAAGCTTTAATGCTCGGCGTCACTTCAGGAGCTTGTCGGAGCGTAAAGGTGAGAATACCATCTTCGATAGGTTGTTTAAGTAGAATTCTTGAGTCTTCCTCATAATTATTTAAGAGGCGCCAAGGATACTTGTTACCCTGGCGAGGTAATACGTTGTTTCCTCTTTCCACATAGCCGGAATTTAGGCTGCTCATCACAGAGCTGTTTTCACTACATCCTTCTGTATCTTTGGCAATGCAGGTGTCAAAGTTACCTTGGTCCATATAGTTGAGTAAGCGGCAGATGTACTTTGCAGAGATATCTGCTTTCAAAGTCCAGGGAGCATTGGTATACCCGAATACCCATGACATATTGGGCACCCCTTCTAAGAGAACGGCTTTATAGGTTAATTTTTCCTTGATATTTACTTCATTTCCATCAACATAGAGTTGCATTCCTCCAAGCACCTGTAATTTGAGGCCGGTTGCCGTAATTATAATATCGGCAGTAATGCGCTCTCCAGATTTCAGTTGAATGCCTGTTTCTCCAATAGATTCAATTTCATCGGTCATTACCGAAGTTTTACCGGAGCGCATTGCCTTAAAAAGGTTATCATCAGGTACCGCGCAAACCCGCTGATCCCAAGGTTGGTAGCTTGGGGTAAAATGACGCATGTCGAAATTTTGGGGCAAGCTTTTGCGTACACCGCGTAAAAAAAGCTTTCGCATAAAGTTGGGCCAGCGCTTGGAGGCTTTAAAAAGCCAGCGCTGTATTTTGATGTTTCGCCAGCGAGCAAATTTAAATACCCAGGAGCTGGGTAGAATTTTTAAGAGTTTTTTAGAGAGTTTGTCGAACGCGGGAACAGAAATGATATAGGTGGGTGAGCGCTGCAGCATGGTTACATGCTTGGCTTTTTCCGCAAGTGCGGGAACTAGAGTAACCGCTGTTGCTCCACTGCCGATGACAACGATCGTTTTATTACAGTAGTCCAGTTTTTCCGGCCAATGTTGCGGATGGATATAGTCACCCTGAAACTGTTCTGCTCCAGGAAACTCAGGCAGGTATCCCTGATGATGATCATAATACCCTGTACAGGAAATCAGGAAACGACAGCTATAGCTGCACCGTTCACCGGTTTTTAAGTTAATTCCGTCGATAACCCAGATTTTTTTTTCGCTATCCCAATTGGCTTTGGAAAGTTCAATGCCGAAATGAATATGCTCCTTAATGGAATATTCTTCGGCAGTATCGCTGATGTACTGTTGGATAGAGGGGCCATCGGCCAGCACTTTGAGGCCAGGCCAGGGGTGAAAATCAAAACCAAAACTGAACATATCTGAATCGGAGCGAATTCCTGGATAGCGAAATAAATCCCAGGTTCCACCGACTTGTTCGCGGCGGTCCAGAATGGCAAAACGTTTTGTAGGGCACTCGCGACTGAGGTGGCAGGCTGCGCCAATACCGGAGAGGCCAGCACCGATAATTAGTACGTCAAAATGAAGCGGTTCCAAAATCAATTACCTGGCTGATTGGTAGGTGTTTATAGACTGCGTAGAACCAATGCTGATTTATTGCTACATTGCGACAAAAAATTATCTTGAGGCGCCAGAGGCGTTTTGGAGGGGCAGTGGGAAGCGTAATACGAGCCAGTGTGCTCACGGGATATGGCGAATTAGTGGAGGCTTTGGGTGGTAATACCGCTAGCTATTTCACTGAATTCAATATACCGCAGGATATTGTGGTGTCCGACACTCGTCTCTTGTCCCATGCCGATGTTGCGAGTTTGTTGGAAGTCTCCGCACAGCGATTACAGTGTGAGGACTTTGCGCTGCGCCTTGCCTTTCATCAGGGAGTAGACAGGCTGGGGGGAATCGCTGTGATTGCCTGCAACTCTACAACGCCAAGGGAGGCGGTGGAGGCGGTAGGTAGATTTATGCCTCTGCATAGCCCGGCAACCCAATTGCGTCTGGAGCCTGTAGGCGACGGGCATTGTGAGCGCTTGGTATTTAACTTACTTGACCCAGCTTTGTCACGATTTACCCAAATCCATGAGCAGACATTGGGTAATGCATTGGCAATGTTACGTATGCTGATGGGGGCGGATGCTGCACCACAACGGGTTTTGTTGCCGCACAGTCCGATCTCCAACAGGCAACGTTATCACGAGTACTTTTCCTGTCTAGTGGAATTCCAGTCGGGCTACTGTGCTATGGAGTTTCCCTCTGACCAGTTGGATAGTCAATTGCCCTCTGCCGATCCCGTGACCAAGCGTTTGGCTACCTGCTATCTGGAGCAGCAATTTTCCTCATCAGCAGCGTCTCTGGGTACCAGAGTGCGGGAACTATTACGGCAGTTGTTGCCAACGGGAAAATATCAGGTGGCGGTGGTTGCTGATCACCTGAGCTTGCACCCCCGCACTCTACAAAGGCGCTTGGCAGATGAAAGTCTGCGTTTTGATAGCTTACTGGATCTGGTGCGTAGGGAGCTGGCGGCAGAGTATCTCTCAGATGCCAGTCTTGCATTGGGGCAGATAACGGGTTTATTAGGATATGCCGAGCAGAGTACTTTCCAGCGCTCCTGTAGGCGTTGGTTTTCCGATACGCCACGCAACCATCGGCGTCGCCTTACTCGTGCGCAAGCTTTAGAGCGTAAAGGTTTGGCTACTGCAGATCAGTAGTCTGTTAGCTCAACCTCTCCGGGGCGCCAAGTCTTTTCCAGCCAGGGGCCTAATGGGCCATATAGGCGCAAAATAACAAAGAAGCCTTTACCCGGCACTGTCTCCAGCCAGTTGTTTTCAAATCCTTTCGGCGCTACGGGACCGAAAAAAATATCGTAAGAACCATCAGTGTTTTTCTTGATACCTTTGCTCTGGCTGCTTACCGAGGGAAACTCCTGGCTTGTCTTTAGCTGGGAGCGGGTTTGGCTGTCATAAATGTTAACCGCCCAAAATGCATTGACAGGTACATCGGGTGGCAGGTGCAGTTTGTATTTCCTGGCGCCATCAAAGGGCTCTTTGTTTTCGTCGACAAAGGCAATGGCATAGTCAGAACCTTTACCTGGCTCGATGGCTGTCATCGCTGGGCTGACACCGGTGTAAGGGTAGAAGTAGCTAACACGGGCATCACTGTTAATCGTTTTACCATCGGGCCCATTGAAGAAAATATTTTTACCCGGGAAGGCCATCACCCAGGCGCTGTCGGTGCCCGGATAGATTTTGACATCGGATAATGATTTGTCTGTGCGTGGGTACCAGACAATAGATCGGGCGATGCCATTACCGATGCCAACTGCATCGGTCAGTATCTTGATCATGCGTTCATCAGGGCTAAAAGCCTTACCTTTCTCAATGCCGATAGAGGCAAACAAGCCGCGAGTTTCCGGATTTAGCATTCCTATCCATTCGTATTGGATGATCTCATTTAAGTGCTTGTAGAACTTGTAGTTGTTGGGGTGGATGGTGTTGAAGGCCTTGCCAGAGGCGCTAATAAACACCATGCGCGGAGGGTGATTCTTCTTGGAGAGGGGGTAGATCCTCAGTTTGTCTTTAACGCTCTGTACAGCTTCATCCAAGTCCTGGTTGCTGGGAGAGCGCATAAAGACCCATACCCGGTAAGAGCGAGGATATACAGGGAAGTAACCGAAGGGAAGGTTGCCTTTATAGTCGGGTGGCAGGACTAGATATTTTCCTCCCCGACCCTTATCGGGGCCGGAGTTACCTATGTCTTCCGCATAGCGAAACCAGGCATCATTGAATGCGCCCATCACATTCGGTGGTGCGTGTAGAACTGTAGGGCCATCTCTCTTCAGGTCCAGGAAGGCCAGGGTGTAGATGGTGGATGTATTGCCGGTAAGGAACAGGGATTCGGAATTCATTAGTCGATCAAAGATCAGCACTTCATGGGCCGACTTGGCGCCGAGTTCATACCCACCTTTCATGAGTGCATGTACTGATGCTCCCTGAATACCTTTCAGGAAGCTATCTACCGCGCGCATATGGTCCAGATAGTCATATAGCTTTTCAGCTGTCTCAGGGTAAGGTGCGCCGTCGCGAAACTTTAATAAACCGATACTACTCTCGACTTTATCCGGGGTGCTGATGGACTCTATGGTTTCCGGGCCGACGTCTGTGCTAGCAAAAGTAGCGGGTAAGTAAAAGGTAAATAAAAAGAGGGCCATCAAAAACCCACCGTGGATGCAAGGACGTACTTGCTGGAGAGGCAGCCATGACCGGTGGTTCAAATTCTGTTCCTCCATTGGTGAGGTTGCCTTTGAGTAGATTAATGACAGGAAAGGCAATAGCTTCCAATGCTTCATCTGTAAGTTATTTTCCGCGCAGGGAAGCCTTTAGAAGTAAAAAGGTGTCATTTACTGGCGCGTATAAAAGAGAATTTGGCAACTACATATTAGTCGCTTCTACTGATGGACTCTTTGTCAGTTTCAGAAGTGGCGCAAATTTATAACATGTTTTGACAGATGGCGTATTACGTAGAAATTCATGCAGGGACAAGTTGTAAAAACCTGGGAATAACACTCTCATAATATTAATTTCATCAAGAGCTTTGAGCGAATATGTTAAGTGGTCTTTATAATGGTTGATCACTTCCTGATTAAAAATGAATTAAAGGTTGTTCAGGAAAGAAAAATTTTTTGAATGAAAATGTCATTAGTATATGTTTTTTTTGTCAATCGCGGGCAGTTAATCGGCTTGCTAAAGGTAGAGTGGGCAGCCATTTTTTAATTGAAATAATTGCATGAATATTCGGATTTTTTTTCTTACTGGAAGATTTGTTGTCATTTTTTGTGGACGAAAAAGATTTAATTTCAGCTCATGTTAATGGTTGGGAACTTTATTCTTAGAGTTCGTTTTGTCTGTTTGTCGCGGATAGACAAAACAAAAAATGTCTAACAATTTTTGACTTTTCTTAATTTCAAGTAGCTGAATAAAAACTTCATCACAGGATTTCAAGATAGTACTTGTCATTATGGAGAGCTAACTTTATAAAATGATCGTCCCATGTAGGTGACCCCGAAAGTTTTTGAAGAGCAACTGGGGAAACCGTAGTTAAAAAATTTAGAATAATTAATTGGACTAAGAATGTTCTCGCTTGCCGACCTGTTCGATAAGGTTGTCGCTAACTCTTGGCATGGAAGCTTGGAAAGCCTGACCGGCGAAAAATTGACCCTCTCACATTGTGAGGAGGCCCTGGCCCTGTTGAAACAGGAGAGTCTAGGTCTCATCAACGGGGATAGGATTGTTGTCAGGGCACACAGCGATATTTTTACTGTAGCCGTTATGCTGGCCGCTTGGCGACTTGGACTGGCCGTAGTGCCAGTTAAAGGTGATGCGAGCGAAGCTGCGGTGCAATCTGTAGCTTCAGACTGTAATGCGAAGGTAATTTTCAAAGATGGTGATGTTGTTTCCCTAGAGACTTATCGCTCAGAGCAGAGACGTTTCGAGTTTTGTGCGCCCCCAGAGGTAACCGGGGTTGATTTGGCACTGATTATTTATACATCTGGTAGCACGGGCAGGCCCAAAGGAATAATGCTCACCCACCAGAATGTGCTGACCTCACTGGAGTCAATCACAGAGTACCTGCGCTTAACTGAGCAGGACAGGATTCTCTGTCTCTCACCTCTATCTTTTGACTACGGTCTATACCAGGTGCTATTTGCCCTCTACAAAGAGTGCACGACGGTCCTCTATGATAAGCCCTTTAATCCAGTTCATGCGTTAAAGGCACTTTCTGAGAATAAAATCACGATATTACCGATCGTTCCTGCCATGGGGGCAGCATTAGTAAAGCTGGTTTCTCTGGTGAAGCCGGATCTTTCACTGCTGAAAAGTATCACCAATACCGGCGGTCACTTATCTGAATATGTGATTCGGGCCTGGAAAGAGTACTGCCCGCAACTCAACGTTTTTTCAATGTATGGACTTACTGAGTGTAAAAGGGCCATGTACCTGGAGCCTGAGCTTTGGGAGGAGAAAATGGGGTCGGTTGGGAAACCGGTTCCCGGTCTGGATGCGCGAATTTTTCAATATGACAGTGACGCAGATAGCTATCGCGAAGTAGCAGAAAACGAAGTCGGTGAGTTGTATGTACGTGGCTCAGCGGTAATGCAGGCTTATTACGATCCGAATGCCCAGGGCGGTGCGACAATTGTGCATGGCCTGTATCGAGATGATAACTGGCTTGCGACAGGCGATTTGTTCAGCAGGGATAATGAAGGGTTTTATTATTTCAAGGGACGTTCCAAAGACCTGATCAAGCAGGCAGGATTCTGCCTTTTCCCTAAAGACCTGGAAAACCTTATTGATGCTTGCCCGCAGGTACACCTCAATGTGGTGATGGGTTCAAAAGATAAATTTCAAAGTGAAATTGCCGTTTGTGTTGTTGAACTGCATGAAAATACGCCGGAAAATCAGCAGCAGTTTAAAGTGTGGTTAAAAGAAAATCTGGATGTTGATTACACACCTCGGGAAATAAAATTTGCTGAGAGCATTCAGTTGACGGCCAATAGTAAAGTGGATAGAAAATTACTGCAGCAAGAGTTTCAGGCCTGAGTTAGAGTTTCTAATTCTGGCTATTTGCAATGATACAAAAATAAAAAGCGCTGAGACTTATTAGTCATCAATACGATTGAAACATAAGCGCATTATAAGAATGACATTGAATTTCTTTAGGGGATACCATGAACGCTTCCTTGGAAAAGCTTGTTGCCCAGCTTGACCAAAATAGACAACAATTTTCAACGCCCTGTTACGTATACTCGATTGAAGATGTTGCTAATAATTATCGCAAGCTAAAGGAACAATTGGGTACATCCCTGATTTACTCGTTGAAGGCAAACAGTTGCCTCGATCTCATTGTACGCTGTGGGCATATTTTTGAGGACGGTATCGAGATCGCCTCTGTGGGGGAATTGAATCTTCTACCGAGAGGTGAGAGTCCCCGTTACATCAATAACCCTTCAGCGGACAAAAGCTTTATTCGGGCCGCCATAGCCAGTAAGTGTACTCTGGTAGTAGATAACCTTTTCCAGTTGGAAATTATCAGAGAGTTTCAGGGCAAGAGGCCGATCAAACCCCTGATATTGCGCCTGAATCCAAGCACACTCGATCAGTTTGTAGAGCCTCCAGTTGGAATCCGGAAAGATCATTTTGGTTTGAGTTGGGAAGATGCAATTCGAGCCCTTGAAATCTGTAAGGAGTATGGCCTGGACGTTGCTGGCTTCCATGTTTTCCGCGGATCATATAGTTTTGCCAAGCTTGCTAACTCTACTGCGCAAGCTGCACTAAAAATTGTAGAGACATTTGAGGATTCTCTAGGCTACCCGCTCTCGCTTGTGAACCTTGGAGGTGGCTTCAATTCGAACTGGGAGGATGAGAATTTTGATTTTAACCAATATCGAAGTCTTCTTTCAGAATTTCCTTCCCATATCAGTATTATCCATGAAAGCGGGCGGGCCATTATGGAGTCTGCTGGCTACTTTGTTACTGAAGTGCGCTATGTGAAGTCGATAGAAGGGCGCCGTTACGGTGTTTGTAACGGGGGGATGGCCCAGAATTTTCTATTGGCCAAAACGGAAAGTGCTTTCAAGCGATTCTCGCAACCCCTGGTCTTACGCGAAGGCACTGTAGTTAAACCTGAGGAAGAGGCCGGTAGCTGCTTTTTGGTCGGCACATCCTGTAACAAAGAGGATGTGATCGGTGAGGTTAAAGAGCTTGAGGTAAAGCCTGGAGACCTGGCTATTTTTAGTCATTGTGGTGCTTATAACGCGAGCTATACCGTCGCTCCTTTCCTAAGCCTGCCGTCCGCAAAATCCTACCTGATGGAGTAGTTCATGGAATTGCAATCCATTGCTGGCGGCTTTGTCGCTGACCAGCTCGCATCGATTTCGCCTGTTCCTGCGACCTTTCAGAGCCTGCTGGAGCGGGCCTGCATTCGCTTATTTGATGCCTCGATGATTATTGAAGACCCGCTGACTGACTTGGCTCCGCTTAGGGAGCCCTCAGTAAAGCAGCCTTTAGAGCAGTTTGAGCAGACCTACGTAATCGATCAGATTATTGATAGGGTGCGGGATGAAGGGCTTTCGGGGCATTTCCATGAAATGATCGGGCTTTTTGGCTCCATTATGATGAGCCTGACTGCCACAGATGAGCAATTAGCGCAGGTGAACCATTGGGTAGAGGGGGGGATTTTTGGCCACTTCTTAATGACGGACCCCGGCGGGCCCAGCCTGCAAAGTTGGAAGACTGAGCTTAAGGATAGTGACGAGGGCTTGGTACTCAATGTTAATAAGATGCATGGTATTGAAGCCCAGAAACTTGGGTTTGCCATGGTTGTAGCGAAACAGGCTGCGCGTCCATTCCCAATCACGGTGATGTTGCCCCCTGATCTTTGTGCTGAATTAAAACAGCTACCTGTTGGAAAGCCTTTCCTGGATGGCAGGCTGCAGCTTGGTAATTGTCAAGGCAGTGTGCAAGTCTCTAAAGATATATTACTCAGTAAGGGGGGATTGGGTAGTGTTAACCGTTTCCTTACTTTGGTTCGTCCCCGTTTTGTAAAGTCCTTGATGCACTTTGTGCTGTGGTTAAAAGATCAGGGAGAGGTAGAGCTCTCAGTTACAGATCAGGGGCATATTGAATACCTCATTTACCTGTGCAACGAGCAGACTTCGGCAACGATCTTTTCAATGCACAGTGTAAACAGGGTATTAGCGACAAAGTTTGCCAGTAATGAACTGCTTCTCGATATAGTGGCTTCTGGCAAGGTAAAAAATAAGGCTCGCCAGCGTGACTTGTTGGCATTTACCAAAATGGAAGGAAGCTCCTACCGCTGCTTTTTCGAGATCTATAGCAAGGCGAAAGGGCACCGGGTATGAGTTTGTATTTGAAGTCTGCCGCTTTCACTCCTATCGAAAGTATTACTTTTTCATCGAGCGGAAGTCTCCGTAGTGCTTTTGCTCACGTCAGTGAAATTCTCTTTGAGCAGAGTACTCGTGTACTTGAAGCAATTTCCCCGGATATAAGGAAAGAGATCGGTCGCCACTTTCTTTGCTCAACAATGATCGAATTGCCCTTTACAACAGGCGCTATTGCGGAGAGTGATTTGAATGTTGTGGGAAAAGAGCAGCATGTCCCTGTGACCAGCTTTGTGAATACTTATGAATGCGCCTCGTGGGGCTATAGCCTTCGTTATTATTTAAAACAGAACCCTGATGCCCGTTATGTCATGGTCAGTATTCTGGATGCCAATGTACTGGACTTAAGTTTTTGGCAGAGTAATGAAAACTGGGGAAATAGCGGATTTGGTCTTTGTACTTTGCTATTGGAAGTGGAATCATTTGAAAAACATGATATCACTGCAAGCTGTGCTGTTACCTATAATACAACCCCCGAGTTTGCAACGATTATCCGAAAAATGGCAGCTGGTAGGGACGACCTCACATTATCATTGCCATTCTTCCCAGAAAATATTCGTCAAATTTTTACCAAATTGCTCAATGGTTTCAAGCAACTGCCCGATTTACATGACAGGTGGGGTCACTGTTTTGGTAGTGATCCCTGGTTGAATATTATCTGTCACGGTGTCAATGGTGATTTTCATCAGCCAAAAAAAATACTGGCCTGTTCTATTGCATTAAATGGCTACTACTGTACGGCAGAGGTGTGTGTTGACCAGCAGAGCACCTTTTATCTGTCGGAGGCAGTATGAGTAAATTGATAGAAATTACTGCTACGCTGGTTCGTAATCCATACCCAGATCTACCTAAGCTCTGTGCAGCCAGGACTTTGCCTTTACATAGGGAAGAGGATTTCGAAGCGATATCTATTCTTCCGGTGAATAGTAACCCGATGATGCTGAACTTTGCCGAGCACTATCGTTTGATCGTCGAGTTGCTCGGTTGTATTAAGAGTTTTGAAGCCAGGATTGATACGTGCCTGCTTAGGATACAAATGCCTGCAGGTGGGCGCATGCCTAAAGAGTTTCTCGATGAGAAGGTCTTGATGTTACAGGATGTACGCGCTGAAGAGGCATTCCTTCAACGTGAAGGAAAACCATATATTGCTATTGAAGACACACTCCCTCGGCATCCATTAGAGGCGGGGAATAATAAAATCCAAATTCGAATTGCCTGCGAGCAGGACCCTTCCGATTTACATTGGAATTTAGTGGAAGGTATTTCAACCAAATTAAAAGCCGTTGGATTTGATGCTGTAGAAACGACAGTCAAGGACAGGACCGCGTAGACATGTATATCAAAAGCCTGTGGTTGGACAATAAAGGGGAGACGGAGCAGCTAGTACAATCGCTGAATCAGTATCTGGATGGTTTTGCTGAACTTCCTGAGCTTATCTATATCGTGTCTGCCGGGGAGGCGAATGTGCTGCTCGAGCAGCGCGTAATGCAGTTTATTACGGAGCTGGAAGAGTCCGCCCACAATATTCTTTTCGTAGGTAGTGCTTGTACCAGCTTTCATGCAGCGATCCTTAGTTATTCACGGCGAGCTGAAGCTGATGCGTTGATTATCAACCTGGAGGTGGGTAAGGAGCGTCAGCAGGAATGCCTGGATTCCCTGGGCATAGGTGTGAAAGCAGGACAAGATGGCCTCAGTGTAATTACCGGTGTAGCAGTCACCTGGATTACCAGAAAATATCACGAGCAGAGCATCTGTCAGATTTCAAGTTGTGACATTTTATCGCAGTCCCCGTCATTGACTGGCGCACACGAGCTGGTAAAGAGTCTAAAGCGAATCATGTCCGTCAATTTCGATGATGCGAGTCAGGTAGTTTCCTTTGATATTGAATCCAAGTGGGCCAAAGGATTATTGAAAGGATTCTCTGGCGCAGAAAGGTCAACCTGGCTGCCAAGTATTGAAAAGGATGGCCTGCATTATTTGAGTATCAAACCGCTAGCTGAGATTAGAAAGTACTTTCTTGAGAAAAAACTTGAGAATCTTTGGCTGATAACACTCGGTGGTGGTGGTAGAGCAGGGTGTATAAAGGTAGTGAGTCCCGCAATCGACCGAGCTAGATTGCTTTCCAGATTGGTCCATACCGAGACGCTGTCTTTGGAGGATGCCTTTTCCGATTTTAGTACGGCGCAGCATATCGGAGACACGTTAGGGCAGGATTACCTTCCACATGTACGTGAAGCCTTGAGTTACCCCAAAAGAAAGTATCGGGGAAGGCACAATCAAATATTTCACTGGGTGCTAAATTCTGGCAGCTGGCGATCCCTTTTAGAGAATCAAGGAGCCAAACATGGGTAGAAATATCTACAAGGCTGATTTAAGGGAATTCAAATTCCTGATTGAAGACCAGTTTCACCAAGCCCGAACCCTGTTTGAGCACCCGCTATATAAAAATTGTACGCCAGAAATATTGGATGATATTTTGTTGCGTGGAAAGCAGTTTTCCTATCAAGTCTTAGGGCCAGGTTACCAGGAAGCTGATGAACAAAGTTGCCACCTTGTAGATGGCAAGGTTCAACTCCCCAGTGCCTTTCCTGAAATGTGGAAACGTTTCAAGGAGGAGTGGGGGAATATGGCTGCTGTGGATGGGGCACAGGATACCGGTCTGCCGCCTTTCGTTATGCAGATGCTCCTGGAAATGTTTATGGGCGCCAACCCCAGTTTTATGACATATGGAGGTTTCTGCCTGCCATCCGCCACTTTGGTAGAAAAGTACGGCAGTGATATCCAAAAGGCGCTCTTCAAGGACAAGCTGGCAACCTCCGAGTGGACTTCCTGTCTTTGCTTGACTGAACCTCAGGCTGGCAGTGACGTTTCCCTGGTGGAAACCAAAGCTACTCGCCAGGAAGATGGCACTTACTTACTAAGTGGTGAAAAATATCTGATCAGCGCCGGTATGCATGACCTGACAGGTAATACCATTTATTTTGTAATGGGCAGAGGAGAGAAAAGCGGATCAGGTACCTATGGGTTATCTTGCTTTATAGTGCCCAAATATTGGGTAGAAGAGGATGGCAGCCTGGGAGCTTTCAATCACGTGGAGTGTATATCCCTGGCTGATAAAATGGGTTTTAAAGGCTGCGCCAATACCCATCTGACTTTTGGCAAAAAAGGCCAATGTCGGGCTTATTTGTTGGGCGACAGAGAGAATGTCGGCCTACTACAGTTTCTCACCCTGATGAACCAGGCCAGGATAAGTACCGGTGTTTATGCACTGGGGATGGCTTCCTCTGCTTATTACAATGCGCTGGCCTATGCCAGTAAGCGTCTTCAAGGCAAGCGGTTCCATGAGAGTTTCAGCTCAACAGCCAGCCGTGTAAATATTGTTGAGCATGTGGATGTTCAGCGTATGTTGCTGGAGATGAAATCCAAGGTGGAAGGCTGTCGTGCGCTGATTGCCAAGTTGACCCTTTCGGAAAGTCTCCTGAAAACTTTTGCCGGTGATGCCGACAGAAAAGCGGAGATAGCCCACCATCAGGGTCTGGTAAATCTACTTACTCCAGTTGTTAAGGCCTATATCAGTGATCAGGCCTGGAGAATCTGCGAGCTGGCGATTCAAACCTGTGGTGGTCAGGGTTACTTGAAAAGTTTGGGTATTGAGCAGTATGCCCGAGATATCAAAGTGCTGGCCATCTGGGAGGGCACCAACTATATCCAGAGCCAGGACCTTATTCGAGACAAGCTCGGCCTGGGCAATTCCAGCAAGCTCTTTCAGGTATATAAGACTGAAATCGACGCATTTATTGGCAGGGCGGCAGACTTCCCACAATTCAAGGGGGAGTTTGATCATCTGAAGCAGTCCTTTGAACACTTGGAGGCAGCCCTGAAGGCTGTTCATGTCTGGGTCCGGACCAAAGAGATGTTTAAAATCCCAGCGTACAGTACACGTATCCTGCACATGATGGGGGATATTACCCTGTCCTGGTTATTACTCGAAGCCGCCTGTGCAGCCTCCAGCAAATTGAGTAAAGAAGATTCAGATAAAGCTTTTTACGAGTCAAAGATACTTAGTGCCAAGTTCTTTATTCGCAATGAGTTGCCCAGAAGCAGGTTTACGCTGGAGGTAATTCAAGACCCTGACTCTTTCTGTGGGGTCGACTCGCCGGTTTGGGCCTCACTGCTCAGTGATGTGGAGTAACTGTAATGAAAGCAGTCGAACAATTAGAAAAAGAATACGACGTTGTCATTATTGGTGGCGGTTGGGCCGGCTTGACCCTTGCGCGCCAGATAAGGCGAGGCAGTAAGGAAATCTCAATCCTTGTTGTAGAGGCCAGCGAGGAGTTTCGGGGGAAAGTTGGTGAAGCCACTGTCGAAATGACAGGCCACTATTTTATGAAGCAACTGGGGTTGGTGAACTACCTATACCGTAATCACTTACCTAAAAATGGTCTGCGTTTCTTTTATGACAAGCCTGATCACAGCTTGTCGCTCACAGAAATGAGTGAGCATGGGACTACCAGCATTCCACCGCATCCGGCCTTCCAACTGGATCGGGCCCGCTTGGAAGAAGATCTGGTGGAGATGAATCGCGCAGACGGTATTGAAGTTGTCATGGGGGTGAAGGCCAAGGCACTCAATATAGAACGAGCAGATAAACGACACTCTGTGCTGGTGTCTGCCGGGGATTACAGTTCGGAGATTTCTACACATTGGTTAGTGGACTGTAGTGGTCGAAACCGATTCACCAAAAAGCATAAAAAACTAACCCGGCAGAAAAATGTGCCTGAACACTTCTCTGCTTGGGGGCGTTTCAAGAATATCCAGGATATAGATTCCATGGGTGATGAGGCTTGGAGAAAACGGGCGTTTGGCCGTTTCCTCTCTACCAATCACTTTGCAGGGGATGGCTATTGGGTATGGTTTATCCCTTTGAGTGGTGGCTACACCAGTGTTGGTATCGTTGGAGAAAAGGCTAAATTTGAGAAACCACCTACTAAGCGCGATAGCTTCCTGAATTTCCTGGCGGAATATCGTGCGATTGCGGAGTTGTTGGAGGGTGCGGAGCTTGTGGATTTTGAGGCCTGGGGCCAGCTAGCTTATCGTGCGGACGAATTTATTTTTCCAGATCGTTGGGCAACTTCCGGCTTTGCTTCAATGTTCCTGGACCCGCTATTTAGTGGGGGGGGCGATATGATCGCCCTGTTCAATGATCATATTTCCAAATACATTCTTATGGATCTTTGTGAATCTGACAGAGATAAAGCTCAGGAAGTACTGGATCATCAGTTACCGGTTGCCAACCAAACAGTAAAAGAGTTTTACCAGGGACTTTATGCACATGTGGCTAATGTGTATCCGGTCATTGACTCCGCCGAACTGTGCTCGCCGCTACTGGCTTACAATACTGCGGCCTATTTCTTGGAAATAGCCTGGGATTATATGTCTGGAAATTACCTTGACCAGGAATACTGGCAACGCAAGAGCTACCTGCGTCGCGGCTATATGGCTCTTGAATTAATACTGCAAAAGCAGCTGATAGATACCGCTGAAGTACTCAAGTCCGAGGGGCGCTACTACCGCCGAAATGATGAGGGCTTTTTCGAATCTGGAGCCGATCATTATAAGTATTTTGTTTACTTGATGGGCACCAGTGGCAAAGATGGGTGGCGTATTGATTTAAGGGTCAAACTCTGGGTGGAGATGTTCCTTAAAGTAATCGAAGCCAGGTTGGATCTACCGATGCTTGCCAGTAGGATGGTTGTGCAGCAAAGTATTTTATTGCCGGACCTTTTGGAGAGGCCCAACCTGAATGTTGGGGACAAAGATTGGCTCCTGAATAAAATCTCAGACAAATTATCCGAAATGCTCTCCGAAGAAACCGAGTTCCCGGTTCAGGCTAAGATTAATGAAGATACCTTTCACACTGATATGGTGAACGTTGTGGACCCCTCAGGTGATCTCACTGAAGTTGAGCTTGAAAAGCTTTCTAAGAAAGCCAAGGCACTCTGGGGGCAAACTCAGGAATATATAGCCATGCCGGGTATGGTGCCTGTATTTCTGGCATTTGCTCGTAGCCAGCCTGATAGCATTATGGATTCAGTAATAGACCAGAGGAAAATGCAGGGTATGAATCGAGAAGTCTCTGAAATTAATGTTGTGGAGGCGGTGTGATTCAGGAGTTTTTTAAGGCCAGGGATGGTAAGAGCCTGGCATTTCGCTGGTTACCAGCGGATGATACTGAGACTGCACTAATTTGTATGCACGGTAGTACTTTTAGTAGCCAGTGGTATCTGATGTTTGGACGTATGTTGCACAGGCAGGGGATGACCATTTGTCTACCCGACTGGCGTGGCCATGGCAAAAGTGAAGGCCGTCCAGGTGACCTGGACTATCCAAATCAATTACAAGACGATCTGCATGATTTAATTAATCACCTGAAACAGCGCGGAGTACGTCGTCTTATTTTGGGGGGGCACAGTGCAGGTTCTCTTGCGTGCTTAAGATACCTTGGGATATATGGTACCCAGGACATAGTGGGTTTCTTCGCTATTGCTCCGCCATTAACCCAGGCAGAGGAAACCAGGAAGTACGATATTGCTACCTCAGGCCTTGAGTACTTTATCCGTTACTTCCGCAAGAGAAGACATGCACGGCCGATGGCGGGACCTGAGCAACAAAATTTGCCTAAAATAAATCTGTGGAAGTATTGGCTGGCAATGCTCTTTCCTGTTTTCAGGCGGATGGCTGTGCTGAGCTTTCCTCCAGTGGGGTCGGATGCCGGTAACCAGGGTAGAGTTCTTGATTGTAGCTTTAATCTCCTGAGTGCTTATACAATCAAAAGATATACGGATCTGTTTGCCAGTCTGGATATTCCGTGCCACATCACAGTCGGTGAGCATGATGAGGTGGTCGACGCTCATATCCTGTATACAGTGATGAACTGGTATATATCTCCCCAGGTTGAGTCTTGTCTGACCGAGATTCCAAAAGCCACGCATATGTCAGCCATTTCGGCATCGGCCAAACCACTTTCCAGCTGGTTGGATAAGGTAGTTGAGCATCAGCTGGAGGCAAGCCTGTGAAGCAAATGGTTTACGATGTTCCGGGTGTGGAATCCGTAACTCTGGCAGTTGGAGCAGAGCTTTCCCTACTTAATTTATATCCTGCCAAATACAAAAAGTCAGAAGCTATTCCACTTGTAGATCATGACTCTGTGATTCAGCGAAGTGATCGCAATAGCTTTCATATTAAGCTTGGCAAATCATTCAGTTTGCCCCTTTATCACTTCCTCTTTAATGAACAGTTATATATAGGAAGATGTCTATCTTCTTTTATAGCGGTGGGTGCCGATAAAGTTGATCCTCATTATTTAATCGAACTGGAATACTTTGGTTTTCCGACAGAGCGAAAAAGCCTGCTGAAAAATGTCCATATGCTTTTTCCTGGCGATGAAGTGATGATTAATGCAGAAGAGCTTATTTGGCTGGATGAAACCTTGCCGGAGCAACCGGGTTTACATGCGACTTTGGTGAAACCTCAAGCAAAAGGGGATGTAGTTTACAACCTTCTACCCAAAGTGGCTGCGGACCTGTTTTCTCCTTTCGATCATGTATTTTTTGCCGAAATTTCACAGCAACTACAAGACAATGAAGATTCGGTTCTTGAAATATCCAAAGATAGTCTGCCGAAAAATTTTGGGCTTAATAAAGAAAGGGCTGATGTCTTTAATGGAGCCCACAAGTCCAACGTAGTTGAGGGGGTTGATCTACAAGAATACACCGATCAGATCAATGACTTAATCAAGTCAAGCTGGGAAGCTTCGGGAAGTAAAGAGTCCCTAGGTTGCTATCTGGCAGAGCAGTTTTACTATCCATTTATTCTGTTCCAGCTCAATACATTAGCTGCTGGAGCTGGTAAGGAAATCAGGGTTGTTGAATCAGCAAATCAGGAAAACAGTGTAGCGCCGGTATTTTCTTTGGACGATGCCCCAATAGTAAATGTCTATGAATCATTTCAAAGGGTGTTCTTTTACGGTAACCAGTGGCTTTCTCGCGTATGGTTTTTTATTCCACCCATGATTAGTGCCAAGATTATTAAACGGCAACAGAAATATTCCGGCGGTGAACAGCATATATGTATATATGCCCTTACTCTGGATTATTTGTTGCGATTCTATCCCTTAAAAGTTGGTAATGTTATTGGAGATTAGGTATGTCTACAGCAGTCGTAGAGAGCAAAGTACAGGAACTCTGTGAGCAGATAGCTCTTATGCTGAATGTTGATTCCGTCGATGCGGATACTCCCATCGCTGAGCTTGGTGTTGATTCACTCAATATTGTTGAAGTGATACTAATTTGTGAACAGCTTTATCCTGGAGTTATGAGTCCTGAAAATCTGGTGTTTGATGAACACACCACTCTTAAAGAAATGGATAACCAATTACTTGAGAATTCTGTCGAGATGTAAATCTCTTATAGGGGGGTAGCCCATGTTAAAGAAAGTGCTAACAATTCTAATAAGCAGCCTTTTTATCGGAAATATTGTTGCCTGGTTTTCAGGGGCAGCTCCCATAGATTTTAAAAAGGTCGCTTATAGTAAATCAGAAACAGAGCAGTTGCAGTTCCTTAAGGCGGAGCTTGAACAGGATCAATCTGACACAGAGTTGATGCTGCAGCTTGGTCAACTGTACAGCTATCACAATGAAATAGATCGAGCAGATGAGTTATTGAGCCTTGCTTACCAGAAAGATCCTGACAATATGCTGGTTAAGGCTGCCTACTTCTCTAATGACGGGAAGCTGGCCGGGGCTATGTTTGATCCCGTTATGGGGATCTACAAGCTCTATCGGCTGCGTAATGCGATGAGCCAAGTGGATGCGGCCGCAGTACAGGCGAACTCTGATTTTAATGTACGCTTGGTTCGTTTACTGACTTTCTCTTTTGTTGGTGAGATCAGCGGTCACTTTGATCGGGTCTTTGAAGATGAAGACTGGTTTAATGCGGTAATTGATGAAGACCCTGCGGCTTTACCTGCTGAGGTCAGGCAGCTGGTATATCTCGCTCTTGCCAATGCCTATTGGGTTAAGGGGCAGGAAGATAGTTCCGAGTTTAGTATAGCCTCTGACTATTTTCAGAAGGCAGAAAGTCTGGCTGACTGTCCCTCGACAATGCAGGATGCTTGCAAGCAATTAAGTCAAATGGTTGTAACCCTGGGCAAAGCCTAATGCTGGTTGAACTTAATAATGTATCTAAACGCTATGCGATGGGTGATGTTTGGGTGGATGCGCTCAAAGAAATCACTCTTTCCCTGGATAAAGGCGAATTTTTAGCTGTTAAAGGCCCGAGTGGCAGCGGAAAGAGCACCTTGCTGAATATTTTGTCTGCACTTGATCAGTGCGATTCCGGCACCGTTCAGGTAGGGGGGGTTAATGTCGGGGCGTTGGGCGAGCACAAGCGCTCGAGGTTCCGCAACCGGCATATTGGCATCGTGTTTCAGTCCTTTAACCTGATACCGGTACTGACCGCTTTGGAAAATGTGATGTATCCGCTGACTCTCAGGGGGGTGAAAGATGCAAAGCCGCGGGCTTTACAGGCACTGAAAGATGTCGGTCTAGAAAAGCAGGTTAATCAGAGGCCTACACAACTGTCTGGTGGGCAGATGCAACGGGTAGCCATAGCCCGGGCGATTGTTACACGGCCCGATATTGTGCTGGCTGACGAGCCTACTGCAAATCTGGACTCAAAAACCTCTGAAAATATTATGGCGTTGATACAGAAACTGAATAAGGAGCAGGGTGTCACCTTCGTTATATCCACACACGATAATTATGTGACCAGCCTGGCTTCCAGAGTTATTACTATTCTGGATGGAAAATTAGTGGGAGATAGTCTTGCTGAAAATAGGCAGGCCAATAAATATTCAGAAACTGTTCTTGATGAGTCGGGGGTAGAGGTATGAAGTTATTTGCTCAGCAATATGCTCTGAGATTTTTTGTTATCTTTTTTATTTTAGCCAGCCATCTATCAAAAGTATGGGCTGAAGAATATATACCACCCACTGAGATTCCCCCTGAGAATAGTGAGCGGGCTTTACTGATAGCTGGATTAAATGAAAATTCCACCCCGGAACAAAAAAAAGTTGCCTACTTAGCCGAGCTGGCATTGCTCACTTCCTCGGCCGATACACAAGTGGCACAAGTGGAATTGCTGGAAGAGAAGATCACTCAATTACTGAAGTCACAGGATAATGATTCAGAACTAAGTGCCGCCCTGGGTTCAGCGATCTCGTTTCGATCCAGTTTTTATACAGACCAGCTGGCAAAGCTTTCCTTATTCTCAAGAAGGGGAAATCGCATTATGGATAGAGCTGTTAAACAAGCCCCCTTTGACTTGGGTGCCCGGTTACAGCGCGGCATCAGCTGTGCAAATATGCCGGCGTTCCTTCGTCGAGCCCGCTATGCGGTTGAAGATCTAGAACTGGTTCAGCAACAAATAGGTGGGAAATATGGCGAAGAGTTCCAGGCATTTGTCGAGTTCTACCTGGCGCAGGCCTATAGTCGTAATAAGCAGACAGAGAAGGCCCGAAGCCTTTGGGCAAAGCTGGCGGGCTCTGAAACCAATTGGACGCAAAAGTCTCGCCAGGCGCTGGAGAAGTTGTAACCATGACTCTGGGTTGGAAAGTAGCACTGTTAAATATCCTGAGAAATGGACGGCGTAGTCTGATTACTCTGGCAGCAGTTGTATTTGGTTGCACGAGCCTGATTATATTTGGTGGCTTTGTGCAGTCTATGTACGATGGTATGCGTGAGAGTATGATTCGTTCGCAGTTAGGTCATATCCAGGTTTACGCAGAGGGGTTCGATCAGTATGGTAAGGCTGAACCAGAGAAATACCTTATCTCCTCTGCTGACTTAGTAGAGATTAGCGATGTAATTGAAGAGAAAATCCAGGCTTTGGTGGTGGCTCCACGACTAAATTTTAATGGGCTTCTCAGTGATGGAAAACAGTCTATAGCCATAACGGGGGTTGGTATCGATGCGGAGAAAGAAGTTCTCCTTTCCTCGGCTATTCATATTGTTGCAGGAGAGGACCTGTTTCCTGAAGATGCGGCTGCTGCGCACCTTGGAGAGGGGCTGTTTAATTCACTGGATGCTGAAATAGGGGACTATTTGACCTTGTTGGCTAGCACCCAGGATGGGGCGATCAATGCGGTGGATATCCAAATTGCTGGAGTGATTAGCACTGGTGTAAAAGAGCTGGATGATCGTCTACTTCGCGTCAATTTACCTCTTGCCCAGGAGTTGCTTTATACCTCAGATGTAACCAGGCTGGTTGTCCTTTTGGACGATACCAAAATGACCGACAAAGTCGTTGGTGATTTGCAAAGGATATTTCAACAGCAGGGTCTAAAACTGGAAATAAAGAGTTGGTGGGATCTGGCTGGTTATTATCACCAGGTCGTCGGGCTATTCAATGGTGTCTTTGGTTTTATTACAGTTATTGTATTGGTAATTGTGGCTTTAAGTATCTCCAACACCATGCTGATGGCAGTGATGGAGCGCACTCGCGAGATTGGTACTATTCGAGCCATGGGGGGAACCCCCACCCAGGTGGTCGGGTTAATTCTTCTGGAATCCGTATTCCTGGGTATTATCGGTAGTCTTTTAGGTCTACTTGTAGGCGTTCTGGCTGCTAAAGGCATCACCTATGCGGAGTGGATGATGCCGCGCCCACCGGGTAGTACCCAAGATTACCCTATACGGGTATTTGTAGTTTCTGAAATTTTAATCAAAACCTTTGTCTTGGGATTTTTCATCTCTTTGGTTTCCAGTATTTATCCTGCCGTGAAAGCATCCAGAATACCCGTAGTGAATGCTCTGAGGTTTACCTGATGTTAATGCGAGCTATCCAGTGACGTGAGGCTTAGAAAGAGTATTGTGATGGAAAAATATCGCTTTGGTTTTTGGATTGTGTTTTTGCTTGCTTTCAGTCTATCGTCAAAAGCTGAAGTGACAGCGGAATACCTGGTAAATCGACTGGATGAGGTCAGGGGCTATAGGGATCAAGGATTTGTATTCGATATCACTAATATCAGCTACAAAAAAGATAAAGAGCCCCGAACAAATACGCTCAGTGTTAAAGTCTTCAATGACAAATCCCTGATTCGTTTCGAGTCACCCGCCCGAGAACGGGGCCGGGCAATGTTGAAAGAAGACTCCAATATGTGGCTCTATATTCCGGGGACTCGCCGTATTATCCGAATAGCGCCATCGCAGCGTTTAATTGGGGAGACCAGTAATGGAGATGTAGTGGGCACTAACTTCTCCAGGGACTACAGTGCAAAAATTGTTGGTGAGGAATCAGTCGAAGCGCAGGAGTATTGGTTGTTGGAGTTAACTTCGATTGCTTCCGGCGTAGCATATACCAAAGTAAAGGTATGGATGGCAAAAGCCGACGGCCATCAACCGTTAAAAAGTGAGTTTTATTCCCGCTCCGACCGCCTCTTGAAAACAGCATTTTACAAAGAGTATAAAAAGTACTCTGGCGAATTGAAAGTACACAAGATTTTGTTAGTTGATGCACTGATGCAGGATAACTATACCTGGATGAAGTTTGATAATTACCAGCTTGAAGCGCTAGATCCGGCTATTTTTCAAAAGGCTTCTCTGGGTAGGCTGAATTAAAAGAAGTAAAGATCATGGCAAATCCTAGCTTGGTCCGGCAAAAGCTGGCTATTTTTTTGTGTATTGCTTCACTACCTCCCTTAGTCATTGCACAGGAGTATGAAGATCCGTTTTCAACCGAATCTTCCGAAGCCAATCTGGCGGGTGAGCTCGGTAGTGATATGTTGGAAAATTCTGCTTCATGGAACTTTGATGTCTCTGCTATTGCCTACCACCAGCAAAATAGCGTTAGGGACAATCAATACTTTAATCCTGGAGGGTTGGTTTTTCGTGAAAGGGAGTCTCAACTGGCATTGGATTTAAGTGGCCAGTTTTCTACCGGTTCTTATTTTTCCGCTTATACACGTTTAGCTCTCGTAGGGGACTATCGAGTAGATGAATCAGGAGGTGCTTCTGATGAGTTCAGCCACTACTTATTAGAAGGCTATTTATCCTCCTATTCCTCTAGTCGACGATTTGGAGTGAATGTTGGGCGCATGAAGCCACAGTGGAGCAATGGCTATAACTGGTCACCCGCAAATTTACTCAAGCCCGTTTATGATCGCCCAAACCTGGATACCGATGACCTGACCCAACAACAAGGGTGGGATATGGTTCATCTGGATTTTCGCTACGGGGATTGGAATACGGGTTTCTACTTTGCTGAAGTGGAAGATACCTTGGACCGAAATCTGGACCTTCCATTTGGCGATAGTGATTATCAGTATGCGTTGGTTTTCAACCGAGAGGGGGACCTGGATACTCGTCTGGTATTACACCAGCTAGAAGGTGGGGATATTAATGTTGCCCTTGGATTAAGTGCACTAGCTGACGATAATATCACTCTAAGGTTTGAGGGCGCCTGGGAGCACCAGCGGGAGCTAGCACTGGCAGGTGATATGCAATACGCCGACCTGCAGGATCTCGGTTACTTGAAAGCGGTTCTCGGCACCCAAGTAAGCTTAAATGATGGTTGGGATATTACGGCAGAATATCTGTATAACGAGCATGGTTATACAGAGGAAGAGTGGGATCAGGTAATTGAGCAAATAGATGTGGCTAAGCTGAATCTCACTCAGCCAGGCTTTTCCCTGACAAGCCTACAATCAACAGAGGCGCACACAGCTTTTAATTTCCTGATTGATAGCTTTGGCTTGTTATCTGTGGGGCAGCTACGACGGGAATATCTGTTTTTTATGTGGGGCAATACGCGTGTAGAGCGTAAATTCCAATATCGTCAAAGTATCCAATACAATATTGACGATCAGAGTCAATACCACAATCTGGAATTTATCCAGAATTGGACAGAACATTTCAGTACAAGGCTTCAGGCTCAAGTATTTTCCGGCTGTGATAACTGTGAATTTGGCCTGATTCCCAGTGAGCATCTACTGCGATTGAGTTTCTATTACGATTTCTAGTTTTTTTATACTAGAGGATGTATAACTGGAATAGCAAAGTGTTCTCTGATACTTATATAGAATTAACAGGTCTATTTAGCCCAAAGTATTTAATAGTTTCCAGTAAGTAGTACTTCATATTTTTTTGCTTTTTCGAGATTGCCAGATTCACGATGAATAGAGATTATTGCCTGCAATATATCTGGTGAGGATGGGAACTGATCCAATCCTTTTTCAAGTACTGAAAGTGCCTGCAATGGTTCTTTGGCCGAGTGTAAGGCAATAGCATATACGTAGATATAGCGACTATTGGTTTCCTGGGCTTCTGCAGCTTGTTGCAAAAAGTAAATTGCCTCTGAGTGGCGGCTCTGCCGTATCAAAGATAGCCCCAAGGAGTGCTGAACTGCCGCTTTGCTTTCGGCTCGATTCAGGCCTTGCCGCAGTAGTTTCTCAGCCTCCTCCTCACGCTCCTCGACTCGATACAGGTCCGCCAGATTCACGTAGGCAGGGACATAATAGGGGGCACTCTTAATTGCTCGCCGAAAAAAAACTTCTGCCTGGCTGGAATTACCTCTCTGTCTGTGTAGTTCGCCCAGATTGACCAGGGATTCCGGGCGATCACTATTAAATAACTCTGAGGCGGTGTACTCCTTAAGTGCTGTGTAAAACTGCTTCTGAACGGGGCCTGGGTAATTATTTAGGGGCAATGATCCCAGTGCATTGGCGGCTAACGAGCGTGTTACGCGTTCACGCTCAAAGAGAAGGGGAATGCCCAGTGCCGGGCGAAATTGTGCTGGTACTCTATCCAGTGATTGGGCTAGAGCCAAACTGAGAAGCGGTTCGTTACCTTGCGCTATTGCGTGCAATAGCTGGGCGGAATGACGTGTGAAATACTGGGGGAGTAGGGTTACTGCGGTCGCCCTCGCAATTGCTGGCTGTGTGGAATCTGTAATTAGCTGGCTTAGTTTTTTCTCCCCATCGATTGCTTGGAAAAATCCTGCGTGAAGCGCTTCGCCGTAATGAGACTTGTCGGGGGCACCAAACTTTCTGCGCAGTACATCAGTTGCCCATTGGTTGGTTTGTTCCTGGTGGCAGCTGAGGCAGGCATTGGGTGTGTTTAACTTATCAGAAAGGTCTGGCCTTGGGATTCGAAAACTATGATCCCGACGGCTATCTACCTGCATATAGTTTTTTGATGGCATATGACAATTGACGCATCTTGCACCGGAGCTATTAACAGGGTGAAGGTGGTGATCGACTTGCGCAAATTTTTCCGGGAGGTGGCACTGGGAACAGACACCATCGCTACTACTGCGCAGCTGTAAGCTATGTGGTTCATGGCAATTGCTACAGGTAACTCCTGCTGCATACATTTTACTCTGCAGGAATGAACCGTAAACATAGACTTCCTGGTTAATTTGACCATCTATATGATAGAGCGGCGGTAGCAGCAGGGCGGGATTATAGTGATCCAGAAATTGGCTGCCAGCTTTTGCGCCGGGAAAGAAAGTAGTGCGCCTGGAGTGACACTGTGCACAGGTTTGTAGCTCTTGATTTTTTTTGGATACCTTATTTTTGGCAATGCCACTTTCATGGTCCATTTCCCAATTGGTCGCCCTGACCGAATGCAGTTCAACAGGAAATCCAAAATTTTTGATCTTTAACTGCTTGTTCTCAGCCCACTCTAGATGTTTGGATGCTGACCCGTGGCAGGACTCACAAGCAACATTGATTTCGGACCAGCTGGTTTTAAAGCTATCGGTATTTAGGTCGTAATTTTTTTGTAGTTTTGTGGAGTGGCAGTCCGCACACATAAAATTCCAATTTTGATTGATGCCGCTCCAGTGTAGGGAGTGCTTATGTGAGATCTTCTCATCTGGATATAGGTGGAACCATCGCTGCCCCCCCTCTGCCTTGGACCGACTATCCCACGCAATACTGAGTGCCTGGAGGCGTCCGCCGGGAGACTGAATCAAGTATTGTTGCAGTGGTACTGCGCCAAATGTATAGGCAATAGGAAAATCTTTTAGCTCGCCGTTGGCCCCATCAGTATTGACGTAATAGTCCCCTTTCTTTTTATAGAAGGTGGAAGTAATACCCTCATAGGTAAAAGTTGACTGATTAAAATCGCCGAGGATACTCCCTTCATTCGCTTCCTGCATTGCAAAAGCATGGTGGGAACTTTGCCAGGCGCTGGTCTCTTCCTTATGGCAGTGAGCGCAAAATTTAGACCCTACATAAGTCGTTTCTTTATGCGCAGCTTGACCTATCTGCTGATTATGAGTTGTGGAGGTATCGAGGTTTTTAACCTTATCTACTTTGGACATACTGCGATCATTCGGCCCACAAGCAATCAGAGCTTGAAGACTCAAGAGCACGACAAGTCGGGAAATACCGCTGACTATATTTATCATAATTCTTGCGTAGTCCTGAATAACCCAGTTCGGCTCTGGGATTGCTAAAGCAAGATTAGTTCATTCGCCGCCAAAGAGTAACGTTTAACCATTAGGGTGGTTTGTGGGTATGGTCAGGATTCAAGCGTATCTGTTTGCATATGGCTTACTCGTGTCAGCATATGCCTGCTTTGCTAACGAACGTGGTAGTGCGCCACTTCCTTCATGGAATAGTACTGCTGCAAAGTCCGCTATCGTAACATTCATCGATAAGGTCACTCAGGAAGGTAGCGCAGATTTCATCCCTCCTGAACAACGTATAGCCGTATTTGATAACGATGGAACCTTATGGGCAGAAAAGCCAGCCTACTTTCAGCTGCTCTTTGCTATGGATGAAGTAAAGCGGTTGGCACCGGAACACCCTGAATGGAAGTCGGAGCAGCCTTTTGCGGCGATTCTCAACGATGACATGATCACCTTGTTGGCACAGGGAAGAACCGGTTTGGAGAAAATGATCGGTGCGACTCATGCGGATATGACCAGAGAAGAATTTAATAAAGTTGTTACTTCCTGGCTTAATACAGCCAGAAATCCGCTCACAGGAAAGCACTACATTGCTATGTATTACCAGCCAATGCGAGAGCTATTAAATTTCCTGCGCTCGAAAGGATTTAAAACTTATATAGTTTCTGGAGGTGGCGCAGATTTTATCCGTGTGTTTTCTGAACAGCTATACGGTATTCCTCCAGAGCAGGTTGTTGGTAGCCGACTGAAAGCCCGCTATGAGGATGGTGATGGCAAGCCGCGTGTTATCACTACTGATGATATCGAATTTGTGAATGATAAAGAAGGCAAACCTATCGGTATTAGCCAGATGATTGGCCGCCGTCCGATTTTTGCCGCTGGAAACTCCGATGGGGACCTGCAGATGTTGGAGTGGGTAACATCAGGCCCTGGGCCGCGTTTTGGGATGTTGATTCATCATACCGATGCAAAAAGGGAGTGGGCTTATGATCGCAATTCCAGGGTGGGACGCTTGGATAAAGCGCTAAAAGCTGCGAAACCCAATGGCTGGACGGTTGTAGATATGGCCAAGGACTGGAAGGTGATATTTCCCGTCGTACAAACCGCCGAAAAAGAGGACAGAAACGGTGAAAAAGTACATGCGCCAAATTAATCAAATCTTTCGCCAGGGAAGCATATCGAGCAGTGTTGGTATAGCAGGCACCAATGGGTAAAGACTTGTCTAATCTTGCTGTATTACCCCTCAAAGAAAGTGCAAGATTTGAACTCTGGCGCCAATAACAGGGGTCATATTCTGGATATCAGGCAAGGTGCTTTTGTTTTGATATGAGCCCACAAAGCGAGTGATGAGGTCCGTCATGTATTCACTTTTCCTGCTGTCGCGACGAGTAGCAGTGGCTATTGGTTTACTTTGCTGTCTTCAGTGGCAAGTTAATGCTCAGCCTCAGCCTCAGCCTCAGCCTCAGCCTCAGCCTCAGCCTCAGCCTCAACTCGGAGAACAAAAGCAACTTGAAAAACAACCGGAGAGCCCTGCTCAAGCTCAGTCCCAGCAAGGTAAACCCCAACCTCAAATGCCAGAAAAACCAAATATCCTGGTGATCTGGGGAGATGATATCGGTATCTGGAATATCAGCTTTAACAGTCGCGGCATGATGGGGTACGCGACCCCAAATATCGATCGGTTGGCAGTTGAAGGGTTGTCATTTACCGATTACTACGGCCAGCAATCTTGTACTGCTGGGCGTGCAGCTTTCCTGGCAGGCAACGTTCCGGTGCGAACTGGAATGACCAAAGTAGGACTCCCGGGAGCCAAAGAGGGATGGCAAAAGAGTGATGTGACAATCGCTACGGTGATGAAAAGCCTTGGATATGTTACAGGGCAGTTTGGCAAGAATCACCAAGGTGACCTGGATGAGCACCTGCCGACTAATCACGGCTTTGACGAATTTTTTGGAAATCTCTATCACCTCAATGCGGAGGAAGAGCCGGAAAATCGTGACTATCCCAAAGATCCAGAGTTCCGCAAAAAGTTTGGTCCTCGTGGAGTCATAAAGTCCTTCGCTGGGGGCACTATTGAAGATACCGGCCCACTGACCAAGAAACGGATGGAAACCATTGATGATGAGACTCTTGCTGCGGCCATAGACTTTATCGAGCGTGCTCACCAGGACGGAAAGCCATTCTTTGTGTGGTGGAATGCCACCCGAATGCACTTTCGCACTCATGTACGGGAGGAGCATACAAATCTGGCGGGCCCGAACAGTAATGAATATATGGACGGTATGGTGGAGCACGATATCCTGGTAGGGAAGTTACTCAGCCTGCTGGATCGCCTGCAAATTGCCGATAATACCATCGTGTTCTATTCAACCGATAACGGTCCTCATTTCAATACATGGCCTGATGCAGCGACTACCCCCTTCCGCAGTGAAAAGAACTCAAACTGGGAGGGGGCCTATCGAGTCCCTGCCTTTGTACGCTGGCCCGGTAAATTCCCGGCAGGAACCACATTAACCGGTATTGTTTCACATGAAGACTGGTTGCCTACTCTGGCTGCTGCAGGTGGAAATCCCAATATTAAAGAGCAATTAAAGTCAGGGGTGGAGCTGGAAGGTCGGCAATATCGAAACTATGTCGATGGTTACAATATGATGGATTACTTCACCGGCAAGGCAAAGCTATCACCTCGCAAGGAATTTATCTATGTGAACGACGATGGACAGATAGTAGCCATGCGTTATGAGCCCTGGAAGGCCATTTTCCTGGAAAACCGCGGACAGGGTTTTGAAGTCTGGCGTGAACCTTTTACGGAATTGCGGGTTCCTCTTCTATTTAACCTGCGTCAGGACCCTTTCGAAAAAGCGCAGCATAACTCCAATACCTATAACGATTGGTTTATTGACAGAGCTTTTGTGCTGGTGCCGATGCAGCAGCTCGCTGCCAAATTCTTACAAACGATGAAGGAGTACCCTCCCAGTCAAGTACCGGGGTCTTTTAACCTGGATAAAGTACAAAAGCAACTCGAAGCAGGTGCTGCAGGAAGTAACTGACTTTTCTGAAAACACTCTGGCTAAAGAGCAAAGTATGAAAAAACTACATATAGCACTGTCCACTGATAGAATTGAGGAAACAGTACAAGATTATAGTACTCGCCTAAACTGCGCCCCGTGCTCTTATGTTGCCGGTGAATATGCTTTATGGCGCACCGACTCACTGAACCTATCTGTCCGCAAAGACCCAAAGTGCAGATCTGGGACTCTTAGGCACTTGGGATGGGAAGATCCGGCTGCAACCGCTTTTACCCAAGAAAAGGATGTTAATGGTATCACTTGGGAGCACTTTAATGCTCAACAGCAGGCGGATGAAATTAATAATGCCTGGAGTAGTGCTAATTATCATCCAAACAAGTAATTAATTCACGAATTTGATTAGTATTTAAATTATATTAAGAATGTTGAAAATTTAAACCAAATTATTGCTGAATGTCTAATTAAACAGACCTACCCTATAAGTCTGTGTAAAATTTGTTCGCCTTATAAATTTTGTAGGCAATGGATAAAGGATGAACAGTTAATCTTTAACTATATATAAGATCCTAAGCTTGATACAATCCTTCTTTTATCATTAAGAAGTATATCGGATGTTTGCTAGAAAAAAGGGGATAGGGGGGCAGTTTGCCTGCCTTCTTTTGGGGTTGTTGGCAACTAATCAGAGCTGGGCTTTTAAGTTAAAGAGTCATGTATTTGTTGGTCAACAAGTAATCAATGATCTTGCTGATGATGGCAAGCTGACTTTTGAAATCAATAATAATTACTATGATATCGATGTTCCAGATGATGTTTCTTCAGCGATTCTGAAGAATCAGTCCGCTTATCTGCTTGGCAATATTGGGCCCGATGCTTCTCCCGATTTTGTAGTTGGGCAGACCAGCGTTCACCCTGGAGCACTGGATAAAAATGAGGCTGGTGATGCGATAGTTCAAGAGGATAGCACGCGTTATAACACAGACGATTGGCTAAAGTACTTGCTGACCCAGAAGGACACCTCTAATATAGGAAAAGCTTATATCTATGGATACCTCGGGCATGCCTCAGCGGATGTATTCGCTCACACCTATGTAAACCAGTACTCGGGTGATATTTTTGCTATTTTTGATGGTGAAAGTTTAAATGAAAAGCGCCATATAGCTCTTGAATCTTATATTGATTCCAGGGTACCTATTCTGCGTGATCACCTCGGAAAGATCCTCGGTGAGCCTCACCAAAGAATTGATCTCAATGATGATGAGCTGTTTGAGTTTCTTCGAGACAAGCTTATTTATGCTGATATTCCAACAGAACAGTATGGAAAAAACCCCCTGGCATCTCACTTGGCTTCAATTTCAAAGTTCAGGGAACAGCTATATAACCAGGCAATTGATGCAAATGGCTATTGGCACACCATTGATGTATGGGTAACCCAATACCTTATTAAGGATTGGACTGGTTATGAGATGCCAGAGTCAATGGCTAGTGATTTGAATAACATTGCCAATGATTTTATTGATGAAGTTAATATAGGTATCGATAAAGCTCAATCAATAAGTAATAACTTACTAAAGTACAGGCTTGATTTTGAGGGGCGTGGCTTTGATGGGGTAGCAGATGCCTTAGATAAGGTGCAAAGCTCACATACCAAGCTAGTCAACAAAAAGCATGAGTTAGAGAAGGCTCAGCTGGACTGGCGCACAGAAGTAACGGCAAAAGGTTGTGAGTTTGCCCTTAAAACAATTGACCCCGCTGGTCTGATTGACAAGTCAATTGACCTTGATCCTATTGCTAACATGTTGGGTGTTGATGGTGTAGAGGACCTGGTAAAGTTAGCTTTGAACCCGGGGAGTCTATTTGATGGTGATGGTGATGAGCACTGGTATGCGAGAGATTTTGATATTTCAGCACATCAACTTTTCTCAGACCAATACCTCTATGAGCAGCATAGAAAAATAGAGAGCGAAGTCCCCTTTAATAGTAGATACCCTAGACATCTAACATATATGATTGATGGTGTTACAGATGTTTTGAATTTAGCACGAGAAAACACTCAGGCACCATTTATTCCTATTGCATCAAGTAATATTTTTATTCCTCTTATTAATGACAAAAAATATGATTGGAAGATGCGTGTATCTTTAGATCACAATGTTGTAGATCATTTTTGGGTTCGTGAGGCGGAATCAGAAAAAATGATAATCAGTATGCAGGCTGATAAGCTCATCTCAGATGATGTAGATGTATGCGAGAGCCTTGCAAAGACTGTTCACGCCAGCGAATATGCAGCGCTTAAAGTTATTCATGATCTAGAAGAAGAAGCCAATGATTTGGCTAAACAAAATATTGAGGATGCTAGAGAAGCTCATGCGGAAATGCAAAAAGCACAGAAAAATCTGCATGCCATTGCAGATGCCGCCATCGATCTTTTGCAGCTTCTGAATAGTAATGTTAGCCCGATCCAGTCCAAATTTGAGATGTGGAAATCAGGGGTTGATGTTGCAATGTTGGAATATACACGCACTACCGCTACCATGATGGTAAATACCATGGATAAGAATGCTAGTAGTGTAGATCCTTTAACTGATTGGGTATATTGTTATGGCCCAACTTTTATTGGGGTACCATCGCAAGTTTGTGATATTTGGCAAAATGTCGATAGTATGATCGATTCCCTGTCTGATGTTTTGACGGTTCTTGATAATGCGCCAATTCCTCTTACGGTACGCAATGCCAGAGAAGAGCTCCGAAAGGCAATTGATGGGTTAAAAGGGGAGGTAAAGGAGTATGCGATTGAAGAGGTGGAAGATGTGCTGCCCACCGAATTCAAGGAGTTACTCGACCTGCTTGATGCACCCATGACCGATACTGCGCTGAATACCTGGTATTCGAAAAATGAATCCAATACTCAGCATTTGGTTAAAATCCCAGATATGGCTTATCGAGTCACAGCAGAGATGCGCCTGGATGGTAATGGCGACTACAGTGTGAGTGAGTATCCAGTAGTAGCAAATGCCATTACTTTGGCGAAACTAGCCTTGCTGGATACGGAGGGGCTGAAAGCATTAGCCAGGACTCAAGGTTTGAGCGAGTCTATTTTTAATGGATTAAGCGCTGATAATCTTGTTGCTGGTGCCTTCAAAAGCATCGACGGTAATCATCAATGGATGTTGTGTGCACCACCGTTACCAAGATCTATTGGGAGTGAGGACAAATACCGTTTCTTTGATAACTTCTCTACATCATCAGGTTTTGTGCTATGGAAAGACTGGCGTGCAAAAAATGATTTGTTTGATGGTTTGTTTAAGGGACCGTTAACCGCTGGAGTAACCAATCCTACTGTGATAGGTTTTGATTGGATTCTTGATGCAGGCTCTTCTTACAGAACACTGAATGAGAGCTTCCCATATCCAGATCGTCAATGCGCCATGCCCTAATAAGGTTGACCTCTTTTGTATCACCTTATTGGTGAGTCGAGGAGTGTAGGATAGAAAGGCCCCTAAGAGCATTTTTCTAATGGGGCCTTTCTATTAAATCTTATCTACTTTATTTAGGCAGGAATTGCCTGCCTAAATACCTGTAAAATTTTTTTCAAAAAGTACATATATTTTCTTGTTGGCTCTAAGTGTATTGGTAATCAGATCGATACAATTGCTTTGGCGCTAATTGCTAATAAAATTTAGGAGCACTCTCATGTGAGTAATAGATGGGCGAAATTAGTAGTTTTTGAAGCCGTGCCAATTATCACCCTGACAAGTAGTGATTGTTGGTATTGAGTGCTAAATAAGCAGTAAGTTCTATAATCCCTGCGCATTCAACTGACTTAGACTGCGAGATAAAATGTCCGCCTGGCAAACTAATAACCTCCAGGGACTCTAATAGAAAGCTCAAAGTTTTAATTAGTCTCTTTGACTACTAAATAGTCATTCACAGGGCGGATATAAACCGAAGCTATGCTGAATTTTCGAATTGGTGTGTCTATTTTTGTAATATTTATAAATCGTTGTTTTAGTATATCTGTATTCGTTTGCTTCAACGACTGAAAAAGCTGCTGAGATTTTTCGTCTGTGTCATAATCATTGAAGCCTGAGAAGTTGACTATCAATCGGCCTACGAAGTTGGGTTTCATAATTCAAACTGACAGCCATTTAGAAAATCTGGATATGGCTGATGGTGGTGAGACAAAGCTGACAATAAAGACAATCTCTTTTACTCTATTCTCTGTTAATTTTCATAGCTCATAGGCTAACCTGCCGGAATAGAACTCCACAACCAGAAAAAGGATTTCTTCCTTTGTCATTTTTTCTAGTGATACTGCTTGTTCTGAGCAGTCTTGTCCTTCTAATTCTGGGAGGTAAATTGCCTCGTAATTTAGTGTCTTGGGAAGTGCTTTTATCAGGTCGTTAAATAAGATGTCAGTGCCATCCAGGCCGGGTAGAAATACAAGTTTCAAAGTCATCACCTCAGAATCCTGAACTGTTTTTACCGATAGAAATATGTCTGGGCATTTCAGTTTAGGGTTGCTACTTATTAATAGAGATGCTTGTGTGCATATATAATCTGGATATATTCAATTTTTGAATAATTATTACAGTTGTGGATGGTTTCGAGAAGTTAAAAAGTATATTTTTTAATTTAGAGATGATAAATTACGTGGTATTTGTTTTATTGCAAACATAAGAGGTCGACCATGTTGTTTAAGGTTTTTTCCGTATTCGATTGGAAATCGATAATACTTTAATCGAAGATGTCAACTTAAGTGGGTGGTAGTTGGTATTTTAGTTCCAGGTGAGGCGGTATTTCAGGCTGCTTTTGAGTGGTAGTGAGAACAATAACTTTGAGTTGGTAGTAGATTTGTTGTCGTTTTTGTTGGTGAGTATTTTTACACTTTAAAAAGAAAGATGAATATTAGAATTGTTTCGTTAGTAAAAGTGGTTTTAATTGGTTGTTTGTTGAGTGGGGCTGGAAAAATTTGGGCTGAGGAGGAAGTTGCAACCTCACCTGTACCAGGATGGGTAACAAATGTAGTTATTCCTGAAGTAAGTAAGACTCCAAATGACAAAATTCAGAATGGAGTTCATTACTTGCTGTTAGATACACAAGTTAAGGTGGGTGAGGAGAAGGCGCCAGATTATTTCTTCCGGATGGCTGAAAACATTATTAATCAAGAGGGAGTAGATGAGAGTTCGCAGATTAGCATTAACTATGATCCTGTCTATCAAAAAGTAGTTCTGCACTCTATTAATGTTATACGAAATGGAGAAGTGTTAAATAAAATCAATACAGCGCGTATGGATTACATACAGCGTGAAGAAGAAATGAGTGAATTGATTTATAGTGGCCAAATAACATTAAATATTCTTCTGGATGACATTAGGGTAGGGGATGTTGTAGAGTATAGCTATACTCGCTCGGGAATGAACCCTGTCTATCAAGGGCTATTTGCTTATAGTTTCAATCTTAACTGGTCTGTTCCATTAGAAAGTCATTTTCTTCGCATACTTTGGGAAAAGCCAAATCCTCTCCAGTACTCGATCGTAAATAGTGATTTAGAATTAAAACGACGGAATCTAGGTGATGCCAATGAGTTTATTTTACAGGATAGTAAAATTGACCCTTTGAAGTCTGATGATGATACTCCCTCCTGGTTTAGTCCATGGGGGGCTGTTTACTTTAGTGAGTCTGAGACATGGGAAGATGTTGGTATTTGGGGGAGAGGGTTGTATGAGGATGTATATCATATTAATGAAGATATCTCGAAGCTAGCAGATAATATAAAATCAAACTCATCAGATAAGGGTTCCCAGATATCGGCTGCACTAAAGTTTGTTCAGGATGAGGTGCGTTATTTAGGAATAGAGTTGGGGGAAAATTCGCATAAGCCCAGATTGGCGAGTGAGACATTAAGAAACCGCTATGGTGACTGTAAAGATAAAACCGTACTATTTCTTACTCTACTAAAAGAGTTAGGAGTTATAGGTTATCCTGCGTTAGTTAATACGGAGTCAAAGTTAAAGAATAAAATCCCTAGTGTCAGATCCTTTGATCATGTCATTACCTATTTTGAGTTTGAGGGTAAAGAGTACTGGGTAGACCCGACTAGAAGCTATCAGCATGGTGCTTTAGATACAATCCACCAACCAGACTATGGAAAAGCACTCGTACTAAGACCTGGCGTCGATAACTTAACAGAAATGCACCCGACTTTTGCAAAATTTGGTGTGTTTGTAAAGGATGAGTTCAATATTCCTACTGAAGGCTCTGTAGCATTTAAGTCAAAGACTGTTAATTATGGATGGAATGCTGAAAGACAAAGGCGAGGCTTAGCGAGTAATGGGCGAGACTCAATTCAGAATGGATATCTGGAATTTTTTGAAGGCTATTATCCTGGTATTGAAGTTGAAACTATAGTTGAATTTGAAGATGATCTTGAGAGGAATATTTTTTCTTATGCCGAGCAATATAGGATTGAAGAGTTCTGGGAGAATAAGCCTGAAAGAGAGCGGTATGAAGTTGATTTTTATGCAAATATTGTCAGTTCGGCGATTTCAAAATATGATGATAGGAATAGGCGGCACCCTCTAGAATTATTGTATCCGGAGCTAATCGAGCAGATCATCGAAGTCAACTTTGAAGGGGATGATTGGTCCTTTGATAATGAGTTTTTTGAGGAAGATAACAAATTTTTCCACTTCAAGAATACCGTTGATTATCAGGAAGCCACTAAAAAACTGAGGTTAGAGTATTCATACCAAAGCAAGATTGATCATGTTAAGGCTGAAGATTACGAGTCTTACATTGAGGCAATTGAAAGGGTAGAAAATCACTTGAGCTATGGTGTCTACAAACGGTATACAAATTCTTCTATAGTAAATGAGGTCGAAGGGGGGTTGGTGTCTCAGTTGTCTGTCGCCACATTTATTTATATATATGCATCTTTCTATGTGCTGCTTATTTTTATGTGGCGTTATGAAAGGTGGAAAAATCCAGTTAAACAAGACGCGATTTATTACCCAGTTTCTCTAGGTAAGTTGATAGCGATGTGGATTTTTACTTTTGGATTATTTGGTGTCTATTGGTTCTATAGGAATTTTAAGTATATTCGGGTACAGGAGAACAGCGCAATCATGCCGGTTGCCAGAGGGATATTTAACGAATTTTGGTATTTCCCCCTTTGGAACAATCTAAAAGAGGATAGCGTAGACCGTTTTGGTGTTTCTCACTTGCCTGGTAAAAAATTGGCAATCCTATTGGCTATAATCTTTCTAGTCTCGTCGATTTTAGGACATATTACAGATTATGTCTTGCTATCCTTGCTGATAAGTGCATTAGCTATATTGCCTCTAGCAAATTATATGATTTTTGTTAATGGTGCCAAATCATCTGCAGAGATAAATAATTCCCGTTGGGGTATTAGGCATGTTCTATTGATTTTACTTGGCCTGCCTCTATATGTGATTCAAATAGGAGGCGAAGTTGGGTTGACTCCGAGCGAAGCGGTAATAGATGGCAGCGAAATTTCGGCTGATAACATTAAGTTTATGCAAAGACAGGGGATAATAAAACCAAAAGATGAAGTTGAATATTTTTATAGTGATGCCCTTTTATTTGTGAGAGATGATGGGAACGGCTTCACTCAACGTCATGTATTTTCTTATTGGAAAGAGGAAGGGGTATTACAGAAAGAAGTGGCGACTTATGACAAAGTAGAAGATATCCAGGTTGAATGGGGGGGCTTGGAGGATAATACTACGGTCACCATCCTTAGGAAGGATGGTAGTGACTTCATCCTCTATGTTTCTGGCGTAGATGGTAGGGATAAACTATTTGTCAATGCCCTGAAAGCACAATGGCAGTCTATTCAGTAATTATTTTTTAACGAAAAGGTGGTAGATAGCTTTAAGTTTAAGAGGCTGGCCGCTATCTATCCCGGTTTAAGGGTTCGGACATTGCTGACCTCAAATTAGGAATAAACAAATGATTACAACCATTGATATCGGTATACCTAATGCCCTTGCATTCAAAATATCTGGAGATATTACTGAAAGTGATATTTCTGAGGCATTTGACCAGATGAAAGCCCTTGGGGAGAAATATGAAAAGATCACAATTTACGAAGAAATAGAGTCATTCGATGGCCTGGAGTTTTCGGCAGTTGTAGAGAAGTTCAAGTACCTATTTGAGGTTGGCATCTCAAATATATGCGCCGTGGCGATTTTGACTGATAAAGAGTGGCTTAAGAAAGTTGTAGGTGTTGAGGATAAGCTGTTTCGAGGTATTGATATGAAGTGCTTTTCTCCAAACCAGCACACAGATGCGGTACATTTTTTAATGCAGTATGCACCTACTGATGATTAATTTATAGCTTAGTTTTCATTCTTGTAAGACGGTGAGTTTATGTCAGAGGCATTAGAATTGGCAAAATATTACTTTGACCTTTCAAATCAGAGTAATTTTGTCGAGATAGAAAATCTATTTGATCAGTCTTCCACATTCTGTGCGCGAGATGGCGCACTCTATCTGGGTGTGAAAGATATTATGGTGATGCAAAGGGTCCATCATGGCTCTTATAGCAAGTTAGAATGGATTGTAAATAAAGTGGATGAGGTTAAATCCGGCATTATTCGTTTTGATTTTGACTTTGAGGGCACTACTCAAGAGGGTGAAACTGTCAAAATGTCTGGCGTGGAGTTTGTAATTGTCGATAGGGGAATCATTCGACATATAGATGTTCGAAGCCAGTAAGATTGCGATCTACTGAGGTTCACGGTAGGTTGTTATGCTAACGATATTAATAATGAGGATAATCCGGAATGGCTATGGTTGTTGAGCAGATTGAAGGTTTTGATCTTGTGGGGCTTAGTACAAGAACCAAGAATGCCAATGAGGCAGATCCGGGCACTGCAAAGATTACCCCCCTTTGGGATAAGTTTGGCGCAGAAGCTGCACCAAAATTGCGTGGCACTCCCAAGGTGTATGGTGTGTATACCAACTATGAGTCAGACCACACGGGCTTGTTTGATGTCTTTGCCTGCTCCGACATGCTTTCTACGGAGATGTCAGAAGACTTTAAAACAGTTCATATAGAGCCAGGCAAGTACCTTGTATTTGGCGCACAGGGTGAGATGCCCCAGGCAGTTATCGATCTCTGGGGGGAAGTGTGGGGTCATTTCTCAGCACCGGACTGCCCTCATGAGCGAGCTTACACTACTGATTTTGAGCACTATGCAAGCCCTAACGAAGTTAAGATTGCTATTTCTATCAAATAGTAATGCAATCTTTTCGATGCTTACTGCGGCGAGTACCAGATTGGTGAGCTGAAGGCGCGCCCTTGCTGAATGAGGGGCACCTTCTCGTCCATATCAATGCCAAAACGCACCTTATCGTAGAGCGTCCAGCGAGGTGTCGGTATTTCAAGGGCGCGCAGATAGTAGACAGCGCTTTGCTTGGGGTTAAACTCCGGGTCTTTGAAAAGCCCAATCAGCTGGGGTTCGCCAATAGTGTTCGAGTATTTGGCTGTGTCCAGATCAACGGTGTTGCCTACAGGTGGAATCTTACCGGCACTGTCTATTTTGCGCCCACCGGACCACTTTACATTAAAGATCTTTTCCCTGGTGAGCCCGTTGTCATCCAGCCAACCTTTAATGATTTGTACTCGGTCTAAGTTAGCTCCTTGAGGGTCTTTCAATACAGCTACAAGAAAGGTCGCTTTTTGCTCCTCGGTGGCGGGAGGCAGCTTTTGCCCCATCGGTACCCCTTTTTTATAGCCATTCGCCACTATGTCTCCTTTGATATCTGCATCCGTATAGTCATAACCGCCAAAGAAGCGCACGGAAATCCGGGGACCTGTGGTGGCGAAGGTCTCCTTGCGGTTCATTGCATCCCAGATGGCTTCGCGGGTATTCTCTCTAGCCCATACACCAGTGATGCCCGAAGCGGCTTGCTCCCATCCAAAGTACTCGCCACCGACCCCTTTCAATAAGGGAAAGGCCCAGCGTTGTTTATTACTGGGTTCCAGGGTTTTGAACTTGCCGTAGAAATTATCCTGATCAGGAGTGGAGAGGCCTGTGTGAGTGTCTGTACCTGCATTGGCACCGTATTGAAAAGGGTTGGTGCCCAGGGCTTTCTCCAAGCGCAGTCCGGATTTGAGAGCCTCGCGCCAATACTCGTACTGTAAGGCACCGGGAGGTTTGGGTTTCAGGATTAGGTTACCGCGGTCCCAAAGGTCCCAATTAGCGAATTCATCCTCGGGAGAAAGGGCAGGGTGAGACTCACTCTGCCCTTTTACCTGAACAAGTTCATAGAGTGGCTCATAGCGCGCACGAAGCCGAGCCCACTCTGGAGTTAGGGGAGAGCCGTCAAACTGCTTCTCGATAAACATGCGCCCATTGGACATATTGCCGTTGTGTGGAATCGCTAATACTCGCCCACCAGTTTTATCCTCATAAGCCTTCATCCATTCCCAGAGTTTTACCGGGTTCTGGGTGTCGAAAGTAGTCAATGGCATCAGTGATTTGGTGCGATCGGCTCCATCGCGAAATATGACGTTGCGATGCAGGTTATCACCGCCATCGGCATTGACCGTCCACTCGAAAGCAATAAAAGTAGTGAACTCACCGGGTTTGTAATAGCGCTCTGCGGCGTCAACGGTTCTCTCCCAAGCGGTACGCATCCACTTGGGATCCATTACCTGTTTGGGGAGTTTGCCTTGGGACTGGAGAACAATGACCTCGCTCTTGGCATTATTGGTGGCTTCCTCGCTGCCGGAGGCGAGAGCATCGTGCCAGCGTTTAAGGGTGGGGTCGGACATCATCTCCGGGTTGCCAGCGACTATCTCACTAATAACGCCCATGCCGTCGGAGTGATCGGTGATCATAAACCAATCATAAGGTCGGTTTAATTTTGCTTTGAGTCCGCTGTTGGAAGTAACTTCCTTTCCCAGCGCAAACTGATAAGCATCGTCCGGGGTGAGTATTGCGCCGTCCAACCCCGCGTCGACAGACCAGCCAGTATGGACATGTGTATCGCCAAAATAGACATTGCGTGCGATACGTTTGTCAGAACTTTCCTGGGCCTCTATCTCTGCTTTGATCTCCGGTGCCATGGCGGTAAGCACCTCACGCTGATTTTTTTCCTGTGAGACTTGTTCGTTCTTTTTATTAGGTTGCTCCTCAACTTCACCATTATTTTTTCCGCAGCTATATAGGCCTGACGCGACTGACAGGGCGATCAGAATACTTTGCAGTTTTTTTATTTGCATGCCGGGCGCTCCATTGCCTGGGCAGAAAATGAGTGGCGCCGATATTGATTTCGGTACCGCCTCCTTAGGTGAAAATACAGCTAGCATAGTTGAGCGGCGTTTTTTTAGGGGCGGGTAGGCCGAAGGGTGGGTCTTGTTATATCGCGGAACAATGGATAGTCTTCCATGCCCCACTGGATTGGCAGGTTTGCGCACAATCCTGACCCGCATTAGTTAATTTAGTCAGATTGCAAAAGCTGAGCGCAATTTACTCCATCTGCCGTATCAGACTTAAAGCAGGTTTATGAGCAACAACGAAAAGCGTCCACTCTATATCCCCCACGCCGGTCCCTCCCTGTTGGAGATGCCACTGTTGAATAAAGGTAGTGCCTTCACTTTAGAGGAGAGACTTGAATTCAACCTGGCCGGGCTTCTGCCAAATAATGTCGAAACGATTGAGGAGCAGGCTCGGCGCGCTTATCTACAGTACCAGCAATGTAAGACGGGGCTGGACAAGCACATATATCTGCGAGGGATTCAGGACGATAATGAAACCCTGTTCTTTTACCTGATTGAGCATCATATTGATGAGATGCTGCCGATCATCTATACGCCCACCGTAGGGGCAGCCTGTGAGGAATTTTCTAACATTTACCGCAATCATCGCGGTCTGTTTGTCTCTTACCCAGACCGTGAATATATTGATGATATTTTGCGAAGCGCTACCAAGGAAAACGTCAAGGTTATCGTAGTGACCGATGGTGAGCGTATCCTCGGTCTTGGCGATCAGGGTATTGGTGGAATGGGTATTCCTATCGGAAAACTATCCCTGTACACAGCCTGTGGTGGTATCAGCCCGGCTTATACACTTCCCGTCACCCTGGATGTTGGCACCAATAATCGCACCCTCCTCGGCGACCCCATGTATATGGGCTGGCGTCATGAGCGCATTTCCCAAGAGGAATATGATGAGTTCTTAGAGCAGTTTATTGAGGCGGTAAAGCGTCGCTGGCCCAAGGTGCTGGTACAGTTTGAGGATTTTGCCCAGACCAATGCCATGCCACTGTTGCAACGCTACAGGGATCAAATCTGCTGTTTCAATGATGATATCCAAGGCACCGCCGCTGTCACTCTGGGGACCATTCTGGCCGCCTGCAAAACCTGGCAGGAGCCATTAACGGCCCAGCGGGTTCTGATTGTGGGTGCCGGTTCCGCCGGTTGTGGAATTGCCGAGCAGGTAGTGTCCGCCATGGTGCAGGCTGGCCTTAGCGATGCAGATGCGCGCTCGCGCATTTTTATGTTCGATCGCTATGGGTTGGTAACCTCTGATATGAAGGGGCTACACGATTTCCAGGCTGCACTGGCCCAGTCTCCGGATATCTTGGATGGGGCAGCCGAATCAGACCTGCAAAGCCTGATTAGCAAGGTAAAGCCGAGTATTCTTATTGGCGTATCCGGACAGGGTGGTTTATTTAGCCAGCAGGTGATTGAGGCATTACAGAAGGGCCATGAGCGCCCGCTGGTGATGCCGCTGTCAAACCCCACCTCCCGCGCTGAAGCGACCCCTACAGAAATATATACCTGGACCAAGGGAGAGGCGCTGGTGGCTACCGGCAGCCCATTTGCCGCAGTGGAAATTGATGGGCATCACCACCCGGTGGCCCAATGCAATAATGTGTATATTTTCCCGGGTATTGGCCTTGGGGTGATTGCCGCGAATGCCACGCGGGTTACCGACGGCATGTTGATGGCAGCCTCCAATGCCCTGGCAGAGCAGGCGCCAGTGGTGAAGCAGGGGGAGGGCGCGTTATTGCCACACTTGGATGATATTCGAGAGGTGAGCATTGATATCGCCAGGGCTGTGGCTGCCCAGGCACAGCTCGATGGGGTTGCGCCCAAAGTGAGCCATGAGCATCTGGAGAAATCTCTCAAGCGTAACTTTTGGCAGGCCGACTATCGCAGTTACCGCCGTCGTTCTTTCTGACCACTTAATAACAGCCCTGGCCGGGTAGTTCTACCCGGCTTTCTTCTTTTAAGCCAGTTGCTCCCCCGAGAAGAAGACTTCCGGTTGGCGCAGAACCAGATAATCCTCCCATTGGAAACCGCTGCTTAAGAACTCAATTGCAGCTCTAACGCCCGATAAGAACAAGTGCTCACAGTGTTTTCCTGGCATCGCGAAGTCCAGCCAGTGGGGGTGCTCACCGCTGGTCATCGGTTCTATAGCGATCTCTTTTACCAGTGTGTGGTACTCCGCATTCAGGCTTGCCCGCACATGGTTGTCGAGCATATTACGGCAGGTATTGATTAGCCCCATGGCAAAGCGCCCCACCTTGTCAGACTTGGGCTGGTAGTGGTCCACCTCCAGCTTGATACCAAAAGTGGGTAGCTTGGGAGTACCGACTGGCTTGTGGAAGATATCAAAGGGGAAGTTGGATACCAGGCCGCCATCAACAAACTGAATCTCTTTAGGGAAACCATTTTTAAAGAATAGCCGGGGATCGCCAATCCCTTTTATACTGCGCCAGTTCTCAGCCACTGAACTGCATTCATCCAGCTGGGGAATATCCTTCACAGTGTAAGGTTTGAAAAAGCCCGGCACAGACATGGAAGCCCGGACGAACTCGGCGGGATTCACCGCATCCGGGTTACTAAAATAGAGCGGTGCCTTGGCTGGGAATACGGCTCGTGTTTCAGTGGTAATATCCGCCGCAACCAAAGCGACTTCTGCATTGCCTACTATGGGATCGGGCTCCCCCCGGTAGTGAAGGGTGGGAAACTGATTGATACGCTGGTTGAGTTGTGCCGTATTGGTAATGCCCAGCTGGCGCAGTTCCTCTTGTAGCCATTGGGTAAAAGCATCGCCAGGATTGAGGCCTTTTTCTCGCAACAGTTGCTTGCAGGTTCGTAGAGAATCGAACGGATGCAGGGCCAGGCTACTAAAAAGCCCTTTGCCTTTAAGCAGGCGTTGTACTGTTTTGCGCGCAAAACGTTCGCCGTCTTCAAAGCTGGCAAAGTCCGCCTTAGCCATAATATCCAGTAACTTTGCACTCTTACATGAGCCCGGTGTGCCGGCAGCGGCTAAAAACAGCGCATTGATGGCACCTGCAGAAGTGCCCGCAACCTTGCGAAAGCGTATGCCAGCCTTCTCAAGGATATAGGTGTAGCCCACCAGGGCAATCCCCAACATGCCACCGCCTTCCATCACCAGATCCACATACTGGAGCCCGTCAGAATCCTGCACGTCGCTAAAAGATTTACCCTCGATCGATTTGCGTGAATCTTGCCAAAGGGTATCCGCTTGGGAGATGGCGCTGGTCACCCATGCTGTTTTACTCATATGATCTTTCCCTGAAGTGACGGTCGATTCCATACGAAAGTTAAAAATATTATCGGTTAAAAGAGTGGGGCAGGGTATCACCCAGAATCAAATTCGCCATAGCATCCAGTTTGTTTTTCGTGCTTTCCCACCAAGGCACTACTTGATTCATTTGTGGGCAATTTTTTGGAAAGTTGTTTTTAGTGATGGTGATTCAGCCGTTGGTCGACGTCAAGGGTAATTATGCTACCTTGGCTAAATAGCGACTGATAACTGGTCGTAACCCTTGGCGACTAGAAGTTATCTCAAACAATACTTATTGGTGATATGCAACTTGACGGTTTTATTGTTACTTTCAGGTCATATTTGAGGTCATTGAATGTTTCGATGGGTGATGTATTTAGCCGCATGTGTATTTCCTTTATTGGCTACTGCTGTGGGCTTGGCTGATGAAGCGCAAAATAAAGGAAAGTATCTTGGGGCCTTTAATGATCCGGTGGCTTATTGTCGAGTTGTGGTCAACGCAGATAACCCGGAAGAACCCTATATAGGCCCCGCAAAACCGCAGATGGTGTTAACGGGTATTTACCTGGCGGCTGGTATTTCTGCGGGCGCCCCAAGGGATTGGGTTGCGGGGGGCACCTTTTGGCGTTGTATGGATGGCGGAGTCTATGCGTGTTTTATCGGTGCCAATCTTCCCTGCAAGGAAAAGGCGAACACTTCGAAGGAGCCGAGTGAAGCGATTACTGCTTACTGTAAGAGCAACCCTGCATCCAAATCTATACCGGCAGTTGTAACTGGGCGGGTGACTATCTATGAATGGCACTGTGAGAATAGCGTTCCAGAAATTACCCGACAGGCGCTGCAAGTAGATAAGCGGGGCTTTATCGCGAATTACTGGTATCGGATGGATAGGCCTTGATAATATGACCTTTTTTATCTCTTCGATATGGGCAAGTTATTTTAATTCGACGATTCACTAAGCTATCTCTCAGGAAACAGCACAGTTTGCTGATTTATTGTACATTAGGTATTCGATTTTTGTACTTGGCATCAAGTTATGGGAGTAATTACTTTACTTATACTGGTATGGCCAACATTGTGATGTCTCCGAGTGGAATACATTTGTCTTTGACCGCGACCACTCACATTGAATTCTTTAGCGGTTTCCCTGGGAAAAATTTTGCAAAGGATTTGCCAAAAAGGCCGTCATTGTGTTATTGACCCGATATTGCCATCCCCTATCTGTGCGACAATAGCGACTTGTCTAGTTCCAGTCTGGTTAGTTGAGTGGATATTGCTGCTGCCTAACTGAAGAGTTGTCGCTACACTAAGTGTGGCACCAGTCTGGGTAACCTCTGCCATGTTCATGACTCCAGCCTGGTTGATAGTGGCACTGCTCAAGGTAGTGCCGCCTTCTTGTTTGATTACTGCATTATTTGATTCGCCAAGTTGATTAACACTTCCTATGCTGAAATTAGTGCTGCTTTGTAAAATTTCGCTTTCATTCATTGATCCTACTTGATTGGAGAAGGCACTAATAAATTTAGTTCCAAATTGAACAATGCTAGAGCTGTTCATTGTGCCTATTTGGTTTACCAAAGCGCTACCAGCTATTGTTGAAGTTTGGGAGGTGCCTCCTGCATTCATTGAGCCGGTTTGATTTATCGATGCATTAGAGTATGTTGTGAGAGTCTGTGAGGAAACCCACTGATTTGCCTGGCCGAACTGATTAATGAAGATACTGCTTAACAATGTATTCTGATCTTGATTTGATTCTGAAATATTTGATTCGCCAACTTGGAAAATAGATGCGGAACTAAAAATGGTATTTGTTTGATCTATTGAACCGTTATTCAGAGAGCCATTCTGACTGACCGTGGCTATACTCAAAGTGGTTTCAAGTTGCCGTATTGTTGCGTTGTTTGACTCGCCAAGTTGATTAACACTTCCTAGGCTGAAATTAGCGCTGGTTTGCAAAATTTCGTTTTCATTCATTGATCCTACTTGATTGGAAAAAGCACTGATAAATGCAGACCCAAATTGAACAATACTAGAGTTGTTCATTGTACCTATTTGGTTTGCCCATGCGCTACCAGCCGTAGTTGAAGTTTGGGAGGTGCCTCCAGCATTCATCGAACCTACTTGATTTACAAATGCAGTAGAAAATGTCGTGGAAGTCTGGGAGGAAATCCACTGATTTGCCTCGCCGATCTGATTAATGAAGGTACTACTTAACATCGTAAATTGATCTTGAAATGATTCTGATACATTTAATTCTCCCACTTGCAAATGGGTTGTCGAACTGTTAGTGGTCCCCGTAGTTTGGGATGCATCTGAATTATTTGAGACACCAAATTGTGTTTGGGTGACTAAATTATTGTGTGTGGTTGGATCAGCTTGATCTGTATTGGCCATATTGTTGACGCCAACCTGGAATTGTATGGTCGTATTATTGTTTGCGAAAACCTCGGCGCTTAGTAAGAGTAGTATAGCCGATGTGATTGGGGTAAATCTGTTCATGGGTTTTCTTTGCCTGTTACGTATATTACTAATTAAGTGCTTTTCTAAGTTGAATCCAATGCAATGCAATGCGGCGCAGCTAAATTGCCCACGTTAAAAATAATGTTTGAAAATGATCTTAAAATCTCATGCAGTATTTTTTGATTTCATCAAATCTGGGGTGTAGTTTTCGCATGTTTAAATTTCAAATCTAACTTAGATATAATTCTATTCGTAAGTTGACTTTTATCCATAGGCTGAAAGCACTAATTGCCTAAGAATAAGGTATGTGAATATAGGGGGGCTTGATGAAATTCTGCGCGACAGTTACCTGATGTCTGTCTATTTAGATGTCTGGAGAAATATTTGCTAAGAAAAGGCTCTAGAGGAAATGTCAGATGATTTTCCTGATAATCTATATGTTCTCTGCTAAGGATGGGTGTGAAAACTATTATGAAGAAAGCAAGTGACAATTTTAATTAATGTGCTGTAAACATATCTTGTGCACTTAATTAATAACCAAGAAAGCATAATCAACCGTAATTAAAAAAGTAGCTCTGAAAACTCAGGAGGAGTATTTTGAAAGATTGAGATCGCTCTTGGGAAGAAGAAGCCTCTCACCAAGAGCGATCGGAATCGCGTTTACCAGGTTAAGCTGATATCGGTTCCATCAAACTTTACGTCTGAGTCGTACACATATTTCAATGTGCCTTTCCAGAAGGAGCCGTGCCATTCCCAGTCGGCATCGTAGCTGACTTCATTAATCACCTTTTGGCTAAAGGCTTCAAAGCTACCGTAGCGCTCTTGGCTACCCATGATCACTACCCAGGTTTGTTCGTTCCAGTCGCAGGTAACGGTATTGGAGTCACCATTGCCACAAGGATAACGCACAGCGATATAGCCGTCGTCTTCCTTGCCGAACTTCCAGTTGCCGCTGCGCTTTTCCTCTTCAAACCCTTCCGGCCACTGCAGGGCTACGTTGGAGCCGCCGGAGTGGAACAGCTCAATTTCCGGGTAGGGATTGTATTGTATTACGGCAACATTGTTCACCTGCTTAATCTTGGGCAGGTGGTCGTTTTGCATGGTGCTATTGCCATCGCCAACCTTCGCCCAGACTGATTGGGTGCCGGTGGTGGCGATCCAGGGGGTCTGCTGGTAGCCCTGACGACCACCCCAGTAGTTCTGAATGGAGTGCATCATCACACCACCATTTTTATACATAGAGAAGTTGGCACCGGAGAGCACCGAGCTGCGGCTGAATACAGCTCCGGCCTTAGCGGCAGCGGGGGCAGCCGCTTCTGAAAGACCCAGGAATTGGTCAAAGGCCTTTAGCCCTTCATACCCTTCAAGCTGATATCTACTGGCGAACCAAGCGGTATCAGCGGCTACGTCGGGGTGGAAGTAGGCTCCCTGGCTCCAGTAGAAGGGCACACGTTCTTCGCGGGGGAAGTCGGCATAGAGACTGTTTCTGGCATCGCCGAGAGAGTGGCCTACCGAGTAATTCATATTCAGGTTTTTACCGAAATACTCAAAGACCTCATCGGTGATCTCCAGGCCAGAGGTAGCCAGCATTACACCTGCGGGGCTTGGTGTTCTTACTGACTCTTTGCCCAGGCCCGTTAACAGGTAGATGATGCGGTTGATGTTGCCGCCGGAACCGTTCCTGCGATAGCCATCGTTACTGCGGCCTGCGGCTGAAAAAAGGATGCCCTGGTCGTTAGTGACCAGCAAGATGTCCTGTAGCAAGCGTTGCGCAGCTCCTGTGGCCAGTGCGCGGATTTCTGCATCTTCAGAGAAATCAACGAGGTTAAGTAGCGCCGATAAGGTGTAGGGGTAATAGACCGGGGAGTAAAACTCGTAGAAACCGTACTGGTTTTTGACTTCCAGGTAGCGCTTTAGGCGCTTATAAGTTCTGTCATCTGCAAAGGCACCGTACTTTTCCTGCAGAAGGTACTGGGCAGAGGTGTACATGATCATGTGGTTTTCAGAGGCAAAGACATGATCCCCAGTGCCGCCTTCCTTAAACCAGAAATGGTATCCATCCAGGGCGGCAAATAGTTCGTCTTTAATTTCCGGGCGGAAAAACAGAATACGGATCAGCCTGGTGAGGGTGAAATCTGAATTTTTTTTTCCACCATTGCGCAAGACATCCAGGTTTTTGTTCAGTGCCTCCCAGTTGAGCTCATCACCAGTGTATGCCTGCAGGACTACAGCGGTATCATTGGTGGAAGAAACCCCCTCTTCAATATATTGCAGTTGCCTATTTTGATAGGCGCTCTCATCAAAAGACTGCGCACTTGCAGAATGTATCGCCAATCCTAATAAAATCGGGTACAGCATTCCTACTACTGGTACTTTCATCAGTACTTGTTCCTATTTAGATTTTGATTTTTGGCGTTAAACACCATAAATGTACCACTTATGTATTACAGGAATTTATTGGGCTAAACGATAGGTATTTTCTGTCGGCTTGGGTTGCGATTTCGACCACTTAGGCTCTTGGTTCTCACTTTTTAAAAATTTTCGTGGTCAGTTTTTTGGTCGTCTTAATTATTTATTTTTTATGTCATGCAGATGAATTTTTTTAGCTGCTAATTGGTACAAAGTGGTATTCAAGATAAATTTGTTTTCTCGGGTAAGATAATGAGTAACCTTTTATTCGCTACGGTTTTAATTGTCAGTTTAGGTCTGGGATGAACAGCTTCGGGAAGGGAATGATTAGTTTAATAATCACTTCTTATTGGCGCCAGTTTAGTTTGTAATTGCTGTGCCAACCGATTTAGCATTTGGTGAAAAGTGCTCAGGTTTATAAGGTGGCAAAGCCTGGGGGATTAAAAATTTGCTATTTTGAGAAGAATGTTTTTACAAATAGCGATGTTCGCTTTCATGCATTCGAGAATAAAAAATGAAAAAATTACTAATCTTTTTTGCGGCTGGTTGTTTGGGCGCAGTAGCCAATAGTGTTGTGGTATGGCTGTTTGGGGACTTTGGAATAACCCCATCTCTTGGTGTGTCTATTACCCCATCTTTATCCGCTGAATGGCTCTATCCCAGGGTAGTTTGGGGGGGTATTTGGGGGCTTTTTTTTATTCTTCCCTTCTTGTCATCGAAGTTGTTGTTAAAAGGCAGCATCCTGAGCTTGCTCCCCACTGCGTTCCAGCTTTTTGTGGTTTTTCCTGTAATGGCTGGAAAAGGTATGGCTGGGCTTGAATTGGGTGCACTTACCCCGGTTTTTGTATTGTTTTTTAACTGGATATGGGGAGTTGTTACAGCGCTCACAATAAAATGGGCTCAATCATAAAGCCGCTATATCTGGTTGCTGGGCTTAATTGACAAGTATTCTTTTAGCTGCGCCAAGGCCGCGACTGGTTGTCGTAGAGGGTCCATTAATCCAGTGATCAATAATCTGATGGGCAAAATCACGCCTCTGTGGCCCACTGTTGCCCTTGGTGAGTTCTCCTAGAACCCAGTGATTGTGTGCGATCCAGGTATCTCTGGCGACTGGGCGAATGCTCTGGTCTGCCTCACAAAATAGCGGTAGGGATATGGTCAGGTCGCTGGTTTGGCGCAGGGTCTTTGAAGAGATACCTGGGTTTCCAAGTGTATTCCACCAGCGCCGGGCCGTATCCGGGTCGTGGCCAAATTTTTGCTTAAAAGATTTTGTAAATGGGCTGAGAAACGGCCAGCTACCGCCTTCCAAAATACGTTCAACTATCTCTTTAGTGCTTGCCCGATCACCAAAGTTCTCCGGGTCATAAAGTACGCGGTCTTTAGCGGCGGCATGGATAGGGCTGGTGGCGTCGGCGGTAACTATCGTTTCTGTAGGCAGGGCTGCTGCGGCAATGGGCAGCAAAGATGGAGCGCCAAGGCCCAGGCAGTGAAATCTTTGCAAACGCGTGTTGCGGTCTTGGTAGCCATCTGCAATACCTTTAAGTACTTGTGCCAGGCGCACGTAACGCCGTGGGACCGGACGAGTCAATTTGAAGGATGCCGTACCACTAACGTAAAAATCCGTTGCATTAAGGTCACCGCAAATACCCGCGAGCCCCATAGCTGCGGATGTTACTCCAGCTTCTGCGGCGAGTTGTCCGGCGTCGCGGGCCGTGTTGTAGTCCATCGCACTCAGTACCGCATATATCGCAAGCCCCTGGCAGAGCGGGTTTTCCGCTACTTTTTGCCAGAGCCTTAAGCTGCGACGGTTGCGTGAGGCAATGCGCTCCACTGTCCAGCCTGTGATCTCCCGTTCCAGGTCCAAGGCCACCAGGCAGGTGCTGGCGAAGTCTTCCTGGGCGATAAGGTCGGTGGGATTCATCAGCAGCTGACGTTCGATCAGCTGGAGGGTATCGATAGACTCGGATCGTCCAGTGCAGTCGGCAAGTACGGATTCTGCCAGTGCATCGGCTTTTTTACGTAGGCTTGGCGGGACCTCGCGACCGCGGGGGAGATGACCGAGCTTTCTGCGTAGAGTTTTGACCTCGCGGGTGATTTCCCTGGCTTTTTCAGAGAATTTCGCAAAGACAGAATCGATTAACTGCTTTGTGCCGTTATCGGCAAAGAGTGGCAGGCCCCTGTTGCGCACCTCAACAGCCAGCCGCAGGTTTGGGTTTGTAATACGATGGGCTGATAGCAAGTAGCCATCGGCTGAAATGAGATGACTGGCGAAGGCATCCAGAGTTTGACGGCGTAAGTTGGCAATAAAGTGCATCGAAGCAACTACCTGAGCGGTGCTCCCCCATGGAGCGCATGTGAGCAGGATTTCCACTCATCAAGCAGTCCATGCATGTCTTCCAGTTCCACTTCGAGTTCGAGCGCAACCTGCTCAAAGATATCCCACGCGGCAAAAACATCGGGGTGAGTTTCGATACACTCGGCCACGGCATGATCCATTGGCTCGATAGGCATATCCATCTCATCTTTTTGATGCAGGTTGGGAAGGCTGGGAATGGCCGTTTCGAGACATTCAGCGCGCACAGACTCTTTGGCGGCGTGCCACTCGGCCTTTGCCAATTGCGCCATCGCCAGTAGTACCTCTAATTCCAGCAATTTGATTTCAACACTTTCCTGTTCCGACAAGCAGCCGTCATCCGGTGGCATGGCGCTTCTCCTGTTAACGTATCAGAGGGGTAAAGAGCAGCTCTGCAGCGCCCTGGGAAGTTTCATCGCTACTATCAGGGCTTTGAACTCCAAGGGACCAATAGAGATTTGCATTGCTCCGCCATGGCTGGAACCAACGGCTTGCCAGCCTCATAAATGCGATGTCAAAGCTGTTTTCGCCGATATCGGCAAGTGCGAGAGCGTCTACCTCTACACCAGGTCTCCCGCTTAACAGGCTTGAGCTTTTTCTGAATATGCCGCTGAGCCTACAAAAGGCTCCTTTGGTAACGCCGGCATGCGGTAAGTGAGAGAAGCGCACCACGGCATTTGCCTCGGCATCGCTGGAGGGGTCATGCAACTTAATGTGGCTTAATAGCATGCCGCCTTCCTGAGGAGGAGAGGTGACATTTTTTACGAAACCACGAACTTCAATAAACTCTCCGTCCAAGTGGTTACTGAGTTTGGCCAGCTCCACATTCTTACCATTGGGAAGTGCGGTACTAAACGACATTGAGGCAATACCCTTCTGCAGTTCCTTAATATCTTTTGGTATTTCCAAACCGCTCGTACTCGCGGCAAGTCTGTAGCAGGCCACATGGCTGGCAATGGCCTTGCGAGTAAGAAAGTGGGCATCAACGGCGATATCCCCAACCCGCTCAGCCAAGCCGCCGCTACCTCTCCCCAGGAGTTCTTGGATGACGTTATGCATAGCCGCCTGCGCTCCTATGAGTGCGGGCAAGTTCCGTTCTATTTCCCCTGCGAATAACAAGGAAATGTTTGTGATATTTTCCGGGTTGCCTATCAATACTGCGCTGTAAATCTGCTTTTGCCACCCCTCTATAAAATCTGTAAATTCCCTGGTGATGGCTTTAACTTCGCCTATGTCATCCGTTGAGAACCCAGGTTTATGCCCTCCTGTCGACACAGCGTTATTAAATTGCGCATGCACTAAAGCCAACAGGCCGCGACACAGGCACATAATTACCGCATCGGCACCACTTTCCAGGCCTGGGTTCAGGGGTTTATCTGTATTGGGCAGGTAGGCGTTCAGGAGGCTGATATTTTCCGTGTCTCCACTCGCCAGGCCTTCCATTGATGCCTGAATATCGGCCCTTATTCCTATGTCGGCCAACCTTGTACGCAATCGCTCCACAATACTGTTGGGGACTTCCGAGCCCACCATTTCTTCGGCTTTTGCCAAGAGTCTATCCAGGCGGCTATCGATATCCATTTGTTGAAGGCCATCTTCAAGGTTGGTCGCAAATTGGTCCCTGCTTTCACTGATAGCAATACCTCGTAATACGTATAGGAACTCCAGACCCATTCGATGATCGATTTGATTTAGTTCGGAAGCATTATCTGCGCGGCTTTGTAAATTGCGAAACTCTGCATATCCAAGCCCCAGGCATAGGCGAGCCTGCTGCTCAAGCTGGTTCCAAGAGAAAGTAAGAAGTGTTTTTTGAACAGCTATTGCTTCCCGAAATAATCTTTGGAGAGCGGGATTTTGAACCTTGTAAGCTGGCAGTAAATTAAACTGAGATCTTAGTAGGGATAAATAAGTCTTGCTGGGGTGCACATTGGGCTGTGGCATCCAGGTCTCCTTACGTCACAAACGGGGTTAGTTTCTCAGTCAGGAGAAGTAATAATAGTTAATCGTAAGGTTTCTGCCTCAAGCGTTCATCGCTTGAATAGTTTTCTTTTGAGCGCTTTTAAATCAAGGCGAACAATCGCCTAGCTATTACCTGCTGATAATTAACCTTGCTAAAGATCTGTTTTTGCGCCTTTGATGAACTATTGCCGTTCTAGCTTTTTGAGGGGGCTTTGATTAACCATTTTATTAGGCAGGCGTTAATAGAGATGCCGAATACGGAAGTAATTTATTGCGATCTAAAAGCGCTTTGACTGTTCTGGCCTCTGCACCATCAGTTGACATAAGCAGAGTATCGGCACTCTGCTTAATTGGTTTGACCACAACGGTAAAGCAATAGTTAAAGATTAAAAAACAACAACTCAGGCGCCTGGAGAGTAAATTGAGAATAAGTCGGCTGATATCTTTCTTCCAGCCAGTATAAAAAATAACCACATATATTTGCTTGGTAATTGCACTATTTGTATAAACTTTAATAAGCTTGTTTTAGCTTGAACCTGAAGGCACCTTCTCTTCGATAGTTTCAATCGGCATCCAACCTAAGTACTGGTGCGCATTTTCGTAATGGTCCATTCCTACTTCCCAGGCAATAAGGGTGGCGCCCTCTGACTCTGTGGCAACTTTCCAAATTACCCTGACTAACCCACGATTTGTGGCATTTTCCGCTGTAGGAAGACAGTCTTGACAGCTAATCCATTGAGGTAACTTACTGTTCTGGCTGGGTTTGCCAGCAAGGGAGATTTGGTTACTCAAAAGAAAGTTCCTCACCAAACAAATTTGAATTGTAAATAGTCTTATTGTTGCTTATTGAGGTGCCAATAAAGGTATCGATATACCCGCGGTATTGTTCACCTGACGGCAATCATAGCATATTTAATAATGAGACTTACTGGTCAAGTATAGGCCTGCGCAGCAATAATTTGACTCCAAATGTGAACTGGTTAAATGAATTTTTTTATTTAGCGGGTGTCTATTAACCTTCAGCCCATAAAAGTAGTTTTTTCTTTTAATTTTTCACAACCCTCAGGCCGGCCTGATTCTTATTGTTGCGTAGATTTAGGGTTGCCTGTGAGGCTATGAGATCATGTGATTATACTAACACTGTTTAATATTTTGGTGAGTTTCATAAGGGCTGTATTGTATTTTTTGGCAATTGTATAGACCAAAATATATTTTTTATTAAGAGTGCTGGCAGGTTCTATAATAGTTAATAGAGAGGTTGTTATTAAAATTGTTGCGTATCTTGGGAATTCCTTACTCTAAAAGATCAGTAATCACCGCATGATAGGTGCTAATAATTTTGGCCCATGCTGATGTTATAGTATTTCAAGGATTTCTTCTTCGGAAATTGGTTGGGGTTTAATTAGATCTTGTCATCGGGCCAGAAGGGGCATGATCTCTTGAGAAAAACCGATACTTTACCAATATGAATATCTCGGATAAATTTTTAGTCGCGGCAATTATTGGTGCTGAAAGATTTAAATACTGAATTCTATGCAGGGATTTCTCAGAAAAATCCTAGGCGCCTAGTGTTTGATAGAAAGTAAAAGCGGAGACTTACAATGCTCTCCCGAAAGACCAGTATATATGATCCCCGTATCGCCCTAATGGGCGATAAACTTTTTTAAACTGCATATAGACCATCTGATTCTCAGCGATTTCTATTTGTCACTATCCGTTTCTTTTTGATCCGCAGATAAATTTCTTCGCGGTGAACGGAAATGGATTTGGGAGCATCCACTCCTACCTTTACCTGATCACCCTTTACTTCAAATACTGTGACCGAAACTTTTGTTCCAATTCTGATGTTTTCGCCAATTCGGCGGGTTAAAATTAACATGGTCATTTCCTATTGAACTTAAACCATAGGCAGGCTTTCCACAGTGGAAAGGCTTAAAAGTAATGTGTGAAGGAAATGCGGGGTGGTGCACGAGAACGGTAGGCGTAGAAGAAGAAAAGGCGGGCGCAACGCTCCCAGAGCCTGGGGAATCGCTCCAAGCTACTGAATGTTCTCCACTTTATTGAAGACGAGTGGGTTTCTAGCGTATTATCCATTCAGCCATTTTGATAGTTGGGTTATCAATTTGGTCAGCTGGCCCCTGGTGTTGACGCACCTTGGGTCAGCGCCTTTTACTTACTCTTACATCACGCTAGCGTTCTCCTTTGAAGGGTGGGGTTTCTAGGGAAATCTTAAGGCTTCTGACTCTCTGAGGCTTTTTAGATTATTGCCCACAGAGGTTTGCTAAATAAGCGCCTAAATCCCGATAAATATCCACCAATTCTACGCAGCTTTGACACTAAAACAAACTTAATAAAATCCAATAAGATTATTTTCGTGCCTATATTTGCCTGGTTACACTTGGATATAATTTTATTCTTGATTGATTTAGGTGGCTTTCCGTACCGGTTCTCATCTTATAAATTGAATAATCCCTCCGCTTTTCCAGGTGCTCACTGATTGGTGAGATAAAATTCAGGGAAAAGTGTTTGGAGAAGTTATGGAGAAGTAGGTGGAGCCTTCAGGGCGGGCCGATAACTGCTTATTGTAGGCTTATCCCCGGTTTACTTTATGGGTTTATTGTTTCTGGTGGGGTTAGCCTTTTTGGGGGTGTCCCGGCGTAGACAGGTGTGTGAGGAGTAGAAGGCCGTTTATAAATTCAGGAATAGGGTGGTTTATTTTTTAATTTGGACTGAAATAGAGCTTGATGTATTTTTTTATAGACAGTGAGTGAGCAGGAATAAAAGGGAAGGGATAGGTGGCCAGTGGCACTTACTTTCCCTCCTCAACAAATATGTAGAAGCGTTACTCTTCGTAACGGATTTCAGTGATATAGTAAGTCTGCCATTCTTCTCCTTGACGAATTTCTATCTCATCGTCGAGCTTTCGCCCCAGTAGGCTGCGTGCAACTGGGGAGTCCATTGAGATCAGGCCTGCTTTCACATCAAACTCATCTGGGCCGACGATTCGATAGCTAACAGCTTCACCGTCCTCATCCTCAAGCGTCACCCAGGCCCCAAAAAATACTTTTTCTTTATCTTCTGGTACCCGATCTACTACGGTGATTTCCTCCAGGCGTTTAGTGAGAAAGCGCACGCGGCTGTCGATTTCACGCAGTCGTTTCTTGCCATAGATATAATCTGCGTTTTCGGAGCGGTCCCCTAACTTGGCTGCGTCACTGACAGCCTGGGTGACCCTGGGCCGTTCTTCCTCCCAGAGGTGTTTTACTTCGGCGCGCATTCGCTGCGCGCCCTCTGCGGTGATATAGCGGGAGCCGCGCGGACGCGGCGGTCTCCATCTTCCCATAGGTTTACTGGATGCCTCTTAACTGTAGGGATGCGCTGCTAAAGGTTTTCAATGGTGATTCCTGGGCCGGCTTCTGCCAGCGGAAACTTGAATATACGACTATAGAACTCGAGTTCGCCTTCAAGTGCCATCTTGATGCTGTCGCCACTCCTGAATCCGTGTCCTTCATTGGTGAAGGTGATATAAGAAACGGGAATGCCACGCTCTTTGAGGGCTTTTACCATGGTTTCTGCCTGGTTGGGCGGTACTACCTTATCTTCCATACCCTGAAAGAAGATTACCGGGCAGCTCAGCTGCTCCACATGATTGATGGGAGAGCGCTCATAATAAATATGCTCGGCAGATGGCCAGGGGCCCACCAGTTTATCCAGGTAGCGGGATTCAAATTTGTGTGTGTCTTTGGCAAGGCTGCTCAATTCACCGATGCCATAATGGCTGGCGCCGGCCTTAAAGGTGTCGTGATAGGTGAGTGCGGCGAGTACTGTATAACCGCCAGCACTGCCGCCTTTAATTAACAGCCGTTCAGGATCTGCCAGACCTCGGTCAACCAGGTACTCGGCACCTGCACAGACGTCCTCGACATCATAAATTCCCCATTTATCGGTGAGGCGATCTCGATATTCACGCCCATATCCTGTGCTGCCGGAATAGTTTACATCCAGAATGGCAAAGCCGCGGCTGGTCCAATATTGCACTTTTAAGTTGAGGCCTGCTGAAGTGGCACCTGTGGGGCCGCCATGGCTAAATACAATCAGTGGGGGCTTATCGCCTTCGGGGGCTGAGTAGCTGGGGTTGTGTGGAGGATAGTAAAAGCCATGGACGTCGCGGTCGTTTACCGTAAAGGTAATTGCCTGGGCGTTGGAGAAGAGATTGGTTGGTAAGGTACGGCTGTTACTGCTAGCTATAGGTTCTAAAGTGCGCATAGCCGAGTCAAAAGTGACAACCGCTGGAAAACTGTCGGTGCCAGCGGCAATCATAATGGCTTTTCCATCTTCACAGTGCAGGCTTTCAATATCGCAATAGGGCTGTTCGATAGTGTGGTGCTTACCGGTGCGGGTATTCAGGGTGGCCAGATACCAGCGGCCATTCTCTGTGTAAGTACACAGAATTTCTTCCTCGCTGATAAAACCGTAGGTAGACATGCCGAATACCCATTGGGGTGTGGCGAATTCTGCATTTTTTTCCCACAGGGGAGTTTCTTGCCCCAGCTGGTACAGGTTCCACCAGTTGTTGCGGTCAGAAACATAAACCAGCTCCCCCTGTGGGGACCATTGTGGTTGAAATATGGATTCGTTCTGCCCGCCGGCCACTTGCGTGACTTCGGTAACTTCCCCTTGTGTATTCAAGTCGGCAAGGCACAGTTCGGTGGCATCCCAGGGGAGGTTGGGGTGATGCCAGCGCAGGAAGCTCAGCTTGCTGCCGTCGGCATTCAGGGCCGGGTTTGAATAAAAATCAGCACCTTCCTGTAATACTTCGGGAGTTGTATCCAGTGGTTTTTGCAGGTCGATCGCAATGATACGAGCACACGCCTCAGCGCCTTGCTCGTGGCCGCTGTCGTCTTCCTCGATACAGATCAGGCGGTTTCTTTTTTTATCCAGAATTAAGTCTGCGTAGCGCGAGCTATTTTCTGGAGTAATAGCTTCGGGCAGGGTGCTGTCGAGTTTCATGCGGTAGATACGCTGGTCTTCCGCTAACACAAAGTAGAGCGTATCCCTACTCACCAGGTAGCTGCCGCCACCGTATTCGTGGGCTTTGGAGCGCACACTCACAGGGGCGGGAGTGAGGTCCTTGCGGCCATCTTTTGGGCAGTATTGCACCAGGACATTGCGGCCTTTCTCTAATGGTCGCGACTCCAGCCAGTAATAGCGCCCATCTACCAGAGTGGCTTCCCCTAGGCGCACACTGCCCTCTACAAGAAGTTCAGCGCTGATTGCAGATTTCCAGCTGCCATAGGGGGCGGTAATTGTCATGGGGACCTCGCTCATTGGTTAGTTATTTCCTTATTTGGTTTCTTGCATTCTGCCGGCCCTGTAAAGAGGGCACAAGGTGCCTTTCTAAGGGCAGATGCCTGTGATAGGCTGCAATAACCAAGCAAGCGCTTGGTGTGATCAATAACAATGATCAACTGATTTTTAGGGATACTGCCTTGAAGATCTTGTACCTGGTGACGGTGCAGATACTTCGAGAAAGGCAATCAATGGATTTTGAATAGATCCTTCGACTTGCCAGGTTGACCGCGGCCCAAATAAAGATAATTCAGGAGAGCCTGCGATGTCTGATGAAGTTGTAATTACTTGCGCCCTGACAGGGGTGCTCACCAACCCCCAGCAGCACCCGGTTCCGGTTACCCCAAAGGAAATGGCAATCTCTGCGCGGGAAGCCTTTGATGCCGGTGCTTCGGTTATGCATGTACATTTTCGTGCCCAGGAGCCGGGTAAGGGGCATCTGCCCAGCTGGGACCCGCAAGTGGCATTGGAAATAGCCGATGCGATTCGCGAAAAGTGTCCCGGTGTTATTTTAAATTTTTCCACTGGCACTATAGGCAGGGACCAGCGAGGCCCATTGGAGTGTGTACGCGCCGGCAAACCGGAAATTGCTGCCTGTAATGCTGGCAGCCTGAATTATCTGAAGGCGCGCTCTAATGGCACCTGGGCCTGGCCGCCCATGGTTTTTGATAACCCGGTAGACAAGGTGGAGGAGCTACTGGAAGTTTGCCGTGAGACAGGTACCCGGCCAGAGTTTGAGTGTTTTGATCTCGGTATCGTGCGCTCGGTGGGCATGTATGCAGATGTAGGTATGGTGGATAAGCCCAATTACAATCTGGTGATGGGGGTGGCTTCGGGAATGCCCGCAGACCCGGAACTGCTGGAGCTTATGCCGAAATATATGAAGCCAAATAGCCTGTGGCAGAGTACGGTGATCGGGCGTGAGGAAATCTGGCCCGTGCATCGCAAAACAGCGGAGCTGGGCGGGAACCTGCGCTCAGGGGTGGAAGATACCTTTTACCTGCCTGGAGGGGAGCGTACTAGCGGTAATGGCCAGCTGATTGAGGCGCTGGCTGTTATTGCGGAGGAGCGTGGCCGTAAAGTGGTATCTCCAGAGCGAGCGCGGGAAATTTTCTGTTAAGACCTTCCTATTTATGGTGATGCCGTGGCGGATGAATTTTATGCTGCGGCAGGCCTTTCCTCTTTATTCCTTTGACTTCTGCTGAAAATCAATCTGCCTGGAGACTGCTAGTCTTATTACCAGCCTGGGTGTCGCCGGTACCATGGGTGAATAAAAAGTAAGCCGTCAAAGGGAGTGGTGGATGCAAGCGCTTCTGGACCAATTAATCAGGGTGATTGACTGGGCCAACCTATTTCTATGGGGGGGAGTTGCCGGCATTTGGTGGTTGGGAATTTTGATCATGGCCTTATTGCCGGCCGGCCTCTACTTTTCCATTCGTACCCGCTTTATCCAGTTCAGGCACTTTGGCCATATGGTGAAGGTTATGGTGCGCGGTATCCATAAAGAGCATCCCGGTTCAATTTCTGCTTTTCAGGCATTTGCCACCAGTGCTGCGGCCCGTATTGGTACCGGGAGCCTTGCGGGCGTTGCGGTTGCCATTACTGCTGGGGGGCCGGGTGCCGTATTCTGGATGTGGATGGTGGGCTGGCTGGGGATGGCGACCAGTATGGTTGAAAATACCCTTGCTCAGGTTTACAAGGAAAAAGGGGAGCAGCCGGGAACGTTCCGCGGTGGGCCTGCGTACTACATCGAAAAGGGGCTCGGGCCAAACTGGAGGTGGTTATCAGTCACCTTTTCTATATTCCTGTTGATGTGTTACGGCTTTATTTTCAACTCAGTGCAGTCAAATGCCATGGCCCAGGCAATCAACGATGCCTGGGGAATTAACCCGCTGTTAGTAGGGTTTGTGGTGGCCTTGGTTGCGGCGATTATTGTGTTTGGTGGTATTCGCTCTATCGCAAGCTTTGCGGGAATTGTAGTGCCCTTTATGGCGATCGCCTATCTGTTAGTGGCTCTGGCAATCTTGATCGTCAATATTGCCGAGTTACCAAAAGTACTCGCCACTATTTTGAAAAGTGCTTTCGGACTGACTGAGGCTGGCGCAGGTGTACTGGGGGCAGTGGTTTCCAATGGTATTAAGCGCGGATTATTTGCCAATGAGGCCGGGTTGGGGTCTTCGCCAAATGTTGGTGCTGCCGCCGATGTAAAGCATCCATTGGTGCAGGGTTATGTGCAAATGGCTTCGGTATTCCTGGATACCATTGTGATTTGTAGCTGTACGGCGGCGATTATTCTGGTTGCCGATGTTTATATGGTGGGGAATGTTGAAGGAGTAAAGCTGGCCCAGGACTCGTTAGCTAGTGAGGTGGGCTCCTGGGGAAGCGGATTTATTGCCTTTGCGCTGCTGTTCTTTGCGTTCACTTCGATTATTGGTAATTACTATTATGGTGAAACCAATATTTTTTATCTTTACCACACGCGCACCTCTATATTCTGTTATCGCATTGTTTTCCTGATATTTATCCTTTTTGGTGCCTGGGTTTCCTTCAGCGGCAGTGCCGAGAATTTTACCTTGCTTTGGCGCATGGCTGATGTGTCAATGGGATTTATGGCTTCGACAAATATCCTGGCTATTATTTTGCTTTCAGGCATTGCATTCAAAGTTCTAGCGGACTATGAAGAGCAATTAAATCGAGGAATTAAGGAGCCAGTTTTTGATGCCAGCAAGTATGATATTAAAGGGATTGACCATGAGGTGTGGGATAGAAAATAAGAGTTTACATTATTAGCATCTGTAAAAGATTTATGTCCAGTAGAAATGATAATAACCACAAAAAATAAAGTAATTAATTTTGCTCAATATCATTGATAGTTCTTACTGGATAAGCAAGACCCTATTCCAATATTTCTAAATTCTATTTTAGTGAATGGAAAGAGGGACTATCTATTGAAAGTCCCTCCATTTTATTGAAATGTTAGACGATTTCGTATTTAAATGTATATGGAGCGAGCTGTTCAGAGAGATGGTTCTGGAGATTTGAATTTCCCTGAGTGGAGACCCTGGCAATAGTTCCAAGTGTTTTATCCTGCTCTACTTTTACCTCAGTATCAGCAGTGGCAATATCTGTATCCTGGTTGAGCTGCCTGATAATACCCTCAACACATAAGCGGATTTCTTCCATCTCTAGTGCAGGTTTGAATATTTTGCCAACTGCTGTAGTGGGGAGCACTGTGCGCAGTACAATTTTCTTTGGAATAGCTGCGCGTTCAGTAATGTTCTCCCTGGCGTAACTGGTAATTTCTTCCAGTAGGGTTTGGGCAGAGGAATTCATTACAATCTCATTCTCTTGGGTTGTGAGAGAATCGGCGGCATCATCGGATAACATGACATAGGCGACGGGGATTTCTCCCGCATAAGCATCAGGAGTACCTACCGCTGCCGCCATGGCAACAGATGGGTGCTGACAAAGGATTTCTTCGATCAGCTTGGGTTCAATATTATGCCCGCCGCGCACAATTAATTCCTTCTTGCGGCCGGTGAGCCAAAAGTACCCATCTTCATCCTGCCTGCCCAGGTCTCCGGTATTTAACCAGCGGCGCCCCTGGTCATCGTGGACCCAAATCCCCCTGTTGTGCTCAGGATTGAGATACCCATTAAATACATTGTCACCGTAAATAATCAGGCTCCCGATTTCATTTGTCCGGCTATAACGGGTGAAATTCCCTTGTTCATCCAGCTGCGCACTTTGCATCATTTGCTGCGGTAAACGTAGCCCTATAGAACCGACCTTTTTGGTTCCATATGGGGGAGTGATGCTGCTGGCACAGGTGCCCTCCGTTAAGCCATACCCCTCGACAATCTGTACACCAGTTATTCGCTCAAAAGCATTAAATACTTCTACGGGCATAGGGGCTGCACCGCACAGGGCCATCTGCAGAGAGGATATATCGCATTGATTTACTGGCTGTTGGAGTAGGGCGGAATAAACTGTAGGTACAGCGCTAAAACTATTCACTCGATATAGCTCGATGATCCTCCAAAAATTGGTAAACACACCTTCTCCCCTGTAGCCTTGGGGAGTCATTAATACAACTTCACAGCCATTGATAAAGGCTGCAAGTCCAGTCACTATTGCTGCATTTACATGAAACAACGGCAGTCCGCAAAGAATCACCTTTCCTGGATTCATAATATCGCCTGCGACAAGGCTAATACTTTTCGCGTTGGCTAATTCATTACCGTGGGTATGTGTTGCAATTTTGGGTAAGCCTGTTGTACCTCCGGTACAAAAAAGGGAGGCAATATCATCACTATTAATACTGCGTTTGAAATTCAAACGGTTGGGATTCTGTTTTTTTATGGCCGCTTGAAATTGTATTCGTTGTTTTCCCTCCAGCGACTGCAATTGTCTGCGGTATTGATATTGTATGATTTTAGCTGCAAAACCTTTAAACCCGTGGGCGTGATAGGCGGGATCTACATGGAGAATGCTTTTAACTCCCGGCAGGTCGGTCAAAATACTCTCAATTTTTTCGAAAAGATCGGTGCCGGGGAAAGGGCTCAGGGTGACAATTGCTTTTGCTTGGCTATGCTGCAACAGCTCTTTTATCTGTTTGGCTTCCAGCAAGGGATTGATTGCCAATACTCTGGCTGATGCTTCTGCCCCCCATAAAACATAGTGTGTTTCGGGCAGGTTTGGCAGTATGTAGGCTACGGTATCGGTTTCTTCAATACCAATACTTCTAAATAAGTTAGCTGTTTGAATGATGCGCTCGGCCAGCATTTGATAGCTGATTTTTACCGGTTTTTCATAATCATGCCCAGTGAGAAAGAAAGAAACTGCAGTTTGCTGAGAGTAGCGTTCACAGGATGCCATTAATGCATCAAAGGTGTTGCCAGTAAACTTTTCCGAGATCTCTTTAAGGTGAGTAAAATCATAGCCTTCTGGTTGCTTGTCTGTTCCAAGGTAGGCTTCCAGAGCCTCGATGTCTTTCAAGGTTGAGGTGGACATAGTATGACTCCCTGTCTGCGGGCTAGCGCCTGGCAGCATTGTGTTATTCATTATTCTAGGGTGTGTGAAAGTCAGCTCAGGCCTAGCCCAGTTGTCGGGCAAGCCACTCTTGCTCTTGCCCGGGCTCCGGCATCACAGCGCCTCCCTCGATAACCCAGCTTGCGGGAACATCAACAAGGTCTACCGAGCAGCGAGAGCGGGGGCAGCACAAAATCTGGGAAGCTGAGTTAACAAAGGCACTGGCCAACTCTGACTTGATTTTATCGCTACGGCCTGAGCGAATGGAACCCAGGATATGGACAATGTTTCTTGAGCGCAGGTGAACGCCTCGGCTGAATACAACTTGTACGAATTGTGCAGGTGCGCCGGTAATGGAGCAGTGCGCTTCGGTAATTGCGGATACCAATGCCTGTTGATCAGAGTCCAATAGTGGCCGTTTAGTGGAAATTGTGTATAGGGGCATTTTTATCTCCTATAAGTTGATGTGTGTTTTGAATTGCCCCGAGGCGCTTTTGGATTTCACTAAGCGTATTAGTGTCTTGCCAATAAATGCTATTTGCCTTAGCGGAGACATGCGCTTGCGATTTGTGCTTAGGAATTCTTTGCTGAGCGAATGGTCCGGGGCTGTAATGACGACCTCGTATGTATCTCTTCCTGTTACTGAACACCACTGGTCAAGCAGCCTGTATAAAAATGAGTGCCGTAAAGTATTGGTAGTTCCATCGGGTAGGGGGGCCATAAAGGTGGCCGCTGACGATTGCTTACCCTCCATAAATGCCTGATTAACTGGCACTTCCATCCATACAACCCTGGGTGCTACACGTGGGTTCATATGATCCTGATAAGCCAGATTAATGGTGAACTCCAGCTTCTGTTTTTCGTGGTTAGTTAAGGTCCCCTCGATAAAAGAGCACAAAACAATAGGTTTGAATCGCATTATCTGTCCATTAGGTTGCATTATGGAACTTATTAAGCGCCAATAAGTTCTAAAATGCAACTAAATTGTTAATAGTGAAAGCGTATCAAGCAATAACTTTTAGTTATATCTGAGCCTATTGAGAGGTTCGGGAGAGTTTTGTAATGAAACTTCCTATGAGACTATGGCGCCCTGGGCTACTACAGGACTGTTATGAGAGAGAAGAAACCCGCTGTTCAATGTGCGATCGAAGAGGCGCTTTCTGTAATTGGGGATCGCTGGAGTCTGCTTATTGTTCGCGACGTACTGAGAGGGGTGAACCGGTTTGACTCACTGCAGGAGAGCCTGCAAATTTCCAGAAATATTCTTACCCAAAGATTAAATACCCTGGAAGAAGCTGGCATTCTGGTTAAGATCCCAATCAAACCCGGAGCGCGCCGCATGCTCTATAACGCAACCCCGAAGTGCTTTGCGCTGGTTCCTACTTTGGTTTCTCTGATCGACTGGAGTGCCCGCTGGTCTGAAAAGCCAAATACACGGTGGGCCCGTGTCATTGATAAAAGGACTGGGGAGCCTGTGACAGTGGATTTGGTTGGAAATGATGGTGAGCCGGTTTCCCTGTTGGACTTGGACTTAACGTACTAGGGGCTGTTCTCGCCAGGTCGGTTGCGGGTAACCTGATTGAACTGGTTGATAATTGCCACTGCTTCTACTGCATAGCATGGGGTTACAAGATTGCTATCTGCCGGGAGACGTGTACCCGGCAGGAAAGATTATTTAGAGGGAAGGCTTGTTTATTGCCAAATAGAAAATTAAAGCGGCCTGCACTACTGCCAGAACAATCGCAATAATACGGGTACGCTGCGTAGAAGACTGCTTTAAAGCAAAAAAACCGGCGATTATATAACCAAATACCAAGGCTATTTTCACTGCAAGCCAATGGTAAATGGCCGGATTCCAGCTGCCGATAACTACCAGCGCGATAGCTGCACTTAGCAGAACAGTGTCATTCACATGGGGTATCCAGCGCAATGGAGTTTGCCGCCATGCAGTATTTCTGCTGAGATCCAGGCTGGTACGTAGTAGAAAGAGAGTGATACTCAGAACTGCGGCAAAAACATGGGTATGTTTTATCAGGGTATAACTAACCATCGATAAGGCTACTTCATTTTCCCGAGAGTAATGTCCGGAAATTGTAAATTGGAACGTGCCAGTTGAATGAGCACACGCTAGTGATGGCAGATGGTAACGAGTAAACAGTCGATCCTGCAACTGGATTAGGGGCTTAAGTAAGCCCCGATTATACGGAACTTCGATACAAGGTAGCGATACGAAACGCTTACTCTGTTTAATACGAGGCACTTTTCGGGCCAAAGGAGGTACTGACTATTATGGGATATGAGTCGTAGTAGTCCAGGCTTGGCCTGACAGAACATCTTTTGAAAAACCGGTAACTGTCAGCTCAGGTATGAACTACTACATTTAAGGTATCCTAGTCTAAGAAAACCTTAATAACTGAAAAGTCAGAACTATTCTCTGCTAGATCAATGGCTTTGATATAGTAATCAATTTCAGAAATACCTTCGGGGATATTTTCATCTACAAACTCGGGTTTCCAGGTTCGACCTTCGTAACCATTTAAATTTGGAAGCTGCCTATATATTGCATAATGGCCGATTCCATAATCATCCTGTGAGTTCTCCCATTTAAGGTGTACAGCGCCGTTCAAAATTTCATAAGTGATGCCTGTTACATCAGAAGGCGGGGTAATGTCATCACTTTTATTACAAAGCTTTTCATATCGACCTAATCCATCGTGGCATTGATCAGGTTCATCTTGAATTTGGCCGCTTGACAAAAATTCACTGCTCTTGCCCCCAACACACAAATTTTCATGGCATTGGTTGGTATCAAAATTTGCCCTACATTTTCCGCATAATCCAATTGGGTCCTCATTAAATGGTTTTTTAGATGCATCCCTTTCTGGCCAGTATGTACACACAACCTGTATGGCGCCATCTTCATAGTTTGGGTTCCCAGTACCAGCTATTCCGGTATTGCAGTTGGCGACAGCGCAACCGATATATCGAGTTTCATTATTACAAACTTGAGCCCAATGACCACAATGTTCACCATAACAAGCATTGGTTTCCCAATCATAACTAGTATTTTCGTGATACCAATCAAACACTGCACCTTTCCAGGTTGAAATGTCGTAGTTGGAAGCAGGAGGGTTGTGTGTAAAGAGAGCAATATTTTCTGTGGCATATTTTCCACCTGCCAAACTCTCACTATTGTAGGAGGTTAAATGTCTAACCGAATCATAGGCATCTCGAATACCTTGAGGCCCCCCGTAATGACCATTGTAACAACTGAGCGCTCGTTGTTTGGCCATTTCTTCAAGCGCAGGGTCCCAAAAAACTTTGATCATGTCTGAGGCTGATTCTGGTCCGTTCATTCCGCTACCTTCTCCACTGGCACACTTAGAGCGGTAGTCATTATGTGCATCCAGTAAAGCCTGTTTTTCTAACTGCGATAACTCATGAATATAGTTATCGTCTCTCGGGTCTGGCTCCGGTTCTGGCTCCGGTTCTGGTTCCGGTTCTGGTTCCGGTTCTGGTTCTGGTTCTGGTTCTGGTTCTGGTTCTGGCTGTGGTTCTGGCTGTGGTTCTGGGTTAGTAGGGTTGTCTAAATCAGGAGTGGGCTCACCACCTCCACCCCCACAGGCAGCAAGAAGCATACAAGCTAGTAAAAGGGGAGTGATCTTCTTTATGTTGAGTGAAATCGAAAATATTTTGGTCAAAATTTTCACAGGAATATCCATCCATACCACCCTTGGCGTTACAGGCTTAATTAAAAGGCCTTGGTAAATTCGATATATGATTTGCTTCTGCGTATTTTTTTGAGGTCATGTAAAGACCCCTCTGTGGAAGAGCACAAAACAGTGGGTTTGGATCGCATCATCTGTCTCATGGGTTGCATTTTGGAACTAATTTAATGATTATAAGTTCCAAAATGCAACTAAAGTTATTGAAAGTGGAAGGTATATCACAATAATTTTTTGGTTTTATATGGACCAATCGGGGAGACACAGGAAAGTTTTGTAGTGAAACTTCCTCTGAGGCTATGGCGCCCTGGGTTATCACAGGACTGTTACGAGAGAGAAGAAATCCGCTTTTCAATGCGTGATTGAAGAGGCGCTTTCTGTAATTGGGGATCGCTGGAGCCTGCTTATTGTTTGCAATGCATTAAGAGGAGTAAATCGGTTTGATTCATTGCAAGAGACCCTGCAAGGTTCCAGAAATATTCTTACCCAAAGATGAAATACCCTGGAAGAAGCTGACATTCTGGTTAAGATCCCAATCAAACCCGGTGCGCACCACCTGCTCTATAACGCAACCCAGAAATGCTTTGCGCTGGTTCCTACTTTGGTTTTTCTGATCGACTGGAGTGAAAGGCCAAATACACAGTGGTCCCTTGTAATTGGTGAAAGGATGGGGGAGCCTGTGACAGTGGATTTGGCTGGAAAAGATGGTAAGCCGGTTACCCTGTTGGATCAGGACTTAAAGTGCTGGGGCCGTTACAGCCAGGTCGGTTGCGGGTAATCTGGTAGAATCCTATATTGTATTCAGACCTAAGGCTGCTATTAAGGGAGCTAAACTATTTCTGTACGGTACTTCACGAATTGAAACAGCGAATTCGGTCCATTCATAATTGAAGAAACAGCTGTAACTTTGCTTTCCTTTGCATCAATTGTTGGTGTCCAGGAATTCTAGAACCTCCTCCATCCATGTCTCCACATATACCGGCGCCATGGCATGCCCCATACCATCCACCCACAGCGTTTTTACATTTGGAATACGCGCAGCATATTTTTTGGCATGAGCGATATTCAAGAGTGGATCTTTATCGCCATGGATAACAAGTGCAGGGACTTCCAGTTTTTCAAGACGCTGCAATCGCGAACCCGAGAGAGAGATAGCAGTGGCCTGTTGAGTGGGTAGTTGGGGGTCAAATCCCTTCCTGTGACGTAACTCGTAAAGAGTGGTGCGAGTGATATGCTCCACGTCAAAGCCCCCCTGTCCCTGGAGAAAGTGATAGGTGCTGGCCATAAGCCTAACCATGCCTTCCTCTGAGCCACTTAGCCCGTAGCGCAGGAATAACCGAAGCACACTGTATTTAAATGCGTGCTCCACGGGGAGTTCGGGATCATTTACGTAGCCTGAAGACATAATTGAACTGAGGCTTCTCAGGCGGGCAGGGTGATGCAGAGCCATTTCCTGGGCAATCATTCCGCCCATAGAGGCCCCCATCACATGGGCCTGCTGAATTCCCAGGGTATTCATAACCTCAATATTATCCTGCATCATGTCGCTGAGATCATAAGCGGTCTCTTTACTCCAGTTATGAACGCGGCTGGAAGCACCGCAACCACGGTTGTCTGTGAGTAACACTTGGTAGCCAGCGGCGAGCAGGGGTTCATAGACCTTGGGTGGCCAATATAATGAAGAGGAGCCCAGTCCATTGATTAATAGAACAGTCCCACGGACAGGTTGTTCCGCAGGGGCTTTGAGCTGATACCAGATATTGATGTCCCCGGAGCGTACGAAGCCGCTGTCGTCTGACGCCAGAGGGGGCAGTGGTTGGTTTAGGGTTCGTTGCAGGCGTTGCTCTATAGCTTCGGGAAGCGGGGGAACAGTAATGACCCAAACGACGCAGGAGAGGCCTAAAAGTAATAACAGTGTGCCCACTGTTAAAGCGGTTTTTTTGATCAACGTAATCCTCCTGAGAGCACCTATCCGGTGCTGCTGTAAAGATAAATTACAAGGAGTATTGGTTGCTAGCTTCGCATAAGTAAGTCACCGGTGTCACTCAATCCTTACGACATTTGTCATTTATTTTTTCAACGACAGGACAGCGAATGGACTGCTAGCACTATTTATTTCTGTGCTATTGGCAATATCATCGCACTTTTAGTGGGTTTGTTTAAGTTTGTACCGCACTGGTGCCCGCTAGACTGGCAACATCCTAATAAATCAGGTCAATTAGATCTGAGCCATCAAAGCCTAGTAGCCTTGAGGGTGGGGCCTGGATAAAAGGTTAGTTACCTGAGTGTGATCCATTTGCAGAGGTCCAAAGATATTTTCGTTCAAATATTCTACAAAGGATTTCTTGGTAACCTGTTCGATAACAGCAGATTGGATATCGTGTCCACTATTGCTGAAATTCAAGGTGGGATGGGCTTTAGCAGTACTTTTACTGAGTCAGTATGTCCCAATGAATCATTATTTTATCTCACCTATTGAAAATTGTGAGGCTAATTCTCTGTTCAATAAGTTCTCGTTTTACATTTCGGCAAGAATTTAGAGGTATGGGGTTGATAGGCAAATATTAACCTTTTTAATGTGAACAATGTTTATGCACTCTCTGGGATTCCAATTATGTAGAGTAGCTCTAGCTTTCTCTTATTCACAGTCTCGATATCCTTGAACAATTGGCATTAGTAAGTAGACTGCCAACAGGCTTGGTGATAGCCATCACCCTGAACCACCAGAGAAAATATCAGTAAAAAAAGGATACGGCGACATGCTGAAAGCGGAATATCGTGAACGTGGCCCAGTGCCACAGGATGTAATTGAAGCTGTTTCATTTGATGTGCCCGAATTAGAGGATGGCCAGGTTCTGTTGGAAATGCTGGCTGCGCCAATCAACCCCTCTGATGTCCTCACTTTAACTGGGCAATATGGCATGCTGCCGCCGTTACCGGCTATTGGCGGCAACGAGGGTATTGCGAAAGTGATTAAGCAAGGACCTAATGTGAGTGGCCCTGCAATTGGTCAGACTGTTCTTCTGCCGGTGGGAAGTGGTACCTGGGCTACGCATATGGTTGCAGATGCCAAAGGACTAATCCCGCTGCCCAATGATGTAGATCCTGTGCAGCTATCCATGATCACCATCAACCCACCTACTGCTTATCTTTTGTTGAGCGAGTTTGTTGACCTCAAAGAAGGGGACTGGGTGATCCAGAACGCCGCCAATTCTGGTGTAGGGTCTTATCTCACCTCATTGGCGAAGCTCCGGGGTCTTAAAGTAGTGAATGTTGTACGCCGGGCCTCCCTGGTGGAGCCATTACTTGCTGCGGGGGCAGATGTGGTATTGGTAGACGGCGAGGTTGATGGAAAGAGCCTTGCGCAAAGAGTGGAAGCTGCCACCGATGGGGCTAAGATCCAGTTGGGAATTGATGCTGTTGGCGGGATGGCGACCGCCCGCCTGGGTGAGGCGCTTTGTGAAGGTGCTACGTTGGTGAACTATGGTGCTCTCAGTGGTGAGCCTTGCCTGCTGGCTCCGGGCATTATTATATTCAAAGATATCACCGTGAGGGGCTTCTGGCTGGCCAAGTGGTTTGCTACCGCCTCTCCGGAGCGACAGAAAGAAGTGTTTGGAACTATTACTGGGCTAGTGGCAGAAGGAAAATTATCCGCTCCTGTTCATGAGACCTATCCAGTCAAGGATATCAAAGAGGCCGTAAGAGTTGCGGCGGCGGGAGAACGCAATGGTAAGGTGCTCTTAGTGGGGGAGAATCTACCCAATTAAATTTTAATAAGAGACCAGCGTGAGTCTGCAGATCACAAACGCCACAGAGTTCTTGTGGCGTTTATTTACGAGATGATTTTTTTTGTTTAAGAGACATACTTATCTAGAACAGCTTTACGATGAATGTAAGACGTCCGGCTGTATACATTTAAGGCTTCTTGGCCGTTAGAGGACTCTTATCGCATGGCCCTTTAGCCTTGGCAATATTGCCCATTTTGCTTACCCTTACCCTTACCCTTGCGTCACAATTCCTTGAGCTGAATAAGTTTATCGATTATTGAGTAATGGGCACCTGCTTAGACGACAGGTACCCGGAAAGTTGTGATTTACCCCGTACTTCCTTGAATATCTTGGTAACTGGTTGGTGGCCAACTTTAAATCGAATGCCAGCGTAATCCTGTCCCAAAAGGTTCCTGCCTGCAGAAACTGTGACTACTGCCTATGGCATGAAAAGTTTTCTGATATAGCTCTTCATTGTGATGGGCTTATTGAAGCAAGCCTGATTGAGCCTATCGTAGGTGTTCAAGAAGAGTGGGTCCAACTATTTCAGTTCGAGGCTGTGGAACAGTTAAATATTTTTTTAAGGAAAGCTGACTTACGATCAGTCTTGTCTGCCTGTGAAGAGGAGTTTGGAGCAAAAATACAGCAGCAAGTGATTGTTAATACCAAGCAGATGACTGTTCCAGCCACTATTGTGGTCTTTGAGCGTGTTAAACCTGACCGTATTCGGGGCTATAAAAAGTGGCTTGGGAAGATTGGGGAGGCTGCAGAAAGTCATCCAGGATTTCTTGGAAGAGAACTTCTAAAACCCATTAAGGGGTTACAGGATGACTGGGTAATTATTATTCGATTTGATTCCGAGGAAAACCTCAATCTTTGGTTGTCATCTCCCATCCACAAAGTGCTTATGGAGGAAGCAGAGTCTTTTCTAGAGCGCGTACAATATAAAAAAATTGGGAGAGGTTTTGAGGATTGGCTTGCCCATGCCAGAGGTATAAAAAATAGTGCGTTGCCTCCCCAATGGAAAATGGCGATGCTCATTATTCTCGCGCTCTACCCAATTATTATGCTGATCTCAATTTGGATTCTGCCTTTAATGGAAAATTGGAAGTCAGCAATGTCACTTTTTGTTTCTAGTCTTATTAGTGTTTCAGTCTTGACTTGGGTGGCAATGCCGATTGTGACGAGGGTATTTAGTTTTTGGCTCTCTGGAGGGGAAGAGGTAAAGACAAAAACGACGATTATAGGGGCGTCTATCGTAGTCTTACTTTATTTGATGGCAATCCTTCTATTTGTATCGTTGTAAGAAGTGACAATACTCAAGCATATCTATTGTCCATGAAATCTACCTGGTTCTGCCAATATTCTCTGCCGGGTCTATAAAGTAACTTCAGAACTAGGATAAAACTTGGATTTTCAAGAGGACAAATTCGTGAAGAATCCTGTCAATCGCTCCAAAAGCACGGATTGGCCCGACATTTCATTTGCGCAATGGTCAGAAACGGCATCAACTTTACATATGTGGACCCAAATAGTAGGAAAAATTCGCTTGGTGCAGACCCCATGGACCAATCATTCCTGGCATGTGCCACTGTATGTAACAGCAAAGGGGTTGGATACTTCGCTGATTCCATACAATGGTAAGGCTTTTACTATAGAGTTTGACTTCGTCGACCATCAATTATTGATTATAGTCTCAGACGGTAATAGCCGCTCTATACCTTTGAAACCGCAATCTGTTGCTGCTTTTTATCGAAAGATAATGCACTCAATGAAAGACCTTGGACTTCCAGTAGCAATTTTTACCACCCCTAGTGAAGTCACTGATGGAGTCCCCTTTGAAGGGGATGAAAAGCACTGCCATTATGACCGGGAATATGCCACTCGCTTCTGGCGGGCCCTGGTACAGATGGATCGAGTGTTTAAGGAATTCCGATCTCGGTTTATTGGAAAGTGCAGCCCTGTTCATTTTTTCTGGGGGAGTTTTGATATGGCAGTAACCCGCTTCTCAGGAAGGGAAGCTCCGCCACATCCGGGTGGAGTACCTCATTTTCCCGACTGGGCTGCTCGTGAGGCCTACTCCCATGAGGTGAGTAGTGCAGGTTTTTGGCCCGGGGGAGGTGGTGTTGAAAGTGCATCTTTTTATTCTTATTGCTACCCTGCGCCAGAAAATTATTCTGCTCAGAAGGTGAAGCCTGCCTCTGCCTTTTATTCGGAAAAGCTGGGAGAGTTCATACTTTCATATGATGAGGTCAGGAATGCGAGTTCACCAGATGAATTGTTATTGGAGTTTCTACAAAGTACCTATGAGGCAGCAGCTAACAGTGCTGCCTGGGATAGAAATGCGCTGGAAAAGGACTTTACACTTGAAATAAATGGGTGATTATTCGGGATTGTAGGCTGTGTTGATTTGGATTCACTGGAATATCACAGCATCTCCAGGTGCTTGATTAGCGGAAGCAAGTCAATGCGCCGCTTAATAGCTGCCGAGAGTGCTATAGCCACTACACCAGTGTGATTGGCTTTTCATGGCAATACCGGTGAAAAGCAGAATGGTAGCCAGGTAACACCAGCTCGAACCAGCCCAGATATAGGTGATATCACCACACCAAACTTGATTGGGTTTTTCTACATTAAATCGACGATCAAATTTATTCGGTATATCTAAATGCTCGACCGTTGCTTTCTTATATCTATGGGGCCAGGTTACTTACAAACCAAGCCGGCCTCATACATTAGCCTTCGGGCTTTAAAGCGTCCGATTGGAATTCCCTGCTCATAAAGTAAACCTACGATTGTACGACTACCTGCAGAGCTACGGCTGCGCTCAAAGAGCTCACTGACTTTGGAGCGAAGCTGCATTCTGGGCGTATCAACGACATCCTTCCGTTTCCTGTATTCGTAGTAGCATGATTGAGGTATTCCAAACGCTTTACAGACCTGTTCTACGGACTCATGCTCACTTAATCGGTCAATCATCGCGTACAATTCATCTCGTCGGACATCAAAAGAGCGGTAACCTTTTTTAGTATCTCTTTCTCCCTTTCTAGGCGATTGATACGGACTTCAAGCTCCTGAATTTCCTGTTGCTCAGTGGTAAGTGCACTATTTACAGGTGTGTTACCCCCTCGCTCTGACTCTAGCTGCTTCATCCAACGGCGGGGCCGTTGTACCAACATCCAGTGAGTGGGCCGATTCAGCTATTGAGTAACCCTGATCTACTATCAAACGAGCAGCATCTAATTGAAATTCAGGAGAAAAGGATCGACGTTGTCTACTCATTGAACGCCTCTATTTTCGGTGGCAACTTTTCCACCTAAATTGGTGTCCGGGTTTAGTAGACCACTACAGACTACTTGCTGGTTTATATACGGCCTAAGCGCAAAACCCATAAGACACCCTCAATACATGCTCGGCTATCAATGGGCTTTGGGCCTCCCTTCCTACGTTTTAGCTGGGGAATGCAGGGTTCAAATTTCCACTGGTCGTCGGTCAACTCTGACTTGAATCGGCTCACAACCACCCGTCTTTTTACTCTATGAGTGTGCGAGAATAGCCGATTGCAAGTTATGAAACAGCCTCTATTAATCTTCACTGATATTACACGGATCGACATGAAGATTCCATAAATCATAAACCCCTTGGGCTTGATCGAAGTCAATTAAATTAGGCCCCTGATCAAAATGGGTAATTGCGACAAAGGTGCGCAGGTTGGTTTCGATAGTGAACTCTCCGCCGCATTGACTGTTATCAAGATGTTGCTTGATATCAACCATTTGGTTGTCGAACGAATCGCTATAGGGGTAATCAGAGAATTCATGTCCTTCATAGATTGCTGAATCATTGACAGAAAAATACTGATCTGGAAATTCATGCCTTACCTGTGATAGCAAAAATCCATACTTTGTAATTACAAATGAGCCAGCAGCTGAAAACCCCGCATTCGTAAGCTGAGATTGATCGTCAACGACAATTTTATATTTGAGGTAGCAATTTTTTTCATCAAAATATTTTTCATTAGCATAATCGGCGTCGGATATGGCTGCTTGCATTTCTTTATTGGTGAAATCAATCCTTATCAAATCACCTTCGCCCGGAGCTCTTTGTTTTATCTCTATATTGCTATTTACGCAATCGCCCTCCTGGGCAATCAGTTCAATATTGTAGGGGTCTGAACCCCTTTGGTTATATTGATTGTCGTATGCTACGCTGGCATTCACGGCCCCTGAATTAAAACAGGTCAGCGATATTACAAGTGTTACATACATTATATAGGCTTTAAGCATAATAAGTCTCCGTCTATTAATACATCAGGATTGTAAAGGTGGGGTGGGGTCGCATTCTTCAAAAGTCATTCTTGAGTGATCCACAAAAGCTTCGTTTATTTGAATAAAACCCGGTGAGTCGGGGGCATATTGAAACTCTGAATATATACTAGCCTCAATAGAGACAGGTTTGCCGCAATCGTCCTCATCTGGACTATCGCTTGGTGGATGTTTGGTTGCTAGAGTGACATCCAAGTCAAATGATTCTTCTCGTATTTCATTCTCTGGAGCTATCACGATAAGTTGTTCAGATTGGCTGAGCGAACTGTTGTTGTATCTAAGCCTGACCCGAGCTGCAGCAATCGAACTACTTTTAACGAGGTAGTTTCCTTTGACACTAAACTGCAATGACTTCAGACGAATGTTGTTTTTTGTAGGTAAGATCAAGACAAAGAAGTCTAATTCACAACTTTTCTTATCAGTAACTCCAACACTCTTTAATTCGTCAGTGAAGTTTACGTGCATATAGGGGAATCCCTCTGCATCGTTATCAATGATGATATCAGTAAACTGACAATCAAACTGTTGGTTTTGCAGTATTACTGCATAATTTACGTCTTTCAATGCTTCTTGTGCATTCGGTACGGATGTAAAACACAATATTGCAATAAAGGCGATCAATTTTTTCGGCGATAGTCGGTGCCGGTTAGTATTCTCCAACATACCAAATCCTTCTTTTCAAATAAGCTTCTAGTAAATCGCTGAATAATATATGTCTCTATTGTTAAACTTTGTCTTCGGCTTTCAGTCCAGAGCATGATGACGTGGCGGTATAGGTTACTTACCGCTACTCATAGCAATTAGCCTAATTTTTACACCTTATCTATTTAAGGTGATTCTTAGAATTGTGTGAATAATTGAGTTGTCATATCCAGCTTTCTATAGAAAAAAGGATGCTATTTCTAAAACTCTCGAATGACCAGAAGCTCCTCTCTCTGAATTTTATACCTTGGATTTTCGAATTCAGCCCCTTCGCAACACCGTTACTAATTGGATCCTAAAAGTAGGTCAGCAGGTTGGACAAGTGCCATTTCAGAATTTTTGCAACCTTATTTATCGGATTCATTCCCCTGCGTATCGCCCAGCTTTACCAGCGCTCAAAGAACCTCTCGGTTGTAATTCTGCTCATACATTGCCAAAAATTGCGAAATAGGTCTATGATCAAACAGGTGCGCGCTACTTCCAGGACAGGGTCCTTTAAATGCATATTTTTTTTCCGTCAATTTTTCGCTTACACTACTCGGAGTTGGTCAACAAAAAATATTTACTTCTAGATAAACGCTTGTCACCCTTTTTCAGTAAATCCCCCTGCTCGCTTGATCAACTGCCTTGTTGAGGTGCAGGCGAATATGAAAGCGGTCGAGGACAATGGTCGCACCGGGCAAACAGTGGCCAACATCACTGCTAAAAGCCTTCCACTGTATCCCATTTCACTTTTACCTACTCACCGGCGATATCAAGATCAACATCACTCATATTCCATTCAGATTGAACACCTAAGAGTTGCGAGTAGTGGTCTTCAATCTGAATGGGCTGCTTATCCTGATGTAACTGGCAGTTTCGATGAATACATGACCAATTATAATGGATTTTCACACTATTCTACGAAGAACCTCATTTAAAAACATGGAACACAGACAACTGTTGCTAACTTAAAGGTGCCGTTACCTTGGTCGAGGTTTGTGATAGCTGGAGAAGCATCGCTAACTGGTCGGTAAGTTATTTCACTATACAGATCAGTCTCTACGAAAACTGATTGACCACACTGGCCTAAACCTGAAGTTGTAGTTGCGATAACATTGTCAAAACTGTCGCTTTTTATTTCTCCGGCACCAAACCAGGATTTTTGGTCTGAAAAAGTTTGGTTTTGATTGTTAACACGATTTCTCACTCTGGCTGCATTGATGGAATTAGGGCTAGTGAGATAGTTGCCAGCTGTTGAAAACTCGATTGCTGCAATCTTGTACCCTGGGAATGGAGTTATTTTATAGTCGACCTCACAAGATTTTTTTATGGTTGTTTGGCTAGTTCCACCTGCAAGAAGTGCCTGCATTTCATTCTGGAGAAAATCAAGCCTTATCACATTAGCTCCAGAGGGAGAGGTAATTGGTGTGTTCGCACAATCGAACTGTTGTTGAACCACATTAACAGAGAAGTTATTTGCATAAGAGGCGGCAGATGCCGTCGCTAAAATAGACAGCGAAAAAATAGTTAAAGCTTTCATAGTTTTCCCTTTGATAGGTTTGGCCATTTATCCTTAATAGTGCCTAATGAAAAGATAAGGATTATTAAAGATACAAAGCTACTTTGTAGCGTTAGTTAATATTTGTGACTTGAAGTAATTAATATAAATGAATGACTAACAATTAGGAAGAGGTAAATGTAAGGAAAGGCACAAGAATGCGGTCTGGCTATACATCACATGCCATAGTCTTTTAGCAGTTATTATTTGTTCAATATTAATGCTGTAACAAATATAAATAAAATAAGTTTCATCTCAGTGATATTTGCGGAGTGGCCTTAATGGGAGTGGTTTCATCAAGAAATGCCCCCTAGTCAATGATTCACAGATGTAGCAAAAAACTATTTTAAATAAACGTCACCGATCCAAGTCTTTTGTGTACACATAATGTTCATTATGTGACGTAATCAGATACTCCAGGCTGCATTGAGGCTGGGTATATTCATAGCGTTTGAAAATTAGGTTTTACAAAGAGTCATATTCTTTTGCCAATGGATACATTCAAGTTAGGCCCCTGAAGGCCCAGCCAGAAAACCCCAAAAATGAGTATCGGAAATCGATAAATATGGTAGGGGCAAGGCTGTGGATCTTGGAAGTGCGAATCAAACTGAAGTGCAGAGCATAGTGCTCTAGCGTCATTGACCGAAGATGTAAACAGGAAGTTTTTACGTGCCATCACAAAGGATTTGATTTCCGGCTCTGTTAGATTGTTATCGATTTCCAAGTGATCATCGCTGAGGAATTCACAAAGCCCATTCCAGTATTTCAGGCAGTAATTTACTGCATTACCCAGAGGGAATTTGGATAGCACTTGTAAATGGTGCTTATCCAGCCAGCACTTAAAGGAGGTCATGATGGGTTTGGATTCTTGCTGTCGTAATTCATGCCTTTGTTTCGATGATAGATGGTTGTCTTTGGCTTTCCTCTTAACCCGATAGAGCTTCTTATAAAACTGCATTGCCCGTTTTGCCAGTCCATCCCCCCTGCGCTGCTCTCGCTATGGATTTGAGTTTTCGACGGGCATGTGCATTGTAATGATTTGGGTTTACAGCTGTCTGCTCAAATAACAACTCAAAAAATGGATCAGCATCACAATGCAGCGTGCCTTTAAAGCCGACAAATCCGTCATTTACATCATTATTGTGATCCGAGACATTATATTCATAGAGGATAGCTTCCTTTCCCGGAGGACCGCCTCGGAAACAGTAGGTATAAAATTTTCGGCTTGCTGGCCGGCCAGGTTCATTAAGAACTTGGAGTGATGTGGCATTCAAAGCCCCAATATCCTAGCCAATGACGTCATCTTTTAGCAAATTGATCAGTGGTTGTAGGGGAGTAGCACAATCGATAACAGTAGGAGCCATAGTTTGATGGGTGAAACTAAAGCCGGCATGGGTCTCAAACTGTTTTTCCAGGTGATAGAACGGCTGACGATCATCAAGGTTGCTGGCTGTGAGGTGGGCTAGAACGGGGTAAACTTATTCTTAGGTAGGATATGCTTTGGCTTGGGAGCAATAACTATTTGGCCTGCACAGCCTTTGGGACAGGTAACCTTCACCCACAACTCGACAATCACCACATATATCGGGGATATGTAGTTCAAGCGCTCATGACGTTCGTAATAAACGAGATTCTTTTGGCAGCCACATGCACAGGTTTTATCCTGTTCTGAGGCGGGGATTACCACCTCTTTTCTTGGCAGTTGCTCGGCAAAGATTTTCTTTGTTTTTTTATGACGCTTGTGTGTCGCAATACTAACCACATCGTCCTGGTCTTTGTCGCCATCAGCCTCGTTTTCCTCTACAGAACCTTCATCCCGAACTTCTGTACTGTCGAATAGTAACCCCTGGGGATCTTCAGGGTCTTCTTGTTGCTTAGAGCGTCGACCAAAGAGAGAGCGCTATAGTTATTTGAATTGAAACAATAGCTGGCTGTAAGCCTTTCCAAATCCCATTTCGCTTATAAAGGAGCCAAAATCTATTATCTTCACAATAGAGCATACGAATTTTATCGGCCTTTTTATTGCGAAAGACAAAGAGCTGACCGGGTGTCGGATCTTTGTGTAACGTATCAGCCACCAACAGCACGATACCATCAATCTGATTGAGAAAATCGATCGGCTGACGGTAAAACCAGACTTGGTGTTAAACGGCAGCCACATGGTATTTACAGGTCCATAAGGCCAGGAATTTGCGCCAACAACATCGGACTGTTGATCACCAGCTTTATGCCATTGGGGAGCTCTAATACACCCAGGTTTCCCTTAGTGGCTGTAGGGGCTTGATATCCACGGGAACAAAGTCGGGGATATCAGACACAGGCGTTTGTCAGATAGTTTGCGGTACCAGTAGGGGAACTGGCTGTAGTTTAGGTTGTGCTTACGGGTATAAGCGCGCTTGGATTGAGAGCTTTTCTCGCAGGCGCTGACATGACTTTGCCACTGCTGCTGATTCATGGGGCTTCCCACCGAAGTTGATGGAGGGGGCATCATGCCAGTCTGCCAAAGCAAGTTGAATAATGTGGTTCATGTACCGCTTACCGATTACTTTTAGAATGTTTAGATGATAAGAAACCGGGCTCTGTATAAGCCCGGCAGCTGCAATCAAACATTTTAGTTTGTAGTTACTGGTGAAGAAAGTTTAAAGTGGGCGAGGGCCCTTTCAGCAATCTCCTTGCCATACTCCTGCACAAAATGGCCGGCCTCTTCAATCTTGAGTGGTTCCGGGCAGTTTTTGATGGTACTCCTTAGCATTTCCATTACATTTTCACCGAGCACAGCGTCTCTCATTCCAATCGCCATAAAACTATCCCCGTCCCAGTCCTTGGACCAGAATTCCCGAGCTCTAAGCCCAAGTTCTACACCCTCCATGCCGGGATCGACCGGTACAATCGATGGGAAGCGACGCACCCCGGCTTTGTACCTGTTGTCGGGATAGGGGGCATCATAAGCCACTATATCGAAGAGGTTGACTTCAGATCGGGCATCGCTTGCTATCAACCCGCCAACAGGGATTTCTGGCACTCCGACTGAGAAGTTGCGCCAATGGTAGAATCCCTCCGAGGCTCCGTCTCCTGCTGCTATAGCAGTATTCATTACCAATAATCGGGTAAACCTGCCTGGCATATCCATAGGGAGTGTGAGCCCTAGAAGCCCTCCCCAATCCTGGCAAACCAAAGTGATGTTCCTCAGATCGAGGTATTCAATCAGGCGCATCAAGCTATTGCGGTGAAAGTTAAAGGTGTAAGTATCTTCGTTTATCGGCTTATCGGACCGCCCAAACCCGAAGAGGTCTGGTGCAATAACCCTATGCCCAGCTTCGACAAATACTGGAATCATTTTCCGATAAAGATAGCTCCAGCTGGGTTCTCCGTGCAGGCACAGAAAAGTTGTTTCTGCCGCTGGCTCTCCTTCATCAATGTAAGCCATACGCATGGCATCGAAGCCTTCGAGACTGTCGATATAATTTGGTTGATAGGGAAATCCGGGCAGCAGGGAAAAACGCTCTTCGGGTGTTCTTAATCGCTCAATAGACATGGGTAACCCTTTTTTGCGTGAAAAGTAGGCAAGCGACTTTGCCTTATGTTGTTATCGACTGGACCCTTTACAGCAGAATACACAACTGTAGTGAAATATATCGGTTAATCAACCGGGCATTAAGGGTCTATTTGCTCGCGAGGCCTGGCAAGATCTTTAAGGTAAAGATACTTGACTAAGTTATTGGGTACGAGACCAGGTAACCTTTAGCCCAAACTGGAAATAGGGCGTATTGGGACAGATGCCAGCGGTTAAGCATAATTCTTTGAGGGTTGTTAAGAGTCGATATTGATAAAGATTACATGATTATCAGACTCAATTCTGAGTAGGGCTTTGTCTTCAAAAAAAGTGGGCTCTTCTTGGTAGTGCTGTAATTAGGGTTAAATTGTTTCTTTATAAACTTTACCTGATTGTTTGTTTCCCAGCTGACAGATGATGGCCCCCAGGACTCAGGCCTTATACTGTAAACAGGTGTCAGGCCATTCACAGTTAAAAGATAGAGCTCTAGAAGGTTTTCATTGAAGCCAGCATCCAGGTCTTGCTCCACTGTCAGGATATATTGCCCATTTGGAGAGGTGAGAGGATAGCCTTCCAGGGAGTATTCGACACCATTCTTTAAACTTAAAAGAATATAGTCACTGGATTCCCATAACTGTCTATATATCAATAAGTAACTATCAGCCACGAACTCGAGAGCCGAATAGGTATACTTTTCTCCTGGGGGATTTTCTTCAGTGGAGTCCTGATAAGTTTTGGTTGTGCCATTTTTCAGGGTTACTATTAAAGAAAAAAGTTTGTTACGTTTGATAAGGCCCGTATTTTCAAGCAGCTTACTTTCTATAGAGCGCGCGCAGTTATGAGAATTATGAATATTGGGGCAATCAAACTTACCTTCTATTGCACTGAAGTGGACTGCAAAACTTAAGCTGGGAGTTATTACTGTAGATAGGAAGCCCAAAATAATAAGTAGCTTTTGTAGTTGACTTATCATAAGGGCTTCCTCTGCCGCTAGAGAATACTTTAATTAGATTTTTCCTTTAGCGCTAAATAGCGCCACACAGCCTTTTACTTCTATTTGATACTCTTTGAACTTGCTTTCGAGGTAAGTTTCGAGGTCTTCCTGGCAATCCTCGGTATTGGAAAAAATTCCCTTTTTATTGTAGATGGCCATTAATTTCTTTGCTGCAGTGTTCCTGGGTACACCTTTTGATAAAATCGTGGAACCAAATACAACTCCGGATTCAGAAAGTAGTGCACTAACGTGGTCTAAGGCTGATAGTTTTTCTGGCAGTTTTCCTGGGAGACAATGGAATAAATAGTTCAGAGAAATGGAATCAAATTTTTCAGTGACTAAGTCAATTTTATCCAGCACATTACAGCGAAACTGAAGTGGGCTGTACCGTGCAACTCTAGCAGCAGAAACATCCAGACTATTTTGGTTCAAATCCATCAATCCCAGCCGTACATCACCGGAGGGGAAGGTGCACTTATCGAGGAAATATCCTGTTCCAACACCGACATCCAAGTGGTTTGACGTTATGTGCTGGTTGAAGTGCTTGAGAATGCCTGGAGTGGGACATTGCCAAATAAAGCGGTTGGATAGCCCTAAAACCCAAAGATCGTACAGCCAGAGTACGGGTTTGGAGTAAACGGCTTGTCCCTGCTCAACTTCTTTTGTAACGGCCATGTACATCTCCTGCAAGTCTGACTGGAAGTTAACTATTGGTCTAATTTTGAACACTATAGTAGCACTTTTTCAGCATAAAGCTGAAGTTGATACCCGTGTAGTGAGTGGTGGTTCTAACTGTCAGGCTTTTGGTTAGCGGTATAAAGCAGCTCTTCACCATGAAAGCTAAACTCTTGCAGGTATAAACGAATGTGCCTTTTTTGTGAGAGAGTTTGGTATATACAGACTTTAATTGAATAATGCCTAAATAGTTTTTGGTTCCATTTAAGTTGGTTAGGCAAGTGAAGAGCCGAATAAATAGTTACAATGAGTATGAACTAGAAAAATAAAGCTGCCTGGCCTTCCATTGTAAATAGAGTTGAGAAGAGCAGCCCTATATCCAGCTGCCCTTAAGCCATTAAGCTTGAGTGGTTAAATACTTAAGAATATCCACAACCTGGTCCGGTGTTTGCGCCCAGGCTTGAGCAGCACCATCAACTTCTTTTAATGCATGTACCAGTGATTCATCATGTAGAGTGATATAGGATTTACCAAGCGCTGCGCAGTATCCAGCATCGAACGCTGCATTCCATTGTTTATATTTTTCACCAAAGCGGATAACAGCCAGGTCACAATTTTCTATGTGGTGTTTAATCCGTATCGCGTTGACCTTGGCAGACTTATGATCTCGCCAGAAGGAGTTATCTTCCACGCCAAGGCCATCGCCAGCTGCATCACTGGCATCGTGATTGGTCACCGCAGAGGAGAAAGAGATTTCCAGTCCCTGCTTATTGCAGCCTTCGATTATCTGGGTTCTCCAGTCAGAGTGGATTTCTCCAGAGAGATATACTTTCAGTTTCATAGTTTAGTTACCTGATAGTGGTAAACAATAGAGTTTGATGCTTAGGAAATGATTTTACAATATGATTTTGACTTGAAAGGAGGGGACTACTGATTGAGTTAAATAGGATGTATCAATGCGTCATTAGCGCTGAAGTATAAGACCAAAATCCCTTTTGGCTCTTACTTATTGGTGGTTAAGGTAGCCTTATGGCTTAAACACTACATTTTCTGGTACTTTTCCAGACGGCAGTCTTGTAGAGTGCAATTGAGAGAGGAGCCACTTTCCTTGCACTTTCTTTAGAATAGCGCTTTCGAGCCAGTAAACATCCTGGCTCTTGTTCTTTGCAGCAAAATTGGCCTTATTCCAATAGTTGATTGTGACTAGATCTGGCCTCTCATCAAAGTCAATAATGCTAAAGTAATTGGTTCTAACAGTATCTGACGGCTTTGCCACCTTAATTAGATCTTCAATCGTCCATACTTCACCATGTTCGAGCAAGAGAAAAGACTCAGTTACGGTGCCTCTCATACGCTCATGGTCTACATCTGATAGGTAATTTAGAAGGTTCTCGATAGTTTTGAATGCTTCAGGCTTCTCTTGCGCCTGTGCGTTACCGATTGTCAAAACAAACAACATCAATGTAAAAACAATTTTTTGCATAAGTTATATTCCTGGTTCTTAGAAGTTAATTTTTAGTAACGGGAGTGTTGATTTTACAATATTTGCTCCATCAAGTGCCTAAATTCCTTAAGGTGAGCGAAGCTATATATGTAAGGCGGGTTCCGATCGGAGCAGGCTCTTGCTGATACTGTCTATTTTTTCAGCAAAAAAATTGTTTTTTGGGATCTCAGAGCCCCACTGTACAGCATACCAGAGTAAGCTTAGATATTTGTACATTCTGCGCCAATGGTATAGGCGTTGCCAATGTTCTCGGGCCGGATTACGCCTGAGATACAGCTCGAGTAGGGATTGTTGCTGAATTCTGCTGAGCTGATGTTCCTCTATGATCACGGCGAGGTCATAGAAGCGATCGCCCATAGCCGCGTACTCCCAATCAATGGCATAAAGCCGCCTGGCCTTTCCAGCGATGAGGTTTCCAGTGCTTAGATCATTATGGCAAAGAGAGAACCCATCACCTAGCTGTTCCGCGGCAGCAATATGGGAAGGGATTTTTTGGTGAAGCTGTACTAGAGTCGGGTAGAAATCTGCTTGTTTATCAATCGAGCTCCAATATTGGTCAGCTTTATAGGATATATCCAAATGGGCATCAATTTCGGGGAGGCTGTGGATTCCATCAAGTAAATTGGCAACCTGTTCCAGAGCATCGGCATCATTTTTATTCCAAGGTCGCCCTTCAATAAAGCGGGTAACTTGGTATTGATATGCTGGGTCACTGTAGACTAAAGGAGCGCATAACCCGGCGCTACTTGCTCTTACAAGGACGTTGGTTTCTGTTTGTCGGTTTAAATCTAGAGCACCACTGTATTGTGAATTGATACGTAGAATTAATAGCTCTTGGTTTGTCTTGAGTAGAAATGTTTGGTTCGTTTGCCCTCCTGTGAGCTGTCTGACCACAGTGGGTCTGGATTGGCTCCATAGGGGCCAGTCCTGGGGCAGCATATCATCTAGGGGGTTACTCATGACTATGGGGCGCTCGTTTCAAGACCAGTTAAATAAGAGTGGCTGCTCTATCAGTTACTGCTTCGCTCGCAGATATTTCAGACTGCCTTTCCTTTCTATAAATGGCATGCCACTGGAAAAAGCCGATGATTACTAATATTACATAAAGTGAAAACAAGGCAGCCGTGGGGTATAGGCCTCTGTCCAGGTAAAGGTAAATTGAGGCACCATCAACCACAATCCAGTAAATCCAGTTCTCTAAGACTTTTCGAGTGACCATATAAGTTGTAACTATGGCCCCTAAAGTAGTAAAAGAGTCCAGGTAGGGCAGGGCGGCATTGGTTGTATTCTCCAGAATATAGCCAAGCAACAAGGTGAGCCCGCTGACGCTTGTCAGTACAAGAAGGTGGGTTTTAAGTGGCCAACGATGAATTTTGAGATCTTGTTGTTTATCTCGATGACTACGCCATTGCCACCAACCAAAAACAGCCATTACCAGGTAAAATACCTGCAGGGCCGATTCCATCAGCAGGCTGACGTCCCAAAATAAAAAAAGGTAAATGGCTGTGCTGGCAAAAGCGGCGTACCAACAGCTGATCTTCTCACGCATTGCAAGCAGTAGGTAGGATAGGGCCAATACAACTGCAGCAATTTCCCAGGTGGACATCGCGTTGATAGAAGCTGAAATAGCGCTAGTGAAATCTTGATCAAGCATCTGATGCCGCCGGTGAAAGATCCCCGTCTATAAATTTGCAAACAAAGATGGCGCGGCCAAACTGCTCATAGGCTCTGCGCAATTCTAACTTGAGTACATCTATTAGCAAATCGTAGTCCCCAAAAACCTGAGTACTCATAGTATTGGTAATTACCTTGAGTTCTGGATATTTATTGAGTCGATCAATAAATGCTTGGATGCCGGGGATATACTCATCCTTCAGTGGGTACATACTGATTTCTACTGAGAGCCTCACAACGCCTCCTATTGAAAGCAAAAGTTGGGGTGGTATAGACCACCCCCAATGATACAACTATTAGAAAGTATAAGTACCGCTTATACCGGCGATACGGGGCTCGCCAAATTGATAATAGGCTTCTGGCGCATAGCCATTGGCAGGGTTGTTACCATATTGGTTGCTAAAATAGAAACCCCTGGTGTAATAGTCTTCATCAGTTAAGTTTCTGCCCCATAAGGACAGATCCCAATTATCACCCTGGTATGTCAGCCGGGCATTGACTAATTCATAGGCATTAGATTTTTCATTGTGGCTATTGGAGAAGTAGAACTCGTCCTTTCCTTCCAGCTCTAAGCGCAGAACTAAGTTGGGCAGGAGAGAAATTTCGCTGCCAGTGAAAAATTGATAGCTTGGCGCATGGGCTACGTCTCGACCATCCAGGTTTACAGGTGCTCCCTGGGAGTCATCTCTTGCGTCGACATGAGAACCGGTTATAAAGTTTTCAAACTCCGCATTTAGCCAGCCTGCAGAGGCAAAGATGCGCAGGGAATCTGTAGCAAAGTAGTTAAACTCTACTTCCAGCCCGGAAGTTTTACCTCCCGCGGCATTGGCCAGGTAGTCGTGAAAGGAAACTTCATCTTCATTAAATATGAAGACGGATTGTTTTGCCTGGATATCATTGCGATCCTGGTAGAAAGCAGCCAACTGGGCATACAAGCGGTTGTCGAACCAATTGCCTTTAATACCTATTTCGTAGTTAAGCATATGCTCAGTATCAAAATCGAAGAAATTAGGGCTAATTTCTACATTTCTCACTGATTCAGAGATGATTACACCATTGATACCGCCGGCCTTGTATCCTCGGGATACCGTCGCATACGCCATAGTATTTTCGGAGTAGTGATACTCCAGAGTGATATTGCCACCCCAGAGGTCCTCGCTGATATCCCTGGCAGTGAACAGGGAATCTGTGTAATCAGCACTTCGCTTCTCCAGGCGGAGCCCTGTCACCAGATTTAAGCTGGCGGTCAATTCAGTATTAAGTTGGCCATAAATCGCTGTGTTTCTTGTGTCAAATTCACTGGAAAAGTATTCAACATCAGCCCCAAACTCCTCATTAGAGGTTTTGGTGCGTAATAAATCCTCACGTTCTATACGCTCATATATACCTACAACCCAGCTGCTACGGCCAGAAAAGAGTTTGGATACATCAGTAGAAAGCAAGCGCAAGTCTAGGCTGATGTTATCTTTGTCGCGATGGTAATTGTCTTTTTGGCTGTATTCCCATGGGTGAAAGCCTTGATAACTCCAATCTTCGTCGTAACCGTATTCTGTGTCTGAATCTGCGAGGCTCAGCGTGGCATCCAAATGGAATAGCTCACTCCCTGACCACTGTGCGGCTAGGGCTCCGGCCCAGGTTTCCTGTCGATCCGAGCCTGGTTCGTCAGACAGTGTTTCACGGGTGTTGTATAAGGAGAAGGCATCATAGCCGTTGTCAACATTCACATAGAGCAGAGAGAGGCCAAAATTCAGGTTGTCACTAAGCGTGTAGGCCAGCTTACTTCTTAGCACTGATTCATCAATATTGTTGGTATTATCACTGCCCAGGAATGCATTCTCTGTATAGCCATCGGATTTTTGCCTATTGGCAGCGATTCGATAACCAAGTTGATCGGCTAATGGGCCGCTGGAAATTACAGAAATATTGCGTCCATTGTATTCACTTACCTCGGCAGATACTTTTGCCATGGGTTCAGTGGTAGGAGCGGCGCTGGTCATATTGATCAGACCCGCCAGGGCGTTGGCACCATACGCAGTGCCTTGGGGCCCGCGAAGAATCTCTACTTGATCGATATCCAGGGTGCTGGCAGCGAGCCCGAGGCCGGTGAAGTCAATACCATCGATAACCAGGCCAACAGAGGGGTTCACAGGGTCTATAAATTGGCTGCGCTCGCCAATACCGCGAATTTGGATGAAGCGGCCCCGTGATGCACCGGAAGAGAAATTTACATTTGGTGCCATATTCAGGATCTGATCCAGATTGCTCGCACCCCGGGCCTTGATTGTATCGGCATTAACCACTGTCGCGCTGGTAGCCAAGTCCAACAGGTTGGTATTGCGTAATTGGGCAGTGACTACGACCTCTTCAATCCCTGCTTCCCTCGATTCAGCAACTGCCAGCCCCGCAGACAAGCTGGCTACAATGCTAACAGACCAGGCAATGGGGTGGGCTTTGAACAGATTCTTCATGGTTCTCTCTCGAATCAACACAAGTGAAAGAGACCCGGAGCGCGACGTGAGGAGGCGTTTGGTGAGGTTACCTATCCCTACGCCGGTATTAACCGGATCAGGTTCAAGGGTTTGCCCGGAAGAATCAAAAGTCCTCTGGGCATCTCAGGCCAAGGCCACCCCTTAGGTTCGCGGGCGCGATGATAGCAGAAGTTGAGGGAGGAAAGGGGTCTAAGTGTAATATTCAAGATGTCAAAATCTATATCTAATGTGCCACCCCTTCCGTATGCTAATCACAGTATATAATCCTTTCCTCAACTCCATGACGTGAAGAAACTTAAGAAGGAGAGATCTGCAAGTAAAGGTACTATATACATTCTGTATCTAGTAACCTAAGTAGGTGCCTCCCACTTGTCCTGCAAAGTGCGGAATAAACATGGCGTCAAAGCCATGCCAGTCACCGTATTTACTTTTTAGCTCAGGGTAAACTATATCAAAAATGGCTCGTAATTTTTTCCCTTGATCAGGTTCATAATTAATTTTAGACATCTCACGTTCTACGGTTTTACGAAAATCTACCATCATATTTCTATAGTGAATTAAATCTCTTCTATCTCCTTCGTTAAAGTGGCTGGGAATATAAATTTTTGCATTTAATTCAATCAGGCGATCGAGGGCCCGTATGTAACCGGGGTAATACCAGTCGGGCAGACCAAAAGGGGGAAATGCGTTCACGAACATCATATCTGGAGCAAATACGATGTCTTCACTTTCAATATAAAATCCATACAATGTTGTTGAGTGGGATTCAGGCATATATAGGAAGTGGACAGTTTGATCTCCAAATTTTAAAGATTTATCACCATCTATTGGGCTAGTTACAGGTAGGATTTTATTTAATGGGTGCTCCCAATCTTGGATTAGATGGTTAATATTATTATGTCCGACGACAATTTTTGGGCTTAGATGTGCTCCGCCACGGATGTGATCCAAATGATTGTGGGAGTAGACTAACCAGCGTACGGGATGTTCGGGAAATTGTTTTTTTAGCTCATCAGAAAGCGATTTACTGAAATTTTCATTAAAGCAATCGAAAACCGCCAATCCGTTATTTGTTTTCAGAATCATTGCCCGGTTCATTCCCAGACGAAAACTATAAACTCGATCACTATGTTGAACAAATTTTGAAGGTAATTCTGTAAAAGGTTCAAAATAGTCGACCGGAATCGCCTGTTTCATCATGGCTTTTCGAATCTCGGATTCACAGGCGCTGACTATGAGGGCACTAAATATTAAGAGTGCTATATTTATTAAACCTTTCTGTCTGACTTTTTCCCTTTGTCTAAAGCATCTTCTGGCTGGCTTTGAGTAATTTCTTCGGTGAGGCATAGTGACTCTCCTGACAAGTTATTTTGTAATATTGATAAATAGGAGATCTGAAAGAGTAATTAAAAAGGGGTTTTTTCTATTTTTTTTAGAAAGCCAAGTTCTACAAATGGCCTCATATAACTATGTGGTTTTCTCCCGACTTGATCGTTGAGCATGCTTTTCATACCCTGCTTAAAATCCAGTCTGGGATACTCATTAATTACTTCAGACAAGGTTTTGGGATGAATATCACTCAACCATAACCCGGCAATGTCCAGCCCTGCGGCAAAATGTAGTAGGGCAATCTCCGGGTCTTTTTTGTGCGCAATTCCAACAGAGTTGTGATGAGCGATCATCTCATGTACTAAATCAGCCTTCTCGGTAGAGATGTTATGACCAATACAAAAGGATCTTGCTGCTTGAGCTCCGTCTAGCTCAAAAGTACCACCGACATCATAGGCTGGGGTTAGTCCTATATCATGCATGATGGCACCAAGAAAGTAGACTTCTTGATCTATCACTGTCTTTACTTTGTGACTCATTGCTAAGCCGAATGCATAGCTTCTAAGGCTGTGGTTGAGGAGGAAGTCGGGGCTGCATTGAGCCACCATATCCAACGCTTTTTTACAGCTCATCGAGTCAGGAATTTGATAGACCTCTTTAGCAACATACTGAATGTGCTCCCTCTTCAGGTAGCGAATAGTGCGTGTGTAAGTTGCACTTGCACTGGATGTAACAAAGCGGCAGGCCAGACAAGGCAAAGGTGGCGGTATTTTATTCGTTGTAAGTTCCATAATATCATTTATTTTGTACCGTTTCGAACAATAAAATATGATAGGCTTTCTGCAGTGTCAACAATTATGTTCGGAGTAGTACAAAAATGAAAAAGAGAAGAGGCCGTCCACCTAAATATGATGCCACTGAGGCCCTGGAGGGCGCTCTCCAGGTATTTTGGCGCAAGGGCCTCACAGCTACTTCTTTAGATGATCTGGCTGAGTCGATGAAGATGAACAGGCCAAGTATTTACGCCGCTTTTGGTGACAAAGTATCCATTTACCGTAAAGCTTTTGCGCAGTTTGCGAATCAGCTAGGTAAAGAACTTGATGCAATATTGAATGATGGTGCTCCTTTGCAGGATGTTATGCTGCGATTCTATGGACAGGCGCTGGAAACTTATCTGCTAAAAGACGAATCGCTGGGTTGTTTTGCTACTTGCACTGCACCAGTGGAATCATTGGCTCATCCAGATGTTCAAGATGACTTGAAAATTTTGATTGCAAGAATTGATAGCCAACTGGAAAGACGACTCCTGCGCGCACAGGAGGATGGGGACTGGCCTATAGATCGAGACGTTCAACCGACAGCTAAATTGCTACATGCTGCCTTGCAAAGCTTGGCTATACGAGCAAGAGGTGGCGAGGCCAGAGAAACTCTGGTCGATTTTTACTACGCTACAGTCAAGATGCTGTGTTGATCCTAATGGGAATCACAATCAACATGTATAAATGCTCCTTATCTGGATTGTGCTTTAAGCACGGCATATGTAAGGAATATGTTCGATTTTTATTGGGCTTTCTATCTAAGGCAAAGATAAGATTGTTGTTTGCTATAGCATAAATTTTTAATCACTACCATGGAGCTATCAGCTACTTCAGTAGTTCGATATTTCGCCTTGCGAGAAACCTAAATTGTATATATTCGAGAATAAGGAATACAAGATGGCAGGCTGTAAGTATGTGAAACTTCTCACATGAAAGAATAAATACCCAAAAAGCATCCACATGTAATATTTGATAAGCCTCATAGGTTAATACCTGTATCATAAGGGTTGATGAATTGCTGTTCGTGAGTATTTGGCTTCAAAAGAAGGAGGTTAAAGGAAAGGTTTAGGATATTTTTATTTTTGGCAGTGAAAAATTGTAAGCTTTGAATTTGCCATGTAGGTCATGGACGTGTGATTTTTAGCTTTGGTCGGTAATTTACCTCTTGATTATTAAAAGCAAGAATTAGGCTAAAATTTCATCACTTAGTAATAGCGCGAGCTGTAAGAAGATGATTTCTTTCCTGCACCACTTTCCCATTCTATGTTCAATGACTGACGGCGAGTGATTATCGGCACGCAATTAATCTGTGAGTCATGTAAGTGGCTGTTGTTTACAGATGGCCAAATGGCTTGAGAAAATGGCAGGGTGGTTTCCCAGGCTTGTTTGCCGAATTGCTATGTTTGGCGGGGTTACCACTTGATGTATTCGAAGTTGTAAACGAATTATCTCGGTTCGCTCTCGAAACTCTTCCTAATTTATCAAGGTATCACAGCAAACAAGAGTGAGTATTTCGATTATGGGTATAACAATCCGAATGCTTGGAGAGCTGGCAGTTTATCGCGATGGGGTACCGATAAGCCTTCCCCCCTCAAAAAGAACTCGTGCACTCTTGGCATTTTTAGTACTGGCAGCTCGGCCTCATCGCCGCGATCGTTTATGTGAGATATTCTGGGAGTTGCCAGATGACCCAAGGGCATCTCTAAGGTGGTCTTTGAGCAAGATTCGCCCAATTGTCAATGATTCTTGTGGGGAGCGCCTGATAGCAGATCGAGAGAGGGTCCGACTAGAGGGGGAAGATGTCCACATTGATATAAAGTCGATAGCGCTAAAGCTAGGCGATCCTGATCTTTCGGTAGAAGAGCTTCTATCTATAGATACTGCTCTTAAAGAGCCATTTCTGGACGGAATTGATTTACCGGATCAAGAATTATTCCAGCAATGGTTACTCGCGGAGCGAGAGGAAATAGGGCGATTGCGGGGTAAGGTGCTCTCCCGTTTGTCATCTCATCCTGATGCATCACTTCCGGATCAGCTCAAGTGGGTGCGCAGCTGGGAAGCTTTGGAGCCCTATAATACCCGCGCTGCGGCTCAGTTGTTAGTTAAACTGGAGGCACTAGGTTTTACCAAAGAAGTGGCTAATGTTCGGCCAAAATTTTTGGAGAGATTTAGAAAGGCTGGGATTGCATGGTCCCCCCAGGTTTTATCATTGGGAGAGGCTAAAGATACCAATATTGATAATCAGTATCTTGAGCGTAAGCTTCTTACACAGCAAAAAGTTGGGTTCTGCAGTGCTTCGGATGGCGTTCGTATTGCCTATGCAGCTGTTGGGGATGGTTCTCCCATTGTTAAGGCGGCTAATTGGTTAAGTCACCTTGAGTATGACTGGGATTCGCCAATTTGGAGCCCTTTGTTCCGAGAGCTTTCCTCGGATCATCAATTCATTCGCTACGATGAGCGTGGTAATGGACTCTCAGATTGGGATGTTAACAATATCTCTTTTGAGTCTTTTGTGACCGACTTAGAGACTGTCGTAGATGCATGTGGTGTCGATAAATTTACTTTGCTCGGCATATCACAGGGAGCAGCTGTATCTATTGAATATGCAGTGAGGCACCCTGAAAGGGTAAAAAGTCTTATTCTTTTTGGCGGTTATGCAGCAGGTTGGCGGACAGGGGCTACTGATGCCGTAATTAAAGAGCGAGAAGCTATAATAACCCTCACTGAGACTGGCTGGGGGCAAGATAATCCTGCATATAGACAAATTTTTTCTTCGACATTTATGCCGAGTGCAAATGCAAGTGAGCTAGCCTGGTTTAACGAATTTCAACGCTTAACCACCTCTCCTGAAAATGCCGCGCGGTTCCTCTCTGTATTTGGGGATATTGACGTTCGTAGTCAGCTTAAAAAAGTAAGTGTTCCTACATTGGTCATTCATTCGATAGGGGATCAACGTATCCCGGTAAAGGTGGGTTTTGATATCGCATCAAGTATTCCGAATTGTAGATTTATTGGTTTGGATAGTGATGGCCATTTATTACTTGGGCGTGAGCCTGCTTCAAAAATATTTGTAGAAGAAGTGCGGAAGTTTATTGGCAACTCTTATTAATATAAGCTAAAGCAAGGCAGTACCTTCAAGAACCTTCAAATTATACAGGCAGGCCATACTTAATAGCGGCATATTGAGTAAATCATTTTTAATTTGTCAACTCTTTTCCAAATGTACTATGACAAGCAAAGCTTTGCCTCACTGTAAGTGATTGGAGCAGAGTTTTTGCTATTGAGTAAATTTTTTACAAAAGATAAACGGCCAGCTCTTGAGCGCTAAGATATCGGATTCCTGCTTGTGGATACTTGCGAATAAGATCTAAGGCAGCTGAGCGCGCAGAAGCCTCATCAGAGAATTTTTCTGGTAACTTTATGTTTGCAACTCGGTTTCCTGATTTGCAGCGAGTAACAATGATATATTGACCTCCCCATTTGCCCCAAAGTACTTCATCAGGATCTTCCTTGGGGGGAGGTGGAGGGGGAGTTTGTTCCTGTTCTTTAAAGGTTAATCCAGCTTCTGATTCCCAAATCATTTCAGCTAATTGGTTTAACTTCTGAGTGTAATCGTTGGTAGACATTATGCCCCTTGAGAATGATAAAGCGTATGCTGCATCAAGAAAAACTGCACAAGCTGGGAGTAAAAGGGCTCCCTAAGTAACGCAATTATAGCGTTTCGATGGAAGATATCTAGCCCTTAAAGCACTAATTGAAGTTTGGATGGGGTTTACATTAATTAACACATCGCTTTTGATGACTGGAGCTGTTCCAGCCTAAGGTAGTCATAGCCCTATTATTGTGATAATTAGTCTATGAAAGGATAGTGAATACTTGTGAATTTTCAGTCAGCTTGCATTATTTCTAATAAGCGGGCCAGAGCTATAAGAGCTATATAAACCTTTGATTGGTTAGGGGCGAGTCTAGAGCTGTTATATGAGCGGTGGAGCTATTTTACTTTGATGGTCATTTATGAGGCATATACTTCAAAATTTGTTATCTAAGGTCGATATTATTGACTATAGGAAAAGGGTGGTTGGTAAAACTTATGACACTTGAAATTATATACTTATAGCGATAATTCCGGGTAAATTTACATTGCGGAAATCCAGACTTTATAAAGCACTCTTGAGGTGAGGTTGCCACTTTGAATGAAACTGGCTAGATCACTATCAAATTCAACGGTGGTTCAAACGGTGGTTCAAACGATATAGAGGTTCACTGGAGCTCGTTAACCACGTTGTCAAAGTCAATATCTATGCGGTTCACAGCCATATTCTCTCATATATTTGGAATATAAGTATGAGATTTGTGCCAAAACAGGGAGCTGATTCCTGAAGATGCATTGGGGTCGCTGTGCAGAATATTGTAACCGCGCGACTGGTGACGAATTATTGATAGAGATTCTAGTGATTTAATAGTGTGTAGAGAGGGACATGGATATTCCAATCGGTAAGGAGCAGAATAGATTTGTTAATAGAGAGGTAGTAGTTGAATGCCGGCACTGTGGAAGCCTGTTTGAGCTAAAGATGCTGTCAGTTCCATATGGGGAATCTATTGGACTCAATTTTTCGTCACCTTTGAACTTGATTATGGTGGCGGCTGGTACTGCATTAGTTAAAGGTAATCAATCAAGCTTTGAGCTAACAGTGGGGCAGACGTGGCTGGCGAGCTCCAATAGTGACTTTCGTTTGAGTAGCGATTTAAGGGGACACAGTATTATTATAATATGCGTAGGCATTAGAGCTGCAATGATTACTAGATTCTACCAAAGATACGATAATACACTACTCCACAAAAGGAACGGGATAAATATAGACAGCTCAACACTTCCTGAAGATAAGGCGCCTATTGTTCTTCCTGGCTGTGAATTGACTCGGTTAACACTAGACTCCTTCAGACTGTTTAGCCTGTTAGGTGACGACGGTTTAAATACTCTTAAACTGGAAGAGCTACTGTTGCTTAAATTAAATAGTGATCACGGGCCAATACTTGCTGCGGAACTTCTGAATCATATAAACCCTTTACAAGAAAACTTTAGACGATTTATGGAGGAAAACTTCACAAAAAACTGGTCTGTTGCTACCTTTGCAAAGCACATTGGTATGAGTTTAACTTCATTTAAGAATATGTTCGGGCAAGTATTTAGAGAGTCATCACCTAAGTCTTGGATTAATGAACGGCGACTCCGCTATGCGGATGCTCAATTAAGGACCACCCGTAAACGACTTATTGATATTGCCCTTGACAGTGGCTTTTCCAGTCAGTCCTATTTTACACAACTGTATAAGTTAAAATATGGTGTTTCACCACTAGGGGCGAGACAGCAGTGCGGTTAAATCTCATAACGAATGAGCATTATGGTGAGATCTTTAATTGATTGCAGCTTCTTTAATGCCGAATTAGGTACTTGCTTCCTGTTGATTACTTGAGTTGAAGTAAGGTCCTTTTTGCTGATCATTAGAATGTTAGCACTTATTGAGCTTGTCTATGCGCCCCATTGAATATATGTCAAGTAAACAGATCATGAGCTTGATGGAAAGGAATACCTCCTGTAGGGCTCAAGTGCGAGTATTAAGTATTCGTAGGCGCCATTCGATCTTGGTGCCAATAGTGCCGGTAGTCGAGTATTGGCTCGAGGTTAAGTCTCATCTATCACAGGGAAGCCTGAGTGGAGTGGGACGATTCTGTTTTTACTTGCTATTTTTTTGCGATAGTTACTTAAAGTGACTCGCTTAAGCGTAGTGGTCTTGCCAGATGTTATACCTCTGGCATCTATCTTTGAATCCTTTCCATTCACCGATACTGGGTATCAGCTATATTGAAAAAAAATCTGCTTGAATGCTTACTAGAAATTAAGTGTTAAGTGTTTTTAATCTGAAAGCAACTTTATTTAATTATTGATTAACAATTTGGTCTCTTCAGAATGATTAATATAAGCAGGGCAAGTTTAGGGGCGTTGGCATTTTCTTCAGCTTTAGCTTTGATGGGATGCACCCTAACCGAAAATAAAACCGATACGGCTGATCAGAAAGCAGTTAGTGACTCGGTATTACTCCATAAACTTGCAGATCAATATACTGATGTTTATTTAGATAACTTCCAGCCGTATGCATATTTCTCGGATATGGATCTGGACAGACATAATCTCTTCTTAAGTAATTCCCCCATAAATTCTGCTTCTATGGCTGCGGCTGAGGATAAAATACTCAAGGCTTTGGCTGAAATAGATCTAAATGGACTAAAAAGTGATCAAGAGAAGGTATTCTACTTCAAGCTGAAAGAGCGATTGGAGTCGAATGTTGGCTTAAGGGTCTGTAAGACTGAACTCTGGTCTGTTGATCATATGTTTGGCCCCCATATCATACTTGGCTTTTTGACAGAGGTTCAGCCGGTTGAAACTGCCCAAGACAGGGCAGACGCGATTGAGCGTTGGCTTGATGTGGCTCGTTATTATCAGCAAGAAATAGCTAATCTGAGTCGAGGGCTTGAGCAAGGTTACTCCGCACCCCAGAGCGTGGTGAAGCGAGTCATTCAGCAAGTTGATGGTTTGACCCAAGTACCCATTGATGAGCATCCTTTCCTGGGTTTAGCGAAGAAAGCTGGGGACCCGGAATTTGAAGCTGCATTTAAACAGGTGCTTTCAGATCACGTTATCCCCTCAATGGAGAATTACAAGAATTTTCTAGAGTCTGCCTATTTACCTGAAGCCAGAGCCGAGCTTGGTATCCATGCGATTCCTAATGGCCGTGAATGTTATATGGCTCAGTATCGTTCTTATACGACTTTGCAGAGAACACCAGAAGAAGTTTTTGAGTTGGGTTTAAGTGCTGTCAACGCAAACAAGAGCGAAGTGGTTCGCTTAGGCAAGGAGTTCTATCAAGTAGATTCCTATTCTGAGGCAGTGGCAAGGGCCAGTGAGGATAAAACTCAGAAATTTAATAGCGCTGATGAGATGCATCAGTTTTATGAGCGCCTGGTTGATAAGTCTAGAGAATTAACCGTTGATTTCTTCCATGAAATGCCTTTGATCGAAATGGAAGTAAAAGCTATCCCTGAGCATGAACAGGGCTCAGGTCGTAGCGCACACTATATTCCGGGCTCCAAGGAGCGCAAGGCGAGATTTGGATATGACCCGACAACCTACCAGAATGAGTCATACGCTTCTGCCGAGAAGGTAACTATCCATGAAGGATACCCGGGCCATCATATGCAAATTGCTCTTGTACAGGAGCAGGAAAAGTTTCATAAAATAGAAGATGCCTTGTCTAACTCTGCTTTTGCTGAAGGTTGGGGTAGGTACTCTGAACATCTAGCGGAGGAAGCGGGAATGTATCAGTATGGATCAACCAAGATCCTAAGGAGAGCATGGCCTGCGCGAGGTATGGTAGCGGACACCGCAATGCATGTACTCGGTTGGAGTGATGAAAAGGTTGCGGAGTTTTTGCAGGATTCTGGCGCTTCATTTGCTAAAGGCCCGAGAACTCTGATGGACCGAATGGCGGTTATGCCGGCCCAGCTTACCTCTTATGATTCTGGTGCACTTGAGATTTTCGCCTTGCGAGAACTGATGCAAAATGAACTTGGTGAAGACTTCGATATTAAGGACTTCCATGAAATCATTCTGAGAAATGGCAATGTCCCTATGGCCGTACTGAGTGAGCAGGTAAGGGACTTTATCGAAGAAAAGAAGCAGGGTTAATTTAAGCGGGAATTTCGCTAACTCAGTCCCACACCCATGCGGGACTGAGTTAAAAATAGGCTTAGCAAGGCTTTTATCCTTGCCTTAAAGGCTACCTTAAATCCCCATTTGCCTGGACGCCAGATCCCGCATAATTTCTTCAGATCCGCCACCAATCGCATTCACGCGCACTTCACGATAGATACGCTCAATCCGACTGCCACGCATATAGCCTGCGCCACCTAACACCTGCATCGCTTCCCGGGCGCAGAACTCAAGAGTTTCTGTGGCTTGGACTTTGAGTAGTGCGATATCCGCTACTTTGAGCTGATGCTGTTGCTCTGCCCAGGCACAGAGGTCCAGATAGGCTTGGGTGGCATTGATGCGTTGAAGCATCTGGGCAAATTTGTGTCGAATCACCTGGTGATTGGCGAGACGCTTTCCGAAAGTTTGGCGCTCCTGGGCCCACTCAATGGCATCCTGCAAGCAGACCCGGCTGAATTCTACACAGGAAGCGGCAATGCCCAGGCGCTCGCGATTGAAGTTGTGCACTATGGGCAAGAAACCTTGGTTCTCACCGCCAATTAGATTACTCGCGGGCACGCGCACCTGATCAAAAAAGATACTGGCCGTATCAGAACACCACCAGCCCTGCTTTTTATCGAGTAGCTGCCGGCTAACGCCTTCGGCATCCGCCGGGATTAAGAGCAGGGAGATACCGCCGAAGCCTTCCTCGCCAGTGCGCACGGCAGTAGTAAACCAGTTAGCGCGCATACCGCCGGTGATATAGGTCTTTTCGCCGGTAACGATATAGTCATCCCCATCACGCTCTGCGCGGCACTGGAGATTGGCTACATCGGAGCCTGCGCCTGGCTCGGTAACAGCCAGGGAAATGTGCTTTTCGCCACGTAATACCGAGGGAATAACCTGATCTTTTAGGGCCTCACTGCCATAGTGCAGTAATGGGGGCAGGGCAATGCCGTGAACCATCAGGCTGGCGTAGAGTCCACCGGCGCCGGGGCGGGCTAACTCCTCTGCGGCAACAATCATATGGAAGACATCGGTTTCGATGCCGCCGTAGTTTTCCGGATAACTCATCTGCAGAAGGCCAACTTCTGCGGCTTTTTTCCAAAGCTCGGCGGGTAGCTGGCCGTCTTCGTCCCATTCAGTAATGTAGGGAGTAATCTCACGGTCGACAAAGCGGCGCAACTGGGTGCGCCATTCCTGATGGCCTTCGTCATAAAAGGGGCTTGCCATACGGGAGGCATCAATATCGTACATGCTGATCTCCTTTAGGAAGTAGCGTCGCTGGGGATTTTGGCGGTTTCCGTGGGAGCGGCTTCGATCTGAACTAACAGCTGGCCACCGCGTACCTGGTCTCCTTCACAGGCGCCCAGTTTAATTACGGTACCGTCACGGTCTGCGCGCAGGGCGTGCTCCATTTTCATGGCTTCCATTAAGGCGATAGTGTCTCCCCGCTGAACGCTTTGATTGGGCTCAACCAATACCTGCACCAGGCAACCGTCCATAGGGGCCGTGATGTGGCCACTGCCTTCGTTAAGTCTCGATTTGGCCGGGGCGTGGGTGATATCGACAAAATGAAACTGCCTGCCGTCTAACAGGACATACAGATTGCTTTGGTTGGCTAGGAACAGTCTCTTTTGACTAACGCCACCCAGCAGGAGTTCAGCACTATAAATTCCACTTTCTTTTTGTGATTTCTCAAAATGGACCCACTGAATCAGGAACTGTTGGTCGCCTACTGAGATTTGATAAGAATGATCTACTAACGCCAGCAGCTCACAGTTTAGGGTTTGTCCTGAAATTTCCAGTCGGTAGTTGATCGGCACGCTGTTGTCGCCACTGCGCCAGTCACTGCGGCCGCTACGCTGATCCTGAGGGTTGGCTTGGTGCAAGTGATTCAGTAATGTGGCTTGGGCTGCAATTACTGCTGGAACTGGTTCTGCGGATGTCAGCGTGCTGTTTTGGTCGAGAAAACTGGTATCGGCATCGCCAGCGATAAACTGTGATTCGGCCAGGATCTTCTGCAGGAAATGGATATTGTTTTTGGGGCCGATAAATTCCAGCCGGGTCAGGGCTTGGGTTAGCTTGCGCCGAGCTTCTTCTCGATCCTGCCCCCAGGCAATTAATTTGCCGAGCATGGGGTCGTAAAATGGCGTAATTTCACAACCATTTTTCAAAGCGTGGTCGATACGGATTCCTTGTCCCTTTGGCGCTACCCAGTGGAGTACTTTTCCGGCCTGGGGCAGGAATTGTTGTTCCGGGTCTTCGGCATACAGGCGGACTTCAATGGCGTGCCCCTGCTGGGTGACTCTCTGCTGGGAAACGCACAGGGCTTCGCCGCGTGCTACTGCCAGTTGCCAAGCTACCAGGTCAAAACCGGTTACCATTTCTGTTACCGGGTGCTCTACTTGCAACCGGGTGTTCATTTCCAGGAAATAGAATTCGCCGTTGGGGCAGAGTAGAAACTCTACGGTGCCCGCGCCTAGATAACCACAGGCTCGCGCGGCGTCGACTGCGGCTTGCCCCATTCTTTCCCGCAGCTGGGTGTCGACCGCTGGGGAAGGGCACTCTTCGACCACTTTTTGATGGCGTCGCTGTACGGAGCAATCCCGCTCCCCCAGGTGAATACAGTTGCCATGACGATCCGCAAATACCTGGATTTCGATATGGCGAGCGTTGACCAGTGCCTTTTCCAGAATTAACTCGTCGCTGCCGAATGCACCCATGGATTCACTGCGGGCGGCGCGCAACTGGGAGGCCAGCTCGTTGTCTCCGTGAGCCAGGCGCATGCCGCGCCCACCACCGCCTGCGGCAGCTTTGATCATTAACGGGAAGCCAATGCGCCGCGCCTCGGCGACCAGGGTGTCGTCGTCCTGGGCGCCCTGGAAGCCGGGAATACAGGGTACGCCGGCAGCGGCAACAAACTCCTTGGCTTTGCGTTTGTTGCCCATCAGTTCTATGACTTCGGCACTCGGGCCAACAAAACTCAGTCCATTCTCTTCGCAAGCCCTGGCAAATTCCGCATTCTCAGCGAGAAAGCCGTAGCCGGGGTGGACGGCAGTGGCTCGGGATTTTTTAGCTGCGGCGAGAATTTTTTTGATATCCAGATAGGACTCCGCCGAAGTCTGCCCGCCAATGGCTACGGCGATATCGGCAGTCTGTGCGTGAAGTGCATCGCAGTCCGCATCGCTGTAGACGGCGACTGTGCGATAGCCTTCCGCCCGAGCAGTTCGCATAATTCGCAGTGCGATCTCGCCTCGATTGGCGATTAACAGGGTCTCTGTTGTCGACATCAGTGCTGCCACTCCGGTGATCGTTTTTCCAGAAATGCGCGGGCGCCTTCGCGCCCTTCATGGCCTTGAATTGCACGGGAAAACTGCTGCGCAGCGCCGTCGAGCAGTTGGCCGAGGGCAGTCTCATCGCTTACCCGTGCAGCATCCAGCAAGATCTGCTTGGTCGTTGCCAGGGCGCCGGGAGCGCAGGCATTGATCGCGCCCAAGTGTTCCTGCAGCGCGCCTTCGAGGGCTTCGGAATTATCGAGCAACTGGTGGATTAACCCAATTTCCAAGGCCTGCTGTGCATTGACTTTTGCTCCGCTGAGGGCCAGGCGCCGGGCCTGGGAGAGGCCGACCCGTGCCACGACAAAGGGAGCAATTTGTGCAGGCGGTAAACCCAGGCGGGTTTCCGGAAGGGCAAAGCGGCAACTGCGATCGGCGATGGCAATATCGGCACTGCAAGCGAGCCCGAAACCACCGCCCATTACGGCACCTTCCAGTACGGCAATGACTATTAAAGGGGTGCGATTAAATCGTTCCATCAGTTCACCGAAACGACGGTTTAGGTGAAAAAATACATCACTATTTCCATCGCTCGCGCCCTGTTGCGCATTGAGCATATCGGCAATATCGCCACCGGCGCAGAAGTTGTGTTCTGCACCCCGCAGTACCAACGCTCGCACCTGCGGATCTTCTTCCGCTTCTGCGAGTTTTTGCAGAAGCTCATCTACCATTTGCAAACTGATGGCGTTGCGCTGTTGCGGGCGATTTAGCGTGAGATGACGGGCGATGCCGATGGTTTCATCAATAATTGTCTCCATGGCCTGACCTCACGCGGTGGGTTTGCGTTTGCTAGGCAGTATGCCCATCAGCTTACAGATAATGCCGAGCATTACTTCATCTGCACCGCCGCCGATAGCGGTGAGACGGCTATCCCGGTAAGCGCGGTTGATTACAGTCTCCTCGATATAGCCCATGCCACCCCAGAACTGCAGGCACTGATCGGGAATAGAGCGGGACAGGCGGCCAGCCTTGAGCTTGGCCATTGAAGCAAGGGTGGTGACATCTTCACCGGCCACATAAGCTTCCACCGCGGCCCAGGTTAGAGAGCGCAGGCATTCCACTTCGGTCTGCATTTCTGCGAGGGCAAAGTGGATAGTTTGATTGTCGATCAATGGTGCTTTAAAGGCATGGCGTTCGCGCACATAGTCGATGGTGCTGCTCACGCAGTTTTCCAGGCCCTTTAAATTAAGTGCGGCGCCGGCGAGGCGCTCTTCCTGGAATTGCAGCATCTGCAGCAGGAAGCCAGCACCCTCATCGCCGATGCGGAAATGTTTGGGCACTCGCACATTGTCAAAAAAGATAGGGGCGGTTTCCGATGAGCGCATGCCTAATTTGGCGAGCTTTTCGCCGATGCGTACCCCTGGCGTTTTCGCCGGAATAATGACCAGGGATTTGTTGCTGTGGGCTTTGCCTTCACTGGTATTGACCAGAGTGCAGAAAAAGTCTGCGCAGGGGGCGTTGGTGATCCACATCTTGCTGCCGTTGATCACATAGTCGTCGCCATCGCTTTTGGCAGTGGTTTTAATTGAGGCAACATCGGAACCGGCGCCGGGTTCGGATACGGCGATTGCGCCGATCATCTCTCCGTTCACGGCGGGAATCAGGAACTGCTCTTTGAGATCCTGGCTGCCGAAGTTGGCCAGGGCAGGGGTACACATGGAAGTCTGCACGGAAATCGACAGGGGCACGCCGCCACAGTGGGCACCGCCCAGCTCCTCCAGGAAAACGGTTTCATAACTGAAGTCGAGACCCAGGCCACCGAAGTCTGTGGACTTGCTGATGCCTAGCAGACCCAGACCAGCCAGTTGTTGGAAAATTTCGCGGATAGGAAAGCGGCCGGCCTTTTCCCATTCGGCCACATTGGGGTTAATTTCCTGCTGTACAAAGTTTTGTACGGTGCGCTGCAGTTCCCGGTGTTGATCGCTAAATATCATTATTGTTTTCCCTGCCTTGAAGTGTGAACCCGGTGATGGTGTGAATGGGCAACCGCACTTCCTTGTTGCCCAGGTTTTTCGTTAAAGCCTAGCTACGCCAAAGGTATTTTTGTTGAGTTTTCTCTGCTCGGCCTCATTGCAAATTTCTAGCAACATGCCTAAAAGTTTGCGCGTATCGCGGGGATCGATAATGCCGTCATCCCAGAGGCGCGCACTGCAGGCGAGAGCATCGGAATTGCCCTGCATAAATGCGCTGGTGTCGTTTTCCAATTTGTCTAATACCGCCTCATCGACATTGCCGCTGCGTTGCATTTTTTGCTCGGTGACGATGCGCATTACCTTGCCGGCCTGGGCTGCGCCCATAACGGCGGTGCGGGAATTGGGCCAGGCAAAAATAAAGCGGGGATCGAATCCGCGACCGCACATGGCGTAGTTGCCGGCCCCATAGGAGCCGCCTACGACAATGCTGAGTTTTGGTACGCTGGCATTGGCCACGGCCTGAATCATTTTGGCCCCATGCTTGATGATGCCGTTGCGCTCCACCTCGGTACCCACCATAAACCCGGTGGTGTTATGCAAAAACAGCAGTGGCGTGCCACTCTGTTCGCACAATTGAATAAACTGCGCGGCCTTGTTGGCGCCCTTGGGGGTGATCGGGCCGTTATTCCCAATAATTCCCACAGGGAAGCCTTCGATACGAATATGGCCGCACACGGTTTGTCGATCGAATTCCGGCTTGAAATCCAGCATGGCGGAGCCGTCGGCGATACGAGCCAGAATTTCGCGCACGTCGTAGGGCTTTTTGCTGTCTGCTGGAATCAGGCCGAGCAGGTCGTCGATAGGGTGCAGTGGGTCTCGGTAATCTTTTTGTACTGAGCTTTTAATGGGTGAGGGTAGGGCGGCAACAATCTCTCTTGCTATGCGAATACCATCGGCGTCGTTCTCTGCTAAGTAATCGCCACTGCCGGACTCGGTACAGTGCATTTCTGCTCCGCCGAGGCTTTCCGCATCGGCAATTTCACCGGTGGCAGCTTTCAGCAGCGGCGGCCCAGCCAGGTACATGCCGGTTTGTCCGCGCACCATAACGACATAATCTGACAGGCCCGGCTGGTAGGCGCCGCCGGCAGTAGCGCCGCCGTGTACCACAGTAACTTGCGGAATACCGGCGGCGGACATTCGCGCCTGGTTGGCAAAACCCCGCCCACCGGGAGCAAAAGTGTCGCTGGCGTACATCAGATTGGCGCCACCACTTTGCGCCAGGGCGACTATTGGTAAATGATTTTCCAGAGCGATCCGCTGCATTCGCAGGGCTTTATCCATCCCGGCTGGTGAGATGGTGCCACCTTTTACGGCATAGTTATCCACTCGAACCATGCAACGTTGCCCGCTGATCTGGCCAATACCACAAATGGCTCCGCCACCCGCACCGGTACCATCCTGGTCGTCAAACAATTTATAGCCGGCGAGGGAGCACAGCTCTACAAAAGGTGCGCCGGGGTCGAGCAATAAATTGAGGCGCTCCCTTGGCAGCAGCCAGCCCCGATCACGATAGCGGGCAGCCTTACTTTTTTCAGCTTGAACCGGACGTTGCTCAGCTTCACGAAACTGGTTGATCTGCTCGAGCATGGCAGCTTGGTTGTCATTGAACTCTGCCGAGCGGTTGTCGAGCTGGGAATCAATCGGCTGCATTAGAGCTTACCCTCCGCTTCCAGCTCTTCCACAACTTGGGGCCGGCGTTTGCGGTGGAATCCATTAAAGCGCTTGGAGTTGTTGGCGGCTTGTGGCTGCCAAAGGGGGGAGTGATGCTTGAGACTTGAGCCACCATCGATACGCAGCGTTTGTCCGGTGATATAGCTGGCGGCATCGGAAAGTAGGAAGCACACTGCCCCACTAACTTCTGCTTCTTCTCCCAATCGGTAGAGGGGAATGCTGTCTCGGAAGCCCGGTAGTAGCTCGCGCAGGAATTTGGGGTCGTAAGTATCAAAGCCGCTGGAGAGAATATAGCCTGGCGCCACGGCGTTAACTCGAACGCCAAAAGGTGCCCACTCCAATGCGGAGGTTTCGGTAATATTTTCCATGCCCGCGCGGGCGGCACCGGAATGGCCCATCATTGGCATGCCGCCGGCGTTATCTGCGGTGATATTTACGATACTGCCGCCGTGCTGTTTCATCGACTGCACAAAAACTTCTCGGGACATTAAAAAGCCACCGAGCAGGTTGCTGCGTACAACGGCATCGAAACCTCTTGTGTTGATCTGCTCAAGGGGGGAGGGGAACTGGCCACCGGCATTGTTCACCAATCCGTGAATTTGGCCCCGGGCCTGGACAATTTGCCCCACTGTCTCCTGCACTCCGTCTTCATCGCGAATATCCAGGCTGAACAAACTGCACTCGCCACCATCGTTATTGATTTCACCGGCAACCCTTTCCAGCTTGTCCAGTTTGCGCCCGATCAATACTGCATGGGCGCCGAGGCTGGCCAATTCGTGGGCGATACAGCGGCCAATACCGCTGCCGCCGCCGGTGACGATATAGGTTTGCTCGCTAAAGCTGCCTGAGCGCAGCTGGCTTTGATAGCGCATGAAAGTTTCCTTTTTTACGGCCTCACGGCTTATTCAGTTTTTATTGTTCTTGTTGGCGCTTGCGCCTGCGTGTGAGAAAACGCAGAATAGCTTAACGCTACCAAGCAAGCGCTTGGTATTCAATAGCTGGCGTCTATTTGATTTGAAATTCATTGGGCCGCTAATATTCCGGGTTAATTACCCGAAAAAGTTTTGGAGAGATACGTGCGAGAGAGTGCGCAAGTGCTGGCGGAGGTGCCGACTCAACTGTCACCACAAGAATTAATTGGTACTCTGGTAGAGCAGGGTATGCTAACTGACCCTGCCTCTCCCCGCGGACGTTTACTGAATGCCGCTGCGCGTCTGTTCGAGCAAAGGGGATTTGCCCGCACCACAGTGCGTGATCTAGCTGCGGAAGTTGGCATACTTTCTGGCAGTATTTTTCACCATTTTGCCAGTAAAGAGCAGATTCTCTGCGCGGTAATGAAAGAGGTCACCATATTTGCCAGTGCTCGAATGCGTAGTGCTGCAGAGAGTGCAGGCTGTCCGCAGGAAAAGTTGCGGGCTTGCATACAGTCTGAGCTCGAGGCTATCCACGAACAAGCCGTACCAGGATTTTCCATTCTGGTAATGGAGTGGCGCAGCTTGTCTGAGGAGAGCCAGGAAGAGGTATTGCAGCTGCGCGAAGAGTATGAGCGGATCTGGTTGGATGCAATTGTTGCGGCCAAATGCCCTGGTGATGACCCGGCACTTGTGCGGCGGCTTTTAGTTGGCGCACTAAGCCACACTTATAGCTGGTTCGAACCCAGGGATAGGGGGCTGACAATTCCTGAATTGGCTGATCGGACCTTTCGTATCTTTACTCCCTGACCACAGAAAAACTGCGAGGCGCACGAAAAACTGTGCACTTTGCCTCCTTTCTTGCCAATTATGTAACCTTGAATGGTTTCCTGAGAACTGGTGCGCACCCGTTTTCTCTTGAATCTTTTACCCTGCGCGCAAGATGTAAAGAATGTGACAATATGTGTCACTAGGTGACAGGAGAGGGGAATGGCGAGCCAGGAACTTTACCAGGTAGTTTCCACTGGAAGGACACTTCACGCCAAAGATTCGGATCAAGTGGTGCGGGATGCTACGAAGCTGTTTTCAATCCCAGAAGCCCAAGCTCGAAGGTTTCTATTGAAAGGGTGGGTTATCAGAGATCAGCTGGAATCTGCCCGTGCCTTGGAGTATCGCGCCGGTCTTCACAAAATTGGTTTGAGAGTGGAGGTCTGCCCTGCAGGAAAATTTGATAATCAGCAGTTAATTGCCCGTATTAAGGTAGCGCAGAGGCGCAAAGCCCAGACAGCCAAGGGGAGGTCCTTCAACAAAAATAGCATTATTGGCAGCGGCCCAGGGGTACCACCAGAGTACAGTCAGTCCCCTAAAGCTGCTGTGCAATCGGAGGGCTCAAGGACCTTAGAACCCTCAAAGGGAATAGAGCAAATTATCAGTGATAAGAAAGTTACTGTGCCCTCCGGTGTTGGCAGAGCTTTATTGGGTTTTTTGCCGGCAATAGTGCTGCCCGCTATTTTTTTGACAGTTGCTGGCCTGTGTTTGTATGGGGTCGGTTTTGCCCTCTGGCAGATTCCGCTTGCAGTATGGCAGGGCGATTTGAATGGCAGCGTTATTGTATCCAGTTTGATTGCGATTGCTGTGTGTGGTTTTCTTTTTCTGCTCCTGGCTGCGCCCTACCTGTGGTTTCCGAGAAGTGCTTGGGCCAAACTCGGTGAGATACCCCTCGATCGAGCCCAAGGTAAGGACCTTCTGCGTTTATTTGAACAGCTTTCCCGAAGAACCAGTCTGCCGAAAGTGAATGAGATTGTTCTAAGTCCCAACGCCCAGATTTTCAGCTCACCCACACTTTCCGAGGTAATACGCCAGCAATTACCACTTCATTTGGGGCTCGCCAGCGTGACGGCTCTACGTGGCAGTGAGGCCCTAGCTTTGGTGGGCCGTGGAATTGGTATCTACCAGGGGAAACTAACCGGATTATTGGCTTGGTTGGTTTTGGATGGTTTGCGCCGCCTTGAGTTAGTTCAGTGGGCTCTAGAGAACGAACGCAGTGTCCTGTGTACAAGTGGAGAGCCCAGTATTTTCCAGAAACCCTTTCATCGCATGCTGGTCATCTGTGGCCACTTTTTATTGCCTTTAGTGGAGCGTCTCGAAAACCTGCACCGATTCATTACCCGTAGTAGTGCCCGTTACCTAGAGTCACGTGCTGATCTGTGGGCGGCAGATTTGATTGGTAGTCAGGTGTTTCCGGGGTTTGCCGAAAGGTGGCACCGACTGGTGCACGCGGATTTGATTGTCTCAGAGACCGCCCGTGAGGCCGCTGCCCTGGGTCAACGATTTGAAAATATCCCTACTGCGATAGCCTGGACGTTTGAGAATCTGGACCAAGAAACCTGTAAGGCTATAGAGCTAGCCATGGGGCAGGCAAGTGATCCCTGGGATGTGTGTGAGGCGGCGGATTTAGAGCGTATTGAGGTGGTAAGCCGGCGTGACCTGGGCTCTCGTATCAAATGGGAAGTCTCTATGCCGGAGCTATTCACCAATTTTACTGAATTGGCAATGGCCTGCACTGCTTCCAGCGCTGGGGCTGATTGCCAAGTAGTAGAAAATCGCCGCTTGCTCTGTTCCAGCCGTGAGGTAGACGAGGCAGTGCAGACTTTGGAAGAGTACTTTAATCGTCTTCCTCCGTTTTCTTTGCTGCCGTTGAGTCGACCAGCATCTAAAGAAATGCAGGAGATGGATCTGCAGGCCATTGTCGATTGGTTGCGAGGCAAGTTGGTTGATTTGGGTGAGGTGCGCGAGCGTAGCCGGATGTTGCGAACTCGTATGGCAACAATGCAGCTGGGTGCGGCAATGATTAGGAACAAGTTGCGTATCGACCCCCAGGATTACTCACTAAAAAGTGGCAGTCTTGCATCGGCTCAAGAGTTGGCTGCGCTGAAACGATCCGAATTGGAAGAGAGTGAAAAGCAGCTGCAGCATATCTATACCGCGTTTTACCAACGCTTGTGTCTGGCTCTGGTAACCATGCCGGCGAAGGAACGCCAAGAGGCGCGCAACCAACTGCGCCATCTTTCTGCATACGATTCCCTAGAGCCTCATCTGGAGCGGCTTGCCGGGTTTAGTGCCAGTTTGGGGTTATTTGCCCGGCATCTATCGCAAAACCTGTCAGAACGGGAGCTGGTGCAGAAATATCTGGCCTTGAGTGCTCGGGAATTGGATGCGACTTTCGCTACAGTAGAATCTTCTGAGTTATTGAGATCGCAGGGTCTTGGTAGTGCCCTATGTATCAAGGCTAAGCGTGAAACCCTACAGGTATTGCCGCAGCAACACCAAGAGGCATTGGCAGCTGTGCGGTCAATGGAGTCTCGTTGTAAATATGCCCGATCGGTGATTCTGGAGTATTATCAGGTACAGTTGGCAGCCTTGTTGAGACGCTGTCTGGAGCGGGAAAGGCAGCTGCAGCTGAGTCCACTTCGCCTGTTGCGAACCGTTTAACCCCCGGCCAGCTTGACCTTATAGTTCTTGGACTCGAGAAGGGTCTTGATTTCCGGGCGCTTGTCGCCTTGGATTTCAATCACACCGTCTTTCAAGGCACCACCGCAGCCACAGCGTTTCTTCAATTCTGCCAGCAGTAATTTCAATTCACGATCAGTACCTGCGATCCCGCGCACGCAGGTCACCCCTTTACCCTTGCGTCCCTTGGTCTCCCTGTGGATACGTACTATGCCATCCCCCTCATGGCGCTTTTCTGCAGAGGGTTCTTCTTTTATACGGCCGCGATCGGTGGAATAGACGAGACGATTTTCCTTGGCCATGGCTGAGGGCTCCCCGATAAACAATTGTGATTTTTGGTCGGAGCGCGATTGTGCCCGAGGTGTGGAAGAAGTCAAAGGGGACCCAGCTGACCGGCAGTGGGCCCGGTGAAAATTAGAGGCGACCAAGTTCCTCCTAAAGGTTAGAATTCCGCCGAAAATTGATAGCAGCAAGTGGTTGAGGTGATAGATGGCGTTAACAGGACGTCGAAAACTGCTCAATGAGGTGATCTTCGGTACAGATACTCCCGCCGGACGCAACTTTGATGTTTTCTTGATCTGGGCGATTTTGATCAGTGTGTCCCTGGTTTTACTGGCTTCGATTGGAGCTGTAGCGGATCGTTACGGTTCGCTGCTCATCGGTCTGGAGTGGGTCTTTACCGGGTTGTTTACCATAGAGTACTTCGCGCGAATTTATTGTTCGGTGAATCGCCGTAAATATATTTTCAGCTTCTATGGAATTGTCGATCTACTCGCAATCCTGCCAAGTTATCTGGCCCTGCTCTATACCGGTGCAACCTATTTGCTGGTGATCCGCTTACTGCGGGTGCTGCGTATTTTCAGGATACTTAAGCTGGTTCGCTACCTGAGGGATGCCAATATTTTGTTGCGTGCTTTGGGGCTTGCGCGGCGAAAAATTCTGGTGTTCTACTCTAGCGTATTTGTAATGTGTATTATCTTTGGCTCCCTGATGTTTGTAGTAGAGGGGCCTGGTCATGGTTTTACCAGTATTCCCACCAGCGTGTATTGGGCAATTGTCACCATTACGACTGTAGGCTATGGGGATATTTCGCCACAGACACCACTGGGGCAGGCAATTGCGGCGATGACGATGTTGATAGGTTACTCAATCATTGCAGTTCCCACAGGGATTTTGACCGCGGAGTTGGCGGGAGAGATGAATCGCGAGCGTACCCAGCTGGCTTGCCACAACTGCAGTCGCAGCGCCCATGATCCCGATGCGGAATACTGTAAGTTTTGTGGCCACAGGCTGGAGGATACGGAGGAGGTACCTGAAGTTTGAAAATTGTCAGCTCATCAGGCCTGCCTGCTTTTTGAGCAGAGAGGGGTAGAAGCTCCGAGAGATAGGGTCACCCCCGAGTCCATGTGACCTGAGCTAAAAATTCATCAGAAAGTATTTTTCTTGTTGGGAGTGGCTACCAGTCACCTGGAACACGTACTGCCACAACCTCAGCCTTGGCGCATAAACGGCCATCGCTGGTAAGGCTACAGTGTAATACGGTTTTTTTGGGGCCGCGTCCGACAATAGAGGCTTCGAGGATTAGTGGTTTATCAATCATTGCTGGAGCCAGGTATTTGATATCGAGCTTACCGGTTGCGTACCAGATTTTCTCCCCAGTACCAACATCGCGCCCGGCCTGTACATAGCCATCAGCGATAGCCGTACAAATAGTATGGCAATCAATCACTGTGGCGATAATACCACCATTCAAATACTTTGCTGGACCAGCATTGTGAAACGGGCTGGGAGTAAACTCACAGCGGGTTTGATTCTGGCCACTCCAATAGCTCTTGATACGCAGCCCTTGGTCGTTGTCCGGGCCACAACCAAAGCAGTGGTTGCCCTGAATTTGATCCTGGATGGCGATTTCTTGAGTCATAACTGTCCCTCGCGATAGACGCGCAATACTACCGATTTGCGCCAGAGAGGGGAAGAAATTAACCTTGCGGGCTTCCAATAGAGTTACCCGAATTATCTGGACATAGATACATGGAAATATATGGCCTTTGCGCCCCTGGGTTTGAGGCACTTTATGATGCTTTCGCCAAAAATTTTCGCGAGTGTGGGGATACCGGCGCGGCCTTTGCGGTGCGCCAGCATGGAGAATTGATCTGTTCCTTATGGGCCGGTAGCGCTGATAGGGATGCCGAACGCCCTTTTACAGAAGATACTCTAGCCAATGTATTTTCTTCCAGTAAGGGCATACTCGCACTGCTTGCTATGCAACAAGTAGCTGCTGGTAACCTGGATCTGGACCGCCCTGTGGCAGACTACTGGCCGGAATTTGCCCGAGGTAAGGACAGTGTCACGGCACGCCAATTACTTTGCCACCGTAGTGGTTTGGTTGCCTTCCGTGGGCGGGTAAAGGATAGCCTGATTTATGACTGGCAGGCGGCATGTGATGAAGTGGCTCGTACTGAGCCTTGGTGGGCTCCTGGAACTCAGCAGGGCTACGCCCCTTTTTTGTATGGCTGGAGCTTGGGTGGGGTGATCGAGCGGGTAGCGCAAAAGCCCTTATTGGAACTTTATCGGGAAATGTTAGCCAAACCCCTCGATCTCGATGGGGGCTTTGGCGCTAATGGACACAAATCCCAGCGTATAGCTGATGTCAGCCCCCTCAAACAGCCGCTTCCAGAGTTGCGTGAAAATGCTATTGGTCGTGCAATAAAAGAAGACCGAAAGGGTCCGGTTTCAATGGCGTTTAGCAATCCCGTTAGCCTGATGATGGGAACCAACAGCTCCGAGTGGCGCGGAGCATTGATTCCCGCTGCCAATGGACATTTCAGTGCGCGAGACCTGGCAGCAGTGTACGGCGATCTGTCAAAGGACAGCCCCGATACTTTACCAATAGAATGGGTAAAAGAGGCTGCACGGGAGCAAAGTTGCGGCCGAGATAAAGTGCTACAGGCCGAAGTGAGTTTTGGTTGTGGTTTTATTCGCAGCAGTAACGCTGCGGATTTGCGTTTTGGTGGTCCTGAAGGCTTTGGTCATCCGGGTGCCGGTGGCAGTGTCGGATTCGCCGATCCTGAATGTGGCTTGGGATTGGGGTATGTCACAACAAGGCTGGGGCAGAGTTTGTTTATGGATCGGCGCGCGGTAGGGTTGGTGGAAACCTTATACGGGCTGCTGTGATGAGTGATGAAATTGTAAAGCTGGTTGAGCGTATTGATGAGCTGGAGAGCCGTCTCGCTTTCCAGGAGGATACTATCGCCCAACTTAATGACGTTATTGCCCGCCAGGATTTGGATATCCGGAGCCTGATTGCACGCATTCGTGAGTTGGGAGAAAAGTACAGTGCGATAACTTTCGAAATGCAGGGTGGAGCAAAGCAGCAAGATGAGAAGCCGCCACATTATTAGCAGGGGATAGCCTGTAGATGTGAATGATTAAAGTCGTGCCATTGAGTTGTGGGAGTAAGCACAAATGCGTCTAAAAAAAGTTTGTCCTCTGGTGCTGGAGGTATTGACAAACTTTTCCACATGCAAACATGCTGCTGACAACTACCTGTATACACTAAAACAGCCGGTACATTAAAAAATTTGCTTTATCTAACCTGTTGTTTTTATTGGTAAAACTCAAGAGTTTAAAAAATGTGCAAAATGCTATAGGCAAGGGATTACGCCATGTGGCGCTGACCTTTGTCGATTAATGCACAGAGTTATCCACAGATTTTGTGGAAGAAGGGGGTAAACACTTCTCTAGTGGCGAAACTGCACGCTAGTGCATCGTCGTCGCAGTAATCGATGATGCGCAATGGGGACTGGTCAATAGAACTGATGATCAGTTTATCTTAGCCTTCACAATATTTCGTAGGGTCGATTCAGCCGCCGGTCAGCTAGCGTGCTGAATACTGTAGGGACTGTGCAGGAGCACTGGGCTCAGTGCATCCCAATACCCGTTTATTAAAAGTGCGTTAGGAGAACCAATAATGAAACATTGGGTAGCAATTCTTGCAATGGGCTCACTGGTGGGTTGTTCCACTTTGGACCCATACACCGGTGAGAGTAAAACCAGTAATGCCGCCAAAGGGGCAGGAATTGGCGCTGTAGCTGGTGCAATTGTCGGTGCGGCAACTGCGAGTAAGAAAGACCGTAAGAAAGGGGCTCTCACTGGGGCCTTGGGTGGCGCAGCCATTGGCGGTGGCATTGGCTATTATATGGATCGCCAGGAAATGGCTTTGCGCCAGCGCCTGGAGGGCAGTGGTGTTCGTGTTCAGCGTGAGGGCGATAACATCCGTCTGATCATGCCTGGCAATATTACATTTGGTACCAACCGCTCCGATATTCGAACTGACTTTTACGATACCCTGGAATCTGTGACTGTTGTTTTACAGGAGTTTGATAAGACAGCCATCCGTGTTAGCGGCCATACTGACAGCACTGGCTCTGACGTTTACAACCAGTCCTTGAGTGAGCAGCGCGCTAATTCGGTAGCTAGCTTCTTCAGTAATAGCGGTGTTGCCTACGGTCGTGTACAGGCTGTCGGTTATGGTGAGCGTTATCCGCTGGCTAGTAATGACTCTGAATCAGGCCGCCAAGCTAACCGTCGTGTAGAGCTCGAGCTGTTGCCGCTATAAGCGGCATGAGGCTTAGTTGCCTCTAGAGTGACACTCGCAGCGCCTAACTGAATAGTCGTAGGCGCTGCGGTCCTAATTAATCCCTTTTGACCTCCTCAGTATCAATCCTCCTTTACAGATGTGGCAGGGTTGCTCTTCTACCCTTATGTTTGTTTAATCATTGACCTTACTTTCAGGCAGGGGTAGTAAACTCAGGGCCAATAGTGCCGGCAGCAAACCATAGCTGGTGGCAACAGCCATTCGTAAAGGGGGGCGATAGGGCTTTTAAAGAGTTTCTTTTAGGTCGCTTAACTTATTCTCGCAGGTTTCTGTCTCATACAGTCTTTATTGGTTAGTCAAAAAGTGCATCTAAAGCTAAGATAGCATTTTGTCTGTTGACTGCGTCCCATGAAAAAAATACTGCTAATTAGTTTATTGCTCTCATCAGTAGTGCAAGCTGAGATTACCCTTGAACAACTAAAGGTGCCGGATGGCTTTGAACTTAGTTACTTTGCCGAAGATGTAGAGACTGCACGGCAACTGGCACTTTCTGAGTCAGGTACTGTTTTTTCTGGCTCTTTCAGTGCCAAAAAGATATATGCTTTCAAAGATACAAATAACGATGGAAAAGCAGATCGGCGTTGGTTGCTCATGGAAAACTTAAGAGCGCCGACAGGGATTGCCTATAAAAATGGCGATTTGTATGTGGCCGATATTAATAAAATTATTCGTTTTCCTGATATAGATGAAAATCTTGATAAGCCAAAATCTGAAGTGGTTTATGATCAGTTCCCGTCTGATAGGCATCACGGTTGGAAATTCTTACGTTTTGATAAAAAGGGTAATTTAATAGTTCCTGTTGGTGCGCCATGTAATATTTGTGATGCAGATAAACGCTATTCCAAGATATTTTCTTTAGATCTGGCTTCAAAGGAAACAAAAGTAATCGCTAATGGAGTGAGAAATACTGTGGGTTTTGATTTTCACCCGCAGACAAATGAGTTGTGGTTCAGTGATAATGGCAGGGATATGATGGGAGATGATATCCCGCCTTGTGAAATTAATAGGGTAAGCTACGAAGGAGAGCATTTTGGTTACCCCTATTTTCATGGCGCTGATATTGCAGACCCTGAATTTGGTCAAGATAGGAAGGTTAGTGATTATTCCGCACCAGTACTAAATTTGGGTGCCCACGTCGCACCTCTGGGAATACACTTTTACCTTGGCAATCAATTTCCTGATGATTACAGGAAAAACCTTTTGGTTGCGGAACACGGCTCCTGGAATCGAAGCAAGAAGTCGGGTTATCGTGTGATGTTAGCTACTGTAGAAGAGAATAGAATCACCAACTATAAACCTGTGATTACTGGTTTTATGCGGGATGAAACGACTTTTGGACGCCCGGTGGCCTTCCTGGAGATGCCTGATGGCAGTGTGCTGATTTCAGATGATTTTGCCCATAAGATTTATCGTTTAACTTATAGTGATCATTGAACTTCAGCTGAAGTGATTTTCTATAGAAGTATTGGGTTAGGCTGCCTGTAAAGGCGGCCAACTATCTTCAATATTTCCAGTAGCCATTAATGGGGCTCTAATTGCCTTGTCGCGTGTGCTTACTCATGTTTTGCGTGGAAGACAAGCCTTGACACTAATAGCCCGGCATGCTTCATATAATTCATTGGTTGAGATGACCGGGCTTCCCTGTCAGTTGAAATCCATGAATACTGACCGGTAAACGCTTTTTTCATAATTTTTTGCTGAAAGTTTAAAATCAAAATAGGGTTCTTCCGGGTTGTGCTATTTCTACAGTAGCGACAATACGAATAATGGAGAAAGCCTGTGTCCCGTCAAGCCACCCTAATAACGCTCTCCCTGGGATTTGTCTTAATTTTCCTCAATTTGATGCCTCATATGGGACATGCAGAAGAAGGAGTATTGGGTGTGCCTACTACCAACCTGGAGATGCGTTTTACCGAAGCGGCGGTGGTAGCTCAGGTGGAGGTTATAGGAATTCATAGGGATGTAGACAGCGCTCTCTCAGAGCCGGGTGTCACAGCAATTTCAGGCTATGTTTATTCGGCTGTTCCTGAACAGATATGGAAGGGGGCTGTGGCAGATCAAATCACATTTCGTTTGGGGCTGGAGTTTTGCGATACCAAGCTTGAGAAAGGGGAGCGTTATTTGATCTTTGCCAGTCTGGATAGTTATGGACGGCTACAACTGCGCAGTTGCGATGCCGCAGTGGTGGAATCTGATGCAGAGGGGCTCTTAGCAGAGCTCAATGAATTCACCACCCGAGGATAGGTGCTTTAAGAGCGCCGCCAGTAACTTTGTTGATCTAATTTTGTTGAATAGAACTGTTGGTTGTAAGTTGCCTGCTATTTACAGCAATCCAAACTCTCCAAGTGGAGGTTACCTCCTTGAAGTACGCCAATGCCGAGTTATTCTTATCAGTATTGGCGTCATCTTCTTTTAGTCGATATGCGTTGAATTACTTGGCGCTGGCGTCAAAAGGCCTTAGGGCCAGCTATTATTGCCGCAGGGATGCAGTGTGAGGCAAGCCTATAGTGCTCACTGCCGTGGGCCCAAAAGCCCAGGCGCTTAGCCGGCCTTGCAATAAGTGTTTTCCAGAAACCGCTTGGGGTCGAGAGGTCGACGTATGAAGAAGCTATTGATTCCATTGATCATTTTGTTACTGATCATCGGATACTTTATGTCTCGCAGTGGCGAACACAAGGCCAAAGAAGCCTATGACTCAATGGATCAGCCAAAGAGCGAGCAAATGAACGATAACTCCACGCCGTCGGGTAGCGGCAGTGGTAGTGATTCTTCTTCGCCTAACGGCACCACCACACCACCTGATGGCATGGGTAACCCCGATACCCAGGTGCCACAGGAATCCGATCAGACAGATCCCACACCTCCTGGGGGTAGCGCTTCTACTAGCTCTGGCTCAGTTCCCTCGAGCGGCGGACCAACCCCGGAGCCTGGGGAAGCAGATGCAGAGACTGCTAGTGGCAATCCTGATGATTCAACCCCACAGGAAGAGCCGAGCACGGCAAGCCCCGCTGGTGAAGCTGTTGATGAAGCCTCCAGTGAAGCCCAGCAAGCAGTAGAGGGTGCTGAAAATATGGAAAGTAATCCCGGTGATACCGACACGGGCACTGATGAGGGAATGGAAAGTAATTCTGGCCAGCCCCAGCAATAGATAGAACAGAAAGTAGGAACCAGGAGATCGGTGAGGGTCGCCTGTTTAGGCGGCCCAAAGCTATTTTAACAGAATGATCGAGCACAAATGGTGTCAGGGACACAAAATCCTAGAAATTCGCCCCAAGGGAAAGTTTTCTGCAGAAGATTTCCATCAGCTGGCGTCACAAGTAGATCCAGTGATCAGGGAACAGGGCAGAATAGAAGGACTAATGATCGACGCAGAGGATTTTGCTGGATGGGAAAATTTCGTCGCGATGATTACTCATTTTCGTTTTGTGCACGATCACCATAAACACATACAAAAAATTGCGGTGGTGTCCGACAACCCTGTTTTAAGTTTTATGCCGCATTTGGTTTGTCATTTTATCAGCGCAGAAGTCCGCCCGTTTAACTCGAATGAGAAGTCTGAAGCTCTGGAATGGTTGGAAAATCCGGGGTAGCATCACGCACCATCTAACGATTTTTAGGAGTAGTGGTGAGTCCAGCATTGGCCATTATCGCGGCGGCCAAAGATTACCTTGCCGCTGCTGAGCAACTTTCCAACCAACTTGACCTTCCCTGCCTGGGTGTTGAAGATCCCACAGAAATTTGTGATTTTCCGCAGGTGCTACGTTGCGGTGAGCAACTACAGTTGTGCGCGACGGGAAAAAAAGCACCGGGCCCTGTGGTTGTGGACTTTGTTGGTGGGGCTATGGCGCACAGGCGTAAATATGGTGGCGGTAAAGCGCAGCCAGTCGCTAAAGCTGTTGGTATACGGCCTGGTTTTCACCCCCGTGTTTTGGATGCGACCGCAGGGCTCGGACGTGATGCCTTTGTTTTGGCATCATTGGGCTGTGAAGTCCTGATGTTAGAGCGTAACCCAGTGGTGTATTTGTTGCTGCAAGATGGCTTGAGGAGGCTGCAGGAAGCTGCAGTCCTTGATCCAGAGTTGATATTGGTGGCTGAGCGATTGTCCCTTACTGATCGAAAAGACTCTTCTGCTGACTGGCTGGCACAGCAAGCGGAAGGTTCCTGGCCTGTTGTCTTCCTGGACCCAATGTTCCCGCCACGGGGCAAAAGTGCCAAAGTAAAAAAAGAGATGGTGGCTTTCCACTATTTGGTAGGAGCAGACGAAGATGCGGATGCTTTACTTGAGCCTGCGCTTAAGGCCTGTTATTACCGTACCGTGGTCAAGCGCCCGAAGCAGGCTCCGCATCTGGGTGAAAAAAAGCCCACGCTCTCGCTTGAGGGTAAGTCCGGACGTTTTGATATCTATACCAAACATGGCGTTCCTGGCTAAGCCACTTTAAGAATGTTTAGCTGGCGGCTTATGTAACCACCGGCTAAATATCGAATCAGGTAATATCATATTGCGTCTTACCCAAAAGCAGGGTGCTCTCATTTGCTAGCTCCTTTTCCTTCCTAAACAGCTGGTTGTAGCTGGTCACAGGGTCTATGTTGCCTTGGTGCCTGGTGGCATTTTGGTTTCTACTGCTATGTTGTTGCAAAACATCCATATGTAAAAACCCTCTTGGTATAAAGAGGGGGATATGCAGCGGCCTTTCATTGATGCAGATTAATGGCAAGGAGGTTGGCTATGAGAGAGAAGTCTCCGTTCGACCTGTTTTTTGATGAGTACAATGAGGATATTCCTGAAGATCACTTTCCCCGTGACAGTATTTGTGCTTATGCCGCCGAATCCATTGTAACCAGTGAAACCTGGTCTGACGCCAAACCGGCTATGAACCTGTCGTCCTTTGTCACCACCTTTACCGAGCCCGAAGCTTTTGAAGTGGCAAAAAAGCACTATCTCAAAAATTATATCGATCATGATATGTATCCCCAGCTTTTTGCTATGGAAGCACGGATGGTGCGCTGGTTGCACGAACTTTGGAATGGCCCGAAGAATGTAGAACCCTATGGTGCAGCGACAATAGGCTCTTCAGAAGCTTGTATGTTGGCGGGTCTGGCCCATAAATGGCGCTGGCGTAAGAGGCGAGAGAAAACAGGTAAAGATGGGGGCAGGCCTAACTTGGTCACAGGTGCCAATGTACAAATTGTGTGGGAAAAATTTATGCGCTATTTTGATGTAGAGCCACGCATTGCCCCGCTTAAGCCTGGACATTACCGTTTTACCAGTGAACACCTGGATACGTTAGTAGATGAGAATACAATAGCAGTGGTGGCTATTGCGGGGCAGACATTTACCGGTGAGGATGATTCCTTCCGTGCGATCCATAATTGGTTAGATAGTTATCAGGAAACTACTGGCCATGATATCCCTATGCATATTGATGCTGCATCCGGTGGATTTGTGAACCCGTTTTTATATCCGAATTACCACTGGGATTTTCGCCTGCCGAGAGTTAAATCTATCAACGCGTCCGGTCATAAATTTGGCTTAGTGCCGCCAGGTTTAGGTTGGATAATTTTTAGAGAGCGTGCTGTTTTTGATGAGGACTTGATGTTTTATGTAAACTATTTGGGTGGTGAGATGCCTACTGCCACATTGAACTTTAGTCGCAATGCCTCCACTGTTGCCTACCAGTATTACAACTTTATTCGTCTCGGTTTTAAGGGTTACCAGGATATTATGCAGCATACTTTGGATAACGCTCAGACTTTACGTAATCGTTTAGTTGAGAGTGGCTACTTTGAGATTATGAACAAGACTCAGCGTATCCCGGTAGTGGCGATGACTCTGAATAATAAGATTACCAATTTTAATGAGTATGATATTTCAGATAAGGTCCGTGAGCGGGGTTGGGTTCTGTCAGCTTATTCGATGCCGCCAAACGCCCAATCAGTAAATACCTTGCGAATAGTGGTGCGCCCACACCTTAATCTAAATGCAATACATGGCCTGGCAGATGACATCATTAACGCCTGCAACTGGTTGAAGCAACACGGCGGCAATGCCAGCCCACCGAAACTGCACGACCCTCGGAAGGTGGCGCCGAGTAAGTGTTAGTTTTCGTTTTCGGGTGAAAGTTGCTTTTAGGTGTTCTCTGTTATATAGAAAAATAACGTAATATTTGAGGTAAATTTTAATATCTGTTTCTTATAAGGATTTAAAAAGAATAATCAATAATCATTCCTTCAGGTTATTGAAGCATACTCCAACATATATACATCGCTCACATTAATAGCCGCTAGACTGGGGCCCTGAATATTCGGTCTATATTATGGGATACAGACTATGAGTTGCAGGTACTCCGTAGTTTGGCAGTGGGCATACATGCAATTTTAGTTGAGGTGATCAAGGTAAAACTACTAAGAAATATCCCTATGCCAAAGGTGGAATTTTTGAGGCCTTAGTGGCAAGCTGGGTTGAAAAGTGGGGCTAATCAGATCTTTGGAGCGCTTTATCGGTAGGGGGGAAGATTGACGATAAAAAATGATAATTTTAGCCCAGCGATCTTCTTCAATATATCGATCCAAGTTTAAAAATAGGGTTGATGGACGCTTCTTAATATGATCTTTTTTTCAGCTTTGGGGGCGGGGCTTGCAATGTTAATGATTGGCAAACAGCAATAATTGAGAAATATCTCGAGTAAGGATATGCTTCAGCAGAATCGGATTATTGGGTTGCCTCTGATAATGATGTGCAATTAGGGGCTGTGGCCAAGTATTTAGGCCATGTTAATACTCAGTATCAATTCTAACTTGTCAGTGTTTTGGGGAAGTTCATGTTTCAAAAGTTAAAGGCCTCTTTGGGTATTGGTGCCGCAAAGGTTGATACAGTATTGGAAAGTAGCAGCATACTTCAAGGCGGTGTCCTTAAAGGAAACATTCATATCGCCGGTGGAGACGTGGAACAACAGATTGATGCTATCAATTTGAAACTCTGTACTGAGGTGAAAATTGAAAATGATAACGGCGTTAGTTACCAGCAATTTGTCCTGGATCAAATTCAGGCTCTGGAACCATTTTTGATCAATGCTAATGAATCCAAGCAGTTACCCTTTGAGCTTAAATTGAATGACGAAACTCCGGTAACCGCACTTAACACGCGCAAGAACCAATGTCGGGTTTGGTTAGAGACCGTGTTAGATATTGATTTTGCGCTCGATCCTAAGGATAGAGATCTTCTGCAAGTACGGCCCTTACCTGTTGTCGAAAAGGTGATCGCGGCGATAGAGCAGGGTGGATTTAGCATGGTGAAAGCGGATGTCGAGAAGGGGTACCTGAGGGGAGGGAACTTTTCTTCAAAATCTGGATGTTACCAGGAGATTGAGTTTAAGAATTCAGGTCTTCTTAGTTCAAAAGAAATTGAACTTTCTTTTATTCTGGAGGGGGGAATGGTGCACTGCTTGGCAGAAGTTGATCGTAGATTTGGTCTGCGAGGCGATCAATATCGTTCTTTTACCTTGCATCGCGATGCCGATGAGAAGGAAGCTACTGCGGCTGTCCAATCAATATTGACACTGTAGTTAGTAGTGCCATCCATTCTAATTTGTTAAGACATTTGCATGCTGAAACCCGCGATGTGTTAATAATAGCAGGCGCTAGTCATTAAACATCGCGGGTTATTTGGTTATCAATGTTTAGCTAATTTTGCTTGACAATTATTCACTGAAATCTGCAGTGACAATCGTATCTGAGAATCCTTGATAGGCGGCCTCAAACATCTTAGCCATAGGGTCTGGGAATAGGTGAAAGTCCCCGTTTGCGAGGGACTCAACAATGCCTTTGGCTACAGTACTGGGAGCCTCTCCCTCCTCCAATCCTGCCTGTTTGGCCATATCGGTTTCTATCGGGCCTGGATGCACGCTGAGTACTTGTATTCCACGCTCTCCAAGTGTTTCTCGAAGGGCTTGAGTTATTGCGTAGCTTGCGGCCTTGGAGGCGGAATAGGTGCTCACCTGGGTGAAGGCACGTAGAGATACGACAGAATTCAATTGGACCAGTGCGCCGCGGTTCTTTTCCAGTTGAGGTGCAAAGGCCTTGGCAATCCTTACTAGCCCGAATAGGTTTACATTCAACTCGTGCTGCAGAGACTCTTCAACCTGCTCGCCAAGGGGTTCCGTAGGAGCTAGTACCCCGGCATTGTTGACCAGGATATCCAAGTCCTGGATTTCTTTTGCTAGTGCTTTTATTCCATTGCCATCCGTAACATCCAGTTGCACGGGGACTACCTTAGCACCGTATCTTCTAGTGAACTCAGCTGTGGTCCCGGGGTTTCGCACCGCCAGATAGACTTTTTTTGCCCCCTCCTCAATAAAGGTTTCCACAATGGATTTGCCAATACCGCGATTGGCTCCGGTGACCAGTGCAACTTTGCCTTGAACGGAAATACCCATCCTGATTCTCCTGTGAGTGATTACTATCTTCAATCTGTACCGATCGGTATGATTTGAATTGAAGTGTACTGATCGGTACAATATTGTCAAATGGTTTTTTGAAGAGACTTCACTATGGCGGGGCGCAGACTTGAGTTTGATAAGCCGAGCGCACTGGATGCTGCGATGCGAGTGTTCTGGAAGAAGGGATATGTGGGGACATCTTTAGCAGATTTAACCGGGGCTATGGGGATCAATAAGCCCAGTCTTTATTCTGCTTTTGGAAATAAAGAAGCGCTTTTCGTGCAGGCTTTACATCAATATTTAGAAAAACATGCCAAAGATCGCTTGGCTTATTTAAGTGACGATAAGCTGACGCTGACTCAGCGGATCTCTGGTTTCCTCCTTGCAACCGTCAGGGGCCAGTTGGCCGAAGAGACCCCTAAGGGCTGCTATTTGGCCCAGGGTCTGTCGGAGACTGCTGGAGAAGGGCTTCCCAAGGCAGCTATACAGGCCTTAAAAGCGGCTGATGAGGAGAATATGCGTTTGCTGGTGCGTTTCTTTCAGAGTGATGCTGACTCCCGATACTTGGGTTTAGATCGACAGGCGGAAAAGGTGGCTTTATACCTGGTGGCTCTGCTTCACGGCACTGCATCCCTGTCCCGGTCGGGCAGGAGCAAGTCTGAGTTGGAGGGTATCCTGGGATTTGCGCTGCGTGGCCTGGGAATCAATGAGGATGGGAAGCGGTGATCTGCCTCTACGCTGGATGGCAGGGGCAGATCTTACAAAATATTGCCTCAGAAGCGCCTACGGAACATTGGCAGGGGTTGATCTGTACCTGTTTGGTAGCTGTCACCGAAATCACTAAGGGAGTCTTTTAAGCTGACAAGGGGCTGTTCACCCTCAAAAGCATAAGCGTTAAAGCCACAGCGTTGAAGGTAGGTAAGCTGATCCCGCATAAAACCACCCACGGCCCGCAATTCGCCTTTAAAGCCAAACCGCTCGCGCAGTAGGCGGCCGGCTGTGAAGCCACGGCCATCGGCGAAAGCAGGAAAATTTATAGCGATCAGTGGAAGCTCTACAGCCCCATCACCAATCAGCTCCGCGCCTTCCTCGCTATCAAGCCAGACGCCGATTTCATCATGGCGAGCCGCGAGAGCTTCTTGATTATCTTTCCACTGGCGCAAGGGCAGGATTACCTTGCCATCGGGTAAAGCAGACAGATCAAAATCTTCGCCAGCTTCAACTTGGGGTATCAGCTGCCACTCATTGGGGCTAACCTCGCCATTGAGGATCAGCTCGGCGGGATTGCCCGGCTGCGGGCCCAGTTTAGCTGGCTTTGGCATAGACTCTCTCCTTGAAGGGCTGCAGGCCGATGCGGTTATAGGTATCGATAAAGGGTTCTTCAGCTTGGCGCTGCTCAACATAAAAGTCGAGAATTTTACCAATCACTTCAGGGACTTCTGCGCGGGAAAAGCTCGGGCCCAGTACTTTGGCCAGGCTTGCCTCGTTGGAGGCGCTACCTCCAAGCTGGATTTGATAGAATTCCTCGCCCTTTTTATCGACGCCAAGAATTCCTATATGCCCCACATGGTGGTGGCCACAGGCATTCATACAGCCGGAGATATTCAGGTTCAGGTCGCCCAGGTCATATAGGTAATCCATATCGTCGAAGCGGCGTTGGATTGCTTCGGCCACGGGGATGGATTTGGCGTTGGCAAGGGAGCAGTAGTCACCACCGGGGCAGCAAATCATATCGGTCAGGGTGCCGATATTTGGGGTGGCGAAGCCATACTTACGCGCCTGCTGCCATAAATCATACAGCTTGCCTTGCTCCACATCGGCGAGTACTACATTCTGGTCGTGGGTGACACGGGCCTCACCAAAGCTGAAGTTGTCGGCGAGCTCTGCAATGGCGTCCAGTTGGCTGTCGGTTACATCACCAGGAGGTACGCCGGTGGGCTTGGTGGATAGCTTGATAGCGCGGTAACCAGGTACCCGATGCGGGTAGGTATTGCGTTCCAGCCAGCGGGCAAAAGCTTTATTGCCATCCGTTTGTTGCTGTAGCGCGTCCTGCGTACTGGCGCTGTCAAACTCTTTGTATTCAGGTGATGTGAAAAAGGACTTGGCCCACTGCAAAGCTTCCTGGGTCAGCTTCTCTGCACCATCTTTAATATGCTGCCACTCCTCTTCTACCCGGCGGCCAAATTCCTCTGGGCCAAGGGCTTTTACCAGGATTTTAATGCGCGCTTTGTATTTGTTATCGCGGCGGCCCAGCTGATTGTATACGCGTACAATGGCTTCCAGGTAGGACAGCAGGTCCTCCTCAGGTAGGAAGTCACGAATGGTTTCGGCAATAACCGGTGTGCGGCCCTGGCCGCCACCAACCAGCACCTGGAACCCGATTTCCTCGCCGCGCTTGATGATTTGTACGCCGATATCGTGTACGCGGATGGCGGCGCGATCCTGTTCTGAACCACTCACGGCAATCTTGAACTTGCGCGGCAGGAAGGCGAACTCAGGATGGAAGGTGGACCACTGACGGATAAGTTCGCAGTAGGGGCGTGGGTCGGCGATTTCGTCGAGGGCAATGCCGGCGTAGGGGTCTGAAGTCGTGTTGCGAATACAGTTGCCGCTGGTTTGTACAGCGTGCATTTCCACTTCGGCCAATTCGGCCAGAATAGCGGGTATATCTTCCAGCTGCGGCCAGTTGTACTGCAGGTTCTGGCGCGTAGTGAAGTGGGCATAACCCTTGTCGTAATCGCGGCTCACACGAGCGAGGCGGCGCAACTGGGTACTATTGAGCAGGCCATAAGGTACGGCAATGCGTAACATGGGGGCCAGTCGCTGAATATAGAGGCCATTTTGCAGGCGCAGCGGCAGGAATTGTTCCTCGCTTAACTCGCCAGCGAGATAACGTTCCGTCTGGCCGCGGAACTGGGCCACGCGATCGTTGATGATGGCGCGATCCCGGTCGTCGTATCGATACATAACAGCTTGATTCCATTGCCTTTGTGCGCTGATGGTGGAGAAAGGGGCGAGCCCCGGATAAATCTCCGCTGGCGCATAACATACCAGCGCTCTTATGCAATAAATAACAATATTTTCCGCTATATCTGTAACCAACGGTTATAACGGAAAAGGAATTGCTCGCATATGCTGTCTTGCGCGATAAACGGAGATTTGCTCTACTTGACTGGCCGTTCCATGCGGCTCATCTACTTTGCATAACAATAATGAGCAATCGGAGTGATTCGATGAATGAAGAAGTAGTTGTTACCCCGGAAGAAGACAATTTTGTAGACGCTATAGCCGCCGTGGCTCTAGTCGCTATTTTTGTTGCCACCTGTGTTTTCTGGGTTGCTACCCGCTAGTAACCCAATGGCCCGGAGCTAGGCATTACCGGGCCTCCTACCTTCATTTTGTTAGGATGTTAGCAAAGGCAGCGGACTAGTCCTATCGGTTTCTTTAGTCGTAGTCGCTTGATTTCTGACCACGCTCTTAGCCCATATTGCCCAGAACAGTTTTCACAATGAGAGCCAATGCCAGTACAAAAAATGTGGTGAAGAGAATACCGGCGATAACATAGTTCACCATGCTACCGCTTTGAAAATCACGCTGTCGATTCTTGTTACTCTGAACGCCGATTGCCGCGGCCAGAGTGCTGAGCACTATCTGGCCAAAACCGGGTTTACCTGCCTTTTCTTTATTATTTTCTTGCATAGGCTCACTCCTCCAGATTGGGACGTAGCCAGCGCTCCAGTTCCAGTTCGCTGACACCTTTTCGTTTGGCAAGACTTTGCAGCTGGTCCCTGCCAATTTTGCCGACATTGAAGTATTTTGCCTGGGGGTGGGCAAAGTACCAGCCACTCACTGCGGCTGCAGGCATCATGGCAAAGTGTTCAGTAAGACTGACGCCTGCATTTTGCTCCGCCTGTAGTAATTTGAATAGAGTGGCTTTTTCCGAATGATCTGGGCAGGCCGGATAGCCCGGGGCAGGGCGGATACCTTGGTAAGCCTCCTTGATCAGCTCCTCGTTGCTGAGCGTTTCATCTGCCGCATAGCCCCAATATTCTTTACGGACCAGGCGGTGTAATGTCTCGGCAAAGGATTCCGCCATACGGTCTGCCAGGGCTTTTACCATAATGGCGTTGTAATCATCATGTTTGGCTTCGTAACTCTCCGCCAGCTCATCTGCGCCGATACCGGTGGTTACTGCAAAGCCGCCCACATAATCTATTTGGCCGGATTCCAGCGGCGCAACGAAGTCCGCCAGAGAGCGGCACAGACCATCGCCGCCGCGTTTCTGTACCTGTTGGCGCATATGGTGAAGGCGGGCCAGTTCCCCGCTGCGGCTTTCGTCCTTGTAGACGATGATATCGTCGCCGACGCTATTGGCGGGCCAGAGGCCGAATACGGCACGTGCACGCAATAGTTTCTTATCGATAATCTCTTTTAACATGCGTTGGGCATTGTTGTAGAGATCGGTAGCTGCTTCTCCTACGATTTCGTCTTCAAGGATCGCTGGGAATTTACCTGCCAAATCCCAGGAGATAAAGAAGGGGGTCCAGTCCATAGTATCGAGCAATTTCTCCAAGGGGAAATTGTCGATCACGGTGAGGCCCAGCTTGTTGGGGCGTGCCGGCTGGTAGTTTTTCCAGTCGAACGCCGGTGCGGTGTCACGCGCCTCCTCGTAGGTCAGGCGGGTGTCATTGCGCTTGCGGTTGGCGGTGCGGGTGCGCACTTTCTCATATTCGGCCTGGACCTTTTCCACGAAAGCCGGGCGCAGCTCATCGGAAATCAGACTGCTGGCCACACCTACGGCGCGGGATGCATCCGCCACATACACCACTTGGTTGCGATGAAACTGGGGGTCAATTTTCACGGCGGTATGGGCTTTGGAGGTGGTGGCTCCACCGATAAGCAGGGGAATATCAAACTCCTGGCGCTCCATCTCGGCAGCTACGTGAACCATTTCATCCAGGGAGGGCGTGATTAGGCCAGACAGGCCAATAATGTCACATTCTTTGTCCCGCGCAGTTTGAAGGATGGTTTCCGCAGGGACCATAACGCCTAAATCGATTACTTCGTAATTGTTACAGGCCAGCACGACTCCCACGATATTCTTGCCGATATCGTGCACATCCCCTTTAACAGTAGCCATCAGGATGCGGCCGTTGGAGCGACTGTCCTCGGTTTTTTCCGCTTCAATATACGGTTGTAGGTAGGCTACCGCCTGTTTCATTACCCGGGCGGATTTCACAACCTGGGGCAAGAACATCTTCCCTTCACCAAACAGGTCGCCGACGATATTCATGCCATCCATCAGCGGGCCTTCGATCACATCCAGCGGGCGTGAGGAGTTGGCACGGGCCTCTTCGGTATCTTCCTCGATGTAGTTGTTTATGCCTTTTACCAGGGAGTGTGCCAAGCGTTCGTTCACGGGCAGTTGGCGCCAGCTCAGGTCCTCTTTGCGCGCAGCTCCTCCACCATCGCCTTGGTACTTGGGAGCGATTTCCAGCAGGGCCTCAGTAGCATCCGGGCTGCGGTTAAGGATTACGTCCTCGACTTTGTCTCGCAGTTCCTCCGGCAATTCGTCATAAACCGCCAGCTGGCCGGCATTAACGATACCCATATTCAGGCCGGCTTTAATGGCGTGAAACAGGAATACGGAATGGATGGCCTCACGTACCGGGTTGTTGCCCCGGAAGGAGAAGGAAACATTGGATACGCCGCCGCTGATCTGGGCACCGGGCAGGTTTGCGCGAATCCAGCGGCAGGCTTCGATAAAGTCCACCGCGTAATTATTGTGTTCCTCTATGCCGGTGGCGACGGCGAAAATATTCGGGTCGAAAATAATATCGGTGGGATCGAAGCCGACTTCATCCACCAACACATCGTAGCTGCGTTTACAGATTTCAATTTTTCGCTCGAAGGTGTCCGCCTGGCCATCTTCATCAAAAGCCATCACCACCACAGCCGCACCATAGCGCAGGCACAGCCGGGACTTTTCGATAAACTCCTCTTTGCCTTCCTTGAGGCTGATGGAGTTCACTATGGGCTTGCCCTGAATACACTGCAGTCCGGCCTCGATCACCTCCCATTTGGAGGAATCCACCATAAATGGCACCCTGGCAATATCCGGCTCGGTAGCGGCAAGATTGAGGAACCGGCGCATAGCGGCAAATGCGTCGAGCATCGCCTCATCCATATTGAAGTCGATCACCTGTGCACCGTCTTCCACCTGTGCAGCAGCCACTTGCAAGGCGGTGTCGTAATCCTCTTCCAGGATCAGGCGCTTAAATCGGGCGGAGCCCGTGACGTTACAACGCTCGCCCACATTGACGAATAGGGCATTTTCATCGGCGACAAATGGCTCCAGGCCTGATAGACGCAGTGCGGGTTTAATTTTTGGCAATTGTCGTGGGGCCAAATCGGCCACCGCTTCGGCAATTGCGCGGATATGATCTGGAGTGGTACCGCAGCAGCCGCCGAGGATATTGATAAATCCACTGCGGGCAAATTCCGCTACGATTGCGGCGGTCTGCTCCGGGGTTTCGTCGTATTCGCCAAATTCATTGGGCAGTCCCGCGTTGGGGTGGGCGGAGACATAAGAGGCACAGGCGCCTGACAAGGCTTCCACATAAGGGCGCAATTCGGTGGCGCCCAGGGCGCAGTTAAGCCCCACAGAAATCGGTTTTGCGTGGGCAACGGAATAGTAAAAAGCTTCGGTAGTCTGGCCGGAAAGGGTGCGGCCGGAGGCATCGGTAATGGTGCCGGAAATCATAATCGGCAATTCGAAACCCAGCTCCTCAAAGAGCTGCTGCATCGCATAGATGGCTGCCTTGGCATTGAGGGTGTCAAAAATGGTTTCAATTAAGATCAGGTCACTGCCACCATCAATCAAGGCGCGGCCCGCTTCTACATAATTTTCTACCAGCTGATTAAAAGTGACATTGCGTGCGCCGGGATCATTGACGTCTGGTGAAATACTGGCGGTACGGGAAGTGGGGCCGATTACGCCGGCTACCCAGCGCGGGCGTTCTGGGGTGGAAAGTGCATCCGCTGCGCGGCGCGCAATCTCTGCGGAAGCTCGGTTGATCTCCACCACCAAGTGTTCCATATCGTAATCTGACTGGGACAGCTGGGTCGCGTTAAAAGTATTGGTTTCGATAATGTCTGCGCCGGCTTCCAGGTACTCCCGGTGGATCTTTTCAATCAGCTCCGGGCGGGTCAGGCTCAATAGGTCATTATTGCCCTTTAGGTCGCGGGGGAAGTCGGCGAAACGCTCACCTCGGTAATCGGCTTCTTCCAGCTTTTCCCTTTGGATCATCGTCCCCATGGCGCCATCCAGAATCAGGATGCGCTGTGCGAGCGTGCCATTTAGTTGCTCTAGACGTTGATCACGGGACTGCTCGGACATATACCAATCCTTATGTTGTCGATGGCGTGAGAGCCATCAATCTTAGCACAGTACTTCCACCAAAAAGGGGGCGACTTAGCGTATCAATAGGGTATCCCCACAATAACCGGTATTTTTTTGCTAAATAACAGCAATTTATGTTTATGGTTGCGCTATTCATGGGTACAAAAAAGCAGGCGGCAGTGTTGTTGCGCCTTATACACTGTTAGGACCTGCTCTTTTCAATAGCATTGATTCAGCAGTTTCAGGTAGAGAATCTAAACGGGGCTAAGGGGCAGGGAATTTCACAGTGTGACTAATTGGTGCTCTAGACTTCCCACAGTTTTTCATTCTTTGATACTGATAATCGAGTGATATCCACCAATTAACGTTTCATTTTGCTGGAGGCTACTGATGAAAATACTGATGGTACTGACTTCGCACGACCAACTGGGCAATACCGGTAAGAAGACCGGTTTTTGGTTGGAGGAGTTTGCCGCACCTTATTACATCTTTAAGGATGCGGGAGCTGAGGTGACCTTGGCGTCTCCAAAGGGCGGTCAGCCGCCACTGGACCCTAAAAGCGATGAACCGGATTTCCAGACAGCGGCAACTGAACGCTTTCACCAGGATCCGGCAGCCCGGCAAGTGCTGGCTAACACTGTGAAACTAGCTGATGTAAAAGAGCCAGATTTCGATGCAGTTTTTTATCCTGGAGGTCATGGCCCACTCTGGGATCTCGCGGAGGATCAGAAGTCTATCTCCCTTATTGAGGACTTCTTTGCTGCGAATAAGCCAATAGCTGCAGTCTGCCATGCTCCCGGTGTTTTCCGTCACACCTTGCGCCAGGATGGCAAACCGCTGGTCTCCGGTAAGAGTGTCACAGGCTTTACCAACACCGAGGAGGCTGCAGTTCAGTTGGTGGATGTGGTGCCCTTCTTGGTGGAGGATATGCTCAAAGATAAAGGGGGACACTATTCCAAGAAAGACGATTGGGCGCCCTATGTGGTGCAGGATGGCAAGTTGGTGACTGGTCAGAATCCTGCCTCATCAGAGGAAACTGCCCAGACTCTAATGGGACTGATCCTGGTTTAGGCTGGCTTTGGGAGGCGTCGAGGGACGCTCGTCACCTCCCGGCCAATACACCGGTTTCACTTGAGCGCTTCTGAGAGTAAAATACCCGACAAAGTAGCTCGGTTATTTGAGAAGGCTTATGTCAGAATTGAATGTCACCATTACCGAATCTGCGCAGGAATACCTGAAGGAACTGCTGGCCAAGCAGGACTGCGAGGGAATTGCCATTCGCATGTTTGTCTCTAACCCCGGCACACCCAGTGCCGAAACCTGCATCGCATACTGCCGCCCTGGTGAGGAAGAGGCAGATGATGTGATGATTGAGATGAATGGTCTCAAGGCATACTTCGAAGGGCGGAGTGTGCCTTACCTGGACGAGGCTCGAGTGGATTATTCATCAGACAAGATGGGCGGCCAGCTTACTATTCGTGCGCCCAACTCGCGCATGCCCAAGATTACCGATGACAGCCCCATCGAAGACCGGATCAATTACGTACTCTATAACGAAGTGAATCCCGGACTTGCTGCTCATGGTGGCCAGGTGAGTCTTGTGGAGGTTACCGAAGACAAGTTTGCTGTGCTCAAGTTTGGTGGAGGCTGTCAGGGGTGTGGCATGGTGGATATGACCTTGAAAGAGGGCGTTGAGAAAACACTGAAGGAAAAGATCCCAGAGCTTGCTGGCGTGAAAGATATTACTGACCATACCGATAAATCCCAGGCTTACTATTGATCGCAAATGCCGGGTTAGCCCGAATGGCATGATTGTCTGAGTTAAAAAGCGGCCTATAAGGTCGCTTTTTTTATTGTGCATTTTTAACTCCCATTCTCATGTTTGATGCGGCGAACGGCAGGGTGCCGCATTGCTTCCCCCTGTTTATATTTGATTTATTGACAACGCTTTTCTGTTGATGAAGTGGCGTTTTCCTTGCAGATACACTGGACTGGCGGGGAAGAAAATTTATGTTTGACCAGGTAGTGTTTGCCGGTGGCGGTGTTCGTTGTACCTGGCAAATTGGATTCTGGGATGCAGTGGCCAGTGAGATACAGCTGACCCCGAAGGTGGTTAGTGCTGTTTCCGCCGGGGCTTTGGTATCGAGCCTGATCCTTATGGGGAAATCCCTGGCAGCGGTAGATCACTTTGCCTCGGAGTTTCGTAGCAATAGTAAGAACATCCACTGGCAAAACCTGTTTAAGAGTGAGCCGGTCTTCCCTCATCACGATATTTACCGTCGAGCCATGCGTAAACTATTTGCCGGCGGCCTTAAAAAACTGCGTGCGACTGCAGACTTGCGTGTCGCGGTCGCTTATTCACCAGAGTGGCTCAAGGGGCCTTTAGCACTGCTTCTGGGGATTGGAATCGACTATTCCGATACCTATATCTCACGCAGCTTACATCCGGATGGTGCCCGGCGGATTGGCTATCGGCAGTCCTTTATTTCCGTGCACAAATGCACTGATGAGTTGGAACTGGAACGGCTAATTTTAACCTCTTCTTGTACGCCCCCTTTGACACCAAGGCAGCAATTTAGGGGCGCGGAAATTCTTGATGGTGGTGTGGTGGATAGTGTGCCGGTTGGGGGCTTGGACCCGACCCCGGGTAGGGTCCTGATTTTGCTGACCAGAAATTATCCTCAGTACCCTTGGTGTTTTACCTGCCATAGGGGTGAACAGTTGTGGACTTATGTGCAGCCCAAGCAGCCTCTGTCGATCCGGGTATGGGATTTTGCAAATCCCGAGGCTTTGAACCGGGTTTTTCACGCTGGGCGCGCAGACGGCCAAGCATTCCTGGCGATGCTACTGGCAGGAGAGCACTGTTGACGATTAGCCGCGAAAGTGGAGTTGCGCGGAATGTTTGATCAGGTGGTCTTTGCTGGTGGCGGCGGGCGCTGTACCTGGCAGATAGGGTTTTGGGAGACCGTTGCTGAAAAAATTCAATTGCGCCCCCGTGTGGTGAGTGGCGTGTCCGCAGGCGCATTGATTGCAGGCCTGATTATGATTGGCAAAGCCCCGGCAGCTGTGGACTATTTTGCCTCTGTGTTTAAGGCCAATCAAAGGAATATCTATTGGCGTAACCTGTTTCGCAAGGAGCCGGTGTTTCCCCACTATGATATTTACAGGAACGGTATCAGGGCACTTTTCTCAGAACGTTTTCCTCGCCTGAGATCTGCGGCTGAGTTGAGGGTTGCCATCTCCCGGCCGCCGAGCTGGCTTCCGGTTTCCCTGTCATTGGCTATGGGAGGGGCTATTTACTACTCAAATAAATATCTGCTGCACGGGCTTCATCCCTCCGCAGCGCGACGCCTGGGGTATCACCAGGATTTTTATCGTGTCCAGGATTGTGCTGATGTAGCCGACTTTGAGCATTTGATATTGAGCTCATCTTGTACGCCACCTTTTACTCCTCGATTACGATTCCATGGTCTGGAGGCACTGGATGGTGGGGTGGTAGACAATGTCCCGGTTGGGGGAATAGATCCTGGCAAAGGCAGGGTGCTAATCCTGCTGACACGCCGTTACCCAGGTTGTCCTGATTGGTTCATCGAGCGTAGGGGGGAGCAACTCTGGACCTATATACAGCCATCGAAGTCTCCGCCGATCAGTGTTTGGGACTTTACAAATCCGGAGGGGCTGAGAAGTACCTGTGAAATGGGCCGCCATGACGGCCGACTTTTTTTACGCAATGTACTGGCAGATCGCTGTTTTTACACTGACGTGGGGAAAAGTAATGTTTGAACAGATGGTCCTTGGTGGAGGTGGCGGTCGTTGTACCTGGCAGCTGGGTTTCTTGATGGCTATTACGCAGGAGATTGAGTTGGCACCTAAAGTGATCTGTGCTGCGTCAGGTGGAGCCATGGTGGCAAGTTTCCTGTTGATGGAAAGGTGTGAGGAGGCGGCAGATTATTTCCATTCGGTGTGCAGGAACAATCAGAGCAATATTCACTGGAATAACCTTATTTCTGACGAGCCGGTATTTCCTCATTTCTCCATTTACAAAAAAGGAGTGAACCATCTGTTTTCTGGGGGGTTCGAGCGTTTATGTGCTGCTGCTGACTTGCGAGTGAGCGTTATTCACCCGCCTTCATGGTTACCGTCTCCCCTGGCTTTAGCGACAGGAATTGCGCTTGATCACCTAGAGAAGCAATTTGCACAAAGACTTCACCCAACAATGGCTTTCCGGTTTGGTTTTCGCCAAATGTTTTATGGGGCGCGGGACTGCTCCAATGTGGCCGAATTAGAGCACTTAATTTTGAGCTCCTGCTGCAACCCACCCTTATCTCCCAGGCTCTATTTCAATGGTGAAGAAGCCCTTGATGGTGGGGTTGTGGGCAATGCACCGGTTGCGGGCCTTGATGCTGTAAGAGGCCGTGTCCTGATTCTCGATGCCGGGCATTTTGCTAACTTCCCAACATTTCACAGCGTGCGTAAGGGAGGTCAGCTATGGACTTACGTTCAGCCATCCCAGGCGCTACCGATCAGCGTTTGGGAATTTAGTGATCCGGAGGCTACTCGAAAAACTCTGGAGATCGGTCGTGCTGACGGACAGGCTTTCCTGAAATACCTATCCAGCGAAGAAATAAAAATCCTTTGGGGTTGGGATTAATGTGACTGCGGATCGCATTTGGCAGATAAGTATTGAAAAGGGGAATTGTCAGTACTTGGTTTGGAAAAGTAGTGATTTAGAGGCCTAGGAAGAGCCGTAAAGTTTAAAGGACGTACTCCATGTTTGATCAAGTGGTTTTTGCCGGTGGCGGTGGTCGTTGCATCTGGCAGATTGGCTTTTGGGAGTCGATCGTTGATGAAGTCCAGTTATCACCGAGAGTAGTGAGTGCCGTATCAGCAGGGGGACTTGTTGCCGGGCTGCTACTGATCAACCGTGGGCAGGATGCGGTGCAATACGTTCGCTCTGTATTCAGTGTTAATCGTAAAAACGCTTACTGGAAAAATTTATTTCGTGATGAAGCGGTATTTCCCCAATACGCTATCTGTCGCAATGGGATTCGAGAGCTGTTTGATAATGGCCTGGAAGACTTGAGAACGGTAGCGGAATTGCGTCTCGCAGTTACCCGTCCACCGGCGTGGATGGTTGGTCCATTGGCACTGACCTTTGGCGCCGTAATTTATTACACAGATAAAGGTTTCCCGCGCAGCCTGCATTCCACTTCCGCCACGCGCCTGGGATTTAGGCAGACGTTTTATCGCGCCCAGGATTGCTCTGATATGGATGAGTTTGAGCACTTGATTCTCAGCTCATCCTGTACCCCTCCGTTTACGCCGCGTCTGCAGTTGAATGGGGCTGAAATACTGGATGGTGGCGTAGTGGACAATGTGCCAGTTGCCGGATTGGATGCGGGGCAGGGCAGGGTTCTGATACTCCTGACAAATAGATTTCCAGGTTATCCAGACAGCTTTACCCAACGCCAGGGTGTGCAGCTGTGGACCTATGTGCAACCTTCCAGGGTTTTACCGATCAAGGTCTGGGACTTCACCAACCCTGAGGCCGTTACCGCGACTCTGAATATTGGACGCGCCGATGGTAGGGCGTTGCTGACTCAGCTCAAATCGATTGCCCCTGAAACGAGAGTGCAGGCTTTGTAAGCGTGTTCAACCAGGTAGTCTTTGGTGGGGGTGGCGGACGCTGCTGTTGGCAGGTTGGTTTTTGGCAGGCTATCGAGGATGAGATTAACCTGGCACCACAAGTAGTCAGTGCAGTATCTGCCGGCGCACTTATGGCTAGCTTGGTATTAATGGGGCGTGGTCAGGAAGCGGAAGATTACTTCCTATCTGTAACCCAACAGAATCAGAGGAATGTGTACTGGAGTAACCTGCTGCGTAAGCCACCAGTTTTTCCCCATTATGAGATATACCGGCGTGGTGTCCGCGAGCTATTTGACGGAGGTTTCGACAAGTTATGCGCTGCTACCGACTTAAGGGTGGCAGTGACGTTACGGCCTCGCTGGATGCCCCCAGTCTGTGCCCTGGCGGCGGGCGGCACCCTCTACTACATCAACAAATACCTGCTGCGCAGCTTGCACCCCAAGCTGCCATCCAGGCTTGGCTTTCGACAGGTGTTCTACCGGGTGAGGGACTGTGCGAATGAGGCAGAACTTGAACACCTCATTCTCAGTTCCTCGTGTACTCCGCCGATTACCCCAAGGCTACGGATGGATGGTGCGCAAGTGCTGGACGGGGGCGTGGTGGACAATGCTCCAATTGATGGCTTGGAAGCTTATAAAGGGTTGGTGCTGATACTACCGACCCGCCGCCACCCCCGTTTGCCCCACTGGTTCAGTCGGCGTGTCCAAGGGCAAACATGGGTTTATGTGCAGCCCTCTCGCCGGCTTCCCATTAAGTCCTGGGATTTCACCAACCCTGAGGCATTGACAGAAACATTTGAGATTGGCCGGGTCGATGGCAGGGCATTACTTGCCGAAATAGTGGCCAAGGGGGGGCGATTTGGATTTGGCAATTAATGGACTTGCCACAGGAATACCATTGTCATTTATGCCCAGCATGATTGAGCGTATTGGGCAGGCCCATTGGTTGCGCTAAGCTGCTGATTCTATTAGCTTATGCAATTAGTTGCATATGGGTATGTGTGGCGGTTGCCTGCTGTAGTTACTCGATTATTGCAGGCAGGCTAAAAGGAATATGGGCTTGGAGCTGATCAAAAGCCCAGTGCAGAAGGTAAAGGATTTATGTTTGATCAGGTGGTTTTTGCTGGCGGTGGCGGGCGCTGTACATGGCAGATTGGTTTCTGGGAGTCAGTTGCCGGTGAAATAGGTCTTGTCCCGAAGACTGTGACTGCGGTGTCCGCTGGAGGCCTTATGGCGAGCCTAATCTTGATGGGGCGCACAGAAGAAGCCCGGGAGCACTTCTGGTCGGCATTTGCTGCCAATGATAAGAATGCTTATTGGGGCAACTTATTTAAAAAGGAATCAGTATTTCCCCAGTATGGAATCTATCGCAATGCCATGTGGGAGCTATTCCGCGAGGGCATGAGCACACTTAAAACTGCGGCGGAGCTACGTATTGCAGTAACCCATCCGCCACGGTTGCTCTCAGGGGGAATGGCATTGGGTGTTGGAGCCCTGGCTTACTATGCCGACAAGCACTTGTTGCGGAGCTTGCACCCTAAGGTTGCTCTGGGGCTTGGGTTTAAGCAGGGATTTTATAAGGCGCAGGACTGCACAAGTGTGGAAGAGCTGGCGGAGTTGATCCTTTGTTCCTCTTGTACACCGCCTTTTACTCCACAAATGCGATTGCGCGGTGCGACGGTGCTTGATGGCGGAGTGGTAGACAATATACCGGTAGCGGGACTGGATCAGGAAGAGGGTCGAGTATTGATTCTGCTGAGTCGCCGTTATTCCCGTTACCCGGACAGATTTACCCGGCGACAGGGAGATCAACTGTGGACCTACGTGCAGCCCTCACAACCACCTTTTATCAGAGTTTGGGATTACACGAATCCCGAGCTGGCGCAAAAGACTTACGAGCTCGGCTTTGCCGATGGCCGGGATTTTTTACACAAGCACAAGCTTGAACGGGAGATAGTTGATGAACAATTCCAATAATTCGATAACGGAGTCAATCGCCTTGTGGCATGAGATGGTAGAAGCGCGAGACTTCACCAGGCTCCCTACTATTGTTGCAGATGATGCGATTTTTCGCTCTCCGGCTTTCTTCAAGCCCTACCACAGCTCAGCGGCGGTTTGCCTTATTCTCAATACTGTGATGCAAGTGTTTGAGAGCTTTGAATACGACCGCAGCTTTACCACTGAGTCCGGCCGTAACCTGGCCCTGGAATTCAAGGCTTCTATTGGTGAAAAAAGCCTCAAAGGCTTGGATATCATTCGCTTTGATGAGAGCGGCAAGATTGTAGAGTTTGAGGTGATGATTCGCCCACTCAACGCCCTGCAAAAGCTGGCGGAGGAGATGTCAGGGCGCCTTTCCCAATATGTAACACAGTACAAAGATAGCCAGCTGGCTTAATACTCGTCCTTATGGCACAAGCACCTGGCAATCAATCTGGGCTCTGCGCCCAGTTGCCTGCCAGGAGTGAGCGATGATTTAATTTCCTTCCTCGGTATCCAGGGAGTCGAAATAATCATATACGTCGATACCATCCATATAGGCGCCGTCGAAACCTGCATCCACAATTTTGTAAATGTAGGAGTCATTGTTACCGTAAATGATATTCTGCCAGCCCTCCTTCCAGTACTCTACATAATAGTTTCCTGATTCCCCTGGTACTTCTTCCAGTAGCCAGCTGGGTGGGTTGGTGGGCCATGAGGGGTCCCAGTAATAACGGTTATCCTGGGCTTCACCAATATTTATATAGGCAATTAGCAGCCTGCGCCCCCCATTATTTTTAACCTTGAGCTGCTCAATTTGCTCTTCAGTGTATTCTTCGCCATTAAAGAAAAAGTCGATAACTAGCAGGTCGTAATCGGTTTCGGATAACTTGTCGACGAATTCCTGGCGTGTGGAAGAGATCCGTGGATTGGTGATATTAAGGAAATTTTTGACATTCTCCAGCTCATCAATGTTGTTACTGTTTACATTGAAGGGCTCTTCAGGGTAGGGCGGAATATCGTCCAGGTCCGTATCGTCAGCGACGAAGGAGACGTAGCCGGCTTCTTCATTCTCTTGATTGGATTCGTCAATATTGCGCTCGGTATAGGCGAAATCGGTCACAAGGATTTCGCGGCCTTTATCCTTGGCTAAGTTGAGATAGTCCTGCAAGCGAGCGCTTTCGGTGCTGCTGGTGGGTTGGTCTACATCACCATTTTGCCCAAAGAAGACCGCTTCCTGGGCGATGCCATCGGTAGAGTTTACATAGGCGTTATCTACTGGGCCATTGGTCTTGGTATTGGTGGTGATCAGTTCAATACCATTTTGCGGGACAATAATAAAGTCGTCCCGGTTAATACCCTTGGCATAGTCACTAATATCCTCTACCAGATATCGCATCTCTTGATCGTAATCCACGTAGACAGGGATTACGAAGTCGGGAAGGTCGTCAAAGCTACAACCGAGAAGAAGAAATGGGCTAAGAAGGAAGGGAAGCGTCCGGTGCAAAATTCATCTCCGAAGACGTTTATTAGTGAGGTAAGGTTGTCTTGCTAATTTTTACCTATTGGCAGGGAAATGAAGACTAAGTTCCATTGAGTTTAACATTTTCCACTGACCAATCACATGCAGGCACAGATTCACAATGGGCGACTCTGCTGCTGTGTGGAAGTGCTGGATCTAAAATCCTAGCTGATCAAGCCTGAATATTGGCTTAATGGCTCACTGCGCATCCATTCTTTTCTTGGTTTTGCTAGTTGCTATTGCTGTGAGGGGATCGTCTGGCCAATAGTGCTTTTGGTACTTGATACGTAACTCTTTCTTTACCTCTTGATAGGTGTTGGCCCAGAAGTTGGCGAGATCGCGGGTTATTTGGACCGGACGTTTTGCCGGTGACAGCAGGTGGATCATCAAGGGGAATCGGCCGTCCAAAATAGCAGGCGTTTGTGCCATGCCAAATAATTCCTGCAAGCGCACAGCCAATACCGGGGGTGATCCTTCATAGTTGATTTGAATGCGCGACCCGCTGGGCACCGTGAAATGGCTGGGTGCCAATTCTTCCAGCCGCTTTTGGTGTGGCCAGGTTAGTTGACCGAGTAAAATGGTAAACAGGTTCAGTTGTTTGAGTTGCTCTAACTTATTAAAGCCCTGGAGATGGGGTAGTAACCAGTCTTCAAGGTGAGCTAAAAGCGCTGCATCGCTCCAGTCGGGTAGGGGAGTGTCGCTCAGAAGATCTGGCCCCAGCTCACACTGGCGTAGAAACTCCACCCGACTGCGTAATTGAGAAGCATCTTTGCCCCAAGGAAGTAGTGCCAAGCCTTTCTTTCTAATGGCACCCAGAAGAGCGCAACTCAGCAAGCCTTCGGGAACATCCCTGGCCGCTTGTTGCTTTAGTACCAAGCTTCCTAAAGTGATACGAGTCACTGCCTCCGCACGTCCGGAAGACTCATTCCAGTCAACACTTGTCTGCTGTTTTATCAGATCGTCAAAGCAACCTCTAAGAGAGGTTTCCGAAATAGGTGCGGCCAACTGGATTCGGGCATCACGTCCTTTCCCATCGAGTTCCGCAATTACAAGATAATCGCAAAGGGCCAGTGCATCATCATGAGTGAAATGTGCCCCCCTGCCATTGGCGAGCAGGAAGCGCCTACTGCCATCTCGGCGGCTTATGGCGATTCTATCTGGATAGGAGAGCCCCAGGAGGACGCCAGCGTGGTCGACACTATCAATTGATAGTGTGCTCACCGATTGGTTGGACGTGAGTTTATCCAGCTGAGTGCGCCAGGCCCGTGACTGCTGCCGAATTCTCTGGATAGCCCCTTGATCCACTTCTCGACCTTTGGACCGTTCCTGTAGGACCTCAATGCGCTTGCTTATATCCCTGTCCCAGCGGGCCTCACCGCGGAAGATATCCCGTTCGGATAGAAGAGCTGCCATCAGGCAGGCCTGCTGTTGCAATCCCCATTTAAAACTGTGGATCATCATATGGGCAAGACGGGGATGGCAGCCGAGGGATAGCAGGGTGCTGCCGTGGCGAGTAATGCGCAGTTTACTGTCGAGTGCTCCCAACTGCTGGAGTAACTCTTGAGCCTGTGCCATAGGTCCAGGAGGAGGGGGGGCCAGCCATAGGAGCTCTTCAGCATCAGTAACTCCCCACTGGGCCAGCTCCAAAGCAACTGGAGCCAAATCACTGCGAAGTATCTCTGGAGTATTCTTCGTACTCAGGGCGTTCTGACGCTCTTTGCTCCATAAGCGCAGGCAGTGACCTGCACTGAGGCGGCCGGCACGACCACTACGTTGAATAGCCGATGCCTGAGATATACGGCTGGTGATCAAGCGATTCATCCCGGTGTTGGGGTCAAAGCGCGATTCACGCATTAATCCCGAATCCACCACGCTATGAACCCCCTCGATTGTCAGGCTTGTCTCGGCAACATTAGTGGCCAATACAATTTTACGCATGCCGGGTTTTGCTGGTGCAATGGCTTGATCTTGTTGTTCCCTGGTCAGGTCACCATATAGCGGAACTATTATGATATCGCTGAACTTGTGGGGTTCCTCAGCGAAGCGCTCTCCCAGCGTTGCTTCGACCTGTCGTATTTCCCCCACACCGGGCAGGAACGCTAGCAGGCTGCCAGTATCATTACTGATGCATTCCAGAATTTTGCGGGTCATTAGCTGGGGAAGTTGACGTTCATCTTTCAGTTCTTCACGCCTATCGAGGTATTCAACACTGACGGGGTAGCTTCTTCCCTCACTGGCCACCACTGGTGCCTGACCCAGAATTTCAGCGACAGCATCGGTCTCTAAGGTTGCGGACATTACGAGCAACTTAAGGTCTTCCCGCAGATACTCCTGGGATTGCAGGCACAGTGCCAGTGACAGATCCGCTTGTAAGCTTCGCTCGTGAAACTCATCAAAGATCACCAAGGCAGTTTTGCTTAGCTCAGGATCAGATTGCAGAAGACGGGTAAGAATGCCTTCGGTAACCACCAGAATACGGGTTCGCCCGCTGGTTCTGCGCTCCCCCCGTACCTGGTATCCCACTGTTTCACCGGCCTTTTCACCAAGCTGGGAAGCCATTCGGGCAGCTGCTGTGCGTGCAGCGAGTCTGCGGGGCTCCAACATGATGATGTTCTTACCCCTCAGCCAGACACTATCCAGTAGAGCCAAAGGGACAACGGTAGTTTTACCTGCACCTGGTGGCGCTTGCAGCACCACATTGCTGTGTGTTTCCAGTGCTTCAAGTAACTCTGGTAGGACGGAATGTATAGGTAACTCTGGCATAGCAGAGAATTATAGTGGATTCAGGATTAAGAAGGTATGGGGTTTCTTCGCTTGTGCAAAGGGCTAGTTTTCTACGATAGAGTGTTAATTGCTGCTGAAGGCTACAAATAGGGTTCATCTTTATACAGAAATTGGGTTGTATTTTTAAAAAGTAAGCTTGCAAGGATTCCGATAAAGGATAGGCAAAGAAAAGCAATCATTACCGCGTGAAACCCGGAATGAAAAGATGTTTGACCCCATTCCAACACTTGAGAGTGTACCGAAGGATCAGGAAAGAGCTTTGTTATTTTTTTCAGAGGTTGTGCACCCGTTATAAAAGGAAGTATTTCCAGAGTACTTACTTTGTGCTCGTTGGAGAGAGCTTCTTTTGAGATTTTCGAGAAAGTTCTAACACTTGCAGCGCTTAGTATTGCTCCTGTAAATGCTATACCTGCAGCATACCAAAGGTATGTATTAGAGATGAACAATCCGTAGGCTGCACCCTTCTCTTTTTTTGGTGCGCATTGAACCGCTGCAAGGTTAGTTGAAGAATACATTATTCCGGTAGTAACCCCCATAAAAACCATTCCGATTATTAAGTAATACCAGGATAGTTTGTCGGGCATCAAAGTTAGTGATAGGACACCAGTTAAGCAGGTAAATTGTGCGATAACAATAGGGGGGATAGGGTTGAATCTATTGTTAAATATCCCTGTTAAGATTGAAGAGAAGCATAAGAAAAGTGTCATTGTCAAAATAATAAGTCCGACTTTGGAGGCGTCGTACCCAAGTATGTTTTCCAGGTATAAAGGTAAAATAAACAAGAAAGATCCAAATATCATTTGGAAGCATGCTCGAGTTATAAGTAACCCCAGGAATAGCTTGTTGTGTAGCAGTTTTAAGTTGATCAATGGTTGAGGAATAGTTCGCTGCCAAAGAAGTACAGAAGTTAGAATTCCTATAGATGTTACGATGGGTAGAATAAATTGAAGACTTCTGATTCCTGTGTGAGGCACGATATTGAGTGAAAATAATATCAAAAGATACGCAATCAGAATTAGAAACCCCGACTGATAGTGGACATTGACCTCCTTATTTTGAGTGCCTCTTATTGCAAATAAATGAATAATGATAAGGCACAATAAGCAAACAGGAATGTTTATTAAGAAAGCCCATCGCCAACCCAGATGGGCAACAATAAATCCACCTAAAATAGGGCCTATTGATTGAGCGGCAGCGGTGAATATTACCAGTAGTCCTACGACTAAACCCCGTTCAGATTTGGGGAAATGGCTTTCAGCTAGAACAAAGATCATACCGAAGGAGGCCGCCATGCCTGATCCCTGTATGAATCTTCCTATTATTATGGTTCCTAGGTTTGGGGCTGCACTTGCAATCAATGATCCGACGAGGAAAATGGTTATGCCAAGCATGAGCGTAATTTTATGCCCAAATCGATCTCCAAATTTTCCAGTGGTGATAATTAATCCCCCCATGGCTATTAGATAGATATTGTTGATCCATTGCAGTTGATATATTTTTGCAGAGAAATTACGCCCTATTGTAGGGATGGCGAGGTTGATCACGGTGACATCGATATTAACGATCATTAGAGCCAGACCGAGGCCTCCGAGCACCCACCATCGATGTGGATATGGAGCGTTTTTTGAGGGATGTTCCTTTTCGTTGCTCATGTTGTCCGATCAACCATATTTATTGAAAGTTTTTTTGGGAAGGTCTTCGTTGAATAGAAGAAGTAAGATAAGTAGTTCAATAAAGGTCTAGATACTATTATGCCTTCTATATAAGTTAGTGATTTAATCTATTGTCTAAAGGTGGAGATACACAAGATTTAGGTATAGAGAGCCAAAATATAGTATTGCTGTAGTGCAAAGTTATCAGCTAGTGCTTAAGTTATCTATAGTGATACGTGACAGTTATCAATGGTATATACGCTAGTCTATTTTTCCTCTTGCCAACTTGAGAGTGTGGTATATAGGGGAAAAAAGCCCCTATCATTAAGTTGGGTCAGGACTCTTAATGGAAAAGGATATGGGGCTAAATATACGACGCGTAGTGACAGGACACGATAGTGCCGGCAAGCCTGTCGTGGTTCTGGATGATAGGGGTGAACATACTGCCAGTTGGCGTCCTCATATGGAGCAGCAACAGTTCTGGACAACAGCCGATCTGCCCGTTGAGATTGACTCGGCAAATAGCGATAAAGGGGCTCGTAGGGCTGGTACTACTATTGCGGGTGGCTCCATCTTCAAAGTGGTTGAATTTGGCCCAGGTGTAACGCCTCGTATTCATCGTACAGATAGTATTGACTATGCCGTAGTCCTCTCTGGGGAGATTGACATGGCTCTGGGAGAGGATAGAGAAGTTCATCTGGTTGCTGGAGATACACTGATACAGCGCGCGACCATCCATAATTGGATTAATCGAGGGACTGAGCCTTGCCGTATTGCGTTTGTGTTAATCAGTGCTAATGGGAACTCGGCAATTGGTTAATATGAATTATTTGGTTGGGCTGTAAATCTCGAATTCCATAAAATGTTTACAGGCCGATATTGTACGTCTGTAAATGTACTGGAAGGTAAAGAAGCTAATTTACCGGCGTAACCAGTGATAAATAGTTGATATAATGGACTCTATATCTGGAACCTGGATGGAATAGGCTCATTGATATCATTAGGGTGAATGAGCGCTGCTTCTATCCCCGCATGTACGCCGAGTGCGGCTGTCTCCCTGGACATACTTGGAGTGCCAAGATTTTCAGGTAATGCCGCCACGTGAGGTAATTGTGGGAGGTGAATCCAACCGGCACGTATATCTAGCTGATTTATGGCAATATAATGTAGTACACCGTACATTAAATGGTTACAACAAAAGGTGGCTGCGGTATCTGAGATATCTGCGGGAACGCCCACGCCACGCATAGCCTTAACCATGGCCCTTAAAGGTAGGGTGCTGCGGTAGGCCACGGGACCGTCGGGTATGGTTGGCTCACCCTGCATTTCTACACCGCGGTTATCCTTTAGGTTATATCGGGTAGAATCATTAAAATTTTGTGCGATTCGTTCCACTGTTATTTCTGCACGACCGCCATACTCACCCAGCATCACCACTAACTGAGGTTGTAACTCTTTTATTGCAACAGTAACAATCTCAATACTTTCAAAAAAATTATTGGGCACTAAGATTCCAGAAATTTCAGCTTCCCCTACATAGGTTCCATCTAAAACACGCATGACTGATTCTGCTGGATTTATGGGGGTGTGCCCAAAAGCTTCGAAGCCGGAAACAATAATTTTTTTCATATTTGGTGGTTCCGCTGAAATTTTCTCTCGGGCAATTGGTTGCTGACAAAGATAAAATTTATAGGCTTAAATTTACATTGGGAATTGTTTGCCCAGACCACGAAATTTAGTCTGTGAGGCCCAGTTGTTCCAGGAAGGAATACTTATCCCAGTCAACCCAACTTTCCACCATTTTGTCTTTTTCGTATAGATCAGTGTGAATACCAGTCCAGGTGGTAGTTTTTCCTGTCGGTTCGTACTGCATAAATTTACCAGTATGCTTTGCTGTCATTCGCCAACGTGTGCAAACATAGTCGCCCTCGGCCACTTGAAGTAGGATTTCCATCTTTACATCTGAAAATCCTTTATGGAATTCGGTGACAAGTTCCTGCCATTCTTTAAGTGACTTGCATGAGGTTGCACTTCCTGCATCAGGCATCTGGTGGTTCTTGTAGTTGGGCGAGAGATAGCTAGTGGCTTTATGAGGTGTGTTATCTCCCCACTGCTGGAGAAGACTCTTTGACGTTTCTTTATGATTGGCAGTCATATAATCCTCGGATGATTTGTTAGTCGGTACTGTGCCATGGCAGAAATCCAAGCATAGTGTAGGGCGTGAAATTTTATAGAAAGTAGTAGCGCACTATTCCTTTTATTAAGAGACTTTTGTGACAAGTCAGGATGAGGCGTTCAACTGTTACTTAAGGTCTCTAATTTTGTTCAACAATTTTTGATATTTGGTGGAAGGCATAGTAATTCTTGTGCCATTAGATATGAAATTTGATTAATACCATGGATTTAAGTTGTGCCAATCATTGATATGTTTGTCAAAGACTGGAATGATTAAATTGGATCTTTAAGCTCCTAAGTGGATATATTTTTTAATTCTTGTAAAAGCTATCGAAATCATGATGTGTGGTTGATTTCTCCATAACCCTCTATATAAAGACTACATAAAGCCTGGGTGAGAGACGAATTTATTGGGGTTGTTATTTGAATCAATCCCTGGGAAAAATTCCTTGTAAAAATTTCCATAGTACGCCCAGCTTGCGTGAAGTAGCCTTCCTTTTGCTGATATACACCAAATAATGGCCGGCTCGCTTGTATCCATTGTGGCAGGATTTCAACTAGAAGACATCGATGTGATGTCATTGTTTTCCAGGTAATCGCATAAGCTAGCGATGCCTGATTCGGCCAGGGTAGCTTGGTATAGGGGGAAATAGTTATTGGCTATGTAATAGTGGGCATATTGATTGTTATTTCCTGATTATTGCTCGATAAATTCCAATGAGCAGGGCTTTTATCAAAGCTAAAGGCAAGCAAAACCGTTTAGTTCTTTCGGACTCCGGGATATACCCGATTGATGTATATTTTCTAGTGATGCAACTAAGCGCCGGTGATGCTCACCCAACTTTTGTGCATATAGAGAAGAGTTAACGGATGTTGCTTTGATGCGTATTGCCAGGTTAAAGCCTTCTCCAATGATATCTCTTAACTGGTTATCGAGAAACAGCTCCAATCGATTAAGGGGGTGAGCTATAAGTTTTGGAAACTGTGGAGCGTGCCAAAATTGTCCGAGTGTTGTAGGTGCCCTTAAGGGAATAAGCCCAGCTGGTCCACTGTCACGATTGGCGATACGATCTTCAATTTCTTGGAAATCAGTCAATAGTTGACTAAGGCTAGATTCGAAAATTTACCGGATTTGGAGATAGTACTGGTAGAGGTACGGGAGACAGCACGGGCTTCTTACTATAACTGGGTAGCTCTAGAGGCTGAATACTGATAGTCGTTGGCACTAGTGATAAAACATGAAATCTATTAACGACACTGCCATAGTCCATCGATTATTAATCCTGCAGGAACAAAGATACCCTAGTTAGAAAGTAAAATAAGAAAGGGGCCCGAGGGCCCCTTAAGGGTTTGTTCTTTGTGCATATAGCACTTTGCTAATAGCGCAGATTGCTAATGCACTGGTTATATTCGCGGATATACACTTTACCACCGATACGAGGATTGGCATTTGCTTTGTCCGCTGCCGCGTTCATACAACCTTCTACTTGATCGCGAGTCAGGCCATAGTAACGAGGCGTAGAGTCGCGCCAATAGTAGCTAGGCTGAGAACCACGCCAGTAGTAGCGAGGCTGAGAACCACGCCAGTAGTAGCGAGGCTGGGAACCGCGCCAATACATATTTCTAGGTTGCTCATATTGACGGATACGAGTCGGAGGTTGTACTGGGTAAAAATAACGACCCTGTTCATTAAAGGCATAGAAAGTATTGCCGCTTTGATAGTAAGTTTTACCAAGTATTTGCACCGGTGATGCGCCTGCTGGCAGCTGTGCCAGACGCTCTTGCGCATAACTGAAACCGGCAAGAGAGAGTAGTAATATCATTGAAAGTACATAACGCATAACGTTTTCTCCTTCTCCCAACTTGGCAACAAGTCTACTCGAACATGTGTGCAGTCCCAACGTGCTGTTTGAGAAGTTTCATTTTTTTGTAGATTTTTTTTGTTATTTCAGGCAAAGCTTTTTTGAGTTCCCTTGTGCTGTTTATTTCGATAACTGGCAGCAGCCTCAAATAATATTCCAGACCATGAATCGACTATAGAACTTAAGTCTCGATTTATGTCAGTTTGTACGGTTGACCATGACTTTATACGTAATGCTTTTGCTTTAAAATGGGGCTAAATTGAATGATATTTGCGATGACTGGTTCGTCATATTATTTATAAATATTTTGGAGCCATTCCGGATACCTTGATAGAGAGTAAGTGCCAAAAATGCGTAAAGCTAGGGGATTAAGAGGCCTTTTAATTCGAGTAGATGTGGTTGGGGCTGCAGTTCCAAGCTTTGGGTTGCATTGGCTAGGATGGATCCTTCACTGAATGAGCCTAGTAGAAGGCTCTTTTGTTGCAGGCTCATCAGGTGATTTTTTTAATTGATATGAAATTATCTCGATGCGTTATTTTTTCAAAAATAATAAGCGTCTAGCGTGACAGCGTGCAAAATGATTTTTTTCTCGAAAAGCTGTGTTCATGATTGCAAGACCAGATAGCACATTTTTTTTAGATCTAAGAAGTTTTCAGTGAACTATAAATATGTATAGAAAAAGGAAGTAAAACTATTTTCAATAGTATTGATGTTTGTGACTCCTTGGGTTTCTCAATCGATACGGCTCTATTTCTGCTGATTTGTACAGGGTGATAGTAATCTAGTCGAGTTGGAATTGATTTTTTGTATTGGTGCCCCTTATAAGTTCTTTTTATTGTGTTTTGAATAAGCTCTGGAATCCAATCGAATTATAGGCTACCCCTAAGGTTCTAAATTCTTTGGTCTGACATTGATTGTCATAAAGTTTGGTACATATTATCTGTGTTGGTGTGGGTAACTTTGTTATTAATTGTTGTCTTATTTTGCGGGCTAGGCGTGCAGCTGATGGCTTTTGCTGTTCACAAAAAGTGGCTTAATTCTTACGTAGGATTGGAGTTTATACGTTAATATTATTGGAGCTTTGTGTCTTGTCTATGGTGGAAATTCTTCTCAGCTTTGATCTTTTTTTCTTTGGGGGTGGCTGATTTCTGTTTTTGTTTGGTTGTGTTGATGGGGCCTGTCTGATTGACAATTTTAACTGTAGTGATGTCATTATTCTTGATGGCTTCCACTATCAGATTACATGAATCGGTAGGTCACTTACCAATGCTGGTAGCTGGTTTTTTAGTGATTTTTTTTGTAAGAGGAAAGTCAAAGTTAATTGAATTTATGAAGTTATTTGCTTCGAGCCTGTTAACTTAAGGATTACCTTGGATACCCCGTTAGTTATCTATCAATATAATATCTCCCGCTGAGATCAATTAGGGCTTTGTAGGATAGGCCTACTCGAAGGAGCGTTCACTATTATTTAGATATAGTTTGGTCGAAACCGGCGTTGCGCAAGCTACAGTTTGAAGTGACATGCAAGCTTGTCGACAGCAGTGGGCGAATTCCAGCAGTTTTTCTTCTGATTCGTCACTCTCGATGATCAAATGCATTTCCACTTGATCACCTTTGCCAAAAACTTCCTCAGGATTGATCCCCCCAAAATTCATTGTTGTAGAAAACTCGGTTTTTTGCTCGAGCCTCACACTGTTCAGTTTAATATCTGCTAGTTTTGCTAGCATCTCTACGTGGGACATCATGCAAAGTGCCAGTCCTGCAGAGAAATACATAATTGGTGATGGGGCACTGCCTCGACCGCCAACCGCGGTACCTTCATCACAAATCAGTTCCCAGGTGCCACCATTGGGAACATTGGAAAATATCGTAGCTTTTTTAAGGTGATGCCCCTGAGGCAATTGTTCTACGTTGATATGTGCATGGAACTTCAGTAGCTCCCCTTGTTTCACCTTGTCCAGGTGAGGTGCGGCAAACGTTAATTGTTCAGCTTCTTCCGAAAGTTTGCGAACAATTGTTGAAGAAGACATGTCCCACTTGATGGAGTCCATATTTGCCTCTCCTCAATTAATTTAAGTCCTGACCTGCTGGTCACAATGAAGGCAAGTTATTGACCTTAGAACTCGGGGCTGGGAATCATACAGATAGGGCGGAATATTAGGGTGCCTTTGATCTACTTCACAGAAAAGCAGTTATAGGTATAGAGAATAACTTAGGATTATCTTCCTGAGTCAGCTTAAAGCATCCTATCAAAACTCAAAGATTTTTCAGTCCAGGACTGGTAATGCGGTTAGCTCTGAAAGCTTATCAGCAAATTCCAGGGCATCCTCTTTTCTGGTGAAAACCCTGGCCAATACGCCCTCGTTGGCGCTGGCATGTCGAAATACCAGATTGATATGCCAGCTGGTGTAGCTTTTTTTACTGCTTGCCGAGTAGCTTGAATAGGGAATTACTTTTATTCCTTGAAAGATGCTAAGGGGGTGCTTCTCTGTCCAGCTATGCCAAAGGATTCGGTTTTCAGAAATAAACAACTTCTTTGTGCCGTCGACATAACGTGTTTTTTCGAATGAGAAGGTGATGCAAGCAAGTAGTGCAAGCAGGGTAGTGGCAATCCAGGGGAACATCGCATTGCCTTCCAGAGCGAAGCTAAGGCTCACTAGCAGCCAAACTAGGATAAATCCGCCGAATATATAGGTTAAGACTTTGTTGGACTGCAGTTCCATTATTGTGGCCCGATTTAAACCGACTAATTACATGCCTCGTTGACAGAATTAAATAGATAAAATGTAGACTTTGGCGTCACAAAATGGTAACTCCTGCTGCAGCATACTCCTGTAAATGAAGAATGTCAGCGATTGTTAGGTGGAGGACTAGGGAAGGGAGGTAGTGGGAGTTGATAGAGCGAAGGTATCAAGACCTCTAGAAGGCCCTGATACCATCAAAGGGTTTGATCAAGCGTTACGCCGCTTTAGCGGGTCATGCAGTTGCTCTGCCATTCCCAGCAGTAACGACTCGGTAGTTTCCCAATCGATGCATTTGTCGGTAACGGAAACGCCGTATTCCATATCATCCAGCTTCGGCAGGATTTTCTGGTTGCCGGCTTTCAGGTTGCTTTCCACCATGATACCGATGATTGACTGGTTGCCGTCGAGGATTTGATGGGTCACATTGTCCACAACAAGGGGCTGTAATTCGTGGTTCTTGTTGGAGTTCGCATGGCTGCAATCCACCATAATATTTGGCACGATATTAGACTTGCGTAACTCCTGCTCACACATTGCAACACTTACCGAGTCATAATTTGGCTTGTCATTACCACCGCGCAGTACCACATGGCCGTATGGGTTGCCGGACGTGTGAATGATCGCAACTTGACCGCGCTTGTTGATACCGAGGAATCGGTGGGGATTAGCGACAGACTGCAAGGCGTTAATCGCCACTTCCAAGCCGCCGTCGGTACCGTTCTTAAAGCCCACAGCGGAGGATAGGCCGCTGGCCATTTCTCGGTGAGTTTGGGATTCGGTAGTACGCGCGCCAATAGCTGACCAGGAAATAAGGTCTTGCAGGTACTGGGGTGAGATTGGGTCCAGCGCTTCTGTAGCGGTGGGTAACCCCAGCTCGGCGACATCCAGGAGCAGTTTGCGGCCGATGTGCAGACCTTCCTCAATCTTAAAAGAATCATTAAGATGAGGGTCGTTGATCAGCCCCTTCCATCCAACTGTGGTACGCGGTTTCTCAAAATAGACACGCATCACTATCAGAAGAGTATCTGAAACCTTATCAGCTACCGCCTTAAGGCGCTTGGCATACTCCATCGCGGCGCCCACATCGTGAACGGAGCAGGGTCCGATTACCACCATTAGGCGGTGGTCTTTGCGATCCAGGATGTCACGCACGGCGGAACGCCCTTTGGCGACAGTTGCTTCGGCGGCATCACTGATGGGGAGTTCTGATTTCAGCATCTCCGGGCTGATCAGAACTTCCTGGGAGACGACATTCAAGTCGTCGAACTGCTGTGTGGTCATAGCGTCTTCTGATTACTCTGTTCCATAGTACCGCGCTGCACTTGCAGGCGGATGACTTATCCTACTGTGCCACAAAGAATAGGGCGAGGGTTTCATTTGCAACCAAATATTTGGCCCGATTTTGGGATATTCATTTACCTTTATCCTGTGACAGTTTGGCACTTTGACAGAATTTAGGGGAGCTCAGTTGAGTCCGTTGTGGCGAATAGGGCCTGCGAACTGAGAAGATAATCACGTGCAGCTTGGGAATGCTGCCACTGAGGAAAGGAGACCTTGAGGGGGTGAACTACTCGTTCACCGGTAGGGTTGGTTGGAAGGGCTGCAGTAGAAGGGCCTCTGGCTTGGTAGATTAAAAGTCACAAATTTGAACCCCTTTGAGCAATCAGGAATGAAATTGAAGTCGATGGTGTGGATGCTCTCATATGAATCTTTGCAGTTGCTTTAGGTATTAGGCTTGAATCAGCACTCAGAATCGTAGTTGGGCTCTACCTTTCCGAACCTGCGTCATTCTGACTGTTTTCAAGAATGTGCTCTACTTTCGTGGCTGGATTGAGGGGAAGATACTCTGCACATGAAACGATGTTTGCGAATAATCGCTTGCCTAAAGATTCCGGAATTCTGAAGTTTCTGCCCATGGGCTTGGTGACCCATTCGGAAGGGTTAAGATGCTAATGGTCAATTGGTCAGTTTATGAAAAATAGCTTCAGGGATGATGTGGAATCAGAAATCAAACGGAATCAAGAGCCAAACGGACTGCTGAAGATCTAAGAAGGCTCGTGAGGCGTGACCTTCGCGGGAATATTTGTACTGCTTTTAACCCGCCCTTAATAAGACATTAAGTTAGTCTTGTTCTATAATTTTACTGATCTATGCTAACGCATCAATTTGCTTGCATATCTTGCTAAATTCAAATGTGGCAATCCTAGTGAATCACTGCTACCCCTTTGCTTGAATAAAACTTTGAGTAAAAAACTATGAGGCTACCGATACTTTTAATGCTAGTTATTTACTCCAGTGGGCTTATTGCCGAAACATTCAAGGAAAAAGCAGTTAGTAAAATATCCGCATATTACTGCAGTGGAAATCAAAATTTTCTTTACTGTATCAAGCCTGAGATACTATCAGACTTACAAGATTGCGTTACATATTTTGTAAAGAATACAACTAAATGTTCTTCGAAATACCTGGATTTAGGCATGAGTCTATCTGATGAAGAGCAGATGAATATTACGATGGAGTTTGGGCAGTGCTCATTGAGAGAGTTAATGAAGGCAGAAGATATAAAGGAATCGGATTTTGATGAGTGTTTTAGTAGAAACTATGATGAATCTAAACGAAGTCCAGTCCTTGATAGATAGCAAAAAGATGTATTAGCTAGCATGAGTGCATTTAAATTTTTCATGTAAAATATGCTTAGGGGAAAGTTAATATGTGGGTGTTATAAGAATAATTATTTTTCTTAGAAGTCTTAATGAGACTTCTAAGAAAAAAGTAGAGACATTAATGGTGTGTGGTATGCGATGTTATCCATTAGTGAGGAATACTGATGGAGATTCCATGATTAGTAATCAGTCACTCAGAAAGCGCCAATAAACAAAATATAAACTAAAGCAGATCAGCAAGCCCAAGCAGGCAAAAGTATAAACCAAATACCAGCCTTTTAAGTGATACTCTCTTGGTACCCATTTACCATTCATGACCAAAATATTGAGTAATGCAAAGATTGGTGCGCAAACGAAAGATAAAGTGGTGACAAAGTCGATAAGGCTTTTTAGCTGATTGGCAAATAGGGAAATAATAAACCAGCTTATAAGGCTTAGCGTAACTAGGCTTATTATGTAGACCCTATTCTCAGAAATCTGGTTGCCACCTGAGCCTTTTAGGGCGCTTCGCCAAACTTGAGGGAATCCATCAGAGACCGCAAATGTTGTTGAAAAAAGTGCGAAAAAACAAATAATACTGATTATTAAGTGGCTCCAATCACCTAGAGATTCGGTATAAATATTGATTAGTTGTCCGGCAAAAATGCCAGCAGACTGGGATAGTTCTATACCTTTCCCAAACATTATTAATGCGCCTAACCACACAAATACTATTGCTAATAGCAAGCTGGTGAAATAACCAACTTTAAAGTCAAATACTAAAGACTTCTTAGCATACTCTCTTTCCGGAAGTTCTTTTATTTTTCGTTCTGACCAAATAGAGTGCCAAACAGAAACTTCAATAGATGTGGGCATCCAGCCGACTAAGGCAACGACAAATGCGATACTCATAGCTGGGCCTAAATCAGTCAATAAATATGTTTTAGGGGGGAGAAGGCCGTACTGACTTATTGCAGCAATGAGCGTGATTAAGCTGGCGATAGCTAGTATAAGTACCATCCATTTTAAGGATTCATTTAGCCACTTAAATTGGCCAGCAATCAGTATTCCGCATGTGATGATCAGAATGACGGCGGACCACTCCGAAACATTTAAGACATCACCAAATAGATTCAGAGCCAAGGCTGCAGTGACAATCGTAACCGCCGCCTGTACAAAGAACATTGTTAAAAATGTGAGTGCCAGATAACTATAAAAGCCCAATCGACTGTGTTTTTTGTAGCCTTCTAATAGACTCTCGCCAGTTACAGCAGCATATTCTGGACCGATTTTGAAAAAAGGATACTTGATTAAATGAGCCAGAAAGATAAATCCAATTAAAGCAAAAGCGTAATCCGCTCCTGCCCGGGTAGACTGTACGATATGAGATACGCCAATACTGCTTGCAGCCCAAATGATTCCAGGGCCCAGATTTGAGAAAGTGCGTTTAAATACATCCATTAAATTAGAACTGCTCAGAATGGTGTTTTGCAAAATAACTTTTTGCCATGTCGATAAAAGTTTTAACTTTCAAAGATAGTTCACAACGATGAGGGTAGAGCGCAAAGACTGTTAGTGGTTTTATTGTGAATTCAGGCAAAATTTCAATTAATTGCCCAGATTCGACATAAGATTTGACTGAATAAAATGGGGCTTGAATAATCCCTTGTCCTTCTGCGGCGGCTTCATTTAATAGTCTTCCATTATTGGATTGCCATGCCCAGGGAAGTTTTATTTTCTTGATTTCTTCTTTATCTAGAAATAGCCAATGGTCGCCGCGGATACTGTGGTTAAAGAACAGTAATTGGTGCTTCTTTAGTGCTTCCAAGCTTTCAGGCAGTCCATTTTCTTCAACGTACGAGTCACTCGCCCAGAGTGCTAACTTGGTCTTTGCGATAGATTGGACGATATAGCTAGAATCGGGTAACTCTGGTGCGATCCTAAAAACAAGATCGATTTTATTGTCAAGTAAATCGAGAGGATCATTGCTAAGGTGAAAATCCAGAAACACTTGAGGATAAAGCTCGCGATAATTTGCGATCAATCCGGAGAAGTATTGACTGCCCAGTTCTACGCTAGTGGATATCGAAAGTCTACCCTTGGGCTCTTGATTATATTCTGACATCGCCTGATCGACGGCATGAAGTTTTTTTAGTATTGGTGAAATCTGTTTATAGTAGTTCTCGCCTGCTTCGGTTATCGATACTTTGCGCGTATTGCGCATCACCAATAGGCAGCCCAGCTCTTCCTCTAATTGCTTTATGTACCTGCCAACCATCGCTGCGGAGATTCCGAGCTCACGAGCAGCAGCTGCGAAGCTCTGCTTTTCGCAGGCCAAGCAGTAGGCTTCAAGTGCGTGTAATTTATTCATTGACTTTCCTCGCGGCCAGTCAGCTTCATCTCTTATCGTCGTGGATCGGAATTGAGTATACCGATATACCAAATAAACTTATAGTTTATACACTATAAAATAATATGGCATTTCAAATATGACTTTAGTGGCGCAAAATAGCGCGATTAGATTAAAATCCTGCAAGCCTCCCTTTAGATAACTCCATGAATATAAAGAAAATATTGACTCTGGTAGTTCTATTTATCACCACCAATAGCTACGCCTTAGCTTCCGAAGATACTCTAGAGCCAGTTTTGCTCATTAACGCCAATATAGTGGATGTTAAATCACTTAAAATCGCCAAAGATCAATCGATCCTCATCGAAGGCGACAAGATTAAGAGAATCGCTTCTACGAAGAAGCTGTCCAAAGTGAAGGGGGCGAGCGTTGTTGATTTAAAAGGTAAGTTCGTTATACCAGGTCTAATAGACGCTCATGTTCATCACGCTACAGATCCGGATGACTGGGATAAGCTTTCGATTACTACTGAGCGACTTAGATATCTGCTTCGCGGCGGCGTCACGTCTGTGAGAGATATGGGAGGCGATGCGAGAGCACTGGCGTACTTAAAACGTCAAGCTGAGGTGGATTCGATCGCGTCGCCGGATATCTACTTTTCAGTCATAATTGGTGGAGAATCCTTTTTCTCAGATCCTAGAACCATTGCATCAGCCAAAGGGCGCGAACCTGGGCACACCGTCTGGATGAGAGCGGTAGGCGAGCATTCCGATATGGATTCAATAATGCTCCAGGCTAAAGGTGCTGGTGCAACAGGCATCAAGATATATGCAGACGTTGAAGCTGAGACGGTTCCATTACTCGCTAGCGCGGCCAAAAAACACGGCTTAAAAGTCTGGTCGCATGCTTATATTGGCCCTTCCAAACCCCTACAAACCGTTAATGCTGGCGTTGAGACTATTTCACATGCCTCTGATATATCCGCACAGTTAGTTGACAACTTCAAGGAATGGCGAAGAAAAACTGCTGAACTGGATGGCTCAAAGTGGGAAGAAATCCTACAAAAAGATAGCTATTTAGATCTTTTTGACGCGATGAATGAGAATGGAACAATTCTAGATGCAACACTCACCGTTTTTGAACAAAGGAATGAATTAAACGAAAAATATAGGCTGCTTGATCAGCTTAGTACAAAAATGACACAATTTGCCTATCAAAACGGCATTACTATTGCCGCGGGCACAGATGCATTTAGTGACCTGGAAAATGACACAACACCGATGATTCACCATGAGTTGAAGCTACTCGTAGGTGAGATAGGTATGAAGCCTCTCGAAGCAATTCAAGCAGCTACTTTAAATGCCGCAAAGGTGATAGGAATCGAAGACTCTGTCGGTAGTGTTGAAGAAGGTAAGAAAGCAAATTTGGTGGTGCTTTCAGAAAGTCCCGAGAAGAATATTGAAAATAGTAAATCGATAGTTCATGTTGTAAAGAATGGTCGTTTTATCTTTATCGGCGACGACCCACAGTTGCCTTTCTCTTCTTCACGTGAAATGAATGGAACTATTTGGCTATCCGGACAGATCGGCAATCATCCTTCAACTTTAACCTTGGCAGGTGAAAGCCTGGAAGTTCAGATGCATCAAACAATGAAGAATATTGGCCAAGTTCTTGAGAGCAAAAATCTGGATTTTGATGATGTGGTTAAATGTACTTTGATGCTTGCTGATATTGATGACTGGCCAGAGGCGAATAAAGTTTATATTCAGTACTTCAATGGAAAAAAGCCTGCAAGGAGTGCTTTTGCAGCAAGCGGACTTGCACTTGATGCAAAAGCGGAAGTTGAGTGTATTGCTTCACGAAGTACTGATTAATTCTGGCGAGGGGGTTTTATGAGCGATATAAATAGAAGAGCATTAATTAAATCTCTGATGTCAGGTAGTCTTGGTTCTTATCTGGCTATTAATTCGGGCATATTAAATGCTTTTTCAGGGGTTGATGCAGGCAAATCAGTGTGGAATCAATACGATTCATCGATTGTAATTGATGGGCTCAGTGTAGCATTCTCGCTCAAGGAGCCTGTTTCCCAGAAGTCGCTGGGGATATTCAAAAGTTCAGGGATTAGTGCCTTGAATATGACTGTTCCCTACCCAGGTGATGACTATGGAGAGACTTTAAAAAAGGTCGAAAAAACTAAAGCTATCATTGAGCATAATTCAAACTACTTAAGCTTGATTCTATCCGCATCAGATATTCTAAAAGCTAAAGAGGACAAAAAGCTTGGTATCATAATGGGATTTCAGTCAACTGAAATGTTTGATGAAACACTTTCAGGTATTTCAGAGTTTGCCAAGATGGGTGTTAAGATCATGCAGGTCTCTTACAATGGCCCTTCAATTCTTGGTAGCGGTGGTCTTGTCAAGGAAGATTTAGGAATTACCTCGCTCGGCAAGAAAGCCATAGAGATAATGGAATCAGAGAGGGTGCTGGTCGATCTATCACACTCAGGAAAGAGAACCGTTGCCAGTGCCATCAGGCAGTCAAAAAAACCGATTGTGATCTCCCATACTGGCTGTAATACGATTTATAAGCATCCTCGAAATAATGACGATACAGAGTTGAAAGCAGCAGCAGACACCGGCGGCTTGGTTGGTATCTATTTAATGCCATTTTTGGAAGGCGGTGAGCATGAAATTAAGGCTGATATGGTAATTAAACATCTATTGCATGCCTATAATATATGCGGTGAAGATCATGTTGCTATCGGTAGTGATCAAGGCGTAGTGCCAGTCAACGACGGCCCTGAGTATCGGGAAAGTATTCGCAAAGAAGTTGAGCGTCGTATTGCGGCAGGAATTTCAGCGCCAGGAGAAACCCCACATCGTCCTCCATTTATTCCCGAACTGAATTCTGAGAGACGAATGGAGCTTATTGCTTATAAGCTAAGTCAAAAAGGGATCTCTGATCGAGTAGTAGAAAAAATAGTTGGTAAAAACTGGTTGCGTGTTTTTTCTAATGTATGGAATTAAAGGAAGATAAGCTTAAATGGATAAATATCTAAAATTTGATAATATTTTAACTCGGCTGGTTGCTTGTGTTACGCTTCTCTTTACACCTTTGCTCTCTGCTGAAGAGCTTAGCACTTACTCTGAATTCCCAAAAGGTTCAAAGACTGAAGTAATTCCTTTCCCGATCGAATTTGCTTCAGATATCACCTTGAATGGTATTGAAGAGCTTGTGTTTCTACCCGGCATGTATAAACAAGAAAAAGAAGATTTTTTTAGTTATGCTTTTTCATGGACCCATAAGCCTGAGAAGAATCAAGTTTTTGGAAAGACCAAAATTGAGAATTTTATAGCCTCCTACTATAGGGGGTTGTACAAAGCCGTCACTGAAGGCAAAGAATATGAGCCTGCTATTACAATTGAGCAGGTTGATGGCAAATATACTGGTCAGATAAGCTGGATTGAGCCATTTGTAACCAAAAAGGAACAGACCCTCCGCTTTAAAGGGGGCCAAATCCATTGTGAAAAAATTAATGAGCTTCGCTGGTTTTTCCTTGTCTCTCCACAAGATTTTTCTCATCCCGTTTGGAAAGAACTTCAGTCGATAAAACCCTCTGATTGTTAGTGGTAGAACCCTAGATTTAATCACCTCTTTGACAAATACGTCACTAAAGAGGTGATAGCGGATAGAGAGTTTGGTTTTTATAGTGAGATGCTAGTTCGTTTGTTACTGGGTCCCACAGGTAGGTAGGCCCTTGGCGCTCCCACACCTTGAGTCAGACCAGGTTATCTGCATGAGGGGCTAGGACGGCTAAGCCAAAAACTCGACCCAAAAAATAGTGGACTTGGCTGTTGGTAAACTCATTTCTGTGTAAATTAGTACTTAATTTTACCGGTAATCTACCTTATTTCCATCCTTTTAAGGTCGGATAATGGCCAGCTGGGTTGCTATGTGAAGTATGCTTGTCTTGGCTTACTCTGTGTTTTGTATATCCCAATTGTGTGTATTTAGCACAATTCAGTTACAGCCCTCTATACGAAAGCTAAAGTAACTGTCAATGGCAGTCCGGTATGGAAAAAAGTACATTCAATTCCATAGGGCCAAAGAAAGTAATGAGAGTTGTCGCTATGTGTGCCGGAGCCCTAGACAGTTACTGCGGGGGTACTTATTGCAGGCTGGGCACAAAGTGCTTTTTGTCGCCCGTGGAAGCAACTGTGTACTTCTAGGAAGCGTGGTTTAATGGTGCTGCTTTTTAAGGCGGGAGCCCTTTACAATTCAGATTGATGCTTCGGAGAAGGTTACTTTATTTGGGGTAGGAGGTCTGATCCTATTTTGCAATAAGGTCTACGATACTGGAAGTGTCGTGAAACTTCCCCTCGACGCTGTAGATGAAAGTGCAAAGGTCCTTGCTCCCGAATGGGCGCACCTCAAGGGTTAATAGAGTAGTTTAAGAGCCAGGCTTAGTAGGGCAGGGCCTCTCGTCTTTATCAATGTAAATGCAGCAGATTTTTCAATCGAGGTCACATTTTTCCTATCTGGAATAGTTGATCGTTGGTAATACCGTCGAGCTTCCACTCCAGCATATGAAGGCTGGGTTGCCTGCTGGAGTGCTTCATAAGATACTCGGCTCTATGTACATCAATATATCGTTTTAAAGGCGTCTTTACCCCGAGTTCCTCAATGGTGGAGTAGCGCGAAGGGGAAGAAAACTAGGTATTAACCTCGGTTAACGGCATAGTCTATACGGTATTGAAACCTTGGGTCTATCGCTGGCCCGTACCCAATCTCGTGGGGCAAGTGAAGAAGCCTTATCTCCAGATACGTTGGACGCGGGCTCACGCTGGGAAAGAAGGCTGGAGAGGGAGGTTTAGCTGCCAAATAATCTAGATACGTCGGCGTATCTACACTGGTGACTTGGTGATTAATTTATCGTAGTCTTTACTGATAACTGATTAGTACCAAATTTACTCTGAACTAATCAGAAGTTCCCTAGGGTTTGAAATGGAACTATTGCCAAACGAAACAGTACATAATAATTAAGGCGGTGACAATCCTATGTTAAGTTTTCAATTTAATACTACAAAATCGATTATAAATGGCCCTGGTAGGTTAAATAAAATTAGTGAGATATGTGATCAACTAAATATAACTAAGTTGTTAGTGGTCACTGATCAAGGTATTGTAAATTGTGGTTTGGTTGAGAAACTGAAGGAGCAATTACATAGTAAATTTTCGACCATTGTCTTTGATGAAGTTAGTGCTGATCCTAAAGAGCAGATCGTATTGTCGGCAGTAGCCTTAGCAAAGCAGCATAATGTTGATGGTGTAATTGGATTTGGTGGTGGCAGTTCAATGGATACCGCCAAAGTTGTTGCTGTTATGATGGATTCTCAGCAATCTCTAGAACAGCTATATGGGCTTGAACGAGTTCAAGGAGGTCGCGTACCCTTGGTTTTAATACCTACCACTGCTGGCACCGGTTCAGAAGTAACACCCATCGCGGTTTTAACAACAGGAGAAACCACCAAAGATGGCATCGTCTCCAAACAATTATTGCCAGATGTTGCCTTATTAGATGCACAATTAACTCTAGGGTTGCCAGCTCATATTACTGCTGCAACGGGCATTGATGCTATGGTGCATGCCATAGAGGCATATACGTCTAAACACAAAAAAAATGCCTACTCAGATATGCTAGCCAAGCAGGCGTTGCTATTGCTATCAAAAAATATAGAACAGGCCACACATCATGGAGAGGACATAGAAGCAAGACAAAATATGTTATTGGGTGCCTGCCTTGCAGGTCAGGCTTTTGCCAATGCACCAGTTGCCGCTGTACATGCGCTAGCATACCCATTAGGGGGGCATTTTCATGTACCTCATGGATTAGGCAACTCGTTAGTATTGCCACATGTGATGCGCTTTAATCAGAGTGATACAGCCAAGCTCTATAGTGAATTGGCGCCATATATTTGTGAACACATAAATACGTCTCAATCAGATCAAAAAGTGTGTTCTGATCTCATTATCTTTATTGAGCGGCTAATTGAACGATTAAAATTACCCCGGACCTTAAAACAGTTAGATATTGGCGAGCATCATTTAGAGATGCTCGCCACCGATGCAATGCTACAAACTCGCTTACTAATCAATAATCCGAAACCGCTGTCTCATGATGATGCACTCCTGATTTATCAGGCTGCTTATGAGGAGGCTTTGTGAGTAAGCAGGCTGTGTTACGTACAGATTATTTTTGTTTTGAAGAGTTAACTACCAGATGGATGGATAATGATGTGTATGGGCATGTAAACAATGTCGTTTACTACTCATATTTTGACACTATTGTGAATAGCTTTTTGATTAATAAAGCTGGATTGGATATTAAATCCAGTGAGAACATTGGTTATATAGTAAAATCTGAATGTAATTATTTGGCTGGTATTTCATATCCTGAAAAAATACTTGGTGCTTTTAGGGTAAATCGAATAGGCAATTCTTCAGTAGAATATGGTGTCGCAATTTTTAAAGAAAAACAAGAAAATGCATGTGCGCATGGCTCTATGACGCATGTCTTTGTTAATCGGAGTACCGAACAGCCGAGTAAAATTTCTGGTCAATTACTAAAGGCATTACAAAGTGCATGTATTAAGAATTGAAAATTAAATATATGTATTAAGTTGGACCATATACAATACAGAACAAACGATTTTGATAAAAGACTGCTGATTGCCTGGGGCTTTTATATGACATTTGTCTTGCCCATGTGAAAGTTTATCAGCCTATCGCCAACTAGTTTCTGGCGTTCTTTCAAGGTACGTCGGTAACTACGTAAAATGTTGAAATGAGTTTTAATAGAGCACCAGGAGAGGGCAATTAGAATTGAAGCGAAGTACCTGGGGTTGGTACATTTCTTGAGTAATTTTGGGCCGTAAACGGTACGCTTTGTATGGACATGATCCATGTTGCATGCTGGTTTTATCTTGAGAATATGCTAAGAGCCACTTACTGTGCATTGAGCCAGGCTAATTCTAGCTGCAATTTGATATACATTCTCTCTGAAACCTTGATATATTAATGCTGATAATTACAGCTTGGATGACCAGGTCATATTTATCGCTAGCGATTGGGCGAAGTTAATTGGGCTATCTGACTATGGATGATTTCAGCAAACCCTGGAGCAAATCCTTAAACACCTTGCGCATGAAGGTTTGCCTGGCGGAGTGGAAAATATTACGCTTAATCAGGTGATGAATATGCTTTCCATATTTAGAGTAAGTGGCGATCATCTTGAGCTCATTTGGGGTAATAGCTCAAAATTTGAGGTGATAATATCGCTCAAGTTTTTTTACAATATAGTGAGGCTATTTCCGCTAGGAAGTACGTTCTATGTTTTTATTGAATTTCATAGAGTTACAAAGAGGAATTGAAGTTGTTAATAGTGGCCCTGGATGTATTTACTCTGAATGAAATGAAGGATATCGTTGAATCAATAAAATCAGAAGTTAATATTTATAAAATTGGCCTACAGCTGCTTACTTCAGAAGGCCCTGAAGCTATCCGATACCTCAAGAGTCATGGAAAAACAGTATTTTTAGACCTTAAGTTACATGAAATATCTAGCTCTGTTTCATCCGCAATCAAATCTGCAGGCAGACATGGAGTAGATATGATTACCGTCCATGCTTCTGGTGGTCAAAAAATGATGGAGTCAGCAGTAGAGGCTGCATCAGAGTTTCCCTGTATGAAAGTGCTAGCTTTAACCGTTGTAACGGGGCTAAATGATCAGGATCTGATCGATATTGGTTTTAGCCGTAAAAGCCAGGATCAAGTTATAAGGCTAGCTCAGATTGCGCAGCGTAGCGGCTGTCATGGAGTTGTCGCTTCCCCACAAGAAACGGAAGCCCTTCGAGCGCTGCTGGGTAAGGATATGATTATGGTTACCCCAGGAATTCGCCCAGAAGGCGGCGACATACAGGACCAATATAGGATTGGTACACCTGCCCATGCAATCAATAGTGGAGCTTCATATATTATTGTTGGGCGGCCTATAGTTCAGGCAGACAATCCTGAAAAAGCGGCTAAGGAAATTAACCGGCAAATATATTTGGCAGCAACAGATATATACAAATAAATGAGCTTCTTGATCCGCTTGCTGAAAGGCTGTAGTGTTCTCATGTAACTCACCGGAGTTCTTGGTGGAGGCTATGACATATTAAATATTACAATCGGCCCGATCAAGCACTTTCAACTTCGGTAAAACTCATGACAAGCCGCTGAATGTAAAATCATGTTGAGGTAGTGAAAGAAGAATCGTCTTATCATTACTATCAAGAAGGTGCTTTAAAGGCAGCCAAGTGACTGCCTTTATCTTCCGCATTAATATCAAGGAGCTATTCAGAAACTCCTGAATTGTGAAAGCGAATGTAGTTAGCGATTCGGCGGGCTGCTTTCTGTGTAGTTTTGTCTGTTGGGTGCAGTCCATCAGGTAAAGGGTGAAAGCCCTCCCATATATTCAATACCTCCGCCCCAGGGAGTTCACTGCTTAAACGGTTATAATGAAGGTCCCGCAATTCGTTATACTGCTGTTCATTCATAATCCAATGCAAACCGAATAATGCTGCGGTTGTTGACAGGTCAATATCCTCCCAAGCTGGCATTATGTCATAGATAGGCGTGATACCTTTATTGAGGGCAGTCTGCCCAACAGCTATTAATCTATCGATATAGGCATTCAGTTGACTTGTATCACATGGTTGAGCCTGGTCTTGAGGAATACCAAAGGCATCCGAGTGTAGGCAGTCATTTGCTATGGTGATAACAACATAGCTCGCATTGTATTTTACGCCAGATGGTTGGGAGGGGTCAGGTACAGCGACTCTCATTAGTGCTCGGTTAAGTTGGTTTTCATAACCAAACCAAAAACCTGGACCACAATCCGGTCCAGGGTTACAGCCTAGGCGGTTGAAGGTTGTCGCCCCAGCCTGGGCTTCATTTATAACATAACCTGATAGACTTTTCTGCCGAATAAGTGCTTGATGTAATGATAGATATTTACCGGCGCTAATCGCGATTCCGCCAAGGGGGGAATTGAAATCATCATTAATTGGTATTCTGCCATCGGTGAAAGATGCTCCAATAGTTAGGATAACGGTATCCTCTTTCATCTCAGCCAAGAGACTTTCACTTAGAATGATACTGCTAATGAAAGCAAGAAATAAAAATCCTTTATTCAATTTTAATTTCATAATAAATCCTTTTTCGTAAAAGTCGGTAGTGAAGCGTCTGGACAACTTAAGCTCGATAGAGCGTGATATTTCATTTGTCTAGCTTATCTTTAAAAGTATATTAAGTCATTATTTAAAATGTAAATAGCACATAAATTGACGGCTAACTCACCAATACGAGTATTCTATTAAATTGAATATGCTTCTATTTCAAAGTTTTTTGTTTGTCAGTAACGAGTAATATTATCTGAAGGTTGGTGAGCTAAACAGCTTTGTCCGTCTGACATTGTGTTATGTGTATTCTACCAACAACTTGCTTGAAGAAAACCAATAATTTCATTGATTCTTAATGGCTTCTCGATAAGATATATGGCAATGAAAGTACGGAATTATATTATCCTTCTTTCTTAATATGTGTAATAGTTAAAGGTAGCTATTGAAATTCGGTACCTTTTTGGATGGTTAGGCTGAAGAGCTTTGGAATTAAAGAAAAGGATGATATATTGATACTGCTTTTGAATTAGCTATTATGTTTCAATTAATATCAGTTAGTTGTTAGAAAATGAGTAGTATAAAAAAGAGCCTTGAAGAAATAAAGGCAAATAATAAGGAGTGGCGAAAGATAGCGTTTGCATTCTATTCAGTTGCTCATAATGATCTAAGAGAATGGCAAGAGCTACCTGATGATTTAAAGGCAAGTGAAGTCGGTGATATCTGTCAAAAATACATCGAATCTAAAGATATAAAGTATCTCGAGGAAGCAGGTCAAATGATTGCTGGTAAAAACTGGTTTATAGCGCTCGGTAGGTCATTTTGATACTTTAGACTATTTCACAAATGGAAACTTAAGAAGTCGCAGCAGCGGACCGACAAAAGGCGTCACTCAAATTCCTACGCAATTACGGACTCCTTTTGTTGGCGGCTGTATGTGACATTATGCAATTTAACTTTTAATTCTGATTTTGCCAGATATACACGAGAAGAACTATGGCCAAATACCCGGAAGCCCTTGACCACATGCTGGCAGCATGGAACGAACCTGACTCTTCTAAAGTACGCGTCCACCTTGAAAATGCTCTGAGCAGCGATGTTCGGTTTGTTGATCCGTCTATTGATGTCTCTGGCATTGACGGATTTGAGAAAAATGTCCATGAAGTAAAGTCTAAGCTCCCGGGAGCTATTTACTCTCGAACTAGTGGTGTAGACTCCCAACATGGGTTTCATCGGTACCATTGGGCAATTCATCAAAACGATAAGTTGCTCCTAGCCGGGTTTGATGTAACAGAAATAGATGAGAACGGGAAAGTTTGCTGTGTAATTGGTTTTTTCGGCGAAATTCCCGAAATCTAAGGGCGATGGCGATAGCTGTGACAACGATTTGGTGCATAAAAAACGCTGTTGTTAAAAAGCTTTCTCCTGCACTCCGAATTTGTCACAGCGTTTGACGTTAGTGCGATAATCGGAGCTTGATGTTTCTTACTGTCTAATAAGATTTGAGTTCTATAACTGAGGTCCGGGTGGAGTCTCCTTATTAATCGTACCGCACTCTCTGGCCCTGCTAAACTTTTAAAGCAGCCTCCAAAGTCTCATTGGAGTTGAAGCCAGTATTTTGATGATATCTTCCAGCTGCTTGAGGATAGAGGAGAGTTTAAGTAACAGCATACAGCCTTTTAGGGGCTAGATAGCGATCACAAAAATTTATTATCTATTCATATGAACAGGTAAACTTTTTAGCATATTTGGGCGCTCATCTTGCACAAGAGGTAGCGGACTTCTGGTCTGCCTACCTATGATTGGCGTATGAATACGTTTTTGAATAGAAGGGTAATCAGAATTATTAGGAGTCTCGGCGATACAGGCACGGTTAGGATTGAAATCCCCATTGGCCAAGTAGTTCCAAGGACCTTTTCATTCAGTAAAAATAGCCGTCCTAGAAGCGGCTGGCACAGGCGCCTTCAATAAAGACCCGGCGAGTGATTGATTCATTTAAACAGCGCATGAATCGGCTAGTATCAATCAAGCGTTCTAGTCATAAATAGTCTGAAAGCAATAGCTTTACGTTTAAATTATGCACACTGTTTCTTACCCTGCTTCGCCACTGTTTACTTCGTGATCAGCTGTACTGTTCTGCTTAACGAGGCTTACTAAGATACTAAGTTACCTAATAAGGCGCTGCTGCTTGAAAGCGCTATACCCCCTTAAATGAGCACGGTTTTTCATACCTAATTTCGACGACTTTTTGTTCTCGATATTGGCCGAGTAGTGAGATTCCTATTCCTGCCATGATGATGATTCCTCCAACGATTTGAGCAAGGTTGGGAATCTCTTGAAGAATCAGAAAGGCGAAGAAAGTGCCTGCTACGGGAGTGATGGCTGTAGCGATAGAGATATCGGCAGAGCTGGCCCCTCCTTGGAGTCCTTTAAACCAGGTGATCTGCCCAAAGACTATAATGATCGCGCCGTATACCAGCATCCACACCCAGAGGAATGGAGAAAAGAGGTCGTCAAAGTGATGGGGGCCAAATACAGAGAGGACAATGATCGAAAAGAGTATCACTCCTGCAAGCATGCGGAAAACTGAAAAGACGCCAATAGGGATGCGATCAAGCAGTTTCCGACTTACCTGAACGGCAATGACTCCTAAGAGTGTTGCTACAGCGGTTAAAATTTCTCCTGCTTTGGGAAGGGTTTCTAGGAATTGGTTCATTGCTGGATTTCCAAGGTTCAGCATTTTCATGCTCATTGGATCTTCCATCGGAGGTTGATGTAGCACAAAAATTGCAATAACACCAACTGTTACCACAAGAGCACCCACTATTGAGAACCCGGTGGGCTTTTCCCTGAACATTAAAAAAGCTAACAAGAGTCCTAAGGGAGCATCTAGAGTTGCAATTAAAACGACATTAGTCACCTCTGTGATCATTAGAGCAATAAAGAAGAAAGCAGGGGCAAGAACACCAGACATCAAGATAAGCACAAACATGTAAAACCAGTCTTTGAAAGGGTACTGTTTTAAGATGCTGAGGCGCCAATCTTTCCTATAGATTATTAAAAGGGTGATACCCGCCAAGAGATTTCCTGCAAACAAGAGGTTGCAAAATGATATGGGATTATTTCCATTAATGGGGTGATAGGCACCGAGCTCCCCGATTTTCGCAACAACAGAGTTGGAGGCAGCAAATATAAGAATCGACATCCATAGCCAAAATCGGGTACTTTTTACGGTGTGTTGATTTTCCATCTGGTATCCCCTGAGTGCTACAGTAAGCTTTAGCGGATGTACCTTGCCCCTGGCTAAGTACGCCTTATCTGATAGTGGAAGTAGGTCATTCTGATCTGGATTAGTTTAGACTAAATCTCATAATCGGCTGCCTACAAGCAGTTAAAATATATCTATATATCAACGTCGGAGTGGTTATTCTTGTCAGTGTTCGAGGCAATGTTACGCGTATTCCCTCGACGTCCAGTAAAATATTCGAATTTAGTTCGGAAAATTTGATTGGGGTATCTGCCTGAGCGATGGGTTCATGGACGTAATTTCATCTCTTATGCTGCTGAACGTGGAACTTATGTTGATGGTATACCATCTGTACAGTTAGGAGTTGATATCCAAGGATTTGCTGCAAGGGAGCGGGATTGCCAACCAAAGAACTATTTCTTAGTCAACTGAAAGGACTTCCAATTAAGCCAAACGGATAAAAAACAAAGGCAGCCAATGTCAAAATCTGAGCTTTGCCTGGATTTTTAGGCAAGTATTTTAGGTATTGCACAGGTAAAGAATGAGCTTTGAAGATAGACCTTACTTGAGGCAAATACAGTTCAAGAGGAATGATATTGGAAGCTTCGGCCCATATCCTTTTTGTATTCCAACCATAAATGAACTTGTTTTTTGGGTTTTCATCCAGATGTAACCATTGATACACAAGGCGCAAAGTTGAAAAAATAGTAACTGCTTTTTATTGATCTGGTGGTATAAAGAATAATTGTGAAGTGCTATTCAAGTTTGCTGCTTGCTGCTTGCTGAGCCTGATTTGTTATCCTGGATAAATTATCCATGCAATCACGTAGGGACGAAGCTAGCCTGGTTATATTCAAAAGAATCCAAAGTTAAAGTGGCCGTTTTCAGCTTGATATAAGGCATTAAAGTTAAGGAAGTGATTGATACTCTCGATAATCATTCCTTCATGCTGTCACGATGTTGAAAAAGAGTGTCAGGAAGTGAAGATTTTGGTAGATGAACGCAGGGATTTCACTAAGGCATTCGCTAGAGTAAAAAATGAACTTTCTGAAGTGCAGCGTTTAGGGATAGAGAATCCTAAGTTGAAACAGGAGGTTGATATACTAGGAAAGTGGCAATGGTTTTTGCGGAGGAACATTAGCAAGATATCGATTTGTCCAGTGGTTCGATTCATAACTAGGTATCAAACTATCTTACTGGTGACTCGGAGTGAAACACAGTGGCCATTATGATTGGCTGAAGAGGTCGCGATCAGACCGAGAATACCAAGGTGATGATCTTAAGGTTCAAATCTCCCATTTTATTTATTTTTATTTCGTTGCTTTGCTTAGTTTATTGGCTGCTTAAGAAGATTGTGTCCAATAAGGCTAGATAACACCTAAGAAAGTAGATTGCTTTTTTCACGGTCGCCTGGTGTCTTAAGTTATTCTGTGTTTAAACCGGTGTCAAAATTAATTTTTATCTGTAACTAATGAGTTTATTTTTCTTTTTCAATCAATTTTTAGAGGTTATGAGTGTGACTTATGAATGGTTTTTCCAAATTTTGGAACAGGTGGTTTCGTAAAATGTTATTAACGTAGGATAGGGTTAATCAAGATAGTCTATGTGATACGAGTATATGTGATGCCGAGAGAGGGAGTCACATTTTGTCGGGTTTATTGATTAGGAAAGTAAGTGTTAAATTATGAGAGATAGTGAGTAAAATTTTAAAAGCGAGCTGTGGCTAGCCCGCTAAAAGGTAAGCTTACTTATTGAGACGAATAATTTTGGAGTGTTCGCTTTTTATTTGCGTACAAGCAGTAATCCAGTTTCAGTGTGGTCCGTATAGGGGAATTGATCGAATAGAGCAAAGCGTTCAATGTGATGTGTTTGACTTAGCAACTTGAGGTTTTCCAGCTGTGTCTCTGGATTACAGGAGATGTATAGTATTCGTGGGAAACGAGCAACCATTTTGCAGGTTTCCTGGTCCAGGCCTGCACGGGGTGGGTCAACCAGTACGGTATCGAAATTATAGCTGTCCAGGTCTATGTCGGTGAGCCGGCGGAAAGGGCGGACTTTATCGATAGCCTGTGTAAACTCTTCACTGGACAGGCGCACAATATCCAGATTATTAACACGATTTGCGCGGATGTTTTCCTGGGCGGAATTAACGGAGACTTTGGATATTTCTGTAGCCAGTACTTTCTGGAAATTCTCACTGAGCGGAATAGTAAAGTTGCCGTTCCCACAGTATAGCTCCAGCAGATCATTGGCGCTTTCTCCGCAGGCGCTTTTGGCCCAATGAATCATAGAGCGGCAGATCTCACCATTGGGTTGGGTAAAGCTACCTTCCACCTGCTTGTATTGGTATTGCTTGCCACCTATCTCCAACTGTTCGGTGACATAGTCCCGCTCCAAAACCACCTTTTGCTTACGAGAGCGGCCGAGGATTGGGAAACCGAGTTTATCTTGCAGTGCACGGGCTTCCTGTTCCCATATTTCATCCAGCTTTTTATGGTAGATCAGGGTAATCAGGGCATCACCACTTAGAGTGGTGAGAAATTCAGCGGAGAACAGGCGCTTGCGTAGAGTCTCACTGCTGTTTACGGCCGCCAGGACCCTTGGCATCAGTTTATTCATAAGTTCTGAGCCGACAGTAAACTCGTCAATAATAAATGGCTTCTTGTACTCGCCCTGACGATACATGGCGTAGTAGGCTACACCGCCCTCATGCCAGACTTTGAATTCTGCACGCTGTCTGTAGTGGATGGGTGGTGAGGGAAATAGCTCTGGCTCCAGATTAGTGAATTCCCGGTAAGCTTCACTCAGGCGCTGGGCCTTCTTGTTCAGCTGCTCTTGATAGTCGTTGGTGTTAACGCGGTACAGTGCCATATAGAATACGGTAGTCTCAATAATGGAGCGGGCGCGAATTATATAGGAATCTGTATGGCAATAGGTGAGATAGCAATCAGGGTACAAGGGCAGGGGTTACATGAGTTTACTCATCAGGTGACTGACTGGGTCTCTTGTCAAGGGGCAAGGGAAGGACTCTGTACGTTGTTTATTCAGCATACTTCCGCGAGTCTGTTGATTCAGGAGAATGCTGATCCAAGTGCGCGTAGGGACTTGGAACAGTGGCTGAATCGCTTGGTACCTGAGGATGATCGCCTTTACACCCATACCATGGAGGGGCCGGATGATATGCCGGCCCATATCAAGTGCGCTTTGACTGCAACCAGCCTCTCAATCCCGGTGCAGGGTGATCGCCTGATGTTGGGAACCTGGCAGGGTATCTATCTGTGGGAGCATCGCCACCATCACGGAGATCGGCGAGTAATCTTGCACATTTGATTGGAGACTAAGAGCGGTCCTGCTTGGCTAGTGGCTTAATGGTCATAGTTTCACAGTCTGCATTCCCTTTTCCTTTAAAAGTTGGATGTTTCGAGAGTCACTCCAACCGAGCTGCAGTAGTGGTCCAGTAGTTCCTGGGTGTGAATTGCGCGTGCAGCAGCGGCGTTGCGAAGCTCAATATCTTCAGTTGTAGCCATATGACAAAAATGTTCAATCATGTAAACGACTTGGGATTTTTGGGTGTCAACAGCAAAGTGTTCAAATTCTCTGGGAGTTGCCATTCCTTGTCGTAGCGTAAAGTCTGCTGAGTAGTTGGGGTTGCCAAATACAAAGCTATCCTTCCAGTCCAAGACAAAGTCATTGAGCTGAATCAGACCGTTGTCTCCCAGGATGTTGAGGTCCATATCGCACACACCAGCGTCGTAGCCAAAGTCGAAAGTTGAGGTTTGAGCGCTGGAAAATTCGATCATGCCGGTGCCGCTAATAACGGCACCAGTTTCTTGGTCGCGTTTCACTGCTCCTGCGATAGATTGGATTGTTCCTGCCGGGCGCAAGAACTCTACGATAGCTCGCATGTTGTACCAGCCGATATCTGCAATTGCGCCAGTTGGTTCCAACTTTGGATTAAAGCGTATGTTGTCGCGTTCTACAAAGGGGAAGAGGAAAGCGGAGTATATGCGCTGAACATCCCCGATAGACTTCTGTTGCTGCTTGATGACCTGTTTTGTCCTCGGGTGGTGGGTGAAGTGAGTGGCATCCATAAAGGCAAGCCCTCTCGACTGGGCCTGATTGGCAATTCTGTGTGCTGAAAGTCCATTGAGGAATGGTTTTTCGCTAATCAGGTGATTGCCATTTTTGAGGGCTGCCAGACAAATCTCTTCCCTGCAGATAGTTGGGGTTGCTACATAGACAGCATCGATATCCCTTGCCTCTACAAGCTGTTGCCAGCTTTTAAACACTTTGGCAATTTTGTGTTCACTGGCGAATTTTTTGGCCCTGTCAAAGTGTTTACTTGAGACCGCGACAGCTCTGGCTCCGGTGGCTTGGTCTATCGCCTTGGCTGTTACACCGGCGATCATACCACTGCCGACGATTCCGAATCGGATATCTGGCATAACATAGATTCCTGGGTGTCTTGCTAAAAATTGCGGAGTAATTTCAGGATGTGGCTGTGAAGCGCAGTGTAGAACAAGGTTGTGCGAGGTGTTGTATGAGAGGGCTATGATCAGCCTGCCTAGATGGCCAGGCCGTTGGAGATAGTTGGCCTGGTCTGAATTCTTAGAAGTTGAATAGTAGGAATTACAGGCAGTTGGTGGGTTTGGGTAGGCCAGCGATTTTACTGGCTACCTTGGCTGGGCTTGGTGGAAAAAGCTGCATCAGGTAGATGCTACGACCTTTGTCTGCACCCAGGTGCTGGCCGATAAATTTCACCAGGGGACGCATGGCGGGAGACAGGTCGAACTGGCGATAGAAGTCCTGTAACAGCTCGATAACTTCCCAATGGGCATCTGTCAGCTTTATGCCTTCGGCTGCCGCCAGCTGTTCTGCTACATCGGGGCTCCAATCTTTGAGGTCCCGCAGATAGCCCTCTTTATCTAGGGGAATTTCTTTACCATTAGCTGATAAGTGATTCATTTCAACTTCTACCGGAACCAGCTGACGATGGGGTTATGCTGAGTACAGAGTTTTACCCAGCCAGCATCGTCAATCATTTTGATACCTGACACAATTGCCGCCAGCTCCCGCTGGCCGCGTGCTGCGGCATCGGCCTCCAGACAGTAAACGGCTGAATTCTGTAGTGTTTGCAAAGCATCATGGCGCAGGGCATAAACGCCATCCTCGATTAGAAGTAACGCATCTCCTTCGGCAAAGCTTTGCAAGCAGTCCCGCAAGGCGCTGGAGCTGAATGGAGATTTACTGACTAAATGTAATGTCATATCAAAAGCTCAATACACATTGGTAAGAGGCAATTAAAGCGCCCGGCTGCTCAATTGTCTTGATCTCTACTCCAGGAATTTCTATCAGTTTGGGCTTAACCCCCCTTTCTGCGAGACTGCTTGCGCAAACATAGAATTGTTCCAGTCCAAACATAGGGAGTGCCAGCAGGTTTCGGCGTTGACTCTTTTGTTGGATTTCTTCCGGCGATTGGTTGCCCAGCAACTGGAATATCCCGTCACCGATAAATAGCAGGTCTACTTCCTGCTCCATAGCGGCTGATGCAAGCACTGCTTCGAGACCTTCGCGAGCCAAAGCACTCCCGTAGGGAGCCGTGCGGCATAGGGCGAGAGTTTTGTTACCCATGATTAGCCTCCAAAAGTTACAAGCCGCTCAGAATTGGTTACAGCATCAGTTAGTTGGCCTAGGCCTGCCAACTCGAATCCTTCTGCGAGGTTTGCTGATAGCTTCTCCTGTCGCTCCGCTTCCCGTTGGCTTAACACGCCGCGCCTCTGCGCTGCTGCGATGCAAATAACAAGGTCAAGATTGTATTGCCGCTGTAAATCTTGCCACTCGCCGGTTAAGTCGGCTTCATCCTGGGGGGGCGCGGCGATGCTATTGCCATTTTGTATGCCATCGCAATAGAAAAAAATCCGGTAGATTTCGTGCCTTTCAGAAAGCAGGGCTTTGGCAAAGCGTAATGCGCTTGCGGCGGACTGGGTTGAGTGGGGCGCAGAGTAGACTGCCAAGGAAAACTTCATAGCGGGCCAAATAGTAAAATGCCCCGCACTGCGGGGCATAGTATTGACTCAACAGCAGCTGCTGATTAGTCGTCGGAAGAAGCGAATCCGATGATGTGCAGCAAAGCAGTGAACAGATTCAGGATGTCCAGGTACAGGGAAGTAGTGGCCATCAAGTAGTTGGTTTCACCACCGTTGATGATACGACTGGTGTCATACAGAATGAAGCCGGACATCAGCAGGGCAATAACCCCACTCAGGGCAACACTGGCCAGCGGCATGTAGATGCCAAAGAAGCTGGCAATCACCATGCCCAGGCCACAAACTACGGCGGCAATCAGCCCTACAAACAGGAAGCCACCCATAAAACTGAAATCTTTGCGGGTTGTCAGCACATAGGCGGAAAGGGCAAAGAAGATCAGTGCGGTGGTGCCAAGGGCTTGCATAACAATCTGGCTACCCCCGGCTAGGCCCAGGTAGTGGTTCAACATTGGGCCAATGGAAGCGCCTAACAGGCCGGTGAAAGCGAAAACAACGCCGATACCGGCGCTGGAATTTGCGGTGCGCGGCAGTACAAACCAGATCAGGGCCAGGGCTCCTAGTGAGCAGATCAAGCCCATGCCACGGCCCATGCCAACGGCCATGGCGATTCCTGCAGTGACGGCACTGAAAAGTACAGTCATTGCCAAAAGGGCGTAGGTATTGCGCAACACCTTCGCCGATTCCGAGCGGTCCAGTGCGCGGGTATTTGTATAAGCTTGTGGTTGCATTTAGCGACTCCTGCTATTTAATCGATACCGGAATCATATAGCTCGCGGTGGGGACCATCAAGTCGGGAAATCCCTTTTAAGCGCTGGCTATAATTCTTGTTAAATTCGAAAAACCTCAATTTTTACAGGGTTTTAGTCGAATCTTCTCCTGCAATTAATAGGGGCATAGTGGGCCTTTTCAAGGGGATTTACGTTACGAGGGTCGAAAAGGCAGCTCAATATCCACGATTAACGGTAGATGATCAGAGGCCTGACGGGTGAGGGCAGTACGGGGAACACGCACCCTTTTTACTGCAAAGCCGGCGCTCAGGAAAATATGATCAATTCGCACTTTTAAGAAGGTACCTTTAGGTGTATGCCGGGGGGCCTGCTCTTGAGCATCACGCAGGTAACCTCCGAGGCGCTTACACTCCGCCGAGGCCGGTAGGGCGTTAAAGTCACCCAGTAAGATGCGTTCGCCTTTGCAGCGTGGGTTGCTAAGCCATTCAGGCCCCAGCAGTGCATCCACCTGACGCAATCGCTCGGCTCTGGAGAGGCCAAGGTGAGTGTTAATGATCTGGATCTTGCTGCCGTTGTGCTCAATCTCCACCCAGACTGCGCCGCGGGGTTCATCAGCAGCTGGATTAAACAAGCGCCCCTTACCTTTAGGGGGGCCTGGCAGTATCCCTTTCTTGACCAGTTTCACCGGGAGGTGGGTGAGGATGGCATCGCCGTAGCGCTCTTCGTTGAGGTTGATTGCCGGCTGGAAGTGCACATCCATCGCCAGCAGTCGCGCCAACCGTTCCGCCTGGTCCAGGCCGCCACTGCGCTTACGCTTTACATCCAGTTCCTGCAATGCCACCACGTCTGGGCGGTAGCGGGCGATTACCCTGGCTATACGTTGCGGGGAGAGGGTGCCATCCACACCCCGGCAACTGTGTACGTTATAGGTCATGATTCTTAGGGTACTTTCTGGCGACCTGTGTTCGTCCAGCTTCATCGGACGTGCGCCACGCAGATAGGCCCGGGCGGCAGAGCGTAGATCCTGCGGGCGCCAGTAGCCCAGCCCCGGATCTGGTGGCTGGATATCCTCTGGCATCAGCGCGAAAGCATGGGTCTCGTTGGGGCCAGCGGCGCCATGGCTGCCATTTTCCATAGCGAATGTCAGCGGCTGTTTTTCACTGGAACACCAGCCATACATCATGAAATCGCCGGAATCCGGATGACTGCAAAGGCTGATCATGTCGTCGATAGCCTGTTCGGGGTAGGGGTGCTCGTCCCCCATCAGCTCGCGGCCATCCTTTGGCAGACTCACCGGGCCATGTTTCCACCAGCCGTGGACAGGGGATGAGGGAGAACTTGGGTCCACCCGGTAGAGCACCAATGGCACGTGGGCCTTCTCTACAATCATGCGTGCCACATCTGCGCGGCTGTTACCATCCAGGTCCAGGTTGTAGAGCATTGCCAGGGGCCCCAAGGCGGTCAGTGCCAGCGGGGTTTTACTGGCATCTTGTTCCGGCGCCCGCTCAAGTTCAACCTTATCCATCCATTCGCTGCCAAACAGTCGCGCCCGCTCCAGCTGGACTCCACGTCTACTCTGGCCTGGCTCGATTCGTGGTGGTTTTGGCAGTCCGGAAAGGATTTCTGAAAGGGCATCGCCAAGGCTGCGGCCATACAGCTCCTCATAGGGTTGGGTTTGTTCCTGGCCATGGTCGGAGAAGATCCATACATCGTAGTGGCGGCGGTCTGAGGCATGGGCAGCGCGCCAGATACGCGCTATGGCATCGTCTATACCCTTCAGTACCCAATGGGCGAAAGCCGAGCGAGGACCGCGGCGGTGCGATTGCTCATCGTAACCCAGTAGATTGACATAAATAATGGGCAGGCCGCGGGTAATATCGACTTTGGCGCCCATAGTACAAAACTCTCGTGTGAGGATTGTGATGCCGACCCGCGTTGGGATAAACATCAATTCCTTTATGAAGTTTTGCCCCTGCATTAAACCGCGTACGCAATCTATGAGGGAAAGAACCAGTTCCACCACGATCAAAGCGCCGGTGCGAATCAGGCTCCATAGATTACTGAGCACCAGTATGCAGATGGTTAGTGGGCTGGCACTGCGCAGTGCGGGTCCCCAGCCCTGGTCGGCGGGGCAAAAATGGGCTTCACCGGTTTTGGTTCCGGCACGGAACAGACTGAGATAACAGCTGCCACCGCTTAAAAGTGGGTCGCGCTGTTGGGTATTGATCCTTTTTTCGACTAATGCAGCCACTTCCGGATCGTACATGCGGCCAAGCTTTTGGGTCTCGTGTACCAGAAAGCCGAAGGCGGGCACCGCCTGGCGCACTCCATAGAAGAGTTCCGCTTGAACAGCGGGCGTGGTGGAGGGAACTCCAGGGTACATATGTTCTAGACGGTAATGTTCCTTCCGGATCAACCGTTTTAGGAAGGGCATGCGGCCTCTGGCCAGAGCTTTGAGTAACTCGGGGTAAGCCAGTCCATCAATCTGGATCAGGATCAGCCCCGGTGCATGGGGTTGGCGTCCGCTGGTGGAGAGACCCAGTAGAGAGGCAATCCACTCACTGCGACTGAAGCGACGGCGCCAACGCCTGACGGAGAGTCCAATACGGCTTAACATTGCTCGGGATTACTGCTCCGGTGCCTGCCTCAGTGCTGCCCCAGCGGCTCCGGTTAGGCCTTCGATAATTTCCCACTGTGCCCCCATTAACTTGCATATCCTTCCCCATTGATTTGGGTGGATCCGACTTGGCTGGGTATTGTTTTTTACCAGGGGTTGGTAAAGGTCAAGCGCGCGCTGGGCGCAGCTTCTCATGGAGAAATCCCTGGCGGTGTTTACCGCCTGGTAAATTAACTCTCTGCGGCCTCCCGGAGGTAGGTCATGTAGCCAGTGAATGGCAGAGACAAAATGTTCAAGGTCGGTGTTGTTGAGTAGCCGTCCATTGATTCTGTCCTTGACCATTTCCCGGGTTCCATTGGCCTCCAGAGCTATGACTGGAACCCCGCTGGCCATTGCTTCAGACAGGACAAGGCCCTGAGTCTCTGTTGTTGAGGAAAAGACAAAGGTGTCCATGGCGGCGTACATATCTCGCCGTGATGTACCGAGAACCTTGCCTGGCATGTGTACACGTTGTAACAGGCCTTGCTGGGTGAAAAAGTCACGCAGGTCATCTTCCAGTGGCCCACTTCCCGCCAATAGGAAGTGGGTATTTTCCCGGTCGTGCATAAAGCGGGCTACTGCTTCACAGAGGAAAGGCAGATTTTTCTCCTGGCCAAATCTGCCGAGGTGTCCCACTACAAATGCTGAGTCGGGAATATGCAATTGGTTTCGGATACCCCTACCATCACCGCCGCAATATTCTTCCACGTGAACTCCAGTAGGCACCTCTGCAATAGGCGTCCGTACGCCGCGTTCATGCAGTAGCCGCACAACACTGAGACTTGGAGCGAGTACCAGGTTGGCAAGGTTAGCGTAGCGTGTAGCGATTTCTATGGCGAAACGCTTAACAACCGGGGAGCTGGCCATCACATTATGGGTGTAGTGTTCATATAGTGTGTGGTGAGTGAAAACCAGCGGTAATTCTCGTTCGCGGGCAATTCGCAGTGCCGTCAGGCCCAATAGGAAGGGGTGGTGGGAGTGGATAATATCCGGTTTGAAGTCATCGAGCCTTTCATTTAGGGCGAGAGAAAAAGGTAGAGCGATAGAGAAGTCGCTACCGTTAAAGTTTTGTATCGCATGGATCCGTAATACATGTTCCTCGCGGGCTACCTGCTCGGCGAATTCCGGGGCAATAACCAGCACTTTGTGACCGCGCTTGCGGTATTCTTCGCTGAATGCTGCGACCGAGTGCGCCACGCCACCGACGTGGGGCAGGTAGGTATTGGTTAACATCACGATGTTCATGGACTTTTCAACTCTACGGAATTCAGGCCCTCGCCAACCAGGGTGGGTGAAAAGCCGAGGGGTTTGATGGCGATAGCCGGTGCCTTTCCGTACCATTCTCCTTTCCAGGATACTTTCGGGATGGCGCCAGGAGTAATTTCCAGGGAGATGACGCCAAACCGGGTTGGTGCTGGGCCGAACAGAATAGGCTTCCTGGCAGAAGTATCCTTGAGCCATTCAGGCGGTAGCCCGGATATCAGGATTAGGGCATCCTGCTCCTCGCGAACAAAACAGTTCCGTTGCATTGCTATCCATTCAGCTGCGGCCCAGGCGTGTTGACCATCCCCCATGCAGCCTCCTAGGGAATGGGGGTGGATGGCTTCCGGCCATTGGCCTGTGGGGGAGGCCAGCTGTGCCACACTACGCATTAGGTCCAGGCAGCGCCGGTCGCCGGCACGCAGCAAGACCTGGGCGATATGCAGGGTCAGGTAGGCGTTGATCCCCGAGTGGATCATGTCCTGGAAGAAACCTCCGCTGACAAAGCAGTTATTGATCAGGAAGTCCGCTAGATCAGTGAGCCTGGCATCATCCGCTGGATAGAGTTGCAGGGGGTAACCGGCAACAACGGAGCCAATGGCACCGGCATCCAGGCGGCGATTGGGAGAGGCGGGCATTGCTGCGCGGCCAATTCTCTTCTGCGCCTCGGCAAGGCTGCGGTCAATGGTGTTTTGAAAGTCACCGGCTGCGGTATTGAAACGGTGGGCGTTATCGTCGATGCCCTCCCTGGTGCAGATTGAAGCTGCGGCATGCAGACCAGCCACTCCCCAGAAGTCATCCCAGTAATAGCAGTCGTTGGGGCCCAAGTGCTCTGCGCTGAATCCGGCGGGAAGCAGACCGGCGCAGAGACTTCCGTCCTTGGGTAGGCGCTTATTGATGATCCAGCGCGCCCCCTTCAGTATTGGTTCACACCAGGCCTGTTTTAGTGGTCTGTTACTCAGCTGGCAATAGAGGTCGAAAATCCATAGAGCTTCGCCATTGGAGTCCCATTCGCCATCCTGGGAGTGGAAAAAACCATCGCGTTTTTGTCTCTGGGGAAATTGATCCAGGGCTCGCTCGGCTCTACTGGTGAGCCCAGCGAACAATAGGGATTGAATCATAAAGGCCGCATCACGGAACCAGAAACGCTTGTAGGTATAGGGCCCTGGGTAGACATCACAGGGAGAGTGCAGGATCAATGTGCGGATTGCCGAATCATATAAGAACTGGAAGTCCCTATCCGGGACCTGCAGGGTACAATGCCCTTTTAGGCTTTCTTTCCAAGTTTTCGACGGCTGGCCTGTATGAGATTCCTCTCCTAGGGGAATGGATACATCCAGTTTGAGTGGCTTATGTCGTTCAATCCGGAACATGGCCGCTGCCGTGGCCATTCCAACGTCGCACTCACCAGACATACATCCCTGTTCATCCTTCAGGTGCAAATAGATATCGCCTCCGCGATAGTTGGATGCCAAGTGTTTGTCCACTGCTTGCCCGAATTCAACAGCGGGCTGGTCCTCAATTAGCCAGCGCCTTCCGCTCTCTTCCAGGCTTACCTTGTGCACGAAGCTGACTCCTTCGGGATTGCAAGGCCGCAGTGCCACCAATAACCATCCGCTATCACGGCAGCTGGCAGTGAGATCCATCACGCAGTGGGGTTTTCCATGTCGGGTCTCAACCCGGATACAGTTGCGCAATTTCAGGCTTTTTAGGGCTGATTCTGTCACCACCGAAATATCGTCACCTAGCTCCTGGTGTTGCTCGCAGTAGGTGAGACTGGCGGGAGTCAGCACATCGCCTGTATCACTGATTACCCAAGCATCGATGGACCAGCCATCGTAATGGGGAGTGAGTAGGCCGCGAGGGTCGATAACCGGCAACTCATCGCAGTCTGGTAGGCCTACTGCCGTCCAGTTGCGGTGGCTGAGGTTGCAGTGAGTAATGGAAAAAGCGCGGGGGATGAATGACTTGTCCCTTGGATCGAATTGGCGCTGGATCCAGTATGGCCAGACCCAATCCAGGTTGTGTTGGATAACCTTACTGTTGATTAGGGCGCGGGCATGAAAGACTGCCCCAGCACGCAACAGCTCAATTGGTTCGCTGACCTCAGAGGGCTCGGCAAAGCGCTGCAGGTGTGCCATTAATGTAAGCGGGTCAAGGAAACCGTGGGCAGTTGCGAATCTGCGAACGAAGAAACGCCACGGTAACCATTTCATCCAGGGCATCACAGGTCCTCTTCTTTTACGATTCGTTTTAATGCGCGCCGCGCCATGCGAGTCAGGCCGATCAGGGCGATCACTGCGAGAACAAACCCCATGATGTAGAGCGTCCACTGGACTGCGGTGCGTTCCTCCACTTTGCCAAGTGAGGCTAGATCCGCGGCGATAGAGCCCACATAGACGTTGTGTAGGGTGAGGGGAATCACTCCAAGAGTGTTGCCTAGGATAAAATCCCTCAGCCGCACCGGAGTCAGGCCGAAAAAGTAATTGGACAGCTTGAATGGAAACAGCGGCACCAGGCGAGTCAGCATAATCATCTGCCAGCCCTCCCGCCGGATGACCTCGCCAATGGTGGCGGGCTTGATGTGCGACATCACCCAGCGTGATGGCCTTTCACCAAACAGGTAGCGGGCAATAAGGAAAGCAATAGTGGCGCCGAGAACTGTGCCGGCCACCACCAGGATAGTGCCTTTAATAACCCCAAAAACAAATCCAGCCCCCATGGTGAAGATCACGCCGGGTAGCAGTAAAACGATTGCTGCGGCCACGATGAGGATATAGAGAAGGCTGGTTTGCCAACCCCGTTCATTGAGCCATTGCAGTAGTTCTATCAGCCGTTCATCCAAATCAAAATAAAAAATCAGGCTCAGTGCCCCAGCCACGGCGATCAGGCAGATGAAAAAAACGACTATTGGAAGAAACTTCGCCGCCATAGAACTGCTCGGGGAACCAACAACGGGCGGTTTTGATTGCCGCCAGTTATTAGCCTAGCCAATGGATAACGGCAGGTGAAACTTCCTTGTGGCGTGACAGTGATGGAATTGACCTCTTAGCGATTACCCATCTATTTTTTGGCCTATTCCCGTTAGAAAAGAACTGGCGTCGCCATGAGATATTAAATAAGCCAGCCTAATAAAAGCTAAGTCCATAATTGCGAAAAGAAATTTAAAAAGGGCGACAACAGGATGGCGTAGGGATGGGCCCCACAGCTTAGCGCAAGGCGATCAGCACATATACTTATTCGATCTTAATTATTTGCGCATTGACCAGTTTTGTGCCGTTGCCGGAATAGGGGTGATCGTTGTTCAAGGGCGGGTTCGCAATATGGATATTCTTCGGCGCTGCCTGGAGCTCTGCCCCCGAGCCCGTGCTTCCTTTAAATGAAGCTGTGCAAACAGCAATTAGGACCAACTTGCGAGTGCAGGGCGCTGCGCTGGAAGTTGATGAGGCTGGAGATATGGTCGAAGCGCTCAAAACCCGTCGTTACCCACGCCTTCAACTGGATGCAGCTGTGGAGCATAACCTTACTACTCAAAACTATACATTCCCTCAGGGCAGTTTGGTTCCCGATTCAGAAATTGGGCCTATTCCACCGGTAAATGTCGAAATTACCTCTGAAGAGGGAACGACCGAGTTGGTTTCACTCGGGGTCCGCCAACCCTTAACCCGCCTGTACACCATTGCTTTGGAAATCTGTGAAGGTTACGTGAGTACCGAAATGGCGGCACAAAAAGTGCGGTGGACCCAACAGGATGTGGCCTATTTAGTGAAATTGCAGTACTTCGAGGTGGGGAAAATACTCGGAGACTTGCAGGCCATAGATGAGTCCATACTTTTTCTTAGTTCCTTGAGTGATTTGGTTAAGAATTATGTCGACCAGCAAGTGGCTTTGGAATATGAATTGCTGGATGTGCGAGCCCGGCTTGCTCAGCGAGAGCTAGAGCGTCAACGGCGTGTTGATGAGATGATTACCGCCAAGGAGAGGTTAAATGCGTTACTTGGCAGAAATGTAGAAACACCGTTTAGTATTGAGCACCTTTCGGTACCCCCTCCGGCTCTCTTTGATATGGGGGAATCACTTCAGTTGGCTTTTGAACAGCGGGCTGACTTTATTGAGTCACAGCTGGCAATTGAAAAAGCCGAATACAGTTATGACATCAAAAAATCGGAATATATACCGGATATAGATATTCAATTTCGCTATCTCAAACTTTACAACGTACGCTTGATTCCAGATGCTGAAGCTTATGTATCCCTGGATATGCGTTGGGAATTTTATGACTGGGGGAGGAAGAGGGACGAGTTGGCAAGTCGCGCGAGCAAAATTGCGGGCGCTGAGGTGCAAATGGCAGAGGTACGTAATCGTATTGAGATAGAGGTGCGGGAGAGTCTCCGTAAGCTGCGTACTGCGCAGGAATCTGTAAAAGTTGCACGTGATCTTCAAGCGGCTTACCGGGAAAAAGTCCGGGTAATGATTAATCGCTATCGGGAGCAAACCGCATTATTGACCGATGTGCTGGAGGCGGAAACCCAGCTTGATCGAGCCAATAGCGATTACAACGGCGCTGTACTTTCAGTTTGGGGTGCCCTTGCAGAGTATGAAAAGGCATTGGGGGAAGTTTAAGTGCTTAAACCTTTAGCCTTATTTTTTTTCACATTTTTGCTTATAAGTTGCCATGGAGAACCGCCTGCAAAGCAGCCCATGCCTGTTCAGGTAGCTGTAGCGCGCACTGAGCGCGGTGCTGAAGGGTATCCCTATTCAGCTGTAGTCAATCCTTACACTCAAGTGGATGTGGCATTTAGGACAGAGGGTTATATAGAAGATATTCCAACCCGCGAGGCACAGGGAGAAATTCGGATTTTACAGGCCGGGGACCACATAACAAAGGGAGAGATACTTGCGGAAGTTAATGATGAGCAGTACCGGGATCGGGTAATTGAAGCTGCAGCCAATGTAAGTAAGGCTGAGGCGGAGCGCCGAAAGGCGGACTTAGATTACAAGCGCGCTTCAGCATTATTTGCCACAGCCAGTATAACTGCACCAGATTACGATACCGCGCGTGAAGAGTTCGAAGTAGCTCAGGCAGCGGTGGTTGGAACTAAAGCACACTTGGATAAAGCGAAGGAGGATCTGAACGATACTGTATTACGTTCACCATTAACGGGAATAATTCTACAGCGCAAGATAGAAGTGGGCAGCTTAGTACATGCACAAGCAGTGGGGTTTGTTGTTGCTGATACTTCAAGAGTGAAAGTGGTTTTTACTGTGCCAGATGTAGTGCTTAGCTATACTAAACTAGGCAGCATTCTTTCAATGCGCACACAATCCCTACCTGAGAAAATCTTTACCGGTATAGTAACTGAAGTTTCTCCAGCGGCGGAAGTTCGTACTAGGGTTTTTGCTGTCACCGTAACTGTTGCTAACTCAAATGCAGAGCTAAAAACTGGCATGGTGATGTCTCTTGCATTGGCAAAACGAAAAAGCCCATCAAATCGGGTGGTTGTACCACTTTCCTGCTTGTTAACGAATCCAGTCAAAGGAAAAGGATTCTTTGTGTATGTTCTTGAATTAGAGAAAGAGATACTTAGGGCGCGAATTAGAAGGGTAACTCCTGGTCCCGTTCTTGGCAATAGTATCGTTATTTTGGATGGCCTGTCGATGGGGGAGCGAGTTGTTTCTAATGGGGCTGCACAGCTGCGGGATGGTGAAAAGGTAAGAGTAGTGCCTTGATAAGGAGTTGAGAAACTTGTATCAGGATGAAAAAACAAGAGAGGAAGTACTTGAAGCGGAGAGTGAGCATAGATTTAATACTGCTCGCTTCTTTGTTGATAACCCCTCTATTTCCTGGGCACTTTTAGTAGGCGTCATGCTTTGGGGGATTTTCGCTTATTTTTTTATGCCGAAGAGCAAAGATCCAGATATTCCTGTTCGTATTGCAATGGCAACAACCACGTGGCCTGGACAAAGTGCGGTCAAGGTAGAGGAGCTAGTTACCAAACAAATTGAAGATGCTATTGCTCAAAGTGAATATTTGTATCAGCCTGATGCTCGCTCTTTTGGAGTTAAGTCCTTAACTTTAAATGGTATTTCCATGGTGCAAGCCCAGCTTGCTCCTCATACGGATGTCACAAAAGCTTTTAACGACCTCAACTTGAAACTAATTGATGCGCAAAATACTTTGCCTGCTGGTGTAGAGTCTACCCAGCTGAATACTGAATTTGGTGATACTGCTGCAGTTTTGTTGGCTGTTGCTAGCCCGCCAGCGGGAGCGGATGAAATAGCTTTACGTGCTAAGACTATTCGCGAAGCCCTATCTAAAATTCGCGCTAAAAATGCCAGTAATAACAAGGAGAAAGAGAAACAAGAAGTAGGTCAGCGTGTTAGTATGGTAGTCGCGTTACCACTTTCTGTTGCGGGTATTAATGCAGAGGCAGCACTTCAAGTTTTTTCTAACTGGATGGAGTTAGAGGGCTACGGGACCGATTTCAAAATACTCCATGGCCCAGGTTTTGTAGGTGTGGATTTTTTCTCTGATAAAAGCGATAAGCAACTTGCAGAAGCCAGGAAATTATTTCTAATTCAGCGATTGAGCGCACAAACTTTTTTTCCTGACGCATGGCAGCCAATTATTGTAAGGGATTTAGCTAGCACTCGCGCTCGTTTGTCTATGGTAGCTGGAGCTAAGTATAGCTATCGGCAGCTGGATGATTTTTCGGAGCTTGTTGCGGCGAATATTCGCACACTTCCTCAGGTGAAGCGTGTCTTGCGTTCAGGTGTATTACATCAACAGGTTAATTTGATTTATTCCCAGGAGCGGCTGGCTTCTTATGATTTGCGTCCAGATATGATTGCTCCAATCTTGAATGCCAGGAATAATATAATACCCGGGGGTACTCTAACTGTAGAGAATATGGACATCCCTATATTTCCCAGTGGAGACTTTAATAATTATAAGGAAATTGGCGATGTCCCTGTTGCATTAAGTGAGGATGGAACCCCGGTATATTTGAGGGGGATTCTTGATGTTACGCTGGGTTATGAATCACCGCCGACTTTACTCAATTATTATATCTATAAAAATAAGCAGGGTAATTGGCACCGTCACCGCAGTATTAACTTGTCTGTGCAGATGTTAGATGGTGAGCAGATAGGTGAACTTGGCAAAGCTCTGGATAAAGTCCTTGCGCGGGTTAAAGTCGACTTGCCTCCAGATTTAATCATTGAGAGAGTGTCCGATCAGCCTCGCCAGGTTAAAGAGAGTGTGGGTCTATTTATTGAGGCATTAATTGAAGCAATTATCCTCGTGGTAATTGTTGCTTTCATCGGATTTTCAGATTGGCGCTCAGCAGTATTATTAATGATTTCAATTCCTATAACCTTGGCCATGACCTTTGGTTTTATTCAGTTTATGGGCGTGGACATCCAGCAGGTATCAATTGCCGCGCTTATTATCGCACTTGGCCTGTTGGTTGATGACCCCGTAGTGGCCGGGGATGCAATCAAACGACAAATGGCGGCAGGAAAACCTTCATTTTTAGCCGCTTGGTTGGGGCCAACATTGCTTGCAAAAGCGATATTCTTTGCAACATTGACCAATGTGGTGGCCTATTTGCCATTCCTGCTGCTCACCGGTAATCAGGGAGATTTTTTACATAGTCTGCCAGTTGTAATGGCTTGCGCTTTGATAGCGTCGAGAATTGTCTCCATGACCTTTTTGCCATTTATTGCCAACATTATATTGCGACCACCAAAAGTCAAAGAGCTGAGTCTTGATCTGAAGCGTAAGCAAGGCCTTACAGGTCACTATTATCGTTTGGCTGGTTGGGCAATAGATCATCGAAAACTAGTTCTACTGACCACCACGGTTATTCTAGTTTGTGGATTTGCATTAAAAAGCCAGCTTAAAAATGCGTTTTTTCCAGATGATGTTCAATATCTTTCCTATGTGGATATCTGGTTGCAAAATGATGCCAGCATTGATGCTACAGATAGTGTGGCAAATAAGGCGGAGCAGATTATTCGTGAGACAATTGCCCAATATCAGAAAGAGATAGGGAGAGATGACTCAATTTTGGAAGCCCTAAGTACTACTGTTGGTGGAGGGGCGCCGAGATTCTGGTATACAATTAACCCGCAGCAACAGCAGCCTAATTACGGACAAATTATCATCAGGCTGAGTAACAAAGATTTGACTCCGGTGCTGGCCCCTAAGATTCAGCAGGCGCTAACTGAAAATATTCCAGGTGCCTATTTAGATGTGCGCCAGTTGCAAACTACTCCAGTGACTTATCCATTTGCAATTAGGGTTTCCGGGCGTGTTACAACTGGTTCAGTGCAGGAAGAGCAAGATATCCTCTTGCTTCGCCAGACAGCTGAAAAAGTAAAAGAAATAGTGCAGCAGTCGCCTTATGCGAGAACAGTTCGCCAGGACTGGTCAGGTGAAAGCCTGACTTTACTTCTGAATGTAATGGAGGATCGTGCAGCAATGTCTGGTGTGACCAATGCAGATATAGCACTCGCATCCTCAACCGGAATTAATGGCACAGAAGTGGCTACCTTGCGACAGGGAGATAAAGAAATACCTATTGTCGCTCGCTTACGGTTGGATCAGAGAGGTCAGCTTGAAGATATTAATAACCTCTATGTCTTCTCTGCAGATAGCGATGTTCGGGTGCCACTAGAGCAAGTAGCACAAACAAGTATCCGATTTAGAACTGAGAGAATTCATCGTCTTGAGAAATTCCGAACAATAACGGTCTTTGCTTTTCCATATGCCGGTTTTATTTCCTCTGATATTATGGCAGATGTAAAAGATGAACTAGATGAACTGGAAAATACTTTACCGAGCGGATACCAGTTGCAAGTCTCTGGAGACGCGGCAAATGCGAAACATGGATTTCTGCAACTGCTGATGATTCTCTGTGTCTCTTCCAGTGCAATATTTTTGGCTCTAGTATTTCAGTTCAGTAATTTGCTTAAACCATTAGTTGTTTTTGCTACGGTGCCACTTGGAATGGTGGGCGCACTACTGGCTCTTTATGTAACTGGTCAGCCATTTGGTTTTATGGCCTTTTTGGGCATTGTCAGTCTTGTGGGAGTAATCGTCAGCCATATCATAGTGTTATTTGATTTTATTGAAATTCGTCATGCCGCAGGTGACCCTTTCCGCGAAGCCTTGCTGGATGCCGGCATTATGCGTTTGCGTCCAATTCTGATCACTATTTCAGCTACTACTTTTGCTCTGGTACCTCTGGCTGTCCATGGCGGTCCTCTGTGGCAGCCATTGTGCTTTGCTCAGATTGGCGGCTTGATCCTGGCCACTTGCGGTACGCTGCTGTTGGTGCCAGTTTTGTATACGATCATGGTCGTGGACTTGAAGTGGATCCGTTGGGAGGAGCGCGGTGTAAAGGAAGGAGATGGCGACATCCCTGTGACAGCTTAATCTTCTCATTTTTTCCGTAAAGTATAAATATAGGGAATTGTCGCCGATTGCAGCTTGACGCTATCGGCATTAGCTATGTTTGGACCCAGTTCTCTTTACACAAAAATGTGAGGATTCTCCATGCGCCTTCTAATGAAAATTCTGATACCGGTAAAACCAGGTAACAATTCTATAGCTGACAAATCCATGTCTGCTGTTTTCAATGAATTTGTCGCTTCAGCAGATCCGGAGTCGTCATTCTTCTTTCTAGAGGATGGTAAGCGGGCAGCAATTTTTATCTTTGAGGAAAAACGCCAAGATAAATTAATGGCCTACAATGAAAATTTTTTTGCGGTGCTGGGAGCAGAGATCTGGGTAACCCCGGTACTAACCCATAAGGAACTGAAGAAGCATATGTAGTGGAGAGCCGGATAGAGCTAAATTACTTTGGAAACGTTACCCCTAGACACTAGAATTTTCGCTTGAAATTCTAATATGGATAGCTCCGGAGGGTTTTCCTATTGCTGGCTTATCCACGGCCATCGCAAACCAGCTTTCAGTCCCCGATAACCCGGGGCCTAGGACTTTTCAAATCAGCAATTGGATTGGGCACAAAGCTAGTTCTGAGTGCCCATATCGCTGTTTTTATTGTATTTCTAACCGTGTTATTTACTCCTGCACTTTTTGCCAGTACTGCAAGTCTTGAGGATTGTAGAAAGGTAGAAGGGAGAGGGCCATTGATCAGTTGCCTGGAAGCTCACGCCGGCCTGTTAGACCTGGAAACTGTTGTGATATCCCCGTCACTTCTCACTTATCATGGCCTTGATAGAAGTTGCTCCCGATATGCCTCGGCGGAATTATTGGGAGCTGTAATAATTCGCTCCTCTGGGAATGTAGCTAAACAACGCAGCCAGAGAGCGCCGGCAATCAGGCATTTCGATGCTGTGACTGAGAAGGACTTTAAGGCACAAATGGCCCATAAGCGTTATCATCATATCTGTGATCGCAAGTCGCCAAAGGGGCTCTCTTCTTGCAATAAGGCAAAATGGCACTACCACCAAGCTATCTCCTGCTTACGCGCTCGTGAAGCCTGGGAAAAGCGCTGGGGTACTTGGGAAACAGCCGAACCCCACGAACGGGCGTTGGAAAATGTAAGGGCCCGGTTGAAGAATGCGGAAAGGAACCGACGACGTAGTTGTGACACAGACTTTTCCGATATTCACTGATCTATGTATTAAATGAATCTTATTCTGTAGCTCCTTCTATTAATTACATTCCTCGTATGAGCTGTCATAGCAAATCCCGATTTGTCCCACACGATGACTTGTTCTCAGCCCAAAGGTAAACTAACAAACAAATACTATTTTTTGGGCGCGAGTGGTCTTTTGGAAAATATCTACTATTAACTGGGGCCAGTGGCTTTGTGGAGAGTGCCTTATTGCCGACTTTAAGGAGGAAGGGCTATACCGTAACCCCGGTATATCGTCAGGCAGTGGAAGGCGGCTTTTAGATAGACAGTTTGAGTGCTGAAACTAACTGGTGTAGGGCTCTGGAGAATATTAATGTGGTGATTCACTCTGCCGCCAGGGTGCATGTGATGCAGGAAGTTTCTGCGGCCCCCCCTTCAAGAGTTTCGAAAAGTTAATGTTGAGGTCACCTTAAAGCTGGCCAGTGATGCAGCCTCTGTTGGAGTAAGATGTTTTATCTAACTGAGTTCGATCAAGGTTAATGGGGAATCTGCTGAGGGCCGGGCTTCCTTTAATGCAGATGAAGGGCATCACCCTTTCGATCCCTATGGAATTTCCAAGAAAGAAGCAGAAGATGCCCTATTGGCGTTGGCCGAGGAGACTGGAATGGAGGTAGTGCTTATCCGACCTCCGTTAGTGTATGGGCCTGAAGTGAAAGCGAACTTTCAATCGATGATGTCCTGGCTCAAGTGGGGTTTACCTCTATCACTAGGTGCAATAGATAACCGTCATAGTTTGTGGTTTCTGTTTATAACCTGATCACTACTTGTTTTGCGCTCCAAAAGGCTGCAAACCAGGTCTTCCTGGTTTCTGATGATATGGACATGTCACTCTCCGACTTGTTAACCCGGCTTTCAAACGCTTTGGGGTACCGTTCCCGACTGGTACCAGTGACAAAGTCCCTGTTGATTATGGGGCTTTCTCTGCTTGGAAAAAGAGCTATGGCTGAGCGATTATGCGGTTCCCTACGGGTGAATATAAAGAAAAGCAAAGAGGTTGTTAGGTTGGAGGCCACCAGAAACGGTAGAGAAGGGGTTAAAGAAGACTGTGCGGGCGAGATAGCCAGGTCGTGCCCAGAGGGGGGGGGAGAATAGGCCGCGAATAGGGTTTGCGCGGCCCCAGTTGCGCTTACCCCTGCCGATTTACAATAGCAGCGTAAAAGCCCATTAGGTAGGATGTTGGGACCTCAACTACGGAGCGGTGACCCGACTTTGCCCTGAGCTTCACCCTGAGGGACTCTCTGCGCTTGAGCGCGCTGACTATTTGCTCTTCCTCTACAGGAACCTCTAATGTCTCTTCGAGCATGCAAGTGGTAACACCTGTGCAGTTAAGGACGCTTTTCTCTAATTGGGTCACATTGACTTTTGTTCTACCACTAAAGGTTGCGGATACGTAGTTACGCCAACTTGCCCTATAAGTTATATCGATGACCAAGCGGTAACGGATGGAACCGCCAGTTTCAGGCTCAAAAGCACGGAGTTCGTAGTAGACCAAATTGAGGTCTGAACCGTCAGTGGTCGCCTGCATTGGAGGGCCACTGTAGGCGATTCCAGGGTTCCCAATAGTACTGTGTATTGTTGTCACGCCCTGCCGGACCTCGGCAGAGCTTTTCTGTGTAAGGCTTGTTGTCGCACTGCAGCCGGCTAACAAGAGAGCCGTCAGAGTGATTGCGAGCTTGGTCATATACCTTCCCTGATGCGATGGATATTTCATGGCAAGGGATTATCTCATATTTGGTGTCGCATGCAGGAATTAAGCCTCTTTTTTGGTCGTCTAGTTGTGGAACTCTAATTGCTCAAGATTTGTACTTTCAGGCTTGGGAAGGGGTGGGCTCCTAGTGGAGTTGCCATATTACTGGTTCTGAAGCATAGCCGCATAGCCCACTTTTCCGTCCTCTGTTAACGGCATCAAGTACCACAACTACTAAGTGCTCAGTGGTGATGAATGACAAATTACCGGTGATATATAGGGCAGAAAATCATGGGTCGGGAATGATAAAGCCAACAATTCTAACAAGAGCTGGAACGCCTTCAACAAAGATAGCAAAGGCTAATTTTTGTTGTAATGGTTATGTTCACCAGCTGGTTGTGCTTAATAAAGCAACCGACCAGACTGGTGAAACTTTGTCAGGTAAAATTAGGTTGTGTTGAACTCAGTGGAGTTTTCCCTCGGAACGATCAAAGCCTGCATAGGGATGATACAGGATCGATTTCAAGCCTGAGTGGCGTTCTCTCAGCTCCTTGGGCATATCTCCCAAGTGAACAAGGCGTGTTGGCTCAGCAGCCGCCATCCACCGTTCGGCGAAGGCATCCCAGGAATCTATGTGCTTATGAGCGGACTCCGAGTCCTTGAAATGTTCATAAATAAGCACTTTCCCATCATCAGTCACATAGTACTGATAGTTCAATGTCCCACCTTCTTTTTTAGTTGCATCTACCATCTCATCGACGATAGCTTTAAATTCGGCTTCACGTCCTTTCTTGATCTTCCCTTCGATAATCCAACCAACATTGTTAAACATGCCCGCTACCTCATTACCGAAAGACATTACTACTTACACATTTGCCAAGAGAGTGAGAAATAGTGCTCTTGGTATCCTAAAAACTGTGTTAACACAGCTGTATTCTAGATGGGACTTTTGGATACATGGCTCTTGTCCTTTAAAAATCTCCTTGTCGGTCTCACCCCTTTTGCGGGACAGGTGCTAGGCAATTAATCACTGCGGTCAAGAGAAGTTACAAAACTCATTGGTAATAAACAGGACACTCTCTAGAGCTGGCCAATAAGGATGACGAGTAAGTCAGGTAATATATTTTGAGCTTTTATTAGATATGAGCTATTAGTGGTTCGTAAGGTTAATTGCAGAATGTCCCCCCGCTGATCGTGCTATCTTTTTGAAGAGGTAATTTGCCGGAACTTTATGAAGGTATTAATTGTAGGTGCAGGTCTAACGGTCTTACGCTTGCGGTGGAACTAGCCCGTAGGCACATTCTCGCAAGGATCATTGATAAACGTGATAGCTCGTCAACGTTAAGCCGTGCCCTGGGTATTACCTCTCGCAGCCTTGAGCTGCTTTCTCCGTTAGGCGTTTCCAGGCAGCTTATTGAGGAGGGTATTGCTATCCAAGAAGCCCGCATTTATCAGGGAACACGCCTGGTTATGAGAATGCCTCTCCATTCCTGCTCCTCTTATTTTCCTACAATTCTGGGGTTGCCCAAGGATAGGATAGAGATGGTCCCCTCAGCAACCTTATCGGCCATGGGGGTTCAAGTCGAATATCAGCTTGAACTTTTACAGTTCAATAAAGAGGGTAATCAGGTAGTGGCGGAACTTTCCAATGGAGAGAATGAAACGTTCGACTATATTGTAGGGGCTGGTGGTATTCACAGCGCAGTCAGGGAATGTGCCAATATTGCCTATCCGGGTTTTGACTTGAAAGAGAAATGGTCAATAGCTGATGTTGAAAACTGGCCATACTCAAAAACATTTACCTTAACTCAGATGAAACCGGGTTTAGTCGCGGTATCTGTGCCGATCAGAGAGAACCGCTTTCGTTTTGTATCCAGTTGTGAGAATGCTTTGGAAGCATTTCCGCTGCCTCTGAAGATACACAAAGTTCGAAGCGAGGGTGTTTTTAAAGTCTCAGTTCGCCAAGCTGAGAGCTATTCAAAGGGCAGGATACATTTGGTTGGGGATGCCGCTCATTGCTGCATCCCAGTAGGTGGACGGGGGATGAACCTGGGGATTGCAGATGCAGTTGAGCTGGCTAAGCGTATGGCTGGAAATCCGCTGGATGGATATTCAGAGTTTCGGCAGAGGGAAGATAAAAAAGTTATAGCGATCACTGAGCGCGGTAGAAAAATCGTCACTGCGAAAACATTGGTTGCAAGAATGGAGTTCAATACAGTATTGGTGGCAGCCAAGTACTCACCATTTGTTAAGAGAAGGCTCAGCCGGTTTGTTGTAGAGTGTTAATCATTTGAACTGAAGTTTGATTCACTAATATGGCCATTATAGAATTTTCGTTGCTGGTTGGTCTTATCTATCTGGTGGGAGATATTTAAAGTTTGTATAGCGACACTGTTAATGGTCTAAAGCTCCTTTCTGACATGAGATTCTAGGGAATTGATATAGTCCATATATACATCATGATCGCGCCTGACTCCATCTGGGCTTATGCCCGCCATAATGTCGTTGATTAAATTTAATATAATTTCAGATAGTGTTTCCGTGGCGCTACTCAGTCCTTCAAGCCGTACAGATTGGCTTATATGGCTGTAAAAGAAATCTAATAGCTTTGTATCGTGAAGGTTTATGCTTAAGCAAGCCAGCTCTATTTGCCTGGCATATATTTTATACTCAGTCATTATCATTAGTCGGAATCTGGAATTTCTTGGTAGTATTTGCTTGATAATATTGATATTTACTTTGTTATTGGCCTCAAGATATTCCCTAAAGCCCATCATGTCATGCGGTGCTGGAGTTTTTTCTTTGTGTGTTGCCGATTTTATTTCGGTGGTGCAGTAGTCAGCTATGTGAACCCTAAAATAGTGGTATGCATTTTTCAGTTGTCCAATTCTTTTAATTTGTCTTAGTTTTTCCTGACGAGCAGACTGATATTTGGTGAATTCATTGAGAAGTAAGCCGAAGGTTGCAATTCCAAGTAGTGTTTCCATGGAGGTCAGCAGAAAGCCAAATTTGCTGACCGGATAAATCTCTCCATATCCCAATGTCGTAATTGTTACGATGCTGAAGTAGATACTCTTTGAAAAGCCAAGTTGCTCATTGAGGCAGGAGTTGCAGCTACTATAGATGGCAGCAAAAATAAAAATGACTGAGAAGTAACCTAGAAGTATTTTCTTCCAGGTCAGGAAGGAAAGAAAACGAGTCATTTATCCATTCCATGATCTCTAGTTTAAGGCCCTTATTTCTATTCTAGACTCTCCATGTGTAAGTAAAACATGCTTTTCCCTTAGTCATGCCCATGCGGATCAGGATTGCCGCGAGCATACCTTAGAAGACCGTTGGTGGCACCCACTGGTGGAGGTTTACTTATCATGGGAAACCTGGTTTTCGGCACCTTCACTATTCAGGGGGCAGATTCTACAATATCAAAATGCAGGCCAATAGTTACGGTATCACCACTGAGAAAGCCAACTACAGCGGTGCAAAAACAGCACTTTCCAGTTATCTCAGCGGCGCAGGTCTGGGCAATACCTCAACAGTCACCAGCATTGATCGCAGCACCTGGAAAGCCAAATGGCAGGCGGTATATAGCACACGACAAAAGGTGTTGACCAGGATCGATCAGATTGCTGGAGTCCGCGCAGACTGGGAAGAAATTTACGGGACAAATAAACCCGAGGACGGTGCCACAGTCGGCGCTACCGCACAGGAGCGCGCGCAGATCCGCTCAATGCGCAATACCTTTTTAGAGGATTTTTCTGATAGCAGTTATTCCCAGTACTGGACCAACTTTTCTGGAGGTACTCAAAACTATTGGCTTGGAAACGCCAGTATCGGTGGTGGCGCGGCGCGCATTAATAATCATGTATCGATGTACCATGCAGAGAAAATACCCTTTGATCCCAGTAAGCTGTACCGGATAGAGACTCGGGTTTATGTGTATAACAGCGATGATACTAGCCGCACTATGTATATCGGCTTGGCCGGGTACGATGGGGCAGGAAAGCTCTGCAATGCTAGCGGTACCGAGACATTTAACAGCCAGCATTATATGGTGGCAACCAATCTAAATCTTACGGGGCAGAGCTGGCAGACGCTGGTGGCCTACGTCAAAGGCAACTCGAGTGGTAATGGTAGTTATAGTGCCATAAGAGGGGGAAAACCATATTGGTAGCCCCGCCAAGATGCAGGCGAATGTCCGTTTTATCACTCCGATTTTTTTATGTTAATTATCCGGCTAAAACGGGCGATAGCCTAATTGATTATATAAAAATTGATGTGGTGGAAGTGCAGGACCAGCGCAATTTATCGATGATTCAATCTGATATTACCAGCCTGCCAACCAGTTCGGCGCTGTCCGGCTCGGACGATGGCAGTACCGCAAAAATCACGATTGCTGCGCACTCAGTGCAGTTTGGTTTCGGCACTATTAATTACAACAGTGGCAGCATCACTGGTTTGTCCTTCAGCACTAAATATTATGTGTACTGTGATGATCCCGGCACTCAGGGCGGTGCGGTTACCTATTACGCGACCACGAATATTTACCAGCTGGCCGCTAACACTTGGCGCCGAAGTATTGGCACCATTACAACCTCGAGCAATGGCGGCGGCACTACGTTCCCTAGAGATCCCTGGTGCGTTGCTGCAGGCACTTGGCTGCGCGAAGGTTTACTTGCAGACAACTGCGAAAGCGGAAACCTGATCGACTGCTGGGATACCGGCGATGAGGAAACCCATCTAAGCCCCATTATTGGTGCGGTAGATGCAGAGCCAAAAATACCCTGCGTATTGCTCACCACAACAAGCGGTGCCCAAGTAATTTGCAGCCGTGAAACCCCCATCACCAACCGTGCAGGCCAATTATACGAGGCTCAACACTGCGAGGGCGTTGAGCTGGGTGTATTGCATGAAGAAGAACCGCTCATCTGGGAAACCGTCGAGCGGGTCGAATGTGCCGGCCTGCACACCGTGTACAAGGTCTCTGTAGGTGGTAAGAGCTACGCTGCTGGCGTTGATTCACAGCACCGCATAATCACTCACAACGGCGTGCATAAATCTGATTAAGCAAAGGAATCCTCAATGCCCAGCTTTCCCCCAATAACCGTGCCTGGCCTGGAGGCCTGGCAATTTGCTTACACCATAGATGACGGCCACAGTGCCGGCACTATTGTGCGCACAACGGTAAAGCAGACAACCGAGTCCACCAATAGCGATGCCCAAGCGGCTGCAGTGCTTAAATGCACCATTGCCGACATTGATGATCAGAACTCAGTGCAAACTGATGGCGCTGGCGATCTAATGTCCAGCGTTTATGTAATCACCAGGACTCAGCAGACTGATGCAGGCCAGCCGGTAAATGTCGCCGGTCATGCTGCTGATTTAGTAGCGAACTGTATTGTTGAGATGGCCAACCGCCTGGCTGTGTATAGTTCTATTGCGGCGATGGCGATTCCTGGTGGGTGACTAAAACAATTGGTGGCTAACCACCTAGAGACATTGTTGATGGTTATCGGGGATGCGGGCATAAATTTGGCTGAGGTGTTTACACAATTTTTATTCCCGCAAAGATATTTATTGGGATAACCAGATTGATTAGTGGTATAGCCTTTAGTTTTTATTATACTTGGTACGGTTAAAGAGGAAAAAATTCTGTAGGGATAGGAAAGGGTGAAATACAATGCTTAAGACAGTTTTAGCCTAGTAAACCAATAAAGTTATTTTTCGCAGATTGGAACTGCCAAGACATCCGGCAAATACTTGATTGTCAAGGAACTGGTCTTACTTTATCAGGGTCCGGCTCTAAAAAACTGTCCGAAGTATTGTTGTATTTCACAATGTATTAAATGGATTGTAATTTTGAAAAGAATGAATGCAAGCTGCCCCCTGCAAAAGGCTGTGTTGAAAAAATCTATCGCTGGCTTCACTTTAATCTGCGCATCGGCATCCGTACAGGCAGATATGATCAGTGCCGAAGTAGACCTGGGTGAACCGTATCCTTTCATGATGGAGGATGGAATTACTCATGAGGTGAGGTTAGATATTGGCTTTCAATTCAATAGTATTGAAAGGCTTTGTATCAATGCTGAAGTTAAAGGTGGAGATGCGGACTATGCAGTTTTTAAAGTGGAAAATGAATCCCCGGGTTACCCGCCTTTAGTTGGTCAATGGATTTCGGTACCTTTATATCATGCCATTGTTCTCCCAACTCCAGAAAATCCCAATCCTATTAAACAATTGCAAAACTTCAATCACTGTATGGATGGAAATAATGTATTACCAAAGAATCTTCTTGACAGAAAAGGTGAGATTAATTTCAGTGTATCCGGTGGTTATGTAGAGTTATGGGGCTTAAAATTGCTTGTTGAAGGTGATGTCTCTGATACTCAGTTAACAGTTGCACTTGATGAGCCTGCCGAGCTTTCAGTTCCTTCTTACGGAGGGAGAGTCAATTATGATGCAAGTATTCGTAATTTAGACTCTACACAATCTTTGGTGACACTCGAACAATGGAGTGTACTTAAATTTCCCAACGGGGATAACTATCCCATCCATAAATCAAGGGATGTGGTATTAAATTATTCTGAAGCGAAGGATTACACTCGAAATTATCTAAACATACCTGCTTGGTTTGAGGCTGGGGATTACGAGCTGACTTGGTATGTGACTGACCCAAATACCGGGGTTCGGGTGAAAGACAGCCTGTCTTTCAAAAAAAGTGCTGACTAAAATATAGATTTTTTACAGGCTGGGATGCTCTTGTGTCCCAGTTGCCCTATTTAGGTTGTATAAGTAGCGAATCGCCTAGCCGTTCATAGTTCTATTGCGGATATGGTGATTCCGAGTGGATGAATAAGGTCACCTCGACAGCATTTTATCCTTGGGGATTCCTTACTGCTCAAACGGATTCTAGGTAAAAACAAGGTGACTGAAGTCAGCTTAGATGGTAGTTCTATTGTCTATCTATAAGAATTAAGTACTAAAAAACTGAGAATAAAGTTTACTCAACTGTACTTTTTTGACAAAAGTGACATCTGTTGATGATATGGATGAGGGTTTAGATGTCCAGCACTTATATATTACATTAGTGTTATATTTACGATGAATTTTGTTTACGCCAAAGCTTTAGACAGACAATAGATGTAATCGGTATGAAGAGCTAGCTGACACTTCCCTTCTACATATCTGCATTGTTTTGAAAAACATACTCTCCAATTTTTCGGCCGGTCTTGTAATTCGAAGAAAAGCATGACAGAAATTAAAAATCTAGTGATCCAGTATTAATAAGTTTCGTGAAAACGTAGGAGGCCTTTTATTTTTATATGAAAGAAGGGTGATTTGAAAATGTAAAAATATAAACTAAGGCTTAATGATGAAGCTTGTAAAGTTTCAGGGGGTTTGGTTGCTTAATTGCAAGTGAATAGCTGTCTGATGATTTCTTCATGCTCTTAATAAGGATATAAAGTGATTATAATAAAGTCTGTACAAAGGAAGGTGCATAAAAATACCTTGGCACCACCTAAAAAAATTTCAGGAGATAGAGGGTATCCTTTTGATAAAAAGGTTAATGAGGTCGACAAATCTAGAAAGTGCCAAAAATCCAATAAGACAAAAAAATAATTAAATGTGAGATTGGCTGCATATTCCTAGGGGAGTATATTGAGCTAATTTTATAAATTAAGTCATAGGGGCTTCTACTATGGCGCATCGCCGCTCAAGAAATAAGGTATTTTTAATGGGTAGAGTGACAGTTGACTTTGAGAGTATAGTTTCAAGAAATACTGCAATAGCATTCAATGTTGCTACCACTGAAATCTGGACGGATCGTCAATCAGGAAGTACGCAAGAGAAGACCGAAACCCATCGCTGCATTGCTTACGGAAATAGAGCTGAATATCTGATTAAATATGGATGCAAGGGCTCTTTAATTGACCTAGAAGGAAAACTTCAGCATCGAATGAGAACAGATCAGCACGGTAAGGATCATATCACTGCGGAAATTGTAATTAGGGATGTGCAAATTATTGATGACTGGAAAAGTGAAAGCGGTTATATGAACAGCACCTGTTAATAATCAGCTTTTCATGAGTTGTGTCAGTCCCCTCACCCTGGTAGTTCGCCAGTAGTACCGACGCCTATCTCAGCGTTGGTACTACTTGTACTCAAATGTAAGCTAGACTCCAGAGCCCATCAATAACGAAGCTCAGGCTGCTGCAATTATTAAATGCTTCATTGTTGTAATAGACAAACAGCATAATGTACAAATCAATGACGCTGGTGATCTAATGTCTAGCGTTTATGTCACTACCAAGACTCTACAAACCGGTGCAGGCCAGCCGGTAAATGTAGCTGACCATGCCGCTGATTTAGTGGCGAGCTGAACAGTTGAGGTTGTCTACCACCTGGCTGTGCATAGCTCTATTGCGGTGATGGCGATCCCGAGTGGGTGATTGGCCCCCGCTTGAATACAAGAAAGTGGGGAGGGCGTCAAGTCCTACAAGTTTATCGATTCAGCGAGAAGTGCCTCTTATCGTAAAAGTCAACAGGTTTTGTTTTTCAAACTTTATTCCTAGTAGTTTAGCTATTTCTTCTCATGGCAATTAGTTAGTTTACGATAAAGCTTAAGTCTTCAGTTAGAAGCCGGTTTAAAAATAAAGCTCTAAACGTCATACCTCTGTTGTCATTTACGTAAAAACATAGGGTGTTTCGCATAAGAAGCTGTCGCGGAAAACGGTCAGGGCTTGTCAGTAGAAAGTAAAGGATTTACTTATGAAGACAGTAACCCTCATAACCGCAGCCATGTTGATGGCATCTGGTGTAAATACTTTTGCGAATAATAATAAAGTAATATCATTTCAGGTTGGAGGCGGAAATATGGCCGTCGCTGATCAATCAGGCGGGACTGTCCACAATAACTTAACTTTACAGACTCAAATCGGTATTTCTAATGATTCCGGCGCATCGCAAACTACAGGCACTAGTAATAGTGTGGCGACACATGTACAGGTTGGCGAATTAAATATTTCAGATTCTATCCAGCGGGATAATACTTCTCTTAGTAGTATTTTCATCAATCAAATCGGCTCTTCGAACGGAGCTACAGGTATCCAATTTACGGTTACAGAAAGTAGCGGTTTAATTAATCAAATAGGTTCTATGAATAGAGCCGAGGCTGCCCAATCCTTGGTCACAGCAAGTAGTGCATCTCTCAATCAGGTTGGCTCTTTGAACGAAGCTGGCATTGCCCAAAGTTTGGTCACAGCAAGTAGTGGTTTCATTAATCAAGCAGGCTCTATGAATACAGCCGGCGTTGGGCAAGGTACGGTGACAGCAAGTAGTGGTTTGATTAATCAAATAGGCTCTATGAACTTTGCTAGCGTTGGCCAAGGAGTAGTCACAGCAAGTAGCAGTTTGATCAATCAATTGGGTTCGATGAACGATGCTGATATCGAACAAGAAGAGACTACGGCTAGTGGTGCCTTTGTCAATCAGGTGGGCTCAATAAATGAAGCTGGTGTTCGTCAAAGTAAGGTAACTGCTAGTAGCGTTTTCATCAATCAAGTAGGTTCCATTAACACAGCCAGCTCTAGCCAAAATGAGGTCATAGTAAGTAGTGGTTCGATCAACCAAATAGGTTCTTCAAATAGAGCCGATATTATCCAGGTTACAGTCACAGCAAGTAGTGGTTTGATTAATCAAGTAGGCTCTCTGAATCAGGCCTTCGTTGGCCAAAGTACGGTCAATGAAAGTAGCACTTCGATCAGTCAAATTGGATCTATGAACGCGGTTGGTGCCAGTCAAGGAACGAGCACTCTAGATCATAATTTTATAAATCAAGTTGGTGTGATGAACGGGATTGGAATTTCCCAGGGGTCTGGTATGAAAAAAACGATCTTATTAAATCAAACAGGCTTTATGAACTTTATTGGTATTTCTCAATCGGGTACAGAAAACGTGATTGGGTCAAATCAAATAGGTGCTATGAATGATGCTCGGCCTTTTCAAATTCTGTCTACAGCAAGTAGTGCCCTGACCAATCAAATAGGCATTATAAACAGCGCATCCATTAACCAATTTACATCTATGGAAACAAGTGCCTCCATAAACCAAATAGGCTCTATGAATGATGCAGATATTACCCAATCTGGAACAGCTCTGAGCCTTGCTTTTACTACTCAGTTAGGCATTAGCAATATGCATACAACAACTCAAACCGGTGTTGGTCAAACCGCTATAGTTGTACAGATTGGCAATGGCAACATGGGCACGATTACCCAATAGCGCCCCTTCTTCCACCTCCTTGACACCCTCTCAAAACAATAGAGGGGGTGTTATGCGACTGATTCTGCCTATCATCCTTTTCGCCATCTTATCTGGTTGCCTTGAGGTTGAGGCCAGCAGCAATGATTATGACCGCCATGAGCTGCTAGTTCAGTTCTCCCTGGCTCCTGTCACCTTCACCAATTCCAGGCGCTGCACGGTCGATACTGGCCTATGGCTGAACCCTTACACCGGCCAATTCTTCAGCCTGGCTTCTGACTTAGATGTTGAGCACATCGTGCCGCTATCTTGGGCGCATGAGCACGGTGGTGCCAATTGGACAGTTAAGCTGAAGCGTCAATTTGCAGAAGACCCTGAGAATCTAGGGTTGGTCGATGGTGGCCGAAACCAAAGCAAGGGCGATAAGGGCCCCGATGAGTGGATGCCACCGTATGAGCCGGTCCGAGCGATCTACGTGAAGCGGTTTATGGCAATAATGGAGAAGTATGGACTTAAGTTCTCTTCAGAAGAGTCAACTCAGATACCAGCTTTGCTGGAAGAGTAAGGGCCCTTCGGTCACCTATTATTCATGCCTACTGGGCACCCTCAGCAATAAACTGTGTGTATATACAGTATTTGGGTGCCCTTATGAAACTATCCCCTCCATTCAGCAGTGGTGTCGCCTGCGGTTTCCCCTCTCCAGTAGATGATTATAAAGAGGCTGCTCTCAGCCTTGATGAACATTTAATAACTAATCCACCTGCGACCTTCATGGCTGGTGCCAATGGCGATTCTATGCAAGGCGTTGGGATCTTTGATCGTGATGTCCTTATCGTTGATCGCTCTCTTACACATGTTCATGGCGATGTAGTGGTGGTGGCCCTGGATGGCCAGCTGACCTGCAAAATTTTGGATAAGAGGCTTGGGCGGCTAATGCCGGCTAGTGACAGGTATCAACCTATTCCCATTTGGGAGGGGCAGGAATTGATAGTGGAAGGGGTGGTGAAAGCGTCAATTCGCTACCACCGTGGCGGTTAGCCTAAGGGGCAGCAGATATCACCTGCGGAAAGAAAAGCGCCTAGCCTAGAGGTATGCTGGGGGGGGGTGAGAGTGATGTGCTATAGCTTTAGAAGAGTTGGGGGCCAAATGGGGGACCACAATAGGCAGAAACAAAAAAGCCCTGATAAATCAGGGCTTTATGTTTAAAAATGGCGGTGGGGCAGTCCGCCCCGAGAGCCTCCAAGACTCACCGAGACTCTCCAAGAAAAGCCTTAAAATTAAGGGTTTTTTTGATTTTTCCTTCCAATGCTATTCAGCCCTAATCTATGCAATCCGTGATAAAGTGGGGGAACGAGTGGGGGAACGAATAGGCACTGGGGGTTAGGCGGACATATGGGAAAACTAACCGTTAAGGGTATAAAGGGGATTAAAGCGCCGGGCAAATATGATGACGGCGATGGTCTACGCCTATTTGTTCAAGCCTCAGGGGCAAGGAGTTGGGTTCTACGCTATCAGCTTCTTGGAAAGCGCAGGGAGATGGGGTTAGGTAGCCTGAATGATGTGAACTTAAAGCAGGCAAGGGCAGAGGCTGCCCTACAGCGTAAATTGATTCTCCAAGGTTTAGACCCTGTTACCGAACGGCGTCGTATCCAGGAGGAGCAGAAAGCTGCTGTGCATGATGATAGTGTAAAGTTCGTAACTTTCAGCGATATAGCTGAAGACTACATACGAGTACATAGTAAAGGTTGGCGCAACGCTAAGCATATCCAGCAATGGCGAAACACTCTGAAGCAGTATGCTCACCCTGTAATCGGTGAAATTCCTCCCTCCCAAGTGACGACTGATGACGTCCTCCAGATATTAAAAACAATTTGGCTAGAAAAGCCCGAAACAGCGAATAGGGTCCGTAATCGGGTGGAGCTCGTGCTAGATGCTGCAAAGGCGAGAGGGTTACGAGAGGGGGAAAATCCAGCTCGTTGGCGTGGCCATTTGGACAAGCTGCTACCACCTCGTTCAAAAGTTCGACAAGTTAGGCACCATAGCGCGCTGCCTTGGGTAGAGCTGCCAGAGTTCATGCAAGAGATCTCTAAGCGCGAGGGATTAGCATTCAGGGCCATGGAGCTGACTATCCTGACAGCAACCCGAACAAGTGAAGTGCTGGAAGCAACCTGGGATGAAGTAGACTTTAGTACCAAGTCTTGGACGATTCCCGCTGAGAGAATGAAAGCGGGCAAAGAGCATCGAGTTCCACTTGCTCCGCAGGTGATTGCTTTGCTGGAGTCGATACCGCGAATCGATGATAGCCCCTATCTTTTCCCCGGCCAGCGCCAAGGCCGGCCGTTATCAAATATGTCCATGCTCATGGCTCTACGCCGTATGGATCGTAATGACCTTACCGTGCATGGATTTCGATCTACCTTCCGTGACTGGGCGGGAGAGTCTACCCCGCATCCCCGAGATGTGTGTGAGCAAGCACTAGCACATAGCCTTGGTGATTCAGTAGAAGCCGCTTACAGACGTGGTGACCTATTCGAGAAGAGAAAGTCACTAATGGCCGATTGGGCTGCTTATGCAACTGTTGCTCCTGTAGATAATGTGGTGTCGATACGAAAGTAATTGTAGAAGCGAGCGGCCAAAAGCCGATTGTATTTTATATGGATATTCAAATGATCTAGAATAACAGGCTGTCTTTATAAAAGTGGATCTTAGGGGTAGACGTGAAAAAAATAATTTTTTTGCTGGCTTTATTAGTATCTGGTTGTGCAAATTACACTCATCTAATAAAGGATTTAGAGCCTATAGAGTCGGATAATTCCATTGTATTGGAGGATCAATTGACTTATGAAGCTCAATATGGATTAGCGAAGGTAAATTGGAAGGAGGGGCTAGAACGTGGGATTTATCGGCCAGAGTTTCAAAATGAATTTGGAACTTTCTATCGAGGTCCGGAATCGTGTGTAATCCAATACATGGAAAAATTATCAATGGGTCCATTCGAAGGTGGGATCTGGATTCCAAAAGATAGAATTAATAATTCACCTAGGCTCTATTATTACTTTAATTACAATAAGTCTAACGCACAGGCGGCAGGTGGACTGGTTGTTTCTGCATTATTGGCAAGTTCAAAAGGAGATCTAACTATGATGCCAGTAATTACATCCCAAGAATTTCTTGAGAAAATTAAGATATCAAATTTAGATTAATAGTCCATCTCTGTCAGGTGGGTGTTTGGAAGTCGATAAAATGTTGCTTGCTCGAACTTCTTTACAATGGTGACCTATTCTAGGGTCACCATACATCCACTGAGGCTGCCTACACATGTGGTGATTTATTTGAAAAGAGAAAGTCATTGATGGCTGATTGGGCTGCTTATGCGACTACTGCTCTAACGAGAATTTAGAATTGATACGAAACAGCAGTGATGATTAATTAAAGAAATAATTATGGTAAGAGATAGTCGGAGAGATAAAGAGTATTTTGATCAAAGCATCACGGTTTTACTTGATGAGACAAAATTCTTTGAAAAATCTGCTGTTGAGGTTGAAAAAGGGATATCTCCAGGTCTGGGTGGTGCAATATATTCGGGATATTTACGTATAGTAATTTCATTGTATTCTGCTGGTTATTCAATTGGGTATGTGAAAGAAAAGTATTTAGAAACTATAGATAAAGTTGATTTTTTAGTTGCTAGCCTCAGTGGAGATCAGGAGCAGGGCTTAACCCTAAATTTCTATAACAATCTACTCTGGACCGCATCTTTGGCAGTGCTCCTTGATGTTGATGAGAAATATTTTTTGAAGATAGCTGATTCTTTTAAGGTTATTGATAAACCAGATCGGCTGATCGACTTATTGCTAAGTTATAAGTTGAAAGATATAGAAGTTTGTGGTGACTCCTACTACTCAAGGGTTTCGGATAAGATGGCTGATCGCTATAGATCGCTTTTATCTGTTTTTGAGACCGATCAGAAAGAGAAGCAAGTTGCTATTCTCAGGGATCATCTAAAACTATGGTATAAGAGGCAGCAACTTTGCACATGGTACGGCAGTCACAATAAGCAAGGTTACTTTGGATATTGGTCATTTGAAACAGCTGCTGTAGCGAAAATTCTTAAGATATCGAATGCAAGCTTAAGTACAAATAGGTACTTCCCAAATGGATTTTTGCTGGACCCCAAATAGAATCATGTGGCAGAAAAGTTAGTGGTTCTGCAGAGGCCGCTTGTAGGCATGGCGATTTGTTTGAAAAGAGAAAGTCATTAATGGCTGATTGAGTTGCTTGTGCGACTTCCATTACCGGGAATAACGTGATATCAATGAAAAAATATATTAATAGTAGAGGAAAACTATTACGCATTGTTCATCAGGTTAGACTTATGTTGGTGCGTTTTTGTTAAGTTTAAATATGGAGTGGTATTTTGATTAAAAAATTATCGGAACGATATGATCAATTGCTAGATAATCTTAAGGAAATTGAATTAACAAAAACTGTAAGAAGAAATGATTATGTCCAATACGAAGATGTTGATCAATTGTTGTTTGATGAGTGGAAGGTGAAGGCAAGATCATTAATAGTCAAAACATGTGGTGAAAATGGGGTGCATATAAAAGCTTTCACTAAAGCTGAAGAGCCACAGGCTTATGAAGATCTATATGAGCGATTTAAACGCGTAAAGCCGGTATTTCTTGCAGCTAAAGATGATTTCCAGGGTGGGTACTTATCCTCAGTGAGAAATCTAGTTCAGGCAGAGATCTTCGACTCCGAAATTGAGCAAGCATCAGAATTACTATCTAGTGGGTATAAAGGTCCAGCTGCTGTAGTTGCTGGTGTGATCTTGGAAACAAGCCTTCGTGATATATGTGATCAAAATTCTATTCCACATGGGAAGTTAGATAAAATGAATTCAGATTTAGCGAAAGCGGGGGTCTATAGCAAGCTGCAACAAAAGAGAATCACAGCTCTTGCAGATATTAGAAATAATGCAGCACATGGGCATTGGGATTTATTTTCAGGCAGTGATGTATCAGAGATGATTAGAGATGTAAAAAATTTCTTAAGATACTACTTAGTTTAGTGCTATCCAAGAATTTAATAATCTGGGCGTCACTGCTCCCCTGTATCTGAATTTGAATGAGTAGTTTTTTTCTCAAGCGTCATTTATTCAGCATTTAGAAATGCGTAAGTTCTGAAAAGATGTAGTGCAAGCGGCATTAAATGGAGAAATAATGTCTGAATTGGTTCCCAAAATAGCTGACATAGCAACTTTGAAAGGTATTAATATGTTGCTTGCCTTGCCAATGTTGTGTGTCGCTTATATGTTTCAAACTGGATTGGAAATATCATTAGATGGGACTATTTGGCTTAAGTTAAGATAGAAGCAGATGATAGTAAAAAATTACAAAGCTTTAAGTTATTTTTTTATCTTTATTTTTAAATCACTTTGGGTTTCTTTTGTTCGGCAATGGCATATGGTATCGCCTTACATCTACATCAGGAATGGGATTTTCCATTTTTCCATATCATATCTGTAGTGCTAATTGCTATTGCCATCCTGGGGATTTTTGGTCAAAAAAAAGTTGGAGCAGCTTAAAGAGATAGAGAAATTCTGGTTTTACAGCTTTATAGCTTGGGGGATTTTTCTTCAAGCTATGAGAGAGGAACTTAACAGGCCGATTAGTAAGAATATCAATTGAGATGATCTTTGATATATTTATTAAATGAATGCTTTTCTATAAGGAGTTGTAGTGTCACAAAAAAATAAATTTTCCAGAGTTAGAATTGTGGGAAAGGAGTTTGGTATTCAGTATGGGTGCTTTAAAGCCTTTTCAGAGTATTACGATTTCATGGAAGGAGGAGTTCCAATTACGATAACAAATAATTTCTTTGATATGGCGCTGCTAAACTGGGTTCATTTGTTTGGTAATCAGAAAGATGATCTTCATTTTAGGAATACTTTGGATGACCCGGAGTCATTTAAGGAGAGTCTACTTTCTAATCTCGGTATAACTAATTCAGGCTGGGAAGAAAATTGGAGATTATTAAAGGGTTTTCGGGATCAACGAGTAGCCCATATTGACCCCATAGAATCAACTATTGTGCCGAAGTTGGATCTAGCATTTGAATCTGTATGTTTCTATTACGACTATGTTACAGAAAGATTACGTGAGATTGGCGGTCAATTACTAACGATTAAGTCTTTAAAGACTGAGTTTGCAGAAAATAGATATTACTATGAGCAATCAGCAAGTGTTACGATAAATGCGCTAAATAATTTATAAAGAGATGCTATTGTCGCTAGGCCGGTCCACTGCGAAGCTTTGTATTAGGCAGTATAGCCAATGTTCCTCAATACGTTGAAGTTATGATTAATTGCAGATGAATAAAGCATTAAAGCAACTAGTAAGCTCTCTTCTAGAAGAGGACTTCAATAAAGCACGCGAACAAAGTAGAATTTTCCCTAATCGTTATGGCAGCAAAATTTTAGACAAACAAGGGAATCTTACAGAATTTGGTCTTTGGGAGGCAGTCGATTTCCCATTCCCTAGAAAGCTTAGCACTTGGTTATGTAAGTTTATTGAAAGGGAAGATTCAATGGACGCATTGCCACATCAGTTTGGTAATTATGTAAATGTATTTAGGCTTGTTAAAAAAGCTGATAAAGAGCTTTCCGAATTTGCGCAGATTAAAGCTATTCAATCAATGAACATTGATCAGCAATGTAAGTCTCTTGGTATAAATTTTGAGAAGCTCGAAGGGGTTAAAACTAGCCAGAAAGTAGAATTATTTGTGAGTGATCATTATTCAAAGAGGGGATTTCAGAGTATAAACTTAGAAGGAGGGGAGATTCTTGTGCTCATTCGTTGTGCATCGTGGGAGTCTCTTTCCAAAATTTTTAGTATGCATGATACCCCATATCTCGAAGCATTATTAGTAGATCATGAAGACCCAACTAAAATAAATAAAAAAGCTGTTAGTTTGCTACTCAAGGGAATAGGACGTTCTAATAGAAAATCTGTGGTCAGATCTTTCAAAACGATTTATCCGAATACTTTATTAGAGAAAGTATATCCTGGCTTAACATCTAGCTTTGTTGGTGATTTATATGAAGTAATAGGCCAGCAGAGGTTGCTCGAGCTTGCGAGATGCTTTGCTGGAAATCCTTATCAATATCGTAAAGGATGGCCTGATGTAACCGCTTTTAAGCTAAAAAGGAGATTGATAGGGAAAAGTGAGGCAAGCTTGTTATTAAGGGAGGTAAAGGTAAAAGACAAGTTACTGCCATCTCAAATCATTACACTAAGAAAATTCAAGAAGTTAATACCAGATATTGGCATCATAAGGGTCGCTCGCTAATGGATCTAAGTCATAGAGTGTCGATAGTCGCCCAGCTTCTTTGTGGCTTCGCTTGCCACCACTCCTTGAATGCGTATACTTTTTCGGTTTCTGCCAAGATTACATGCTGATAAATGGGGCGCAATAGAGTGGTTTATGATAACGATTTTATTGTGGGTGAGATAATACGCTGATTTGGTACTAATAATTTAAATGGCGATTCCCCAAGATGTCTTCGCTTTACGGTAGAGTCCATAATTTAGGCCTCAAGAGTAGGTTATGAGTAATAAATATCAAATTTTCGTAAGTTCTACTTACAAAGATTTAAAAGAACATAGAGATCAAGTAATCAAAGCGGTTCTCGAAATGGGGCATATCCCAGTTGGCATGGAAATGTTTAGCGCTGCAGATGAAGGGCAGTGGAGCATTATTAAGCGCCAGATTGATCAGAGTGATTATTACGTTGTTATTTTGGCGAACCGATATGGGTCAGTTACGGACGAGGGGCTTAGCTACACTGAAAAGGAATATGACTATGCTGTATCCAAAGGGATACCCATTCTAGGGTTTGTACTAGATGATGAGGCGTTGTGGCCGTCACAGCACACTGATACAGTTCCAAAAGAAGTTTCCTCTCTTAAAGAATTTAAAATCAAAGTTAAACAAAAACACGTTTCATTTTGGAAGAATACAGATGATTTGTATGGGAAGTGTTCAATTGCTTTGATGAAAGCATTTACTTCAGATCCGAGAGAGGGATGGGTAAGGGCGTCGGAAGCGACTAACATAAAGATGGCTAACGAATTAACTAGGCTTAGTGCTGAAAACTCGGAGCTGAGAAAGCAGATAAAAAATATTGAAACTGATGCAAAAGAAAAGCGCTCTCGGGAAAATAATAAAATTATTAACATTCTTTTAAAAAATGAACGCCCTGTGCCTGTTCGACTTTGTGAGGGCGATTATGTTGAAGAGGCATGCAAGATAAATTTATTTAGACTGTTTAATTATTTGGCACCAGAAATGTTAATTGAAAAGTCAGTTAATGATATTTCTACATATGTTGCAGTAGTTATTGCTAATTTCGAAGCATCTGAACTGTATATGCCATACCCAATTCCAAGAAATATTGTAAAAGATTGGATTGCTGACCTTTCTGCTCTAGAGTTAGTTAGCCCCTCTAGTAAAAAGAAGCCTATTACGGATATGGAAGAGTATTGGGCTCTCTCAGAGAGGGGTAAGGAAATTTTAAATATTCTTCGAAGAATGATGCTAGAAGAAACAGATTCGTCTTTGTCAGATATTAAGCCAGGTGTGGAAAAGACACTCTCTTGATTGGTATATATAGGGCGTTTCAGCCACGCCCTTTGCCCAATGTCATTAAGCTGTACGATCTAGCTTATCCTCAATCCAAGCTTCTATTTCGCGGCTATCCCAACCGACAGCTCCAGGACCTATACGGTGTTGCTTAGGGAATAGCCCATCTTTAGCAAACTGATAGATACTGCTACGTTTGTAACCCGTAAGCCGTTCAACTTCAGGTAATCTCAAGATACGGCGTTGAGCTTTTAAGTTTTCTCCTACCATTGCATATCCCTCGCTAACTATAATTTATAGGCTCATGCGGCAAATGGATAAATGAAGACCCCTTCTACATGCAGTGCATCAGGGGCCGCAATCTCTTTGGCTGATGCGGCCCCTTTTTTCCGCCTTCGCAACTCGGCAACTATAGCTGTTGCTCTTTTATTTAATGGAAACTTTGAAATCTCCATGTGACCTCCAAGAGGCACTGAGCTAGCTGCCTAGGTTAATATTTAAATTGGTGGCGCCTTGGCGCCTTATTGTTCAGCCATTGCTACTGCCATTGTGGAATGTCCACCGCGTAGAGTTGCCTGCACGGCTCTGTTGCTGAAGGCGCCTTCGATGGGGATGATTGAGCCCATTTCCCTGTCCTCTTCGAGCCTGTATTCCAGCGGTTTTCATCCCTGAAAACAAATATACCTGAAAGGTTTAAAAAATAAACCCTAAAGGTTTATTTTATTTAAGATTGGCGGATATTTCGTTGAGAAAGCGAATCAGGTGGGATTTGGCGGTGCTGGGCAAAGGGCTCAGTGGGTCAGCCTGTGGGCTTTCCTCTATGGGTAGAGATAGGAGCTTGTTGCCATCAATATCTAATTGAAGGGCTATTTTCCTAAGAAGATTTGGTGAAACTGTTTTGGAGCGCCCTTGCTCAATGCGTTGAAGATGGGTTAAGGGAATGGAGAGTTTTTCGGCTAGCTCAGCTTGGGTAAGCCCTCTCTTGGTGCGTTCTTGGCGAACAACTACCCCGATTCTAAACATCGTGTCGGTAAAACTTATAGAGTTTTGGCGGCATAAACCCCCTAAGTATACACAATTTGATCTGCCCTCTAGGCCCTTATCTGGGTACATTCTTTAAGTAAGACGATATGGCACTTTAAGGGAGTAAAATGCTATTTGACTCTATTGAGGTAAGGCAAGAAACTCCAGAACTGGAGTTGCAAGAAGTGGCGCGAGCAAGCCTTGCTCGTGTTATGCCCTACCAGTGCCGACGGTGTGTAAAACGGCCCTGCCAAATGATGTGGGATAACGAAGATAGCTCTTGTTGGCATCAGGAAAGGGGGGAAGGGTTGCTCGATTAAAGGTGGAGCTCAATAGGTCAGCTGGGACCGCCCTTAGAAGGTCAGCGGTCTGAGCCAAGACTTTAGAAAAGCGTATTAATGATGAAGCCTACAGGTACAACATCATTATTACTGCCCGCGCGAGTTGCACCGTAGGCTAGCGCTATCGCCTGGGCTTTTTTGGCGGAAGGGATACCTTGGAGCCCCTGCTTTTCAATCTCGACCTCAATTGCGTCGATACACTTGCACAGCAGTTCAAGGTCAATATCGCTAGCGATTTTTGTGGTGTTGTCGTTGCTACTTTCAAGCCGATCTAGCTCACCTTCCTCAAGATCTAACTTTTCCTCAAGGTCTCTTGCTATGCGGTTGCCAATCGTTTTAGTGGCGCCCTTGCTTATGAGTGAGTAGAGCTGCTGCTCAGACCTATCCACCTTGCGTGCGAACTCCGCTCGATTCTTATAGTCGGCCGCTATCCGTCGGATATTGGTGCGCCTTATCTCGTTTATATCCATCTCTTTTATCAAGAACTCACCAGTCTTTCCCCATGTTAGCAGGAATAAACCTCTCAAAAATCACCCTAAAAAGTTTATTTTGGCGTGTAAGTCTAGCTTTCAAGGTTTATTTTATAGACAAAAATAAACCCTTTAGGTATATTTCAGGTATGAAAATTAACCTCTACCTCAAAAGTCTGAGCCTGTCTGAGCGGAACGAGTTAGCGCAAAAGGTTGGAACCACTGGCAGATACCTGTCACGCATTGCTTATGGCCGCATGAAGGTACTTCCGGGTCCGAAACTTTCGATCAAGCTGGCCGAAGAACTTAATGGTGACGTAAACCTGGCCGAGTGTCGCCCAGATATTTGGGGATAGTTGATTAGTTTCACTAACAGCCGAAGAGCTGACAACAACTTTTTTAACTTAAGAAGGATGACAATGGAGGCAGGGATGAGATCGGGGTTGGAATGTAAATCAAATCTACGAACGAGCAAGAAGACTCGTGAACGACTGGATGCTCTTTCTAAGCGGTTTGGAATGCCGAGAGAGCAACTAGTACGAATCATATTAGAGGCTTCGCTTCCTATTTTCGAAGCGGAGACTCCTGAAGACATCAAGAAAGCCCAATCAGCTCAGCGCATTCTGACCATGCTGCGCATATAAAAATTTTCGACGGTTTCGGATTTAACCCAGATCAGTAAATAACTAATCACAACTGGGGCAACGCTATGCAAGACGAAATAAGAGCGGTGATGGCCGGGCTCTCGGAGTCTGAGCGGGACCGCTGGGCTTTTTGCGCCCGCAGGAACAAAAATTACACCGCATCACAGCAGGCTGAAAGAGCTGTCGAATTAGTAGCCGCTGAACTATGCGATTTTTTGGGCCTTGATGAGACTCCCATAGGCTCTAATCAAGTTCAAGGTGGGGGTGTGTAATGAGCGCTGAAGCCACCTTCTGGGCCTGGCAACAAAGCGTGAAGTCTACGCACAAACTAGTCCTTCTTTCCCTCGCTAACTGTCACAACGAGGCGAATAGTCAGTGCAATCCATCGATTGCGTATATCTCAAAATCAACAGGCTTGAATCGTAAAACTGTTATCTCAGCAATGGAGCAGCTGGAAGAATCTAGCCTAATTCTCCGCGTCAAATCCACCGGTTCCAGCAATCACTTTACTTTGAATTTTGGCCAAATCACCAGTGCCGAAAACGGTACTAGTCCCAAAAACGGACCAGGCCCAAAAGCGGACAAAACCAGTACCAAAAACGGTACTGGACCAGTACCAAAAACGGACCACAAACCTAAAAGGAATCTAAAAGAACCTAAAAATATTAATAGGGGATTAGATTTTTCATCCTGGCCAGACCATCCAGAGAGCGAAGTTTTGCGGGACTGGAAAAAGGTCCGCAAGGCTCCGCTTACCCAAACCGCTGTTAACCAAATTGCCAAGCAGCTCCACCTAGCCAACCGACATGGCTACAGCGTTGACTACTGCCTTGCCGTTTGCTGTGAGAGGGAGTGGCGAGGATTCCAGTTTGAGTGGTTGCTGAACCACGAAAACCAACTGCAGCGAAAGACCGCACCCCCAGGCGGGGGATCAAACGGCAATCGCCTTTCTCGCGATATCTCCATCCCCGACATGCTCAACGACCAGTGGTAACAGGGGAAACACCATGAGAACCATTGAATTCACCATTCCCCTGGCCACCCCTTCGAACAACCAGCTGTTGCGCATGCATTGGGCAAAGCGTCGTGCTTTGAAAAAACAACTGGCCCTAGAAGTGACTAGCGCGCTGGTGCGCAGTGGTCAGCGCCGCCCCAATGAGCCGCTTGCGCGGGTGTACCTGGAGATTGAGCGCGGTTCTTTTGGTGAGCTGGACGAAGACAACCTGCAGGGCGGCACCAAGCCGCTGGTGGATGTGCTGGAGAAGGTGAGCCGCACCAACCCCCATGGCCTGGGCTTGATCGACAACGACAGCAACCGCTGTGTGGTGCAACGCAAAGTAACCCAGGCCCCGGCCAAACGCGGCCAGGGATTTACTCGAGTACTTATCGCAGAAGTGCTGGAAGACACCGAATATTCAAACCGCTTTGGGGGTGCTCAATGATCGATATTTCCACACCAGCCAGCCGGAATTATTTCACCGATGAGGAACTGCAGTGCCGCTGCACTTTTTGTGCTCGCTCTAGGGAGCAGGGGGAGCGTGAAGCGGGAAGCGCATCGAACATGAAGGCCGACTTTCTTGCCCACCTGAACCGCGTGCGTGAGCGTGTCTACTGCCGCCCTATGCCGGTGAGCAGCGGTTACCGTTGCCAGCACCATCCTGAGGAGTCGTTTAACCGTCGCAGAGTAGAGCAGGCCGGTAAAACATGGACTCCCGGGGACCACCCTTGCGGTGTAGGTGTGGACATACGAATCCATGGTTCCGCTGCGCACGTGTTAATGCGATCACTGCATGTTTACAACTGGTTCCACCTCCAAAAAAACCAGCCGCAGCCATTTACTGCCATTTGCCCGCACCAGCGAGGCCTCACACAAGATCGGTTTATTCATATCGGCGGTAACAACTTAGCCCCAGGGCGTCCACGTCCCTGGCTGTGGACCTATTGAGGGGCTGCAAGTGGGGGAGCGTATCAGCCCTGAATTGATAGAAGCCCTGGAAGACAAGCTTTACCTCTGGGGCTCGGTGGCCCTGGATCTAGGCGGGGTGAGTGGCAGCAGCGTGTTGTGTTCCATCGAGGTTCACGCCGCGCGCAGTGGTTCACGGCTCAGACAAAAACAGCGCACTGCATTAGCCAACGCCAGCCGGGGCAACCCCAGCAACGGCCTGGGTATTAGCGACGAAATTGCGGCGCCGGTAGAGTGGGCCATGGCAGCGATCAAACGCGAAAGCCCGGAGCTCTACGAGGTGCTGAAAGTGGAGGCACGTGCGCTACTGCTGCATGAAGGATTAGATGGACAAAAGGCACGCGCCCGCTATCTGCGTATCAGTCTGCGCACCTATCAATCCCGCCTACACAAGGGGCGGTTATTTCTCGCTGGTTTGTTGTTTGGGCCGGCTATCGCAACGCAAAACATCGACGGAATGGGGGAGTGAGCCAGTGAGCCGTAAAACCAATGAGCGCGGGGATTTCTTTTGCGGTGGCTGCAGCAAGTGGAAAGCCCAGGACCTTTTCCCTATTCGCCTAAGCCCCTGCGGTCATGCCAGCCGTTGCAAGCGCTGCAAGGCCGACTACCGCAGAGACTACCGTGCCCGCCAGGCCAGCCGATCGAATATCGCCGCACTGCTACAGCGTAGGACACACCAATTTTTTTAAGTCAGGGAGAGCAACAATGAACAGATTCGCCATATTTAGCGGTACTTACAATCTAATGATGGGCGGGGCTAAAGATTTTATAGAGTCCCACCCCACTAAAGAGGCAGCGCAGGCAAGGGTAAAAGAAATTGCCAGCAATGAGCCGTTTATCTACTGGCTGCAGATCTTTGATAAAGCCACCGACACATTGACCACTTATCGCGTGGTTAACGGTGAGGTAAGGGAAGAGGTGGACGAGTAATGGCCAGGGGAATCAATAAAGTTATTTTGATTGGCAATCTGGGTAACGATCCGGAAACCAAGTACATGCCCAGCGGTGGAGCGGTAACCAATATCAGCCTGGCCACCAGTGAGGGCTGGAAGGATAAGCAAACAGGCCAGCCCCAGGAGCGCACCGAGTGGCACCGAGTGGTGTTCTTTAACCGCTTAGCAGAGATTGCCGGCGAGTATTTGCGCAAGGGTTCAAAAGTTTTTGTCGAAGGCTCGCTGCGCACGCGCAAGTGGCAAGACAAAAACACCGGACAGGATCGCTACACCACAGAAATCGTCGCTGATGAAATGCAGATGCTGGATGGCAGGGGAGAGCAGGGGGGCTATCCCCAAGGTGCAACAGGTCAGCCCGCCGAGCAGCAGGCCCCAAGTCAACCAGTTGCACCGCCTGGGGGTGGTGCATCCTTTGATGACGATATTCCGTTTTAGCCTGGGGGTGCGATATGACAGCAACAAACTGCCCCCAGTCTGAGGCCTTGCGCAAGGCGCAGGCGAATATCGATAGCAAGGTGACCGAATTTCTGGCCGGCGGCGGAGAGATTGAACAGATACCGCGCGGCCAGTCCGGTCTGTGCCTGCGTGTAGTCCCTAATACCTCCGACAGTACCCGCCGTAGTTGGGTGAAGGTGCAGAACAAACAGCAGATTAAAGTGAAAAGCGAGAAGAAGAGGGCAGGAAAATGAGCGGCTATTCCGAAGGTGGTCCGGTTTATGAGTTGAATGACCCAAATTATCAGCGCCTGTATAGCGTTTTAGAGCGGGCATACGATCAGGCCGCGCGGGGTAAGGGCATGGAGCGGCACGCTAATGGGCGGCGCTTCGAAGATCAACCCATGCAAATAATTAGCGGGCTATTGGATACCGATGGCGGCATGGCTTTTCAGGCGATCAAAAAGATTCAGGAAAGTCGTCGTTTGCCAAATTCAGAGCGCCGCGTGGCTGAATTACTTGGGGCGATCAATTACATCGCGGGCATGATCATTTATGAGGAGAGTCATAGCTTCAACGAAACAGAATAATAAATTTAGGAAAATGGTACATAAATGAGGGGCATTACAGTCGCTTAAAATCTAATCCAGCTAAAGGTAATTTGTCTCAAATTATTTTTTTATATTAGATTTTTTTCCCAAAATAGTTTGACGATATAGTTTTGTTGGATTATAAATTGCGCGCTTCTTATATCTTATAAAGTTTTAAGGGTTATTAAATGTTTAAGTATCTTGCCGTTGCTGCAATCGCTCTTTTTTCTCAGGTTTCATTTGCAGGTGCTACTGTTGCAAAAATAGAATCATTCTTGCTGGTCGATAGTACGAAGCTTGTCTATGTCTATCCAGAGGGCGGGGTCAATAATCCACCTGCATGTCATGGTGCAAATGGTGATTACATTTCATTCAGCATGGATAGACCAATGGCCAAGGAATATCTGAGCGCAATTATGTACGCGCACGCTTCAGGAAAGACAGTAAGTATGCGTACTCACGGCGCCTGCGTAGATCAGACATATTCCGATACGCTTCATTACTTAAGCGTGCTAAAAGACTAAGAGTATAGATATTCTCTAAGGGGTATTTGTTCTGCTTCTTTTTGCATGAAATGGAAAAAAACTTGGATGGAATGCCCCATAAATATGAATACTGAAATATGTACGAAAAGTTCGCGCTTGGACTTTTCGTCAGTCAATGGAAAGTATTATGTACTCTAAGTATCTTTTTGTGGCAATAGCCGCAACCTTATGCTTTAGCGCCAAAGCTTCAGCAGATGAAGTTCTTTTAATACCGTATGAGGATATTAAAATTCCAGTGGTAGTTGCTTCATCGGATGGTGAGCCTGGACCTGGACCTGGACCTGGACCTGTATACGGCGAGGTGCTGAAGTCTTGCTTAGAAGATGGAACAATATTTGTGCCGGAAGTTAGTTCTTGTCGTTATTATGCTAAAGAAGGTCAAGGTGAGAATTCTTGGGAAGCAAATGACTTACGTGTTGGTTACAATAGCTGCCCTGATTATTCAGGGGAAATCATTGCGGCTTATAGTTATTGGAATTCCAGTATTGGGCAGTGGTCTTTAAGGTATGTTACAAAATCAAATTTGCCGCTTGAATCACAATCGCAACGAGATGGCGGATGTTGGATTGATGGTTAAGCGCAATATAAGCCTTGAGTACGGTTTATAAGTTAGCTTTGCTCCCAAGTCTAACCCATTACTATTTTGGGGTGACACGTTTTAGGCGCTTTTGCGTTCGGGAGGTATAAATAGGGCACGTTGCGATTGTTGCCTCTACCGGGAACGAGCTGTACGAGCAATGCGAATATCATCCTCTTAACCGGTCCATCCCAGGCCGGTTTTTTTTCGCCTGTTAGAAGGAGGCCGCCGTGGAATGAATGTACACGAAGCTGGAAGCGCCAGCGTTACCGGAGCAGGGGTGGTTCTCACACAAACACCGATTAATTGGCTGCAGGTGGTGGGTGTGCTGATTGCCGCGCTTGGCCTTGTCTGGAATGTGTATGCAGTGATTACCCGCAATCAGCACAACCGATTCATACGCGAACAGCGCGAAGAGTCAGACCGAAATAAAACCCCTTAACCTTTTTCGCCACCCGGTGCTCCCTTCCCCCATATCACCTGGCACCGGGTGGCTTCTTATTTCTGGAGATGCTGGCATGAGCTTTTGGTCACGCTTGTGGGGCAGTGAGAAAGCCCTAGAGAAAGGCGCAGATGCCCTAATCAAAACCGGCGATGCTCTTTTTTATACCGCTGAAGAAAAAGCCCAGGACAGCGCCCAGCGCAGCGAGCAGTTACGCGAGTTTTTGCTGCAGTGGATCAAGTCCACCAGCGGGCAGAACATAGCCCGCAGGCTGATAGCTCTATCGTTTACTGGCGTTTATCTGTTGTTGCTTTTGGTTGTAGCTGTCTTATCTGTACGAGCTGCTTTGGCGGACCCAGGGCAGGGCGAAACGGCTTTGGCCACAGCAGCTACAGCAGCTGAGGCAGTACTGGCAAAAGCCACCTATCCACAAGGATTGATAATGGTTTTCTACTTTGCGCCAAGCAAGATTGGTGAGGCCATAGCCACGTTCAAAGGGCGGGGCCGTGCAGATAAAACATGACTTAGCCAAGCTGGAGAAGAAGCTGGGCAAGATGGAGCGCGGCTTGATACCGAAAGCCGCAAGCCAGGCAATCAATAAGGCGGTACGCTCAGTGAATAGCACCGCTATCAAAGAGGTCTCAGCCGAGACCAACATCAAACAGAAAGAGATTAGACAGGCCCACCAGTTACACCTGGCTAAGCGTGACCGACTGCACGCCGCTGTTGATGCAAAGAAAGCGCGAGCAAGAAACCTTATCAACTTTGTACGCCCCAGCCAGCGTAAGGCGGGCCACTTCAATGCACTTAATAAGCGTGGCGCACACAAAGCGCCAGGCGTGAAGGCCAAGGCCTGGGGGCAGACCAAGACTTACAAGAAAACATTTATTGGCAGGGCACCACAAGGCCAGCTGCTGGTATTCGCACGCAAAGGCAAGGGCCGCACACCAGTGAAGGGCATTACCGGGCCAAGCCCTCGCGGTGCATTCATTAGCCAGCGCCTGCAGCAGGTCATGGAGCGCCAGGCCAGCGGCAGAGTCCGCGTCGAACTCACCCGATCAATCAACAATCAGCTGCGCAAACTCAAGTGAACACCTCGCACCACACACCCGCGCGGGTCCTTCCTAGGCCCTGAGCCATACGGGTCCGCAGCTGCGCGAGGTTTCGCTATTTATGAGGCATTTTAGGCGGGGGTTGGTGGTTGGTCATTGAGGTACTAGGGCATGGCTGAAACCAAACAAAAACCCCGAAAAAGACAGACTCAAACGGCTGCCTCTGCTGCAGGTAAAAAAGCCGGCAATGACCAACCCACCCCCGTTCATGATTACTGGCTAAACAAGCGGCAGGTGTGTGATTCGCTAGGTATCACCGCGACTGCTTTTGACAAGTGGAAGGTGGAGCCCACTTCTCGCCAGGGAAACAAAAATTACTACACCCTGCGCAGCGTTCTGGATAACCGGGAAGAGGCGCTAGTTAAGAAAATGCAGCTTGAGCGCCCAGCCCAACCCGTTGGCGATCTGGACCCAATGCAACAACAGGCCCGGCTTTCTAAAGAGCGCGCGGATCAGTTGGCACTTAAAAATGAACTGGCTCGCGGTGAGACTATCCCGGCCGAATCAGCTGCCCTGATTTTTGGCAAGGTCGGAGCAGAAATGGCTTCGATATTTGATTCCCTGGAGGCCAACATTAAACGCCAGGTGCCATCACTGACAGCAACCGAGCTTGGCTACATCAAAGCGGAGCGGGTGAAGCTGCAGAACCTTGCCGCCAGTGTGCCCGACAGACTGGAAGAATTTATCGATGAACTTATCGGCGGCGCAGATACGGGCGACTAAACGCCACCTGCGTGCCGCCTTACGTGGCCTATTTAGGCCTGAACCTTTACCGATGGCCGAATGGGCCGACAAGCATTTTTATATGTCAGCCGAGTCCAGTTACTCGGAAGGCAAATGGACTAGCGACCCCTACCAGATCCCCATTCTCAATATGATGGGGAATGACGACATTGAGGAATTCAACTGGGAAAAGGCTGCGCGGGTCGGGTACACCAAGGCAATCGTAATCGCGTTGGGCTATTTCGCTGAGCATAAGCAGCGCAATCAAATTCTTTGGCAGCCGACTGACACCACGGCCGAAGGTTTTATGCAGCAGCATGTAAACCCCATGATTCGCGATGTTAAGCCGGTGCGCAAGCTGGCCCCCTGGTTGGGGAAAAAACACTCTGACAACAAACTCGACTACAAGAAATTTACAAATTACCGCCAGATATTTGTACTCGGTGGTACGGCAGCAGCCAACTATCGGGAGAAATCGGTAGACGTTGCTATTTATGATGAGCTGTCCAAGTTTGATCCAGATATCGAGGGCGAAGGCTCAGCCACCCAACTTGGCGATATGCGCCTGGAGGGCTCCAGCTTTCCTAAGTCGATTCGTGGTAGCACGCCTACACGCCTTGGGGAATGTCAGCTTACAAAAGCAGCAGAAAAGGCCGATGAAAGATTCAAACGGTATTTGCCTTGCCCCCATTGTGGCGAATATCAAACCCTGGAATGGGGTGGGCCTGACGTGCCCTGGGGTATTAAATGGGATAGCCGCGAAACGGTTTTGAATGCCCATTACATCTGTAAGCATACCGGCTGCATGATTGAACAGCGCGAGCTGAAAGGCATGGATGAGCGCGGCGAGATGCGCAGTGAATCCGGCATGGTTACGCGCGATGGCCTTACTTTTTACCGCGACGGCAAAGAGGTGGATCCGCCTCGCACAGTCTCCGTGCATATCTGGTCCGCTTATAACACGCGCACCACCTGGGGCAAGATCGCCCACAAATTTCTGCAGGTGTGCAAAGACCCGATCGAACTAAAAGGCTGGGTCAACACCACTAAGGGCGAACCCTGGGAAGAGCCCGGCGAGCGGGTCGATTCAGACCAACTTTACCAGCGCCGCGAACATTATCCCGCGCAAGTACCGCAGGCTGCTGTAGTTTTGGTCTGCGGTGTGGATGTGCAAGACGACCGTATTGAGGCCAGCGTTTGGGCCTTTGGTGGCGATTCACGGGGTACAGAATCCTGGTTGATAGAGCACCGGGTATTTGTCGGCGACCCAGGCCGCTGGCAGCTTTGGGACCAGTTCACTGACTGGCGACTCAGCACCTTTGAACATGAAAGCGGCGCTCTCTTACGGATTGCTGCCACCTGTATCGATACGGGCCATAAAACAGATCAGGTCTACAAATATTGCAATAAATACGAAGGCCAGCGGGTTTATGCAGTGAAAGGTGGTAAAGATCCAATCGCCCCGCTAGTTGGACGGCCGAGTCGCAGCAATAAAGCCAAGGTACTGCTGTATATCCTCGGCGTAACAACCGGCAAAGATGTGATTTACGGGCGACTAAAAATCAATGAGCCCGGCCCCGGGTATATGCACTTTCCCATGGCGGCCAATGAAGATTATTTCAAACAGCTCACTGCTGAAGAACTGCGCATTAAATATATCAATGGCCGGGCCACCCGGGTTTATCACCCAATCCGCAAGCGCAACGAAACCCTGGATTGTTGCAACTATGCCCTGGCCGCCCTCGATATTTTGAACCCTGTATTCCCGGCACTCGCCGCACGCCTAAAACCTGCAGAGCCGGAAGAGGAAGAGCGCGAGGTGCTGCTGCTCAATCCCGAGCCCGAACCGCCCAAAAAGAAGCGCCGCAAGCGCAACAGCGCCCGCAAGGTGGGCGGAATAAAAAGGTAATCCATGACCGAACCACGCACGTTTATTGCCGGCGATAGCATCAGCTGGAGCCGCACCCTGCACGATTATCTGCCGGAAGATGGCTGGACCTTAACCTATCGGCTGGTTTCTGTTGGCAAGAGTTATGTCATTAACACCGCGGCCAATGGCAGCGCGCACCAAGTAGCGCTCACCGGTGCCGATACCGCCGCCTGGATCGACGGGGAATACAGCCTGGTGGCATGGGTCCAGAATGGGACCAACCGTCACACCATCGACAACTGGCGTGTGCGCATCAAACCCAACCCCGCCAGCGCCGACTACGACCCCCGCAGCCATGCTGAGAAAATGCTCGAAGCCCTGCGCCAACTGCTGCAGAAGAAAGCCGGCAGCGGTAAACAAAGCATCACCGTAGACGGCCAGACAGTGACCTTCACTACCTGGGACGAAATGGTGCAGGCAGAAAAACACTACACCGGCAAAGTCAAAGCGCAACGCCGCCGCGAGCGCGAAAGGCGAACTGGCCGCAAATCCAATCGCGTACTCGCGCGCATACGTTGAGGGCCGCCCATGAAATTTATCGACCGGCTCACCGGCCGCAGTGCTCTGTTGGCAGAAAATAGCCGCCTCACCGAGCAAGTGGGCCAGCTCGCGCACAAAGTAGAGCAGGTCGGCCGCCAAGCGCGGAATATACGCGGCGCTATCCGTGCAGCGGGGCACTTTAAAGCCGCAGGAAAGCACCGCCTGACGGAAAACTGGGACAGCACCCCGGTGCCGATTAACCAGCAGCTCCAACAGGAACTGCACACCATGGTGGCCCGCAGCCGCCAGCTGGCAAAAAACGACCCCTACTATCGCCGCTTTTTGGGCCTGGCAAAAAACAATGTGATCGGCCACGCCGGCTTTCGCTTTGCCGCCAACGTAAAAACCAGCGGTGACAAACCGGACAAGCGCGCCAGCCTCGCTATCGAAAAAGCCTGGAAGCACGCCTGTAAAAAAGGCGTGCTCGACTATCGCGGTCGCCACAGCTTAAAGAAGCTGTCCGACCTAATGCTGGACAGCCTGCTGCGCGATGGTGAAGTGCTCGCGCTCAAGATCCGCAGCCGCAAAATTAAGCCCTTCGGCTTTGCCCTGCAGCTGCTCGACCCACTGCTGCTGCAATTAAATAGCGACCACGCCCCCGGCAAAATCGGCCACAAAATTACCCTGGGGATCGAGTTCGACAGCGACGGCCGCCGGGTGGCTTATTGGCTGCACAGCACCGACACCACCCACGATGACTACTACACCCTGCAGGGGCGCGGTTATATCCGCATTCCCGCCGACCGGATTATTCACGAATTTCTGGATGAATATATCGATCAGGCGCGCGGCTTTCCCCTAGGGATCGCCGCTGCCTCGCGCCACTACAAGCTGGACCAATACGAAGACGCCGAGCTTTCCGGCGCTGCCATCAGTGCCAGCACCATGGGCATTATTGAGCGCAGCGGAGAGGACACCGGATGGAATGGCGATAACGAACCCGGCTATGACGATGACTACGAGGAAGATGACGACGATTTCCATATGGAGGTTGAGGGCGGCAGCTTTCAAGTGTTGCCCCACGGTGCCAAGCTCAACACCTGGGACCCCCAACACCCCAACCAAGCCTTTAAGGATTTTGTAAAAGCGGTTCTGCGCGGTATCGCCGCCGCCCTGGGTGTGTCTTATTTCTCCCTCGCCAACGACCTCGAAGGAGTGAATTTTTCCAGCGGCCGTATCGGCGCCCTGGAAGATCGCGAGGTTTGGAAAGCGCTACAAAACTGGATGATTGAAAACATCCTGCAGCCTATTTTTGAGGAATGGATGGGACAGGCCCTGCTGATGGGGGCCATTCGCTTTAATAGCGGCACCCCATTAAATCCTGCCGACCGCTGGCGCTATACCGACAGCGCCACTTTTAATGGCCGCCGCTGGGCCTGGACGGATCCACAAAAGGAAATCAATGCGCACAAAGAAGCGGTTGGCCTCAAGGTGGCCAGCCGCAGTGAAATAATCCGCGAGCGCGGTCGCGAACCGGAGGAGGTTTGGGACGAGATCCAGCGCGAAGAGGAGGAGCTAAAGCGGCGCGGCATCAACCTGGCAAGCGCTGATAAAGCTGCAGCAAAAACCGAACAACCCCCAGCCGCTGACGAGCCCGAAACCGAGGAAAAGGAGCAGGAGCCCCCCAACGATGACAGCTAAAAATATTGGCGAGTTGATTCGCCAGATTAACGATAAAGGGTCGCAGCGAGCGGCCCTTTTTTGTGCTCCGCCATCCGGTGGCACTCGCGCAGAGGGTGACGAAAGTACCAGCCCCATCGATGAGGAAGCGCGCACGGTTGAAGTCGCCTTTGCCAGCGAAACCGAAGAGGTCGAACGCTGGTACGGCATTGAAAAATTAATCTGCACCCCGGAAGCGGTGGATCTGTCCCTGCTCAATAACGATGGCCCAGTGCTGGACAGCCACGACCGCTGGGATCAGATCGGCGTGGTTGAAGAGGCTCGCGTAGATACAGACCGCAAAGCCCGTGCGCGATTGCGATACAGCCGCGTGGGTAAGGGCGACGATTACTTTAAAGACATTGTTGACCGTATCCGCACCAAGGTCAGCGTGGGTTATCGCGTTCTTGAAATGAAACTAGCCGAGGAGCGCGAAGACGGCCCCGACCTATACCACGTCACCCGCTGGCAACCCTATGAAATTTCCAACGTGTCGGTGCCCGCCGATGACGCCGTGGGCGTCGGTCGCAGCGCGGCCACCCCGGCAGCGACACCTAACCCCCCAGAATCCGACGACGCCGGAGGCGAGGGCCGCAGCGCGGCACCCACTGTCAGCGATTCGCCCGCAACCCCAAGCAACCCAAAACCCCTAGAGGCCACTATGACCGAAGAAGAGAAGAGAGCCGCGCAAGATGCTGCGCGCAAGCAGGGCGGCACCAATGAGAGTCAGCGCGTCGCCGATATCCTGGATATTGCACGCCAATACAATGCCACCAACGAAATGGTCGACGAATATTTGCGCGACACCACCAAAACAAAGCATGACTTTACTGCGGCCCTACTGGCAGTCCGTGCGCAAGAGCGCGGCACCCAGGTGGAGAGCCCGGAAATCGGCATGAGCGAGCGCGAAGTAGGGCAGTTCAGCTTTATCAAACTTTTCCGCGCTATGGCGTTCCCGGAAGATAGCAGCCACCGCAACAACGCCGCCTTTGAATTGGAGTGCAGCCAAGCAGCAGCGCAAAAATTCGAAGGTCGGCGGCGCGGCTCCCATATGATTCCTCACGATGTACTGGTGGCCTCTCGCTCCATTAGTATTCAACAGCTGCAAGAGTCGGGATTTAATGTGCGCGCCCTTACCGCTACCGGCGCTGATACAGGCGGCAACCTGGTTGGCACAACCCATATGTCCACCAGCTTTATCCAGCTGTTACGCAACCGCATAGTGCTTTCAAATCTTGGTGCCACAGTAATGACCGGCCTCAACGGTAACCTGGCGATTCCGCGCCAGATCGGCGGCCCCGGCATGTATTGGCTGGACCCAGAAAATAACAATATTCCCGCAGAGGGTTTGCCTGTTTTCGATCAGGTAGCGCTAACCCCGAGAAATGGTGGTGCCTATACCGAGCTGTCCCGCCAGTTACTGCTACAGGGCACCCCAGACGCAGAGAATCTGGTGCGCTTAGATCTTGCCAGCCGCATGGCGCTGGGTATCGATCGCGCAGGCCTGTACGGCACCGGCGCCAACGGTCAGCCCCGTGGTATTACTAATATGACCGGGATTAATACTGTTGACTTTGCTGCGGTAAATCCCACTTTTGCTGAAGTTGTGCAGATGGAAACCGAGACTGCCCTCGACAACGCCGATGAAAGTAGCGCGGCTTATGTTATGGGACCAGGAATGCGCGGCTACTTCAAAACTACCGAAAAATTTACTGGCAGCAATGGGCAAACTATTTGGGAGCCCGGCAACCAAGTGAATGGCTACCGTACTGTTGTTTCCAACCAAGCGGACGCCGGCGACCTGCTACATGGTAATTTCTCCGATGTGATTATCGGCATGTGGGGCGGCCTGGATATGTTGTTTAACCCTTACAGCAACGATCAAAGTGGCTCTGTGCGGATCACTGCATTCCAGTCCTGCGATATTGCTGGCCGCCACCCGGAGAGCTTCTGCCACGGTAAGAAGTTCACCTAAATACCCAGCTCCACCGTTACTCAATGAAGGCCCGCCACTGCGCGGGCCTTTGTGTTTAAGCACCCTTCATCATTAATTTTTTGGAAATCACCATGGAACAAAAACAGCAAGAAATTGCAGAAGTCACTGTTCAACGCTCTACCAAAGTCGGCAGTAAATATGTGGAGCGCGGCACTGTTTTAAAAATTGGCAGTGAGATGGGAGAAATCAGTACGGGCGACGCTCGCATACTGCTTAACACCAAAAAAGCCCTGCCGGGCAAGCAGACCCGCATTATCAATGAGGCCAAGGCAGCTAAAACTGCTGTCGCCGAGGCCGACAAGTAAGCCGCCATGTACGCCGAACTCATCGACCCCGATCTGCCCGGCTACCGACTAGCCACCGCCCCTGGTGGCGACCTGCCGGGAATTTTTGGCAATGCCTGGCAGGAAGCGGCGGGGCAGGCGGGCACTGCCCCGGTTTTTACCTGTGATGCCGCCGCCGCTGCTGCAGCTGGGGCGGAGAACAATCGTGAAATTACCATCGATGCTGTGCCCTACCTCATTCGCGAATCTCAGCCACGCGACGGCGGCGGCGTCACTTTTATTTTGGAGTACGCCTGATGGCCCACGTTAGCCAGCAGCTACTGGATGCAGTCACTGCTGCAGTCACCGGCCTCGTCACCACCGGCACCAATGTAGAGCAAACGCGCATCTATGCCCGCGACAAGCTGCCGGCGCTGTCCGTGCGCCTCGGTGAGCGCCGCGTGGTTTCGACCCTCGGTAACAGCTTTATCGATGCCGAACAGGATATTTATATCGATATCTACGTGGCGGGAAAGTCCGATCAGATTGACGACAAGATGCTACAGATTGATGGCGAAATCCACGCCGCCCTAATGGCGGATCACGCCCTGGGGCTCGATTTTGTTGTGGATTTAGAGCCCCAGGGCCTGGGCGAGCCGGACACCGAGCACGCCGGCAAAGCCCGCGCCGTAGCTACCAGCTCCTGGAAGTATTTAATTCGCCACAGTGTCACCAGCCTGGAGAGCCCATGAGCAAAAAAACCAACAAAAAAGAGCTGAAGAAAACCGCCGGCAAAGCACCCGGCAGAATGGAATTTATTCCGCGTAAAGGCGGTAGCCGCACAGTGCCCACCCCAACTTTAAGCGAGGCCACCGATGGCAAAAAAGAAACTGGTTAAACGCGAGTTAATTCTGGCCAAGGTTGAAACCACCTACGGCCAGGACGCCAACCCCACCGGCGCCGACAATGCAATCCTGGTGGAAAGTCTCGGCTGGAGTTTTGCCGGCGCGCGCATGGTTGAGCGCAACCCCACCACGCCTATCTTGGGCAAATTACAGGGGCTATTTGCCGGCACCTTGATGGAAGTGACTTTTGATGTGGAAATCAAAGGCAGCGGCACAGCTGGCACTCCGCCGGAAATGGCACCGCTGTTGCGCGCTTGCGGTATGGCCGAAACCATCACCCCTAACACTAGTGTCGATTACAAGCCGGCCAGCGAGGGGCATGAGAGCATCACCATTTACTATTACGAAGACGGTAGTCTATTCAAGCTCACCGGCGGGCGCGGCACCATGAGCTTTAACCTCACCACCGGCGAAGTGGGCAAAATCTCCTTTACCCTTACCGGACATATTACCAAGCCCACAGACGCCACCCTGCCGATCGCAACCTATAGCGATATAGTGCCGCCACCGGCAATCAATATGCCGTTTAAGGTAGGCGGCTATGCCGCAGTGATCAGCGCTTTAACCCTGGATATTGGAAACAGCATCGCCACCCCGCCAGATATTTCTGCCGAAAATGGCTACAGCGAGGTATTAATTACCGACCGCGATGTCAGCGGCTCTTTCGATCCCGAGGCCACTCTGGTGGGGACAAAAGACTGGGTGGGGGATTGGCAGGAGGGCAATACCCAGGCAGTCAATACCGGCACAGTGGGCAGCCTGGCCGGCAACCAGTATAGCCTCAGCATTCCCCAGGCCTGGCATAAAGAAATCAGCCCCGGCGACCGCGATGGCTTGCGCACCTATGATATCGGCTTCGGCGCCGCTGGCGGTGACGACGCGCTCACTCTGACTTTTACCTGATGCTCTGACCGTTCAACCCTTCCCAATAAATTTTTAAAGCTGAGATATCTATGGCACTACAACTAAGCGGGGGCCTTGCCCCTCAGTGGTTTACCCCGAAAGACGCAGACCCCGAAGACCCAACCCCGCCCCGGTTTTTACTGAAACCGCTGACCCAAGTGCAAAATATGGAAATTATGGCGGACGGTGAAATAACTAGCGGGGGTGCATTTATTCCCAGCCACAATGCCCGTGTAAAGATGTTGAGCTGGGGCATTCAGGACTGGCAAAACATCAACGGGCCAGACGGCGCACCAGCCAAGTTTTCCCCCGGTGCCTGGCAACAATTGCCCTGGGATCTGCTTAGGGATCTGGCAACTGAAATATTAATCAGCAGCGTCCTCAGCGAGGAAGAAAGAAAAAACTTGCCATCGCAATCTGCATCGCCCGAGACCCCAAGCGATTTGATTGCGACAACTGCAAATGGGGCAGACACTGCGACGACTCCAACCCCGCCCCAATAGCTAAGTGGGTAATCCCCGGTGTTATTGAATCCCGCACCTGCTTAAAACCCCTTGTCACCGCTCACAGCGCCCAATTGCTGCGCCTGCACCAGCACTACCGGCAGGGCAACTTGTGGCGCGGTGGCGGAGTGGGGGACCAGCCCAACTACTACCTGGAAGCCATGGCCGCAATTGAGCAGCTAGCGGCCGAATTTTACCGCGACGAATAAGCGAGGCCGCTATGGCGGACAACTACAAGTTTGTTATCGAGGGTAACGACAAGACCCGCGCCATGTTCAAATCGATCAAGGCAAACCTGGGCGGCCTGCGCGGGGCTCTGAATAGCACCACAGCCAAAATCGGCGGCCTGGTAGGTGTTGCGGGCCTGGGCGCGATGGTTTCCTCCAGTTTGGAAGTCAACGATGTCCTAGCCAAGACTGCCGACCGCCTCGGCACCACAACCCGCGAGCTATCCGCTTATCAGCACCTGGCCAACCTCACCGGCAGCAGTAACCAAGGCGTCAACAAAGCCCTGGAGCTGATGAACCGCAACCTGGGCGACGCTGAGCGCGGCACCGGTGAAGCCCGCCAGGCCCTGGCAGATTTAAACCTGACAACGGCCGAGCTTAACGCTATGCCCACCGGCCAGCGCTTCGAGACCATTGCCCTAGCCATAGGGCAGGTTAAAGACCGCAGCCTGCAAGCCAGTTATGCGGCGGATATTTTCGGCCGCAGTGGTACCGATTTAATCAACATGATTGACAGCGGGGCCGAGGGATTTGCCCAGGCGAAAGAAGAGGTCGACGCATACGGGGTGGCCTTATCGCGCGTGGACGCTGCCAAAATGGAGGCCGCCAACGACGCCATATTTCGCGCCCAGCAAGTGGGGCGGGGCCTAGCCAACCAGCTCACTATCCACCTGGCCCCAATCATCGAAGAAACCGCTATCCAGCTCACAAACGCCACCCGCGAGGCCGGCGGTATGGGCTCGGTGGTGAAAAATTCTTTTGATAGCGGAATCAAAGTGGCCGGCGTATTTGCCGATGGTATCCACGGGCTGCAGATCCTTTTTCAGGGTGGCAAAACTATTGCCTGGGGCTTTGGTGCTGCCGTAGTGGGTGCCTTAAAGCTGGGGGTGGAGCACGCCTATCACCTCGGCAACAGCATCAAAAACGCTGTATTGCTACCCCTGCGCGGTGCCCTGGAGCTTGGCACCAAGCTGCCAGGGGTGGGAGATCAAGCCCGCGAGGCCCTGGCTTTTCTCGACGAAAATCTGGGCGATGCTGAACCCCCGCCACAGCTGCAAGCTGCTTTTGATTACATGGTCAACGGTATAAGCGATGCACGCGGCGAGCTGCAAGCGATGATGATGGAGGAGTTACCCAGCCAGGTGCTCGCGCAAAAAGTCGAGGGGATTCTGGAGGGCGCCGAAGTGCGCGCCCAATTGATCGCTGACAAGGCCAGAAATGCCGGTGCAGCCAACGACGAAGGGCAGGGCACCGGTGCCGGGGCTGATGGCCTCACTGATCGCGAGCGCGAGCAGCTATCTGCCAAGCTGGAAACCTTGCAGCTGTCCTGGCTCACCGAGCTGGAGCAGCTGCAGGTCAAGCAAGACCAAGAAATGGCCATCCTCGATCAGGCCTATGCCCAAAAAATAATCAATCACGATGCCTATGAGCGCAATCTAACCCAGCTGGAAGGTAAGCACGCGAAGCAGCGGGAAAAGTTGGAAAAGGCCAGCAGCAAAAACCGCTGGAAAGCTTTCGGCGGCGCCATGGACATGATGCTGGGTATCTCCAATACCGGCAGCAAAAAACTTTTTAAGATCCAGAAAGCCCTCAGCCTGGCCAAGGCCGTGGCAACTTTACCGAGTGCGGTTATCGAGTCCTACCATAATTCCGGCGGCTACCCCTGGGGCATTCCTGCCGCTTCGGCAATGGCGGCCACCGGTGCAATGCAAATCGCACAGATCAAGAGCAGTAATTTTTCTGGCGGTGGTAGTGGCGTCGGCAGTGTCAGCGCCGGCGGTGGCAGCCTGGCCACAGCGCCACCCTCGCATGGCGCCAACCTCGATGGTATTAACCAGTTTGCCAGCAACGACCAACCCCAGGGCGGGACTGTATTCAACCTCACTGTTCAAGGCGATTTGGTGGGTGACAACGCACAGACTATTGCCGATCAGATCAAAACCCTGATTACCGAGCAGGATTACGAGTTGATCGAAACAGGCAGCCGTCAGGCACAGTCGCTAGCTGGCTAGGAGTTTTGCCCGTGTATATCGCATTTAATCCCACCCGTTTAATCACCGACGGCGCCGGCAAGCTTCAGGCCGTTTTGCAGCAGTGCGACAGCAGCGACCCACCGCAAGGCAAGGAGCATACCGCCCTCAGTGGAGCGCGGGAATTTACCGCTTACCGTATTGAGCGGCACACGGTATGCCGCACTGTGCCTATGCGCCTCACCCCGGCGCAGCTGACCAAGTGGCGCGAGTTCGGTGCCAGTTGCGCCTTCGGTGAATATTTCACCTTCGATGCCGAAGGCACCGAGGCCGCCCCAGACGATCCGCAAACGGTGCAGCTCAAGTTCAAATCCTTTAAGGAAAAACGCTACCCCGGCCGCCTGTACGAATTCAGCTTTACCACCATCCAAGTCATAGCTTAATCATGCGCAACAATTCAGAAACTTTTGACCTGCACAATCAGGCTGCACAGCGTGAGCTGCGCCTGGTGATTGAGATCGGTTTTGACCTGCCGCTGTATATCACCAGCCACAATAATATTTCAGGCCTTCCCGCTAATGCAGTACTCGGCACTCTGAAAAAGTGCAGTGCCACCAGTCAAAAAGTAATCCCCGAACAGGGCCGTGCGGAAATTGGGGCTATTTCCTTTGAGGTAGTAGATATCGGTGGGCAGTTGTCCTATGTGCTACGCGACGAGCTGGAGCAGGGCAACGGCATTAAGGGCCGCACGGTGCGCTTATATCAAGGCTTTGCCGGTCTCGACTGGGATGAGTTCCGCTTGGAGCAAACCCAGATTGCCGAGGAATCCATTTCCTATGCAGAGGGCGTGTACCGGGTGCGCTGCCGGGATATCCAACGCGAAATGCGCCGCGATATTTTTGTACCTAATACCACGCGCCTGGCTGCCAATTTTGCCAAAGCCGATACCACCCTGCAGGTATTCGATACCAGCAGATTTGAAGCCAACCCGCACACTATCGCCTATGGTGATGCGTCAGGCCAATCCGTGTATTACCTGAAAATTAAATATCAGGATGGCTTCGAGATTGTCCGCGCAAGTGGCAAAACCGGCAGCAGCTTTACTAACTGTACGCGCGGCCTGTTCGGCACCTTTGCCCGTGATCACGAATTGCCCGAAGACAGCGATAGCGAAAGCGGCATTGAGGTAGAGGAGTTTATCTATCTGGAAGGCCCTGGCCCCCAGCTGGCCTATGCATTGCTGACCGGGCAGATTCTCGGCACTAACAACGTACTACCCAGTAATTGGCACCTGGGCATAGATCCTGCCTTTGTGGTGCTGGATGAGTTCGAAAATATTGGTGCGGATTGGTACAAGCCCAGCGACCATAGCAAGGGCAAGATCCTGCGCTTTGATGGTTTGGAAAAAGTCGACGGCAAGAAATTTATCGAGACCGAAATCAATCTACTGCTCGGTGCTTTTATGCCGGTTAATGCGGCAGGTCAGCTGGGCTTTCGCCGTATGGCTGGGGTGCTGGCTGAATCTGGTACAGTAGCGACTATCGGCCCCGATGATGTGAAGAGCCTGGGTGAGCTGAAGTACAACCTGGCCGGGGTACGCAATATCTTCTCGGTGCAATGGAGCTGGTTTGAGCAGCCCGGATTCGATGGCAAATTTTTGCGCTCTAATAATTTGATCGATGCGGACTCGGTGGCTATTCATGGTGAAGCAAAACAACACAGTTTAAAGTTTCGCGGTCTGCACAATTCCCGTCACACCTATACCACAATAAAAAACACTTTCGATGCTTTGCGCGATCGTTTCGCCGGCCCACCTTTAAGCCTGCGTTTGGGATTACTGCCCAGTAACAACGACCTGGAAGTTGGTGATATTGTACGGGTGAGTCTGCCGCAATTGCGCGATCACTCTATCCGCGGAGACAGGCCCTACGATTTTAATTTTGGTCGTGACAGCGAGGGCTGGATTCCCCGCGATGACATCACCAGTTCCTCTGTCAGTAATGGCGTCCTTTCGGTAACAGTAAACGGTGAAAACCCCTGGATCAGTCGCAGCTTTACGCCCACGTTTTTAGGGGCGGATCTGCCTTTTATCAAATTACGGGTGCGCCGTACCAGCGACGAGCCCATAGTAGCGGGCACCGGCAGCAAGTTATTTTTTAAACACACCGAGAGCAGCAGCTATTTTTCGGCTGGCACTGCGGAAATGCTGGACCTGATTGAGCGCCTAAACGGGGCCAAAGGAGAGTGGCAAGAGCTGGTGCTTAATCTGTCCCAGGTTAGCGACTGGACTGGCAACCAAGTTTCCTTAATTCGCTTCGATATTGGTCACGACCACAGCGCAGACTATAGCTATGACGTGGACTATATTCGCCTGCTGCCAGCGCTGGGCCTCGATGAGTACAGCCTGGACCGCGCTATGGAAGTACAGCGCATCAGTATCGATCAGGTAAGCGGTGCAGTATCCGTGGATCTATTCGGCAGCTATCAGCCCGCCGGTATGATTGCAGACCAAGCCGACAGCTCCAGCGCAGAATTACCGGACGCCTGGTACGACAGCGACGGCACCTCAATGACTTCTGGTGGCCTCAACATCGATGCCAGCGGCTTTTTAACTGCTGACGGTACTTTGGCTGGCAATGGCGATAGCCGCGCAATTTACTACTACCCTGGCGATCTTACGATACCAGTAGGCCGCACCCTTTCTGTGAGTGGCAATATTGAGCTGCGAGTGCGCGGTGTCCTGCAGATTGACGGCACTTTGCAGGGAATCCCCACCAATAACGGCGTGGGTTTTCTCGGTTCCTGTTACGGCGGTGCTGGCCAGTTAAAAGATGTTAGAACAGTGGTCAATCGAGGAACGGCCCAAGGAGCGCGGGGGAAAACTGTCAAAGGCCGCAATGAAGTAATGCCGCCCCTCAATATCGAGAATAACGGCGGAGATCTACAAGGGATTCCCGATGATCTAGCCGGTTCTGGTGGAGCTCGTGGTGGCCACTCGTCTTTCTATTCCTGGGATGGCAGTTATGAACCCAGTGGGCGCGGTGGTTTAGGTGGCAAGGGCGGTGCGGGTATTGTTGTAATTGCGCGAGGTGTCGCCATTGGTGTCAGCGGCAAAATAGAAAACTCTGGCGAAGATGGCAGCCCCGGTACTACTGGCGATTTAATCCAGGTGCCTGGAGGCAGTGGCGGCGGTGGTGCCCCTGGCGGCATAGTGCTGTTGATAGACGGTACTCAGAACCCCATGCCAATACTCAGTAACAGCAAAATAATCGCATGTTATGGGGAAAGCCCGGATAGCCCTGGTAATGCGGGGCAAGGGGGCACCTGTTTAGGCACTAACGCCGTGCGCCTGATGTTTGTACCCAAGTCGCGCACGCCCTATACCGACTATGAGGACCCGGCACTCGATCCAGAAGTGCAGGAGGCGATCGATAAGGCCGAAGCCGCACAGGCCGACGCTAATGCCGCGTTGGCAGACTTGGATAACATCGCCGCCGATGGTGTTCTGCATCAAAACGAAAAGCTCATTGTGATTCGCGAGTACGCGCAACTGTTGGCAGAAAAAACGGGCATTGAAGCGCAGGCAGATGGTGCCGGTTTGGTTATCGAAAAAGGCAACTATTCCGGCAACCTGGCAGCCCTCACTAGTTACCTGGGGGGCTTATCTCCCACCTGGAACGATACCGCAGCCAGCACTTCTATCAGCCGCACAATATGGAATGCCAATTGGGAAGCGGTGTACAGCGCACGCCAGGTTTTACTTAATGCTATCGCCCAACAAGCACGCGAGGCAGGCATGGTCGGGGCCACGCTGCAGTTTCAGTGGGATGGAAGACCCACCGGGTTACTTTGGCCCACGAATACCAACTATGCCGGCGGCACTAAGTATTCTTTTAATGCCACTGCTGGCCAAGGCTTTATCCATGTACTGGCCTATGATGCCGAGGGCGGTCCACGCGTTGGTTTGAATGGTGTCCAGGTCGGAATCATGAGTGGGCCGAATGACACTAGTCAGTGGTACAGCTTCCCGGTCACTCTGCAGGCCGGTGCCAATGAAATCTCCATCTGGTCTAACGCCGCAGATGGCGGCACATACGGTGGCCTTGTGGTTACCCTCGGCGGTAGTGGTGACCCTGAAGCATTGCTTGGTGTTTCTGCAGCGGATGCCAAGGCGCAAGCCGCTGCAAATGCTGCTGTTGAAGCCAAAACCGATGCCGCGGCTGCCCTTTTAGACCTCAGCAATATTGCCGCAGATGGCAAACTGCATCCGACAGAGAAATTAACCGCGGTACGTGAATACAACCAGATCCTGGCAGAGCAGGGCGATATCGAAGGGCAGGCCAATAGCTACGGGATCACCACTGAGAAAACCAACTACAGCGGTGCGATAACAGCACTCTCCAGTTATCTCAACGGCGCAGGTCTGGGCAATACCTCAACAGTCACCAGCATCGATCGCAGCACCTGGAAAGCCAAATGGCAGGCGGTATACAGCACACGACAAAAAGTGCTGATTAAGATCGATCAAATTGCCGGTGCTCGCGCAGACTGGGAAGAAATTTATGGGACCAATAAACCCGAGGACGGTGCCACCGTTGGCGCTACCGCACAGGAGCGCGCGCAAATCCGCTCCATGCGGAATACCTTTTTAGAGGATTTTTCTGATAGTAATTATTCCCAGTACTGGACCAACTTTTCCGGCGGATACCAGAATTTCTATACCAGCGGTTACCTAACAGTTGGTGGTGGTGCGGCTCGCCTGACTAATCATGTTTCGATGTACCACGCAGAAAAAATACCCTTTGATCCCAGTAAGCTTTACCGGATAGAGACTCGGGTTTATGTGTATGCCGCAGGTGATGCCGATCGCACTATGTATGCCGGTTTGGCTGGTTACGATGGTGCTGGCAAGCTTTGTAATGCTAGCGGTGCCGAGACATTTAGCAGTCAGCATTACATCCTTGCGTCCAACTTAAACATAGTGGGGCAGAGTTGGCAGACGCTGGTGGCCTATGTCAAAGGCAACGCTAGTGGCAATGCTGAATACAGTGGCGCTAGAGGAGCGAACCATATTGGCAACCCAGCCAAAATGCAGGCGAATGTCCGTTTTATTACGCCAATTTTTTATTGCAATTATCCGGCTAAAACGGGCGATACCTTAATCGATTATGTAAAAATCGATGTAGTGGAAGTGCAAGACCAGCGCAACCTGCCGATGATTCAATCTGGTATTGCCAGCCTGCCGACCAGTTCCGCGCTGTCCGGCTCAGATGATGGCAGTACCGCAAAAATCACGATTGCCGCGCACTCGGTGCAGTTTGGTTTCGGCATTATTAATTACAACAGTGGCAGTATTACCGGGCTGTCTTTCAACACTAGGTACTACGTCTATTGCGATGATCCCGGCACTCAGGGCGGCGCTGTTACCTATTACGCAACCTCGAACATTTACCAGCTGGCTGCCAGCACCTGGCGCCGAGGTATAGGCACCATTACAACCCCGAGCAATGGAGGTGGAACCACAGTCCCTAGAGATCCCTGGTGCGTTGCCGCAGGCAGTTGGCTGCGCGAAGGTTTGCTAGCGGACAACTGCGAAAGCGGAGACCTGATCGACTGCTGGGATACCGGCGACGAGGAAACCCATCTAAGCCCCATTATTGGCGGGGTGGATACAGAGCCAGAAATACCCTGCGTATTGCTCACCACAACAAGCGGTGCCCAGGTAATTTGCAGCCGTGAAACCCCCGTTACCGACCGTGCAGGGCGGGTCTACGAGGCGCAGCACTGCCAGGGCGTTGAGCTGGGGGTTTTGCATGAAGATGAGCCTTTGACGTGGGAAACTGTCGAGCGGGTCGAATGCGCTGGCCTACACACCGTGTACAAGGTCTCTGTAGGTGGTAAGAGCTACGCTGCTGGCGTTAATCCATTACACCGCATCATTACCCATAACGGACAACACAAATCTGACTAAGCAAAGGAATAGATAATGCCCAGCTTTTCCCCGATAACAGTGCCAGACCTGGAGGCCTGGCAGTTCGCCTACACCATCGATGATGGCCACAGCGCCGGCACTATTGTGCGTGCAACGGTAACCCAGACCACAGAGCCCACCAATAACGAAGCTCAGGCTGCTGCAGTACTTAAATGTACGATTGCTGTTATCGACAACCAAAACACAGTACAAACTGATGGTGCCGGCGATCTAATGTCCAGCGTTTATGTAACCACCAAGACTCTGCAGACCGATGCAGGCCAGCCGGTAAACGTCGCCGATCATGCTGCTGATTTAGTAGCGAGTTGTATTGTTGAGGTGGCCAACCGTCTGGCTGTGCATAGCTCAATTGCGGCTATGGCAATTCCTAGCGGGTAAATATTTTATCGACTGCCAGCAAGCGGGTTGACAGGCGGTCCAACCATGATGCCAATATAGGTGTGATATATTATCGCTACTCTTAAGTGCACTGATAAGTCTGTGGGGTTATATGGATATTATTGCATGGATATTAATTGGTTTAGGACTCGCTTTTCTTTTTGGGAGGGGTATAAGGCAATGGATAAGCAGGTTTTTCTATACCCATACCCGTCATCAACCTATATATAAATTGAATAAAAATGCCGAAAATCGCACTAATGGTGAGTCTTTTTTAAGCAAGCATATGTCTGAATTGATAAGCCTGATCGTACTGGTATGCGCTCTGTATATTATTATTTCTGGTAGCTATGGTGAAGGAGAGCAAAAGTGGGCGTACGGTGTTATAGGAACGATTATTGGCTATTGGCTCAAGCCAAGAAAAAATGTTTAACAAGTAAAAGACCCAGCTTCAAAATCGCAACTTAGGAGGTTAATGTTTCCTTTTACTCGCGACTCACCAGCGGAAAACTTCATAATCCTTGACCACTGGCTCGCTTCTACCACTTCTCCTAGTTAAAAAGCGCTTCTTTTGCCTGCTGCACGCGCAATCTTTCCAGCCCATCCTGCCAGGTGGCTATCTGCTGGGTAAGTTGAGCCAGGCCTTTGTCATCGAGGAAAAAAGCACTACGAGTGCGTGCGGGACCGCTGCGAAAACTCATAATCAATACGCTGGGGGTGCCGCCTTCCTCGGCATTAAAAAGCATCCCCAGCTGGTTAATATCGACAGTGGCGCCGGTCTGGGCACAGGCGCCGGTGGGATCTTCGCCAATACAGGCCAAAGGCTTGATCATGGCTGTTTTGTGTTCGCGTGCGGTATCGCTCCAGCGCTGTGCCTTTTGCAATGCCTGGTGCAGCTTCTCAGCATCTTTAATGGGGAGGCTCAGGGTTTTGGACCCGCCAATAGGGCGCTGCGCTACCAGCTGCAATTGCTCGCCAAACTTGTCGCTATACAGCTGCAACTGCACTTCATTTACCCTGCTTTTACCTGCTGGGTACACTTTGACCGCCTCCCCCAGGTCAATCAACCCGTCAGCCTGAACCTGCAGGGACAGAAGTATTGCACCCAACCCTAATAACCATGATTTGACCATCATTATCCGTTTACCTTCCTTGGAATGTTCTACGCCAATATAACCAGCCGCAAAGACCCCAAATCAAGGGGATTTTTGTGCTTTTCACTTGACTTTTCTTTAATTCCGATATTACTAAATATCGAGATAATTACCTATTTATATTACTTTTAGGTATATCTGAGATTCTCGTTTACCAGTAGAAAGATTGCCCTAACTCAAAACTTGCATAGGGCAAAGTTTGCACTCGTGGTACATCTTGCGTACAATTGCCTGTACAAGAGTTTGTACGAAATTCTGGATTAAATGAAAGTTTTGGTGATAAAATGAACGTCGTTAATTATTCAGACGCCAGGGCAAGCCTGAAAGGTGTGCTGGATCAGGTGCAAGAGGATCAGGACATCACTGTGATCACCCGCCAGAAAGGCGGTGACGCCGTGGTTATGTCGCTAGACCACTACAACGGCCTAATGGAAACAGTGCATCTGTTAAGCAGCCCAGCCAATGCCGCCCGCTTAGAGCGCTCCATCGCTCAGCATCGCGCAGGAAAAACCATGCGTCGCGAACTTATTGAGGAGTAAATTTTGCAGACATGGACAGTGGAAGCCTGGGAAGATTACCTATATTGGCAGGGCCAGGACAAAAAAACGCTAAAGCGCATCAACAATTTGATCAAAGAAACGATGCGCTCTCCCTTCGAAGGTATTGGCAAACCCGAGCCCCTGGTGGGCAATCTCAGCGGTAGATGGTCACGCCGCATCGATAAAGCCAACCGGCTGGTATATTCCTTTGAGGACGGGGAGTTAATTATTTTTTCCTGCCGCTATCACTACTCCTAGTCTCGGTGGGGCTTCAGATTTCCCCGCGCTCTTTGTCCATATTGTATAGAGCCCCACCGTCTCCATCTTCGATAGCTTGATGGTAAATGGGGTCTTTTATTTTATCGATCTCAGTGGATAAGGATAAAACCTCATTTTCGAGAGAGTCGACTCTTCTCATTAGGTCTCGATTGTCAAACTCTAAAGATTCGATCCTTTCTTCAAGCGCGATAAAAGACTTATTTACCGCTGGGAATCTGTTTATTTCATGCCAAATCCCGATGAATATTGCTCCACATGAAACCCAGACTAACCAATCCATATAAATTCCCACCGCTTCATAGGGGATTCCCCAGCTTGAAGTAGATTAACACCGCATTGGCAAATAACCCGAAAGCAGCGATTAGTAAGCCATACAAAGTATAACGGTTGCTTTTATTGGTTCGGGTATACTCCTGTTCTCTGGTCTCCAGCTCTTCTGCTGCCTTAAAAGACATTCCCTTATGTACCGGGAAGTAGAAGCAAAAATTTTCTCTGTTTTCTCCACAAATTCGCGCGTACCGATCCTCTCGGAGTTGAGAGGCTATGCCCTCATCCCAAACGCCTTTGTGGCACAAAAGCGTATACCCCAACAGCTGGTGGCCTTTCCCATCTGATATTTTTTTGCGATCATCGCTGGAAAGTGAATTTGTTTGAAGTCCCATATTATTTTTGCTTAAAAAATGGCAATTGTTACAACTCTTCATCCTGTCCCTATCCGTTTGAATTAATCCTCTGCCTCTTCCAAAGCAAACAAATCCGGCTGCGTTTTGCGCACCATAGAAAACTCCAGCCCGGTAATCCTCCGCCCTCTTTTAATCGGCAGATAGGCCACATCTAAATCGGTATGCTAACAGATTTCCGCCGCGGCCGGATTGATCACCCACTTGCGGAAAAGTACAAGATACTACGCATATGTTCATTACTGCGATGTGATCATCTGTATTTGTTCTATCACAATGCACCTTGTACGATTCCTCTAAACAATAAAGGGGGTTGTCATGCGCCTAATTCTACCAATTGTCCTATCCACCGCTTTGTCTGGTTGTTTTGAGGCTGTAGCCAACACCAACGAATACGATCGTCACGAATGGCTGCCACGCTGGTCTGATGCTGATAGAGACTACCAGAGCACACGTCATGAGCTGCTAGTTCAGTTCTCCCTGGCTCCAGTAACCTTCACCAATGACAAGCAGTGCACGGTAGACACCGGTCTCTGGCTGGACCCATACACGGGCCAATTTTTCAATCTGGCCTCTGACCTGGATGTTGAACATATCGTGCCGTTGTCCTGGGCGCACGAGCATGGTGGTGCCAATTGGACCGTTGAGCTGAAGAGGCAGTTTGCAGAAGACCCTGAAAACCTTTGGCTCGTTGATGATGGTCGAAATCAAAGTAAGGGTGATAAAGGGCCTGATGAGTGGATGCCACCCTATGAGCCCGTCCAGGCTATCTATGTGCAACGCTTCATGGCAATAGTGGAGAAGTATGGACTTAAGTTCTCTCCAGAAGAGTCAACTCAGATACTAGCTTTACTGGAAGAGTAGGGGCTCTTTGGTCACTTATTATTCTTGCTCGCTGGGCATCCTCAGCAATAGACTGTATACATATACAGTATTTGGGTGCCCTTATGAAACTATCCCCTCTATTCAGCAGTGGCGTCGCCTGCGGTTTCCCCTCTCCAGCAGATGATCATAAAGAGGCTGCTCTCAGCCTTGATGAACATTTAATAACTAATCCACCTGCGACCTTCATGGCTCGCGCCAATGGCGATTCTATGCAAGGCATTGGGATCTTTGATCGTGATGTCCTTATCGTTGATCGCTCTCTTACACCTGTTCATGGCGATGTAGTGGTGGTGGCCCTGGATGGCCAGTTGACATGCAAAATTTTGGATAAGAGGCTTGGGCGGCTAATGCCGGCTAGTGACAGATATCAACCTATTCCCATTTGGGAGGGGCAGGAATTGATAGTGGAAGGGGTGGTGAAAGCGTCAATTCGCTACCACCGTGGCGGTTAGCCTAAAGGGCACAGATATCACTTGAGGAAAGAAAAGCGCCTAGAGGCATGCTGGGGAGTGATGTGCGTTAGCGTTAGAAGAATGGGGGAACAAGTGGGGGAACGGAGAAGGCAGAAACAAAAAAGCCCTGATAAATCAGGGCTTTATGTTTAAAAGTGGCGGTGGGGCAGGGATTCGAACCCTGGGACCTGTTACAGTCAACGGTTTTCAAGACCGCCGCTTTCGACCACTCAGCCACCCCACCAAATTGTGCTGCGCATTATACATAGCTTCGTGCTACATACAAGCGCCATTGTGATTTTTTTTTAATTAGTTCAATAGGTTAGGTGGTTTATTGACCAGTCCCGACAAACACGTCGGGCATAAATAGCCGCCAGTCCCAGAGGGGCTGGCGGCTCTAGTGGCTTTATTTAGCCAGCTTCTGCCGAATTGCGGTCGCTACCATCCTCGGTGGTTACCCGTGTCGTCTGGCGGGCCAGGCGCGGATCATTGGCCGGGCGGGACAGTGAGCGCGGGCTGTGAGAGATCGCTGCAGGTTGGGCGGTATCCAGTGGTTGCTGGGAGCCTACCTGGCGGTGCTCAGTCACAATGGCAAGTTCAAGCAGGGGCTTGGGGTTGATGCGAGGGTCATTGCTGGCACGGCCTTGAGCGGCGGGAGTGGTAACTTTTTCAGAAGCTTCAGCTTCTGCGGCCACAACTTCTACCTGGTCCGTAACTTCGCTGGTTTCGCTGTGCTGCTCCAGTATTTCTGCTACCTCATTGGCTTCGGACAATGCGATTTCCTCGGCATCTTCCGGTTCAGCCTGGGTTGCTTCTGCTGCAGTCAGAGTTTCTGCGGTTGGTGTTGCCTCAACTGCCAGTTCTTCTCTGGCTGGAGCTGTGCTTTCTGTTTCTCCTTGAGTCGCAGCAGGTCCTTCAGCTGGAACTTTTACTGCAGGTTCTTGCTTGGCAGCGAGAGTTGTTTGTTCTTTTTCCTTTGTGGGTGCCGGAGTCGCTTCCGCTGCAGGGGTAGAAGCCCTTTCAACTTTTGCAGTAAATGCAGCGTAGGGTTCAGCTTGCTTGGGCTCGATAGAGGCTTCCGCTGCGACCTCAGTTTTCACAGGCGCAGGTGAGCGCTCAGGGATCTCTACTGCTGGCTTGGGTTGCGCCTGGGTAGATTTTGGCTTTTGTTCCCGGCGCTCGCTCTTGCGCATGGGTGTTTCGCCATGGTTTTCTGCAGTAAATTCCTTGGACTTCCTGGCTTCGCTTTCCGCTTCATCAATGGCTTCATTGACTTCGCGATTCAGCTCTTCCTGGCTCTGGGCTACGGCAGCTGCAGCAGTATTTTCTGTGCGGCGGCCGCGGCGGCGGGCCTGTGGGCGACCGCGTACATTGCTTGGGCGGCGCGCAGGGCGCTGTTCGCCGCTATCACCTGCCTGCTCAAAGGATTCGCTAGTGCTCTCGTTCTCAGCCACTACACTGCGGCTTTCATCCCGGCGGCGATTGTCATTGCTGCGACGACGACGGCGGCGGCGCTGACTCTCGCCACGCTCGGCGCCGGTTTCGCGATCTTCAAATTGCTTGGTCTGTTGTTTCTCTTCTCGCTGATCTTCACGTTTGGAATCATCACGGCGATCGTCTTTGCGGCGTGTAGGGCGGCCATTGCGGTTACCACGACCACTGCGTTGGTTGCGATTACGGTTGCGGTCGCGCTGGTAATCCTTGCCGCGGTTTTTAGATTTTTGGTGCTTTTTAGGCTCTGCCTCTTCGCTCTTGAAGAGAGAGGCAATTGCAGTCATCAGGCGGCTGAACAGCCCCGGCTCTGGCTTCTTCTCCGGAGTGGGGGCAGGTGCGGTGTGGGCAATCTGCTGTACGGCAGGCTGGGCTGGAGTGCGCTGCGGCTTCTCATCTTTTTTGGTGATGGTTTCTTCCACGGTACCGGAAATCTTGTAAGAGGTTTCCAGGGTTGCGGTGTCGTCATCACGCAGGCGCTGCACTTCAAAGTGCGGGGTCTCGATATCCGCATTGGGTACTACAACTACGCGGGTTTTATTGCGGGACTCGATTTGGGAAATAGCCTTGCGTTTTTCGTTGAGCAGGTAGGTGGCGACATTCACAGGGGTGATGGCGCGAATTTCTGCGCTACGCTCTTTTTTGGCTTCTTCTTCCACCAGGCGGAGGATAGAGAGAGCCAGGGATTTGGTGCCACGAATAGTGCCCTGGCCGCTACAGCGGGGGCAGACGCGGAAGGTCGTTTCCCCGAGGGAGGGGCGCAGGCGCTGGCGCGACATTTCCAGGAGGCCAAAGCGGGAGATGCGTCCAACCTGTACTCGGGCGCGATCCATGCTGAGCGCTTTTTCCATGCGCTTTTCAACTTCGCGCTGGTTGGATTTGCTCTGCATATCGATAAAGTCGATAACAACCAAGCCGCCCATATCGCGCAGACGCAGTTGTCGGGCGATTTCGTCTGCTGCTTCCAGGTTAATGCTGCGGGCCGTTTCCTCGATGTCTCCACCTTTGGTGGCACGGGAGGAGTTGATGTCGATGGAAACCAGTGCCTCGGTAACATCGATTACGATAGAGCCGCCGGAAGGTAGTTTCACTTCCCGCTCGAAGGCTGTCTCTATCTGGCTTTCAATCTGATAACGGTTAAAGAGTGGAATGGCATCTTCGTAGTACTTTACTTTATTTGCGTAGTGAGGCATTACCTGGCGGGCAAATTCTGCTGCCAGTTCGAAGGCGCCTTTGTCGTCAACAATCACTTCGCCAATATCGTCACGCATATAGTCGCGAATAGCGCGGATGATGACATTGCTTTCCTGGAAAAGAAAATGCGGTGCTTTGGAGGTGTCCGCCTCTTCTTTTATGGCTACCCACAGTTTCAGTAGGTAGTTGAGGTCCCATTGCAGCTCTTCACCGCTACGACCCACACCTGCGGTGCGCACAATTATGCCCATGCCTGAGGGTACCTCAACGCTGGCCAGGGCATCGCGCAGTTCCGAGCGCTCGTCACCTTCAATGCGGCGGGAGATACCGCCAGCGCGAGGATTGTTTGGCATCAGTACCAGGTAGCGCCCGGCAAGGCTAACGAAAGTAGTTAGGGCGGCGCCTTTGTTGCCGCGCTCTTCCTTGTCCACCTGTACGATAACTTCCATGCCTTCTTTGACGACATCTTTAATCTTGATGCGGCCTTCAATGTCTTTGGGCTGCTTGAGGAAGTATTCTCGGGAAATTTCTTTCAGAGGGAGGAAGCCGTGACGCTCTTCGCCATAATCAACGAATGCGGCTTCGAGAGAAGGTTCTACGCGGGTAATCTTGCCCTTGTAGATATTGGCTTTTTTCTGCTGACGTGTTCGGTTCTCAATATCCAAGTCATACAGCCACTGGCCGTCCACCAGGGCTACACGCAACTCCTCAGGCTGGGTTGCGTTGATTAGCATTCTTTTCATGCGTGTCGTTTTCCTTGCGTTGCGCAAAGGTTTGACACCGCTGTTCGCAGACTTGCTTGTTGGCCGCCTACCGGAGAGGACCGGAAAGCGGGGCAGGGAATTGGGTGGCACTGGCTCTGCCGCAAATTCGATCTACACGGCTTTTTGAGACGAGTGTTCGCCCATTGTTCTCACTGCAAAAACTCCGGATAAGCCTCACGATGCTGCTATCCGTTGGCGCTATTGGTTAGCACCGTTCTTCCTTAAGTACCTTTTGCTAGTACCGCCCTGTACCTGTGCCATAGGCTTCCATGGCCGGGTTGGGCGCCACCCTTCGGTCAGTTTCTAGCTGGGTGGCAAGGTTTGCGTCATCAATACGGGCTCTGTAGTTCGGCTTTTGGCCGATCTGTGTGTTCTATATTTTGTTCACCGGGCACGTGGAAGCTGGAACACCCGGGTAGCCAGTGCGGTCGCTGGCATTATTTTCTACAAAGCGGGACGCAAGTTTATGAGTCGTCCTTTCAAGCGCTGCGGGTCACGGCCCGTCTTACCTTCGCGATATTTACCCACCTAACAGTGGGCTGTTTTGCTGCTGAGGCCCCCATAGGGTTCTCGTTTTGGGAGGCACTCATCAGCTAAGTTTCTATCAATGACGCGGCATTCCCGCGCACCGGCCGAACAGCGGTATTTTCTCTGAAGCCATGGCTGTCTCTTCATGTGGGAAGTTGCCAGTGGCCGAAAACCAGCGGAATTCAGGCCGGCCGAATATAGCACGGGCAGGAGGGTGCTTCAATTGTCCCTGCTGCGGCGCTATGATGCGCGTCATGCGAAGTATACCTCCCCAAAAACCGGCTGAGGCCGATAGCCCCTCTGATACCTGGAACCCTTCTGGCGGCGTGCAGTTTTTAACTGTGCCGGATGAGTTGGCAGGGCAAAGGATTGACAACTTTTTACAGGCGCGCCTTAAAGGTGTGCCCCGTTCAAGAATCTATCGAATCCTGCGCAAGGGTGAGGTAAGAGTAAATAAAGGACGGGTTAAGGCGGAATACAAGTTGGTGGCGGGGGATGTGGTGCGTGTGCCGCCAATCCGTGCAGCCGAGCAAACTCCGGCCCCTGTTGCAGGAGAGCAGCTGCGCCAGCTGGTGAAAGAATCCATACTATATGATGATAATGGGTTAATGGTGATCAATAAGCCTGCAGGCCTTGCGGTGCATGGCGGCAGTGGCGTGCGCCTCGGCTTGATTGAGGTGTTGCGGCAGATGTATCCGCAGAGTCGCTTTATAGAGTTGGTACACCGTCTCGACCGTGATACTAGTGGTGCCATTATGGTGGCGCGCAAGCGTGCCGTTTTGCAGCATGTGCAGTCAGAATTGCGTAACGGCCAGATAGGCAAGTCTTATCTGGCGCTGGCCGTGGGCAAATGGCCTCGAGGTCGGCGGTTGGTTGAGGCTCCCCTGCGTAAAAACACCCTAAAGAGTGGGGAGCGTATGGTGTCAGTACACCCTGAGGGTAAGCCCTCAGAGACACGCTTTCAGTTGCTTGAACGTTTCAAGGCGGCCACTTTGGTTTCGGCGGTGCCAGTGACCGGGCGTACTCACCAGATCCGGGTTCACGCACAGTTTGTGGGTTGCCCTTTAGCTGGGGATGCTAAATATACCCCAGATGACACAAACCGGGAGTTTCGCTCCCGCGGGCTAAAGCGTCTGTTTCTCCACTCCGCTTCGGTCCGTTGTTCGCTCCCCAGCGGTGAGAGGGTGCATGTTGAAGCGCCCCTGCCCGGCGAGTTAGAGGCGTTGTTGAAGAAGTTGCGGGAAGAATAGGTCTGCTGGTTGTATGTTGGTTATTCTCGATTGGGATGGCACAGTTTGTAATTCTGAGTCGCGTATTGTCGCTTGCATGTTGCGAGCGGCTGAGCGGGTAGGGTTGCCGGTCCTGGCACCTGAGGCGGTAAGCAATATTATCGGACTCGGCCTGCCGGAGGCTGTGGCAACACTTTTCCCTGAAGCTGTAAGTGAGGATAAGCTGGCTTTGCGGCAGTTTTACTCAGAGGAGTGGATGGCTGCGAGGGTGGAACCCTTGCCGCTTTTCAATGGGGTGTTGGATACCCTCGATAAGCTGCTTTGTGTCGGACATCAGCTGGCAGTGGCGACAGGTAAAAGTCGCCGGGGCCTCAATCGCGAGTTCAAAGAGCATGGAGTGGGGCATTTGTTTGTCGCTAGTCGCTGTGCCGATGAGACTGCCTCCAAGCCTGATCCACTGATGCTAAGCGAGTTGCTGTCTGAAACCGGCCATAAGGCTGAGGAAGCTGTCATGGTTGGTGATACGGTTTACGATTTGGACATGGCAGCGGCTATTGAGATGCCGTCCATCGGTGTTAGTTATGGCGCCCATTGCCCTACCAGGCTGCAGGAATGTCGGCCCAAGGCCATAATTGATGAGTTCTCAGGCCTGCTTAGCTGGCCGCCTTTGGTTCCCTAGTTGCTGGTGCTAGTGGGCTGATGCCGAATTCACCAAGGAAATCTACCAGGCGAATCAGGGGGAGGCCCACCAGAGTGTTGATATCTGAGCCCTCTAGTTTTTCAAAGAGCGTGATACCTAGCCCTTCAACTTTGAATGAGCCCGCGCAATCGTAGGGCTCCTCCAGATCTATATAGCGCTCTATCTGCTCCATACCGAGCTGGCGGAAGTAAACGGTGTAGATTTCTACTGAGCTCAGTTGTCTCTTGGTCGTACTGTTAAGTACGGTTAACCCGGTAAAGAAGGTAACTTTGTTGCCGGAGCAGGCGCGGAGTTGGGTAATTGCCCGTTCGCGGTTACCTGGCTTGCTCAGGATGCGGCCATTGCACTCTGCTACCTGATCGGAGCCAATAATCAGCGATTGAGGGTTCTTTGGCGCCAGTGCGTGAGCTTTTTCCTCAGCGAGCCTCAGGGCTAAAGCGTTGGCACTCTCCCCGGGTTTTGCCTCCTCATTTATCTGGGGTGCAATATGTTCAAAGGAGAGGTGCAATTGCCCTAGTAATGCTCTGCGGTAGGGGGAGCTTGAGGCCAGTATCAGTGAAAGAGACATTCCAGGGGGTGTTTCCGTAATTGATTGGTCGAAGTTTGTGACCGCGCGATACTGCAGCGCCTTAATTGTTTTGACAAGGGTAGAGTGAGTCCATAGAATTGCGCGCTTATGTCGATAGCCCCCTCAAAATCAGTATTACCAAAGAGCATTGATGCTCGGAAATTGGTGCAGCGTGAACAGTATTTAGACGGTATTTTGCCGTGGGAACCACTGGATCGACTGCGTACAGCCGTGGAATCTGTGGATGGGGAGGTCGTGTCTGAATTGCAATTTGGGCGCGATCTGCAAGGTCATCTCACTGTAAACGGCAAAGTGTCGTGTACTGTTGAGCTGCTGTGCCAGCGCTGCCTGCACCCAGTGCGTGAGCAGATTGAGGCACAGTTTTGCTGGGGTATCGTTTGGTCTGAGGAGCAGGGTAAAGCCCTCCCCAAGGATCTGGATCCGGTGATCCAGGAAAGCGAGGAGCTAAACCTGCACCAGATCCTTGAAGATGAAATTTTGCTCAATCTGCCGATGGTGGCTTATCACGATGAGGAATGCGTCTCCAGGGACAGTTTTCATGTCGGTGAGGAGAAAGCGGAGGCGGGTGAGCAACGAGAAAACCCCTTTAAAGTGCTGGAGCAGTTGAAGGGTTCTTCGGGTAAGTCCTAGATTTATTCGAGGAGTTTGGGCTCGCCGGTAGGCGCCCCGGTTCCAGTGAAATTTGTTTATTTTAGGAGCTAGCAATGGCTGTTCAACAAAACAAGAAGACTCGTTCCCGTCGCGGCATGCGCCGTTCTCACGACGCCCTGGGTGCTGGTGCAACTCTCTCTGTGGACCCTACCACCGGTGAGAAGCATCGTCGCCACCACGTGACCAAAGACGGTTTCTACCGCGGTCGCAAGGTGATTGAAATCGGCGGCGGCTCCGAAGAAGAGTAAGCCTTGTCCAGCCAATTGCGATTGGCCGTGGATGCAATGGGCGGGGACTTAGGTCCCCGCTCTGTCGTTCCGGCCTGTATTAGATTTCTTCAAAATTTCCCCAATGCGCAGCTGAAGTTATTTGGCCCTCGCGCGCAGCTTGAGACTCTGATCCTTGAGTTTCACAAAACCCGATTTTCTAACCGTCTTGAAATAGTCGATTGCGCCCAGGTTGTTACGCAAGAGTGTAATCCGCTGCAGGCCGTGCGACGCAAGCGTGGCTCCACTATGGCAGAGGCCTTGAAGGCGGTTGCCAGTGGTGATGCCCAGGCTATGGTTACCTCGGGAAATACCGGCGCGCTGTTGGCCCTGAGTCGTAGCATACTGGGTAATATTGATGGCGTTCGAAAGCCCGCGCTGGGCAAATCGGTCCCTTCCGGCCACGGCTCCTGCTATCTTTTGGACCTCGGTGCGAATGTTGGTTGTAGCGCGGAAGATTTGTTGCAGTTTGCGCGTATGGGTATTGAAGCTCAGCACATTCATACGGCTATCCCCCGCGAGAGTATTGAGGTCGCTTTACTGAATATTGGCTCGGAGGCACACAAAGGGACTGCTGAGATTCGTCGCGCTTCAGAGCTGCTTGAGGCGGATCCAGAGGTCAACTATGTGGGCTTTGTGGAAGGGCACGACATATTTACCGGTTCTGTCGATGTGGTTGTCTGCGATGGGTTGATGGGAAATGTGGCGATGAAGTCCGCTGAGGGTGTGATTCGACTAATGGGTCAAAAAGCGTTCACTATCGAGAAAAAGGGGTGTTTCAAGCGTTTTTTTGGCCAATTAGCCATAAAGCTGTTGCGAAAATGGCGTACACAGGTGGAACCCGCTCGCTATAATGGCGCCAGCTTTGTAGGGGTGAAGGGCAACGTGATCAAAAGTCACGGAGGAGCCAGTAGCGAGGCTTTTTACCGGGCAATGGTGACGGCGAAGGAATGTGCTGATGCCAACCTGGCCGCCAAGGTTGGTGCCGCTATGGCCCAGGCTGGCGAGCGAAACTCAAAGGAAATGGGGTAGGAAGTACGTTCCCCCTCCTACTGAAATTTGCCAAATAGGTTTAAGGATATCTTATGACCAATGCTGCGCTTGCATTTGTCTTTCCGGGGCAGGGATCTCAGAAGATCGGTATGCTTTCTGAGATTGCTCAAGAGGCTCCCGAAATCCAGGCCACTTTCGCCGAAGCTTCAGAGGTTCTTGGTTATGATCTGTGGGATCTCTGCCAGAACGGTGAGCAAGAGGCGATCAATCTCACTCAGCGCACCCAGCCTCTTCTTTTGACTTCCAGTGTAGCCCTGTATCGCCTGTGGCGTGCCCGTGGGGGAGCCCAGCCTGCTCGTATGGCGGGGCATAGCCTGGGGGAGTGGTCTGCCCTGGTTTGTGCTGGAGTGCTGGTCTTTAAAGATGCAGTGCATCTTGTTCGGGAGCGCGGTCGTTTGATGCAGGAAGCGGTTCCTGTGGGTGCAGGTGCTATGGCTGCAGTGATAGGTCTCGAAGATGAGGCTGTGGAAGCTGCTTGTGCCAGTGCTGCAGAAGGTGAGGTGGTTTCCGCTGTAAATTACAACTCTCCTGGGCAAATAGTGATTGCCGGCAATAGCGCAGCGGTTGATCGTGCTATAGAGGCCTGCAAGGCTGCCGGCGCTAAGAAAGCAATGTCCCTGCCGGTAAGTGCCCCGTTCCACACAGAGTTGATGCGCCCAGCGGCGGAGAAGCTTGCTCCCCAGATTGAAGCGGCGGAATTTAACACACCTGAAATTCCGGTTGTGCACAATGTGCATGCGGGAGTTGAACCGGATCCTGCCGCAATTAAGGCTCTAATGATTGAGCAAATCTATCGCCCGGTACGCTGGACTGCATGTACCCGCAAGATTATCGCCGATGGCGCTGCGCAGTTGGTTGAGTGTGGGCCAGGCAAGGTGCTGGCTGGATTGACAAAGCGTATTGATCGCAGTGTTGCTTGCCACAACATCGACAGCCCCAGTAATTTCAATGAGGCACTGAGAGCTACAGCGGTCTGAGTAGTGTTTTGGCGACTGCCATTGGTTGAATAAGGATAAAGCGAGTATGAGCCTAATGATTTCCCTGGAGGGCAAAGTAGCCCTGGTTACCGGTGCCAGCCGCGGTATTGGTGCGGCAATTGCAGATATGTTGGGTAGCCTGGGGGCAACAGTGGTCGGCACTGCCACCAGTGAAGGCGGTGCTGAAAAAATTAGCACGCGCTTTGCTGAAAAGGGCATCAAGGGAGCTGGTATGGTGCTTGATGTTACCAGTGCGGAGAGTATTGCCGGACTTCATGCTGCCATAAAGAATGACTTTGACGTGCCAACGATTTTGGTAAATAACGCAGGTATCACTAAAGATAACCTGCTGATGCGCATGAAGGACGATGAGTGGGATTCTGTTGTTGAAACTAACTTATCTGCAGTTTTTCGTATGACCAAAACCTGCTTGCGGGATATGACCAGGGCTCGCTGGGGGCGAATTATTAATATCAGCTCTGTAGTCGGTAGCATGGGTAATGCCGGACAAAGCAATTATGCGGCTACTAAAGCGGGTGTTGCTGGTTTTGCGCGGTCCCTTGCGGCCGAGATTGGTTCTCGTGGAATTACCGTAAATACTGTGGCTCCGGGTTTTATTGATACAGATATGACCAAGGTGTTGCCAGAAGCTCAGCGCGAAGCGCTACTTGGTAAAATCCCCTTGGGCCGTCTTGGTCAGCCCGAAGAAATCGCATCTGTGGTAGCCTTCCTGGCAAGCGATGCCGGAGGATATGTCACTGGTGAGACAATTCATGTCAATGGCGGCATGTACATGACCTGATGTTTGTTTAAAAATACTTCTTTAACTCATTGATTTTAGGAGTATTTTGTTATTTGCTGATGGTGGTGCAGGGCCGTACATTACATCCCTAAAAACTTGGGGTACAATGGCCTCTGAATTATCCAAAAGCTGTGTGAGCCGGTCGTTATCACCGTCAATTAAGTTGGTGAAATAACAATAACGACTAAAACAGATTTTTACCCACTAGGAGTTAAATTGAATCATGAGCAGCATTGAAGAGCGCGTTAAAAAGATCGTTGCTGAACAACTGGGCGTGAAGGAAGAAGACGTAAAGCCTGAAGCCTCTTTTGTTGAAGATCTGGGCGCGGACTCACTCGACACAGTTGAGCTGGTTATGGCTTTGGAAGAGGAATTCGAAACTGAAATCCCTGACGAAGAAGCCGAAAAAATCACTACTGTTCAGCTGGCAATGGATTATATCAAGGACAACCTTGGTTAATTCCTGCTGGGTAGTTTAGGCGCGAACAGCATAGTGTCTGTACGTAGCCAAGCGATTCTGAGAGCCGTTCTATGTTACATAGCGCGGCTCTCTTTTTATGAGCACTATGGAATTGTGACTGCTGGCCGAATGTTGTTTCCCTCACCGTACGGGGGGAGTGCAGCGGCCGCAAGAGTTTCGGGGGGACCGCAGTGTCGCACAGAAGAGTTGTTGTAACCGGAATGGGCGTAGTCAGCCCGTTGGGTAACACCGTAGGAGAAACTTGGTCTGGCATTCTGAAGGGGGCCATTGGCGCAGCTCCGATAGAAACCTTTGATGTTTCAGCTTTCTCAACCCGCTTTGCAGCTACGGTAAAAGATTTCGATCCCACTCCTTATATGCCCGCGAAAGATGCGCGCAAGATGGATACTTTTCTGCAATACGGTTTGATTGCAGGTATCCAGGCTATGCAGGATAGTGGTCTGGAGGTGAGTGGCGAGGGTGCCCAGCGCATGGGGACCTGCATTGGCTCCGGAATGGGTGGCATTATGGCCATCGAAGACAATGCGATGTTAATTGCGGAGAAGGGACCTCGCCGCGTATCGCCTTTCTTTGTGCCTGGTGCCATTATTAATATGGTCGCTGGTAATCTGTCTATTAAGTACGGCCTGCGTGGGCCGAACCTTGCGGTGACCACGGCGTGTACAACAGGCACTCATGCGTTGGGCCTTGGCATGCGTACGATTCAGTATGGTGATGCCGATGTGATGGTGTGTGGTGGTGCAGAAATGGTGACCACTCCTGTCGGGCTCGGTGGATTCTGTGCAGCTAGGGCGCTCTCGACACGTAACGATGATCCCCAAACTGCCAGCCGTCCTTGGGACAAAGGCCGGGATGGTTTTGTTCTGGGTGAGGGGGCTGCAGTACTTGTGCTGGAAGAGTATGAGCATGCCAAAGCACGTGGTGCGAATATCTATGCGGAATTGAGCGGTTTTGGTATGAGTGGTGATGCCCACCACATGACGTCGCCACCGGAAGATGGTGCGGGTGCGGCGCTATCTATGCAGAATGCGCTCAAGGATGCAGGCATGAATGCTGATGAGATCCAGTATATCAATGCCCATGGCACCTCCACTCCTCTGGGGGATAAAGCGGAAATCGAGGCTGTTCAGAAGGTTTTTGCAGGTAACACTGAAAAACTAGCTGTTAGCTCCACTAAGTCTATGACAGGTCACCTTTTGGGCGCTGCCGGTGCGATCGAAGCGGTATTCTCTGTGTTGGCGCTACGTGACCAAATAGCCCCGCCCACGATGAACCTCTATGAACCAGATGAGGCGTGCGCCGATATTAATTTAGTGCCCCAAGAGGCGCAGCCAACAGCCATTGAGTCTGTGTTATCCAACTCCTTCGGGTTTGGTGGCACTAATGGCTCGCTGATTTTTAAGCGAGTCTGACCCTGCCTGCCCGCCGTAGGGCGGGCAACTCTCACCCCGAGGAGAGTATGTCCAAGTTGCCGCAGTTCTACCGAAAAGGGCGCCGGGCTAGCGAACTGGTGCCCGATAGTGACTATGCAAATGGAATCCTCGAAACCATGCGTTGTCACAACGGAAGTCTGCCGCTGTGGTCTCTACACCGATCTCGGCTGGTACGCAGCTCTGCCCTCAGCGCACTGCTTCTTTCTGATATTGACCGCTTTATTAAAAAATTGGCTGCTAAATGTAGTCAAAATGCAGCAGTTGCACGACTTCGTGTAGGGTTTGTCGATGGGCGTGAGTGCTGGGACTTAGCTTTCCTGCCCCTGATGCGCGGTCTTGAAGAGGAGCTTGGTGCTCGCCTGTATCCTTGCCACACTAGGCTGCTCAGCTCGGAAAGTAAGAACTTGGGCTGCAAATTTTTGGATCGCAGTCGATATAATGCTGCGAGAGCCGAGCTGCCTGATGGTGAACGCCTCGACGGTTTGATATTTGATGATTCGGGCCGAGTAATTGAGAGCCTGCGCTGTAATCTCTTGGCGAGATTTGGAAATACTTGGGTAACTCCAAATTTGACCAGGTGTGGTGTTCATGGGGTTATGCTGGATTGGCTTTCCGGTCATATCCGGTGGCAGGAGCAGGATATGAACATCGAGACATTTTGTGAGGCAGATGAAGTGGTCCTGTGCAACAGTGTTCGCGGAGTAATACCTGTTGTCGAGATTATTGGCTATAAAAGTTGGTCGATAGGACCTGGTGCGCGGAGGTTACAGCAGTTGATCGTGGAAGCATTGTGGTGAAGAAAAAGCGGGCCGGCGCCCTCGGTAAGTTATGGAAGGCCTTTTTTGCCAGCGTTCTCCTGGCGTGCGTGCTGGTGGCAGCTTCTGCATGGGTGCTGCAGGCAGCCTTGGCGACACCGCTTCAGCTGCAGGAAAGCGGTTTACAGTTGCAGGTAGAAAAGGGCGGTAGTCTTTCGAAAACCCTCCGGGAGTTGAAGACCAAAGGTGTAATCAACTGGCCGCGCCTGGTTCTCGCCTACGCCTACTGGGAAGGTAAAACCGATATTCACTCCGGGGAATATCTGGTGCCCCACGGTAGCACTGCTATGGATCTGATTGCGCGCCTGAATAGAGGAGAGGTCACCAGTTACCGGGTGACTCTGGTTGAGGGCTGGACGTTTCGACAAGCCCTGGAAAAAATCAGGTCCGGGCGGAATATTGTAAAATCTGAAGCGGGCAGAACTGTCAGCGCTGCAGCTAAAGCACTGGGGCTTGACGAAGGCGCTGTGGAAGGGTGGATCTTCCCGGATACTTATGTTTACCGATCCGGTACTACCGATATCGAACTCCTGCGAGAAGCTTATGAGCGTATGCGGCAGGTTCTCGAGGAAGAGTGGCAGGCTAAAGGGGATGACCTTCCTTACAAGTCCCCCTACGAGGCACTGATTATGGCTTCGCTGATAGAGAAGGAAACCGGGCAGCCTTCCGAGCGCAGCGAGATTGCGGGGGTTTTTGTTCGCCGGTTGCACAAGGGAATGAGGTTGCAGACAGACCCCACCGTGATTTATGGGCTGGGAGAGGATTATGATGGTAATCTCACCCGCGCCCATTTGCGCCAATCGACTCCTTACAATACTTATGTAATCGATGGGCTTCCACCTACACCGATTGCTTTGCCTGGACGTGCAGCTATTAGGGCTGCATTAAACCCGAAGCCGGGCAGGAGTCTTTACTTTGTGGGGAAGGGGGATGGCTCCCATCATTTTTCGACAACTCTGACAGAGCACAACCGTGCAGTGCGAGAGTATCAGCTGAAGCGACGAGCGGATTACCGCTCCAGTCCAGCAAAAGGAAATTAGTTACAGTGTCGCGCGGAAAATTTATAACCCTGGAAGGGGGTGAAGGTGTTGGTAAATCAACCAACCTGAAATTTATTACCCAATGGTTAACAGACCGTAATATTCCGTTTATTCAAACCCGTGAGCCTGGCGGTACGCCTTTGGCAGAACAGTTGAGAGAATTGCTCCTGGCGAAGCGTGAAGAGCCTGTGAATCCGACCGCTGAGCTGCTGATGGTGTTCGCAGCACGTGCCCAACATCTGGCCCAGGTTATCCTACCTGCGCTGGAGCGTGGTGAGTGGGTAATCTGTGATCGCTTTACAGATGCCACTTATGCGTACCAGGGTGGTGGTCGCCAACTGGACCGGCCACTGATTGAACAACTGGAAAATACTGTACAGGGTACATTGCGTCCCGACAAAGTATTGCTTTTGGACCTCGATCCGGAGATTGGCTTGCAACGAGCAGCGAATACCGGTGCTGCCGATCGTTTTGAAAGTGAGCATTTGGGCTTCTTTCAACGAGTGCGTCACGCCTATCGCAAACGTGCCGAGGCTTCACCTTCCCGCTACGCCATCATTGACGCCGGACAGCCCCTGCAGCAGGTCCAGCGGGATCTTGGCCAGGAGCTGGAGCGCCTGCTGATTTGATTCGGATATCCGCTTTCTTTGGCAAAGTGGGCGTGTTCATTTAAAAAAATTTCCTGGATCTAAACTTGGCAATTGTCAGTGTCTGAAACATTTCAACATATACCTATCCCCGAGCTGTTGCCCTGGCAGGCCTTGCAGTGGCAGCGCATTGGAGCCCAGTGGCGGGCAGGGCGCTGCCCACATGCTTTACTGCTAACAGGGCAGGCTGGCCTGGGTAAACGCGCATTTGCTGAAGCTTTTTCTGCGTTGGTGTTGTGTGAACAACCGCAGGGTGGCCAGGCTTGTGGAGGCTGTAAAGATTGCCGCTTGTGGCAGGCTGGTTCCCACCCAGACTTCCTGAGAATAGAACCGGAAAAAGCCGGTTCTCCACTTAAGGTGGAGCAGGTTCGCCAATTGGGTGATTTTGTCTCGCGGACTAGTGGCCGCGGTGGGGCGCGGTTGGTCTGGCTGGCACCGGCGGAAGCGATGAATATCAATGCTGCTAATGCCCTGCTAAAAAATCTTGAAGAACCGGCGGCATCGGTTATTTTTTTGCTGATTAGTGATTCTCCTGCTGGGCTGTTGCCAACGATCCGCAGCCGTTGTCAGTCGATTACTTTTCCCTCTCCAGCAGAGGAAGTGGCTTTGCAGTGGCTGCACAATCAAGGCCTGGAAGAACAGCTGGCACGGCGTGCGCTGGCTCTGTCTGGTGGTGCGCCCCTGTTGGCGGCTGAGTTGGCAGAGCCCCAAGCCCGTGAAGTACGTGAAAAGTTCCTGCGGGAGCTCACGAGTATTGCTGAAGGGCGCGCCAGTGCTGTTGCAGTTGCCGGGCGTTGGGAGGCTCCTCCGGAGTGCACAGAAATAGAGCAGCTTCTGCAGTTTTGGCAGCAGTGGATCTCGCAAATGGCCCAGGTACGCAGTTGTGATTTGACCGGTGATGCCCAATTAATGGCGCTTTTACAGCGTTTACCTGGTGGTGGGGAGGAGGGTTTGCGTCCTCTCTTTGGGTTCTATGATCACCTACTGCAAGCGCGCAAAGGGTTAAAGAGCGGGGCTAACCCCAATCGTCGCCTGCTGCTTGAGGAGTTGATGATTCGCTGGGCAAGGCTCTTTACTGTCTAGTGCCGCTTTTCAGTAGGTTGCAAATTTATAATTACAGGTGCGAAAAAGATGAAAAAGCGCTGTTTCTGGACAGAATCAGTACGCTCAGATAAGTTAGCGCATCATTGAAGAACATTGAGGTTGAGCATGAAAGCCATGGGAGGCGGTGCCCGCAACGGCATCCTATCGCTGAAGATTCAAGACAAGTCAGTTCTCTACGCGGCTTATATGCCCTTTGTGAAGAATGGTGGCTTATTTATCAGTACCGATAAATCTTACAGTCTTGGCGATGAAGTGTTCCTGCTGCTGAGCCTAATGGATGAGCCGGAAAAGATCCCGGTGGCAGGTAAGGTGATTTGGATTACTCCGAATGGAGCCCAGGGTAACAGAACTCCCGGGATTGGGGTTCAGTTTGGCGATAAAGATAATATTGCGCAAAACAAGATAGAAACCTATTTGGCCGGTACGCTTGAGTCCAGCCGACCCACTCATACGTTGTAACTTACACATGCTCGTAGATTCTCACTGTCACTTGGACAGGTTAAAGCTCGATAAATTTGATGGTGACCTCGATGCGGTGCTTGAATTGGCGCGCGATCGTGGTGTTGGTAAGTTCCTTTGTGTTGGCATCAGCCTCGATAATGTCGACGCAGTTGTTGAAATCGCTTCTCGCTACCGCGATGTTGTCTGTTCGGTAGGTATCCATCCGCTCGATGTGGAATCTGGTTTGGCCGGTGTTGACAAGTTGATAGCAATGGCCGAACGTCCCAATGTGGTAGCGTTGGGAGAGACCGGCCTTGACTACTATTACAGTACAGAAACCAAAGATGTTCAGCAGCAGAGTTTTATCGCCCATTTACAGGCTGCAGGGAGTGCGCAATTACCGGTAATTGTGCATACCCGCGATGCACGTGAAGATACTATCGATTTGATCCGTACACATGGAAACCTGGAAACAGCTGGTGTACTGCACTGTTTCACCGAAAACTGGGAGATGGCAAGATCCGCCTTGGATCTTAACTACTACATCTCTCTGTCTGGTATTGTCACCTTCAAGAATGCTGGGGAGCTGCGCGATGTTGCGCGTAAGCTACCACTGGACCGCTTGCTGGTGGAGACTGATTCTCCTTACTTAGCGCCGGTTCCCTACCGGGGCAAAGCCAATATTCCAGCTTATGTGCGTGAGGTGGCAGAATTTATTGCCGAATTGCGTGGCATCCCCTACGAACAGCTGGCTGAAATAACTACAGAAAACTTTTTCAGATTATTCCCGCGGGCAGCCTAGCCTGATCCCGACTATAGGAAGTACCCGAATGATGAAGCAGCAGTTGCAGGTCATGCTGACCCTGCAAGATGAAATTAATACCGTGGTCAATGAAAATTGGCGGGCCCAGAATTTTGCCTGGTACCGGGCGATCTGGGTAGAGAGTGCAGAGTTACTTGATCACTATGGCTGGAAGTGGTGGAAAAAACAACAGCCGGAAATCGACCAAGTAAAGCTTGAGCTGGTAGATATTTGGCACTTTGGTCTTAGCCTGGAGTTGCAGCAGGGGTCACCTGAGAAAGTGGCTGAAACTATGCTGGGTGAAATAGAAAAGGGATTGCGGGCCCCAGGTGATTTTCGCGAGAACCTGGAATCTTTCACGCTCAATACTTTGGCCAGTAAGCAGTTCGATCTGGGTGGTTTTGCACAATTACTTGCAGATGTGGCAATGCCCTTTGCTGAACTGTACCAGCGATATGTTGGTAAAAATGTACTCAACCGTTTTCGTCAGGATAACGGTTATAAAGAAGGCACTTATATAAAGAACTGGGCTGGTCGAGAAGACAATGAACACCTGGCAGAAATTGCCGGGCAGCTCGATCCTTCTGCGGCGGATTACAGTGACCAGGTCTATTGCTCTCTACAAGAGCGTTATCGAGAAATTGCACTGGCATAATCGTTCTTTTAATGCGTTGGTTGGACGATAAAGAAGTTCACCGAGAAATTGAGCCAGTAATTCTATCGCTTGAGGTGAAATTTGCACACGAGGCCCTATAATGCGGCCGCTTACAAACGAGGAGAACTATCGTGAAAGCACCTGTTCGTGTTGCTGTTACCGGCGCCGCCGGTCAGATCAGCTATTCGCTGCTGTTCCGTATTGCTTCCGGCGAGATGCTGGGTAAAGATCAACCAGTTATTTTGCAGCTGTTGGAAATCACTCCGGCATTGGAAGCGCTAAAAGGCGTTGCCATGGAGCTCGAAGACTGTGCTTTCCCGCTGCTCGCGGGTATTGTACAGAGCGATGATGCTACTGTTGCGTTCAAAGACGCTGACTACGCTCTGCTCGTAGGTGCGCGCCCCCGTGGACCGGGTATGGAGCGTAAGGACTTATTGGAAGCCAACGCTGCAATTTTTTCCGCGCAGGGCAAGGCCCTGAACGATGTTGCCTCTCGCAACGTAAAAGTTCTGGTTGTTGGCAACCCGGCTAATACCAATGCCTTGATTGCCCAGCGCAATGCGCCGGACCTGGATCCACGCAATTTTACCGCTATGACCCGTCTGGACCATAATCGCGCATTGTCGCAACTGGCCAATAAGACTGAGTCCAGTGTTAATGACATTACCCACATGACCATCTGGGGCAACCATTCCTCCACTCAGTATCCAGACCTTCACCAGGTTAAAGTATCTGGCACCCCGGCAATGGATAAAGTGGAGCAAGACTGGTACGAGAACGACTTTATCCCAACCGTGCAGCAGCGCGGTGCCGCTATCATCAAGGCACGCGGTGCATCTTCTGCCGCTTCCGCCGCTAACGCCGCTATTGACCATATGCGCGATTGGGCGTTGGGTACTGCTGAAGGCGATTGGACCAGCATGGCTGTTTACAGCGATGGTTCCTACGGTATTCAAGAAGGTTTGATTTACTCCTTCCCTTGCACCTGTAAAGGCGGCGACTGGGAAATCGCGCAAGGCGTAGAAATCAACGAATTCTCCCGCGAGAAAATGGCTGCTACAGAGCAGGAGCTGGCGGAAGAGCGTGATGCAGTAGCTCACCTGCTGCCATAATCGCAATGAATTGACAGCCTGTCGTTAGACAGGGTGGCATTAAAAACCCGCACAGTTAGTGCGGGTTTTTTTATGGTGTGACTTAAAGGTTGAACCAATGAGTCGCCCGCCGGATGTGGGCTTGGGATGCTGGCACTACACTGATTGTTAAGTGTTTGTCGGAAGCGTTTGCTATGGTCACAGAAGTCGGCCGCCACTCCTCCCGCTGTGCCTGTATTCTCTTACAGCCGAATCAATCCCTGTCGGTTTCCGGCAACTTATGGGTGTTTTTCTCTCTTGTTGCAGTCTCCTTGGGCATTAGCTTTGCCTTTGCCTTTGCTGGAGCCTGGATGATCCTGCCATTTGCCGGCCTTGAGATCCTGCTGTTGGGGGTTTTGTTTGCCTACGTGTGCATGGAGGGAACACGTCGTGAGGTTATACGAATTAATAATGAGCAGGTGGTTTTTGATTGCTGTAAGGGCTTTAGGCAGCAGAGTGTTTACCACCGCGAGTTTTCCCGAGATAAGCTGGCCCTTCTTGTTCGTATGGGGGCGAGCTCCGCTGAACCGGCCAAAGTGAGCTTCAGTGGGCCTGAGGGCTGCCTGGAAGTGGGGGAGTTCCTCACTGATGCGGAGAAGGCTGAGCTGGTACAGAAGCTGGGTCGGATCGGTATCATTGCTCGCAAGGAGCAGGAGTTTCACTTGCGTCAATTCTGATTTCTCAGCAGTACTGGCGTCCTCCCTATCCACTTTTCGATATAATCCCCGACATTATTTGTAACTACTCCCCAGGGGATTTCTTATGGCTTTTCCCAAAATCGGCAATTTAGCACCGGCTTTTACTCTTACCAACCAAAGTGGTGAGAAGGTTTCTCTTAAAGACTTTCGTGACAAAAGTAATGTTGTGCTTTATTTCTACCCGAAAGCTCTGACGCCAGGTTGTACCACCCAAGCCTGTGGTATCCGCGATAGTAGTAGTGACTTTGAAAAACTTAATACTGTGGTTCTCGGAGTCAGCCCGGATCCAGAAGCCAAGCTGCAACGTTTTATCGACAAGCACGAACTCAATTTTGACCTCCTGTCTGATGAAGATCATAAGATCGCGGACAAGTATGGCTGCTGGGGCTTGAAGAAATTTATGGGTAAGGAATACATGGGCTTGATCAGAACTACCTTTATTATTGATCAGACCGGCCGCTTGCGTCATATCATTGATAAAGTCAAAACCAAGACTCACAGCGAGGATGTCCTTAACTGGATTGGGGAGAATCTTGATTAGTTAATTCGGCGCAAGTGATAGTTTAGCGGGTGCTCTGGGTGCCTCTGGGCCCTGCTTTTTGGTGTTTGGCATGGAAAACGAGCACTGCAGCCATGTATTTCTGCCCTATACAGCACAATAAGATGAAAAAAACCGCTGTCGTCCCTTGCATTCTCAATTCTTGGTCTATACTGGTCGTTGTAAAGGAAAGGTGCGCCGGCGAGAGAGTGTGTCTCTGTGGGGTATTGCCGGAGCGGTTAGTTTAAAAATTGTACATCTCTGTGAAGGATTCGATGTCTGTTTTTGGTGCATCCCGCATCGAGTGGTAGCCCGCTGAAGAAGTTGGTGTTGGAGTGGGCAGGGGCAATCGGGATTCGCTTGATGCGGACATAGAAAAATAACTGCGGCTCACGGAACTCAAAAGGAGCAGCTCGATGAACCATACTCAGCCCGACCAGACTTCGCTCTCTGAAGATAAATCCCTTCAGCAGGCTAGGATATCCGGTGATCCGAATATCCTCGACCAGCTGCTGGCTCCCCCCGAGGCTACCAGCTTTGGCATTGCTGCCAGAGTGATCGATGTGCTTGAGCAGCGCATCGGTAAGGCCTCTCTCGCAATTCGCCCCGTTGCTTCCGACTTAAGCATGTCTACCCGGACACTGCAGCGTCGTTTACAAGAGCACAATCTGAGCTTCGCCTCACTGCGCGATCATGTGCGTTTTCGCCATGCAGTGCACTTCCTGAAGGATACTGCGCTCAGTGTTGATGGAATTTCAAGGATTCTGGATTTCTCCGACAGAACCAGCTTTACCAGCGCTTTTAAACGTTGGACCGGTATGTCGCCTACTGGCTATCGACGCCAGGTTCGCCAGCGCTTTTAAGTGGAAATTGGTTTGGCCGATCTTGCTCTGGTCGGCCCGATCCGTTGCCTCGACGGGGTAAACCCGTTAGAGTTGGCGGCAATTTTATAGGCTGACTCTTTGAGGTTTTGCATGAGCTTTTTTATTCCCTCTGCGATGGCACAGCAGGCAGCGCCGGCACCACAAGGTAATCCAATGATTACCTTGCTGATGTTTGCAGGCCTGTTCGCGTTCATGTGGTTTTTTATTATTCGCCCTCAACGCAAGCGTCAAAAGGAGCACCAGGAGCTGGTTGGTGCCCTGAAAAAAGGTGATGAAGTGGTGATGAGCAGTGGTATGCTCGGTCGTGTTGATAAGGTGGATGAGGACTACATTGTTCTGGAAGTTGCGGACAACATGTCCTTGAAATTCCAGAAAGTGGCAGTTCACGCTGTTTTGCCAAAAGGCACAATTAAAAAGATCTGATAGCCTTTTGGCTTGATCTTACAATTGTCCAGTTGAGAAAGCCCGGCGATTGCCGGGCTTTCTCGTTTCTGTGAGATTGATTCTTTGCACTCTATGTTATCCCTTATAGAAAAAATCTTTTGGAAGAGCAGTGCAAGCTAATAGTCAGCGTGAATCGAAGCCCGCGATAATCCAAAAAATAATGGGCTTTCAGAATTATACAAAATTCAGGTGGGTACTCGAATTATGACGAAGGCTGTTTTCGTCTTTAAGTAACCCTTTCTACGACCGCAATTTTGTAAAAACAGACAGAGCAACGACGCCAATATTAGCCCTGTCCATAGAAAAGGAGTCTCTTGTGCCCAAAAGCCTGCCTGTCGAGTTGCCTGAGCGCCTTTGTCTTGGCAACCTGCCAACACCACTGCAGCCTCTTGATCGAATCAGTGAGCGTTACTCCCTTCCTTTTGGTGGCCCCAGAATCTGGGTAAAAAGGGACGATCTGACTGAATTTGGGATGTCTGGTAACAAGCTGCGAAAGCTGGAGTTTGTAGCGGCAGAGGCACTCAGCCGGGGTTGTGGCACTTTGATTACCTGTGGGGGGATTCAATCCAACCACTGTCGAACAACGGCACTTGTCGGTGCGCGCCTAGGGCTTGGAGTACACCTTATTTTGCGGGGAGAGCCTGATACTTTAGTGGATGGGAACTTGCTTCTGGACCATCTCGCTGGTGCAAAAGTATCTATCTATCCGCCCAAAGAATATACAGCTGAACTTGGAAGGAACTTTGCTTATTGGCAAGAGGAATATCTGGGCCTGGGGCATCGCTCCCTTTGTATTCCCACTGGCGCTAGTGACGGGCTGGGGATTTGGGGGTACCTGTCTGCTTCGCAGGAGCTAATAGAGGATTGTCACAGCCAAGGCTTTGAGCCAGAGTATATTGTAAGTGCCACCGGCAGTGGTGGAACTCAGGCAGGTTTGACCCTGGGTTGCCAGTTGCTTCAAGTTAAAACGAAGGTCACCGGGTACGCAGTATGTGATAGTGCAGCCTACTTCGAGGGTAAAGTTCGCGAGGATATCTTTCACTGGAGCCGCTTGACGGGAAACGAGATCAATCTTTCATCTCTCGAGGTTGATGTAAATGCGAATTTTATCGGGCCTGGGTATGGAGCAGCCGGTCCTGAGGTCTACCAGACAATCAATGAGGTGGCCAGCCTCGAGGGAATTTTGCTTGACCCCGTCTACACCGGCAAAGCCTTTCACGGGCTTTTACATCAGTTGCGCAATGGTAGCTATGAAGGTTGCAGCAATATAGTTTTTGTTCACACTGGCGGACAATTTGCTTTGTTTCCCTACCGGCAAAACTTTTCATTTCAAACGGTTTAACGCCCCTTTACTGTTCTAGTGCTGCGTAAGCTGCTAACCTGCGCAACAAATTACGGCTGTTGCTGTATATAAAACAATCAGAATTAATTCAGAGGAGTGGGGGGTTAGCTTGGATTCCTTTAATCAACTGCTGCTGTCATTGGACGGCATGCTCGGTTCGGCACCTTGGTTTCCCTGGGTGTTGCTCGGGGTAGGTTTCTTTTTCACCATTTATCTTGGGTTCCCGCAAATTCGCTATTTCGGGCACGCAATCAAGATCGTCCAGGGTAAATACGATAAACCTGGTGATCCGGGTGATACCTCGCACTTCCAGGCTCTGGCTACCGCGCTTTCCGGTACCGTGGGTACCGGTAATATTGGTGGTGTAGGTCTTGCTATTTTCCTGGGTGGTCCGGCCGCACTGTTCTGGATGTGGATGACCGCCTTCCTGGGTATGACAACCAAGTTTGTCGAAGTAACGCTCTCCCATAAGTATCGTATTAAAGCCGCAGATGGCTACTACGCTGGTGGCCCCATGTTCTATATGGAGCGCCGCCTCAATATGAAGTGGCTGGCAGTCTTGTTTGCCATTGCTACAGTGATCTGCTCTTTCGGTACTGGAAGCCTGCCTCAGGTGAATAATATTGCTCAGGCAATGCATGACTCCTTTGGTATTGAAAAAGCCCTGACCGGTGGTGTACTCGCCATCCTGTTGGGTATGGTGATTATTGGCGGCATTACCCGAATCGCCAAGGTGACTTCTACTATTGTTCCTGCAATGGCGCTGATCTATGTGATTGGTGCACTGGGTGTGATTTTCTACAACATAGAAAATATCGTTCCCTCCTTTGTGGCCGTTTTCCGCGATGCCTTTACTGGCAGCGCTGCAGTAGGGGGCTTCCTGGGAGCCAGCTTCGCCTATGCCTTTAACCGTGGTGTAAACCGTGGCCTCTTTTCCAACGAAGCGGGGCAGGGCTCTGCGCCGATTGCTCACGCCGCTGCGCGTGCCGATGAGCCTGTTTCCGAGGGCATGGTCTCCCTGCTCGAGCCATTTATCGATACCATCATTATCTGTACCTTGACCGGCCTGGTAATCTTGTCTTCCGGTGTCTGGAGCGAAAAACATGAAAACCTGTTTGAGGGTGCGGATACTTATGTAGTGGAAGGGCGTTATGACGAAGGTAACCCCGAGGAGGTGAAGCAGTTATTTAACTACCTCAGTAGCCAGCCCAGCGATGTGAAACCCTATAATGGCTCGGTGGTTGTAACCGATGGTCGCCCGCTAAACGCTCAGGATTTTACCTTGATCCACGCGCGCTCTATCGCTGAAGACTTGGATTTCCGGGTGGGTGAAGATGAATTTAGCGGTGTACTTAATGTGGTGGATGGTAAGTTCGCCAATGAAGATGTGGATATTTGGGGGAAATCCCTGGTGCACTCAGTAGCGCTTACCAATAAGGCTTTCCAGCGCGGTTTCTTCGGTGAGTATGGTGGCTTGATTGTTACCCTGGGAATTTTGCTGTTCGCTTTCTCTACCGCAATCGCATGGTCTTACTATGGTGATCGTTCCATGATTTACCTATTTGGCCCCAAAGCGGTTATGCCATACAGAATTGTGTATGTTATCGCCTTCTTCTGGGCGGCAATTGAGGATACGACTGTTATTTGGAATCTATCCGCTGTAGCCATTGTCATAATGACTCTGCCCAACTTGTTCGGTATTACCGTATTGGCGAAAGAGATGAAGAATACGGTGAAGGATTACTGGAAGGATCCCAGCCACAAATAGTGTGGTTCTTAGGGACTCTAACCTGAAGCGAAAAAAGGCAGCCTGATGGCTGCCTTTTTTATTGTTCGGTTCCGCTGGTATGGCAAGGGAATCGAACTCCTCAGCAGATATATTTACTCTGCTTGAGCACTCAGGGTGACACCGGAGTATGACTGATAGCCACGAATGCTGATATGCCAGGTACCGCTTTGCGGGTTGCTGATGCTGCAGCTTTCATCATTACCCCACTTGTATGGACGGCAATCCCAGGTATTGCGAGTTGGTGCTGAACCATGGCGAACATAGAGATCTGCGTCACCACTACCGCCTGACATCGTTGCATTCAAGGTTGATGCACCACTGCCTACCTCCAGGGTGAAGTGCTGCCATGCATTCGCAGAGCCGGAAAGGTTAGTTTCCTCCCAGCCGTCTGAGTTGCCACCTCCGTCGTCACCTGTGAAGCTGCCTACCAGGCTGACACCGGAGAAGGAACTATAACCGCGTACCATGACGTAATAGGTACCTGCTTGCACGTCTGCATCGTCTATATCACAAGTCTCATTATTGCCCCCGCTGAAAGGACGACAGTCGTAACTGGAAGTAGTTGGAGCAGCGCCGAAGCGTACATAGAGATCTGCATCTCCACTTCCGCCAGACATAGCAAAGCTCAGGCCAGTAGCTCCTGCTGGAACCTCTAGAGTGTAATGAAGTTCATCACCAGAGCTGCCGGATAGGCCATCCACAGACTGACCATTTTCTAATTCACCGGGAGGGGGGGGAGGAGTATCGTCACAGGTAACACCGACAGTATTGAAGGCTGCAGTAACGTCAGCCTTGGTGTATCCCAAGTCAACAGCCGCTTGCTCAACGCCACAGGCAGCTTCGTCATAGTCAGAGTTGGTTCCCCAGTACATCTGATTGGCAAGGACGAACACATCAAACGCCGTGCGGGTATTCCAGCCAGAGGTGTTGGCTATCAGGTAGAATGCGCGGTTGTAAACCCCGGAGCTGTAATGCACATCCATGCCGTTATAGTAGTCATCGGCATGGCCGATGGAGCTTCCATCCTGGGTGGGGTCTTCAAAATAACGCAAGGCTCCACTGGACTTGAAAATCTGGGCTCCAACCAGCCAGTCGTTGCTACCGGTCATGAAGTACTCGGCGGCTTCACCTGAAATATCAGAGAAGGCTTCGTTGATACCGCCCGGCTGACCACTGTAAACAAGATTCGAGTTCTGCTCGGTGAAGCCGTGGCTGACCTCGTGTGCTGTTACATCCAGGCTGACTAATGGGTAGAAGGTGTTACGGCCATCCCCAAATGTCATTTGGCTGCCATCCCAGAAAGCGTTTTCGTAATTGTTGCCATAGTGCACACGTAAACGCAGCTTCTGGGTCAACGGTGAGGTGTTATACCAATCGTTGAACATATTGAAGACCACACCTCCAAAGAAGTGGGCATCGTTCAGCGGTGAGTAGGCGCCGTTGATTTCCTTGTAATCATTATAAGGGCAGGTGAACTGGTGAACGCTGCCGCCGCTGGTACCGTGGTTCAAATCCACAGTTTCCACGTTAGTGGTATCCATGCGGCAGTTGGCATCCACTTCCATAGAGGGGAAGTCAGTGCCGTATTCATAGCGGCCAGTCTTTTGGTTGCCACCAGGGCCCTGAGCATCCTGGAACGTAAGGCCGTCCCAGTGCTTGATTACTTCGCCAGTCATGGCGTCAATGAAGTAGAAGGGGCGCCTGGGTTCTTCGCCGTATTCAACCCAGTTCACCAGATAAGCGAGACGAGCCTCATCTTGCTCATTAATGTAAACAAACAGCTCTTTTTTCTGGTTCTTGGCTTCCAGCTTCAGAACTGGCAGGGATAACGCTCCCTGCATAATTCCTTGTTGGGCTCGTTGAGTAATCTGGTGGTTCATTGCGCGATCGAGGGCGTTATCACCGTCAATAGATGCGCGGACAGTCGGTACTTCGATTTCCAGTCCTGTCAGAACGTCGCCGTGAACTTCAGTAATTAAACCCTGGCCTGAACTGGTTACGGTCTGTCCCCAAACCGGTATGCCTTTATGTGTCTGCTGATAGCGGGCAACAGTTTTTCCGCTTCCGAGGGTCCGCTCACGGACTTTTACCAGAGCCATATCGGACCCTGCGGCAGCGGTTAGCGTCTGCGGCGAGAGCATATCCGGTGTAGCGGGGATGCGATCGGCAGCCTGGGCACTTATAGCCAAAGCTAAAGTGCAGGTAACTCCTATTAGATGTTTCATTGCTAGCTTTCCCTTTATAACTTTTTATATGAAACCGGACGTCCGGGGCCGGGAGATACCCTTATGGGTTACTACAAAAAAATGGCTGGTCGGTACGGGCCGGTCTTTTAGTGCGGTAAGACAGCAGAAGATAACCAGACGTCAGAGGTGGGACCGCACATGCGGTAATGACGTACGCTTTCTCAAACCTGTTACCCGATTTTAACGGGCAACCTGAGATTACCTTGCGTACGCATAGTGGCAACAAAAAGGTGATGATAAACCTATATATTTGAATTGTTTTCGATATTTTTGCTCAGGTAGTCACAAATCAGCAATTAATATCCTGCCGGAGAAATCCGAAAGATACGCCTAATTATTCCTGCTGAATGAGTGGGGTGCCAGTTAAATATTATTTTTAAAAAAATAATGTGATCATTTTTAAGGTTAAACATTTAGAAGGAGGTACTCCCTCTCCCATGAGCTAATTACCCTGTTGAACTCCTCGTATTCATCGCGCTTAATTGCACTCCATGCTTTTACGAATTTCCTGCCAAACATTTCTGCTGCTTCTTCACACTCCAATAAAAGATTTAGGGCATGTTCTTGCGTGCGGGGTAGGGTGATGGGCTCCATGGAGCAGTCGCCCTGGTAAGGTGCGCTGGGTGCCACTTTATTGATCATCCCTAAATAGCCACAGGCGAGAGAGGCAGCAATGGCTAAATATGGATTGCAGTCAGCTCCTGGAAAACGATTTTCCAGTCTTTTTCCTTGAGGGGAGCTGTCGGGAACTCGCAATCCAGTTGTGCGGTTGTCATAGCCCCAGTGCAGGCTGGTCGGTGCAGCCATTTCCGGAGTAAAACGTCTATAGGAGTTTACATTCGGGGCAAAAAAGCTGATAAATCCAGGTGTATATTTCTGCATGCCGCCAATAAAGTTTAAGAATGTTTCATTTTCTTTTTCATTTTTGTCAGTGAAAATATTTTTTCCGGTTTTTTCATTAATGACGCTTTGATGTAAGTGTAGTGCGCTGCCAGGCTCATCCTCCATCGGTTTCGCCATAAAGGTTGCATAAATTCCATGGCGCAGTGCAGTTTCCCTTACTGTCCGTTTAAAAGTGAAAACCTGGTCAGCGAGTCGTAAAGGGTCTCCATGCAGAAAATTTATCTCCATTTGCGCGGTGCCAGACTCATGGATAAGCGTGTCCACATCCAGGCCTTGTGCCTCACAGAAATCATACATATCCTCAATGATAGGTTCGTATTCGTTGGCCGCATCGATGCTATAAGATTGCCGGGTTTTTTCTGTACGGCCAGAGCGACCAACGGGTGCGGAAAGTTTTTCATCCGGGTCTAAATTTCGTTTCACCAGGTAGAATTCCACTTCAGGGGCAACAATCGGCTTCCACCCTTTAGCTGAATATTTTTCTAGAACAAATTTGAGAATATTGCGTGTACTAATCGGATGGGGTCGACCATCGCGTGTATAGCAATCATGAATAATTTGAGCAGTGGGATCATTGGCCCAGGGGTTTAGGCGAACTGAATCGGGATCGGGTACCAAAAGCATATCCGTATCGGCCGGGTCTACCAGTTCGTTATGTTCATCGACGTAGTCGCCGGTCACAGTCTGAACCAGAATGCTTTCCGGAAGGCGGCTGTCCTGGGTGAGGAATTTGTCGGTTGGGGTGAACTTTCCTCTGGCATTGCCCGACATATCAGGTACCAGGCACTCCACCTCGGCGATTTGGTGCTCTGCAAGCCAGTTTGTAATCTTCCGCATCTTAGCCCCTTAGGTAAAATGACCTCTCCCTGTGGTGACTTCAGTATACGCTTGGGCGCCTGCTTGCGTTGTTGTGAGCGAGGGCTGGGGAAAGGGCGCTGCAGATTAATGTGTAGGGTTGACTATGATTGTGACAAAAAGCCTGAGTTAGTATTCAGGAGTGTGTTGTTGCTAATCTTATAAGTTAGTGCTTTTCGGGCGCTCTTATCAGCTCAGGGAATTATTTTAATGAAAGTGCTGAGTGGACATACAGAATCGTACTACGCTGCGAGTGCCAATATGGCTCTTGAATACCCCTTGCTAAATGGGGATTTAGAGGCGGATGTCTGTGTGATTGGCGCTGGATACACCGGTCTATCTACGGCACTGCACTTGGCTGAGAGAGGCTATAAGGTTGCGGTGCTTGAAGCTGAGCGAATATCCTGGGGCGCTTCTGGGAGAAATGGTGGTCATGTTGGGGTGGGCCAACGCCGCTGCCAAAGTGATCTGGAGGAAATGTTTGGCGCCGATATTGCGGCCCGGCTCTGGAAGTTTAGTATCGAGGCGGTGCAACTAGTTGAGCGGTTAATTGTTAAGCATAATATCTGCTGTGATCTCAAACGCGGCATTATGCACCTGGCAGCCAAGCCCAGTCATGATAACTATCTGCGTAAGGAAGCGGAGCTGTTACGGGATCGTTATGGCTACCAGGGGGTGCGATACGCGGATGAGCAGGAAGTACAGGAGCTGGTTGGCTCCAAGCGTTATCTCGGAGCTCAAATTGATAGTGATTCGCTGCACCTGCACCCACTAAACTATGCACTGGGGTTGGCAGCGGCCTGTGTTGGGATGGGGGTAAAACTTTTTGAACACAGCAGAGTGCTGCGTTATCGAGGTGGAAGTCCCTGTGAGATCGTAACTGCCAAGGGGCGAGTCAGGTCACGCAATGTGGTGCTGGCTTGTAATGCTTACTTAGGTAAACTCGAACCGCGCATGGCAGGCAAGATAATGCCCATCAATAACTTTGTAATCGCCACCGAGCCTTTGCCCGATTCACAGGCACAAGAGTTGATTGCCAACGATCACGCGGTACAGGACACGCTTTTTGTTATCAATTACTGGAAGCTCTCAGGCGATAACCGCTTGATCTTTGGCGGTGGTGAGAATTACACGACTCGCTTCCCAGCTGATATTCGCAAGTTTGTGCGTAAAAACATGTTGAAGGTATATCCGCAGCTGGAGAGGACTCACATTGAGTATGGCTGGGGAGGGGCTTTGGCAATTACTTTGAACCGCATGCCACACATGGGCAGGCTGGAACCCCATATTTATTACAGTCAGGGGTATTCCGGGCATGGGGTCCCCACGGCTACGTTTGCAGGTAAGGTCCTTGCAGAGGCAATTGCTGGGGTCGAAGAGCGCTTCGATATTATGGCCAGGATACCAACAGATACCTTTCCTGGCGGCACCCTGTTACGTTGGCCGGGGCTTGTGTTGGGTATGTTCTATCACAGTATGATGGATAAGTTTGGGCGGTAGTTGCTACCTCGGCATTTCGGAGCCTTGTCTTGCCACCAGCGAGGATGACCAGGACAATTATCTCCTTGGTGGATATCTCTATAGTCTTCTGCTCGTGAAATGCCCCTGTATACATCTCGACTCCCGAAGAGATCGGTCTATGTCTCTAACTCTGGCCGCGCTTGTAATGGGAGTTTCCGTAGGCTCTCCCTAGCATTGTTTTTTTCAATAATCATGAGACACTCCATTGCAGGCTTAAGTTATGCGGGATGGAGCTCAATCCTATGAGTTGGATTGGCGGCGCGGCGGGCTGTTTATCGGTCATTTGGTGGAAATTTATCAGCGTATAGAGGTTGCATGCCCACCGAATGAGTTGAACGGTCTTCTAAAGTTTGTTTTGGAAGTTAGCGATGCCCAATTGCTGGTGGCGAGCCAAGAGGTATGTCTAAGTGTACTCTGGAAGATTTACGGCGGGTGCTGGGTGCCCTGCTGGAAAAGTGGTATGGCAACAAAAGGCCCGCTGGGCATGAGTATGTGGAGGGGCCTTGATGGATGCTCGACCCGATAAGTTGGTAATTGCAATTTCTTCGCGTGCATTGTTTAACCTGGGTGAGAGCCACCAGGTATTTGAGGAGCAGGGGTTGCAAGCCTTTTCCCGTTACCAGATTGACCGGGAGAACGATGTGCTGGATAAGGGAGATGCTTTTCCTCTTGTTGAGAAGTTTTTAAAGATTAATGAGCTGCTAGAGGGAGAGCCCCGGGTTGAAGTGATATTACTTTCCCGCAACAGTGCTGATACCGGCTTGAGGGTGTTTAACTCCATCGAGCACTATGGTTTGGATATTACCCGTGCAGCTTTTTGTAATGGCGAGAGCCCTTACCGCTATATCGGCCCCTTTGGCTGTAATCTGTTTCTGTCTACAGATGGGCTGGATGTCCAGCGTGCACTGGAGCAGGGGGTGGCTGCGGCTACCTTGGTGGCAGGTGGGAGTCGCGAGTATCGGGATGACGTGCTGCGTTTTGCATTTGATGGCGACGCCGTTATTTTTTCTGATGAGGCTGAGAGAATTTATAAGCGCGATGGCCTTGCCGCTTTTGCGAAGGCGGAGCGGGCTTCAGCCCAGGAACCACTTGGCGGGGGTCCATTTAAAGGGTTCCTTGAGGCCCTGCAAAAGCTCCAGTCGGAATTCGGCCTGGATTCCTGTCCTATTCGTACTGCCTTGGTTACTGCGCGATCTGCGCCGGCTCATGAGCGAGTGATTCGCACCCTGCGGGCCTGGAATATTCGTGTAGATGAGTCGGTGTTTCTGGGTGGGTTGCCAAAAGGCGAGTTCCTGCGTGCTTTTGGGGCCGATGTCTTTTTTGATGATCAGCCGACACATTGTGCCTCAGCCGCGGAGCATGTTGCCACGGGACATGTGCCCCATGGTATTGCCAATGCTGAAGCCTGATCAAAGAATCCCGCCAGAATGGGATTTATCTCTCAAAGTCGATTGACACTAGCTCCTCTTCACCGGATATTCATCTGTCTGTTGGCCCGGGCTCTAATTCGCTGCTATTCTTTTCGCGCATAACTCAATGTGTTTTTTATAACAAACAATTTATCTGTCAGGGTTGCGCTCGTTCTGGGGCGGGGTGATTGATAGTAAGGGAGGACCTATGAAGCTGCAGCAGTTGCGATATATCTGGGAAGTGGCGCATCACGATCTCAACGTTTCTGCTACTGCGCAGAGTCTCTACACTTCTCAGCCGGGTATCAGTAAACAGATCCGCTTGCTTGAAGATGAGTTAGGTGTCGAAATCTTCGCTCGCAGCGGCAAGCACCTTACAAGGGTCACCCCTGCTGGTGAGGCAATTCTTAAGACGGCCGGCGAAATCATGCGCAAGGTTGAGAATATCAAGCAGGTTGCGCAAGAGTTTAGTAATGACAAGAAGGGCAGTCTGTCTGTTGCCACCACTCACACCCAGGCTCGCTATGCATTGCCCCCGGTTATCAAGCTGTTTATTTCCCGTTATCCGGAAGTGTCCCTCCATATGCATCAGGGCACTCCAATGCAAATTTCAGAAATGGCAGCGGATGGCACTGCGGATTTTGCAATTGCCACTGAAGCGTTGGAATTGTTCAGTGATTTAGTGATGATGCCGGTTTATCGCTGGAATCGCTGTGTACTGGTGCCGAAAGACCACCCCCTGTGCCAGGCCAGCAAACTGGATCTTGAGGAGGTTGCAAAGTACCCAATAGTGACTTATGTATTCGGCTTCACTGGTCGTTCAAAACTAGATGAGGCCTTCCTGGAAAAAGGACTGTCACCGAAAGTGGTATTTACTGCTGCTGATGCGGATGTGATCAAGACCTATGTGCGCCTTGGCTTGGGGATTGGTATTGTGGCGGATATGGCAGTGGATGGAGAGGATGAGGATCTGGTAGCGCTGGATGCCAGCAATTTGTTTGAACCCAGCGTGACAAAGATTGGTTTCCGAAAAGGAATTTTTCTACGCGGTTTTATGTATGAATTTATCCAGCAATTTGCCCCGCATCTAACCCGTGAGCTGGTTGATCAAGCGGCACATGCTGGGAGTCGTGCAGAGGTTGATGCGCTGTTTTCTGGCATGGAACTGCCAGTTTACTAGTCCAGCTATTTAAGAGGCCATGCTTTAAAGGTAGAGGCTAGGAGGCCTCTACCTGAATCATTGGTTGCAGTACTTCTTTGGCGAACTTGAAATAAACGGTATAAATCACCGCTTCCTGGCCTTCCCGCTCAACGACAAAAAAGGGTGCGCGCTCTACTTTGTATTGCTGGGCGATTTTTATTCCGGCGCTCTGTGGGTCGCGCACATCGGCTATCAGCGTCTGGTCGATAAACTTGAGCTGATCATTTCCCTCCAGCTTTTCCTGCACGTCGCGGCACTTGGCGCAGGGAGAGCCATCGGCGAGTACTTTTTTGACCAGTGTGATCTTCACAATAAATTCCTTGATCCGTTATAAGCACCGAAATTGGAGCTATTAACCACGAATTTATCAGAAGGTCTAATAACATTGAAATATCGATCCAGGATAGGGCTATAACCAAAAACTGTAGTCTCACTACAGGAATTGGTGCCAAACGCGGAATTGTCAGCTTCCCATAATCCTATTAGCGTAAAAACTGCTCAGTGGTATCTAAAAGCAGGCGCACCTTGGCTAAGCATTCGCGATGTTCTGCCGCAGGATCCGAGTCTGCGACAATGCCACCGCCCGCTGCGCAGGTTATGCGCCCATTGCTAGCACTGAAAGTGCGGATAGCAATATTGGTGTCAGCTCGGCCACAGCTACTGACGTAGCCGATGCTACCGCAATAAATGCCACGGGGACTGGACTCAAGCTCGCGGATGACTTCCATCGAGCGCCTTTTAGGTGCTCCGGTAATCGAGCCTCCAGGGAAGCAAGCTGCGAGGAGGTCACTGTAAGCAGAGTCCTCTGACATCTCGCCGGTAACAACACTAACGAGGTGGTGAACATTCGCGAAGCTGGCTAGCTGAAACAACTCTGGTACACGCACACTGCCTTTACGACACAACTTACTAAAATCATTGCGGAGTAGATCTACGATCATTAGGTTCTCGGCGCGATCCTTGGGGCTCCTCTGCAGGGTGAAGGCTGCTCTCTGGTCCGCTAGCGGGTCGGCAACCCGGGCAGCAGTGCCTTTGATTGGTTCTGTGCGCAAGCTGTCGCCATCTGCGCGGATAAAACGCTCCGGCGACATGCTCAGTAGGCTTCCCTGAGCTAATTCCATATAGGCAGAAAAGGGACCCGCGACCCGTGTGCGCAGGGCCAGGTAGGCACTGAAGGGGTCGCCTTCATAGGGGGCGCAAAACCTTTGCGTGAAGTTTGCCTGGTAGACATCTCCTGCGGCGATATATTCGAGAATGCGTTCAATCCGAGCGCGATATTCCTCAGCGCTGAACTCATGTTCAAATGGGGCCAGCAGGCGGAACTCCGCCGTGTTCAAAGGCTTTTCCCAGGTTATCGAGTTAAAACGCTCAGTCAATTCTTGCACTTGTCGAGGTGGGCAGGCTGGGTGGAATACCAGGTGGCAGCTGCCTAATTGGTGGTCTGCGATATAAGCCCAGCCATAGAGACCAAAAAAGCCTGCCGGTAAATCGGTAGGGCGGGTGTCCGATGGAAGATAGTTGCCCTCTACCCCAAGTTCATATCCCGCATAGCCGATCACTCCGCCGCAAAAAGGCAATTGCGAGTCCCGCTCCTGTGGGCACAGCTCGCAGGTCAAGTCATCCAGCTGTGAAAAGGGGGCTGGGCTATTTGCATGCAACTCGAGGGTGCTGAGGGGGTCGGCGCTGATGATGTCATAGCGGCCTCCACCAATGGGTCGGCCACTGTCGAGCCATACCGGTGCGGGTAGGTCGGCCACTGCGGCAAAGGCCGCTGCTGTGTTCAGGGAATAGGGCAGGGAGACAATTTGCATATCAAAACATGGCTGTCCGGAAGACGGCGCACACTACACATTTTGTGGCGGCGTGAAAAGTCCACGTGGTTCTTTAGTCAATTCTGCGTTCGATACCGGCTTGTGACATTAAGCGCGTCGCAAGCTCCTCCACTGAAAGCTGTGTGGCATTGAGAAAAGGCACTTGTGCCCTTCGCAACATCTGCTCCACTTGGCGCACTTCGAATTCACATTGCTCCTTAGAAGCGTAGCGGCTATTGGCGCGTCTTTCCTGCCTAATTTGCATCAGGCGCTTGGGATCTATGGTCAGACCAAATAACTTGCGGCGATAAGGGCGCAAAATCTTTGGCAGTGTGGTGGAGTCCATGTCCTCCTCGGTAATGGGGTAGTTGGCAGCACGTAGCCCAAACTGCAGTGCCAGGTACAAGCAGGTGGGCGTTTTGCCGGACCGGGATACGCCGAGCAGTATCACGTCAGCCTGCTCAAACTCACTAACCCTGCGTCCATCATCGTTGTCGATAGCAAAGTGCACCGCATCAATGCGCTCACTATAGCGGCGGTTGTCGGCAATACCGTGGGAGACATTGACGGTCTGTGCCGGGTCTCTACCGAACAGGTTGGCTAATGGTGTCAGGTAGTTTTCGAAAACATCCAGCATCAAGGCGGGACTTTGGTGTAACTGATCGCGGATCTGGTCAGAAACGATACTGGTAATAATGATCGGTTGGAGGCCCGATTCTTTAGCAGCTTTTTCAATCCGCTGAAGTGCTAGCTGTACCTTCTCGTTAGAGTCGATATAAGGCAGGGTTACCTGTTCCACATGCTGGTCCTGGAACTGGGCCAGAAGGCTGTGACCGATAGCTTCCACAGTGAGACCGGTTCCGTCGGAAATGAAAAAAGCGGTGCGCTTGTCTTTTGCCATGATTCTTCTCTATCTGTTGGCAGGTTGCCGGGCGGCGAAAAGGCGCCCAGTATAAAAGGGGTGGGACAAAAGGTCTTTTATTCCGTGATACTGAAATTTTTGTAGAAAATTTACAACATTTTCAACGTATTTTACGGGCTATTTTTTACAAGACTCATCCTTATAATCAGCGCCCACTAATACCTGATTTCAGAGGGGCTTCACTTGACGAACTTCACCATCGACTTCGCAAAACTGGGTATGGACGATGTCGACAAGGTCGGCGGTAAAAACGCATCACTCGGTGAGATGATCTCTTCACTTGCCGGTGCCGGCGTGAGTGTACCGGGCGGCTTTGCAACTACCGCGGAGGCCTTCCAGGCTTTCCTCGCCCACGAACAGTTAGAGCAGCGAATCGCCGAGCGTTTGAAAGGGCTGGACGTTGGTGATGTTGTGGAACTGGCGAAGGCCGGCGACGAAATTCGGAACTGGATTCTGCAAACGCCATTCCCCGCTCAGCTTGAAAAAGAGATTCGTGATGGATACGAGGCTTTGGGCGGTGGTGAGACGGCTGTCGCTGTGCGCTCCTCCGCAACAGCAGAAGACTTGCCGGATGCCTCTTTCGCAGGCCAGCAGGAGACTTTCCTAAACATCCGCGGAGTTGATGCGGTTTTGCAGGCGGTTAAGGAAGTTTTTGCTTCTCTCTATAACGATCGCGCTATTGCTTACCGGGTACATACAGGTTATGCGGATGTGGGGGTAGCCCTGTCTGCTGGTATTCAGCACATGGTGCGCAGTGAAACTGGTGCTGCCGGTGTAATGTTTACCCTGGATACAGAGAGCGGTTTCCGCGATGTAATCTTTATCACTGCTGCCTTCGGTTTGGGCGAGACAGTGGTGCAGGGTGCGGTAAACCCTGATGAATTTTATCTGTACAAGCCTGCCTTGGATACTGGTCGCCCTGCGATTTTGCGCCGCAACCGCGGTAGTAAAGCAATCAAGATGGTATACGACCAAAGTGGTGAGTGCGGCCGTTCTGTTAAAACTGTTGAGGTGGCAGAAGAAGATCGCCAGCGTTTTGCTCTAAATGATGAAGAGTTGACCAGCCTGGCTGTGCAAGCTCGCAAGATTGAAGAGCACTATGGTCGGCCGATGGATATCGAGTGGGCCAAAGACGGTGACACCGGTGAGTTGTTTATTGTTCAGGCTCGTCCAGAGACAGTTCGTTCTCGCGATCAGGGTACCAGTATTGAGCGTTACAGCCTGCAGGAGCGTGGAGAGGTATTGTGTGAGGGCCGCGCGATTGGCCAGCGCATTGGCGCCGGCCGGGTGCGTAAGCTGAAGTCTGTTGAAGATATGGCGGCGATGCAGGATGGTGAAGTCCTGGTGACGGATATGACCGATCCAGACTGGGAGCCAGTACTGAAGAAGGCCAGTGCGATCGTTACCAATCGTGGCGGCCGTACCTGTCACGCGGCCATTATTGCTCGTGAGCTGGGTATTCCCGCGGTGGTCGGCTGTGGCAATGCTACCGAGCTGCTGGAAAGCGGCACTCCGGTGACCGTATCCTGTGCTGAGGGGGATACTGGTTTCGTTATGTCTGGAGAGCTGGATTTCCAGCGTGAGGAAACTGAAGTTTCCGAAATGCCGGATCTGCCATTTAAGATTATGCTCAATGTAGGCAACCCGGATCGCGCATTTGCTTTCAGCCACCTGCCCAATCAGGGCGTAGGTCTTGCACGCTTAGAGTTCATCCTCAACCGCATGATCGGTATTCACCCAAAAGCTCTGCTGGAGCTGGACAGCCTGCCGGAGGACCTGCAACAGAATATCCGTGAGCGCATTGGTGGCTATGCTTCTCCTGAAGACTTTATTGTTGAGAAGCTGGTTGAAGGTATCGCCACCTTGGCCGCTGCTTTCGCGCCTAACCGTGTCATTGTGCGTTTGTCAGATTTTAAATCCAATGAATACGCACACCTGGTTGGCGGCCAGTTGTATGAGCCTAGTGAAGAAAATCCGATGCTTGGCTTCCGCGGCGCTGCCCGCTATCGCTCTGAAGATTTCCGCCAATGCTTCGCTCTCGAATGTCGCGCATTGAAAAAAGTACGCGATGAGATGGGGCTGACCAATGTTGAAATTATGGTGCCCTTCGTACGTACACCGGAAGAGGCTGAGGAAGTTGTTGGCCTGCTTGCAGAGAATGGCCTGCGCCGCGGGGAAGGTGGACTCAAAGTCATTATGATGTGTGAGCTGCCTTCAAATGCCCTGCTGGCTGAGGAGTTCCTGCAGCATTTCGATGGTTTCTCTATCGGTTCAAATGACCTGACTCAGCTCACCTTGGGACTGGACCGAGACTCCGGCCTGGTGGCTGATCTATTCGATGAGCGCAATCCGGCAGTAAAGGCTCTGCTGTCCCGCGCTATCCAGGCTTGTAAGAAAGCCGGCAAATATGTGGGCATTTGCGGTCAGGGCCCTTCTGACCACAAAGACTTTGCCCGCTGGTTGATGGATGAAGGGATAGACAGTGTTTCCCTCAACCCGGATACCGCTGTAGATACCTGGCTATTCCTGGCGAACGAGGAAGCCTAATTTCCTCGCCGATGCGGCCCTTATTGGGCCGCTTTTCTATTTTTCAGTCTAAAACCTGGCTAAAATTTTTTTGCACAAACGCAAAGCGCCCCTGGCCAAAAATTAGGCTTCTGTTGCTGCTTCTCTCGATATCCTCGAAATTTGTCCTGCATTCTTTGTGTGAGACTTGCAGATCACACGCTACCTAAAAAATTCAAACCTCTATGCTTTTTCACCCAGAGAATTATTCATTCTAAGGCTTTGTATTTACCTCAATAGAATCGGAAGAGTCCTGAGGCAGCGCGTTAACCGGAAAAATTCGCGTATTTTGCTTTAGCACTGATTCACCAAATTGGGGATTATCCCCGGGTTGAGCTTGAAAGTGGATTCGGTTGGGCTGTTTCCCTTTCCATCCACTTCAGCAAAGCAGATAAAGTTGTTGAGGTGAGCTATGCAGTTAAGCAGACAATTAAAGATCCCCATTTTGCACATCTTCCTGATGTTATGTCTTTTGACATTGTTGGCGGTGCCCCCTGCAATAGCGAAGCCACGTGGTGGTAACTGGTTTGATGACCGAGCTGCCGCGAGGGGAGGAAGCCCGTCAATCAGGATTGATTTAAGTGAACAGCGAGCTTACTTGTACAAAGGTGGCAAGTTAGTAGGGGTATCCAGGATATCCTCAGGTAAACGCGGTTATAGCACGCGCCCTGGACACTTCCGCGTTCTTTCCAAGCACCCCTATCACCGATCTTCGATTTACGGTAGTTATGTCGACAGGCGCTCGGGCCGCGTAGTGCGGTCTAATGTTAATACCCGTAAGCATCGTCGTCCTGCAGGTACTGTGTATCGTGGGGCCAGAATGAATAATTATATTCGTTTTAATGGTGGAATCGGCTTGCACGCCTCAGGCAGTGTACCCAGATACCCGGCATCCCATGGCTGTGTGCGTATGCCCCCGCATATGGCGAGAAAGTTTTATCGGCATGTGCGTGTTGGTACTCCGGTTAGGGTAACCCACTAGATGAATTTGTAACAGCGAAGGCTTGGCCGGGTATTATCAACAGTGGTGATACCCGGTATTTTTTTGTTTCCCTGCCAGCATTGCCCCAGTATCGCTATCATTCCTCTTTTCCCAATAACTGTGAGATAGCTGATGCCAATTTCTACTCCTGATCTGTGCGATGCCCATGGCGACGAGGTGCGAGTGGTTGAGCCGATGTTTGTAAATTACGGAGGCCGAGAGCGTTTCGGTGGAAAAATTGTAACCATTAAGTGTTTCGAGGATAACTCATTGGTGCGTGAACTGGTGACGGAGCCGGGCCAGGGAAAAGTATTGGTGGTGGATGCGGGAGGTTCTATGCGTAGAGCCTGTTTGGGGGATATGTTGGCAGAGAAGGCCGTGGCAAATGGCTGGGAAGGGATAGTGATGTATGGGTGTATCCGAGATGTCGATGAAATATCTGCGTTGGACCTGGGTGTTCAGGCCCTGGGAACCCACCCGATGAAAACCGAAAAGAAAGGTGTTGGCGAAAGAGATCTTGCAGTTACTTTTGGCGGCGCTACCTTCCACCCTGGAGAATATCTCTATGCTGATAATAACGGCATTATCATTGCCGATAAGCCATTAACCTGAAGTCAGATTCTCTGATTGAGCAAGTTACACAGCGGCGTTATAGGCAACGATTGGCGATATGTGTAGCCCTTTTTCTGTGGGAAAGGCAATTGCCTGCACTGGAGAGCGTGTCCTAGCGACTATCGGCCTGGTCTGCATGGAGTTTTGGGGGAATACGAGCCCTACACTGATAGGTGTTGTTGTCACAATAACTTCCATAAGAACTTCCTAAATCTACTTTTTGTTATCGGTCTTTGGCGCACAAATATATATCCTTTTGGTGAACTTTTTTTTCGCGGAACTTGTTGAATTGTTTGTTTGCCAGGGTTGCTCACCCCGTTTAAAGCGACTGAAGGATAGGTAGACTTTCCTGAACAATGGTGTCAGCTGGCGCATATCTTTACCTCCCTGCTTTCAACGTTCTCCGGCGGGTCATCCATTTCCTCAGGGCGTGGCTCCCCAGCGGAAAACGTCACCTATCATTGTGCTTTGGTAATCCTCGATATCCCGTTGGAAATGGCAGGGTATTTCGCCGTTACTGCCAGTATGGAAGGTAAAAATGAGTGAATGGCGTAAGAAGTTCTTTACCAGGCCTCTTCTCAAAGTCATTAAGCGGGTTCTTCCGCCAATTTCCGAGACTGAGCGCGAGGCGATGGAAGCCGGTGAGGTTTGGTGGGATGCCGAACTTTTATCGGGAAAGCCTGATTGGAAGCAGCTGCTGGACATGGGGCCGCCAGAGCTGAGTGAGGAAGAGAAGGCATTCCTGGATGGCCCCACAGAAGAACTCTGCCAAATGGTAAATGACTGGCAGATCAGCTTTGTCGATCACAATATCCCGGAGCATGTTTGGGACTTCCTGAGAAAAAATCGCTTTTTTGGCATTATCATTCCCAAGAAATACGGTGGTCTTGGGTTCTCCCCCACAGCACATGCCGAGATAGTCACCAAAATTTCCACCCGCAGCAATTGTGTGGGCGTGACGGTGATGGTGCCAAATTCCCTGGGCCCGGGAGAATTACTGTTATCCCATGGTACTCAGGAACAGAAAGACTATTATCTGCCTCGACTTGCGGACGGGACAGATATCCCATGTTTCGCCTTGACCAGCCCCCAGGCAGGCTCAGATGCTGCAGCCATGGTTGACCGGGGTGAGGTTTGTTATGGGGAGTATAAGGGCGAGAAAGTCCTCGGCATGCGTGTGAACTGGCACAAGCGGTATATTACCTTGGGACCGGTAGCCACGGTATTGGGACTAGCTTTCAAACTCTACGATCCAGAGCACATTTTGGGAGACAAGGAAGCGCTGGGAATTACCGTTGCACTAGTACCCACCGATACTCCCGGAATCACAATTGGCCAGCGTCATTTACCAGCCATGCAATCTTTCCAGAACGGACCTAATTGGGGAAAGGATGTTTTTATTCCCATGGATTGGATTATTGGTGGCGAGGAAAATGTCGGGAAGGGCTGGGAAATGCTGATGAGTGCCCTGGCTGCAGGGCGCGGTATTTCTTTACCCTCACTGTCTACTGGCGGGGCCAAGATGGCGGCGCGTACCACAGGTGCCTATGCGCGTATTAGAGAACAGTTCAATGTGCCAGTTGGGCGTTTTGAAGGAGTACAGCGACGCCTGGCAGAGATTGCTTCTATCGCCTTCGTGCTCGATAGTGCCCATAAAACCACAACCCGAGCCCTTGACCATGGACGAAAGCCAGCGGTAATTACAGCCATAATGAAGGCTAATGCCACCTCTGGATTGCGTCATGCAGTTAATGATGCAATGGATATCCATGCTGGCAAGGCGATAATGGATGGCCCCCTGAATTACCTGGGGAATGCCTACCGTGCCGTACCGGTAGCGATCACTGTAGAGGGTGCAAATCTACTGACCCGCAGCCTGATGATTTTTGGTCAGGGTGCAGTTCGTTGTCACCCCTACTTACTGGATGAAATGTTAGCGGCGGAGAATCCAGATGAAGAAGAGGGCTTGGACCAGCTGGATAAGTTATTGCCCAAGCATATGTGGTTCCAGGTAAAGACTCTGTTACGAGGGTTTTTCCATGGCTGGACAGTAGGGCTTTTCGCCAGCAGTCCTCGCAATGTCGGCGGGGCAGCAAAATACTATCGACAATTGAATCGCTATTCGGCAGTGCTCACTTTAGTAACAGAAATTTCTTTGATGAGCCTGGGTGGAGAGTTGAAAAGAAAAGAACTGATTTCCTCGCGCTTGGGAGATGTTCTCAGCCAGCTCTATTTACTCAGCTGCACTTTGAAGCGCTTCTACGACGACGGAAACCCCAAGGATGATTTACCCCTGTTGGAATACTCCATGCGTGATGGACTACACAAGATAGAGGTGAATCTTCTTGAAGTTTTTCAGAATTTTCCTCGACCATTCCTCGGCCAGGTTATGCATTTTCTAACCATGCCCTGGGGACACAGTGTACATACCGCATCAGATCGCCAGGCTCATGCTTGCGCGGAATTATTGCTGACTCCCTCTAAAACCCGGGATCGTCTCACTAGAGGTGTATTCCTGGGCAACCCTGGTGATGGGGTGGATATTGTCGAGCAGGCATTTATAAAAGTTTGCGCGTCAGAGAGAGCTAGGGAAAAGCTCAAGAAAGGGGGAGTGCGTACCCTGAGCCGTGAGAGTGTGGATGAGGGCTTGCAGCGTAATTTGATTAGTGATGAAGAGGCTGATGCTTTGCGTGATGCTGCTGATGCCGTGGATAAGGCAATCCAGGTCGACCACTTTGAGCATTTGGGGGAGGAGTCTGGAAAGATAGAATAACGCTACGTGGAACAAAAAAACTCCATGGAAGGCTCTTCCAAAGAAGCTCCAAGACGCTTTGCCAGTGTCGAGGAGTGTATTGATGCTCTGTTGGCAAAAGTTGGCAAGAAGGTTGTACTGGGTTTACCCCTTGGACTTGGTAAGGCCAACCATTTTGCCAACGCTCTTTATGCCCGCGCTGTTGCCGATCCCTCAATTTCCCTGACCATATTTACGGCTCTCACACTGGAACGGCCTCAGGGGGACAGCGATATCAGTCGTCGTTTTATCCAGCCATTACTGGATCGTTTATACAGTAGTTACCAGGACCTGGGTTATGTCTCACCACGCAGAAAGGAACATCTACCAAAAAATATTAATGTTATTGAATTCTTTATGGAGCCAGGTGCACTGTTGGGAAATCACTATGCCCAGCGACATTATGTAAGTGCGAATTACACCCAGGTGCCTGAAGATCTTCTGCGCTTTGGAGTGAATGTTATTGCCCAGATGGTGGCACCGATGGAGGGGGGAGGACGTTACAGCTTGAGCTGTAATCCCGATTTGACTTTACCTTTGTTGAAACTGACAGCCAATCGGAAAGATCATCGGTTGTTCTTAGTGGGGGAGGTCAATCCGCAGCTGCCTTATATGACCGGTAGCAGTGAATTGGAAGAGAGTGAGTTTGACCTGCTGCTAGAAGGGGAGGTTTTTGATACCCCTTTATTCGCGGCCCCGGCTATCCCGGTCAGCTTTACCGAATACAGTATCGCATTCCATATTGCTAGCATGGTCGCCGATGGAGGAACCTTGCAAGTGGGTATTGGGGCTTTGGGAGATGCGGTCTGCCATGCACTGCGTTTGCGGCATAAAGAAAATGCCCATTACAGAAGTATCATTGAAAAACTGGTTGATCGTGAATCACTCCATTACCGGAAAGATCTTCCGCTGCTTTTGGAAAGTTTTAAGCAGGGTTTGTATGGCGCAAGTGAAATGGTGCCCCATGGTTTTCTGCACTTGCGCAGGGCGGGGGTTTTGTCCCGGGAGGTTTATCAGGATGCTGGGCTGCAACAGTTGTTGGATGGGGATGAAATCACCCATACCGTAAATGAGGAAACCCTGCTCGGATTGAAGAATGCAGGTCGTATCAGTTGTCCTCTCACTCCCGAAGATACAGAATTCTTACAACGCTTTGGTATAGTCGACCCCAGCTACAGTTGGCGCGGGCACAAGCTATTAACGCCTGACGGTGAGGAAGAAGAGTGTGACCTGCACAGCGAGCATGGCCGCAGACGCCTGATTGGCAGCTGCCTGAATAAGAAACTGCGCGGCGGGATCTGGTTGCATGGAGGTTTCTACTTGGGGCCGGAATTAATGTATCGGGAGCTGCGGGATCTTTCTCCTGATGAGCGCGCGGGAATTGATATGACCGCCATTGACTTCACTAATGATCTGCAGTCCCAGGGAGAACTGAAGCGCGCCCAACGTAAACAGGCTCGCTTTATCAATTCCGCCATGATGGTCACGCTGGGGGGCGCAGTGGTTTCAGATGCGCTGGTGGACAACCAGGTCGTCAGTGGCGTGGGTGGCCAGTACAATTTTGTTGCTCAGGCATTTGCGTTGCCGGGAGCACGCTCGGTGATTGCATTACCCAGCACTCGTGTGCGCGGTGGTATATGCGAGAGCAATATTGTATGGGAGTACCCCCATGCCACTATTCCCCGGCACCTTCGCGATGTAGTGGTTACTGAATATGGCGCAGTGGACCTGCGCGGAAAAACCGATCGGGACGTAATGGTTTCCATGCTGAGTATTTGTGATAGCCGTTTCCAGGCAGTATTGTTGGAGCAGGCAAAATTCGCCGGCAAAATCGAAAAGAGTTTTGTCATCCCGCAGTCTTTTAATAACAACACCCCGGAACATATCACTGAAATTTTCTCCGTCGAAAGCACACTGGCGATATTGCCTTATTATCCCCTGGGTACAGATTTCACTGATGAGGAGGCCCTGCTTGCAGTCTCATTGCAGCAGTTGCGTGCGGCGGATCGCAGCTGGTGGCGAATGCTGATGGCAGTGATCCAGGGACGTAAAGTGTGGCATGACAAGTCGACAGGCACTGAGTGGTTACAGCGTTGTTTGGCGCGAATGGGTTACGATCATACCGAAACTTACGAGCACCGCCTGGAAGCTTACATTGTTGCCGCTGCATTACGGAATCACATCGACAGGCGCCGCCCACTGCGTTGGGAGTAAGCCGTTGCCTGCTTAGTATTGTTTTTAACCCTGATAATCACGTTGTTGCGCCTGAATTGCCGTGAGTGCGATGGTGTAGACAATATCGTCGACCAGGGCACCGCGGGATAAATCATTCACCGGTTTGCGCAACCCCTGCAGCATGGGGCCAATACTGACCAAGTCCGCACTGCGCTGCACAGCTTTATAGGTTGTGTTGCCTGTATTCAAGTCGGGAAAAATAAATACCGTTGCACGTCCAGCAACAGGGCTATGTGGTGCTTTCTGAGCGGCTACATTTTCGGTAACGGCCGCATCGTATTGTAGGGGGCCATCGATGATCAGCCTGGGCCTTTTGCGTTTGGCAATTTCGGTTGCTTCGCGAACCTTGTCTACATCTGAGCCACTGCCTGAGGTTCCTGTAGAGTAGCTGATCATGGCTACACGAGGCTCTACGCCAAATGCTTTCGCTGAATCGGCGGACTGAATAGCAATCGCTGCCAGTTGCTCTGCGTTTGGGTCGGGGTTAATAGCGCAGTCCCCATAAACCAAAACTTGTTCGGGCAGCAGCATAAAAAATATAGAGGAAACCAGCTCTTCACCCGGTGCGGCTTTTATTAGCTGCAGAGCGGGACGGATGGTATTGGCGGTGGTGTGAATAGCCCCGGATACCAGTCCATCGACCTCATCCAGAGCCAACATCATAGTGCCGAGTACTACATTGTCATGGAGCTGCTCCTTTGCGACCACTTCTGTCAGGCCCTTGCTCCTACGCAATTCCACCATGGGCTCAATATAATTGTCACGCACAGTTTCCGGATCGGTAATGTGAATTTTGTCAGAGAGTGTTAGACCTTGCTGCTCTGCGACCCTGGCAATGGTTTTTGTATTGCCGAGCAGAATAGGTTCGGCAATATCGCGCTCGGTGCAAATCAATGCTGCCCTGATGGTGCGTGGCTCTTCACCTTCGGGAAGTACAATACGCTTTTTTTTTCGGCGGGCCAGTTCCGTCAGATGATATCGGAAGGCTGGAGGGGAAAGTCTCCGGGGGCGGTTGGAAACCTGGCTCAAAGAATTCACCCAGTTTTCATCCAGGTGACTGGCAAAAAAATCTTGCACCCGGTTCACCCGCTCACGGTCATCTGCCGGTGTACGCAGGTTGAAGGTCTGTAAGTCCACTACAGTGCGCCAAGTATTGCCACTTACCAGCATTACTGGCAGGCCGGTCTCCATTGCTGGTGTGCAGAGTTTATGGACTTCACGATCCAGCCGATAACCCCCAGTTAGCAGCAGGCATCCGATTTTTACCCCGTTCATAGCTGCCAAGCAGGCCGCGGTGACTACATCAGGTCTATCGGCAGAAGTAACTAACAAAGCCCCGGGCTGAAATCGCCTGAGCATATTGGGGAGTGAACGGGAGCAGAAAGTTACATTGTGTAATCTCCGGGTCTCCAATTCTCCCCGGTTGATAAGTTGAGCATCGAAATGCCGCACCAGATCTAATGCGCGGGGAGCCAGAAGATCTGCATTCCAGGGTATACAGCCGACAATACGTAGAGGGGTTTGCCGGTAGAGGGATTCCCTGGTGATTGTGACTTTGTTTTCTGCGGGATCTTCACGTCCGGCACGCATACCTGCCGGTTGAGCACCGGGAGTATCAGTTTGCTCTTCAGGGGCTCCAACCTTATTGATAATGCAGCCCACTACACGGTTGGATTTTTCTCCGCCGAAGGAGTGAACAGCGAACTGTAACCGCTCTCGCAATTGCCTGATATCTCCACCATGAGGGCAGGCTACCAGTACTACTTCCGCATCCAGTGTCTTGGCAATCTGGTAATTGAGTTGGTTGGCAAACTGATTTTCACTGCTGGGTAGTACGCCTTCGATGACGGTCACGTCTGCATGCTGGCCGCCGCTTTGATATCGGGCCAGTATTTCTTCTAACAGATCTGGCATTTTCCCTGTAGAGACCATGGACTCAACATGTTTGGCACTGAAGGAGCGTGGAATATCCAGGTTGGAAACCTGCCGCAATATTTCGTTGGTCCGTTCAATGGTACCGTCTGGAGGCGGCGGCTCGGCCACAGGCTTGTAGAATTTAACTTCCACCTGGATACGCTCCAATGCCCGAATTAAGCCCAGGCTTACGGAAGTAATTCCGACTCCAGCGGCAAGGGGAACGAGCATCAGTGTGCGAGTGCGATGAGACATTTCTAGCGCACCTCAGATGCGAGCCTTGCGGCATCCCTGGCGATTACCCAATCCTCCCTGGTTGGGATTACAAAGATATCCAGCGTACCCGCCTTGGATATGAGCCCCTCGGCACCGAAGCGGGTTGCCTCATTGCGCTCCTGATTCAGTTGATAGCCGAGTGCGCTAAGCCAGCTAATGGTCCTATGGCGTACCCAGGAGGAGTTTTCTCCAATGCCCCCGGTAAATGCCAGGGCGCTGACCCTGCGCAAGGGCACAGTGTAGGCAGCGATATATTTAGCCAATCTATAACAGAATACCTCCAGGGCCAGGCGGGCTCCCTCGTGGCCGTTTTCCATTGCCTCTTCCAGTTCGCGACAGTCATTACTCAAACCGGATAGGCCGAGCAGGCCGCTCTCTCTATTCAGCAGCTGCTCCAGCTCGGCCAGGGAATAGTCCAGGGATTCTCCAAGGTGCAATAGCAGGCCTGGGTCCAGGTCGCCACAGCGGCTACCCATTACCAGTCCTTCGAGGGGCGTGAGTCCCATACTGGTATCCACACTGTGCCCGCCTTTGATAGCGGCAATGGAAGCGCCGTTACCCAGGTGTGCGGAAATTACGTTGGCCTCAGTAGTTGGTTTTCCCAATAGCTCGGCACTGCGCTCGGCAATATAGCGGTGGCTGCTCCCATGCATGCCGTAACGTCGAATATGGTGATCCTGGTATAGCCGGTAGGGCAGTGCGTAGAGGTAGGCATAGTCCGGCATACCCTGGTGAAATGCTGTATCGAACACGGCAGCTTGGGGTACTTGGGGAAAAGCGATCAGGGCAGTCTGGATCCCTTGCAGAGCAGCCGGGTTGTGCAGTGGTGCCAATTCGCAGCAGGAGCGAATTGCGGTCAGGACCTGCTGGTCTATCAATACTGAATCTGCGAATAACTCGCCGCCGTGGACCACCCGGTGGCCAATGGCGAGCAGACGGGCTTTTAGTCCGAGCCAGGTCCCATCAAACCGCTCAACCAGCCAACCAATCACACTTTCGCAGTCATCGCTTGGGGAGAGCGGCTGGCTGTTGTCCTCACTGCAATAACGCCAATTGAGAACTGCCCCGGAACTTCCCAGGGCATCGGCTTGACCTGATAAGTATTCCTCTCCACTGAATGGATCGAGTGCGGCAAACTTCAGTGAGGAGCTGCCACAGTTCAGAATTAGTACTAAGCCGGGGTTGGGCATAGGATGGGTGTCCCTGCGTATATACCCTAAGGCTAGCCAAGTTGGCGCAAAAGTCTTTTGAAAACATGGCTGGGGGTGAGAATAAAAAAGGGCCGCGATTGCGGCCCAAATTTAAAATGCAGAGATTAAAGCGCAGTTTGCTTCAACTGTACTTCTTCAGCAGAAACTTAACTCTCAGGCTGAGAGAAATCGTCAGCTTTTATCAGAAGAAGGCGGCTGGCGCCGCCTTAAACATACCTTTTGGGTATATAAAGAGGGCTTAGCCGAACTGGTTCATGGTGTTGTCTTTACCAGCAGCCTTCAGGGCAGCTTCACCAGCGAAGTACTCTTTGTGGTCGTCACCGATGTCAGAACCTGCCATGTTCTGGTGCTTAACACAGGCAATGCCCTGACGGATTTCTTTACGCTGAACGCCTTTCACGTAGCCCAGCATGCCTTGCTCACCGAAGTACTCCTTGGCCAGGTTGTCGGTAGACAGGGCTGCAGTGTGGTAAGTTGGCAGGGTGATCAGATGGTGGAAGATGCCTGCTTCGCGAGCCGCGTCGGCTTGGAAAGTACGGATCTTCTCATCAGCTGCTGCAGAAAGGTCAGAGTCGTCGTACTCGGCGCTCATCAGGTTGGCGCGGTCGTAAGCGGATACGTCTTTGCCTTCTTCACTCCAGGTATCAAAAACCTGCTGACGGAAGTTCAGTGTCCAGTTAAAGGACGGGCTGTTGTTGTAAACCAGTTTCGCATCGGGAACGACTTTACGGATTTCATCCATCATGCCGCCAATCTGGCCGATATGGGGCTTCTCGGTTTCGATCCAAATCAGGTCAGCACCATTTTGCAAGGAAGTGATGCTGTCCAGGATGCAGCGAGCTTCGCCGGTACCTTTGCGGAACTGGAAAAGGTTGGAAGCCAGGCGCTTAGGACGCAAAAGTTTGCCTTCGCGGTTGATTACAACGTCACCGTTAGCCAGTTCAGAAGCGTCGATTTCTTCGCAGTCCAGGAAAGCGTTGTACTGATCGCCCAGGTCGCCAGGCTCTTTGGTCACAGCGATCTGCTTGGTCAGGCCGGCACCCAGGGAGTCGGTACGGGCAACAATAACTCCGTTATCTACGCCCAACTCCAGGAACGCGTAACGAACAGCCCGGATCTTGGCCAGGAAGTCCTCGTGAGGAACGGTCACTTTACCGTCCTGGTGGCCACATTGCTTTTCGTCGGAAACCTGGTTCTCGATCTGGATACAGCAAGCACCCGCTTCGATCATTTGCTTGGCCATCAGGTAAGTGGCTTCCGCGTTACCAAAACCGGCATCGATGTCAGCGATGATTGGTACAACGTGGGTTTTATGGTTGTCGATCTTGTCCTGTACTGCCTTCTCGGCAGCCTTGTTACCGGCCTCGCGGGCAGCATCCAATTCGCGAAACAGGTCGTTCAGCTCGCGAGCATCTGCTTGACGCAGGAAGGTGTACAGCTCATTGATCAGGTGTGCAACAGAGGTTTTCTCGTGCATGGACTGGTCGGGCAGCGGACCAAATTCACTGCGCAGTGCAGCTACCATCCAGCCGGACAGGTACAGATAGCGGCGGTCAGTATTGCCTTCGAAGTGCTTCTTAATAGAAATCATCTTCTGCTGGCCGATGAAACCGTGCCAGCAACCCAGAGACTGAGTGTACTTGGAGGTGTCCTTGTCGTAATTCTCCATGTCAGCGCGCATGATATTGGCAGTGTACTTGGCAATATCCAGACCGTTCTTGAATTTGTTCTGGGCGCGCATACGGGCAACAGATTCGGGATTGATAGCGTCCCAAGTGCCGCTTTTGCTGTCACGGAGCTTAGCTACCGCGTCGATGTCTTGAGTGTAGGTGGACATGACAGTGTTTCCTTAAAACGGTGACTGCGATTAGGTGTTGAGTATCTTAGGAGGAGTGGCATAATTTGCCTAATTTATTGATTTTATTTTCACTATCGATCTGGCGAATGATGTATGCAACTGGAAAGAGCTGACCTGAACCTGCTGGTGTATCTTGATGTACTGCTGCGAGAACGTAATGTAACCCGTGCGGCAAACTATCTAGGCCTATCCCAGCCAGCTATGAGTAACGGCCTTAAGCGTCTGCGAGAGCTGTTCGATGACCCCCTTCTGGTACGCACTCGCGAGGGCATGATGCCCACCGAGCGTGCCCTGGAGTTGCAGCCGATGGTGCGAGAAGCCCTGTCCAGTATCGATCGGGTGATTCAGCCTAATCGGGATTTTGATCCGGCGAATACACGCCGAACATTTCGAATCATGGCCAGTGACTATGCAGAATCCACTTTGATTCCGCCGCTACTCAAGCAGCTGCGTGATGATGCTCCTGGAATCAGCCTGGATATCATGACCCCCAGTGATGTGAGTTTCGTTGATGTGGAGCAGGGCAAAGTGGATATGGTAATCAACCGCTTTGACAGCATGCCGCAGAGCTTCCATCAGGCTACTGTGTGGCGAGACAGTTTCTCCTGTGTGATGCGGGCAGATAACCCCATGCTTGAAGACTACAATCTGCAAAGCTATTTGAAGGCCCAGCATATCTGGGTCAGTAAAACGGGCATGGGGGTTGGGGTAGGGGTAAACCCAGAGGATGTTCAGAGGCTCGGCTGGGTGGATGAGGCTATTGGGCGCTTGGGGGAAAAGCGCGATATTTCCGTGTTTACACGCCACTATCAGGTAGCCATGCTATTGGCAGAACAGAGCGATTTGATAGTGACAGTTCCCACCCGGCTGGCGCAGCTGGCCAGCGATAATCCGAGGGTTGTGCGAAGGGATCCCCCCCTGGATATTCCACCTCTGGAACTGAAAATGGCTTGGAGCCCCTTATTGCAGCAGAGTGCGCCGCACCGCTGGTTACGCCGCCTGATCTTGGATATCGGTCGGGCTCTGTAAGTGACTGGTGAGTAAGGAAGCATGCGCCTTGTAGGTGAATGCGTAGTTTTACTGGTAAGGTTTCACGCGCCAACCGCATTCATAAAAATTTGATCTATGAATAGTGGAAATTGCGCCTATAAATTAGCGGTATGTCGAAATGGCTGTTTAGAATGCCGTAATTCCAACAATTAGCGAGAGGCCCAGGGTATGACGGAACGAGTCCAAATCGGTAATCTGCAAATCGCACCGGAACTATACAATCTGGTTAGCGAGGAGGTGATTCCAGGAACCGGGGTCGATGCCGATAAATTCTGGGGTGGGCTCGATGCCATCGTCCGTGATCTGGCGCCAGTTAACCGCGAATTACTGCAAAAGCGTGATGAACTCCAGGAAACCCTGGATCGTTGGTACACAGAGAACCCCGAGGGTGTTCGCGACCTGGAAGGGTATCGTGAATACTTGCGTGAAATTGGCTACCTGGTAGATGAGCCTGCTGATTTTGCCGCTACTACCGAAAATGTCGACGAAGAGATTGCCACTCTTGCGGGGCCACAGTTGGTGGTGCCGGTGATGAATGCCCGTTACGCACTCAATGCAGCCAATGCCCGCTGGGGCAGCTTGTATGATGCCCTGTACGGCACTGACGTGATCAGCGAAGAGGGCGGTGCGGAAAAAGGCACCGAATACAACCCTGTACGGGGTGCCAAAGTTATTGAGTTTGCTCGCAACTTCCTGGATCAGTCTGCTCCACTTACCTGCGGCAGCCACAAAGATGCTGTGCAGTACCGCGTAAATGGCTCCCTGCTGGAAGTGGTACTGGCGAATGGTGATATCGCCACCGTCAAAGATGGTAAACAGTTTGTCGGTTATCGCGGTGACAGCGAAGAGCCCAGTTGTATTCTGCTTAAACAGCACGGCTTGCACTTTGAAGTTCAGGTAGATCGGGAAAGCCCTGTCGGTAAGACTGACGATGCTGGTGTAAAAGATGTGCTGCTGGAATCTGCTTTGACCACCATTATGGACTGCGAAGATTCCGTTGCCGCGGTCGATGCCGAGGATAAGGTTGTCGTTTATCGTAACTGGCTCGGCCTTATGCGAGGAGACCTGAAAGAAACCATTAATAAAGGTGGCAAGACCTTTGAGCGTAATTTGAATGCCGACCGTGAGTACACTACTCCAAATGGCAATCAGTTAACTTTGCCAGGTCGCAGCCTCATGTTTGTACGCAATGTCGGCCACCTGATGACTAATGATGCTGTTTTATTTGGTGATGGCCAGGAGATTCCTGAAGGCATCCTTGATGGCATGATTACCAGCCTGATCGCGCTACACGATCTACGCGGCGATGGAGAGATTAAGAACTCCCGTACCGGTAGTATCTATATCGTGAAACCAAAGATGCATGGTCCGGAAGAAGTGGCTTTTGCCAACATCCTGTTCAACCGTATTGAAGATGTCCTTGGCCTACCGCGTTTCACTGTAAAAATGGGCATTATGGATGAGGAGCGTCGTACCACGGTAAACCTGAAATCCTGTATTGCCGAAGCTAAAGAGCGTGTGGTATTTATCAATACCGGCTTCCTCGATCGCACTGGCGATGAAATCCATACCTCAATGCTTGCTGGTCCGATGATTCGTAAAGGCGATATGAAACAGTCTACCTGGATCAATGCCTATGAAGAGTGGAATGTAGATGTTGGTTTAAACTGCGGCTTAAAGGGCCGGGCTCAAATCGGTAAGGGAATGTGGCCAATACCTGACCAAATGTCAGCTATGATGCACGCCAAGCTTGCCCATCCCATGGCCGGTGCCAATACTGCCTGGGTTCCCTCTCCAACTGCCGCGACACTGCACGCATTGCATTACCACAAGGTAGATGTAAACCGCCGTCAAGAAGAAATCCAGCATCGCCATCACGCCAAGCTGGAAGATATCCTTACCGTACCCGTGGCTAATAATACCAATTGGAGCGCCAAAGAGATTCAGCTAGAGCTGGATAATAACGCCCAGGGGATACTTGGTTATGTTGTACGTTGGGTAGAACAGGGTGTAGGTTGTTCCAAAGTACCGGATATCAACGATGTTGGCCTGATGGAAGACCGCGCAACTCTGCGTATTTCCTCCCAACATATTGCCAACTGGTTGAAACATGGCATTGTTAGTGAGAAGCAGGTGCGAGAAACCATGGAGCGTATGGCAGCGATAGTAGATCGCCAAAATGCGGGTGATTCCAACTACAATAATATGGCCCCTGACTTCGATAAAAGCATTGCCTTTCAAGCTGCTTGTGAATTGGTTTTTGAGGGTTGTGCGCAGCCTAATGGTTATACTGAGCCGGTTCTGCATCGTCGCAGGCGGGAATTTAAGGCTCTAAATGCATGATGATTTTGCTGCAAGACCCCTTAAGGGGTCTTTTTACTGGTCAAATCATTATGAAATCAAATCTAGCGCATACTTTAACGAGCTAAGGCGGTCGTCAGTACCCTCCTCTCTATGGGGAAGTTGATAAGAAATACCTACTAGACAAGGAAAGGGGTGCAGAGGTAACTGACGTAAGATCGTATATCCCGGGAATCTAGCAATTAGCCTTCCGGGAGACATTTACTAAAATACTGAATGAATTAGTATTTTATTTGACATATATAGATCTTGGAGACAGTGATTATAAGTTGGGTAAGCTATAGTTATTCTATAATTTTGGGATAAAAACAGTTCCGTAATTTAAAAACACCCAAATAATAAGAGAGCCTTCAATTTATTTATTTGTAATATATACATATAGAATACGTGCTAACCGAAAAAATCACATTTCATTAAGGTCAGCTGAATTAGAGTTACGAAATAGTTTCCAACAATATCAGTTTAAAAAATGATATCTATCAAAGTTGGTGTGTTGTTCAAGACACCAAGTAATCTTTAATGAAATGCTTTAAGCTATCAAGTATTATGAAAAGCTTAAGGAGCTACTTGTAGAGAATAATAACCAGGGCTATATAATCTTTCACGTTGAATTCAGGTAGTTTTCTTTATAGTATATTTCAGTTTCTGTTGCAAAAAGAGGGGCGCCTCTATAAGTTGCACTTTCCTTAAATTTAGTTTCCTCATAATATTGGCTAGAGGATGCTCGAGCAATATTTTGTAGAGAAGCCAAGCCTTAAGGAGGGTTTTCGGAGTTCTTAGTGTTTTATTTTCCCTGCTTTATAGTTAGGTGTTTAATTAAACATGGAGGATGTTTTGATGTTTCCTGGATTGATTCGGTGTTTAAGAACTGTATTTTTAATTAATTTTTTTTCTGCATCTATTTTTTTCAATATAGCAATTGCGGAGTCGATTATTGATCCACCAAAGAACCCATTCTTGGCTGATTCTCCCTGGCCGATGAGCCATAGAAATCCCTACAACCAGGGGTCTTCATATTTAAAAGGTATAGAGTTGGATGATATTGCAAGCCTTCAAAAGGAGCTCTCTGAAACGATACCTGTTCCAATTATCCTTGCTTACTCTCCAATCTATGAAGTAAATGGTAAGAGAGTGGTTTGGGGAAGTACACTTGGATCTGTTTTTAAAATGGACATGAGTGGAAATCAGATAAATAGGATTGATACAAAGTTAAAAGATGAAATGACAGGAGGGCTCTCTGGTGCATATGTCCTTGTGGATAAAGATTACAAATTTTATGTGCCGGATGGCTCAAGTTTGTTGGTTTATGGGGATGCAATAAAGGGCGACCCAGGATCGGGTATAAATCTATATAAAAAGTTTGATATACCTGAGGAGCTTTTGACTGCTGAGAGTGAAGTAATTGTTGGGATGAATATGACTTACGATGGTTATATTTGTCTCGCAACCTCCAAAGGGTTGGTATTGGTAATCAATAGAAGTCTAGATAAGTTCTATCATACAAAGGTTGATGAAGGTGAGGAGGTATCAAACTCAATCTCTATAGATGAAGAAGGAGGTATCTATGTTGTTTCCAGTAAAAAGATGTATCGATTTCAGTGGTCTGGAGATAGGGTGAGCGCCGACGAAGGAAAAGGAGCCTGGAAGGCAGCCTATGAAGCTGGGGGAGAGACACCTTGGCCGGGTCGACTGGGAATTGGTTCCGGCTCCACGCCCACATTAATGAATGCGGGTAATGATAAGCTGATAGTGTTTACTGATGGTCAGGAGCTTATGAATCTGGTGGTGATGTGGCGAGACCAGATACCGATGGATTGGAAACCGATTTCTGAAGAGAAAGATAGAAGAATTGCAGCGGAAATTCCTATTACTTTTGGTAATCCCAATGCGACAAGGAGTATATCTGAGCAATCGGTCTTGGTTCGAGGTGATCGAGCAGTTGTTGTTAATAATGACTATGGCTGGGATTTTTCGCGATTGCCGGGTGTTCCCCAAAGGCTTACGGTGTTGTTTTCTAATTTCCCTGAGAATGCCCCCTATGGTATCGAGCAATTTCATTGGAATTCTTACAGTCGCAGTTTGAGTAGTCTTTGGGCGAATAAAGAAATAAGCTGTCCTAATGGCGTGCCGACCATGAGCGAATCCTCTAATTTAGTTTACTGTTGGGGGCAGCGACAGGGTATGTGGACACTAGAGGCTGTGAATTGGGATACGGGTGACAGTGTGTTTCATATTCCGTTAGGATATCGAGAGAAATATAATAGTGTTTATTCAGCTGCTCAAATTGGGGGTAAGGGCGAAATAGTATCGGGTACTTTTGGAGGTGTAGTTCGTCTGCAAACTTCTAAATATTAAAGTGCTGATCAGCCCCACTTCCTCTTAAAGTAAGTAGGGTTGATCTTATCTCGTAAATACACATTTAGGTAAATAAAGCTGGCCTTAATATCATATTCCCATTAGGTATAGTGGTTTAGAGTTGATCTAACATTTATCGGTTTTTCCGGAAGTGTTCTGTCTGGCCAAATTCAGTTTACAACCCTCTCCCCAGATGCTTTTCCACCTTCAAGTGTGGCTATCGGTATGCGGCCATTACACTTTTTACTCTGGTAGTGCAATCATTATAGTAATGTACTAGAGGCTGCTTCATAACTAGCAATCGACCATTCTCGCACACTCTCGGAGTAAAAAGACAAGTAGTTGTGAGCCGATTCAAGTCAGAGTTGGCCCGACGATCAGTGGAAAGTAATTCATCCTTGCCTTCCCCAGCTAAAACGTGGGAAGGGTGGCGCGAAACCCATTGATAACCGAGCCTGTTTTGAAGGTATTTTATGGGTTTTGAGCTTATGCGCAAGAAGGAAAGAGCCTCCCTCTTATTATCTATCATCGAGTGCTTGCTGGAGATGGCTTCAATTTTGGGAAGAGCAAGTAGCTTGGTTGCAAGCCTTGAGCCAGCAACACTTGGCCGTTGTATTTTCCATTAGTCTAAGGATTGTGCAGAGATTAGAGAAGACCGAAAGTGCTTCCCGGGAGTCAGTAAAATCCATAGCTTCGGCATTTTCCATGGCGCCAGAAGGTATTCTTTTGGTTGAGAAAGAAAAAGAGCCTGTTAAGGAAAAGAGAACGGGGATTGGTGGGTGTATATAAGCATATAGAAATTGCTATTGTGGTTGTTATGTCGACATTTGTATATGCATTATTTAGCACTGCATCACCTATGATGCTAAAAGTAGATGCAATCCCCAACGGTGCTAAATTGGCCTCTTTACACTTGCTAAATGAAGGGGATGTAGAAAGTGAAATACATTTAGATAAATTAATTAAGCTCCTATTATTAGAAGAACAAACACCTGAAGGCCAGCTTCGTGTAGTCGCAAGTATATATGAGTATCAAGAAAGTAATGGCTATGTGAATTTGGCGACTCCTACACTAATTACCTCTTATAATGTCCCGGCAGAAGTTAAGTTTATTGATTCTAGTGGCATGCCATTTAAGGTGGTGATTACGCCGGAGATCTGAGCTGAAAAAGGGGAATATATATTTTGAATGGGTTTAGTCGTCATTGTATTTTAATTTCTCTCATCCCATTGCCTAAGAGTTATATATCCAGTGCTTGCTCTCAGGATTGCATGTCATTATTTATATTGGCATACCTTTTCGCCAAGCGATCATGGAGTATTGGAGTATAAAATTCTGACGTTCTTTGATGACAATCAACCCCCATTGACACTTTATAATACAGTCCATACTTACCATATCTATTTATAAATCCCTGATTTTATTGCTTCCTTATATGCCATACTTCTTCCTGTCAAATAAACAATCCCGTAGTTAATTAGTATTTTGGCGTCATTGAATAAAAAGGCGTAACCGCTATATCGTGAAAATTCTCGGAGATAAAGTTGCACCTGTCTCGTAATGCGAAAGAGTCGATAAAAATTGCGCTGGCTCTGGTAATTGTTTATGCCATTGCAATGGGTATTAATTGGGAGAAACCTTTTTGGGGTGGATTTGCAGTTATTGTGTGTAGCCAAGCAAATCTCGGACAATCCTTAAATCGCGCCATTTTGTGGATCTTGGGGACTCTTTTTGCGCTATTAGGCGGCTGGATAATCGTTGCGTTGTTTCCCCAGGATCGCTGGCTCTTTATGATTGCCCTTTCTACTTGGGTTGCAAGCTGCGTATATTTTCTGCAGAGATCAAAGCACCAATATTTTTGGATGACTTGTGGCTATGTCATCTTATTGTTATGGGATGCGACAGGAGGTGACTTATCAATTTCCTATGAGGAAGGCATTTTACGTATCCAGGAGTCATTGCTTGGTATTATCGTCTATGGCCTAGTCGCTGTGCTGATATGGCCGAATTGTAGCCGTGAAGAACTACATCAAGCCGCGGTTTCCCTACTAGATGCTCACCGCGCATTTGCAGATAGGTGTTTTACAAGGATTCTAGATCGAAAAAAGGTGAAAATTCGTAGAGAAAAGAGAGTTGAACTGTTAAAAGCAGATGCACGCTTACGTACTGCAATTAATGATGCCAGTTCTGACAGTTACGAAATCTGGGAATGCCGTAGGCAGTGGAATCATTTGGGATGTCGTGCAACAGCGGTTACCCAGTCGTTGCTTAAATTAGAAGAAGGTCTGGCTCTATCCAGTGATCTGGGAATAATGAAGTTTCTTCTGGGAATGAAAGACTATTTGGAGGATATGAAGAGCCGATTTAAGAGATTGCGCTTCGCCATTGCTGAAGACCAGTTAGCAGGCAGTGCTCAGGAGAGAGTGATTAGAGGAAATATTGATAAGGTAAAGGAACTATCAACCTCGGAGACCGCGGCAATAGCCGTGACACGACGTTCATTGAATGATCTAGAGGTTGAAACTCGAGCACTAATAAGCTCTGTCAATGATATTAAAAGTTTAGGGAGTTCGTATTTGAAATTCCCTGGTGAAGAGGGCGCATATTGGTTTGGTTTGCTGATGCCTGATCCGGATAGGCTTGCCAATGTTGTTCGTGTGCTTGTTGGTATATGGATTTCCTATCTGGCCTATTTGTTTGTTCCGGATATGATTGGCGGATTGCTAGTTGTATTGTTGATTACAATCATAGCAATCATTGCTGCTGTTAGTCCACAAATTAGATTGTTTGAAACTTGTGCCTACACGATTCTAGTTTGTTTAATGTCTGCGCCATTGTACTTTTTTTTAATGCCCAAGCTTCCTGGGTATTATGCTTTGGGGTCGATGATCTTTGTCTGGACTTTTGTTATCTCTTACTTTGCGAATAAGTATTTTGGCGCTCAATCTATGATAAGGACTTTGGTTCTTATTTTTCCGCAGATCATATTCAATTTTAATAATGATCAAGTTTATAGTTTTGTTGTATATACAAACTATATATTTGTCTTGGCGATAATTTTTTGCATACTAGCTATATCAAGAAATATTCCCTTTTCCTCACACCCAGAGAGAAACTTCAAGAAAAATATAGATAGGCTTCTTGATAGTGCTGCTCGTCTCGTGGTTGAGGGCGATATACAACGTTTAAAAGATCGGTCGATATTCCATCGGCTATATGTCTTATATCATCTTAATATCGTTATGATTTCACATAAGAATATCCTCTATTGGAAAGAGGGAATCAATGAAAAGACTATTAAGGGTATGTCTACTGATCAAATGCGGAGGATTATTGATTTGCTTATGCTGGTCGCCAATCAAGTAGAAATTTTATATGGAATTGATAGGTCAAAAATGAATTTAGTGGCGACAAAAAGAATGCTCCGAGAAGCATTCATATGGCGGTGTCTAGCAGGAAAAATATTTTTTTATTTGTCAGGTAGAAAACGAAGGATTCATATCGATTCATTAAAGAGAGGGTATAGGCGGATATTTGATAGGGCCAACGTCGATGTCGGCGAACTAATGGAGCTTAGAGAGTGTAGCGAACAGTCAAAAGAAGGAGTGTCTAATTTCTTGTATTTTTTGGGTGTTACGCATTGTATTAATAACTATCTGGCTGAATTTTTTCGTTTGTCAGAATCAGTGGACTGGAAATACTTCTGTGAAGAGAGATGCCTCTGAACCGAATAGGTAAAAGTATGGAAAAGGTACCTCACGATGTATCTATAGGTGGGTTTTTTATTTCTCCTGTTCTGGTTGCAGGCGTACTTGGAGTTATAGCGGCATTACTTACAGCTAGGGTTCTGGATCGTTATCGTCTATCTAGATACTTTGCAAATCCGCCAATTGTAGTTATTTCGTTAAGCATAATTTACTCAGTCTTTATTGGGTCGGTATTTGTGGGTATATGAGGGTGAAAAAGCATAGAAAATACATACTGACGGGAGGTATGGTTTTCCTTGCTTTATTTTCGCTGGTTCTCCAGTTCTGGAAATACCTTAATAATCCGTGGACAAGAGATGGGAAAGTCCAAGCGGATATAATTCAGGTTACTCCCAGAGTTTCTGGTCAAGTAGTAGAATTACCAATTCGAGATAACCAGTTTGTCAATGCAGGCGAACTCCTATTCCAAATAGATCCAAGAATCTATGAGGCTGCCTTGGCGGAAGCCCGGGCTCAATATGAAGAGGCAATTGATACCTATAACGCACAAAGGGAAAATATTCTGGCTTATGAAGCCAGACTGCGGGAATCCTCTGCAGCAATAGACCTGGCTCAGAGTAATATCAATGCTCTGGATGCGGAAATCATGAAATCCAGAGCAGAGTTTGAGCGTCAACAGGAATTACTTCCTCAACGTGCCACTTCAGTGCGGTCCCTTCAGGCTGCGCAAGCTGATTATGAATCCTCTGTGGAGTATCGTGCGGGTGCAGAGGCCAGCCTCGCTGAGTCCTTAGCTGTTTTAGAGCAGTCACAAGCAGATTTGGCGAGAGTTCGGGCGCAACTTGGTGCTCTTGGAGCGGATAATCCAGGTGTGCGTGCAGCTCTTGCGATGGTGCGACAAGCTGAACTCAATCTTGAGTACACAACTGTTACTGCACCAGTTTCAGGTTATGTGACAAATCTGGACTTTCGCTATGGTGATCAAGCTGTAGCGAACCAACCGGCACTATCAATAGTAGATGTTAGTACTTACCGAATAGAGGGCTATTTTCGAGAGACCTTTATCCGTCGAATTTCGCCAGGGGATAAGGCAATTGTGACATTGATGGCTTATCCTCATAGGCCCCTCAAGGGTTATGTAGAGAGTATTGGCTGGGGGATAGCGCAGGATGATGGAACTGCTGGTAATGACTTGCTGCCAAGGGTAAACCCAACATTTGAATGGATTCGTCTAGCACAGCGGATTCCTGTGAGAGTTCACTTGACGGAAAGGCCTGAGTCTGTTGATCTTCGTGTTGGGTTTACCAGTTCAGTGCTCATATTGAGCGATACTGCGAGCGCCGAACAAGATGAAGCGGCGCACTCTCCATAACTCCAGCTATATAAGCTCTATAAGCCAACGATTGGCTCTGGGCATTATTTATCTATTTATTGGCAGCGGCTGTATGCTGGGCCCAGACTATGTACCACCTCCCGTAACCATTGAGGATTCATGGGTTTACCAAAATGATAAACGCCTAGATATCCTGGAGGCGGTCAATCCCTTTTGGTGGCAATCGGCTTTCTCTGACCCGGTACTGGATGAGCTTGTAGCCCAAGCAATAGAAAATAATCTGGAGTTAAGATCTGCTGCTCTCAGGGCACTGCAAGCGCAACAGCTTTTGGCTATCGCAATTGGAGATCAATATCCACAAATACAGCAAATTGAAGGGCTTGTGGATCGTTCAAAATACGTTCGCTCGGGAATAACTGGAAACCTACAAAGTGAATATTATCTTAACTTTAATTTAACTTGGGAATTGGATATGTGGGGGCAGCTGAGGCGTTTGGTGAACTCGGCTGCAGCGGATTTTGAAGCTAGTATGGCTGAATATGATGGGCTACTCATTTCTATCATTGCGCAAGTAGCTCAGACATATATCAATATACGCACCGTCAAGCGTCGAATTGAAGTAGCAAGAGAAAATATTCGTATACAGAGAGAAGGTTTAAGAATTGCGGAAGTGAAATTTCAAGCAGGTGAAGTTAGTGCATTGGATGCTGAACAAGCACAAACTTTACTGAGTAATACAGAAGCTACTGTTCCCGGATTGGAAATTATTCTCCAGCAACTAAAAAATACCTTGGCAATACTGCTTGGTATGCCTCCGCATAGTCTGAACGATATACTTTCCGTATCGCCAACGGTACCTCATGTACCCGCAATCACAGCTATTGGTATGCCTCAAGATCTCTTAAGGCAGCGCCCGGATATCCGACAGGCAGAGCGCCTACTTGCTGCTCAGGGGGAACTGATTGGGGTTGCGAGAGCTGAGCTTTACCCAAACTTTTCGATTGGGGGGTTGATCGGAGCGATCGATATCAGAGGGGGGCAGCTTAATGGTAGTAGCGATGCATGGGATATATTTTTGGAATTTGATTGGAATATCTTTAATTATGGACGACTGCGTAATAATGTCCGCTTACAGGATGCAACCTTCCAACAGCTTGTTTCAGACTACCAACAAGTTGTTTTACAAGCGCAGGTGGATGTAGAAAATGCAATAGTTGCTTATCTTAAATCACAAGAGCAACAGGTTTTCTATGAAACGGCTGCTCAGGCATCGAGGGAATCTGTAGACCTCTCATTTACACAATATATAGGTGGAGAAATAGAATTTAATACGGTCATTACAACCTTGGTTTCCAACCTTAATCAGCAGGATATACTTGTTGTCGCACAGGGTGCAGTGGCAACAAGTCTGGTGCAGGTATATTTGTCTCTTGGGGGAGGGTGGCAAATAAATGATGGACTTATGCCTTTAGAATTACTACCAGAGGAAACTATAGAGGATATGCTTAGACGTACTCATTACTGGGATAAGCTTTTAGATTAACTCATTACTATTAATCCAGATTCAGTTGTTTGATTATTCAATTGAGAATGGGCTCACTAACTTTAAAATATAAGATATGTATTCTTGATTATTAATTTAGAAATTTTTAAGCTTGGCTTTTCCGGGTAGTTCTGAGATTTTTTTTGCCCCGACCTGTTGCATTATCTGTGTTAGCTGTGCTTTCAATAGGTAAATTGCATGATCTGCTCCCTCTTTACCTAGTGCACAAACACTGTACATAAAAAAACGACCCAGAAAGCTGAATTGCGCTCCAAGAGAAAGGGCACTTGCTACATCTGCGCCCGACCTAAGCCCACTGTCTATAAGAAGTGGAATCTTACTCTGGTATGTCGTTTTAAGCTCCTGAACTAAGGGTAATGTAGCCTCTCCTTGGTCTAGTTGACGTGCGCCATGATTCGAAATAATCACTCCATCGGCACCTAATGCGATTGCTTTATCAACATCGGGTTTGCTCATAATACCTTTGATGATTAGTTTGTGTGGCCAACGATCTCGAATACTTTTTAAACTGTCAAAATCCAGTGGCCCCATAGTAGCTGTATTCATAAACTCAGTGAGTTCCAATTTCTTGCTCTCTTTGCTCATATATGGAGTAAGGTTCTTGAACTGGGGCAGCCCGTGCACGAGAGTGGCTAAACTCCAATGAGGCCGGATGGCTGCTTGATAGATGTTTTTTAGTGTAAGTTTTGGAGGCATAGCAAGACCATTGTGGAAGTCCCGCGGCCTTAAACCGAAGGTGGGTACATCAACGGTAATTGCTAGATTTTGATATTGAGCTCTCTCCAAGCGCTTAAGAAGATCGGTTAGGATGGAAGGTTCAGTGGGATTATATAGTTGGTACCACGCCATTCCCTGGGTTACTTCCGCTATGCGTTCTAGTGATTCAGAGGATACGGTACTGAGAATGTAAGGAATTTCATGTCTATAGGCAGCATCTGCCAGTATGACAGGAGCATCTGGCCACATTAGTCCCTGGAGACCTACGGGTGCAATTCCAAATGGTGCGCTGTAATGGTAATCAAACAGTTTGCAGCTTATATCCGGCTCAGTCGGCCGCTTGATGTATTGCGGTGTGAATTCGACAGATTTAAAGGGAATTCGATTTCGGCTAAGGCCTATATCATCCATACAGCCTTCAGTGAGGTAGTCATAGGCAAACTTCGGAATTTTCTTTTTAGCTTTCTTCCTTAATCTTTGGCTGCTTGCGAAGTGCCGATTAAATAGTTCATTGATTTGTACCATTTGGTATTTCCTGCCCGGTTATTTCCTTCAGGTTAGCAGTTGAAGTGTGAAGTATTAGTTCTTATTGAATTGCAGGAATCTTGGAGAGTATTAATTGTATCCAGGCTTCCTGTTCTGCTTTCGGTGAAAACATAGAGCATAACTTTAAATGTGCGACCTCAGTTTTCCAGTTTTATCTAACTCGAACCGTTTAAAGTCAGAAGCTAGTTGTAGATTGCCTCTGTATACAGATTGAGCTTCGAGGTATATGTCATTAATTGAGGGAGTTATATCAGCTCTTGATTGGTATCGCGGGCTGAAATGGGTCAAAATCAGGTTGGGTACAGTTGCTTGCTCTGCAAAAGATGCCACCTGCTTGGCACAGCTGTGTCCGACCTTTACAGCTTTTTCAGCCATATCATCAGTAAAAGTAGACTCATGAACGAGAAGGTCACACTCTACGCAGGCTTTTTTTAACAATTCTGGGCTGTCATTATCTCCACAGATCACAATTTTTCTTGGCTTTTGCTTTTGGTGAAGAAACTCTGTAGAAGAGTATTCCCGGCCATTATGGATAATATTAATCCCGGCTCTCAGTTTGCCCCATAAGGGCCCTTGGGGGATGCCTGCTAGACACAATTTTTCGATATCTAAGGAAGCCCGTATTTTTCTCTCGGTAAAACTGTAAGCGTACGAGGGCACCCTGTGGGAAAGTTTAGTCAGGGAAATCATAAACTGTCCTTGGTCCAAGGTAGGTAATTTCTCCGAAGGAAAAAAATTCAACTCAAATGGTAGGTAGAGTTCAGTGCATGCCTGCGTAGATATAAGCCAGTCACGTATAGCCTTTGGTGCTACTACAGTCAGTGGTTTAGCTCTGCCTTGCATCCCCGCACTTGCCAATAGTCCTGGTAGTCCATAGCAATGATCACCATGGACATGGGTGATGAAAATTGCGCTTAGAGAGTTTAAGGACAGGGGAGTATGAAGGATTTGATGTTGAGTTCCCTCACCGCAGTCGATCAGGTACCAGCTTTTACCTTGACTTTCTATTAATGCGACAGCGCTTACGTTTCTGTCCTTTGTGGGAGTACCGGACGATGTACCCAAAAACAATAGTTCCAATGAGCATTTACCTCTGTTGTTGCCCCCAATCATACACACGATGTCAAGTCGGGAAGAGGGAATCATAGTTAGTATATTTGGCGATATCACAGTAACCAAGAAGCTGGGTAATCGGTGTTGACCTAAAGTAAAGTTGAGGTATTAAACTACTTTGCAAAATTGATTGGCAAAGAGGAAATGAGACAAATGACCGCAGAAACACAAAGAATCAACTTGCGAGGTTACTTGGAGCGTATCGGCTATAACCGCATGCCTGCTGTTGATTTACCGACGCTCAAGGGTCTCTTATCCCATCATGTGCGGACAATTCCTTTTGAGAATGTGACATCTTTTTTAGGGGGGGCAGTAGATATTGAAATTTCCGCTATCGAGGATAAGCTCGTACGCCACTTGAGGGGGGGATACTGTTTCGAGCAGAATGCTCTCTTGCGCGCTGCTTTGCAGCAGATAGGCTTTGCAGTTATCGGCCTTGCCGCGCGTGTCCTTTGGCAAACCCCTGTGGGACATCAACCTGCACAATCACACATGATACTGTTGGTAGAAGTAGATGAAGTCCCTTACTTGTTGGATGCAGGGTTTGGCAGTAATACACTCACTGCGCCGATGCGTTTGGATTCCACAGATCTCCAGACTACTCCCCACGGCACTTATCGTTTGACCCGAACAGATAATAGAGATTACCTGTTACAGGTAAAGGTCGAGGGGGTTTGGCAAGCTATGTATAGCTTTGATTTGAGCCCCCGTACGGCTGGTGATTATAAAATCGCCAATTGGTATTGCTGCACCCACCCGGAATCCCGCTTTGTAGAACACTTGATTGCAGCGCGGGCATTTTCCGAGGGGCGACATGCTTTGATCAATCGTCAATTGAGCTACCAGCCGATTATTGGCCCCAAAAGCGTAATAATGCTCGCCAATGTTAAGGAGCTTCGCCGAACTTTGTTGGATGTATTTGGTATTGAGGTGCCGACAGGTGCCGAAGTTGATCGGAGGCTGGCCAGTATTTTTCAGGGGCAGTCTTTCCATCAAGGTACAAAAAACGTCGGTGCAACAATCAGCAGAGTAGCCTCATGATTAAGGTGGGAGTTGTTTACCATTCAGTTTGCGGCACTACCAAGGCACTCGCAGAAGCTGTTGTAAAGGGGGTTAATAATCTAACCGGGTGTGAGGGGATAGCCTTGGCTGTTGAGGGACAGCATATACGGGCAGGGCGCTTCGATAACCAAAGAATAATGGCTCAGTTGGACGAGTGTGAGGCGATTGTGCTGGGTTCGCCAACTTTTATGGGGAATGTTTCAGCGCAATTTAAGTCATTTATAGATGCTGCCAGTGATCGTTACAGTGAGCTTAAATGGGCGGACAAGTTGGCTGCGGGATTTACTATTGGCAGCAACTACAGTGGAGATCAGCTTAATACCATCCAGGCCCTGCAGATATTTTCCTCCCAAATGGGAATGCTCTGGGTCCCTCTCGATATCTTACCTAGTCGGGATATGCAAGGGAGAAATCGAGGTGGTTGCCAGTTGGGTTTGATTGCCGTAGAGGAGAGTGGGGGTGGTATTCATGAGCTGGATCGGCTAACTGCAGTATATTTGGGAGAGCGGGTCGGGCGTGTTGTCTCTAGAGGAAATTATACCGCCAGTATTTCTACGGTCGCTACCCTGCAAAGAGAGGAGGTGGAGAGAGTTTAGAGCCAATTAATTTGGCAGTCTTCTCCTGGGAGTAGTGCTTGAATTTTGGCTACTTGTTACTCATCTATCGACCTACCAAGTGCGAAGGGTTCGTAAATACCTGTGGCGCCATATGCAATTGCAAGTGAACAGCAACCTTTCGCTGCGGGATGCTTCTCCCGCAGCGAAAGGGCTGGGAATCGATTGACCCACCAATAGCATTAGCATCAAGTCTTTTATCTTTTGAATACAGCTTGGGGACTGCATATTTAGCCAACAGTAAATGTAAAAACTATACACTTACAAAGTCGTTATCATATATTTTAACTAATTAATTTAAAAATCCGAGTATTCGGTAATCAGAAGGTAAGGTTGAAGTTATATAGCGAACAAAGGGCGACTATTTGCGCTAGCAGCGGCTAAAAGAAGGGTTTGGACTTAACTTAGTAATAGCTAGCTTTGCGCGATAGAAATGATGCAACACAAGTCCTTTTTGTCTAGTCGTATCAATGCACTCAGTGATGGCGTTTTTGCTATCGCCATGACCCTGCTGGTGTTTAACATTCAAATTCCTGACTTGGTAGATATTAAGCCGGGCGAGGATTTTCAAACCAAAATGCAGCAACAGATTCCTCATATATTTTCCTGGCTATTGAGTGTTGCAATCCTTTGTCGTTTATGGATCAACCACAATCACTTGATGGCTGATCATGAGTCTAAGTCTGTGGGCTTTACCAGCCTTAACTTTCTATTACTTGGTGCGGTTGCTTTTATTCCTTTTCCATCGGCTTTGTTGGGAGAGTATCCAGATCAAGCCTGGTCGGTAATTTTATTGTCCATCAGTTACGCAGTTGCTGCGCTGGCAATTGCAGGAATGTGGTTTATTGCTCCAAATAGAGCGAGTGTGAGTGGGAAAAGGGTGCTATTAGTGAGCATGGTCATGTTGCTGACCAGCATTTTGGCATGTCTCTTAACAATCTTTAATCCCTATTGGGGATTGGCGCTTTGGATAACGTACGTTGTGGGTATAGCTCCATTAGCTTACCTAATGGAGCGTTATGTCTTTGTCGAGGCTGATTAGTCTCTGATGGGAAAGGCCTGTACAGTGTAATACTACGGTTAACTCTTTTGTAAGGGGCAGTCGAACTCTTGCAACATTTTAATATGAGGGATTCCGGCTTCATAAAAAACAGGCCCCTCCGTTGTAAAACCAGCTTTAGCATAAAAGCCTTTGGCATGTTGTTGGGCGTGAAGGTAGACTTTGCGATAACCATGCTGTTTAGCATGATTACAGATTGCTATTAGTAGTTGAGCACCGAGTCCCAGGCCACGGGCAGCTTTGCTAATCGCCATGCGGCCAATCTTACCATCTGTTGTCAACCGACCAGTGCCAACTGGAATGCCTGTACGAAAAACCAGGAAGTGTTGTGCGCTTTCTTCTTGATCATCCCACTCCAATTCCATGGGAACATTTTGTTCTCGCACAAATACGGCTTCTCGAATTGCCCGAATTCTCTCCCTTTCACTATTCCATTCAGCTGGGCGAATGAGAGTGTCCATTTCAGAAGTCCTCAGGTGGATAGATCAATGTGCCCTGTGCAACCAGTTGATCGAGAAGGCCGCTGACTTCGGCTATTTCCGGGAAAGCTTCGATATCATTCCAGGTTACTTCATGGGAGTCAGCGAACTGTTCGGCAAATACCAGTGGGCAGGGGAAGGCCTCACCATCAACAAACAAAGTGGCTGGTTCGCGGCAAAAGGCAGCGCGGGAGGCGGGGTTTAATACCAGTTGTACTCCCTTGGGCATCTGCTCGCGCCAATCTACTGCGTCATCTGCATCCAATGCCACTGTGTCCGGGTATTTTGCTTCAGTCATAACCGCGCCAAACCACTGGGCGATTTTTTCCGGTTGCTGCAGCCACTCGCCGAGCTGTTGTTGCAGGCGGGCAACAGAGGCGGGATCAATTTCCGCTGGGTTTTTCGCCACTTCAGCACCGGCATCGGTGTAGCGCTGGCTGTCCGGTAAATCCATAGCGATTTCAGCGGCGAGATCTTCGAGGATCGCGGCGGCGGAAGGGGCGCGGAAACCAATGGAAATTGTGGTGCATCCGCCTTCGGCTATTCCCCAGTGGCTGTATTGGGGCGGCAAGTAAAGCATATCGCCGGGCTCTAGTACCCAGCTGTTTTCTGCTTCGAATTCTTTCAGGATATTGAGGGACGTTCCTTCAAGGCGAGGATTGCTTTCATCCACCTTGGGGCCTTGTTGCCACAAACGCTTGCCTTCGGCCTGGAGAAGAAACACATCGTAGTGATCGTAGTGGGGACCAACGCTGCCCTTATCGGCGGCGTAACTGATCATCACATCATCCAGGCGCCAGTCGGGGATAAAGCGGAAGAAATCTTTCAGTTCAGCAATTTCTGACATCCACTGATCGACAGCTTGTACCAGCAGGGTCCAGTGGGTTTTAGGGAGGGAAAGAAAATCTTCTTCAGTGAATGGACCTGTGCGCAGCTCCCAGGGACCGCTCTTGCCATTCTCCAATACCAAGCGAGATTCGACCGCTTCCTCCAGGGCCATACCTGCGAGTTCTTCCCCGGAAATGGGCGACTCAAAATTGGCGAAAGCATTGCGTATCAGCAGGGGTTTCTGCTGCCAATAGTCACGCATAAAAACTTCGATGGGCATGTCGCCAAGGTGGGTAAGGGGGCTGGCCACGGTAACTCTCACTGTCAGAAGGCTGGGGTTTGTGTCTGGATATTCTGAGGCTCGGAAACTATCCAGCGTACTTTTGTATTTTTTAAAAGATGACCAGCCGCACCAGGTGCGGCTGGTAGCCGGACTCGTTTAAATTTTACGAGCCTGTTCCACGGCGTTACCGATATAGGATGCCGGAGTCATTTCCAGCAGGTCGCTCTTGGCTTCCGCGGGAATCTCCAGGTTCTCGATAAATACTTTCAGGGTTTCACGGGTGATGCCCTGGCCACGGGTGAGGGCCTTCAGTTTCTCGTAAGGCTCTTCAATGTTGTAGCGACGCATAACCGTTTGGATCGGCTCTGCCAATACTTCCCATGAATTATCCAGGTCTTCCGCCAGGCGCTCGCGGTTGATTTCCAGTTTGCCCAGGCCTTTCATGGTGGCGGCATAGGCAATGGTGGAGTAGCCCGCACCCACCCCCATATTGCGCAGCACGGTGGAGTCTGTCAGGTCGCGCTGCCAGCGGGATACTGGAAGTTTGGCTGCCAGGTGCTGGAATACGGCGTTGGCGATACCCAGGTTGCCTTCGGAGTTTTCGAAGTCAATGGGGTTAACTTTGTGCGGCATGGTGGAGGAGCCAACTTCACCGGCAACGACTTTTTGCTTGAAGTAACCCAGGGAGATATAGCCCCACACATCGCGGTCAAAATCGATCAGGATGGTGTTAAAGCGGGCAACAGCGTCGAACAGCTCAGCAATGTAGTCGTGGGGCTCGATCTGGGTGGTGTAGGGGTTCCAGGTAAGGCCCAGGGAAGAAATGAATTCTTCAGCATTTTGCTCCCAATCAATATTGGGATAGGCGGACAGGTGAGCGTTGTAATTACCTACCGCGCCGTTAATTTTACCCAGTAGCGGTACCGCTTTAATCTGTGCTACCTGGCGGCGCAGGCGCGCGGCCACGTTGGCAAGTTCTTTACCAACAGTAGACGGGCTGGCTGTCTGGCCGTGAGTACGGGACAGCATGGGTACGTCGGCAAAGTCCTGGGCCAGGTCTACGATAGCGTCAATCAGGGCTTCCATCGCAGGCAACATGACGTTGTCGCGACCGGCGCGAAGCATCAGGGCGTGGGACAGGTTGTTAATGTCCTCAGAGGTGCAGGCAAAGTGTACGAATTCGCTCACTGTTGCCAGCTGGGCATTGCTGCTGATTTTATCCTTGAGGAAGTATTCAACCGCTTTTACATCGTGGTTGGTGGTGCGCTCGATTTCCTTGATGCGCTCAGCATCTTCCAGGGAGAAGTCGGCCACAATGCTATCGAGCAGCTTGTTGGCAGCTTCGTCAAACTGCTCAACTTCGGCGATCTCTTTATGTGCGGAAAGTTTTTGCAGCCAGCGTACTTCCACTTCAACGCGGGCGCGGATCAGGCCGTATTCACTGAAAATTTCACGCAGGGGGGCAGTCTTGCTCTCGTAGCGACCATCAATAGGGGATACCGCTGTGAGTGCGGAAAGCTCAACTGTCATAGTAAATCTCCGGGATTAGTGTTCTATAGATTCGATATGTGCGATCCATTCGTCGGTCGCACGCAAAAGCTTTTTGCGTTGGAACAACAGGTGTAGGCGACGCCCACCCAGCTGTCGCCATAGTGTCGCCGAGCGAACACCGGCAAACAGCATTGAGCGAATTTGATTGGCGATACGTTGCTGTTGCAGGTAGTTAAAATCGCCAAGAACCTGAATACGAAAGCGGAAGGTGCCGAGGGTGTCACTATAGGTGCTGGCCAGATTGGAAAAGATATTTTCGTGAGTCAGTGAAAAGTGTTCGGCTTGACCCTTGGCTTTCTCCAGGCGGCTGCCGATAACGGAAAGCAGGTCCTTTTTCTTGCTCAATTGTCGTTGCAAGTAGAGGACGGAGAGTGTGTAGCGCAGGCAATCTGTGTACTCGGGATGTTGCCGGGACTGCAATATTTGTTTGGAGACCTTAAGGCCGGGCAGCAGGTGCTTTGCCCCTGCAAAAATATCCTCAGTGCGGTCGGGGTTAATCTGGAAGAGGCTGTACACCCCCGTTTCCAGTTGCGCCTGGGGCGCCGTGCCAGTTTTGGCAAGGCGCTCCACCAGAGTTGCGGATTGAAAAATTCCGGCCAGTGCCAATGCCTGATCCCGCCAGTTATTCAAAATTGCTCCTTAGTGCTTCTTGTATTTTTCCGGTATGGCGGAGCCGATGCCTGTGGCTCGCTCAATAACCGCGCCACCGAGGCAAACCTCGCCATCATACAGTACCAGGGATTGACCTGGCGTGATGGCACGCTGCGGCTCATCAAACGCTACGACCAAGTTCCCATTTTCCTGTACATGCACTGTGCAGTCCTGGTCTGGTTGGCGGTAGCGGGTTTTAGCCTGGCAGCGGAATGTTTCACCTGGTGCGGCTGCGTTAATCCAGTGCGTCTGGCTAGCCTCTAAGCCAGTTGCGTATAGCAGGGGATGATGTGCGCCTTGTGCGACAATTAATACATTGCGCTCCAGGTCCTTACCCACAACATACCAGGGTTCTTCACCGGCGCCTTTTACGCCGCCGATACCCAGGCCTTGGCGCTGGCCAATGGTGTGGTACATCAGGCCCGCATGACGCCCCATTGTTTCACCTTCCGGCGTTTCCATATCCCCGGGTTGTGCGGGCAGATATTGCTCAAGAAAGTCCTTGAAGCGACGCTCACCGATAAAACAGATACCGGTGCTGTCCTTTTTATTGTGAGTAATAAAGCCATTTTCCTCGGCAATACGTCGGACTTCCGGTTTCTCCAGCTCCCCCAGCGGAAAAAGGGAGCGGGCAAACTCTTCTTCTCCAACGGCGTGCAGGAAATAGCTTTGATCCTTATTGCCATCGAGTCCTTTGAGTAGATAGGTGCGGCCATCTATATCACGGCGGCGAGTGTAGTGCCCGGTAGCAATCGCATCAGCCCCGAGAACCTCGGCATATTCAAGGAAAACCTTAAATTTGATCTCCCGGTTACAAAGGATATCCGGGTTGGGGGTGCGTCCTTCTTTATACTCTGCCAGGAAATATTCGAATACATGGTCCCAGTACTCTGCGGCAAAGTTAGCGGTATGTAATTTGATACCAAGCTTTTCACAGACTGCCTGGGCATCCGCCAGGTCTGCCATGGCGGTGCAGTATTCTGTGCCGTCATCTTCATCCCAGTTTTTCATGAACAGGCCTTCCACCTGGTAGCCCTGCTGGATCAGCAGGTGTGCAGCTACAGAGGAATCCACACCGCCGGACATACCGACGATGATGCGCTTTGGCTGTTTGTTGAGGGTGGAATCAGGCATAAGAAGAACAGTCACTACTTCACTGGCATGAAAGGGGGGCGAATTTTACCTGCGAACGCCCCATTTGACCAAGACCGCTTTGATCTTCCGTTATAGATTATCGCTTTCGGCGAGGTCGATTGCGGTTGAGTGCTGGTTTTGTTCGGGGTTTGGGGGCGCCAAAAACCTCTTCTGTTCGATACTCGCCAGGCTTTAATGAGTCGAGCTTCCAGCTGCCTATCGCCACCCGGATTAGCCGCAGGGTAGGGAAGCCGACCGCTGCAGTCATCCGCCTTACCTGGCGATTCCGCCCCTCGGAAATAGTCAGCTCCAGCCAGCTGGTTGGAATCGACTTGCGTTCGCGAATTGGCGGTGTGCGGGGCCAGGGCTCCATATCAGGCAGGCGCCTGGCCTTGGCCGGTGCGGTTCGGCCATCCTTCAGGTCTACCCCTTGCCTGAGCATATAAAGAGCATCATCAGTAATTTCACCCTCCACCTGGGCCCAATAGGTCTTGGGCATCTTCCGCTTGGGGTGGCTGATTTGATGTTGTAGCGCTCCATCATCAGTCAGCAGTAGTAAACCTTCAGAATCGTAGTCCAGGCGGCCCGCCGCATAGAATCCCTTGTGCTGGATATAGTTAGCCAGAGTGGCGCGATCCTGATCATCTGTAAATTGGCTTAATACGCCAAAAGGCTTGTTGAGGAGAATAATCTTTGCCATAAGAAAAATTGAGTATTGTAATCCAACTACAAAAATTAACCGAGGCTGCTATAATCCCGCCGTTTTTTATCCCCGCCCAATGGTCCCGGGGGAGCGGTGCAAGCAACGCTGGACCTAAAAAGTCATAGAATTTTGGGAGTTTACGCAATATGGGTCATATCCAAGTGCCGGCAGACGGCGAAAAAGTTACAGTCAATTCCGACGGTTCGCTGAATGTTCCGAATCGCCCGGTTATTCCTTTCATCGAGGGTGACGGCATCGGTGTGGATATCACCCCGGTAATGCGCAAGGTGATCGACGCGTCTGTAGAAAAAGCTTTCGGCGGCGAAAAGAAAATCGAGTGGATGGAAATCTACTGCGGTGAGAAAGCGGCAGAGACTTACGCTGGCGACTGGTTCCCGGCTGAAACCCTCGAAGCGATCAAAGACTACGTTGTTAGCATTAAAGGCCCTCTGACCACTCCAGTAGGTGGAGGCTTCCGTTCCCTGAACGTTGCCCTGCGTCAGGAGCTGGATCTGTACGTATGTCAGCGCCCGGTGCGCTGGTTCAGCGGTGTACCTTCTCCGGTTAAAGAGCCGAACAAGGTAGACATGGTTATCTTCCGTGAAAACTCCGAAGATATCTACGCTGGTATCGAGTGGAAAGCCGACACTGACGAAGCTAAGAAAGTTATCAAGTTCCTGCAGGACGAGATGGGTGTTAAGAAGATCCGTTTCCCTGAGAACTGTGGTATCGGTGTTAAGCCGGTTTCTGCAGAAGGTACCAAGCGTCTCGTGCGCAAGGCTATCCAGTACGCTGTCGACCAGGATCGCGATTCTGTAACCCTGGTACACAAAGGCAACATCATGAAGTTCACCGAAGGTGCCTTCGCTGATTGGGGTTACGAGCTGGCTCGCGACGAGTTTGGCGCTCAGCCGCTGGACGGCGGCCCCTGGCACAGCTTCAAGAACCCGAAGACTGGCAAGGAAATCGTTGTTAAGGACGTAATTGCTGACGCTATGTTGCAGCAGATCCTGCTGCGTCCGGCGGAGTACGACGTAATTGCTACCCTGAACCTGAACGGTGACTACCTGTCTGACGCACTGGCTGCACAGGTTGGTGGTATTGGTATCGCTCCGGGCGCAAACCTGTCCGACGACGTTGCCCTGTTCGAAGCGACTCACGGTACTGCGCCCAAGTACGCTGGCCAGGATAAAGTTAACCCGGGCTCCCTGATTCTTTCCGCTGAGATGATGCTGCGTCACCTGGGCTGGAACGAAGCTGCTGACCTGGTAATCAAGGGCATGGAAGGTGCTATCGAAGCCAAAACTGTAACCTACGATTTCGAGCGTCTGATGGACGGTGCTGAGCTGAAGTCCTGTTCTGCGTTTGGTGACGAAGTTATCAAGCACATGGCATAAAGGTGCCAAATTGGATGCCGGGCTTTGAGGCTCAGCTCCGATAGTAAAAAGGCCCTTCACTGTGCAGTGAAGGGCCTTTTTTTGCGTGCGAACTTGCCGCAATAAGGCTAGTCGAGAGCCTCCGCTTCCTTTTCTCTCGCGCTCTCGGCATAGGCCGGTTCGGAGTTTGGAATGGAAGGTTTGCTGGCAGTGGGCATATCGCCCGAGGGCACAGTAGAAATATTGGCGGCGTGGTAGCCTTTATCGCCCCTGACGATATCAAAGGTGACTTGCTGACCAGCTTTCAGGGTTCGGTAGCCTTCCATCTGAATGGCGGAATAGTGCGCGAACAGATCCTCCCCTCCTTCATCTGCAAGAATAAACCCATATCCCTTTGCGTTGTTGAACCACTTCACGGTACCGGTAGGCATAACGAATTCCCTCTAATTGCCTGAGTGACCAGTTGGCCACCTTACAGAGTTTTTATATTTATTTGACCTGCGGATTAATCGACTGCGATCCTATCTGCGATTAACGGCTGTGAACGTGCAGGCACTAACTCTTGTAGTCAACTGGTATGGGAATGTCAAGAAACGCAGGTGGACTCTGTGATGTCTCTGTGTCGTTGGTCAAATAAGGTTACAATGGCAGGTTGTTGATGGTTGCGCAGGTTGCAACATCGAGGCTTTAAAAAATTCATTGATAATTGTTATGAGTATTCCGCAGATCATTACACTAAGCTCCGATATGTCAGAGGGAGACAGTTACGACTTGGAGGATTCCGATGGCGGGCTTGCACTGGAGGAGGCGCCACCCAAGTTAAAGCAGCCTCCCATGTATAAGGTCATTATGCTCAACGATGACTACACCCCCATGGACTTTGTTGTAGAGACTTTGGAACTGTTTTTTTCAGTCAACCGGGAGCGCGCCACGCAGTTGATGCTGCAAGTACACACGCGGGGAAAAGCAGTGTGCGGTGTCTATACTCGGGATATAGCGGAGACAAAGGCCGCGCAGGTCAATCAATTCGCCCAGGAGAATGAGCACCCCCTGTTATGCGAAATTGAGGCGGATGAAAGTAAAGAAGATTGATCTTGAATAGAGCTGCTTTTAAACAAGGGTCCCGTCACCTGAAGGGAATCAGCCAGGATATAGACGCCGGCAAAGGGTGCGCGCCTACCAGCGGAGTCGGCGGGAAATATTGGCGATTAGGGTTTGAGGTTTAGATGCTCAGCAAGGACTTAGAGGTAACGCTTAATCTGGCGTTCAAGGGTGCGCGCGCTAAACGGCACGAATTCATGACCGTAGAGCACCTATTGCTGGCGCTTTTGGACAATGAATCTGCGGCTGATGTGTTGCATGCCTGTGGAGCCGATCTAAGCGCGTTGCGACGTGAGTTGCTGGAGTTCGTAGACTCCACAACGCCATTAATCCCAGAGGCTGATACAGACCGTGAGACTCAGCCCACACTCGGGTTCCAGAGGGTCCTGCAAAGGGCCGTTTTCCATGTCCAGTCATCCGGTAAAAAGGAAGTCACAGGGGCTAATGTCCTCGTTGCTATTTTTTGTGAGCAGGAAAGTCAGGCTGTTTACTATCTGAAACAGCAGAGTGTTGCTCGTATTGATGTGGTGAATTACATCACCCATGGCATTTCCCGCGTAGGATCCAGTGGTAATAATCACCACCATGGCTCCGATACGACGCCTGAACAGGTTGATGAAGAGATCAGCGGGGGTGCAGAGCCAGGTGGCTCCGATCCACTGGAAAGTTATGCGACCAACCTGAACCAAGAGGCTATCCTCGGCCGCATTGACCCCCTGGTAGGGCGTGGGCCCGAAGTGGAACGGGTAACCCAGGTTCTGGCCAGGCGCCGTAAAAACAATCCGCTGCTTGTTGGTGAGTCTGGTGTTGGTAAGACCGCCATTGCTGAGGGGCTTGCTCGCCGTATAGTGGACGAAGATATTCCTGAACCGCTCAAAGACAGCACTATTTATTCCCTTGATCTTGGCTCCCTTCTGGCCGGGACAAAATACCGGGGAGATTTTGAAAAGCGCTTTAAAGCATTGTTGGCTGAATTAAAAAAGCGCGAGCACGCAGTACTGTTTATTGACGAAATTCACACGATTATCGGTGCGGGTGCGGCTTCCGGTGGAGTGATGGATGCCTCCAATCTGCTTAAGCCACTGCTTTCCAGTGGCCAGCTGCGCTGTATAGGCTCAACGACATTTACTGAGTACCGTGGGATTTTCGAAAAAGATCGGGCACTTTCCAGGCGCTTCCAGAAAATTGATGTCAGTGAGCCTTCGGTTGAAGAAACCATCCAAATCCTGCAGGGGTTACGGAGTTGTTTCGAAGACCACCACAAGGTGCGTTTTACCGATGCGGCCCTGGATGCCGCGGCACAGCTTTCCAGTCGCCATATCACCGAGCGATTCCTGCCGGATAAAGCAATTGACGTTATTGATGAGGCCGGCGCCTACCAATCCCTGCTACCTGCGGAGACTCGGAAGGAAGTAATTGGAGTTGGTGAAATTGAGTCCGTGATTGCGAAAATGGCCCGGATTCCAGCCAAGAGCGTATCGGCATCGGATAAGGAACAGTTATCCAAATTGGACGACAACCTGAAGATGGTTGTGTTTGGCCAGGATAGTGCCATTGAGGCGCTGAGTACGGCGATCAAGCTTAGCAGGGCGGGTCTCGGTGCGGAGGAGAAGCCCATAGGTTCCTTCCTCTTCTCTGGCCCAACCGGTGTCGGGAAGACTGAGCTGTGTCGCCAGTTGGCTAAAGTGATGGGAATCGAGTTGATTCGTTTCGATATGTCCGAGTATATGGAGCGCCATACGGTTTCCCGTCTGATTGGTGCTCCGCCGGGCTATGTCGGTTTTGATCAGGGCGGACTGCTGACTGATTCTGTGACCAAGCATCCCCACAGTGTTGTGTTACTGGATGAAATTGAGAAAGCACATCCAGAGGTGTTTAACCTGTTATTGCAGGTGATGGATCACGGTACTCTGACTGACAATAACGGCCGCAAGGCTGATTTCCGCAACGTTATTCTCATCATGACCACCAATGCAGGTGCTGAGCTGATGAGTCGGCGTTCTATTGGCTTTTCAAATCAGGATCACTCCACCGACGGCATGGAGGAGATCAAGAAAATGTTCACGCCGGAATTCCGCAATCGCTTGGATAGCATTATCCAGTTCGGGTCATTGCCGCTGGATGTGGTGAAGACGGTGGTGGACAAGTTTATTGTTGAGCTGCAGGCGCAACTTGATGATTCCCGCGTAACCTTGGCTGTAGATGATGAGGCCCGCGAGTGGCTGGCAATTCGTGGTTATGATGAAAAAATGGGTGCGCGTCCAATGTCGCGCCTGATTCGTGACAAGCTGCGCAAGCCCCTGGCCGAAGCTGTGTTGTTCGGTGAATTGGCCGAAGAGGGTGGGCGTGTTGCGGTCACTATCGAGGGTGATGAGCTGGCGATAAAAACTGCGGTTCCAGCCTGACTTTACCTCAGGTTCAACCGAAAAAAGCCACCTTGCGGTGGCTTTTTTTTGTCTGGACAAGCGGCCCGTAAGGCACTTCCCCAGGCGAGCAGTTTAACGGGCGCGGTAAGTAATGCGGCCCTTGCTCAGGTCGTAAGGGGTGAGTTCCACCTTGACCTTATCGCCAGTGAGGATACGAATGTAGTTTTTGCGCATTTTTCCAGAGATGTGCGCAATTACCACGTGTCCGTTTTCCAGCTTTACGCGGAAAGTGGTATTTGGCAGGGTGTCAATCACCTCGCCTTCCATTTCAATATAATCGTCTTTTGCCATGCGGCAGCAACCTTCAAATAACTTGATCAGACCATTTACCCCGGTGGCGCTTTGGCCTAGCCGCGGCTTGACGGGCGAGCATTTTGCACGAAAAGGCTGAATAGAGCAAAGGGCGTGTGCTAGTGCTTTAGAGAGACTTCAGGCTCCAGCGGTTTTCCTTAAGCATTTCAATCGGTCGAAACTGGCTTTTGTAGGCCATTTTGTGGCACTGCTCTATCCAGTAACCCAGGTAGAGATTGGGGAGTCCGAGTCGCCTGGCCCATTCAATCTGGTAGAGAATGCAGTAACTGCCCAAGCTGCGCTTGTCCTCATCCGGGTCGAAGAAAGTATAGATGGCAGAGAGGCCAGCGGTGAGCAGGTCAGTAACAGCTACTGCAACCAGCTTGCCTCTAGCGCGCAACTCAATATAGCGGGTGGCTCCCCAAGCCTGGCTCAGGAAACTTCGGTATTGCTCCCGGCTGGGTGGATACATCTCTCCGTCGGCATGGCGTTGCTCAATGTAGCGAGCATACAACTCGTAGTGCTCGTCAGTATCAATAGATTCGATGTGGAAGATATCCAGGTCTCGATTGCGTTTCCAGCAGCGGCGCTGGTTGCGATCTGGTACAAACAGGTTCACCGGCACCCTTGCCGGAATGCAAGCCCTACATGTGGCACATTGTGGGCGGTATAGGTAGGCGCCACTGCGGCGGAAACCCAGCTCGGACAGACGGTTGTACAGGCGTTGGTCCACCTCTGTCTGGGGGTCCACAAATACTGTGGTGGCCTCCCGGTCCGGCAGGTAGCCGCAGGGGTGGGGCAGCGTGGCCAGCAAGCGTACAGAATCCAGTTGCGAATATTTACCCATAAGTCCAACAAAGCTTCCAAGGCTGTGGAAACGCGGGCTGTTTAATACCGCTTTCCAGCAATTGTTCGAAATCCCTACGGCACAATTCAATGGCCCCCAGGCTGGTCAGGTGCGGGTTACTAACCTGGCAGTCGATGAGCGGGCAGCCCCACAATTCTAATTGCCGAATGAGGTGGACAAAAGCGACTTTGGAAGCCTCTGTTTCTCTGTGAAACATCGACTCGCCAAAGAACACTTTGCCAATGGCCAGTCCATAGAGTCCTCCAACAAGCTTGCCCTCTCGCCACACCTCTACAGAGTGGGCATGGCCGAGATGATGCATATCTACGTAGGCCTGGCACATCTCATCAGTGATCCAGGTGCCATCTTCGCCGGACCTGGGCGCGCGGCAGGCATCGATGACCTCCTCGAATGCCTGGTCAAATGTAACCTGAAAGGCTCCGCGGCGCAGTACTTTGCGAAGGCTTCGCCCGATCTTAAAGTCGTGGGGAATAACTACACAGCGTGGTGAGGGGCTCCACCAGAGAATGGGTTGCTCGTCGGAGTACCAGGGGAATATCCCGCGTCGGTACGCTGCGAGCAGCCAGTCTGGTGACAGGTCACCGCCAACTGCGAGCAAACCGTTGGGATCATCCAATGCCGCTCTAGTAGGGGGGAAGTCGATATGGTTTTCATCGAGCCACATCAAGCGGCTTTGGGTATTCCTTGCCACAAGCTGACTCCTGTCCGAGGAGATGGTGGGGGTCCGGGCGGAGAGATTCCGCCCGGAGTGGGAGGGTGTTACTGGGCGTCCAGGAAGCGCTCGGCGTCCAGGGCTGCCATACAGCCGGTGCCGGCAGAAGTTACAGCCTGACGGTAGATATGATCAGAGACGTCACCGGCTGCAAATACGCCGGGAATGGATGTTTGGGTGGCATTACCCTCCAGGCCGCTTTGAACGATGATATAGCCACCATTCATTTCCAGTTGACCTTCAAAGATGCCGGTATTTGGCTTATGGCCAATGGCGATAAATACACCGGACACATCCAGCTCTTTGGTGGAATCGTCCTGGGTGCTACGAACCCGCAGTCCCGTTACGCCGTTGTCATCGCCCAAAACCTCATCCAGGGTGTGGTGCCAGCAAACCTTGATGTTGCCGTTTTCCACTTTTTCCATCAGGCGGTCCTGCAGAATTTTCTCCGCACGCAGTTCATTGCGGCGGTGAATCAGGGTTACTTCACTGGCGATATTGGACAGGTAAAGCGCCTCTTCAACGGCGGTGTTACCACCACCTACAACTGCTACTTTTTGATCGCGGTAGAAGAAACCATCGCAAGTTGCACAGGCGCTCACACCGCGCCCCTGAAAGGCTTCCTCGGACGGAAGACCTAAGTACTGGGCTGAAGCGCCAGTGGCGATGATCAGTGAGTCACAAGTGTAAGTCTCATTGCCCTTGAGGGTGAATGGGCGCTGGTTGAGGTCAACAGATTCAATGTGATCGAAAATGACCTGGGTGTCGAAACGCTCTGCGTGTTGCTGCATTTGTACCATCAAATCTGGGCCCTGCAGATCAGGGATGCCGCCCGGCCAGTTTTCAACTTCGGTTGTGGTGGTCAGCTGCCCACCTTGCTGCATACCGGTGATAACTACAGGATTCAGGTTAGCGCGGGCAGCGTAAATGGCGGCAGTGTAGCCTGCGGGGCCCGAGCCGAGAATGATCAGTCGATGATGATTGTTGCTCATGAAATTCTCTTTAAGACTGTCGGTGTGCAAAGTTTCCCCGGCGAACCGGGTTTCACAAGTCTGGCTACTTTTTGATCAGCCGAGACTATCAAGTTGGCGGATATAATAGGCGATAGTTACAAATGGGCGAAATAGTTTGCCTTAATTTGTTCCATTGGAAAGTGCTATCTGTGAGAGAGGTGTGTGACAGAGGCTCCCCCGACAGTGGTTAAATGATGACAGATCATGTGAATAAATTACCTTAGTAAGATAAGCTAATTCATTGATATATATGAAATTATATTTAATCAAAGTTAATTCTTGGAACGGAACAAGGTTGTGCCTAAAGGTTAGGCGCCAGCCAGTTTTATATTGGTTCAGATGTTGCCCTTGGATTTTAGGTAGAGGCAGGTGGGGGCCTGAGACTGTCAGCAGCAGGATAGGGCACCCCGCCCTTATTTCAGTTTGAATGAGGCAGTCCAGACCTTCGCATCAGTGAGAGATAGTGGATGACGTTTTTTCTATCCGGCCACTTTTTGTTTTGAAGCCCTGTGGACACCATCGTGCAAGCCAGCACGACCACCGGACTTGGCGGAGATCGTATCGCTCAGCCTTAAAGCCAGGTGCGATATTGTTGCGGATGGGTACAATGTCTGCACTGTGGATGTTCTTGGCGCCACAAAGATTTCCCCGGAAGTGTTGAAGTCTTCGTTAAAGACGCCAGGCATTGCCCTCCAGAAGGAATCTTTTGATGCGGTGGTGCACAAAATGGGCTTGCACTAGGTGATTAGTGTTGATCAGCCAATAGTCATTCAGGGGGCTTATTGAGATTGAAGCCTGGAGGACGGCTCATAGTTTGGGGGTTATTGCCTGGTACTGGCATTCTGCAGGCTGCTTTTATAGATTTTGTACAAAAATTCAGCATGCCAGTTCATTGTGAGTGCCAGGCGTTTGATCGCTAATTTCTCTGAGAGAATCAGTTGCTATGGCACTTCAAGAGTGCTGACTTTGATGAAGTAGTACAAGTTTCTGTACTGTCTATCGTTTTAGTATGGAAGCCATACTGGGTGCTGAATTGGCCGAAGACCGCAGTAAACTGGTTGCTTTGAACCGGTTTGCGCGAAATAGGATATCGGTGAGCTTAAGACATGGGGCATCCTGGAAGGAAAGTGGGGAGGATCCATCTATCAAGGTATCTACTGCTTCTTTCGCGCATATAAGCCAAGTTGGCGAAAAACAAATGTGCACAATCCGCGAGCGAACTAACTGAATGTTACTCATAAAAAGACTAGGGTAGAGAGCTGGATAGAAAACTGGGTCAAAGTTAGATGGTAAGGCTGGCCCCAGCTGAGCTGAAAAGCTTTATATTTAGCCAATCTTCAAAAAATCGGCATAAATTTTAGACAGGTGCCGGTTTTGCTAATCATTCTACAAACAACAAATTAGTATTGAGGTAAGCCATTGAAGGCCGAAAGTGCTACTGAAGAGACCTCTGACAAGAGCGGTGCTTTGCCGGATTCACTGATCGCCCGTTTGATTCGCGAAGGCGCATTGATCAGTTTACTAGCTGGGGCGTTATTACTCGCGATCAGTCTGCTGAGTTACGACTCTCAGGATCCCGGTTGGTCCCATACCGGGCAGTCCAGTCAAATTCACAATGCTATCGGCCCAGCTGGCGCTTGGCTTGCGGATGTATGTTTGTCATTGCTTGGTTGGATGGCTTACATATTTCCATTGCTGATCGGCTTGCGCGCATACCGTATTTTGCGTGATCGCAATGCTCGCTTCCATGGTCCTCTCTTTGCCCTCAGGGTTTTTGGATTAATCCTGGTGTTGGTCAGTGGCGCAGCGTTGGCGACATTATGTTTTGCTCCAGCGGACAACCCGTTACCGTTTTCCAATGGTGGAATTATAGGTGCAGCGCTTTCCAGTGCTACCGGTGCAAGCCTTGGTTATGTGGGAGCCACAATTTTATTACTGGCGATATTTGCTATTGGCATTACCGTGTTTACAGGCTTGTCCTGGCTAAAATTGGCGGAATCTATTGGGCGCAACGTGCTGGGATTGTTTGCTCTGCTCATTAGTTTTTATAAGCGCTGGCGCCAAAAACGAACCGAGGTGCGGGTAGCGCGTGAGGCCATAGTGGTGCGCAAAGCTGCGGTAGAAGAAGAAAAACAACGTACAGCGAAGCGAATCCCGCCGAAAATTGAAGCCACAGCACCCAAGCCCAAGCAAAGCCCGCGTGCAGCCAAAGAGAAACAGGGAGAGCTTTTTAAAAGTGGTCCTGTTACCGGTACTTTGCCGCCTCTGGGATTATTGGACCCTGCCGACCAAAACAAGAAAGCAGGCTTCTCACGAGAGTCTTTGGAGGCCCTATCCCGGCTGCTTGAGTTAAAGCTAAAGGATTTTGGAGTGGTCGCTGAGGTGGTATCTGTTCTACCCGGTCCGGTGGTAACTCGCTTTGAAATCCAGCCAGCTCCAGGAGTGAAAGTCAGTAAAATTTCCAACCTGGCCAAAGACTTGGCGCGCTCCCTGGCGGTGATTAGTGTGCGCGTTGTGGAGGTAATTCCTGGCAAGTCAGTGGTGGGAATTGAGATTCCTAATGAGAATCGCCAGATGGTGCGTCTTAGTGAGGTGTTATCGGCAGATGTTTACGATAATGCCAAGTCGCCATTAACCCTGGCCCTGGGCCACGATATTTCCGGGCAGCCTGTAGTGGCTGATCTTGCGAAGATGCCACACCTTCTTGTAGCCGGGACTACCGGCTCCGGTAAGTCGGTCGGCATCAATGTAATGTTGCTCAGTCTGCTCTACAAGTCGACTCCTGAAGAGGTCCGCCTGATTTTGGTAGATCCAAAGATGTTGGAGTTGTCTGTTTATGAGGGCATCCCCCACCTTCTTACACCGGTTATTACTGATATGAATGATGCAGCCAATGGTCTGCGCTGGTGTGTTGGTGAAATGGAGCGCCGCTATAAGCTGATGGCTGCGATGGGTGTGCGCAACCTGGCAGGTTTTAACCGCAAGGTGAAGGAGGCGGAAGAAGCTGGGGAGCCACTTCTCGACCCATTGTGGCAACCGGATCCTGCTCTGAGCGTGCCCGAAGAGGATCAGACCGCTCCAGCGCTGAAATCGCTTCCCGCTATCGTGGTGGTTATCGATGAATTTGCCGACATGATGATGATCGTCGGTAAAAAAGTGGAGCAGTTGATTGCGCGCATCGCGCAGAAGGCCCGTGCCGCAGGAATTCACTTGCTACTCGCGACCCAGCGCCCCTCAGTAGATGTGATTACTGGTTTGATCAAGGCAAATGTGCCTACCCGTATTGGTTTCCAGGTTTCTTCTAAAGTGGATTCTCGGACTATTCTCGATCAGGGTGGTGCTGAGCAGCTACTCGGGCACGGTGATATGTTGTACCTGCCCCCCGGCAGTGGTGTGCCTGTGCGGGTACATGGTGCTTTCGTGGATGACCATGAGGTGCATAAGGTAGTTGCAGATTGGGGGCGTCGCGGACAGCCAGATTATATTGATGGCATCATTGATGACAGCAATAACAGTATCCCAGTACCCGGCCTGCAATCTGAGGGAGGGGAGGATGAAGACCCAGAGGCTGATGCCCTCTATGATGAGGCGGTAGCCTTTGTAACAAAATCCCGGAAAGCCTCTATTTCTTCTGTGCAGCGCCAATTGCGTATCGGCTACAATCGGGCCGCGCGAATTATCGACGCCATGGAGGCTGCTGGTGTTGTTTCCCCTGCGGGGCATAATGGCAACCGCGAGGTATTGGCACCGCCTCCCGCTTAAGCTGAAGAGTCCAAGGGGAGGTGGGGGTTAAGCTACAGTTCACTTGGCTGCGGCTAACCTTTAAGGAAATCAACACACTGGAATTCAATTATGAAAAGTGTTCTGCGCAACTTATTACTAAGTTTGGCCGTTGCGACCAGTGCCGCCTGGGCCGATGCTACCGATGATCTCAGCAAACAGTTGCAACCACTGGCGGCGCTGTCTGGAAACTTCAAGCAGACCCTTATTGATGAGCGCGGGAAGGTAACCCAGGAGAGCAACGGTAACTTCTCTGTGCAACGGCCGGGAAAGCTCCGCTGGAAAACAGGGGAACCTTATGCGCAATTGTTGGTTACCAACAATAAAACCCTGTGGCTTTACGACCCGGACCTGGAGCAGGTAACCGTGCGGCCGGTTGACACCCGCATTAAGGAAACTCCGGCGTTGTTGCTTGGAGGCAAAGTAGAAGAGATCCGTAAATCCTTTGATGTAAATCTCAAAGATGGTGTTTATCACCTGACTCCCAAAAACCCCAAAGCCCCTTTTAAGGCAATGGAAATCCACTTTGCTAAGGATGGCTTGCCTGATTCCATGACTGTGCGTGATGGAATGGGGCAGACCACCAAAATTAAATTTAGCGGTATGAAGGCAAACCCGAAATTGTCCGACTCTATATTTAACTTTAAACCGCCAGCTGGTACCGACATTATCAAAGATGAGTGATCTGTTTCATTCCCCCCAAAGACACCAACCCCTGGCTGCTCGTATGCGGCCTAACTCTCTGGCCTCTTATGTGGGCCAGTCGCATTTATTGGGGGAGGGAAAACCGTTGCGCGAGGCGGTGGAGCGTGGTCAGCTGCACTCAATGATTCTTTGGGGGCCACCGGGAGTGGGTAAAACTACTTTCGCCCGATTACTCGCCCAGGAGTGTGATGCTCGCTTTGCCACACTTTCTGCCGTACTGGCTGGAGTAAAGGATATTCGCCAGGCAGTAGCGGAGGCCGAGCAACACAGGATGCAATCCGGCCGCGGCACTATCCTTTTTGTGGATGAGGTTCATCGTTTCAATAAGGCCCAGCAGGATGCGTTTCTTCCCTATGTGGAGGAGGGCACTGTAACTTTCGTTGGCGCCACCACCGAGAACCCCGCTTTCGAGTTAAATAATGCGCTCCTATCGAGGTGCCGAGTTTATCTGTTACGCAGCATTCCCGAAGATGATCTAGCGGGCCTTTTGCAGCGTGCATTGAGAACCGATCAACAGTTGCTCTACCGCAATACCTGTGTACCAGATGAGGTGTTGCTCAAGATTGCGCGTGCGGCCGATGGCGATGCGCGCAGTGCGCTCAATCTACTCGAGGTGGCCTGTGACCTCGCCAAAGAGCAGTCGGGACAGTTGGTTGTCGATGAAAGTGTACTTGCTGAAGTGCTCAGCGCTGATGTGCGTCGTTTCGATAAAGGTGGTGATTATTTTTACGATCAGATTTCTGCCATGCATAAGTCTGTACGTGGTTCCGATCCAGATGCTGCACTTTATTGGTTTGTACGGATGCTGGATGGTGGTTGTGATCCACTTTACGTCGCCCGCAGAGTGGTGCGTATGGCCAGTGAGGACATAGGCAACGCAGACCCGCGCGCATTACAGTTAGCTCTCAACGCCTGGGATGTGCAGGAGAGACTTGGCAGCCCAGAGGGGGAATTGGCAATCGCCCAGGCGATTACGTATCTCGCTGTGGCAGCGAAAAGCAATGCAGTCTATTCGGCTTATAAGCGCGCAGTTGCAGATGTACGTCGCGAGCCTAGCTACGATGTGCCGGTCCACTTGCGCAACGCGCCCACCAAGCTGGCAAAAAGCTTGTCCCATGGAGCTGAGTATCGCTATGCACATGACGAGCCCGATGCCTTTGCCGCGGGAGAAAACTATTTTCCAGAAGAAATTGCGGATCGCCAGTATTACCAGCCTGTCCCGCGGGGGCTGGAATTGAAGATCGCTGAAAAATTGCAGATGCTGCGCCGTCTCAATAGCGAGAGTGGCCAGCAGCGCTACAAATTCAAGCCATAGGTATTAGGGGGAAGCAGTAATGCAGTGGCTGGCTATTGCCGTTGGCGGTGCTCTCGGGGCAATCTTTCGCCACTTGGTTACTATATGGTGCTATCCGGTATTCAACGGTAAATTCCCCCTGGGTACCTTGGTGGTTAACATTGTCGGTTCATTTTTAATCGGAATTGCCTATATATTGATCACTCACCGTGCAATGCTCGGGGAGGAATGGCGACTCCTGTTAATGACCGGGTTGTTTGGTGCCCTAACTACCTTTTCCACTTTCTCCCTAGAAAGCTTGATACTGTGGCACAATGGCCAGCCATTGGTGGCAATTGGCTATGTTGTCGGCAGCCTGGTGAGTTGTCTGTTAGCCACTGGAGCCGCTGTCGCCTTGGCGACACGCTATTTTTAACCCAAGTTTATTTAATTTTAAGTTGTAGGAGCCTGATAGCAGGCGAACTGGAAACGATGCTCGATCCCAAACTGATTCGCACGGATATGGACCAAGTGGCCGCAGCTCTAAAAAAGCGTGGTGTAGAACTGGATACTGCCAAACTGGAAGCCCTTGAGGAGCGCCGCAAAGAATTGCAGGTGCGCACTGAGAGCTTGCAAAGCGAGCGCAATAGTAAATCGAAAAATATTGGCCGTGCTAAGGCCAATGGTGAAGATATTGCGCCCTTGCTGAAAGAAGTGGAGTCCCTTGGGGGTGAGCTGCAAAATGCCAAGCATGCATTGACTGAGTTACAGGAAGAACTCGATGCGATCCTGTCGGCAATCCCGAACCTGCCAGATGCATCTGTGCCTGAGGGCGAGAACGAAGATGATAACGTTGAGGTTCGTCGCTGGGGGCAGCCACGCGCATTCGGCTTCGAAGTTAAGGATCATGTGGATCTTGGAACCCAGTTGGGTGGCTTAGATTTCGAAATGGCCGCAAAGCTGACAGGCTCACGTTTTGCCGTAATGTCTGGCGAGGTCGCACGTCTGCACCGAGCCTTGGCGCAATTCATGCTGGATACCCATATCGAAGAGCATCGTTACCAGGAAACTAATGTACCGGTAGTTGTGAACAGTGACTCCCTCTACGGTACTTCTCAGCTACCCAAGTTTGAAGAAGACCTGTTCAAGCTTAAAGATGAACGTGGTTTCTACCTGATTCCAACTGCGGAAGTCCCACTAACCAATATGTACAGAGATCATATTGTTGAGGATGCAGAAACCCTGCCGCACAAACTGGTTGCTCACACGACTTGTTTTCGGTCTGAAGCAGGCTCCCACGGTCGTGACACCCGCGGCATGATTCGCCAGCACCAGTTTGAAAAAGTGGAACTGGTTTGGGTAACACGTCCGGAACAATCTGAAGAGGCTCTGGAAACCCTTACACAGAATGCAGAAACCATTCTGCAAAAACTCAATCTGCCATATCGCACTGTAGTGTTGTGCGGTGGCGATATTGGCTTCGCCGCCCGCAAGACCTACGATATCGAAGTTTGGATACCTTCCCAGGATAAATACCGCGAGATTTCCTCCTGTTCTCTAGTAGGTGATTTTCAGGCCCGCCGTATGAAAGCCCGCTGGCGCAATCCGGAAACTGGTAAACCGGAGCTGGTGCATACCCTGAATGGATCAGGGCTCGCAGTGGGACGAACCCTGATCGCGGTTTTGGAAAACTACCAGCGCGAGGATGGCAGCATTGAGATTCCTGAAGTGCTGCGTCCCTATATGCGCGGCCAGGAAGTTATCTCAGCTTCCTAAGGGCAGTTATCTGAAAGGGTGGGCTTTGTGCTTGCCCTTTTTTGTTGCCGGAACTTATTTTGCTCCGCCTGCTATTTGATGGAATAAAAAGTTGCGCTATTTACCCCTCGCATTTGATGTCAGACAACGCCCCTGCCTAATAGTTGGCGGTGGTTCTATTGCCACCCGTAAAGCGCGTTTGCTCAGTAAAGCTGGTGCGCGCTTGCTAGTGGTTTCCCCGGATATTACCGATGAGCTTCGCCAACTGGTGACAGATTCAGCTGGGGAATGGTTTGAAGCTGGTTATTCTGCTGAATATTTGCAGCGAACAGAACTGGTTGTGGCGGCATCTGACAGTACGGAAGTCAATGCGCAGGTTTCTGCCGATGCGCAGGCCGTACGCTTACCCGTTAATGCAGTGGATGCTCCGGATCTGTGTACTTTCACTTTCCCGGCAATTGTGGAGCGCGGGGATCTATCTATAGGGATCAGCAGCGGAGGAGCTGCCCCGGTCCTGGCACGAAGAATTCGTGCCCAGCTTGAGGCCTTGCTATCGCCGAGTGTCGCGTCCTTGGTGGACTTAGCTTCCCGGATGCGCGCTAAAGTTAAAGCGGCACTGCCAGAAAGCCGGCGTAAGAATTTCTGGGAGTGGGTATTTGCCGGGCCCGTCGCCAGTCGAATGGAAGCAGGCCAGCTGGCAGATGCGGAGAGAGAGCTACTTGAAGCGTTACAAGAGTGGCAAGGCAGCCCCAACCCAGTAGGGGAAGTTTACTTAGTGGGTGGGGGACCAGGAGATCCCGATCTTCTTACTTTTCGTGCATTGCGCCTGATGCAGCAGGCGGATGTTGTACTTTACGATCGTTTAGTATCTCCAGAGGTACTTGAGTTGGTACGTCGGGACGCCGAACGCATTTACGTTGGAAAAAGGAAGGCGTTTCACTCGGTGCCCCAGGATGATATCAACCAGCTACTGGTTGACTTGGCGAGTAAGGGGAAAAAGGTGTTGCGCCTGAAAGGCGGGGACCCCTTTATCTTTGGTCGCGGCGGCGAAGAGATCGATAGGCTGGCTGGAGCGGGAATCCCATTCCAGGTAGTACCGGGTATTACTGCGGCTGCGGGTTGTGCGAGCTATGCGGGTATTCCCTTGACGCATCGAGATCATGCCCAGTCGGTACGATTTGTCACCGGACATTTAAAGGAGGGCAATCTCGACCTGCCTTGGAGTGATCTGGCGTCGCCAGGCCAAACATTGGTTTTCTACATGGGCCTGACAGGGCTGCAGACAATTTGTACCGAGCTGACCCGTCATGGGTTGCCACCTGAAACACCTGCAGCTCTGATTGAAAAGGGGACTACGCGGGCGCAGAGAGTGACTGTGGGAGACCTCTCCACATTGCCAGCGCTGGCAGAAGAAAAAGCTGTGCGCGCCCCAACCCTGACCATTATCGGTGGAGTCGTCAGTTTGCATGAGAAGCTGAACTGGTACCAGCCTGGCTGAGAAAGTAGCCTGGAAGACCTGCGTGGGTTAGGGTCCAGCTGAGTTTGGCACAGAACCTATACTGAGAGTAATTTTTCAGTGGGGTTTGTGGCATGCTGCTGGCGATCCTTTGCTTTTATTGCACTAATATTGTGCGCTTTTTCCTTCCGCAACAGCGGGAGTTTCCATTAGTTGATCCAGCTGACTACTATTCCCGCCGTTACACTTATCATTACCGGCAAAAGAAAGAGTTGGTGAAATGGCTGTGGATAGGGGTTTCACTGGTGATGCTATGTTTCCCACTATTGCCTTTGGTGCTTGGGCTCAGCTTCTTCACCCTTTTCCTGTCTTTTGCCATTCTCGATGAAACGGCGTGACACCCCTGTAAGAGGTGTCCTTGCAATTTTTACTTTAGTGAAGTGTGAGCTTGTAGTGGGTTTCCTGTTCAATCAGGGGGGAAGGGTTTCCCTCTACCCAGTCACGATGTCCGCTGTCGAAAAATGGGGAGAGGGGATGGCCACTCTGCCCGGTTGCCATATGGAATATTCCCAAGTCCTCACGTCCAGGTGAAATCACCATGCGCTCAGATGCCCCATGAGTGGGCGACTGGAACCGGGGCATATGTGTATCCCCCGCCAGTGCATCGCTGGGCATTGCAGCAAACCAGTTTATGGCAGGGATAGCTCTTGCAAGTGGGTGGCGAATAGTAGCCGTATTTTGAGCGCCCCAGGTTTGCTGTTGTAAAGGGCTTCCTGTTGCAGCCATTTTATCCAAGACCTGGTTCAGTGCTGCGAGTTTGAGGGCTGTCCAGGATTCAAAATCTGGATTAAGCAATTGCTGTGGTTCCTGCTGAGCCAGTGCCCAGATAGGATACTCAAATTGTCTTTTTAATTGGCCAAAAGAAAACTTGGGGTCAAACTTGCGCATGTAGGCCAGGATAGGAGCAGTGCTAAGTTCCATAAATTTAAGGCGGTAATTGCGCACAATTCGGTAGCCCACTGAATCGGCACTGGCGCGAGTGCCCCAATCCTGAACCTGCTGGTAAACTTCGCTATAGCCCTCCTGATTTTTTAAAAAACCAGCCAGGTGCTCTTGCCACCGTTGCAGGAATATAGCGCGGTCATCGAGTTGGATATTTAGTAAGCTTTGTTCGTCGAACTGCTCAAGAGCGAGCAACCCATCGCGAATTTGCTGCTGGCGGGCACCGAGGGCATAGCCGTGGTCACCCATCAATTTCAACCAGTCTCCGTCGGTTGTGCGGGCATTGGCGGTCCAGATACGGTGAGTGGGTGGATTGTAAATGCGTGGCTGCTCTTCGGTTGAAAGGTATCCATTCCAGTAGGCTTCTCCATCAGCCCAGCTGACTGAGCGACTACCATCAAAGCCAACACGACGGGGGATAGCCCCAGCCACAGTCCAGCCGATATTGCCATCCCGGTCACCGACAACAAAATTCTGGTGGGGAATGCCAATTTCTGGTCCAAGATCCAGAGCCTGTTGTGTGGTGGTGGCTGACTCAATGCGCAACAGGTTCATGTTGCCACCTCGAATATCATGGGCTATCCAGCGGTAGGCCAGCGGGACTCCACGATAGTTTTGGCCGATGACCGGCCCCCAGATTGTTTTGCGGACCTCTAGTGTCTCATCCTCTTTACCCTTAATTGCAATAGTTTCTTTCTCGAAGGTGAAGTCCCGCCAGCCATCCGGGGTTCGATATTTGGTAGCGCCCTCATTTAACTCCAGTGGGATAAGATCGCCCCAGTCACCGCCGGTATTGGTGAACCCCCAGGCTACCGCACCGTTACTGCCAGCCACAATAATTGGGCCGCCGGGTAGGGTGACGCCGCGTATTTTTCTATCGCTCCCGGGAATATTCCAACCGGCGCGATACCAGATGTTCGGAACACTTAACCCTAGATGCATATCATTGGCTAAGATGGCACTGCCATGCTCGGTCAATTTTCCACCAACTACCCAATTGTTACTGCCGTAAACTTTATCGTCGCTCTCCATCTCCTGATAAACAATAGGATCGTCCGCTTTCAGCAGTGTAGATATGGGGGTTTGGGGAACAGGGATCTCGGCTTCATTTGGGCCGAAAAGAGGGGCATCCCAAGTCCCGCCTGCAGGGAAAAAGAAAGCGTATAGGTCTTCAGGCAGGAGTTCGGCTAGCGCAGTATCGCGACGTTCAAAATTTCCTTCCTCACTTTGTAACGTCAAGTACATGCTGTAAGTTGCCAGCAAGCTGTCGGCGGCATTCCAGGGGCGGGGTTCTTGTCCCAGTAATAAATACTCCCAAGGTTTTGCTCCGAGTTGAGTCAAGCCGAAATTGACCCCTTGTACATAGTGATCGAGCAACTCACGTTGATCAGAGGGCATGACAGCAATATTTCGCTCTGCCCGCTTGCGAAATTGGTGCCTTCTCACCTTTTTATCTTTTTTCAAGGCGGCTTGGCCCAGTAACTCGGATAGTTCACCTGCGGAGTTGCGGCGCAACAAGTCCATCTGGAAAAAGCGCTCCTGTGCATGCAGAAAACCCAGGGCGAAGGCGGAGCTGTTTCGGTCCTGGGACTGAATCATGACCACCCCTTGGGCATCGCGCTGGATTACGACGGGCTCCTCAAGTGAGCCAGTTTCAATTTCGCCACTCAGAATTGGCAGGCTTGATCGCCACCAGGCCCAAATGGAAACTGCAGCCAGAACAAAAATGACTGCCAAAATAATTGGTAAGCGGAACTTCCAGCTTTTTAGATAGGACGTGCGCGCCATAATTCTTCCTGCAAAATATTATTTTATTGGGTGTTGGCCATATCGGGTTAGATTACTATTCGACTTGTGCGAGTTACTACAGAACACACATTGGTAACTTTTCGTGACGTTACTTTGTACACAATTTCCCACATTAACCTGTCTTTTCGCACATTCCTTCGCAAAACTGACCAGTCACCAGAAAAAGGTCATATCGGGGTTTTAAATCCGAAAATGCGATCGTAAGATGGCGTGGAATAACAAAAATAATAAACCGAGATCATCACGCTGTATAACAATAAACGCGAGGACGCGATGATGCACGATGTTGGTAGAACCGCAAAAACCCGTCAATTTAATCTATCTATCCTCTCTGGAGCCGTTGCCTTCATTACCGCTGTCAGTGGTAATGTGCAGGCTGCTGAAATTGAAGAGGTAGTAGTTACTGCCCAGAAGCGCGCGGAAAATCTACAGGAAGTTCCAATCGCGATTACCGCTTTTACTGGAGATAATATAAAAGAGTCAGGTGTCAAAAATCTGACTGACCTGGGGAGATATACGCCAGGCGTTGAAATGCACAATGATACTGCGCTGCAGCCTACTTACAGTGTACGTGGCATCCAAACCAATGACTGGACCGTGGGATCAGATCCCGCTGTTGCTGTTTATGTGGACGGAGTTTATACCGGTCGTGGGGCTGGTGCCGAAATACCCCTAACCGATATCGAGAGGGTTGAAGTACTTAAAGGGCCGCAGGGTACTTTATTTGGTCGCAACGCAACCGGCGGTGCGATCCATATCATCACCACTAAGCCGCAGGCAGATGACTCCACACAATTGAGTCTCACTGCAGGTAATTATGGGCGCCAGTCATCGGACTTACTGGTGAACCGCCAATTTACAGATAATCTGTATGGGCGCTTTTCTGCGTCGACCAATCGCCGAGATCCTTTTGCAGACAACTTAGCTGGCGGCTTCTCCGTAGGTGACCAGGATACCCAGACCTACCGGGCTTCTGTGTTATGGGAGCCTACTCAAGATACTGAAGTGTTGTGGCGTGCTGACTATGGCGTGATGGATCAGGGCAGTGCTTTACGTACGACTATAGTGCCCAGTCTACAGGGTGAAACAGACGTATTTGGCGATTTTGCCCTGGATACACCAACTATTGAGGATCGTGACTCTTTTGGTACCTCACTGACAGTCACAAGCGATTTCGATAACTTCACTTTTACTTCGATCACAGCATATCGTGAATTCGATGCGCACCTCCAGCAGGACGAAGACGGCACTGCAAACCCGGATTATATGTTTGGCTCGGCCAATACGGACGATCAGAGCCAGTTCTCCCAGGAATTCAGGTTGAATGGAGCCACAGACAACATTAAGTGGACTTTGGGTGCTTCTTATTCCCAGGAGGAGGTAGACCATACAACTTATGCTTACTTCACCACCGGTTCAGTAGAATCCTTTGCTGTGTATGAGGGCGTTAAGGCCGCTTATCCTGACCTCACTCAAACAGAGCAAGAGGATATGGCGGTTATTACACGTCAACTTCTTCAGCAAGCTGGGCGTGAAGGTGTTGCCAGTGCCACTTTTGTGTATGACCTGATGCTCCAAACTGGGCAAGTAGATGCTCTACTTGCCGCCCTAGGAGCACCGAGTACGGTAACGGGAAGTATGCTGCAGGCTGATGCCGTAGTGGCGCAAATGATGGCTGGCTTTCAGCCTTGGGTTGCTTCAGATACGCCATGGAATGAGAGTGTTCGTAACACCGGGGATTATCGCTCAAGTGCCATATATGGAGATATGACTTGGAGTATCACCGACAAAATGGACCTTACGGTAGGTGCACGTTATACCTACGATCAAAAGGATTTCACGATTGAAACAGCCTATGGCAACAGTATTCCACTGTCACTTTCTGGTGGGCCAGTGCCCCTAGTCGATGGTGATGGAAATGTTATCGATGTAATCACGTTCCCAGAAATAGACCTGGGCTCTCAGCTATTTGGTATCGCCTTCTTTAATAATGGCCAGCCAGTTCTAGACTCCAAGTTGAGTGATAGCTGGAGTGATATTTCCGGTCGTATCGTGCTGGATTATCGTTGGACTGAGGAGATGATGACCTATATCTCTCTGGCTGATGGCTTTAAGGCCGGTGGGTTTAACAGCCTCAATTTTGGACCGGGCGTTGAACCCTCTTTTGATCAGGAGGATGTTGTTAACCTGGAGGTGGGTCTTAAGAGCAGCCTGTTTGACAATCGGGTACGCCTGAATGCTTCACTGTATAGCTATGAATACAAAAACTTACAGGAACTGGACCTGGTCGGTACTCCCATTCCCAGTTATAACCTGAGGAACTCCGATGCGGAGGGTACAGGTGCTGAGATAGAAGTGCAGTGGGCTGCGACAGACAACCTGTTCATTGCCGGTAATTACTCTTACTTGGATACCGAATTCACTGATTATCAAATCATCGAGGCTATTGGTGAAACGGAAGAAGACTCAAAAGTGGGTCAGGCAAGGGTTTCCACTCCAGAGAATAAATTTAATCTAATGGCAGAGTACACCGTAAACCTTGCCAGCGGGGGAGAATTTATTTTCCGTGGTGATTACAACTGGACCGATGAGCGGATTGGTTCGATTACTGATCGCACTCGTATCGTTGATGATTACCAGTTGTTTAACTTGCGAGCCGCCTGGAATAGTGCTTCGGATAATTATTCTGTAGCTCTCTGGGTACAGAACCTTACTGATGAGGAGATTGCTGGTGGCTATGGCGGCACAGGTGCGGCCATTGGCGCCAGTCCAGCGTGGCGATTTATGCCGAGAATGTATGGGGCTGATTTCACTGCACGATTTTAATTGAATATTTAATGTTAACATGATGAGAGTGCGGGCCGGTTTTACCGGCCCTTTTTTTTGCATAGTTCTGTTTCTGTAAACAAACTGGCGTGATTTCATTCATGTAGGCCTGCAAGCTCGTGGGAATACACCTAAAACTGCGTATGATGATTTCAATAGAACAGGAATGTGGTGTAACCGATTATTGATATGGCAATTTTTGCAGGCGAAGTATCTTTAGAAGAAGTACAGCAGCAAATTCTTACAGCATATCGAAGAGTTCGGGGGGAGACAGAGCGTCTTGCTGAGCCTTTGTCCGCTGAGGATATGCAGCTCCAATCCATGCCGGATGCCAGCCCTACAAAGTGGCATTTGGCCCATACCAGTTGGTTTTTTGAGACCTTTGTGCTTAATTCCCGCCTACCGGGATACAGGACTTTCGATCAACACTTTCATCATCTTTTTAACTCCTATTACAACAGCTTGGGAACACCATTCACGCGATCGCAGCGCGGCTTGATTTCCCGTCCGGATATTGATCGAGTTTACGCCTATCGCAAGTCTGTAGATACTGGAATTGAGAAGCTGTTAAAAGATTCCCCGTGCTCATCAAACTTGGCGTCACTCATAGCTCTGGGCCTCAATCATGAGCAGCAGCATCAGGAGCTTTTACTAACAGATATTAAGCACGCTCTGTCGCTGAACCCTTTGGCTCCTGCTTATAGTGATGGGATACCGGAAGAGGAATCTGCAACTGCTGAGCCACTGCGCTGGTTGGAGATTCCAGGTGGCTGCTATGGCATTGGTAGTGAGGGTGAGGACTTTTTCTTTGATAACGAGGGTCCTGCCCATCAGCAGCTTGTACAGGAATTTTCCATAGCATCCCGCCTGGTAACTAATGGAGAATACCTCGCATTTATTGAAGATGGTGGTTATCAGCAACATCGCTTGTGGTTGTCGGACGGCTGGGCTTTGGTTCAACAAAATCAGCACAGACATCCTTTGTATTGGAGGGAAACTGAGAACGGTTGGCAACAGTTTAGCTTACACGGATTACAGCCGTTGAATGAGGCAGAGCCTGTACATCATTTGTCGTTCTATGAGGCTGATGCTTTTGCCACATGGGCCGGTAAGCGCCTACCCACGGAATTTGAGTGGGAGGCTGCTGCTTGTCACTTGCGCCAGCTTGATCAACTGGCTACTGCCAATCTGCTGGAAAAACGCTTCCTCAAACCTCTGCCTGCCCGTCGAGGGCAAACCCAATTCCTGGGGGATCTATGGGAGTGGACTTCCAGCTCCTACCTGCCGTATCACGGTTTTAAGGCTCGTGAAGATGCTGTAGGTGAATATAACGGCAAGTTTATGTGTAATCAGAAAGTTCTTCGAGGCGGTTCATTTGCTACGCCATCGGATCATATCAGAATCAGCTATAGAAATTTCTTTTATCCACATCAAGCGTGGCAATTTACCGGGGTCCGTTTAGCAGGAGACTAAATGTGAAAGCAGCCTTATCGTCCGTTCCAGAAAAGCAGCAACAGGATAGCGAATTTCTCAGGGATGTTCTGGAGGGGTTGGGAGGAAAAAGAAAAACATTGCCCTGTAAGTATTTGTATGACGAAGTAGGCTCTCGCCTTTTCGAGGACATCTGTGAGGTTTCGGATTATTACCTGACCCGTACAGAGGCAAGTATATTTGCCACTAATCTTAAGGATATAGCCGATAAAATTGGACCTGAAGCGCTGCTAATCGAACCCGGTGCAGGTAATTGTGAAAAAATCGAAGCACTACTTGCTCAATTGGAATCCCCAAAAGGTTACTACCCGATTGATATATCCCCAGAGATACTTCTAAATGCTGAGCATAGAATCAAGGCGAATCAACCCGAGATGCAAGTCTGGAGTGCGGTTGGTGATTTCACTCAGCCGGATGTATGGGACCAGTTAACCCAGCTTCCCTCTCGCAAGAGAGTCGTCTTCTTCCCTGGGTCAACAATTGGAAACTTCGAGCCGGATAAGGCTGAGCAGCTACTTGAACTATTTGCTGCGAACTTAGGAGTCGGTGATGGGTTGCTTATTGGTACTGATTTGGTCAAGGATTCGGTGAGGCTTGAGCGAGCCTACCATGACAGCGAACATGTTACCGAGAGGTTCAATAAAAACCTTCTAAATCGTATCAATACAGAGCTTGAGGCAGATTTTGACCTTTCCCTGTTTGCCCACCGTGCTTTCTACCACCAACTTCGCAAACGGGTTGAAATGCACTTAGTTAGCCTGAAGGACCACAGTGTATCAGTAGCTGGAACGCGTGTGGAGTTTTCCGAGGGGGAAACAATACATACGGAAAATAGCCACAAGTATTCCATCAGTGATTTTAACCAGCTGCTTGCCAGGGGTGGATTCAGGCCAATCTGTCACTGGAAAGATGCTGCTGCATCTTATGCGATTCACTATGCCCAGGCCATTTAACGTTCTGGTAAAGGTTTTTTCATTATTTGTAGTAACAGCCCTCTTTGTCAGTGCTGCTATCGCTGAGCAGGACGATGATAAAATCATCGTCTATAAGCATCCGCTCTGCTTTTGCTGCAAAAAGTGGGTTAGCCATCTGAGAGAGAATCAATTGCAGGCATCATCTGTCTTCAAAGTAGATATGCAAGCAGTAAAAAAGCAATGGGGAGTACCCAAAGGTATGGAGGGGTGTCATACGGCTGTGTGGCAAGGGCGGTATGTATTCGAGGGGCATGTGCCCGCGCAATTCATACAAAAGTTCCTGGCATCGCCCCCTAAAGATAGTGTTGGCCTGATGGTGCCGGGGATGCCGATAGGCAGCCCCGGTATGGAAGCCAAAGATAAATTTGAGCCTTACAACATCTACTTGTTGTTGCAAGATGGGGATTACCGGCTCTATGCGCGCATAGAGGACCCGAGAGCTATTCAGTTAATGGATAGTAAACCTGCAGAATAAATGTCTAGATGTTTTTCCTTGGTTGTTTAAAGCCTTTCCAGATATTTAATATAATTATTTTATTGCAGCTTACTTTATTTGGATGCGTACCATAGAATCCAAAAATAGCTAATCAGTACACTGGAAATGCTCACCGGCAGCATTAAGAAGAAGAACTGCCAAAAGTTAAATGCCTTGATGCCAAATTTCTCAGCCTGTTGCAGCACAATAACATTACTTGCGGCACTGATGATAAATAGATTGCCAGCTACAGTGGAAATTGCAGAAAGTATCATTAGTGTTTGGGTTTCATGTTTGTGCAATAAATTGAGGTATATCTCAACTACAGGTACATTGGAAAACAATTGGCTGGCAAAAAAGCTAACAAAAGCAACAGTTTCTGGTTCAGCCAGATTGATGCCGCTTTCTTTAAGGAAAAACTGTAGTGACCCTGATTTTAAAAGAGAGCCTGTAACCACAAACATCGAAATAAAGAAGAAGAGGGTGGGCCAGTCGACTTCGCGTAAGATTTGCCGTCTTTTCCTGCTGGTTATGTAAATAGGTAGGCATGCAGCCAATCCGACCTGGCCTATAGTAGGGTGGTAAATGCCTTCCACATTATGCAGTACACTTCCCAAAACAATAAATACTAATAGCAGCACAGCAGATAATAGAGCGGGCCACTTTTGAGTGATCTTATTCTCCTCCCGGTATTCCCTGCTTGCCTCATAGTTGGCGATATCACTGGTTCTAAGAAAGCGTTTAAGCCATAGCATAGAGGTTAGCAGGGTTATAGCTGCAGGGATCAATATCCATTGGGCAAAGACAATAAACATATTATCGAAATTACCCGCACCGGCAATCAATATATTTTGTGGATTTCCTACTGGCGAGATCATACTGCCAATCGTTACCGTAGCACATAGGATAATAAGCAGTGGAATCAACCCCCAGTTCATATTGCGTGCCAGCATAATTGCAATAGGAACACCGATCACTGCGGCTGCGTCGTTAGTGAGTATTGCTGCACATATCGCCATGGTGATGACATAAGCTGCTAGCACCATATTGGGACTCTGAAAAGACAGGATACGCTTGCTGATTTGGGTGGATATTCCGGTGTCGTACAAAGCGGAGGCAATTGAAAAAACTGAAAACAGGTAAAGAATAAGATCCCAATCTATAGCAAAAAAAGCTTCCCGTAGGGTGATTTGCCGCATCAATAGCAGTGCTACAGCGCCAAGGGTCATGATATGCCAAATGCGAATAATAGATGGAAGCCACTGACGTGCGGCAATCAATAGAAAAATGATTGCTGAGACAAAGAGGCTTATCGACATGAGTACGGGTCCGGGCTTAGCCCCTTATAGTTGCTACGCTGGAGTCGATGCTCGCCATTTCCGACAGTTCCAAAGCACCAGTCCAGGCGAAAGATTTATAAATAAGACTTAATTATGAGTTTAAACAAACCTCTTCTCTTTACGAATTTCTTCGCAGGAGATGTGGTTGCTGGTTATTTGCTTTCTGCCATATATTGGAAGGCTGGTGAAACAGGTATTGTCCTAGAGATAGGCGGGATTACCATTGTACTTCTACAAACACCTGCTGGTGCTTTTATTGATAGCACTCGTTTCAAGTATGGACTGATTGCTAGTTGCGGCATAATTATTACTGCTGTGTCAGTTTTAATTGTCATGTTGACCAGCCGCAAACCGATTCTTTACACGTCCCAGATTTTGATGGGAGTCGCGATAGCTTTTGTTGCGCGCTCAACTGTGGCGATTACTTTGGGGGTTTGCACAGAAAAGACATTTGCCCTGCAAACCAGGCGGCCAATCATGCTGGTAATATTTGCGCTGCTGCAACTGCAGCTGTATAGGCATCGCTGCTGGCGCAGCTATTTTTTTGTAATTTTTGCTCCAGAAACCATGCGCAAATCAGCTAAGTGCTAGTGGGTGAATGACAGCCTTAACCTCATAGATTGTCTCAATGGTAGCCGAGTCTTGACGCGCAACACCACTCCTCCAGCAGTCGTCGGTAGTTATATACTGAAAGTACCCGTATAACCTTTGTACGATACCCAAGGCGCTCAAGGCCTGATCTGATGTCGGAGGCGGTGAATTCCCGCCAGGGCCAGGGTTAGCCACTATGGATAGTGAGTTAAAAGTGTGTGGGGGATTCATTCCGCCAGTTGGACCTGATGTATGACTGAAAAGTTTACGCCTGCAACAGGCCTTGGGAACTGCCACCTTCAAACTGTATTTGGCCGCCTGCACCGGCCTTCCCCGTGGATTAATACCAGCCGTCGCTGGTATGAAACCCCTGATGGCGACTGCCTCGCTATGCACTATCCTCGTCCACTGGTGGATGATCCAGATCTTCCTTTGGTTCTGATACTCCACGGCCTGGAGGGGTCAGTAGCCTCTCCTTATGTGCAGGGGCTGATGCAATCTTTGTTGGAGCGGCACTACCAGGTAGCGGTAATGCACTTTCGCGGTTGTGGAGGTATTCCTAATCGATTGCCTCGAGCCTATCACAGTGGTGATAGTGAAGATCCTCGTTGGATGGTAGAGCAGCTGAGAGGGCAGTTGCCATCTACCCCGATTCTTGTGGTCGGTTATTCACTTGGTGGTAATGTGTTGCTGAAGATGCTGGGGGAGGACGGTATCTGCAGTCCGGTGGTAGGTGCAGTAGCTGTATCTTCCCCAATGGATCTACATGCGTGTAGCCGCAGAATCAACACTGGCCTATCCAAGCTTTACCAGCGGCACTTGCTCAGTTGTCTGCGCCTCACTCTTAAGCAAAAGGCGGAAGACCCTGGTATGGCAGCTGCTTTACCCAATTTGGACGATGCTACTTACTTTGTAAACTTTCGCCGGTTTGACAATACATTTACCGCACCCCTACATGGATTCCGTGATGTCGATGACTATTACACCCGAGCTTCCAGCAAACGGCTGCTCAAGGAAATCCGGGTGCCAACAATGATTATTAATGCTGTAGACGACCCATTTGTGTGTCCGACTGCAATCCCACAGCAGGGTGAAGTCAGTGCGATGGTCAATCTTGAAATCAGTGAGCACGGTGGGCATGTAGGGTTTGTCGGTGGGACACTATGGAATCCGAATTATTGGCTGGAGCAAAAAATTCCCGCCTTTTTGGACTCTGCCCTAGGGCGTGGCAGATCTGGCTAAGGTTGCCGGCCCCCTATTCATTTTTAGATGTTTAGGAATACCGGCCAAATTCGGATTAGCGAATTAAGTACCCCTAGCAGCATTGTCCCTTGTTTTCGTTGCTTTGCAGCGCACGAGTAGAAAATGGCATATCACGGCCACAGCCGGGAAATAGGCCGAAATGTTGGGAAAAGTCGCCAATATACTCAAAGTGGGGTGCCATTCGCGTCTCTGCCAGCATTCTCCATGTATTTCCACAGACAGGGAAAACGCGGCCTTTCTCAATCACGTGATGCCCATCCAAGATAAATTCGTGTGGGCAACTTGGGATGGTGCCTTTGTATACAACTGCTTGGCCATAGTCTTCACAATCCTTTTCCAGCTGTGCCAGCTTGAACAGACGGTAGGTTGCGGAATAAAAGCGCACAGAACCACAGCGTGCGGAGAGGGTCGTATTTGTAACCTCCAGCGGGCGGCTTTCCATCAAGCGACTATCGCGAAATCCACTGCTTTGTGCCAGTTCCAGGAAGTCATTCCAGTAGAGGGCGCCACCGAGACACTCTCCCACTAGCTCGGGATCGGTGCGCAGGGTGTCTGGTACACGGCGGTCTGCGTAGACGTCGGAAAAATAAAACTCCCCGCCATCCTTGAGTAGCCGGTGGAGGCCGCGCAGTACGGCTCCTTTATCAGTGGACAGGTTCACAACACAGTTCGACACAATCACATCAAAACTGCCGGGCTCCAGATTAAGGTTTTCTAACTGCTCAATGTAACCTTGCAGGAAGGTGACGTTGTCATAGCCAAATTTCTCCGAGTGGTAACTCTGGTGTTCGCGGGCAATTTGTAGTTGCTCATCAGTCATATCGACACCGACTACTTCGCCGCTTGGTCCAACCAACTGAGATAGTAGGTAGACATCGCGGCCGGAACCGCAGCCCAGGTCCAGCACCCGGCATCCCTCCAGCAGGGGTGGGCACACAAGCCCACAACCGTAATAGCGCGATAGGACCTCCGGGTGAATATTGGCCAGTAAAGGCTTCAACCACTCCGGGACAGCGCTGGCATCGCAGCAGGCATCAGTCTTCAAGTCCGATGAGCTTTTCAGTTGACGTCCGTAGTAGTCCTGTACAATGTCGTGCATCGGATTTTTACCTTTCGCAGAGTTGTTTTCCTATATGGCACCATAGCGCCTTCGCTGGGATCTTTTTACCTGTGTAAGAAGTCTGTAACAAGTGCAGGATTCGCGCGACCAAGTATTAGTAACTGGCAAATGGTTAAAGTTGCCTTTTGATGTCAGTGGGAGCTGGTTGTTAGATAATCTCTGCTTTTTGGTTAATATCCCCAGTTTCCGCGTTGACATTATGAGGGAACGTAATTGAGCGATTACCTTGTCCCGGGCGCCTCCACAGAAGAAGGTGCTGAAGACTCCCTGCAAAATTCACAGTTTCTTGTGGATTTGCGCCAGCAAATGCTTCGTTTTGCCAGTTTGCAGCTGCAGGATACCCAGCTAGCTGAAGATGCTGTACAGGAGGCCCTGATGGGGGCCCTGAAAAACTCTCGCAGTTTTAATGGCCGTTCAGCACTCAAGACCTGGGTTTTTGCCATCTTGAAAAACAAGATCGCCGATGTACTACGCCAGCGTCAGCGCTTTGTGGATGCAGACCAGCTTGTGCACGGCGACAGGGAGGAACATGATCATGATGAGTTATTCGATCAGACAGGTCACTGGCAGAAGGATGAGCGCCCCAAGAAGTGGGCTGATCCCGAGTCGGCGATTCACGATAAGCATTTCTGGCGAATCTTTGAAGCCTGCCTTAATTACCTGCCATCCCGCCAGGCCCAGCTATTTATGATGCGCGAGTTCATAGAGCTGGAAAGCCACGAGATTTGTGCCGCTGCCGAAGTGTCGGTGAGCAACTTGAATGTGACATTGCACCGAGCGCGCCTGCGCTTGCGTGAATGTCTGGAAGATCACTGGTTTGGCGTGGAGGGGTGAGCTGATGAAATCGTGCCGGGAAGCTACACGCCTGATGTCCGAATCCCAGGAGCGAAACCTGAATTTACGTGAGCAGGCGAGCCTAAAATTACACTTGGCAATGTGTGCGCCTTGCAGGAATTTTGGCAAGCAAATGCAAGTTCTTCGTCGTATTAGCAAATCTTATGCTGAAGGCGGGCCGGAGAAATCGGAAGATTAGCCCCACCATATGTTTATGGTGGGGCCCTTCCAAACTACCTGACAATTGCCCGCCTTGGGGGTGGTACATGTCGGTAGGCTATATGACCAGCCACAAAATGGGGCTGATACCAGTAGGCCCCGCAGTGCTCATAGGTCACATTACCAATTGTCACCCTTACACAGCTGGATGGTAATGTGTACAGCCAGCCGCCTACTCCAACCGCAGTCACACCCCAATATGCCGGCCCTGGGTAGGGCCAGTGACGTGGCCGCCAGGGTGGAGGATAGGGCCGGTGATGAGGGTGTATCGGGCGTACTGGGTGAAATGGTGGATGATTGGGAAACCTGCGCTCAAATTCCCCGGCCCTGAAATCGCCGTGAAAACGACCTTCAGGCATTGGTCTAAAGGCATTGAAATGCCCACCTACATTAAAATGAGCCCCAGCCCCACCAAAGTGACCGCGCGCCTCTGCTGGGGTGCTGAGTACCGACATGAACAACCCGCCCGATAGGAGTAGCAGTGCCGCCAGCCTCGCAAAGTTAATACTGATCATTGTGCACCCTCCATTTGCTTATTTGGCTCCGCCTTCTTCAGTGGGATCTTCTTAAGTTTCTCCGTAGCTGGCTTGTACTTGCCTGTTGCCCCTGGCTTGGCCTCCATCCACTTTAAAGTGGCGAGGAAGCGGGGCTTGGATGGGTCCCGGGTGTTTACTGTGGAGATACGCAGGGGTAGAGGCTGATCTCCAACCTTTATCCAGATTTCCCAGTCGAGGTTCTCCGACCGAAAAGCCCAGTGTTTGGTGCGCTGGCCATTTACCATAGGTGAGTTCACCAGAAATCCCTCTTTGATTCCGGCCCAGGCATCTGGCTTGCGTCCCCACTCAAGTAAATCGGCGAATGGTATTTCAATGCCGTAGTCCTTGGCTGCCTGGGTGAGCACCTCCGGTGTCGGTTGGGAGGCCTCTATTTCGGCAAAATAGCCATTACGAGGAGCCAGCATCGTGAACTTATTATCGCTATGGAAGAATTGACGGGTTATTGAATCGGTGGTCAGGTCGACACGTAACTGATCGGGAGGTGTCGCCATATACATGACTTTACCGCCAATTAAGAGCTTCTGCTTATTATCCAGTACCACTTCAGTGAATATGCGGGCATTGAACATCAGCGTTTTCATACTTGCCAGGTATTTCCCCATTTGCTGCAAAGCCTCCATGGCCTTGGGGTCAATCGATTGGTTGGACTCGGCACTCTCCATTTGATTGGTTGGTGTCTGTGGCGAGTCTTTCTGACCTGGTGGCGGAGAGGGCTTGGGCACCGAGCCATTGGGTTCGGTTGTTTGGCTCTGGCTCTCTGCAGTTTCTGATGGCGGGGGGGGAGAGGGCTGGGCGGTTGCGGCAGGAACAGATATTACCAGCACTGCAAGGATCAGGGCACGAGTTAGGCCACCTAAAGGTTTCGGAGCGAGCATTTACCGGTACCTCTCAAGTCATACTCATGGCATTTAAATCAGTGTAGAGGACTTACCGGGTGGCGCAGAAAGGTGTGCTATGAGGCTGACAGGCGCAGGAGTAGCAGTGGCCTAATTTGAAAAAACGTACCAGTCAGTTTGATGGGCAGCTTTAATAAAGTGACCCATTAGGCATTTTATCCTTAAAAATGAATAGCTTGGGACGAGCCTATTTGAGCTATCCTGACTTGTTTGCTAGAGTCGAGCGTAAGATTATCCAGTTTCTTTATGTCCATGAATGTTGTTCGACTGTCTTTTTTGCTGATTGCACTGCTGGTCTTCCAGACCGCAGGTGCTTTCTATGACAGTCACGAGGAACTCCAGGATATCGCCAGTCACCTGCCTCTTCATCATGATGTGGACCATGAAGAGGCCTCAGGGAAGATTCCATTTCCCAGTGCTCCAAGCAACCCCGCTCTTGATAGAGATACCCTGGTATCTCAAGCCGGGGAAGAGCCTGACCAATCTGCTCCGCTGCTGGATTTTTGTAATCACTGTTGCCACTGCCATGGGAGCTCTATCACCGGGCTACTTGGCCAGGCATTCCAATCAATTTTAACGGGCAGTATCACATACCGGGAGTTGGCAAGCGCCGCGGTTCCCAGTGGTTACTTCTCACCTTTACTACGCCCACCTATAACCCAAGTCTGACCTTTCTATTGCTGCGCGAGTAAAGAGAGTCGAAAGACCCAACTCGCGTGTACGAGATGTGACTTGGGAGATATCCATGGATTTGTTTCACACGCTCATTGCGAGTGTGGTTTGTCGCCGTGCCGCCTGGCCATTGGCGGTGGCGATATTGTGTTTACCTACGCAGTCAGTATTTGCGCAGAAGGGGGAGTTGCTGACACTACCAAATGCGGTTGGGCTTACGCTCGCGCAGAACCCGGAACTTGCAATTTTTCCATTACAAAAAAGAGGGCTGGACGGTGCCGGGCAGACCGCAGCCCTAAAACCGGAGATGGAGCTGGGTGTCGAGACTGAGTACAAGCACTTCAATAACGGTGACTCGGATAATGCTCCAGATCCGGAAGACGATGCTGATAATGAGTTTGAACTGACGGTAACTCTCTCTTCTGTTGTGGAGCTGGGGAATAAGCGGCAGGCTCGAATAGATGTTGTCAATGCGCAGCGGGACCTGCTCATCGCTGATGAGCAGGCGATGGCCTTAGATCTGCTGGCGGAAGTTATCCGCCGCTATGCCCAGGTATTGGCTGCTCAGGAACTGGTGGTCTTGGCGGAGGAGAAAGTCTCGCTTGCACGTGAGGCATTGAGTGCCGTTAGTGCGCGGGTCAGCGCTGCGGCCAGTCCTGTGTCAGAGCGAATGCGTGCGGAGTCCTCCCTGGAAAAAGCCATCCTCGCCGAACAGACCGATCAAAGCATGTTGGTGTATTACAAACATGCACTCTCGGCGCTATGGGGGCAGCCGGCCCAGAACTATTGGGTGGATTCCGCCGAGCTTTATCACTTTGAGCCGGGTGCCAGTTTTGAAGTGTTGTATGAAAGAGCCCAGGAAAACCCTGCGATTGCGCGCTTTGCCTCTGAAGAGCGTTTGCAGGCTTCAAGGCTACGGTTGACCCAGGCTAACTCAAGGCCGGATGTTGGTTGGTATGCTGGCCTTCGTGTGAATCCGGCAGTGAACGAAACTGCTGTCCTGGCAGGCTTCAACGTTCCACTTTTAACAGCCAAGCGCAACCGCGGTGCCGAACTAGAGGCAGTGGCAGAGCTAGATCAAGTCATGCTGCGCCGTGAGGCTGCCCTGTTGCAGCTCTATCCTCAGCTTTTTCTTGCCGTGACCAGTCGTGAACAGGCTCTCGGCACTGTCTCCACATTGCAGGACTTTATTATTCCCAAACTTCGCCAGGCTTTGAATGAAGTGGATCGCGCTTACCGTCGCGGTAGGGATTCTTATGTAGACCTTATTTCCGCAAGAGAAGAATTGCTAAATGCCAAGCGTGCGCGAATTGAAGCAGCGCGATCCGTACTTCTTTTTGGCGCAGAGATCGAACAATTGACCGCCAGGCCCCTGGGGCCCATGGGCGCCGATAGCAGTAAATAATTTTGGATTGAGAAATGAGTAAATCAACTTATGTGATTCGGTTGGCAATACTATTCTTTTCCCTCATTTTTTCGGGGGTTTGGCTGGTATCCCAAAGCTATGCAAGCGGCAGTCATGGTGATAGCCATGGAGGACACGAAGAGCACGAAGAAGCAAAAGGCCCAAACGGAGGCCGATTATTAGAAAAGGGCGATCTCACAGTAGAGCTCCTGATTTACGAAAGCGGTGTTCATCCGGAATTCCGTGCTTGGGTTACCCGTAATGGTAACTCTCTGGAAAATGCCAGCCTTTCCGTTGAGCTGGAAAGGCTTGGCGGCCAAGTGGATCAAATCTCTTTTAGCTGGGACTCCAGCACAGCGTTCTATCGTGGTGAGGGTATGGTAAAAGAACCGCACTCTTTCGATGTTTTAGTTTCTGTTTTCCTCAATGGTGAGCGTACCGAGTGGAAATATGAATCCCATGAAGGCCGCGTACAGATCTCTGAGCAAATAGCAAAAAAGGCTGGTATTAAAACCGCAGTTGCTGGTCCAGGCTCTATTAAAGAAAGCGTCAACTTATATGGTAAAACTGCGATTGATCATCGTAGCCTAAGCCATGTGCGGGCCCGCTATCCGGGAACCGTAATTACCATAAAAAAAGCGCTTGGTGACTTAGTAGAGAAAGGGGAAGAACTCGCTACTATCGAATCCAATGATAGCTTACAAACTTATCCATTGGTTGCACCGATTAGTGGCCAGATTATCGACAAGCAGGCCAGCCGCGGTGAATTCAGTGGTGAGCGAGTGCTGTTTACCATAGCAAACTATGATCAACTGTGGGCCGAGCTCCAGGTGTTTCCCACTCGTCGCGGCCAGATTAGCCGTGGCCAGAAAGTTTCCATTACTGCTGGTGACCGCACTTTCGAGTCAACGATTACCAGTCTTGCTCCCGGTGGTAATGGCCAGCCCTTCGCGATTGCAAGGGCAGTGATTGAAAACTCAAATGATCTCTGGACAACAGATCTGATGGTGCAGGGGCAAGTTGTAACCAGTGAAAATCCTGTGCCTCTAGTGGTTGAAAACCAGGCCTTGCAGCCTTTGCGCAATTGGACAGTGGTATTTGTCAAAGTAGGGCAAGCCTACGAAGTTCGTCCGCTCAAGCTTGGACGTACGGATGGCAAGGTGACAGAGGTGCTGAGTGGCCTCAATGTGGGTGATCGCTATGTCACGGAGAACAGCTACCTGATTAAAGCGGATATCGAAAAATCCGGTGCTGCGCATAACCACTAATTGAGGCGAGAAGATGATTGAAAGCATCCTGCGCTTCTCAATTGAGCGGCGCTACTTCATTCTATCCCTGATTTTTGTGTTGGTGGGGCTAGGGATTTGGAGTTACCAGAAGTTACCGATTGATGCGGTCCCCGACATTACCAATGTTCAGGTTCAGATTAATACCGAGGCTCCTGGTTACTCGCCATTGGAGGCAGAACAACGGATTACTTATCCTGTGGAGGCGGCACTCGCCGGCCTTCCCAACCTGGAATACACCCGTTCGATTTCCCGCTACGGACTTTCCCAGGTCACTGTAGTTTTTAGAGAGGGCACAGATCTCTATTTTGCGCGTAATTTAATTAACAGTCGCCTTGGTGCGATTAAAAGCAAATTACCACCTGAGCTGGAACCAGAGATGGGGCCCATTGCCACCGGACTTGGTGAGATTTTTATGTACACCGTGGAGGCAATGCCCGGTGCCACCCAGCCAAATGGGCAGCCCTACGACGCCACAGCATTACGGGAAATCCAGGACTGGATTATTAAACCACAACTGTCTTTGGTGCCCGGTGTTACTGAAGTGAATACCATTGGCGGCTATAACAAGCAGTATCATGTCACTCCAGATCCTCGGCAGATGCTCAATTTCGGCGTATCCATGGAGGATATTGCTGAGGCCCTACGTCGCAATAACGAAAGTCGCGGTGCCGGCTACCTGGAGACTAACGGTCGCCAACTGCTGGTGCGCTCACCGGGGCAGCTGCAGAATATTGCCGAAATTGAAGGTGTGGTGATTACCAGCCGCGCTGGGGTGCCGGTCAAAATTTCGGATGTGGCCGAAGTAGCTATCGGTAAAGAACTGCGTACCGGTGCCGCCACTCGCGATGGCGAAGAAACCGTACTGGGCACCGCGATGATGCTGGTGGGGGAAAACTCCCGCGAAGTGGCCCTTAATGTTGCGGATGCTTTGGAGCGTGTAAAATCTACGGTGCCAGAAGGTATCAAGGTGGAGGCGGTTTACGATCGTACAACACTGGTAGATAAAGCCATCGCTACAGTGCAGAAAAACCTTATCGAAGGGGCTCTGCTGGTTATCGTCGTGCTGTTTCTTTTGCTGGGGAATATTCGAGCGGCCTTTATTACTGCAGCAGTGATTCCGCTTTCCATGCTTGCCACCATTTTCGGCATGGTGCAAACCGGTGTTTCTGCCAACCTGATGAGTCTCGGCGCACTCGATTTCGGCCTGATTGTCGATGGGGCCGTGATTATCGTGGAGAATGCCATTCGCAGGCTTGCGGAAGCTCAGAATCGCAAAGGTGGCAAGCTGCCCTTGCAGGAACGGCTGGAGCTGGTATTTCAAGCCACTAATGAAGTGATTCGCCCCAGCTTATTTGGTGTGCTGATTATCACTGTAGTGTATATACCGCTGTTCACACTGACCGGCGTGGAAGGCAAGATGTTCCACCCCATGGCTGCCACTGTGGTGATGGCCTTGCTGGCCGCATTGGTGCTTTCACTGACTGTTGTGCCCGCAGCGGTTGCTGTTTTCCTTACCGGCAAAATCAGTGAGAAAGAAAACAAGGTAATCGTTGCTACCAAGTCTCTGTATAAGCCACTGCTAATCGCTTCGATGAAAGTGCGCTGGCTGGTGCTTTCCGGTGCTCTTGCGCTGGTACTTTTTTGTAGCTGGCTCGCCACTACCTTGGGCTCGGAATTTATTCCTCAGTTGAATGAGGGAGACATCGCACTGCACGCTTTGCGGGTTCCTGGCACCGGTTTGGAGCAATCGATCGAGATGCAGCGCTTGCTGGAACAGCGGATTAAGGAGTTTCCCCAGGTAGATAAAGTATTTGCAAAAATTGGTACCCCGGAAGTGGCGACGGATCCAATGCCGCCTAATGTAGCCGATAATTTTGTAATCCTGAAATCCAGGGATCAATGGCCCAACCCGAAACTGTCCCAGGAACTATTGGTGGCGGAAATTGAGGAAGCTGTACGTGAGTTGCCGGGTAACAACTACGAGTTTACCCAGCCAATCCAGATGCGCTTTAATGAGCTGATCTCCGGTGTGCGTGCAGACTTAGGTATTAAAGTGTTCGGTGATGATTTGGATCAGCTGGTGACCTCCGCCAATGAAATCCTCGGCGTACTGAATGGGATAGAGGGTGTTGCCGATGCGCGAGTAGAGCAGGTGGAGGGGCTGCCAGTTCTCTCCATATTGCCGAAGCGTATTGCGCTAGCGCGCTACGGCATAGACCTACAAACCTTGCAGGATCTGGTTTCCACCGCTATTGGGGGTGAAGAGGCCGGATTGATTTACGAAGGCGACCGCCGTTTCCAATTGGTTGTACGCTTACCGGAAGAGCTACGCAGGGACTACAAGAATCTCGGTGATTTGCCTGTACCTTTACCTGCAGGCAGCCCATTGGGTAGTTACGTCCCCTTGTCTGAAGTCGCCAGTCTGGAAATGACTCCAGCCCCAAACCAGATCAGTCGTGAAAACGGCAAACGCCGTATAGTAGTAACAGCAAACGTACGTGACCGTGATCTGGGGTCTTTCGTCGAAGAGGCGAGGGCAGGTATTGAGCAGCAGGTCTCCCTGCCTGCGGGCTACTGGTTAGTATATGGAGGCACTTTCGAACAACTGGAGTCCGCGAGCACCCGCCTCTCTATTGTGGTCCCGTTAACACTCTTGGTAATCCTCGGTTTACTGGTAATGGCCTTCGGCTCGTTTAAGGATGCTTTGATTATCTTTACCGGAGTCCCTTTGGCATTGACTGGAGGTGTTTTGGCTCTATGGCTGCGGGATATGCCGTTGTCAATATCTGCCGGAGTCGGTTTTATCGCACTTTCCGGTGTGGCAGTCTTGAATGGCCTGGTAATGCTCTCCTTTATACGGCAACTGCGCCAGCAAGGAGGTGAGCTGCTTACCTCCATCATTGATGGCGCTATGATCAGACTACGTCCTGTTTTGATGACTGCACTGGTTGCTAGTCTTGGCTTTGTGCCTATGGCACTGAACGTGGGCACCGGGGCTGAAGTCCAAAGACCGCTAGCTACAGTGGTGATTGGGGGAATTATCTCTTCGACACTGCTAACTCTATTTGTATTGCCGTTACTTTATCGGATTGTGCATGGGAGAGAAGAGGTCATTAAAGAAAGTATAAAGTTGACTTAATTTTTCGTGTATCTGCCTACTTCACCTAATAAGTGGGAGGTAGGCAGAGCCTTCCTGGAAGAATCTATTTTTCCTCCAAGGTTCTTCTCATGTGCCATTCTGATTAATACTTAGACTGGTATTGATATAGACTAGGAAATTGTGACCGGGATATACACTCTTAAACTGCATATAATCATTGATCATATTCTTCACAGATGTATTTATTAGAGTGTTAAAAATAAATTTGGGTATTTAACCCTATGTCTGATTGCTAAAATTCAGATATCATGTCTAATAAATACCATTAATAATTTTAAAAGTGGTTTAAATGTGAGGTGGTATATTAGACAGCTTTCTGTTGGTACTTATTGTTAGATGTAAAATGGCTTTCTGAGTGGTTTAATTTCTGGATCTCAGTGTCAAATATATTTTGGTGTGCTAAAAGTAGGCTTGTATCTTCTTTACTATGCCCCTCTAATCGATATTCTACTTCTTGTCATTGCGGTCGTTGATGTTAGAACTGCTGTAGCACCAACTTTCTTCTATAGTCTTACTGTAGCTTCTATTGGAGTTTTAGTTGTTTTGGTCATGATCTGATTCGCTGGGTGGATACTTAATTCGCTTATTATTTTACAGGTAGATTTAAGCCGGCCAATCCTGGCTTAATTTGAGATATGGACTTATTGTGTTCTTAAAAGCGGTATTGGCCTGTGTTATTTCTCTGGTACGCGCTATTTGGGTGGTAGAGGATATGAAAAAAGCCTTGCCACTTTCTGTGGGAATATACTGTAAAAATATTGGCATCCTTTTGATCCTGGCTGGAGTTTATTAGTTTGTCAAAAGGGAAAGAAAATCCTGTCATTAGGATCGTTAGCCTATTTCCTAGTATTAAAATCAAAATAGTACCAGCCGCTCAAAGATGAAAAGGCACCACTTATAAAGCGGTGCCTTTTGCTTGTCTAAGGCGAAGCCATGCTTAACTTAGTAAGCTATACCTATTGTGCTTCATGCATAGTTTCAGTAACTTCAACTCGACTTTCAACAGCCAAGCCAGACTGTTTTATCGCATTGAAAGCTTCTACTAAGTCATTGCCTTCTTTAACTTTCAAGATGGCAATATCAGTACCGGGAAATACTGACAATACTTCCATGCCAGAAATTGACGCTACTTCTGATGCTTCAACATTCTTGCCTAATAATATTGTTATATTTCCGGTTAAAGTTGTCAGTTTGTTTGTGATTGTGTTTCGTACAATTGTACCTTTGCCAACAACATCTGATGCAGAATTATTGCCGATATTGACTATCGCCATTTCGCCTTTTGTCACAACAATAGATTCTGGTGCAGCAATGGATGTTGGGACAGTTTTCAAGGATCTTTCAACCTTAAAGATACCAAAATCAGCAGAATTCGTTCTTGCCGCAGCTATGGTGTTTAGCTTCTTAATCTCTATATCTTTCTTTTCCACAGCATCAATAGCGTTTGCCTGTGTAATACCTGATAAACACATTGCAGCAGTTAAGATCGTTAATTTATTTAGCTTCATTGTATTTCCCTTCTTATTGAACAGCACGACCAAACGCTCTAAGTGATACGCCTTCTAGAACACTCTCTACTGGGTTGTTCATCAGGCCTGTTGCATCCCAATAGTTATCTGGGTCTGTGAATACGATATTAGTCTCACCTGTATCTAATGCTCTGATAGTCCAAGTTCCTTTAGCATTTTCACCATAAAATGCATTAGAAAGGAATACGGCACCATTTAAAATATAACCCATGCTATACCCATCAGCAAAGCTATAAGAAGCATCTAATAATGCCTGCTTGGAAGAAAGTAGAACACTTCTTGTACCTGAGGGAGATACCACCTCCAGCGCCAAGTCATTACCAGCGGAGGTTAATAGACTATCATTTAAAATAGAACCCATGTGATCATTACGAATATCAAATTCGAACTGCATAGCTTCAATAATAATATCTTCTGTTACTTCGATTTGTTGGCTCACACCAGCCGCACTGTTATCTGGAATAACCGCCTCCATGGCTTCTTCACCAGCTGTTGAACCCAAACCTTGCCATTGGGTGATAATTTGTTCACCGAGACTCTCTGAGTAATCTAGAGCCATAGCAACAGCTGCACCTGCATCAACCCGACCAAAGCCATATAAGTTATTAAATTGATAACCAGCTGAGTTTTCAATCCAACCATCATGAGCAACAAAAGTACCCTCACCAATGGTGAGTTCAACCTTTTCATTTTCAGCATCAATCACAGTGCTAGTTGAAGCTAAGATGTGACGAACATCACGCCAGGTCAATTCTGGGTTTGCTGATAAGATTAGAGAGACAACACCTGATGCATTTGGCGCAGCGGAAGATGTACCATTAAAAGTTGAAGTATAGTTACAGCTCGCATTCTCAGGATGGCCTGGGTAATTAAATGGGAACTGGCTGGCTGCGAAGTCTTCGCCATAGGCCCCGCCCCAAGCACTTATTGTGCCGCCATTAAAGCCAGAGTAACCATTAATACAGGTCATCTGGTCAGTTGTTACCATCGCGGGAGCATAACGACCATACTCGCCCGCAGGGGCTGATACCATCATACTTGCACCAGCGGTTGAGTAACTTGTATGTTTGCCGTTTGCGTTCACCGCTGCAACATTTAAGTAATATGGGTGACCATGGCTAGGCTGAAATGCCGAGTTATAGCACGTTAGGCCTAAATCATTTGCTCCGTTATCGGCACATAAAGAGCCTTCACCATTGCCGTCTTCAAAAGAATTACCGCTAGATTTCATGTTCAAAGCACCCTTACCGCCTCGAAGCATAAGATTAGGATAAGACTCAACAGCTTCATCTAGTGCAGAGTACGCAATAAATCCAGGATAGGTAATACCATAGCTACGGTTAAATGCCGAAATTTCTTCATCTGAAGAAATGCCACTTCCTGGGAATCCATGAACCAATAGATCTGTTTGCTCTATTTTTCCACTGCCTAAAAAGTTCATACCGATTAGCCCTGTGTCTGGAGAAACACCTCGGCTACCGATATTGTTCCAGCCTTTAGCCGCAATTAAGCCAGCTACACTGGTACCGTGATCACCACTATTAGAAAGACTTGTTGGATCTGTTCTGTCAGTTGCTGACTCATCCAAGTTGAGAGAGCGATTTATTAATACGTTATCTATTAAGTCTTCGTGGCGAATTTCTAAGCCTGAATCTACAACAACAGCAGTTACATTTGCACCGGTTACACCTTGAGCATAAGCCGCTACAACATTCATGTCTTCGCCAGCTACAAGCTCCTCGACTTCATTTTCCTCAAAGATGGAATTAATTTCCTCGGTTGTATAAATTCCGATATCGACAAGGCCTTGCTTCATTTCATCACTAAGAGCGTAAGCTTTTTGACCTGTGTTGCGTAAATGCCATTGTTGATAGGCTAAGGGATCATTTTCTACGTTCAGGATATCAACTTTTGCAGATGCTGAGGCACCGTTTGCGGTCACGGTATAAGTAATTGAAGCGTCCTGCCCCGAGATTGAAGTATATTCAAATAGATTGCCATCTAATGTTAACTGGCCATGGCTGAATGTATAAGTGCCATCAAGCGGACTAATAGTTTCATCATTTTCTGAGAAACTAAATGTTAAAGCATCGCCATTTTGATCAGTGCCCAATAGTTTTCCTGATACAGGAATCCATTGCTTTGCCCCATCTACAGTTACATCACTAGCAGTTGGCGGAATGTCAGTAGGAGTGGGAGCAGGAGCGGGAGAAGACGAGTTACTACTGCTATCACAGCCTGATAATGTCATTAAAAGAGCTGCTTGAATCACAGAAAGTCGAAACATTTTTTTATTCATTTAAATTCCCCATTATCCCCATTATAAGTATTTATCGGGTATTGGCATTATAAACCACCTCATTAGTCTTTAGCCAACTAAACTTGGTCAGCAAAATATTGCAACCTGTCTTTAAGTGATGTTGTGACATTGAATTATCATATAGATTAAATAATGAACAACTTAAAAGAGGTGTTCGGCATTGAATTATGCTTGGAATTTCCATAGATGATAGTGGACTAGGGTTGTATGATAGGGGGCGTTTGTGAAGCATTGATAGTTATAAAATCTATAATGGGATTGTGGGCTAGACAGCTATGTGAAAAGGTAAGACTTTAGAGGGAATTTTTATTACCATGAATATGAAGAAATACTCACTAAAGCAATAACGAGGTTAGTAATGATGCTGTCAGAATATAGGACATGATTAGACGTCCTTACTATCAGACTGCTCGGTGAATGAAACTACTTGATAATCCAGTTATCAAAAAATATGGATGCGAGTAGCGTCCCAATTAGGTTTCATGAATGTTGGGATATATAGTTTTATGTAGATTGAAAGAGTTTAACTTAGATTTGATAAGTGTGAATTGTTCTGAACCGTTATCAAGTCTGGCTTATTTAGGTGTGCTCGCTTGGACTTGCTTCTACTTCAATAGGGTAGGTGAGGTCATCATTGGGCTACAAGTATGAGGTTTCCAAAAGTCAGAGGGCTTTTTTCTTGAAGTTTCAGTTAGCTAAATTTGGATAATAAATTGGTTGTCGTATTTAAAAGTGATTAAATTGAGTTAAGTAGGATTCTATTAGATGGCCCAATGCAAGGTAATCTGGAAAAGTTATGGAGATCAAGTTCTCATTTAAATCCATATGAGCCCTTGAATTTCTAGTGTTGATTGGGTGAAGTTGGGTTGGGCATTTAGCTTGAGGTATACAATCTTATCTATATATAGACGCACGGAGGATATCGCCGATGGCTTCTTAAACGTTTTCGATCGTGAAGTGCTCCTAATGTTAAGCTCCTCACTTCGAAGTTCATAAGTTCAAGCCTTTAGTGCTGTTTGAAATTAATAGTAAGTTTCTATCTAGGGCAAGGGTTATGGATGATGAAAGAAAAATTTATAGCAGAGTTTTATACTGCTTGATAGCGAGTTACTTATTTGTAGAAACTTTAACATTACCCTTAACGTATAAGCTCTACATGTAAGGTAATCTCAAAAATTCATCCTGTGTTAGCTGCCGTTTAAAGGGGCGCTCAGGATTTATTCGTTAGGTTAACGCTATGAAACCTACCACAATAGAAGAATTTAATGCGTCTCAGAATGATTGTGAAAGCCCTATTTGTGAAAAGCTGATGCATGAAATCAACCGAGGGCTACCTATGGCAGAAAGTAAAATCTGGCACGGACACCCCGTGTGGTTCTTGGATGGGAATCCAATAGTGGGTTATAACAAGCTGAAGGGTTCTATTAGGCTGATGTTTTGGAGCGGGGCTGACTTTGAGGAGCCGGATCTTAAGCCGGGGACAGGTAAGTTTAAGGATGCTTCTGTTTGTTATACAGGGGTTGAGCAATTAAATATAAAAGACCTGAAGCGTTGGCTGAAAAAATCTACAGAGATTCAGTGGGATTATAAGAATATCTGCAAGAGAAAGGGTAAGTTGGTGCGACTTATCTAATAGGTCTTTTAAAGAAACGGCATGGTGCGCAGCTAGTATCCACATGAGGTTGAAAATAAAGGTAGGTGGTAGTTGACGTCCTCATTATTTTCTCTCCAGATAAATCTGGAAGACACAAGGCTTGCATATTCTCGTTTTTGGGTGTTGTTGGCTCTTTCTGTGAGCTAATTGCCTAGTGAGATTGCCACTGTCTTTGGCACTTGAGTCGCTACAAACTTTGGGATAATTGCCCACCAATTTTTATTGATGATGATTGTAGTGTCAGAGTACAGTCTTTTACGATTTTCTAATCTTGTCACAATGATTCAGCTGTAAGAAGCCGCTCTAATTTGTACGATTTCTCGAAATTTGGATTATTGTTCTAGGAAGAATATTCAGCGTTTTCAGGTGGATAATAGTGACTTCATCAGATAAAGCTTCCTCAAAAGAGAGTCTCAAACTAAAAATTAAGTCGAAAAAAGAATGCGACTCTTGCGCCGAACCAGTGGTCCATAAATATGGAAACAATAAAATTTGTGTCACTGATAAGGTTGGGTTTCCTACTTTAGGTAATAAGTCTCCATTAGATCTGGTGTTGCATAGTGGTGAGGGTTTTATACCGTTGTGGGAGAAGGGTACGACTTTAAGGTGGAAGTTTGATGATGAGTCTTTAAGGTATTTTAAAAATCCAGATGAGATAAAGGACTATATTCGAATTCTTTTGGGCGAGGCACTACTTCAGTGGGGAGATGCTTCCCCGGTGAGGTTCAATGAGAATCCAAATGTTTGGGATTTTAAAATTAGGGTAGAGCCTGTAGAAAACTGTAGTGTTATCGGTTGTACTCTAGCTCGTGCTTTTTTTCCAAATCCTGGGCGGAATGAGCTAGTGCTTTTCCCCACAATGTTTGATCAAAGTCGGAAGGAGCAGGTTGACACTATGATTCATGAGTTGGGTCATATATTTGGGCTTAGACACTTCTTTGCCGATGTGAAAGAGAAGACCTGGCCGAGTGTAATTTATGGTGAACATAAGCCCTTCTCAATCATGAATTATGGGGAGCAAAGTGAACTTACAGAAGCTGATAAGAATGATTTGAAAAGCCTGTATTGCTTAGCATGGGCAGGGCAGCTTACAGAAATTGATGGTGCACGAATCAAATTTGTTATGCCATACCATGAGGCTATCCTTCTTGAGCCAATTAATTATGAAAGCTCACCAGGGTAAACGAGGGGTCTAAGCATAAATAGCTTTAATATACTAAAAGCTTTTTAAATTGCTGATATCAAATAATATTGAATAGTAAGTTTGTAGCCCGTTAAAATTGATTGATATAAGTCCAAAATTTTCATCTGTATGCCCTGTCAGGAATCTTACCCTTGATGAGCCCGCGCCGTAGTTTCCAGCAGATAGTAGAGTCAGGCCCCTTTTTTGGCATTAGTTGACATTCCAGTGCCTTTCCACTAGTTTCGCGACCACGATAAGAGGTGCCTTCTGCCCTGTGCTGGCTGAGAAGGTTAAACGGGAAGTCCGGAATTCCGGCGCTGCCCCCGCAACGGTGATCCACCAGTATTTTGAGTGGTAAGCCCGATACCGGCCTCTTCTCGAAACACGATGGAGCGGAGGGCTACCATCTCGCAATACGATCTTTCGCGCTTCGTCGGCGTGCCGCATTGCTATTCCTCCCTCGATCCCATGAGCTTTTGTCCTTAGGGGTTGAAACTTGAAAAAATCTTTATTGAGCTTGACTGTGCTGTCAGCTGTGAGTGTGCCAGTACTTGGCGAATCTACCGATAGTGCATCTTCTATTCCCGACCTGGAAACTTTAGTTGTTGTGAGTTCCCGCCAAGATGAGCCTTTGCGCAGGGTCGCCACTTCGGTAACCGTATTGGATGAAGAGCAACTCAAAGCACGAGGTTTGGCTTCCCTGGCCGATGTGCTGCGAAGCGTACCTTCGGTTTCTGTCAACAACAGCGGTGGTATTGGTAAGACAACCTCGCTACAGGTGCGGGGGGAATCTGGCTTTAGAACGCTGGTCCAAATAGATGGCATCGATATTTCTGATCCAACCGGTCTCCAGTCGGGTGCTCATATTGAGCATATTATGAGCAGTAATTTGCAGCGAGTAGAATTGCTACGCGGTCCGCAAGGCATGCTCTATGGGGCTGATGCTGGTGGTGTACTGGATATCTCGACCCGTCGAGAGGATGTAGGGCAGCGCTTTGAATTATCCGCTGAGGGTGGTAGCTACGATACTGAGCGCTACAATGCCAGTGCCAGTGGAGCCAATGAAACACTGGATTACTTCCTTTCAGCTGCGGCGCTGGAAACCGATGGTTTCAATACCAGCAGCGATGACACTGAATTGAGGGATGACGACGGTTATGATAACGAGACTTTACATGGCCGAGTAGGCTGGAATATCTCTGAGCTGTGGCGAGTGGAAGCTGTAGCGCGGGATACCGATGCCTCAGGTGAATATGATCGTTGCGGCTGGCCCTCTCAGGACGATTGTAACTTTGATTTCAGCCAGGAAAGTGCTCGTGTCAGCTTGGCTCACAATGGCGAAGATGGTCAACAAGAGTTGGCCTATTCACATTCTGATTTGAAGCGCATCTACATTGGAGGGGGAACTTCCTATGAGTATGAAGGTGATATTGAAAAATTGAACCTCACTGGTTCTCATGGGTTTAGTCGCGAACATGGGATGGTCTACGGGGTGGAGCACCGTGAAGATACTTCGGGAGACTTGGACCGGGATCAGTGGGCGGTTTATTCTGAATACCGGGGAAGCTATGCCGATCAAGCCTATGTCACCCTTGGTCTTCGCCATGACAACAACTCAGATTTTGGCCGCTTTAACAGTTTCCGCGTCAGCTCAGCGTACCTGTTTGAGGATGTTGCCAACGGTACTGTAAAGATAAAAAGCAGTTACGGTACCGGCTTCCGCGCTCCCAGTCTGTATGAAGTTAATCACAACGCTACCGCAACTGATCGGTTGACTTCTGAGCCACTAGAACTGCCAATACTATCGCCGGAAGAAAGTCGAGGCTTGGACCTTGGTGTTGAGTACTTTGGTGAAAATTCCCTCTATCTGGAATTCGTACTGTTTAAGCAGGTCATTGATAAGGAAATTGGCTGGAATAACGATGCGTTTGGTTACCTGCAAAGCAAGGGAACAAGCAAATCCCGGGGAGTTGAATTGATAGCCGAAACTCAGGTCACTGATACTCTGCTGCTGTCAGCCAACTACACCTATACCGATGCCGAACAGGCTGATGATTCTCCACGCCCGCGAATCCCGAAGCATTTGGCTAACCTGGGCTTTACCTATAAACCGACCGGCGCTCTTAGTCTTCTGGTGAATCTACGCTCTAGTGCTGGAGCGGAAGATACAGATGGCTCCTCCATAGATGATTACCAAGTATTGGATGCTAGCGTACGTTACCAGTTGAATAACGCTACCACCGTTTACATTCGTGGAGAAAACCTCGCGGATGAAGACTATGAGGAAGTGCCTGGGTATAACACCGCGGGCGCTGCTGCTTATGCCGGTGTGGAATTCAGCTTCTAAAGCACTCTCTATAATAGATTCTTGAACTGAGGTGACCATGTCGGAAGACCAGCAGAAAAAAAATGCCAAACACAAACAGGCAATGCAAAAACATAAGGCGAAGGTTGATGCAAATATAGCAGCGGCCGATATCCAGCGTGGAGTTGCTGTATTGCTAACTGGTAATGGCAAGGGAAAATCCAGCTCTGCTTTCGGCATGGTTATACGTGCGCTAGGTTATGGCCAGAAGGTGGGTGTAGTGCAATTTATCAAAGGCGCACAGCAATCTGGAGAGGAACTCTTTCTCAAAAACCATTGCCCTGAAGTAAACCTCTACCAAATGGGTACAGGCTTTACCTGGAATACACAGGATCGCAGCAGTGATATAGCAGCTGCAGAACGAACCTGGGAGGAAGCCGGGAAAATGCTCACCGATGCCAGCTATGATCTAGTGGTATTGGACGAGTTAACTTATATGCTCGCGTATAAATACCTGGATGAATTACAGATATTGAAAGCTTTGGCGGAACGCCCTCCAGAGCAGAGTGTGGTAGTGACCGGCCGCGGCGGTGGTAGTGCTCTGCAAGAGCTGATGGACACTGTGTCTGAAGTAAAAGATATAAAGCATGCCTTTAAAGCTGGGATCAAGGCCAGAAAAGGGGTCGACTACTAAGTTGTATTCGTTATGTCCGTATTGATGATCCAGGGCACCACCTCGGATGCTGGCAAAAGTACTCTAGTTGCGGCGCTTGCCCGCTATTTTGCCCGGCAGGGACTTTGTGTTGCTCCATTCAAGCCACAAAATATGGCGCTCAATAGTGCAGTCACTACGGACGGTGGCGAAATAGGGCGGGCGCAGGCGCTACAGGCCCAAGCTTGCGGAATAGAACCGCATAGCGATATGAACCCTGTGCTGCTTAAACCTGCTTCAGACACTGGGGCTCAGGTGATTATCCAGGGCAGGGCGCTGGGAAATATGCAGGCCCTGAATTACCACCATTACAAATCCACTGCACAAAATGCCGTGCTGGATTCCTTTAAACGCCTTAATGATCAATATGAGCTGGTGCTTGTTGAAGGCGCGGGAAGTCCGGCGGAAATCAATTTGCGGGAAAATGATATTGCCAATATGGGTTTTGCTGAGGCGGTGGATTGCCCTGTGGTGTTAATTGCTGATATTGATCGCGGCGGTGTTTTCGCCCACTTGGTAGGCACCCTCGAATTACTGTCCCCAACTGAACGCGATCGCGTAGTTGGATTTGTGATCAACCGCTTTCGTGGCGACTTGCAGCTGCTAGAGCCGGGGCTCGAATGGTTGGAAAACTACACCGGTAAACCCGTTCTCGGGGTATTGCCATATCTCCATGACCTGTATCTGGATGCGGAAGATGCGATTAGCACCCAGCAGGCTGGTGCTGATGCTCGGCTAAAGGTAGTGGTACCGGTGCTGCCCCGAATTAGTAACCATACAGATTTTGACGCACTGAGGTTGAACCCGGATATTGACCTGCAATTTGTTAGCGTGCGTGAATCAATCCCCCCTTGCGATTGGGTTATCCTTCCAGGAAGTAAAAATGTGCGGGCTGATTTGGCCTATTTAAAAGAAAATGACTGGCCTGCACAACTGGATCGGCACTTGCGTTATGGTGGAAAACTCATAGGTATTTGTGGCGGCCTGCAAATGCTGGGAAAAGAGGTGCAGGACCCAGATGGGGTAGAAGATGTCCCCGGCAGTGAGCTAGGCCTTGGTTATCTGGATTATATAACCAGGCTGCAGCCATATAAGGCATTAATAAATGTTACCGGGTTTCTATCTCTGGGAAATCAGGATAATGACCAGGGGGATATCGCCCTTCAAGGCTACGAAATACACTGCGGGATTACAGAAGGGCCAGCTTTGCAGATCCCCGCGGTATTTCTTCATGACGAAGCTGGAAACCTTAGGCCAGATGGGGCTATCAGTGCCGACGGGCAGGTGCTTGCTACTTATGTGCATGGGCTTTTCGATTCTCCGCAAGCCCAAAATGCGCTGTTTTCCTGGGGCGGCCTAACAGGGGCTACACCGCTGAACCTGAATGTCCATCGTGAGAAGCAGTTGGATAGGCTGGCTGATTCTATTGCCGAACATATGCAGAACTCTTGGCTTAGGCAATTCGGACGAGACCAAGGTGGGGCAACATTGGAAGAGGTAAGCCAATGACAATCGCCCGTGTCAAAGCTTTGAATCTTGCCTGGTGGGTATTGCCCGCAGGGCTCACAATGAGTTTTGTTGTCGCAGTGGCCGTCGGTGCTGTATATCTTTCGCCTTCTCAAGTTGTCTCTGCTCTCAGTGGGCAAGGGGAGGGAGGTCTGGCAAAAGATATCGTTCAGGCAATTCGCTTGCCACGGGCTTTATTGGCGGCAGGAGTAGGGGCAGTACTCGCCATCTGTGGTGCGATGTTACAGGGCTTATTTCGCAATCCACTGGCTGACCCTTCATTAATTGGGGTTACTGCGGGTGCTTCCCTTGGTGCCTGTCTGGCTATTTTACTTGGAGCAGAAGTAGCCGGTGGCTTTGGAAGTTTGCCGGTGGTATCAATTTCGGCATTTTTCAGTGGCTTGCTAGCAGTGACATTGGTTTATCGGGTGGCAAAAAGCATCAATGGAACTTCGGTGGCCACCATGCTGCTGATGGGTATCGCTGTGACTGCTCTATCAGCAAGTTTAATCGGGCTGATGGAATACTTTGCAGATAATGACACGTTGCGTCGTATGAGCCTCTGGCTAATGGGTGGGCTGGATGCGGCCAGCTATCCCCGTGCTTTTCTGATTTTGGCAGTATTGTGTGGGTTGCTTGCCAGCCTGCCCGGTTTTGGTTCTTCACTGAATGTTCTTTTGCTGGGGGAATCCCAGGCACGGCATCTCGGTGTCGATGTGGAGCGGGTAAAAACCAGCTTGATCGTGCTTGTCGCTGCAGGGGTGGGAACTTCAGTTGCCGTGGCCGGCAGTATTGCTTTTGTGGGTTTGGTGGTGCCGCATATAGTGCGGTTGTGGGTGGGGCCGGATCATCACCAGCTGTTACCCCTATCGGCGCTGGCTGGCGCCAGCCTGTTATTGGTTTCTGATACCCTCGCACGCACAATTATTGCGCCCGTCGAGATACCGGTAGGGTTGATTACCGCCCTGATTGGGGTGCCATTTTTTATTTCCTTGTTACGCAAAAACAGGGGGTCCCTCTAATGGCTCTGTTACAGGCTGAGGGAGTCACGGTAAGTGTGGACAATCGACCGCTGCTTACCGATGTATGTCTTGACGTTGATGTCGGGGAGCTGGTTTGCGTGATTGGTCCCAACGGTGCCGGTAAGTCGACACTATTGCGCGCACTTTGCGGTGAATCTGCGATGGAGACTGGAAGAGTTCACTTTAAAGGTGAGTCGCTTGCTAGTTTGCCCGCTCGCAAGCGAGCCAGGCAGTTGGCAGTTCTGCCACAAAGCAATCCGCTTTCATTTGCCTTTACGGGCCTTGAACTGGTTGCCCTCAGCCGCACGCCACACTCCACAGGCACTGAGCGAGATAGAATTATTTGTTTGGAAGCTATGGCGGCACTGGACGTTTGCCATTTATCTGGGCGTCTCTATCCCACATTGTCGGGCGGTGAGCAGCAGCGCTTGCAACTGGCACGGGTAATGGCACAAATCTGGCGTGCTGAAGATGGAGGAGATCGTTTGCTTCTGCTGGATGAGCCGGCTACCAGCCTCGATATCGCTCATCAGTACGAAATGATGAGAGCGGTGCGCGACTTTGCGCGAAGTGGTGTGGCTGTTGTGATGACGGTGCATGATCTCGCTCACGCCAGTGGTTACAGTGACCGGATCCTCGCCCTTAAGCATGGCCGTAGCATGGCCTATGGTTGCCCAGAAACGGTACTGACCGCAGAAAATATGCAGCAACTCTATGGTTACAGCGTCACAGTGGTACCACACCCGGTAACTGGTAAATCCCTGGTGGTTGCCGATGTATAACAACAGTAATTTGCACCTGATTCTCGGTGGTGCGCGCAGCGGCAAGAGCCGACTGGCACAGCAGCGTGCTGAACAGTGGCTGCAAAGTAACAATGCCGGTGGACTTAGTTACCTGGCAACTGCTACAGCGGGGGACGAGGAAATGTCTTCTCGTATCGCTCGTCATCAAGGAGACAGGGGGCAACACTGGCAAACTATTGAAGAGCCTATCGCGTTGGCTGAGGCTTTAGATGCATCCCCTAAATCTCACTGTGTTTTGGTGGATTGCCTGACGTTGTGGCTCAGTAACTGCATTCATGAAGGCGTCTGGGCGCGTGAACGCGAAGCATTGATGCAGCGTGTTGATCAAAGGCGCAATAATTCAGAAAACAATGCCGCCCCATGGATATTCGTTAGTAATGAAGTTGGCTCCGGGATAGTGCCTCTTGGGCAATTATCACGGGAATTTGTGGATGCTGCAGGCTGGTTGCACCAGGCGTTGGCGGAGCGGGCTGACAGCGTAACCCTGGCTATTGCCGGTTTACCTCTGACGGTAAAATAGATTGAGCACGAGAGGCGAAAGGTTATGTCTGATGAACTGAGCTGGCTCTATAATCCGGCACCTGCACCAGATCAATCGGCTCGAAATGCAGCTATTGCCCGGCAGAAACAATTGATAAAGCCAGAGGGCGCACTCGGCCGGTTGGAAACTATTGCTGTAGATTTTGCCGGGTTCCAGGGTAAAGGGCAGCCTCAACTTGAACGCCTATCTGTGCGTGTTTTTGGAGCTGATCACGGTATTGCAGCCCAGGGCACTTCGCAATTTCCCCAGGCCGTTACCTCAGTAATGCTTAATATTTTCTGTGAGGGTGGGGCGGCCATCAATGTATTGAGTCGAGAGCAGAATGCAGACTTTGCTGCTATTAATTTGGGCTGTGTGGTGCCCACTGAGCACCCTGAATTGATCGATGAGGTCATTGCGCCTTCTACAGCGGATTTTTCCCAAGGTAAACCCGCGATGACTTATGGGCAGCTCATAAGTGCGTTTAATGTGGGACGAAGGCACTCTACCGATAGTGATTGTTTTATCGGCGGGGATATGGGGATCGGTAATACCACCTCGGCAGCCGCAATTTTTGCTGCTTTGTTTGATTTGAAAGTTCCAGAAATCACAGGGAGAGGTACAGGTATCGGTGATGATGTACTCGCCCGAAAAATTGCACTGATTGAATCTGCTTTGGAGCAGCACAGCGCTGCTCTGGATTCCCCCGTGAGTATTCTGCAAATTCTCGGTGGTTTCGAAATTGCGGCCCTGGCCGGGGCATTTATCGCCTGCGCCCAGCGGGGAACCCCGGTTCTGGTTGACGGGTTTATGGCCACGGCTGCAGCTGCTGTTGCTGGAGCTATCAATCCCTCTGTAAAACCCTGGTTCTTATTTGCGCACCTGTCGGATGAACTTGGGCACAAACTGGCCCTAGAGTGTATGGGGGTTAGTCCTATGCTCAACTTCAATATGCGGTTGGGGGAGGGTACTGGTGCTGTTCTGGCTATAAGTATTATCAGGCAGGCGCTTAACCTGCATAACAAGATGTTCACATTTAGCGAAGCAGGTGTACCGATTGAGGATTGACCTGTTACGACATGGCGCATGTGCTGGCGGTAGTATATTTCGTGGCCAGATTGATGTCTCCTTAACTGAAGAAGGTTGGGAGCAAATGTGGCAAGGACTCAGGGATCTTACCGGCCCATGGGATAGAATTATCACTTCCCCACTGGGTCGTTGCCAAGCATTTGCTGCCCAGCTGGGCCACAAAAGAAAGTTGCCAGTAGATCTTGTTCCCGGTATCCGCGAAATTAGTTTCGGTGAATGGGAAGGGCAAGCGATCGACAAAATCTGGACCGAGCACAAAACCTTGTGTAATGCATGGAGCCGCGAGCCAGAAAAGCACTGTCCCCCAGGCGGTGAGCCTTTCACATCTTTCCGGTCCCGGGTGCTACAGACTATTAGCGAGCTGTCTGTGCGCTACTCGGGAGAATCTCTATTATTGGTAACCCATGGTGGCGTGATCAAGTTACTGCTGACCATTGCCAATGGTTGGGGGCCCGGTCAGATGATGTCGTTACAGGTAGGCTATGGATTTGCCGCGTCAATGGAATACGATTGCAATAGCGGGACTTTCGGGATTCCCTATCCGGGGCAGGATGCCTATGTTTATTGTCCGTAAATTTTCAGGTCTTATCCAGGCATTCCTATATGCACTGGTCTTTCTTACCCGGCTGCCAGTCGCGGGATTGTTGTACCGGGTCGATAAAGAAACAGTAGAGCGATCAATTTACTTCTATCCGTTTGTTGGGGTTGTTATTGGGCTTCTATTATCGGCCGCAGCATACCTGCTGGCCCCACTGGGAATTCAGCTACAGGCGGCAATATTGCTGGGGTTTTGGGTCATTTTAACTGGTGCCTTACATCTTGATGGTCTTGCCGATTGTACTGATGCCTACTTTGCCGGTCACAAATGTGCTGATCCTGAAGAGAGGCGCAGTCGAATCCTCACTGTAATGCATGATCCACATTGTGGCTCAGTTGCGGTTGTTGCACTTGTTGTATTTCTACTGATTAAATTCGCAGCGATCGCAACTCTACTTACAGCCGAACTGGATGCGATAGAAAACTGGATATACCTGCCGCTGGTACTGTCGCCGATGTTGGCCAGGACGGCAGCGTTATCTCTAATGAGTATTTCAGACTACGCCCGTGTGGAGGGTTTTGTTCCACCCTCTGGCTCAAAGAGAAGACGGGAGCTATTGTCTGTGGTCATTATCGTTACGGCCATCGCTTTCGCAACAGCTCCTATGGCCATCGTAGTTGGAATGGCTAGTGCTTTACCTGTGCTGATTCTTTGTTGGCGTCATTTATGGGAGAAAACTATTGGTGGTTATACCGGTGATTGTCTGGGTGGCCTGGTCGAAATTATTGAGCTCGCAATACTAATTCTGTGGGTAGCTCTTGCCAGTGTTTAAAATTTGAGTGTTACAAAACAATAAGTTTAGAGTTAGACGAGTTAAATGATGTCTCGGAGTATTTTCACAATCTTCATTACCACCTTGAGCCTTTTATGGACAGGCTCTTGTTGGGCCGATAAACCAGTACGTGTACAGGATGTACGGGGGCACTGGATCGAATTGCCAGCGCCGGCAGAGCGGATTGTTGCCCTGGCTCCACATATTGTAGAAAATTTCTACAGCGCAGGTGCGGGAGAGAAGCTGGTTGCTGCTGTTAGCTACAGCGATTATCCTGAGCAGGCAAAGAAGCTACCAAAGATTGGCAATTACAAAGCACTAAGCTATGAATCTTTGCTGGCTCTGACACCGGATCTGATTGTCGCCTGGGGGTCGGGAAATGGCGATGAAATGATCCAAAAGCTGGATGATCTCGGGTTTACGGTATTCGTCACTGAGTCCCGAACTCTGGAAGATATTGCAAAGAATGTAAGATTTTTTGGCGAACTTGCCGGCACAAGCGAGAATGCGGATCGCACTGCAAGCGAGTGGCTTAAGAGACTAAATGAACTCCAGCATAGCAACAAGAAAAAAACACCGGTAAGTGTATTCTACCAGGTATGGAATGATCCCCTCCAAACACTCAACGGCGAGCATTTGATCAGCGATGTGATCCAAACTTGTGGTGGCCGCAATGCATTTGCTGATGCGATGGTTTTGGCGCCCAAGATCAGTATCGAATCTGTTCTTAACCGGAATCCTGAAGTGATTATTTCCAGCGGCATGGGGAAAAGCCGGCCAGATTGGCTGGATGCCTGGAAAGCGTATCCGACACTCAATGCGGTGAAAAATGATAGTCTCTATTTTGTACCCCCAGATATTATCCAGAGACATACCTTTAGAGTGCTGGATGGGATGGAAATGGTTTGTGATCACCTGGACAATGCGCGAATAAAAGTTGGCGCAGGCTCCATATAGCTAAGAATGATCTGTATTCCTCAGCAAAAATAGTTTCTACTGTCCGCTAGATATGATTTTTATATCAAAGCAGTGACGAGGCTAGGTATTTATGTGGTATCTGATACTGGAAACAATAACAACGATTATAGTTTTTGCAATGATTATTGGAGGATTGCTAGCTATTCCTTTTGGAGCGGCTAAATTAACTAATCTTGAAAAGGGTAGAAATAACCGGTGGTCAATTTTTTGGCGTCATATCTCTAAAGATATAGCTGCTGGAAAGGTAGCCTTATTAAGCCCTTTTTTAGGATGGTTTGTCTATTATGGATTCTATCAGTTTGTAAAAGTTGGAGATGATTCCTCTGCGATTTTAGCCATTGTCTCGTGTGCTGCAATTGGCTTGTTCCTTGTTTTTCATATGGGTTTGCTTGACCGTAAATTTTTTGATTTTCATTTAGATAACATAAAATTGCTGGCTGTGAGTGTAATGTCACTTATTCTCGTTGCGCTAAATGTTTCATTTTGGTTTACAACATTTATTGGCGCTATAGCTACTATGATTTGTGCAATAAAGTATTCTGTAGAGCAGGTCATTCTGGAGGCTGAGCGAGCTAGAGCCAGAGAAGAGGGGGAATCACGTAAAATCTAACTCAGCCCTCCTTTATGAAGGCTGTAGAGGCTATTGAGTTATTAAAAAATAACTAGAAATGTCAAGATTCGATGCCTTTCCTTCTTGCTGCTCCAGGGCCATAGCCAAAATGTTTTTTAAATGCTTTACTAAAACTGGCCTCGGATTGGTAGCCAAACTGATGGGCTACTTGAGCAGTTGAATTTTTCTTCTCATAAAACTCTTGGTGAGCACGCTGCATTCTCCAATTGGTAACATACTGCATTGGTGTTTTTTTCACCAAAGACAGGAATTTTTCAGAAAATGAGGATCGAGACATAGCAGCTCGTTTGGATAATTTATCAACTGTCCACGAGTAACCTGGGTCAGAATGGATAGACTGTAAAACTTTTCCCAGCTTGGGGTCCGCGAGTGCTTTAATGTATCCATCGGTGAACTGTGAGCTCTTCATATGAGCCCGCACAATATAAATAAATAAAATTTCTGATAGGCGATCAATAGCGATTTTCTCTCCAGGCAAATTGTTTTCTATCTCAAATGTTATAAAGCGAGTCACCGTTTCAATTAATGCAGCACCTTCAGCCAAATCATTCTGAACGATTAAAACCTCAGGTAAATCTTCATGAAGAGGATTCCAGCTAAAGTGATCGAGCTCAAAATAACCACATATTAAACTTGTAGCAGCCCTGCCTGAAGCCTGTCCCTCTTCGTTAGGCTGGTTAAGTTCCAGTTGAAGATCTGGTGTGTCCTGACTATGGGTTATTGTATGAACAGCATCATGAGGAAATACCACCAAGTCACCGGCCCTTAATGGTATTGGCACATCCTTAGAGGGTAAATGTAACCAGCAAACACCACGAGTAACAAGATGAAAGGTGGCCTTTTGCTCTCCGGAGGTGTCTACCCGCCAGGCGCCATAAAACTGGCTGTGTAAAAAAACATGTGCTTTTAAGTGGAAAACCCTGAGCAAATCACTTAACACGTCCATAGCTGCGAATACCTAAAAACCATACAGTCATACGATCTGACATGAAATATATACTTTTAAGCATTTATCATACAGATTGTGACGATATTATACGTTCCAGGTTAAGCGCTAGCAATGTCCTGCTTACTTACCCTATATAACTTAAGAGCTTTGGATAGGAAAATACCTGATGAACTTTTTAAATAATCTAGTAGCGCCAGTTGTAACACTAGGACTTATCTCTTTCTCACTGAATAGCTTTGCCGATCAAGCTGAACCTGGAATGAAAATTGATCCTGAGCGGACTGCAATCGTAATAACCGACCCGCAGAATGATTTCTTAAGTCCTAATGGTGTAACCTGGGGTGTAGTGGGGGAAAGTGTAGAAAAAAATAATACAGTTCAGAACCTTGAACGGTTAATGAAAGTTGCAGGGAAAAAGGATGTGCCATTATTTATTTCTCCGCATTATTACTATCCTCATGATCACAAGTGGAAGTTTGAGGGGAACCTCGAAGTGGTAATGCACAAACTTGGTATGTTCAACCGAGAGGACCCTCTAAGTTTAAATGGATTTGAAAACTCTGGAGCTGATTGGTTGGAGCAATATAAGCCATATATAAATAATGGTAAGACTGTTGTGACCGGCCCACATAAAATTTATGGCCCTGAAACAAATGATTTAGTACTTCAATTGAGAAAGCAGGGTATTGATAAAGTAATTCTTGCAGGGATGTCTGCAAATCTATGCACAGAATCTCATATGCGCGAACTGTTAGAACAAGGGTTTGAAGTGGCTGTTGTAACTGATGCAACAGCTGGTGCAAATTTGCCTGAGGGTGATGGCTACGAAGCGGCAATGATTAACTTCAAGTATATGGCTAATGATATATTAACCACAAAGGAAGCTGTTAAATTGATTAAAAAGGAATTCTAAGTAAGCGTAGGCATAATCAAGTCCATTGTTAATCTTGATTTTCAGTGAGTGATTATGCCTACAAAGGACATATATCAACATTTGATGGGTAGGCATTTTGACGAGCTGGGTTTAGGTCTGAAGTATAAAAAATCTCCTAGTTCATGAGTAGTACAGTCGATATGGACCAATTCTGCTTAAACTTCCCGAAGATTTGCCCTCTTATAAAGCATTAAGTGTCAGAGCTATTGACACATCGGGGAATACCATAAATATTGAGATCGCTTTCAGGCAAAAGCGTATATACCCATGGTCTCTTCATGAGGTGATCAAATATTGTTCGTCCTGATTGCCTGTCATGATTATCTGTTCCGCTATGTATGATGTGCTTTGTATAGCGCTCCTTAAAGTATCTCCGTAATCAGAAGGAGATGGATTTTTTATGATGCATAAATAAATTGATAATTATATTTTAAATTGATTTCTGGGTTTTAATAAAAATTAGAGAGAAATGATGTTTACAATAGACGAAAATGACTTCAATCGAACGTATGATGAAAAGCGCGACACTCTAGTTTTAAAAGATGACTTGCCTGTTGCGGTTAGAGATGAGCAAGTCTTAAGGAGTCTTGGAACCGTTATATCAATCCCAGGAGTTACTTCAGGTAATGCTCTCCGCTTAAAAAATATTACAAACTCGACACTGAGGGATTATATTCCAGAGGAAGAGCATATTTGGGTCAACCCTAATTATACAAGTTATGGAACTGCGTGGGAGAAAGCTGGTTTCGAAAAGCCTGATAGAGGTCTGGGTGACTTGGATCACCTTCATTCCAAAGAATGGGCAAAAAAAGGGGGATATGGGTATGTTGTCCTGATTCCCGTCAGATCGGGCGTAAATAGAAGCGCGGGTACCCTCGAAAAGAGCCAGGTAAGTTTAACCTCAAGAAATCATAGCCTGAAAGAACCTATTTTCTACGGCAATCATATTCACTGGGGCAAAATATGGAAACTTAAAATCGATCTTAGACGTGATTGAATGCAGATTTTATAGTGTTAAATCTGATTTCAGGCTTGATTTCACAGTGACATTTTTTAGAGGGTGCTTGTCAGATGAATTCTAATCTAGTAAAGATAAACTAGGCATCATTGACCGTACTCTGGTTTCTCACTTATTGTTATCAAATAGATCTGAATCGTTCAATATCTCCTCCTGATTTTTCAATTTAAAGTCTATTCAATTGAATGTGACTTTACTCAAAATTTGTTAGCCTATCATTGCCTTTCCGTATCTTCCATGTTCCTATTTATTCACTGCTAAGAGATCCTGCCGGGGAGAAATTGCGGTGTTGTCACCCTTGGCTTGTAGTAGTCCAAACTAAAATATCCAAATAAATTCCAGCATAAAAGGAAAATAGTTTTGAATAAGGTTATATTGACGGTTCTACTGATTGTATTCAGTTTTAAAGTGCTCGCATCTGACCCGAACGTAGAGCAAGCACGAGAGTCTTTGGATACCATCAAGGAGCTTACTCCCTGGTCTTGGGAAGAGCCCATTACTCCGATATTTGATAGCTACTTAGCAGCTGATTTCGATCAATACCAGGGAAGGTATAAATCTTTATACATGGTAGAAGATCTACTGATGCATAAGTGGGGCCAGTCTATTACTGAATTTATTGTACTGGCTGAACTATTGTACACTTTCCAGCCGGAAGATTATCAGCAAGAGCATCTGCCGGCATTTGAAGCAGCTATTCATGAATTGGATGAGTTCAGGTTAGCAATTAATGAATTTTTATTGCCCTATGTGCCGAGCTACAGTCTTAAACAGCAAAGTTTAGTTAGGCATTTTGATGGAGAAGGGATCGTTATAGCGGTATTCGATTTATTTGACCCTATACGATTGAAGGAGCAGCGTGAAATGTACCCAAATATTGAGGCTGAAGTTCAATTTGGTGACCCTATTACTTTTCTGCACGGAAATACTGTGATTGATATCATCCTGGATATCGCGCCTAAGGCCACTATTGTTCCAGTGAGTACAGAGAGTAAAACTTACAACGAAGCTATGGAATACATGCGTGCTCGTGAGGATATTAGTGTTATCAACATGAGCAGGGCATTTCACATTACCGACGATCAGTTAGATCAGGAGTTTGCCGATCATTTATCCAGTATCCTGCAGACAAAAATCTTTACAAAGTCCATTGGTAATACAGGAACAGACTTGGATGGAGTAAATACAGATGTTCGTGAGCGCTTAGGTCTGCCGCCGCTTGGTAGCTTTTTCACTTACGACCTGGAGTTAATAAAATCATTTCTTGTGCGAAATGAGGGTCAGCCTGGTGATGAGAACTTAATGTTCGCGATTAATATGCAGCCTTTTTCAAATGAGGTTTCACTGACCGCCACCGTGCCTGGGTACAATCAGTTGGCTAGTGATCGAAGCTTTGCAATCGCGGGTGATGCGGTCTACTCAGCTTCAAGCAACAATTTTGAGTCCGGTAGTTCCTTTTCCGCGCCACAACTGGCAGCAGTGAGCGTTCTTTTACTGGATGCTGCAGAACACTATGGTTTCTCTGGGAGTGAGGCAACTCAAAGGGTAGTACAAGCACTTCAATCGACAGCAAGACACTCACATCTGGGGGCTAACAATACAGGTCTCGGTTTTGTTGATGCTCAAAGAGCGTGGCATAAGGTGAAAGGTAAGGGCAGATATAAGCCCCATCCACGTACTGCTGAAAAGTAGTCAGTAATTGATATTTAGAAGATTTCTAATCTGGCAGGGACTTCTCTGTCAGGTTAGATACTATTGGGTTCCTGCCTAGATCAAGTAATAAAGAGATAAGCTCAAAAGTGGCTCTCATCCCCAGTAATAATCGAAGATATCATTGCAAATTAATTAGTATACTATACCTTTAACCTCCCATCGAATATTCAAGTAAACGGCCTTGTCAATATTAATTGCCAACTATCCTGGCTGAATGACTTCTGGTGAATTTATATAAATGGAGAGTGTAATGGATAAGTGCTTTCTTTTTGATAATGACGGTACCTTAGTTGACAGTGAGTATCTCTGTAATATCGGTTTGGCCAAAATGTTCCATCGATACGCCATAAAGCTTGATCCGGATGAGTTGGTTATACGCTTTAGAGGATGGAAATTGGCCAGTATTCTCGTGATTTTAGAGCGAGAGAATGAGGTGACTCTACCGGATAATTTTGTTGATGAATATCGCTCGGTAGTATCAGACCTGTTCGATAGAGAGCTAAAGCCAGTGAATGGTGTGATCAACGCTCTTGAGGCACTGAATGGGCCTAAAGCTGTGGTTTCCAGTGGGCCATTGTCTAAAATCAAGCATGCGCTAAAGCTATGTGGGTTATCTCATTATTTTGGCGATAACCTATACAGCTCATATGATGTGGGGATCTGGAAGCCTGATCCTGGTATCTATTTGCATGCTGCCAAAGGGATGGGTTATACGGCTGAACAGTGTGTCGTAGTAGATGATGGGCCCGTAGGTGTCGAAGCGGGTTCCAAAGCCGGTATGAGTACTTTCTTTTACAATCGATATAATGAAAAATGTGATATTGATGGTGTTATAAGTTTTACAACCATGAATTCACTACCAGCATTAATAAACGCAGGGGTTTAATGAAGTTAAATTGGTCGCAAGACGTATATCTCAAAGCCTGGAATTTTGCAACCTTAGTACATAGTGGGCAAAGGTACGCTAGTTCGGTAGCTGGTCAAGATTTCCCGTACATTAATCATATCGGAAGTGTGGCTATGGAGTTGATCTTTGGATTAGCTTCAGATGTTAACCTTAACGGTAACCTCGCCATTCAGTGTGCTTTACTCCATGATACTTTGGAAGATACTGAGGTTGATTTTGAACTCATAAAGTTCACATTTGGTGGGGATGTAGCTGAGGGTGTTCAGGCACTCACTAAAGACGATACATTAGTTACAAAGCAGGAACAGATGCTTGATTCGCTTAAGCGTATTAAGCTTCAGCCTAAAGAAATTTGGATGGTAAAACTTGCGGACCGAATAGCTAATTTATCTGAACCACCGGCACACTGGGATTCAGTGAGGAAATCTGCATACCTGCAAGAGGCAATGGTTATCTATCAACATTTACATGAAGCAAATGAGTTGCTGGGTGCCAGGCTCCAAAAGCGTATTGAAAGCTATCGAAAGTATATCGGTTAGCAAATTCTTATACCATATACCGATTTCGTACACATAGTTCCAAGACGAAGATAACTTCAGCTTCAATGAAGATTTGATTTTATTTGAGATGCCAGTCCATTGGATAACTGCTATGTTAGTGGTTTACTGGGCATTGACTGGCGGTGTTTTAGCTTGCTGACAGATTTTTAGTGCCTCAATCAAAAAAAGGTTTAGAAAATAATGAATGTCATTAAACGTTGCTTGAGAGTAGGCACTTTTTTTGCATTTTTGATTACTAGTCATGCTTGGGCTTCCGAGGATTTGATATGTGATGAGTCCTGTACATTTGTTCTTAAGAGTGAACGTGAATCCAAGTTTACAGTTATCAATCAAAGCAGGGCAGATACAAGGCTTTCACCTTTTTCCACCTTTAAAATACCCAATACCTTAATAGCCCTGGATTTGGGTGTTGTAAGTAGCTTGAATCAAGAGCTCACTTACGACCATGAGAAGTACCCAGCACAGAGGTGGTGGCCTACGGTTTGGTATGAAAAGCCACTCCCAATACGGGCTGCGTTCCAAAACTCTGCAGTTCCTATATACCAGCAAATCGCCTTTCAGGTTGGTGTGGAAAGAATGAATCAGTATTTGACAAGATTTAACTACGGAAATATGGATATTTCCTCTGGAGTGGATCGTTTCTGGTTAGATGGTAGTTTAAAGATTTCTGCTCGAGAACAGGTTAACTTCCTACATAAGTTATTTAGTGGGCAACTGCCGGTATCCTCAGATACATTGGTTTCTTTTAAAAAAATCATGCTGGTTGAGGAAACTGACAAATATAAATTCTATGCAAAAACGGGTGGAGGGCAAACCTCAAAAGGATACGCATTAGGCTGGTATATTGGTATTGTGGAATCCAAGGATAATGTGCATTACTTTGCGCTTAATATGGACGGGGATACGTTTGGCGAGGTTCAAAAGAATAGAGTTAAAATGGCTAAGCAGCAGTTAATAAAGCTTGGGATCCTTTAAATAACCCCTAATACTTCATTTGCATACAATGAGTCAATATGCTAACGGACTCATTGTATTTCCTTTGTGAAGAGTTTGTGCTACAGGTTATGGATTTCGGTAGGTCAACCATTAAAAATAATTATATGTTAGTGATAAAATATATTAGAATATAATTTTAATATAGGTTTGGATATCTTGAGTTGAACTCCTTTATCGCTTTGAAATTGTAAGGAGTGGGGATATTCATCTTCCTTCCGAGTTCAACGATATGGCCATTTAAGGAGGCAATTTCAGTTTTTTTATTCTCTTTGATATCCTGGTAAGTGGATGGGTAATGATTCATATCCTTTACTCTATGATAAATGTTGTCCCAAAGAGTCTCTTTACTTTGATCAAATTCAATCTTTCTTGATAAAATATCATATGACTCAAAGTATGTATTTCTTATCCTTTTAGTTATTTTTTCGTCTTCGAATAAACCTTTATAGTTCTTTAAATAAATCGCAGAGAATATATTGGTTGAGCAGTTAAAGATGGCTTTTATAGCTCTCTGCTGAGAGATCTGTTTGGTTGTAGCTATCTCAATTTCTGCATCCTTAAATACGGAATATATTTTACATGTGTGCTCACTTTTTTCTATAAGAAAGCCTTTACCTCTAATGTAAGTGAGCTGATTGCCACGCAAATTAAATCCGTCATTAACAACAGCGATGAAAGTATTCCTTTCACTTGAGCCTATAAATTCGGATGTGTCAAAAATACAATTTTGCAGCAAAATATTGATTTTTGACTTGATCTTGCTTTTGGCTAAAAGGTCCAGATTTTCTTTTACATCAAAAAGCTTGGAAGTTAACAGTACAATGTCATAAGTGATGCCGTTTTTTAATGCTTTAGAAACTGGAGGGAAATTATACTTTTTGTTATTGATGTAAAGTTGTCTTCCAACTTTTTCAGCTTTTCGGCCTATGACGTCTACATGGTACTGCGCATTGTAAAGTTTTGTAGCTAGATATGAGCCAACTGAACCTGCTCCAAGAACTAATATTTTCTCGTCTTTCATGGTAACTTTTCACATTTTATGATTGATAGCACAAATTAGCGCGGGCACTTTCTGTAGATGGGTACTTTAAGTGGAACAATCAATAAGTGTAGCGCAATTAAAAGACTTTCTTCTCTTAGGCACGACATTCATTATGTCTTTCTATATATGACCTGTTAACTATTCTGTACAGCGGTAATGGTTAAGTAAAGGTCAACAAGACTTGAGCTCATTTAAGTCATCAATTGTCAAAAATTTGATGTGTTTTATTTGGTATATCTCTAGGTTAAAATCGATGGTGTAAATCCTTAGTTACGTGCCGCTAAACCCCTTGGGCCATCATCTGAGTAACTTAACTATGATTGGATTTTTTTTATTTCCACTTTCAGGTAAATTGAGTCAGTAATTAATGTATAAGCCAAGCCAGCTGGATAAAATAATGAGAGGCATAATGCTTGGTTTTATCCCTCCTACATTTGCTTTATTCGCATATATTGCATTTTTTGCCAGAGGAGCAAGAACTGCAGTGGGAGTAAGCGATGTTGGTGATTTGTTATTTCTATCTTATGGAGAAATATTAATTGCATCATATATTTTTCTTTATATTGTTTCAGCAGTACTAGGTTATTTTATTGGATGGGATGGCTTTAGGTTGGTGGCGAAAAAAACAGGTGGGACTGTTGAAAAGATAAAGTTCCCTAGGAAAGTATCGGATCGGGTATTTGGTCCCAAAGTAGATATGGATGCCAAGATAATCAGTCCGAGAGAGCGAGTGGAGATGATGCATGATAAATCGTAGTTGATATAGGTTTATACCATCAGAAAAACCTATTGACGATCGGTTTTTGACGTTCTACCATCACTCAAAGAATGATTTTCACTGTTGGAATAATGGTCTATGCGACTTGGCGATCTTGAGAAACAGGTGCTCCAATATCTCTGGGATAGAAAATCTGCGGATGCCAAACAGGTCCACTCGGACTTGAGCCGGGCCCGTGGAGGATCTCTCAATACCATCCAAAGCACGCTGGACCGCCTCTACAAGAAAGGTTTGCTGTCCCGGGAGAAGCAGGGGCATGCATTCCAATACAGCCCGGCAGTGGAGCGCTATGAGTTTGTCGGGCAGCTGATTCAAGACGTTACTCGTGAGTTTGTTGATGATGAGAACGGGCTGGTAGCCGCATTTACCTCTATCTCATCGGAACTGAGCGAAAGTCAATTAGAGCAACTGGAGCAGTTGATCGAAAGCCAGAAGGTAAAACGCCAGCAGGGTGATCGCGAATGATTTTGGGGCAGGTTGCACTCTGGCTAAACCTGTTGACTATTGCGGCGCTTGGCCTGTTTGTCGGCATTATACTGGTGTCAGCTGCCTGCCTTTCTGCTTCCCGGCATTCACTTCGCTTGTCTGCCAGTAGTCGGCGTTTACTGCTATGGAGCGCGGTATTGCTGCCGTGGTTCGCGGCTTTCTCTGCCGCTGTTATCCTGGCATTCCCAAACCTTTTAGGGGGCGTTGCATCTCTGGCGCACTGGCACCATATCAACGCTTTTAATCTCTACAGTTGGCATGGTGTTTTTACCATTGCGTTTCTTTTCCTTACCGGGTTTTTGGTGTTTCAAAGTTTTAAACGAGTTCATCGTCATTTGGCGCAGCTCCGATTGTTAATGCAACTTTGCGAAAGGGATAAGTCTGATCAGAGTATTATCCAGGCCCAGGGTCCCCAAGCTTTCACCAGTGGTCTGCTCCGTCCACAAGGGTTTTATACCAGCGGTCTGCGAGACCAGTTAACAGCGGAAGAGTTTGAGGTGGTGCGCCTACATGAGGAAGCCCATGCGCAAAAATTTGATCCTCTGAAGAAATTAATATTCGCTTTGTTTGCCAGCTTTTTCCCTACGCGTTTGGGGAATTATCTGAATCGGCAGATGGCGCTGTGTATGGAGCAGCGTGCAGACGCTTATGCCCATAGGCAGGGGTGGAGTGAGACCTTTATCGCCCAAACCCTGCTTAAGGTAACCCGTATCTCCAATGGGTTGCAGCCCAAAGAGAGAAGTTCAGCATTGGTCTGTTATTTCGCTCTTGACCAGTTGGATGCCCGTATACGTTACTTGCTGTCTGATAATAAGGGGCGCAACTTATCCCCTTTATTGTTAGCTGGATTGTTTGTAGTTCTCACTGGCACTTGCCTTGTGTCGGTGGATGCGCTCCACCACACCGTCGAAACCCTGTTCTCCCACTAAGGAAGCCGAAGTGTTTAATTGTTTGCGTTTAGTCATAACTAAAAAACCGACTATAGATCGGTTTTTTATGGCCGGGGCTGTGTTCATTTCAGTCGCATTGAGTGGGGCCCTTAGGGCAGAGCAGGGCGAGGAGTTATCGGGCCTCACTTATGAGCAGGCAATTCTTAAAAGCTTGCAAAATCACCCTGAACTGGCGGGTTACCGATATCAGTTTGAAGCTGTGGATGCTCTATCCGAGCACGCCAAGCTAGGACCACGACCGGAGCTTAGTGTTGCCGCTGAGGGGGTGGGAGAGGATAAGAGCAGCGATGGCAACGACAGTTCCCAGGTAACAGTCGGCATCAGTTGGCTATTACAGGGTGATCTCGCAGAAAAACGTGTATTGGCTGCACGCAGCAAGACTCCTGTGATTGAGGCCCAAAAGCAGGTTCTTGAATTGGAAATTGCCGCTAATACCGCGCGTTACTTTTTCCAGGTCCTGGCGCACCAGGAACGCCTGAAAATTGCTAAAACAGCTGTCGACCTGGCTCGCAATATGACCGCTGAAATTAATCGTCAGGTTAGTGTTGGCAGAACGAATGAAGCCGATGCTTTTCGGGCTGAAGTCGATTTGCAGCGTCGACTCTTAGCTGTGGAAGATGTCGAACACGAATTGGATATTGCCAGATATCAATTAGCTGCCCAGTGGGGCTCCAGAGAGCCCAGCTTTCTTGGGGTGGCGGGCTCTCTTTCCAGTGTCATTCCAGAAGTTGATTTATCTAGATTGCGAAGCTTGGTTGCGAGCAACCCAAATTTGGAAATATTCATGAGCCGCGAGCGCGTGAAGCAGGCGGAAATTGATTTGGCACGTGCAGAAGCGGGCATTCAGTGGCGGATTGATACAGGAATTCGTCGCAACGAAGCGAGCGGAGATTATGGATTGGTGGCCGGCTTCGCAATCCCACTAGGAAAGGGCGATCGCAATCGCGGCAAGGTATCTGCTTTGAGGGCGGAACAGAATCGTTTCCGAGCAGAAAGAAATGCGAAAGAGATTGCATTGGATACACAACTCTTTGTGATGACCCAAAGGCTACAGCATCACCGGCACGTGGCTGCCGCCTTGAATGAAAAGATGATTCCCAGTCTGGATAAGGCGCTCACCGCTACGCAAAAAGCCTATCGACGTGGCCGCTATAACTACTCGGAATTGGCACTAGCCCAACAGGGACTTACCGATGCGCAGCTTTCACTGCTCCAGGCACAGTACAACGCACACCTTAGCCTGATTGAAATTGAAAAACTCACCGGCCTGTCAGTGGCACAGATAAGCGAGAGCGAGATATGAGATCCGCAGTTTTTTCCAGCCTGATATTCAGTGCTTTACTTTCTTTGTTACTTAGTGGCAGCGGCAGTGTCTATGCGGCCGGAGCTGTCGCAGGGGCGGAACCGGAAAAAGGGCCCAATCGTGGGCGCATGTTGCGAGAAGGTGATTTTGCCGTTGAGCTAAGTATTTATGAAACTGGTGTTCCCCCGGAGTTTCGGGTTTGGGTGAGTAATGATGGAGAGCTGGTTAATCCTCAGCAGGTTGATCTTAAAGTGGTTCTTACAAGGCTTGGAGATGGAGAGGATCACATCGAGTTCAGGCCCGAGGGGGATTATCTGCGTGGTGATATGGTGATCTATGAGCCCCACTCATTTGTTGTGACTCTAACAGCCAAGTACCAGGGGCAAGAACACCGTTGGCAATATGATAACTTTGAGGGGCGAACCCGTATTGAATCCGCTATTGCTGAATCCATGGAAATTGATACGGAAACCGTTGGCCCAGCCAGGATGAGTGAAACCAGCCGCGCTTACGGCAGGCTTATTGTAGACCCAGAGCAGGTACGTGAAATTAGTGCACGTTTCGACGGCTATGTAGAAGCTGTGCAGGTGGGATTGGGGGAGCGCGTTAAAAAAGGGCAACCCCTAATTGCCATTAACAGCAATCAAAACCTAAACACCTACACTATTCAATCACCAATTGCCGGTGTAGTTGTCCAGCGCAATGTAAACCCTGGTGAACAGACCGCAGGTCGAGTTTTATTAACGGTTGCCGATGATACTGCTTTGTTGGCAGAGCTGGATGTTTTTCCCTCGACACGCCCCCAGATTCGCCAGGGCGCGCCCGTTTCCGTCAATATCAAGTCCTTGGATACTCCTCTGCTCGGGGTAGTGAAACAAATTGATACTTTGATGAAACCCAATCAGGCCACCGCCGTTCGAGTGTCACTGCAAGATATTCCCGCAGGCCTCGCACCGGGTTCTTTTGTAAGCGGCGATATCCAAGTTGCTGAATATGAGGTGCCTCTTGCCGTCAAGCGTTCCGGTTTACAGGCGTTCCGCGATTTTACTGTCGTTTATGCCAAGGTGGGCGACCAGTATGAAGTGCGTATGTTGGAGTTAGGGCGTGAAGCCGGTGATTGGGTTGAAGTGCTGGGGGGGATTCGACCGGGAATCGAGTATGTCACCGGTAACAGCTACATCATTAAAGCGGACATTGAAAAGTCCGGTGCATCCCACGATCACTGAGGGTTCGACATGCTTGAGTACTTGATAAGAACCTCAATTCAAAATCGCGGACTGGTTATTGCCCTTGTGCTATTACTGTGCGGTTTGGGGATTTGGAATTTCACCCGGCTGCCCATTGATGCAGTACCAGATATTACCAATATCCAGGTGGTTATTAATACGGAGGCACCGGGGTATACCCCAAAAGAAGTTGAGCAACGGGTTACATACCCTGTGGAAAATGCAATGGCTGGATTGCCGAGCCTTGCTTATACACGTTCCGTTTCGCGGTATGGGTTGTCCCAGGTTACGGTGATTTTTGAAGATGGCACCGATATTTATTTTGCCCGCCAGTTAGTGAATGAACGGCTCACTAGTGTACGTGGTGCACTGCCTGCTGGTTTGGAGCCGGAGCTTGGACCCATCGCCACGGGTCTTGGTGAAATTTTTATGTTCACAGTGGACTCTGAACCTGGAGCCACCAATGCTGATGGCAGTGCCGTAACACCTAAAGACTTGCGTTCGGTGCATGACTGGATTGTGCGCCCGCAGTTACTGCGTGTACCTGGTGTGGTGGAAGTCAATCCGATCGGCGGGTTCAAGAGAGAAATTCTGATTGCTATAGAGCCGGATAAACTGCTGGCATTCGGCCTGACGCAGGAAGACCTGATTCGCTCGATCGAGGAGAATAATCGTAACCGCGGTGTAGGCTTTATTGAACACAGTGGCGCCCAGTGGTTGTTGCGGGTTCCGGGGCAGGCAAGCTCGTTAGAGACACTGAAGGATTTCCTGGTTGCGGAAGTGAATGGCGTTGCTATTCGCCTTGGCGACTTGGCCAAGATCGAAGAGGGGCGCGAAATGCGCACCGGGGCGGCTACTCAGAACGGCAGGGAAGTGGTGATGAGCACCGTTTTCATGCTGGTTGGCGAAAATAGTCGCACCGTTGCAGGTGCAGTTGGTGAAAAGCTAGAGGATATCAAACAGAGCCTACCGCCTGGTATCACATTGACTGCGGTTTATGATCGTACAGGTCTGGTTGACCAGACATTGCGCACGATCCAAACCAATCTTATGGAAGGTGCGCTGCTGGTTATCGCGGTTCTTTTCCTGCTGCTGGGGAATGTTCGCGCAGCAATTCTCACTGCGCTGGTCATTCCGGTAGCCATGTTAATGACTATCACCGGCATGGTTCAGGCCCGCGTAAGTGCAAACCTGATGAGTCTGGGGGCGCTGGACTTTGGCTTGTTGGTGGATGGGGCCATCATTATTGTCGAGAACTGTCTGCGACGTCTCAGCGAATCCGCCCGCGAGCGTGGCCAGTTGAGTCTTAAAGAGCGGCTTACCCTGGTATTTCAATCGACGCGGGAAGTGATTCGCCCGGCCATGTTTGGTGTTTTCATTATCACAGCCGTGTATTTACCCATTTTTGCCCTGACCGGAGTGGAGGGCAAGATGTTCCATCCGATGGCAATTACCGTGGTGATTGCGCTGCTTTCTGCGATGTTTCTTTCCATCACTTTGGTGCCAGCCGGCATAGCGCTGCTATTTCGCAAACCGGTGATCGAAAAGAAAAACCCTGCACTTGAGAAGCTGAATAGCTTTTATCGCCCGGCCTTGGAGTTTGCACTGCGCCAGCGTGGCATGGTTGTCGCTATTGCTGCGCTACTGGTGTTGGTTTCCTGTTATACGGCAAGCAGAATGGGTAGCGAATTTGTGCCGAATCTGGATGAAGGCGATATTGCCATGCACGCCTTGCGTATTCCCGGCACATCCCTGGAACAAGCGATTGCACTACAAAAATCCTTGGAGGAGCGGATTAAAGAGTTGCCCGAAGTGGAGCGTGTATTCGCCAAAATTGGTACTGCGGAAGTGGCTACCGATGCCGTTCCCCCAAGTGTTGCCGATAACTTTATTATCCTAAAACCCAGGTCTCAGTGGCCAGATCCGGATAAGCCGAAAGAGCAATTGGTAGAAGAGCTGGCAAAGCTGGTAGAGCCAATCCCCGGCAACCGCTATGAATTTCTCCAGCCAATCCAGATGCGCTTTAACGAGCTTTTAGCTGGGGTGCGTGCGGAATTGGCGATCAAAGTCTTTGGCGATGACTTTGAGCAATTAGAGCGTTTGGGCGGTGAAATTGAAGCGGCTATTGGCAGTGTAGAAGGCGTTGCTGATATACAGATGGAGCAAACCAGCGGTTTACCGGTTCTCGCCATTGTTCCTGACCAGGCCGCACTAACCCAGTATGGGCTGGCTATCAATCAGGTACAGGAGCAGCTGGCAACCGCCCTGGGAGGTACGGTTGCTGGCCGCTTTTATGAAGGAGACCGCCGCACCGATATTGTTGTGCGTTTGCCAGAGGTATTGCGCCAGGATTTGGATGCGCTAAAGAAACTGCCGATTCATCGACCCAATGGCAACTATGTGCCCCTGGAGGAAATTGCCAGCTTGGAACTCACTGCCGGTATCAATCAGGTTTTCCGCGAGAACGGTAAACGCAGGGTAGTGGTAACGGCCAATGTGCGGGGTAGGGATCTGGGTAGCTTTGTTGCTGATGTACAGCAGTCCGTTTCCGATAAAGTGGAAATACCACCCGGTTACTGGGTTGAATACGGCGGAACCTATCAAACGCTACAGTCTGCTACTGAACGCTTATCGATTGTAGTGCCGCTGACCCTTGTGTTGATTATGGGGCTTCTCCTGCTGGCACTTCGCTCCATAAAAGATGCGGCAATTATTTTTACCGGTATACCCCTCGCATTAACCGGCGGTGTGCTCTCTTTAATGTTGCGGGATATCCCTTTCTCCATTTCCGCAGCCGTTGGTTTTATCGCACTTTCCGGGATTGCCATCCTTAACGGCCTGGTAATGGTTTCCTTTATTCGGGATCTGCGTGACCAAGGTTACAGCATAGAAAAGGCCATTATTGAGGGCGCCCTGATCCGCTTACGTCCGGTCATTAGTACCGCACTGGTTGCCTCACTCGGTTTTGTGCCCATGGCCCTGAATACTGGTATTGGCTCTGAAGTACAGCGCCCACTGGCTACGGTGGTTATTGGCGGTATTGTCTCATCAACAATCCTGACGCTTTTAGTCTTACCGGCACTCTACAGAATTTTACATGGCAGGAATGCCAAGTCTGAGAGCTTACAAGATAACCCTGAAGTGGCTCTGGCTGGAGCCAGTTAACTGGGCCTGTGTGCGCTTTGGTTCACAAGAATTTAGAACTTTAAAAACGGGAGATAGTAACGTTGCTCAATAGTTTAAAAACAGTTTTCGGCTTGATGACGCTGATAGCAGGTATGGTGATATCTATGCCGCTATTTGCCCATGGAGTGGACGATGCGACCAAGACTTTTCTTGCCGGCAACGAAGGGGTATCTATTATTCCCTTTCTATATATTGGCGCCAAGCATATGGTGACTGGCTATGACCACCTGCTGTTCCTGGTGGGAGTCATTTTCTTTTTATATCGATCAAAAGATGTTCTTATCTATGTAAGCTTCTTTACGCTCGGTCATAGCTTAACTTTGTTATTTGGAGTGCTTAACGACACCCATGTGAATGCCTATTTGATCGATGCCATTATTGGATTATCCATTGTCTATAAAGGCTTCGATAATCTCGGCGGCTTCAAACGGGTTTTTGGCTTCCAGCCTAATACCAAGGCTGCCGTACTGATTTTTGGACTCTTCCACGGTTTTGGTTTGGCAACCAAATTACAAGAATTCAAGCTGTCCAGCGATGGGTTGGTGGAGAATATCCTGGCCTTTAATGTCGGAGTAGAAATTGGTCAGTTTGTTGCGTTGCTGTTTATTCTTCTCGCCATCAATTATTGGCGTCGCTTTGACAGTTTTCTGCGCTTTTCCACCATGACAAATACCTTACTAATGAGTGGTGGACTGATGTTGGTGGGTTACCAGATGACAGGCTACTTCGTAGGTTAGATAGCCAGAAAGTGGCTTTTACAAGTTTATTGAACAGAAAGAACTCAGATTTAGAGCTTACAGAATGAATACAACTGAAATGCCAGTGCAGACTGCACAAACACTGATTAAATCCACACTTGCTGCTGGCGTGCTTGCAGCCATTATGTTGACCACAGTAATCCTGCCAGCTGAATACAATATAGATCCTACTGGAATTGGCAGTGCACTGGGGCTTACTGAATTAAACAGTCAAGAGCAGGAAATTGCTGCACCAGAAGTAGTGCAGCGTGGCGAGCAGTCCTTTGCTTATCGGACTGACACTACAACTATTGAAGTGCCCGCTGGCCGTGGAATTGAATACAAATTTCAATTGGATAAATACGGTCATTTGGAATATGAGTGGGTAACGGAGAGTGGTGAGCTTTACTTTGATTTTCACGGCGAACCCACAGGCGATACTACCGGCTACTTTGAGAGCTTTGCTATTGCTACCGCAAATAAAATGAGTGGCTCTCTCACCACGCCTTTTGATGGTTCCCATGGCTGGTATTGGAAGAATAACGGTCAGGAATCTGTGAAAATCACTCTAAAAACAAAGGGGTTCTACGAGGTTATTGGACTCAAACAGTAACGCTTTTTTATCAACATTCGCTAAAACCGAGAAGAAAGAGAGTATTATGAACAAACTTATTCGAGTCATCTGTGTATCAGTTACCTTAGGCTTCGCAAATCTTGCTTTCGCCCATGGTGACCATGAGAGAGACAATTTTGCCACTGTATCTATGGTAGAAGCCAAAGGCATCGCCAGCCAGGAAGTAGCTCGCCTAATCAAAGAGGGTAAGCTTAACGAGTCCTGGTCTGGCAAGCCGCTCAATGCCGCCATGCAGCGTGTTGACAACCAGCGACAGTGGGTTGTCAGCACTCAGGGTAAGGATGGGGGCCTGGATAAAATACTGAAAGTGTTTTTATCAACGGAAGGGTACTTTCTTTCTTTTAAAGTGACTGATCGTTAAAAAATCAGTAATGTTCCTGCACTGCTGTCTGTAGGCATCGGCGCAGGAACATGACCTATAACTCTGATATGCCCAATGCGGCTATGAGGGTAATTATAGCTCTACATTTAGACCTCTTTTTTACTAAACTGGCTAGCTGCGTTTTCAAAGAATGTCTTGAGTAAAGTTGGTTTTCTGTCCAGAAGTTGCTCTACGTGATTGGAAAGCTCAATCGTGTGCCCCCACTCGCGGGTTACAGGCCAAAGCTGTGCCAACGCATCGGCAGCTCTCTCTGAAACCCCCAAACTTAATAATCCTGACCTTGCTGCTTCATCACTAATAGGTTGATAGGTTATCTTCCTCTGCAGGACTTCAGATAATATATTTGATATATCCGTATAAGTTAATTTTTCTGCCCCAGTAAGAATATACTTCTTACCAATATGCTCGCCCGGTTCTACTAGTATTTTGGCTGCTATATCACCGATATCCTGATGGTCAACAGTAACAATAGCTGCCCCCGGTGCAGAGCCAAATGGAGCACTAATTGTGCTTTGTTGAGCAATTTCTTCTGCAGAGGCAAAGAAATTGCTGTTAAAACTGGCGGGCTGAAGAATTGTCCAGTTTAACGTTGATTCGATAAGATGCTCTTCTGCCTCTCCCAACCATCTAGCTATGTCAATTGGTGAATCCTTATCAGCGCCTAAGCCGGAGATTTGTACAATATGCTTTACTCCAGCTTGCTCCGCTATACGAATAAAAGCGGCATGCTTATTAGTAAATGAAGGTTCGAATGCTGTAACCAAAAAGGCAGTCTCGATACCTTGCATAGCTTCCAGTAGTGAGGATTCATTCTCATAGTCTCCTATTACATAGCTGATATTGTCAGCTACGATTGGAGCTCTAGAAAGATCCCGAAGCAGGGCCCTGACTGGTATATTGGTGTTAGCAAAGTTTTTCAGAACGGCTTTGCCGTTATTTCCAGTGCCGCCGGTAATTAAGATTTTTTCCATGATTACACCTAAGTGAAATTGATATATTTGTAAGTTAAGAGTTTTGTGCCACTAATGAGGGGTAGTCTAAATACCCGCGTTCATCGCCAGCGAAAAATGAAGACATATCCTCTTCGTTAAAGGGGCCATTATTTGCGAGGCGCTCTACGAGGTCCGGATTGGATATAAATAAACGGCCAAATGAAATGTAATCGGCAGAGCCATCGGCAATGGCATTGTTTGCGGATTTAAGATCATACATTCCATTGGCTACGTAAAGACCTTTATAGGTTTTGCGTAGCTGGGTGTGGTCAATGCTTGGTTGGTTCTCTCTGTCCCAGGCCCGTTCCATCATCTGTAGATAGGCAAGGTTATATCTGTTCAGTTGGTTGACAACATATAGATAGGTTTTTTGAGCATTACTGTCCGTCAAGCTGATTTCCGGAGATAGCTTGATTCCAACTCTATTTGATCCCCAGACCTCACATAATGCAGAAGTTACTTCGAAGATGAAGCGAGCTCTGTTTTCTACACTGCCGCCGTAGGCATCTGTACGATGATTGGTGCTGTCGTGAAGAAACTGAGCCGGAAGGTAAGGCCCTGCAGCGTGGAGTTCAACTCCATCAAAGCCGGCTATAAGCGCATTCTTAGCTGCCTGCTTATAATCTGCGATAATACTTTGAATCTCCTCATATGTTAGAGCCTTCGGAACTGCATAAGGCTTCTTTCCCGTATAAGTATGTGCTTCACCCTCAGCTGCAATCGGCGAGGGAGCAACAGGTGTTTGACCGCCGATAAGGTCTGGATGTACTTCTCGGCCCATGTGCCAGAGCTGGACAAAAATTTTTCCTCCCTGACGATGTACAGCATCGGTAACCTTTTTCCAGCCCGCGATTTGCTCTTCTGTAAAAATGCCTGGGGTATTCACCCATCCAAGCCCTTGGGCTGAGATCGCGGTAGCTTCCGAGATAATCATCGCCGCACTGGCACGCTGGGCGTAATACTTGGCGTTAACGTCTGTTGGTACACCATCTCGACCGATCCTTGCACGTGTCAAGGCAGCCATAATGATACGGCTATCAGTTTCCATATGGCCGAGCTTTCCGTGGGAAAAAATGCTCAGATCACTGTCTTTTTTAGTCATTTCTGTTGACTCTGCTTGTTTCGACAGGACGCAGATTAGCCATACTCCCGATAAAATAATAATGGTATATTTGGATCAAAATGATAGATTCTATGAATCGAGTATTGATATGACCCAAGAGCAGCTCAAGATGTTTATTGCCGTTGTGGAGCAGGGAAGCTTTCGTGGAGCGGCCAAGGCGATTTTCAAAACCCAGCCGACGATTAGTAATGCGGTTAAGAGGCTTGAAGAAGAATTTGGCTTTCCCTTATTTGATAGGGATAGCTATAGACCGAACCTCACAAATCAGGGGCAGGCTTTTTATCAGCAGACTAAGAGAGTTATGCAAAGCCTCGAGCAGCTCTCTGTAATGGGGCACCAGCTTGGTGCGGGAATAGAACCCAAATTTACTGTGGTCATTAGTGGTATTGTCGAGCTAAGCCCACTTCTGGAACAGATCAAACCTATAGTGCTGTCTTTTCCTAATACGGATTTTAGTATTAGCACTGAACTATTGTCTGGCGTAATGGAGCGCATAGATGGCAATGAAGCTGATCTGGCATTTGCTACTTTGTTCGGCGTTGAGAGCAAGCATGAGTGGAAGAAAATAGGGCAGGTCGAATTAGTTAATGTTGTGGCTCCTGATGTTTTTCCTGGCGATGAAATTTCACAATTGGAGGCTGCACAACTACCCCAAATTGTCGTCAGGGATACGGGCCGCTCAGAAAATAAGGGAAATATCAACTTGCTGGAAGTTGGGCGCAGATGGTTTGTTAATGACTACCATACAAAAAAAGAGCTGACCCTTGCTGGACTTGGTTGGGGTCGAATACCAAGGCACTTCATAAAGAGTGAACTGGAGCGAGGTTTGCTTGTACCTATTAATGTTGAGGGGATTGAAGCATTTAGCAGTTTTGATCTATGTATTATTCGTAATAGAGAGCGCTCTTTGGGACCAATTGCTGGTAGATTTTGGGACTCTTTTTAAGGTTGGTATATTTTTAATACATTTACAACTATAAGGGGATTAAGCCCACCTTACAAATTTGAGTGGGGAAATTGTTCTTCAAATAAGATGTCTATTTTAACAAAATATGTTGATAAATTAGTGTGAGTGGGTTGAGACAGTTCAGACCTAAAATGAAGTTTTCTGAGTAACCGAGGCTGATCATATCAGGTCTGAACATCTACATTTTTTGCGTTATTCCCATCAATAATGGAGATTTGCGAGTTGAAATCTCTATTAGTCAGTCTTAGGGATCGATATTCACAACAACTTTCCCCATAGCTTGCCCACTTGCCAGCCGTTCATGGGCCTTGCCAATATCAGGCAAACTATAAGAAGTTTCATCAAGCACAGGTTTGAGATCGCCTGCTTCAGTAATGGCTTTTAGTGCTTTTAAAATATGCCCGTGTTCCTCACGGTGGTAATTGTGTAGCATTGGAATTAACATAAATATGACATGCAAAGACAAGCCTTTAAAGTGAGCAGGCGTCAGATCAAGTGCTACCATGGAAACGGTAGTAGCTACTTGGCCATTGAGTTTTGCTGCCTCAAAAGAGTTCGTTATATTTGCACCACCGACTGAGTCGAATACTATATCGAAGCCTGCTCCGTTGGTGTACTTCAGTACATAAGACTCAACTGATTCAGTCCGGTAGTTAATCGGCGCTGCCCCCAATTTTTCAATCATTGCCAGTTGAGGATCTCCGGAGCCTGTTGAGTAAACATCAGCACCAAAGTGACGAGCCAGCTGTACAGCTATATGACCCACACCGCCCGAGCCACCGTGAACAAGAACACTTTGTGCAGGCTTAACCCCCGCACGCTGTAACCCTTCGTAGGCGGTTATGCCTACTAAGGGCAAAGCTGCTGCTTCCCGCATGGTCAGGTTCTCGGGTTTCAGGGCAATTAAGTTCGCGTCTGCAACAATATATTCGGCTAATGTTCCCGGTGAGTCAGCCAGTCCACCTGCGCAGCCATAGACTTCATCGCCCACCTGATAATCGGTTACACCTTCGCCAATCTCTTCAACAACACCAGCGAAGTCCATACCCAATATTGCCGGGGCTTTCGGTGAAAGGGGCAATGCAGGTCCCATTTGGCGAATCATGGTATCTACGGTGTTGACGCTGGTTGCTGATATTTTAATCAGCACATGGCCAGCTTTGGTGGTCGGCTTGGGTACTTCAGCAGCTTCAAATACGTCTGGGCCGCCAAAGGTATTTACAATCATTGCTCTCATTTTGATTCCCAAAAAGTGTACTTTCTGTAGAGTTTTGTCTAAGTGTCCGAAGTAAGTAGGGCATCGCTGTCTGTAAATTGTCGGATGCCCAATTGCTACTGCTAGTTTATTTTTTGTACATCCATAACCAGTTGGTTCCAGTTCCGCTGATTTTCAATATCGTGTTCCAACCCTTGTTCATCTGCGTTAGAGAAGCGTTTTAGCGCAGGTGTTTTACTGGTTGCTTGATACAGCCAATAGGCTTCCGCTTTTAGCGCTTCACCGATAGGTTTATCGATTGACTCATAGACCGCCTGTTTACAGGCATTGATTGATTCTGCTGGAAATTGAGCGATTCTCTTCGCCAGGCTATCGACATACTCGCCAATTTCATCTGGGTCTAGTGCTTTGTTGATTGTGCCGAGCCTTTCCGCTTCGTCAGCATCGAAATCACGGGCGCTGAGAATAATCTCCAGCGCTTTACCCAGTCCTGTCTGGCGAGCCATCCTTGATGCACCTCCCCCGCAGGGGAGGATTCCCATACCCACTTCCATTTGCATGAATTTATATTTTCCTCGGGCTGCGAAACGCATATCGAGTGCCAAGGCCAGTTCATGGCCACCACCTCTAGCGAAACCCTCTAGTTTGGCGATCGTTGCTTGAGGTACTTTGCTGATGCGCTCACAGACAGCCTGTAAATCCAACAGTTGGGCTTCTTCGCGAGATACAGCTTCATCAGACATGTTTTTTAATAGCTCAGTGTCGTAATGACATACCCAAATCTCCGGATTGGCAGACTGAAATACAACGACTTTGGTTTCTCGATCCCGTTCCAGGCGCATAGCCAGGCTGTTTAAGTCGGCCAGCATTTCCTGCCCTTGGACATTCACGGGACCAAAGTCAAATGTCACAGTTAGGGTTCCGTCATCTTGCTCCGCCGTGAATGTGGTAAAACCTTCATATTTCATGGTGAATTCCTTTTAATTGATTGCGTTAACGTCTTAGGTATTTTTAATGCTGAGTTTGTCGAGAGTGTTCTCAATTTCTTCAATAAGTACCTTTCTCTTTTTCTCATCTAGCGCGTCTGGGTGCGGCTGGGACCAATTGCCTATGTCATTGTCAAAGTATTTACCGCTAGCGTTTGAGAACTCATCATCGAGTGCCGCTCGTACCAATATATTGGCGCCGATGCTTAAGTCTTTCCCTTGAGTTCCGTAAGCATCTTTTACCATTTTGCTACCCAGAAATGAGGCGGGATTGATTGCGATAAATTGCGGGGCCTTGTCGCCAAGTGAGCGGGCTAGTTGAAAGGTCCACATGGTGAGAGCTAATTTACTTTGGGCATAAGCGTCGCTGTCGGATAGTTGTTGGTGACCTTTGAGCGCTTCGATGTTCACAGTTGCTTGCGCTGCAGAGGATAGATTAATAATGCGGCCATTGGCGCTAAACAGCGGCAATAGCCGTGTCGTTAACAAGTAGGGGGCAATAGCATTTACGATAAAACGAACATCGTAACCCGTGTCGGTTATTGGGTTCTGTACTTTAAATACGCCGGCATTATTGATAAGAACATCAATATTTGAATATTGAACTTTTACCGTTGAGGCCAGTGCTAACACATCTGATAAATTGGATAAATCTGCTCGGAATGTATCTATATGGGCCTTGGGATAGCTTTGCTTTATTGCTTCTTTTACACTTTCTAGTTTTGTATCGCTGCGGCCATGTAAGAGCAAAGTAGGATCCTTTGCTGCCAGTATTTTTGCAGTTTCTAATCCGATACCGTCAGTACCGCCTGTCAACAAAATGGTCTTTCGCACTTGTTATTCCTTTTCATTAAAATGTGGGAGAATTAATTCAGAAATTATTCCAAGTGTTTCTTCAATATTTACCCGGTTAAATCGGAGGTTCAGAGCAACATGGTTAACTCCGATCTCTTCTCGCGATTTAAGGTATTGATATAATTGGTTAATTCCCAGTCGATATCCCAAGTGTATGGGGTGTGGTAGGGCATCCGGAGTTTCAGTTATATCAATATAGAGAGGTTCCATCACTGGCTTGTTAATGGCAGAGTTATCTCTCAATTGGCCAATAAATTGTTTTTTCGCGATATGTGGGCGAGGATAGGTGATCCAACCATCTCCGTTGTTAGAGAGCCAGTCTGGGGACTGCTGAGAGGAGCCCGTTATCAATAAAGGCAGCTTTGTTTTTTCTGTTTTGGGCAATATGTCCAGATCGCCAGAAATTGCTCCAAAGTAACTCTGAAGTTGGGGGTAGGGCTCTGCTACACGGCGAATATATTTATAGCTCTCCCGGAACAGTTTCCCTCGCTCCTGATACGAAACATTCATCGCAGGATATTCTTCCGGACGATCGCCGTTGGCGATCCCTAGAATTAAGCGCCCGCCTGAGATTTGATCAATAGAGGCAGCAGCTTTTGCGATCCTGACCCAAATCGTACTGAATCCCAATTTCTCCACAAACTGAACTGGCGTAATATGATCAAGCATGGTTTGAATTTATTGTATAATTTTTTATGGGGTCACAATTCCAATTGAATGTTTTCCCGGTTTGAATGTGGAGATATAATCTAAATTGATACTAGGGAAGTATTGATCTTTATCTTTGTGTTTAGGTTCTAAGATGACGACTCCTGTATTGTTCGAACAGGAGAGAATTGGTTGTCAAGTTTTATAAGATTAATTTTGGGTAGTGTTGAGCCAACTAATGATTGCTTTATGTTCGACTTCCCCTATTGTATTCATGCTCGGATGATATCTGTCATGAATTTTGATGATCTTGATATTGTCATTTCTCAACTGTTCGAAATCTGCGTAAGGCGAAATTTTGTCCGAATCTGAGAGTATTAGTAGTGTAGGGGCCTGGGAGGACTCAATAATAGGTAGTATTTTTGTATCATTCAAATTGATTTTGGCTTTTTTTAAGGCTAAAAGCGCACCCTTACGGAAGTCCTTCTCAGGAATAATTCTGCTTAGCAGGGGGTGGTCACGTTTTGCATAATTGTATACAGCTTCATCAAATGGCGGCATCGGAGCCAAAAGAATAATTCCACTGATATCTGTTCTTAAAGAGGAAATGTATGTGGCCGTTAAGGCGCCCATAGAATTTCCTACAATATAAATTCTCCCACTGTTGATAACCCCTTCCTCAATTAGGCTGCCAATAAGATTGTTGATATATTTACTGTCTTCTACCCCATATTTCCTCCTGCCACCCGAGCCACCATGGCCAAGTAGATCAGGAACAACAACCTGAAATCCTAGAAAGCGGAAATACAGAGCTGAATTAAGCATAAATTCTTTGGCGGTTCGAAATCCATGTAATAATATTACAGTGCCAGAGTAATGTCTTTCTAAAGAATTTCTACTTAAGTTAATCCCTACAACATTCTTCCTGTCTCCCTCTCCAAATTTCACAGAGTACTGTAGGTTGTTGCTGGTTAAAGGTGGTCCGTAATAATAACTAATGCAGTTGTTTTTTTTGATTGGGCAATATTTATCTTTTTTGAAACCTAAGTCTTCAACTTTAATATTGCTTGTTTCTTCATCAAGGGCGAAGTTTTCAGCTTCCTCTATAAATCTGGCAATTCTTTTAGAACAAGCCGAGGTGGCTAGGCATATTAAGGCGACAATGGTCGTTCTAATTAAAGTTTCTTTTAATGTCATCATGCTTGGTTTAATTGATAACTGTAATTAATTTATTCGACGCTTAGATCATCATGATACCGAATGAATAATTCATTCGAAGATCTTCCACTGCTGCTCGCTCTTGGTCTACAGTCTAGTCGATCTGATTCAAATTGGATCTACATGTCCGTTACCTTGTTAAAAGTAGTATTCATTGGCGAATGAAAACAGGTGAGACCGTTGGTGATTTATGAATGGATCCCTCCCAGGATGCGTAAGCGGAGTAAAAAAAGTATCTGGCTCTCTTGCCCCGCGGACTCAGGACCATAATCCAACATGATCTGACCTTATCTTTGAGGTATATTATATGAGTAATCTTCGCTTCGGCCGGCAGGACAACAACGTGAGGCGTTTCGATCTACATTTGGGTCTCTTATAATTCCACCCGCTATGCTCTGTGATGTTAGGCTGCTTTTGTAGAGTTGACTAAGTTCTGAATTTCCGCCATCTCTGGATTGTCTCCTGTAGACTTTTTCAATGAGGGGTAATCTCTCAACGTGTATAGTATGTTACTGGTTAACAAATTTTTTGGCTTTAGAGCTTGTAGCTACGTAATTTTTGTTACTTTGATTTTTATCAAAATTTATCGAAACAAAATAAATAAATTACAGAAATTAAAGTACCCTAAAGGGCCCGCTGTCAACATTGACAGCTCAGGCTCTTCCCGATATTCCTGGTCGCCGTCAAGAATATCAGCCTCAAAAAAGCTGAGTATCTCTAGTGTTTCCTCGGAGACTTGTGTTGTTTTCGTAGCCTTATTAGCGATAAGGAAGGCTTTGATGTCCATGTAGTAAGGATAATTGCTTTTCATTCATATAGTCTGAGGTGGGCATCCCCAGCAGTTCCTGCTCATTGATTCGCGGCATTGCATGAACCTTTAGTCACACTGCTCTGTTTGACTTGAAATATTTTACATATGATATAACATATCATTTTGTTGGCTGAAGTGTGGCTATCTGTCTTAATTACTCGAAGATTAAAAGGATTGTTGTGAGAGATACTTTAGGGATTTTGGCTTCTGGAGTTTGCCTGGTGCACTGTCTTTTGACCCCTTTATTACCGTTATTGGGTGGTTTGGGGATATTGGGTGCACTGCAGGGCGACCAGTTTCTCCACTTGCTTTTACTCGTGCCGGTAGTGACCTTGGCTTTGGCCAGCTTCCCGGCCTCCTGTCGACGCCATCAACGCTATGCGGTAATGGTCGTGGGCTTCTCTGGGGCACTGCTATTGGTTGGGGCGCTTTACTTGGAGGGAGTATGGGAGCTAGTCGCCAGTATCCTCGGTGCTGGCTTGTTAATCATTGCCCACGGGGTAAACCAGCGCTTGATATATCGGGTGGCTTAGGTTGATTAGGTGAGGATAATGAATTTTGCACGGGTTCCGTTGGTTGCTTTGTTTGTTGCCGGTCCAGTTGCGGAGATATGGGGGGGCATACTCACGGTGAGGCAGTAATGTACCTGGTGGCCGAGGCAGATAGAGTCCGTATCGAGCTGGAGTCACCTTCAGTCAATCTGGTGGGGTTTGAGCACGCGCCACGTAGCCATGCTCAACAACAATTGTTGGATCAGGTGTCCCTCGAACTTGCTAAGCCTGATCTTTTCCTGGAGTTTGTTGGAACCAATTGTAAGCCCCGAAGCGTGGATGTTGAGGTGCCTTATAGCGCGGAAGTTAGCAGTGATAGTTCGGTACATAGCGGTTTCCATGCTAGCTATGAATTCAAGTGTGATAATCTGGCACAGTTCAACAGCGTTATTGTTACCCTGTTCGAGAGATTTCCCGGTATTCATGGGATTGCAGTGCAATGGGTCAGCTCCGGTCGACAGGGGGCTGAACTGCTCACTGTTAAAGACAACAAACTGCAAATGAAATAGCTATGAAAGCATCCCAAATCAGACAGACCCTGAGTGTGGCAGAACAAGCCTGCCGTAGCTCAGGGGCGCGCCTGACTGAAAAGCGCAAGAATGTTCTTACCGTTTTGCTGCGGTCTAAAACCCCGCTCTCAGCCTACGAAATAGCGGAGCATTACAATAGTGACGTCGGCGACTCAATTCCTGCCATGTCAGTCTATCGAATGCTGGACTTCCTGGCCGCAGAGAACTTGGTTCACAAGCTTAATTCAGAGAACAAGTATCTGGCATGTGCTCATATTGCCTGTGATCACAGCCACCAAACCCCACAGTTTTTAATTTGCAACCGGTGTAGCAAAGTAAGGGAAATTGGCATCAGACCGGAAGTCATCACCGCGCTGCGCGATACGGTTGAAAGTGCTGGGTTTCATCTTCAAACGTCGCAGCTAGAGTTGGATTGTGTCTGTGATGAATGTAGCCGGGAAGCAGCTTAGTGGCGGCTAGTCAGTTGATACGCGGGGTACCCGCCAACGTTATCACCGGTTTTCTGGGTGTTGGCAAGACGACCGCAATCCGCCACCTTCTGGAAAGTAAGCCCGATGATGAACGCTGGGCTGTTCTGGTCAATGAGTTTGGAGAGGTGGGTGTTGACGGCGCACTTTTTGAACCGGACCAGGAAGACAGCATTTATATTCGGGAGGTACCCGGAGGCTGTATGTGCTGTGCGGCGGGCTTACCAATGCAGGTTGCTTTAAACCAGTTACTGGCCAAAGCCAGGCCCCATCGTTTATTGATCGAGCCCACGGGTCTGGGGCATCCGCGAGAGGTACTCGAAGCGCTGTCCGACGCTGTACGCGGCGGTGTTTTGAACCTTCGTGGTACGCTTACTTTAGTGGATGCCCGCTGTATAGAGGACGACCGCTATTTGCGTAGTGAGACTTTTCGGCAGCAATTAGAAGTTGCCGACCTGGTGGTTGCCAACAAGTCTGACCTCTATGGTCCTGAGGACTTGCAAAACCTTCAGCGTTTTCTCTCATTTTTAGGTGAAGGCACAGAAAAACCTCTTCAAGTGGTGGAGCAGGGGCGTATCGAACTAGACTGGCTTCTACTTTCAAGTGGTTTCCAGGTTTCTACAGGGAATGATCACCAGCATCCGGTAAATCAGTCGGTGGATGAAGTTGAGCTATTACCGGAGTGTGGTTATCTCCGCTCAGAGAATAGTGGAGAGGGGTACTACAGCTGTGGCTGGCGTTTTAGCCCTGAATTTATATTTGACTATGATGTGCTCTTTTCACTATTCAGCGGCGCTGAAGCTGAGAGAATCAAGGGTGTATTTATTACCGAGCAAGGTGTATTTGGATTTAACAAGGCTGACAAAGTGCTCACAGTATTGGAGCTGGATGATACTTTGGAAAGCCGGGTGGAGGTGATTAACCAGGTACCCTTGGGCTGGGATGAGATGGAGAAGTCCTGGATCGATGCTCTGGTAGATAATCAGGATGCAGAAACAAAAGTGTTTTATGAATCCAAATAGTTGTTAGGCCGGATATTCAAATCTGGCCTGGCTTATCGCAAATGCTTGCAAAGACCCTGATCATTTTTTGGGGACCGTGTTCTATAAAATTGTAATCTGACGTAAACCTCTGAAGTAAACCAATGAATATAAAATTACTCGGCCGCTTAACAGTGGCATGGCTTGCTATGTCCGGCTTTTCGGGCAGCTTTGCCGCAGACCCCCTAAATGTAACCGGTGATAAGTTCCGCCAGCTGGAGGAGCTGCTGCCGACACCTAATAGCTATCGCACTGCGTCGGGAGCTCCGGGTCATGCCTATTGGCAGCAGCAAGCGGACTACGATATCAAGGTGTCACTGGATGATGATAAGCAACTGATAACCGCTTCAGAGACCATCACTTACACCAATAATTCGCCAGATACACTGCGTTATTTGTGGGTGCAACTGGATCAAAATCGCTTCAAGCCTAACTCCTCTGGTAATTTGGCGAGGCCGGTTAACCTGGAAGCCATTGCCCCGGATACCATCCCGTTTAATAGTTTTCGTCATGCGGTGGTATCTGGGGAGTTTCCAGGGGGATACCAGATTACTAAAGTGGTTGACACACGGGGGAGGGAGCTTAGACATACTATTGTTGATACTGGTATGCGAATTGACCTGCCCCAGCCACTGGCCTCCGGTTCCAGTGTGAGCTTCCAGATTGGTTGGGCTTACAAAGTTGTTGAGCAAAAAGTGCTGGGTGGTCGCTCCGGTTTTGAATATTTCAAGCGCGATGATAACTACCTGTACGAAATAGCCCAATGGTTCCCGCGTATGGCCGCCTATAACGATGTTAGCGGCTGGCAAAACAAGCAGTTCCTGGGGAGCGGCGAATTTGCGCTTGAGTTTGGAAATTATCGTGTCGCTATCGAGGTGCCGGCAGATCATATCGTTGCCGCCACCGGCGTTCTTCAAAATCCGAGGGATGTGCTGACTTCCAAGCAGCGTGAGCGTTTGCGAAAGGCCCGTACTGCGAATAAGCCCGTGATGATTGTCACTAAGGACGAGGCCCTGGAAAATGAGAAAAGTCGTTCAACTGAGCGCAAAACCTGGGTTTTTGAAGCAGAAAATGTCCGTGACTTTTCCTGGGCATCTTCGCGTAAGTTCTTGTGGGATGCACAGGGTTATAAAAAGGGCGGTACCGACACAATGGCAATGTCCTTCTATCCAGAAGAGGGCACTCCTCTGTGGGATAAGTACTCTACAGAGTCCATTATTCATACAATAGACGTCTATAACCGCTACAGTTTTGATTATCCCTATCCGGTATCTATTTCAGTCAACGGCCCTGTGGGGGGAATGGAATACCCCATGATCACCTTTAATGGTCCGCGGCCAGAAATTGATGAGGAGGACCGCAGTAAGCGTACTTACTCCCGCCGCACCAAGTATGGGCTTATCTCGGTCATCATTCATGAGGTAGGGCATAACTACTACCCGATGATTATTAATTCTGATGAGCGCCAGTGGACCTGGATGGATGAGGGGCTAAACACCTTCGTACAGTTCCTGGCTGAGCAGGAGTGGGAGGAAAAGTATCCATCTCGCCGCGGAGATGCGCGAAAAATTGTCGAGTATATGAAGAGCGAGAACCAGGTTCCGATTATGACGAACTCGGAATCAGTACTTCAACTCGGTAACAATGCCTACGGAAAGCCGGCAACTGCACTGAATATCCTGCGTGAATCCATTATGGGACGTGAGCTGTTCGACTTCGCTTTCCGAGAGTATGCCCAGCGTTGGAAGTTCAAGCGCCCTATGCCTGCAGATTTTTTCCGTACTATGGAAGATGCATCAGGTATGGATTTGGATTGGTTCTGGCGCGGCTGGTTCTACACTACTGATAATGTTGATATCAGCCTTGATGCCGTACATCACTACACCGTTGGTACACAAAACCCTGAAGTGGAAGGGCCTTGGAAGCGCGCTCAGCATGAAAGGGAACCGGAGACTATCACTGTTATTGAGAACCGCGCGAGAAAGTTGACCCGTATCGTTGATGGTAAACCAGAATTGGAAGACTTCTATAACAAGCACGACGAGTTTGATGTTTCCAATGCAGATCGCAATAGCTACCGAAGTAAGCTGGAGGATCTGGAGGACTGGGAAAAAGATTTACTCAAGGTTGAGAGTAATGTCTACGTGCTGGACTTTAGCAATATTGGTGGCTTGGTAATGCCCCTGTTCCTGCGATTGGAATATGAAGATGGAAGTGTTGAGGATTTGCGTATCCCCGCTGAAATCTGGACTCGCAATGCTAAGAAGACCTCCAAGATGCTGGTGAGGGATAAGAGTAAGGTGCTGAAGTCAGTAGTGCTTGATCCCCACTGGGAAACAGCGGATGTCAATGTAGAGAACAACTTCTACCCACGCCGCATTATCAAGTCGCGCCTGGAGCTATTTAAGGATGAAAAGCAGCGTAATTTGATGAAGGATTGGGATGTAGAACTTAAAGAGGCAGGTTAAACCTTGGAGAAAATTGCAGCTCACTGATAATTGGTTTGGGGAGCTGCAATTTGTGTTTTTGACGCAAAATATCCATCTGAAACATTCATTATGTATTGGTAGTAATTGATGAAAGTTTTATTTTCCTTTTTGCTGGTAGTAACGACCTTAGTAATTGCACTCCAGGCAAATGCACATCGCTATCATTTTGGTTTGACTAGCCTCTCAGTAAATGAACGCACTCAAACACTGGAGATTTCCCACCGATTTTTTGTTGCTGATATTGAAAAAGCTTTGTCAATAAGTGCCGGTAAAGAGTTGAATGAAGCACAACAACAGATGGAGAACTATGTCAATTCAAGATTCCAGGTTAGCCAGAAAAATGGCGATGTGTTAAATCTCAATTGGGTAGGTATGGAAGCCGATGTTCATGATATCTGGATATATCAGGAAGTGCCTTTGGTAGATCTTTCCAGTAAAAAATTGAGCATTAAGCAATCGATGCTGATGGAGATTGAGCGGGACCAAGTGAACACTATTACTGTAAATAATAGCAGTGAAAATCAAAGCTATACCTTAAAGTCAGGTGAGAGTAGGGTAGAGTTCAGTTTGTAATCTGATCATATACTAGTTAATCACTATGAATAGTGAGTGATATGTGGGGTTTCAGCATACCTCACTCACTCTAACCAAATTCAGTCACTTATTATGGCTGTTGGTACCGTTATACAGTTCTACTGTTGTGGCCATTAGTGATAATAGCCACTGGGTCCAATTATTACTAATCAACCTGTTTTCAATAAGTGAAAAACCTCTTAAGAATCTAAAATATCAAAACGACTGGTAAGACCTCTGAACCCTCTCAGCCGGCGGAATAAGTTCTCTATCTCGCTCTGTTCTCTTATATGCCAGGCCGTCTTTACTTTATACGAGAAAATCCATGAGAACGTAGGCGTTAAAATCCATTATTGATAGTCTCTGTAGATGTAACTTGAGACTATCTTTTGAGCGCTACAAAAGTATATCTTCAAATGGGAAATATCAGTTTATATTCAATTCGACTTTTAAATTCCAAGGGAGACACTCATGACGAAGCATTCATTTTTACTCACAGTGGTTTTGATTGCCCTTGTCTTTGTGAGATTTGAAACGTCAGCTGAAGAAGACAATCTTAATTCCATCAAAAGTGGCAAGGGTATCATTTGCAGTAATGAGTATGTCTTATGCACATCTGCCCCCTGTATTCCAGACCCCAGGAATCCGGATTCAAATGCAATATGTAGGTGTGATGTTAACAAAGGATTGAACTTTGGGTTATCAGAATGTAAAACCCGGATACCTGCGACCAACTCAAACGGCGTTAAAAAAGCCTTGTCGACATTTTCTTTCGCTCAGGCTCCTACTAAGCCTGTACTTTCCTGCCCCGAGGGTAAACCGTGGACAGATTGCCTGGATCAGCCTTGTATTGTCGACCCAATGAATCCGCTCAAGGCCATATGCACATGCAAGATTGTACGTGATAAGCCTTTTGTAACTTTTGGAGGGGATTGTGTTTCTCTGACTTGTGATACGGGTTATTGGTCAGGTGCAACTGCAGAGTCCTATCTTGAGGCAAGTAGACAGCTTATGAAGGCAGTTGATTTAGATGAAATGCCCGCTAAATACTGTGTGGGAAGGCCCCCTGAGATTTAAAAGTGATTCCTGTATCATTCTGAGCCTTTCCACGGCTTCAGCCAATCGTTAAAAATGATATTCGATTTTTTCTATACGGTCCGTTGATCGTTAAATTGATTTGCTACTCGTATATATCTGCAAAAATAGATGTTTTATGTCTATGGCCAGATGTATCTCTTCAAGTCTGGTGCCTCCTAAATCAGCATTTAGACGGATACGTATCTGCGAAAGACTCCCATTTGCCTCGACAATCAGATTATTGCCCGAGCCAACCAGATTGAATATCTACTGAGCGATTGTTAACGCAACATAAACATCTAAAGAAAAACGGAAAATTCCGGGATCTCCGCTTGTCAGTGAGTGGAATAGTCCTATTGTATTTTTCTTTCATATCTATTTAGGGCACTTCTCCCCGCAAATCAAAGGTTGACACAATAAGAAAATTGTTTAAATAGAGGCTCAAGCGGAGCAAAAACATAGTTTTTCCAGGTATATTAACCTGGCTCCTTCTATTTACTAACAAACCCCTTCAGGAACATTCCTGACTCTAGATGCGCGAAAGCTAAGTCGCGTCATGGCACTGCCGGAGCATTAAAAATGGTCCACAGGCTGTCGCTAAATAAAGAGGTGGATGGATATCTAAATTTTATATGGTGGTGATATATGACTAAAAAATCTTTACATTTTCTTCATTTTGATAAGTTGGATTGATTTTTATATTCTTTGTCAGATTTTCATTTTTCGCAGATAGGCCAAAAGTGTTGATAGGTGCTAGATTATATTTTTTCACGCACTTGCTTAAACCAGTTGAGGACTTTCTGGTGGTGCTCTTGCCCATATAAGAGAACAAAGTTACGGGTATGGTAGTTATTCTTATCTTGGAGTGCGCTGATACGTTCATCAACAAAGCCTGGTGTTAGCTCAATACCGCATTCTATCGTAATACAATGCAGCCAAGCATTAAAATCTTCGGGTACTATTGGCTGAGTCATGTTAATTCCTAATTAGACTTTTGGTAACTGCACGTCCTATGGGTGAATTTATAGAAACGCTAGAATATTTCTCAGTACTTATTGAGTACTACTCATATAAAAGAAAAACCACCGGTAATAATCATTGCCGATGGTTTTTTTTGACTGACTAGAGCTTCCCTTAATTAAAACATGCCCCGCAATCCAAGACTAAAGTTCCTCCCGGGGAGTGGAGCAAGTTCTTTCAGGAAGGATGAATGCACATAGGCTAACTTGTCAGTTAGGTTATTACCCTTTAGGTAGACTGTAAGGTTGTGCGGATTTCCTAGAAAAGTGTACGCAAGCTCAGTACTCAAAAGTGTGTAAGCAGCGGTGGTAGTTTCCAGTTCTGCGACTTTGGTTTGCTTAAACGCGTGCGTAATCTCAATCCCTGCATCCCACCCATTGGAGCTATAATTTAGCATGCCGCCCAGTCGCATGGGTGGGATACGAGGCAAATTACCTCCGTTATCCAGCTTTCCACGAACAGTATCTCCCCACAATGTCAGTGTGAGAGGCTTGGATAATTGCCAGGCAAATTCAGCTTCTAGACCGTAGAGTGTCGAATCCGCTTGATCGAAAACATAAACCGGCAGTTCGCCATGATCATGACTCTCTTCTTCTTCGTGATCGTGTTCTTCAAAGTCTTCGCTGGTGTAGCCCGTATTGCGTTCGTAGTAGAAATTATCTATCTGGTTGTAGAATAAGTTCAGTACCCAGCCGATATTTCCTGAATGCCTGCGAAAGCTCAGGTCAATGTTGTTGGATACCTCTTCATCAACATTGTTTTCATAGTAAAAATAGGGTTCTTCTGTGTCATCATTTAGTTTAAAAAGCGCGCCGACTTCGAAGCTACTGGTGCCGATATGGGGGCCATACGAGAAAAGTTCAGCGGCGCTGGGGGCCCGTTGTGCGTGGGTAAAAGAGATCCCGGCATTGTAATTGGCGGCGATATCCCAGACCAAGCCAGCAGAAACGCTATAGGGCGTGAAAGCCAGTTTATCGAGATTTTCTCCTTCCCATTCATCATCGGCAGCTTCAACCGTGACTCTTTCGATACGGGCCCCTAATTGCCATAGGAATTCACCCGTGTGCTTTTCTTGTATCAGCCCAATTGCTGAGCTTTCTGTTGTGCTCGGCGGGGTGAAGGCCTCTTCACCTATCGCTTCAAAATCTGTAGTTTTGCTCTCCAGGGTTATTGCGCCGCGCCATCCGGCCCTTTCTTGCAGTAATAGGTTGACCCGAGCTTGAAGTGTCTGATTGCTGAATGTTGTACCGACAGCGTCGTTTTCGATTTCAGAATGTTCGTAGTCTGTGTATCCAATTCTGGTGTCCAGACCGCTCAACCATATGTTGTCCAGAGACAGTTCACTGACCAACTGCCATCGGTCCTGTTTCAAATCAGAAACTACTTCTTCTTCATGTTCATCATGATGCTCTGATTCATCATCTTCGTGTTCATCAGAGTGACCGTGCCCGGGAATACCATTAACTCGCTCCAGGCGTCCATAGGCAAGGCCGATAGATCCATTATCTAAAAACCAGTTGCCACCAATATTGAACCCGTTGCTTTCTGAATCGCTGTTCTCTAATACTCCTCTGGAATGTTCGTCATGGTCGCCCGAGGTGGGAATTTCATAGTCGTCACCTTTGCGCCAGAAACTGTCCACGTGGTATGCCAGCTGGTCATTACCGCCGGTATGAGCCAGTGAAGCTTCGCGCTCATTTGCAACAGTATTGCTTCCCAGCGAATAAGCAGTCCTGTTTTCACCAGAGGTGGGTATTCTCTCGTCTACCACATTGACTACACCACCGATGGCTCCGGACCCATAAAACAGGGTGGCAGGGCCTCGCAGGATTTCTATCTGCTCTGCGGTAATTGTCTCTGTGGCGACGATATGATCTGGGCCAACTCGGGAGGCATCAGCGCTGTCGAGTCCATTTTGGGTAATCAGAACACGGGGGCCGTTGAGCCCCCGGATGATTGGACTACTGGCTACTGGCCCAAAGTAGCTGGAATGAACTCCCACTTCATTTTTGAGGGTTTCTCCCAGAGTGGAGGCTTGTTTTCGACGCAGCTCTTCGCCAGCGACTACGGTTACAGGTTGTGCCGACTCAATAGTGGAGGCATGTAATGGTGTGGCTGTTACATCGATTTGTTCGATAACCGTGTGTTGCAGGGTAACCTTGAGGGGCTCATCCTGACCGGCTTGTAAAACTATTGTTTTGTGGCTGTGCCCTGGGGCATTGATGTGGATTTCGCGGAGTTGCGAAGTATTCACCTCAAGTGAAAATCGGCCCTGGGCATCTGTTTGGGTCTGTAGTCGACTTCCCGCGACTTCAATACTGGCGCCATAGATGGGCTCTCCGGAAGTATCTAATACCTGTCCGGAAATTCCATGGGCCAAGTTTGAAAGAGTCATCAGTGCGAAAAGGTTCGCGGTAAATTTCATGGGTTATTCCTAATAAGAGTTTTACGTCCCAGTAAGCGCTCCTCACTCGTCGGCGGACCCGAAATCGAAAGTGAGTAGCAGTCGCAGTTGGCCGGGCTCGACACTCGGCGAGCGGTGGATTAGACCGGCCCCTTCATTGCCCTCCCAGAGTTCGCCTTTGAGAAGGGCAACCGAGCCGCATGCCAGGTGATTGATGGAAGTTGGAGGGAATTCCTGGTTAGCCTTTAAGTCGAGCGTATTTGGGTGAATAGAGTCTGGTGCCAGCCACTCTGTACCCGTACCTAAATATGTCGTAATCAATCGGCAGGGCACCCGATCTACATGAAACTTGGGGCACATTGCTCCGTTCAGGGTTGTTAAACGAATACCGACTCCACTTAGCTCAAATAGGTAACTGAACATATCTGCCAGTAGCTGGATATCAGCACACAAGTGCGGGTAGGGAGCAAGCTCTGGCAATGCTTCACCGAGGCGCTCGATCTTGGCGGTAGGTAATAGAATCCTGCGGTTGGGGTGTACACCACTATTTAAGAGGGTACGGCAATCACTGGCTATGCTACTGGGCAGTTCCCGTTGCCAGATGGCCATATTGATATCAGCTTGGAAAATATCTGCTAATACTTCTCCATTATCTGCAGATACGGCCCGACGGGTATTTGGCAGGTATGCATCTGACAGTCCTTCCTCTTTCGGAGCCAGTTCAGCACTTGGAGTTTGTGTGATAAGTGTCTCATGGCTTCTTTCTGTAAAGTCGGTCAGGCTCAAGCTAATCTCCAATTAAGTAACTTCGGCTAATAAACACTATTTTCAGAGGCTTTAATTGCTTTGCTCTCTGCTGTGGCGGGCGCTGCAATACCTAAATTCCTCACTCGGACTACCCACTCCTCAATGCAGGCTATGATATAACATATCATATTGAGAATGGTCGGCCTTGGCAACCTCCAACATTGGGGTGAATCAAGCTTGAAGACCGAATTCATCGGGAGTTCTGATAGCTGGAGGGAACCTTGGTGAGGCGTATTGACCACTGCCTGGCGCAAGTAGATTATTCGGCGATGTTCTTTTTAGCTGCAAAACCGTTTATCGCAGATTTCTTTCTTGCTGTCGTCGTAATTCACATTTTGCTCAGATTTGATTGGATCAAAATGATACAATGTATCAATTGTGTATTTATGGTTTATCCCACTTGAGTGGAGGAGCCAGGGAAATAATGGCAATGATTGGCAGGATTTAGCTAGGGGTGCAGTTTCGTGCCGGCCTGCAGCCGGGGAGGGTGTGTTAAGCTGTCAGCCTGCCGTGTTTATGAGTGAATTTTCGGTGTACCGGAAAAGACAGGGTTAGCGTTGGGAAGTACCCAAAATTAACCTGTTATTTTTTAAATATTGCTGAGTAAATATGAAAATCAATAATTCTATTGTTTACGGGGTTGCAACTGCTGCATTATTTGCTGGAGCGAGTTGCGCCAGCCTCGCCGCAGAGAAAGAGAGTGTTTCGACTGAAGGCATGTGGCAACCTCACCAGTTGCCTGAGCTGTCCAAAGAGCTTCGGACTCATGGCCTGGAGCTGGACCCAGCCAGCATGACCAAGCTTACCGAATTTCCAATGAACGCGGTGATCAGCCTGGGGGGATGTTCCGCTTCCTTTGTCTCTCCCACGGGATTGGTGATTACCAACCACCACTGCGCCTACGGTTCAATTTCATACAATTCAACTGAATCCAAGGATTTACTGGCTGAAGGTTTCCTGGCCGGAGATTTGTCTGAAGAGCTGCCTGCTGCACCGGGCTCCCGCGTCTACGTCACCGTTGCAATGAACGAAGTAACGGACAAGGTTAACGAACGCCTGACAGATGAGATGGATGGTGCTGCACGTTTTGCCGCTATCGAAGAAGCGGAGAAGGCGCTGGTTTCCGAGTGTGAAAAAGATCCGGGCCATCGTTGTGAGGTCTATAGCTACTACGGCGGTTTGAACTACTACCTGGTTAAGCAGCTGGAAATCCGCGATGTGCGCTTGGTTCATGCGCCGGCGTCTTCGATTGGCAAATTCGGCGGCGATATCGATAACTGGATGTGGCCTCGCCATACCGGCGATTACGCTTTCTACCGCGCCTATGTTGGCAAAGATGGTAAACCGGCTGATTATTCCAAAGATAATGTCCCTTACGAGCCCAAGCACTATTTGCCTGTAGCGGCAAAAGGGCCTAAAGAAGGTGATTTCGTGATGGTTGCCGGTTATCCGGGGCGTACCAACCGTTATCGCACTGCCCAGGAAGTGGAAAGCAACTTCAACTGGTATTACCCAAACATGCAGCGGGTACTGGGTGAATGGTCGGAAACGATTGGTGCGGCAACTGCCGACAATAAAGATGCAGAGTTAAAGTATGCAAGCCTCGTGGCAGGTTTGAATAATTACTCTAAAAACTTTACCGGTATGATGGAGGGTTACCAGCGCAGTGATCTATTGCAGCGTAAAGAAAAGCTGGAAAAAGATTTGCAAGCTTGGGTGGATTCAGACAAGGCCCGCGAGAAAAAATACCAGTCGACGATCGATGATCTTGAGGCGCTGGTTGTAGAAAAAGAATCAACCCGTGAACAGGACCTGGCCATCGATTATATGGATCGTTCAGCCATGCTGGGTGCCGCGAGCAAACTGTATCGATTGGCCAAAGAGAACGAAAAACCCGATGTTGAGCGCAAGCCGGGTTATCAGGAACGGGATCTAACCCGATTCAAAGAGGGCATGCGTCGTATAGAGCGCAGCTATCACCCATTAGTCGACAAACAGATCTGGCTTTACTTTCTGGACCGTTACCAGGCGCTCCCGAAGGAGCAGCGTATAGCCAGCTTTGATCGTTACTTGAATATCGGCAAAGGCAATACTGACCTAGAGGCAACTTTCGACAAAATGTATAAGGAAACAGAGCTTTCCGATGTCGAGGTACGTGAAGCGTGGATCGGTAAAAAGCCTGAAGACTTCAAAGAGAGCAAGGATCCGTTTATCCAGCTGGCAGTGGCAATGTACGATGATATGCTTGCCCGTGAAGAGCATGAGGAATCCATGAAAGGGCGTTTCGCCCAATTGCGCCCACAGTATATGGAGATGCTGATAGATTATTACCACTCCCTAGGTAAGCCGGTCTACCCGGATGCAAATAGCTCTCTTCGCGTGACTTATGGCCTGGTTAAAGGCTATGAGCCACCAGCTGGAACAATTAAAGAGGCAGCAGATGGTAATGACGGTAAACAAGGCTTTGTACCTTTTACAACATTGCGTGGTATTAAGGCAAAGTATACCGGCGAGGACCCCTTTGATGCCCCCAAAGCTTTGATGGAAGCGATCGATAAGAAGAACTATGGCCGTTACTATGAAAAGCAGCTGGATTCAGTACCGGTTAATTTCCTAAGTACCGTAGATATTACGGGCGGTAACTCAGGATCTCCGACAATGAATGGTCGCGGTGAGTTGGTGGGAGTCGTATTTGACGGAACCTACGATAGCATCAATGCTGATTGGGACTTCACTGATAGTACCCGGGCGATTCATGTCGATATCGCTTATATTCTCTGGGTAATGGAGAATATTGACGGGGCCGGATACTTGGTTCGGGAGATGGGCCAGTAGCCGACTATAGTTGAGTTAACGTCCTCAAGTGAGCAATGCTCACTGAGGGCGTTATTCTTTGTAGGGTTGAATGTTATCCACTTCCATACTGTAAGCCGCAGTACCGAACTCACTCTCCATTTTTAGTGTTCTTAGTTTCCCTTCTATAGAGAAAGGCTCGTACAGAGCCTCAATTTGAACTCCCTCAGGAAAACGGCCATGGATAACCTGGTTTGGCGGTGGGGGTGGCAGATGAATACAGGCTCCGAAATAGGGCACAAAAAGTAAACGGGAGATCGTTAATTCGTCATTGAATTCAATCGGGACGATAAATCCGGCAATACGTATCTGTTGATTGTCAAACTCTGGTTTTATTCGGGTAGAGGTCAAAGCAGCTTGGTAACGGCTTTCATTTTCAGTCGTAGTGGTAATAGCTGATGTGTTAGGCATTGAGTCGGCAGCCGAGCCTTCAACAATATCATCTATGTATTCTGGTGGGTTGAGTAACGCATCCAGGTCATCTTTCGGGATTAACTCTTCCCAGCTGACTTCTCGATAATTGATACTTACTTGTTTGACTTGAGTATGTTCTGCAACTGGGGGCGAAACTGGACGAGTTTCAATTCGACTGTCACAGGCAGCAGCGAGTAGTGCGGTGGTCAGGGTGCAGGCTGCCGAAAGGGGAGTTCTATTCATGGCTCGGATTTATTTACTATATAAAATGATGTGATATATCATTATATATCTGTTTGCAAAAATCCATGCTGCAAATGAGGTGCAAGATGAATGCCTTCACTACAAGACCTCAACTTGCTATTGAGGTGGAGCAGTTGCGCTTCGCTTATCGTAAAGGCCCGGCGGTTTTAGAAGTCCCCTATTGGTCGCTACCAGTGGGGGAGCAGGTGTTTTTACGCGGCCGCTCCGGTAGTGGCAAGTCAACGCTGCTGAACCTCCTGGCAGGCATTCTGGTTACAAAATCGGGGAGCCAAAAGGTTCTAGGCCAATCGTTGGGTGAACTGAGTGAGCGCAAGCGGGACCGTTTCAGGGCAAAACACATTGGAGTTGTATTTCAGCGATTTAACCTGATTCCCTATTTGAGTGTGGAGGACAACATTCGTGTCGCCACCCACTTCGCTGGTTTCCGGGGCGATTTTCGAGGCAGGGTTAGGGAGTTGCTAGGGGGGCTGTGTTTGGGAGAAGAGGTTTTACCCAAGAAAGTGGTCCACTTGAGTGTCGGGCAGCAACAGAGAGTGGCAATTGTGCGTGTATTGATCAATGAACCGGAATTGTTACTGGTTGATGAGCCTACATCAGCTTTAGACCCCGAAGCGAGAGATGCATTTGTCCAGCTGTTGATGAATGCTTGTGAGCAAAAGAAATGCACACTGGTTTTTGTCAGTCACGATAGCTCCCTGGAACGACACTTCCCTTTGGTTGCGGATATGCGGGAAATAAATATTGCCTGGAAACTCAGGCCCGATTGGGATACTGCACCGGAGGCGTTGGCCGATGTTTATTAAGCTTGCCTGGCATAGCCTGATGCAGCGTAAGGGAAGTGTATCCCTGGCCGTTTTGTCTGTGGCAGTGAGTTTGATATTAGTGTTGGGTATCGAGCAGTTGCGAAGCCATACTAAAAGCAGCTTTGGTCGTACGGTGTCAGGGGTAGATCTTATTGTTGGAGCGCCCACTGGACAGTTAAATCTATTACTGTACAGCATATTCCATATCGGGAATGCCAGTAACCGTATTTCATGGGAGAGTTACCAGGAATTTGCTCAGCTCACGCAAGTTAATTGGGCTATTCCCCTATCCTTAGGAGATTCACATCAAGGTTATAGAGTGGTGGGAACCTCAACTGGATTTCTCGATCACTATCGGTATCGGAATAAGAGGCCATTGGAGCTTTCAAGTGGCCAGAATTTTGTCGATGCTTTTAGTGTGATATTGGGGGCGGAGGTTGCTCGTGAGCTAGACTACCAACTCGATGACTCCCTAACATTAGCGCACGGCTTGGTTGGAACTCATTTTACTGAGCACGATGAAAATTCATTTGTTGTTAGGGGGATACTCAAACCCACAGGTACTCCAGTAGATCGAGTTCTGTACGTAAGCTTGGCAGGGTTGGAAGCGGTCCACGGCGCTGATGTGGAGCATGATGATCTGGTGCCAGATAACATTACTGCCTTTTTGCTGGGGCTTAATTCCCCAATGGCTACATTCCAGGTGCAGAGAAAAATTAACGAATACTCCAAGGAGCCTCTATTGGCAATATTGCCGGGCATTGCATTATCGGAGCTCTGGCAGATACTGGGAGGTATTGAAAAGATATTATTTTTTGTCTCTGCGATGGTTGTTTTAGCTGCATTACTTGGCTTGTGTATCTTGCTACTTTCTACGATGCGTGAGCGAAGATCAGAGATAGCATTGCTGAGGACTATAGGATCGGGCCCATTGTTTCTATTTTTATTGATCCAGGCTGAGGCACTATTGGTTTTGCTTTTAGGTGCTGTAATCGCAGTTGCAGGGCTTATATTAGGAGTCTGGCTGGTTGAGCCGCTGTTGGCAGATCAGTTTGGAGTTTATCTTGATGGATTTAGTATGGGCGAACATACAATCATGCTTTTGGGGGCAGTGCTTGTTAGTACTTTGATAGTAGCTGCAATACCCGCTATTAGTGCATGTCGGCAGGGTTTAAGAGATAGCCACTGGGTAGGTTGAGCGGATAATTAGGCGCGGTATGGAGTATTTGCCCTCGTGTTTATTTAAAAAGTACGTCCTTTTTTGGCCAGTAGCATCACTAAACTAATCGAAATTGATTGTTCAGTGATGCATTAGGGCTAATCTACTCCCTGCTGATTTTCTTGCTCCAAAAGCTTCTTCTTATCAATTTTACCTACGGGGGTAACTGGAAGGCGAGATAATACTTTGAGATGTTCTGGTAGCTTAAAGGTGGCTAGGCCTCTTTCGGTCAGGAAGTTGCGTAACATTTGTAGGGTGGGCGCATTATCTGCACATACAATAGCTGCTCCAACTTGCTCTCCTAGCACTTTATCCGGCAAGGGCATAACAGCTGCTTGTTGAATGCTGGGGTGGGCGAGTAGGTGCTCTTCAATTTCGTCGCATACAAATGTTTCCCCGCCCCGATTCACAACATCTTTGAGTCGCCCGGTAACTACAATATTGCCATTGTCCAGAATGCGTACACGATCCCCGCTGCGATAGAAGCCATCTGGGGTAAAAGCGCGTCGGTTATGTTCTTCTGCACGGTAATAGCCTCTCAGTGTATAGGGGCCGCGAGTGAGCAGCTCTCCTTCTTCTCCGGCTTTCACTTCCTGTCCGTACTCATCGACCACTTTTAGAGTATCGAGGGAGCTCATAGGTCTGCCTTGAGTATTGGTGATGGTTTCATCGTTATCTTCGTAGTGGGTGTAACATATCAAGCCTTCGGCCATACCGAATACCTGCTGTAGTGCACCGGGAAAAGCATCTATTGCAGCATTGGCGTCAGTTGGACTCAGCTTTGAGCCACCGACTTGCAGTAAGCGGAGAGAGCTTAAATCAGTATCTTCCCACTCTGTCGCTGCAGTCCAGACCTGAGCCAGTGCTGGGACCAGGGCTGTGGCGGTTACGCCGTAGCGCTCTATCAGCTCGAAGCAGTAGTCCGGGCTTGCATCTTTGGTGAATATTACCTGCCCACCCATGGATAGCGTGCCCAGAATGCCGGGGCAACCCAGTGGAAAATTATGGGCGGCGGGGAGTACTGCCAGGTAGATTTCATCTTTTCCTAAATTACAAGCGGCGGTAGCGCAGGTAATGTTGTAACGATAGTCATTGTGGGTGCGTGGAATAAGTTTCGGAAGTCCTGTAGTGCCACCGGAAACGAGGAATAAGGCTGGGGCGTTGGGGTCTACGGGAACTGGGGTGAAGCCTTGGTATTCTCTTCTGGGCAGGGGAGGGAATGTGTCATTTTCATCAGAGCTGTATATGCCTCGCAAGGTCGGAGATTGCGAAGCAATTTGTTCTGTCATGCTTTGACGGCTTTCACCACTTTCCGCTCCTGAAGTGATATAGATACTGGCACCCGAGACCTGTGCAAAATGGCATATTTCATTTTGGCGATGTGCAGGCAAAGCTAGTACAGGAACCAGTCCCGCTCGAAATAAGCCGAGCAGGGCTGTAATAAAACTGACCTGGTTGCTCCACTGGAGTATTGCCCGCTCCCCAGCTTTGTAGCCTTGTTCCACCAGGCCTGCGGCAATACTATCGGCCTCGTTAACCAATTCTGTGTAAGTTAATTGATCCGATAGATCCCGAACTGCGCATCGGTTGGGAAAGTTTTTCGCATTACGCGTGATCAGCTCCCAAATAGGTTGGTTATCCCAAATTCCTTGCTGCTGATAGAAAGCCTCTAGTTCCTTTGGGTGAGGCGTGTAACCATTAAGTAAATTATTTTCCATGCTGGTCTCCTGAAATGTTTGGGTGGAGCAGGCGAGTGATTTTTTGAATCTTCTTTGGATTTCTAAATTAAGAATTAACAGTTAGTATTCACGGCTTCAAATTTCTTATTGAGATAAATTTATGTCCGGCGCTTGGCTACAGATTCCTCGCCCTCAACCTAAAGCGGCTATCCGACTTTTGTGTTTGCCTCATGCTGGTGGTTCAGCATCACTTTACCGGCCCTGGGCGAAATTATTGCCAGCTTCCATAGAGTTGGTTCTCGTATGTTTACCGGGTAGGGAGCAACGCTGTAATGAAGCTATGCCCGCAGATATGCAAACTTTAATTGCTTTGTTAAGTAGGGCTATCAAACCTGTCATCGATAAACCTTGGGCAGTATTTGGGCACAGTATGGGAGCTACAGTTGCTCATGAATTGGCTCTCTCCTTGTATCGCGAAAAATTGCGCGGTCCTGAACACATATTTGTCTCTGCGCGCGAAGCGCCACAATTTCAAAAGAGTGGAAACGTACACCAGTTGAGTGATGAGTCTCTCTGCCAACAACTTATTGAACTTGGTGGTACTGCCCCTGAATTATTAGAGATTCCTGAGTTAAGAGCCCTGCTGCTTCCCACTATACGCCAGGATTATCGATTGATCGAAACCAGCAAGATGTCCTCGGACCAACTTTTAGATTGCCCCATCACCGCGATGCTAGGACGGGATGATCCTGAGTTGAGCACCGATGAAGCTCGGGGTTGGCAGCAGTGGACCAATGGTGAGTTCCAATTGAAAGAATACGCAGGTGACCATTTTTATCTGTCAGATTGTCCCGATCTGGTTGTTGGCCATATTGTTCAGAAGCTCCGCTTGACCTAACTGCATGTGAAGTTAAGTTGGCCGTATAAAACCTTTCTGTTTCTTGTAACGCTATCAAAATCAATTGTCGGGAGAATAGGGCTGTTGAGCGGCTCTATATTCGCCATCGTTCAATAGATAGCGGATCTCTACTTCGATTAATTCGAGATCGTTATTTTTGATGATGTTCGAATTATTTCTCTTTAGTAACAAGTAGCACACAGTCTCTCCACCCTGATGCCCAAATCCAAAACAAACATCCCGTTGATTTCGCAAATGATATGTTATAACGTTTCATTATTGATGGGAAGATGAACAGCTTAGGTGATGGAGTTTCTATGCAAGCAACGAAGCTGCCAATGGAGTGTAAAAATCTGGATGAGATCCGCCAAGGTATTGATTCCATTGATCGCGAGATCATCAGGCTGTTGCGGCAGCGTATGGGATATGTTTTGTCTGCAGCGCAGTTCAAACCAGATGAAGCCAGTATTCCCGCTCCAGATCGGGTTGCGGCTATGTTGATTGATCGCCGTGGTTGGGCTGAGGAAGAGCAGTTATCTGCTGACTATATCGAGTTGCTTTTTTCTGGGATTATCCAGTGGTTTATCAAACAGCAAAAACTGCATTGGCGAACTGAGCGTGCCCTACATGCTGAGGAGGGTCTATGAAAGGGCGCTCTAAGTACGACGGACTGGAGGCCTGTTTGCAGGAAGCCAAGTCCAGGGTAAGCCAGGGGCAGCCAGAGGTTCTGGCATCATTTTCCTTCCCATGCCACAGGCGCGATCCAACTGGGTTGTTCGCTGCTAACTATCGACATGAACGAATAACATCTCTGTGGGGTACGCCCTCCAGTGACTTTTATGCCCTGAGTTTTGGCTCTGCCTACGAGTTTAGCTGTGTTCCTGGGAAATCCTGGTCTGAGATTCAAACTAATTGGCAAAAATTACAGGCTTCTTCTGTCGTGAGCGGGGGACATCAACCAATTTTGTGTGGTGGGTTTGCTTTTGATTACCAAAAAGACCCTTCAACGCTTTGGCAAGATTTTCCTTCAGGCGTGTTAACGCTACCTGAGTTAGCCCTTTATTGTGAAGCGGACCACAGTTATGTGGTAATAAATTTAATCGTGACTGGTCATACAGACTGCAGTCTCGCTACTGAGCAAGCCAAAGCGCGGTGGCAAGGCATCTTATCTCGTAACCCTGACTCCTCTACGAATAACATTTTACCGCTGGTGGAGAGTGATTTTAGTAATAGTGATACTGATCAAATGGATTGGCAACAGGGTGTTGTTGATGCGGTCGAATCAATTAAGCGTAACGAATTTCAAAAAGTGGTTCTCGCTCGTTCTGAAGCACTGAACGCGGATTGCTGCCCGGGAAGTATTCTCGGATATTTACAAGAATCTTACCCCGATGCCTATTTATTTGCCTTTTCCCGCGGAAAAAGTTGCTTTCTTGGGGCTTCGCCTGAGCGCTTAGCGGCTGGTAAAGACGGGCGTATCAGTACCGTTGCTTTGGCCGGTAGCGCACCTCGGGGAAAAAACCCGGCAACTGATTATAAATTGGGGATATCTCTGCTTGACAGCGATAAGGACCGATTTGAACACGACCTGGTTGTCCAACATCTCCTTTCTATTTTGCGTAAATACTGCCACAACGTAGCGGAACCAGAACCGCCCCAACTCTGCAAATTAAAGCAAATTCAGCATTTGCTTACGCCGCTGGAAGGCTTTGTGAAAGATGGCGTAAATCTGTTGGATATCTTATCGGATTTACACCCCAGTGCTGCGGTGGGAGGCCTGCCGAGGAAAAAAGCACTGAAGTATATCCGTGAAAATGAAGGCCTGGATCGCGGTTGGTATGCCGGACCTGTTGGTTGGCTTAATGCCGAGGGGGAAGGGGAGTTTGCTGTTGCACTGCGTTCTGCACTTATTACTCCGGGCAAGGTAACACTATTTGCCGGTTGCGGCCTGGTTGAGGCTTCCCTTCCTACCCACGAGTATCGTGAAAGTTGCATCAAAATGCGTGTTATCCGAGACGCAATAAGGAGCGTATCTCTTGTCGCCGAAGCCGCAGAATAAATCAGAGCCAATCAGTCCGGCCAGTTTGTTAAAGGATTTAGTTTGTCAGGCTATTGATGCCGATATTAATGACATTAATCCGCAGGCTGACTTAATTGCGCTGGGGCTCAACTCAGTGCAAATCATGAGGATTGTTGGCCAATTAAGGCAGAAAAAGATCAAGGTGAAATTTGCTGATCTTATCGCGGTGCCTCGATTGGAAGCCTGGCTTTCACTACCTCAGTTGGCTATTGGAACTGAAGAAAGTACCAGTGAACATTTATCTGTGCCGGGCGCTTTTGATGAAATCACTCCCTTTGATTTGGCACCGATGCAACATGCCTATTGGATTGGGCGAGACCCGAATCAATATCTAGGGGGCGTTGCCGCACACTTTTATCATGAGTTTGATGGCCAGGAAGTAGTACCTGATCGATTGGAACAGGCTGTGCACTCCCTCTTCGAGCGACATGGGATGCTGCGTGTTCAAATCCTCGATGATGGCCGACAGCAGATTCCCGCTGAAGTGAGCTGGCCCGGTTTAAAGGTTCACGATTTCAGGCATCAGGCTGCCGCAGAAGCGGAGCAGAGTCTTATCGCTGTTAGGGAGCAACTCTCCCATCGGCAGCTGGATATATTGCAGGGTGAGGTTTTTGATGTACAGCTCTCATTGTTACCTGCGGAATTAAAAGCTGGCGGCACACGCCTGCATATTAATCTGGATATGGTAGCTGCAGATGCCTTTAGTTTGCGCGTGTTACTGAATGACCTGGCCAAGCTCTACCTGGAACCAGAGCAGTCTCTGGTTCCGTTGAATTACAGTTATCCGCGCTACCAGGCTGACCGCAGCGCTCTTCACTCAAAAGAAGAGCGCCGAGCTGAGAAGCAGCAGGCCAAAGAACACTGGCAGGATCGCCTGGCAGATTTGCCCGGCGCTCCTCAATTACCCACTGCGATAGGTACTGAGTCTAAAGACACTCGTCGCGTTGTTCGTCGCCACTATAGTCTGTCTGCTGATCGGAAAAACCAGCTAGCGGAATTTGCGAGCCGTCACGGTATTACTTTGTCCATGACCCTGGCAGCGGCGCTTGCCGAAGTGCTTATGGTCTATAGCGAAGAGTCAGATTTCCTGCTGAATCTCCCCCTGTTCGACCGGGAATCCCTGCACCGGGATGTCAACTCCCTGGTAGGAGACTTTACTTCTTCGATCTTGCTTGCCTGGCAGGGCAGCCAGAGTGGAACCTTCGTTGAGCGTGCACAGCGTTTACAACACAACTTCCGTCAGGATGTAGTGCACGGGAGTTATTCCGGCGTAGAGGTGCTGCGTGACCTCAGCAGGCAACAGGGACAAACGGTGTTTGCGCCGGTCGTCTTTACCAGTGCGCTTGGGCTGGGAGAATTATTTGGCGAGTCAGTTCGCAGTGCCTTTGGAGATGTCAACTGGATTATCTCCCAAGGGCCACAAGTGTGGCTGGACGTACAGGTTATGGAGCTCAAAGGCGGCCTGTCCGTAAACTGGGATGCGAGGGAAGCTGCTTTTGCTCCCGGCGTCCTGGATGGCATGTTTGCGGCCTTTACGCAGTTACTGGAATGCCTGATCGGCAGCCCGGAATTCTGGGCCCAGCCCATACCATCGCTGCTGCCAGCGGAGCAAAAGCAGCAGCGCCAGCAGGTAAATTCCACAGCCAAACCATACCAGCCTCACCAATTACACGAACATTTTTTTAGCAATGCTAAAAACTGCCCTGAAGCAGTGGCTCTCTATTGGAACGGCGATCAAATCCGTTACGGGGAGTTGGCCCACAGAGCTTTGGCAATGGCTGCGTATTTACAGCTTCAAGGTGTTGAGCCCGGTGATTTGGTCGGTATTTTATTACCCAAGGGGCCGGAGCAGATTGTTGCAGCCTTGGGTGCATTAGCGGCAGGAGCGGCTTATCTGCCGCTGGGTATAGACCAGCCACCGTTGCGTAGAGAGCGCGTACTCAAACTTGCTGGAGCCAAGCTGGTTATAGATAACTTGTCTGTGCTCTCCGGTGTCGCGCCTTTATCCCAGCCTGTTGTGGGAAAGGCAAAAGATCTCGCCTATACCATTTTTACCTCTGGCTCTACCGGTGAGCCCAAGGGCGTCGAAATTAGTCACGGTAGTGCCTGGAACACCATAGCGGACATTAACGCGCGCTTTTCGGTTAATCAAAATGATCGCGTGCTGGCCGTATCAGCATTGGATTTCGACCTTTCCGTTTACGATATTTTTGGGCTCTTGTCCGCCGGCGGAGCACTGGTATTGGTTGAAGAGGAATCCCGGCGGGATGCTGAGCGCTGGCATCAGCTGGTGTGTCAGCATGGCGTTACTGTTTGGAATACGGTGCCGGCGCTGTTGGATATGCTGCTGACCACAGGTGGTGATACTCCAGCTGGCGAGCTGCGCCTGGTTTTAAATTCTGGCGACTGGATCAGCCTCGACCTGCCGGAACGATTAAAGCGCGTAAACCCCGGTTGCCGCTTTATCGCTTTGGGTGGCGCCACCGAAGCTTCTATCTGGTCGAACAATTTTGAAGTCAAAGAAGTTGATTCCTCTTGGCGATCTATTCCCTATGGTTACCCCTTAGCCAACCAGCAATTCAGAGTGGTGGATGGCCTGGGGCGCGATTGCCCTGACTGGGTGACAGGGGAGTTGTGGATCGGTGGTGCTGGCGTTGCTTTGGGGTATCGCGGTGCTCTCGGTATCACCGCAGCCCGTTTTGTGACAGAAGAAGGCGAGCGCTGGTACCGCACCGGAGACTTGGGCCGCTACTGGCCGAACGGGTGCCTGGAGTTTTTGGGCCGCGCCGATAATCAGGTCAAGGTCCGTGGACACCGCATTGAACTCGGCGAGATTGAAGCGGCACTGGTCACGCACAAAGGGATTGCGCAAGCGGTTGCACTGCTGACTCAGCGAGGTGTGGTTGCAGTTGTCGCTCTGGAGTCCAAATTATCGCAAGGGAATATAAATCCAGAAAAGTGCTTTGTTGATTTGCAGCAGTTGCAGGAACCCTTGAGCGACCTGCGTGAATTCCTGACCGAACGATTGACCAGCGCCATGCTGCCCAGTGAACTTTGCTGTCTCGCTGAAATACCCCTTACCGCCAATGGCAAAATTGATCGCGGCGGTTTACAGCAGTTTGCCGATGAATCCATAGCGCAACATCAGGCAAAGCAGAACCCACCGCAAGGTAAATTAGAGCAGCAGGTGGCTGCCTCCTGGTGCAAATTTCTCGATGTTACCGATATAGCCCGGGACGATAATTTCTTCGCACTTGGGGGTGACTCCCTGTTAGCAACCCGTGTTGTGCGAGACCTGCGCGAGTCTGGCTATGAAGGTGTCATGCTGTCGGAATTGTTTAGCCAGCCTAGCCTGGCCGACTTTACTGCGACATTAGCTCAAGACCCAACTGAGAACCCACAGCGAAATAAAGGCACTACCGAAATTACTGTTACACAGTGGCAATCGGATAAGGCCAATCGGTACGCCGCTTTTGAACCTACCGATGTCCAGCGGGCCTATTGGCTGGGAAGGGACCCAGAATTTGTTTTGGGTGGTATCGGCTGTCATTTTTATCGCGAATACGACGTTGTTGATCTCGATCTGGAGCGTTTGGAGTCTGCGCTAAACGCGATGATTGCCCGCCATGAAATGCTGCGGGCTGTATTCGACAGCGAAGGTCGACAGCGCGTCCTTGCCGATGTGCCGAGATTTTCCATCGATGTTACAGAGGTAGACAGCGATCCAGCTTCTGCTTTTGCGCAACTGCGACAGGAGTGCGCGGAGCAGGTGTTTGAGCCCAGCAGGTGGCCACTGTTTGATGTCCGTGCGGTGCGCTGTGGCCGCAATACCCGGTTGGCTATCGGTTTGGATAATTTGATTCTCGATGCCTTCAGTATTCTGCTGTTTTATCGTGAGTTAAATATTCTTTATCAGAGCCCTGAAACTCATCTACCTTCTATCGAACTCTCTTTCCGCGACTATGTGCGCAATGTATTGCCGCAAACGACCGCCGTATTTGATAGTGATCTTGACGAAGGTCCCCTGGCTGCCGCAAAAACATTTTGGCAGCACAAATTATCGGAGCTGCCTCCCGCGCCCCAGCTGCCCATTGTACGGGAGCCGGCATCCATTGAGCGCCCGCACTTTGTGCGTCATCAACAGCATATTGATAAGCGGACCTGGCAAAACCTGGTTGCGCGCGCGGCTGAGCAGGGAATCACGCCTTCGAGCCTGCTTCTAACCGCTTTTGCCGAAGTGCTTAGTCGTTGGAGCAGTCGCCCTGACCTGAGCTTGAACCTTACCCTGTTTGATCGCCGTGAAGTTCACCCGGATATCTATCGAGTGATGGGGGATTTTACCTCCCTGACCCTGGTGGGTTACCGGCCAGAGGCCGGTGACAGCTGGTTGGTGCGAGCGAAAAAAATACAAGGGGAAGTTGGCGCGGCCCTGGAACATCGCGATATTTCCAGTGTTAGCCTGATGCGGGAATTAGCCCGCCGGCAGAGCGACGCGGAAGCCACAATGCCCGTGGTCTTCACCAGCGCACTGGGTATTCCCGGTGGCACAGCGGCACCGGAAAATGGGCCTCTGCGAGAACCTATCTGGGCCCTGACACAAACACCGCAAGTCTGGCTGGATCACCAGGTGGTCGAAGTCGAGGGTGGCGTTTTCTTAAATTGGGATGTTGTCGAAGCGCTTTTCCCAGAGGGGATGTGCGCGGAAATGTTCCAGGCCTATATCGGCTTGCTCCAATGGGCGGGTGACGCTGAATGGGATTCCACACCGCCTGATTTATTACCCAGTGCTCAACGGGAGCTTAGAACTCAGCTTGAAAAGCGTATCGCAATTGACCCAACGGATAATTTGTCACAGCGATTTTTCCAACAGGCAAAAGCGAATCCCGACAATATTGCCTTATATTGGGGAGGTGATAATTCCCTGAGTTATGGTGTCCTGGCAGAGCGTGCTTTGCGCATCGCTGCCTGGTTATTGGAAAGCCAGGTTTCACCTGCCGAGGTGGTGGCCGTCAACCTGCCGAAAGGGCCCGGCCAGATTGCCGCTGTTTTGGGGGTACTCGCAGCGGGAGCTGCTTATTTACCTGTTGGTATCGATCAACCGCAGGCAAGGCGTGAGTCAATGTTGCGCCGTGCTGATGTAAAAGTGGTGCTCGACCAAAGTGCAATTCAACAGGCCGAACAGTTCGCTCCTATAGATGAGCCTATTGCAACAGAACCTGAGCAACTGGCTTATATCATTTTCACTTCCGGCTCCACAGGCGAGCCCAAGGGCGTCGAGATCAGTCACGGTGCCGCCTGGAATACCATTGCCGATATCAACGAACGTTTCTCTGTTGATGAAAATGATCGTGTACTGGCCATTTCAGCCCTGGATTTTGACCTCTCTGTTTACGATATTTTCGGACTGCTATCGGTCGGTGGTGCGCTGGTATTGATTGATGAGGAGGACCGAAGGGATGCCGAGTGCTGGCATCAACGGGTATGTCACTACGGCATCACCATCTGGAATACGGTACCGGCGCTATTGGATATGTTACTCACTGTCGGTGCCGGTACACCGCCTGGCAATTTGCGTTTGGTATTAAATTCCGGGGATTGGGTTGGCCTGGATTTACCCCAGCGATTAAAACAAATACAGCCCGATTGCCGTTTTATCGCACTGGGTGGCGCCACTGAAGCTTCTATTTGGTCTAACAGTTTTGAAGTTGTAGAAGTAGATCCAAGCTGGCACTCGATCCCGTACGGATACCCCCTGGCTAACCAGAAATTCAGGGTAATGGATACCCAGGGGCGCGACTGCCCTGACTGGACAACGGGTGAGCTGTGGATCGGTGGTGATGGTGTCGCCATGGGCTATCGCGGGGCGCCCGAATTGACCGAAGCGCGCTTTGTTACGGTCGATGGTGAGCGCTGGTATCGCACAGGGGATCTTGGACGCTACTGGCCCAATGGATGCCTGGAATTTTTGGGGCGCGCCGATAGCCAGGTCAAGGTCCGTGGCCATCGCATAGAGCTGGGTGAAATCGAAACCGTATTTAATCGTCAGATGTTTGTGCAGCGCGCACTGGTGCTGGCCACAGAACAACAGCTGGTCGCAGCTGTTGTGCTCGCACCCGAATGCCCACCAACGTTTAATACTGATGAATTGCGCGAGTACCTTCGCCACCACCTGCCGTCTTATATGATCCCGGACTTCATTGTGACTTTGCCGGAAATGCCCCTGAGTGCAAACGGCAAATTGGATCGGGCTTCAGTATTAAAGCTCGTGCATGCGGTGGAAAAACCCCAACAGGAAAAAGCGGCTGAACTGGTGACGGATAACGAGCGCCTGGTAGCCCAGATTTGGCAAAAGCTTCTTAGCCTACCAGCGATAAACCGCGATCAAAATTTCTTTGAATTGGGTGGCGATAGTTTATTGGCAACCCGGTTTATCGACCGCCTAAAACAGCAACACCGCTTGCTGCTTCCCCTCAGACGTTTATTTGCCTCTCCGAGACTGGCAGATGTTGCCGGTGCCCTAAGTGCAATGGAACCGCTAGTGGATGTTGATCCCGATACGGTGGAAGAGGGCGTGATATGAGCTTGTTGGCAATTTTATTTTTCAGCGATTGGACGGAGTTTTAACCCCATGACGGCTATGGAACTGATCGACGAATTACAAGGGCTTGGGGTGGAACTCTGGACCGAGTCTGAACAACTGCGCTTTCGCGCGGCCAAAGGCCTGCTGTCGGAGCAGCACAAGCAGAGGCTGCGGGAACACAAGTTACAAATTATCGAAATACTGAGCACGGCTCAAACAGCCGCTGGCAACGACCAGGACCTGGGAGTGGTGGTTGAGGCCGATAAAGATAATCGGCATGAGCCTTTCCCTTTAAGCGATGTGCAGACTGCCTACCTGTTGGGTCGACAAAATGCATTTGGCTACGGCGGCGTTGCTTGTCACGGTTACCTGGAGCTGGAGTACCCGGGATTAAATCCAAAAGGTTTACAGGAAGCCTGGAACCAACTGATTGAACGTCACCCGATGTTGCGGGCGGTTATCGAGCAGGAGGGATACCAGCGGGTTCTCCCCCAAGTGCCGCATTACGAAATGAAAAGCCAGGACCTTACCGGCTTGGACAAGGAGGTTCTGGAGCTTGCCTTGGAATCGGTGAGAGATGAACTGGGCCACCGCAACTACACCATTGGTGAGTGGCCCATGTTCGAGCTGCGCCATAGCCGCACAGATAAGGGCCATATAGTGCATTTCTCTATGGATGCACTGATCGCAGACTGGGCCAGTGCGGGCATTTTATTTAATGAGCTCGATCTTCTGCTGTCTCACCCCGGCGCAGCCCTGCCACCACTGGAGATTGATTTTCGCGATTATCTCCTGGCCGAACGAAGTCTATTGGACAGCCAGGGCTACCAAAATGATCGTCGCTATTGGTTGGATCGCCTGGAGCAATTGCCACCCGCACCTGAGTTACCGGTTTTGCCGCCCGCTTCCGAGACTGAATCTGTACGTTTTAATCGCCATCACTACCGCCTGGACACGGCGCACTGGCAGACACTGAAGCAGCGAGCCGGAACTGCCGGCTTAACCGCGTCGGTTGCCGTGCTGGCTGCCTACGGAGCGGTATTGCAGCGGTGGAGCCGCCAGCCATGCTTTAGCTTAAGTCTTACCTTATTGAATCGGCTGCCCTTACACCCTCAGGTTAATCAGCTAATCGGTGATTTTACTTCGGTCAGTGTGTTGGCGATTAGTGATTCCAATGGAAAAACCTTTCGCGATTGGGCGGCAGGCATTGGCGAACAACTGTTCAGTGATATTGATCACCGCTTGTTCTCCGGTGTGGAAGTGCTGCGGGAAATGTCCCGTGCACGAGGACCCGAGGCCGCATTGATGCCGGTGGTATTTACCAGTGCTATTGGCCTGGGAGATACCGAAAAACCTGCCAGCGGTAGAAAGTCCGGCAGGGGAATTACCCAGACACCGCAAGTCACCCTGGATTGCCAGGTGAGAGATGATGCCGATGGTCTGGAAATTAATTGGGACGTGCGCCAGGGTGTTTTTCCATCGGGCTTGGTAGAGGATATGTTCGCAGCCTTTACCGGCTTGTTGAATGAGCTTGCCGCTGGCAGCGACGGGCAATGGCTTGGCACATCTCCAGTTTCTTTACCCGAGTGGCAGGTGCAGGAGAGGTATCAGGTTAATCAAACCGATGGGCCTGTTCCTTCAGAGCTATTGCACCAGGGCGTATTTGCCCAGGCTGCGGCAACGCCGGAAGCTACCGCCATTTATGATAGCAATGGCAGTGTGAGCTATGGCGACCTGGCGAAAAAAGCGGCGGGTATCGCCAAATCGCTGAGCAAAGAAGGTTTCCAACTGGGTGGCCGCGTGGCCATTGCAATGCCGAAAGGGCGAGAGCAAATAGCGGCGACCCTCGGTGTGCTCCTGGCTGGTGGTATCTATTTGCCACTGGACGCGGCACAACCAGAAATACGGCTCAATAAATTGTTGCTCAGTGCCGAGGCGGAATACGTCCTGACACTCAGCAACCTCGCCAGCCAAATTAAGTGGCCATCAGAAGCGCAGGTGATCAGTGTTGATACCCTGGCACCTGAAACTGAGATTCCGGTAGCCAGTAACGGCGACCCGGAGCAGCTGGCTTATGTTATCTACACCTCCGGCTCTACCGGCGAACCCAAGGGTGTGATGATTAATCATCGGGCCGCGTTAAATACGGTGTTGGATATTAATCGCCGCTTCGAAGTGGGCCCGGGCGATCGCATTTTGGGGCTGGCCCAACTCAGTTTTGATTTGTCGGTCTACGATATTTTTGGCCCCTTGGCAGCCGGTGCGATTTTGGTGCTGCCCGATCCGGTCCGAGGTGCAGACCCTTCACATTGGGCGGAGGTCATGGATGAGCACCGGGTGACACTGTGGAACTCTGTCCCCGCGCAGTTGCAAATGCTGGCTACCTATTTGGATACAGAGCCTCGGCCGTTGTCTGAATGGCGATTGGCAATGCTATCGGGAGACTGGATTCCGGTTACTTTACCGGAACATATCAGGCGCCATGTGCCCGCACTCGACCTGATTGGCATGGGTGGGGCTACAGAAGCTGCAATCTGGTCCAACTACCACCGTATTGATCGAGTCGATCCCGCCTGGAGCAGTATTCCCTATGGCGTGCCGCTGACGAACCAGGGTTTCAGGGTGCTGGATAGCCAGTTGCGCGATGCCCCTGTGTGGGTAGCGGGTGAGCTGATGATTACTGGTATGGGATTGGCCGATGGTTATCTCGGTGATGCGGCCCTCTCTGAACAGAAGTTCTTCTCTCATCCGGTGGACGGCCAGCGCCTTTACCGCACTGGCGATTTGGGCCGCTATTTGCCCGGTGGTGAACTCGAATTCCTGGGCCGTGAAGACGGGCAGGTAAAAATTCGCGGACACCGTATCGAACTGGGAGAGGTGGAGTCTGCGCTATTGGCCCACCCGGCAGTGTCAACAGCAGCGGCGGTGATTGAGAAGAAAGAGGGAGGCTCGAGAGCGGATTTAAATCTGTTGGGCTTTGTGGAAAGTCGTCGCATGGATGATACCGAGCCGGCAGTTATCGATCCCGAACTGGTAAATTCGGTGCGTCAGTTTGCGCACTACCAGGCCGGTGAGCCGGAAGCTGTCAGTGTCGGCGACTATGTGCAGGCGCTTGAACAAGCGGCCCTGTTGTCGATGCTTCACGGCTTGATGGGCCTGGGAGCATTTGCAGATTGCGAGCAGGGATACAGTGCAGAAGAAATTCTTTCACTAGCGGAAGTCCACGATAAGCATCATTGGCTGGTGCGTCGTTGGTTGGACCTTCTTGTTAATGCAAAGCTGCTCAGTTTATCCACTATCAGCGCCGCTGCTGAGGAAAAATATACGCGTACCCAGGCAGTCGACATCTCTGCTGTTGATGAAGCGTGGAAGCGCGTTGAGCAGGGAATTGAAAGCGGTTTTTGTAATCGGGAGTTCCTGCAATATCACCGGGATCATGTCGAGTTATTACCCCAGTTACTAGCGGATCAACAAAATCCGTTTGAATTGTTGTTCCCCCAGGGCGACCAGCAGGTGGCTTTGTCCCTCTATCGGGATGATCTTATTGCCCGCTATAACAATGCCGCCGTTGCCGCATTAATTAACCGCATTGCCGCCCAGAGCGATAGAGGGTTAACGGTTCTTGAGCTGGGTGCTGGCACAGGGGCTACCAGTGCGTCGGTTATTCCCATGTTGGATGGATATGACGTTGACTATCTATTTACCGACATGACCGCATTTTTCCTGACTGAGGCTCGCCGCCAATTTAAAGAGTGGCCTTGGGTGCGCTTCGGGTTAATGGATCTCAATACAGACTATCGCGCCCAGGGTTTGGCACCCAATAGTGCAGATGTCATTTTATGTGCCGGGATGCTCAACAGTACCCGAGATCCAGACGCGGCTATTGCCAGTGCTGTCGAATTGCTGGCGCCCGGGGGCTGGTTAATCCTGACTGAGCCAACGGTGGATCACGCCCATATCTTACTCACCCAGGGTTTTATGATGGACCCCGCCGGTGATGATCGCTCTTGTGGTGCGACCAAGTTCCTGTCTATCGAAAAATGGCAATCGCTGTTAAAAGCCCATGGTGCCGGTCAAGTGCTCTGCCTGCCGGAAGATGAGCATCCTTTGTCGGCTTTTGGCATGAACTTATTGGCCGCGCAGATGAAAACTGATCGGCAATATTTAAGTGCCGGGAAACTGCGGGACTTTTTAGCGAATAGATTGCCCGCGCATATGGTGCCCGCTCATTTACAAGTTCTCGACCAGCTGCCGCTCACCGCCAATGGCAAAGTCGATCGCAAAATGCTCGCCGGTTGGCGCCCTGCGAGTGGCGATGCACAAGAGGCTGCGCACTCAGAACAGATGGACCCTCTGGAAACGGCTCTGTGCAAGCTATGGGCTAATGCACTGGGTCTCGATAATGTGGGTCGGCAGGACAGCTTTTTCGATCTCGGTGGTGACTCGCTGATTATGGCGCGGGTTGCAGGGCGCTTATTGGAAGAGATTCCCGAGGCGAAACCGTTCACTTACGACGCCTTGTTGCGCCACATGCTCAATGGACCAACGGTTGCGGCATTGGCCAGAGCACTGAGAGTTGAGCCGGGTGCCGCTGCGGAGGAACAGGCAGACACGGATAGCGACAACCTGGTGGCAACTACCCGCGAGGGCAGCAACTCCTTGATGGTGCCTTTCAGCCATAAAAGCGAGGGTAAAGGGGTATCCAAAGAAGAGTCGCCGGTACGGATTATGTTCCATGCCGCCCTGGGTACCCTGGATTATTTCCAGCACCTGGGCAAAGCGCTTGCGGCCCAGGATTTGGGCCAGGTATTCGGGATTGCTGTCGCCAATACAGAAACGTATCTGTCCATTGATGCCAAAGAATTAATCGAGCGCACCGCCGATGATTACGCCCAAAGAATCATCGACGAGGGCTATCAGCGTTGCCAGTTAATTGGTTACTGCCTGGGCGGTCTGCTGGCAACGGAAGTTTCGCGCAGACTGCTGGAGCGCGGTGTCGATGTGATTGACCTCAGCCTGATCGACAGTATCCCAATGTTTGTCGATACCGATGAAGAGCTGGCTTTCGAAGCGATTTTTGCCCCCAACCTGAATCTCGACCCGGTAAAAGCGGTATTTGGTGAGCATATCGAGAGCGAAGATATTTCCCGAGCGATCGAGACCTTAATGCAGAAACACAACGGTCGTGTTCCCGCCGGTGCAATGGCAGAACTCGACGGTGATGCCGGGCTTAAAGCGGTAGCGGAAGCCGTGCGGCAACGCTCTCAACTCACCCAGGAGCAGCGCCTGGCCGGTTATACCGAGATGGCCTCTGCCCAGGCGGGTGTGCCGGTTGAAGCTGCGATGATACCGGGGCTTTTCCGGGTGTGCCGACACAGTATGCGCGCTGCCTGTTTTGATCTGCCTCCCTATATTGGCGATATGACCTACTTGCGCTGCCAGGAAGAGCAATCCTTCGGTGTCACCGCCGGCGTAGGCCATATGGCTGCGCCTTATTGGCAGGATGTTTGTCTGGGTGACTTTGAATTAATTGATGTGCCGGGCAATCACTTCAGCGTGATGGAGCCGCCGCAGGTTGCCACTGTCGTTGAGCACTTGGCAAAACCATTACAGCGCGGTAAAGCGGGCAAATAGATGGCTGAGCACATTTTGCCAAAGACCAACTTGCGAAAGTTCAACCTGCGGGAACTGATGCGTCCATTTCGTGGCCTTGTATGGCTGGGGGTGGCGCTCGGTGCCTGTGGTGCGCTCACTTCGCTGATTCCTTTTATCGGTATTGTTGAGCTGGCTCGCCTGTTCCTGGCGTCCGATATCAGTGATATTGCAGAGGCGATTATTCCCGTTGTCTTCGCGATAGTTGCCGGGCTGGCGATGGGTTGGATCTGCACCGTGATCGGTTTGTGGTTAACCCATATTGCCGACCAGCGTATGCAGGCGGAACTGCGACGGGCCCTGGTGCGGAAATTGGGACAGGTGCCCCTGGGTTGGTACAGCGAACACACCTCCGGCGCGGTGCGCAAAGCGGTGCAAGACGATCTTGATGATCTTCACCATATGGTTGCGCACCATCAGGTGGAGTTGGCCGCTGCATTTGCACTGCCATTGGCGGGCCTGGGTTATTTAACTTGGCTCGACTGGCGCTTGGCCCTGTTGGCTGTACTCACCTTGCCAGTTTATCTGCTGTCCTACGCCTGGATGATGCGTGGTTTCGGGGAAAAAATGCAGCAGTTGGATAAGGACTTTGCTCGGGTCAGCGCTGCGATTGTTGAATTTGTTCACGGTATTGCGGTGGTCAAGGTTTTCTCGCAAACCGGCCGCGCCCACAAAAATTACCAACAGGCCGTCGAGGATTTCAGTCGCCGTTACACGGGCTGGGTGACACCGCTTGTCCGTTTGGAGGCTGTAACCTCTCTGGCCTTGTCTGTGCCAGTCATTATGTTGGTGAGTCTGGCCGGAGGCGCTTGGCTGGTGGTGAATTCAGGCATTCAGCCGATTGATGTTCTCGCAACAACGCTGATCGCCGTGATGATTCCCCAGACGATTCTCACCTTGAGTCAGGGGCTGACCGCCCAGCAAAAAGCCAAAGCTGCTGCAGGCAGGATCGATCAATTATTGGAGGTTGCGCCCCTGGCTGTTACCTCTGAACCCAAAGAGCCCAAAGATGCGGGGCTGCTCTTTAAGCAGGTCAGCTTTGCCTATACCCAGGATCGGCTGGTATTAAGCGATATTACTTTGCGCTGTCGCCCCGGTTCGATCACAGCTTTGGTTGGGAGTTCCGGTGCCGGGAAATCCACCCTGGCCAAGCTGGTGCCCCGTTTTTATGACGTGACTCAAGGTGCTGTACTCCTGGGGGGCGTCGATGTCCGTGATATTGCACCGGACAATTTATATCGACATGTGGGTTTTGTACTTCAGGAGACCCAGCTGTTGGCTGGCACTGTGGCAGACAACCTGCGCCTTGGGCGCCCGGATGCCAGTGATCAGGAGCTGGAGGATGCAGCGCGCAGTGCCTGCATCCATGAACACATTTTAAGTTTCCCCCAAGGTTACCAGGCGGTTATTGGCAAGGATGCCTTTTTTTCTGGTGGAGAAGCGCAGCGCTTAAGTATCGCGCGCACGCTTTTAGCAGATGCCCCTGTGTTGATTTTGGATGAAGCCACAGCCCATGCTGATCCGGAGTCCGAAGCGCAAATTCAGCAGGCATTATCCTGCCTGGTGCGTAATCGCACGGTACTGGTGATTGCCCATAAGCTGCACACCATCACCGGTGTTGACCAGATTGCGGTCCTGGATGGTGGCCGCTTGGTTGAATGCGGAAGTCACCGACAACTGTTGGCTGAGGGCAAGCACTACGCGGAACTATGGCGTTTGTACAACAGTGCCGAACAGAGTGAAAAAGCAATGAGTGGTGAGGCTCAGGTTATTAGCGGGGTCTCATCATGATTCGCAGTTTGCTTGCCATTCTCGGACCTGCGTATCGCCGTGAAGTTGGCATTTATGCGGTATGGCTTCTCGCCTATGGGGTTTTGCAGGGAATCGCGGTGACACTTCTGGTGCCTCTGCTCAGCTCATTGTTGGCCTCTGAGATGCAGGCGGTTGGGTTCTGGTTGATTACTCTGTTCTCGGTTGTTGCGATCGCCTGCGTTGCCCGTTACCAGCAAACCATTAAAGGGGCTGCGCTGGCCATCCTGGTATTGAAAACCCTGCACAATCGACTGGGTGAACACCTCTCTCAACTTCCTCTGGGTTGGTTTAACTCCGAAAAAGTGGGTCGTGTATCCCGCAGTGCAACCGGGGGCACCTTGATGGTGACCAATATCTTTGCACATCTGCTACCCCCTGTTGTCAGCGGCGTTGTCACTCCGCTTACCGTGGGGGTGGCGATGTTGTGGTTTGACTGGCGCTTGGGGCTGACCGCTTTGTTGTTTGTGCCCCTGATTTATATCGGCCATCGCTGGTCCGCCCAGTGGATAGGCGCCATGGAAACAGAAGTGGATGCTGCCGGTGCTCGCGCCAGTAGCCGGGTGGTGGAGTTTGCCCGCAACCAAGCGGTACTCAGGTCTTTTGGCAAAAATGTCAGCGGTTATCCCCCGCTGGAAGAGGCGATTGCCGGGCAAAGCAGAGCCGCTGGGTCCATGTTACGGCAGACCTTCCCCCGTTTGTTTGCCGGTGGATTTATGGTGCAACTCGCCTTTGCCGCAGTGATTGCCGTGGGTATTTGGCTCACGCTCAATCAACAACTTCCCCCTATTGAATTGGTGGCTTTGCTAGCTTTGGCGGCCCGATTTACCGGTCCTCTGGCGGAACTCGCCGGGCGCAGTGGTCTGCTGCGTATGGCCGGTAATGATTTACGCAGGCTGGCCGCTATCTTTTTTGAACAACCGCTACCAGAACCACCGAGATCTCAGCCATTTACCGAGCAGATCGGATTGGTTGAATTTTCACAGGTGAATTTCAGCTACGAGCCGGGACAACCGGTATTGAAGGATCTTTCCTTTAGGGTTTCTCCGGGTACCACCACAGCGATAGTCGGAGCATCAGGCTCCGGTAAAACCACCATCACCCGTTTGTTGCTGCGTTTTTTTGATACCGACCAGGGCCAGGTAAAAGTGGGCGGGGTGGATGTGCGGCAACTGCGCACAGAAGACCTGATGCAGCATATCTCTATCGTTATGCAGGACGTGTACCTGTTCAGCGACACCCTGGAAGCGAATATTCGCTTGAGCTGTCCCGAATCCAGTCAGGAAGAACTGGAACGTGTGGCGAAACTGGCTGGAGTGGATGAGATTATCGAGCGCTTGCCGCAGGGGTGGCAGACCCAGGTAGGGGAGGGAGGCGCTGCACTTTCCGGTGGCGAACGCCAGCGGGTCTCTATCGCCCGCGCCCTATTAAAAGCCGCACCGATCGTTGTACTGGATGAAGCAACAGCGGCGCTGGACCCGCGCAATGAAAAATACCTGAACAGCTCCCTGAGGCAGTTACAACAGGGTTCCACTCTTATTGTGATCGCCCATCAATTATCCACCGTGATGAATGCAGACCAAATTATCGTACTTGATGCAGGTACTGTGGCCGAGATTGGAAATCACCGGGAATTGTTATCCCTGCAAGGCCTTTACGCACATTTTTGGCACCAGCGCAGCCGTGCAACTGGCTGGCAACTGGTTGAGACCGATACGGAGGTAAGCTTGTGACAATTGCGATTTTAGGTGGCTACGGCGATGTGGGCGCAGCCGTTACCGGCTATTTACAGTCCCTGGAAATGGGGCCTTTGCGTATCGGTGGTCGCAATGCACATAAACAGCCGCTATCCAGTAATTCAGTTATTTCCTATCAGACGGTGGACTACCTGGATACAGCCTCACTGGATCAGTTTGTATCCGGTTGTAAGGTTCTGATCAATTGCGCAGGACCTTCACATTTAATTGGCGACAGGGTTGCCAGGGCTGCGGCACAAGTGGGGGCAGCCTATATCGATGTTGCTGGCGATGAGGCTCTCTATGAGCAACTCGATTCATCCTATTACCAGAGTAGTGGATTGATCGCAGTTTTATCAGCCGGCTTACAGCCGGGGCTGAGCAGCTTGCTACCACGCTGGCTGGCAGAGCAGGAGTTTTCACAGGTAGAGAGCCTGACCAGTTATTTCGGCCTGCGCGACCGGTTTACCGATGTCGCCGCCGATGATTATTTGCAAGGCGCCAACGAGCAGCACAGCAAGCCCTTAGCGGCCTGGCGTAATGGTCGCCGTTTGAACGGTGTACTGAAACGCCGCTCCGATGTGGAGCTGCCTTTTTTCCCAGACACAGCCACGGTTCTCCCCTATTTAAACAGTGAAAGCGAGCGTTTGGCCCGGGACTTATCCCTCTCTGAAGGCGATTGGTATAACGCGATTACCGGCTCTCATATCTTGTCGGCATTTAATAGCGCCCATGGTTTGAGTCGCGACGAAGCGCGGGCAGCACTGTGTCGGGCCAGTGCGCTGGATCTGGCGGGGCGCCATCCTTATGTGGTCATGCTTTTGCAGCTTACCGGTAAATACAGCGGGCAAGAGCGCACTCGCACGGCGGCGTTGCGGGGCACCGGTAATGCAGATCTAACAGCAGCGGTAGCCGCAGTTACCACTTTGGCTGTACTTCGCGATGAAATCCCAGCGGGTTGTCACTACTGCGCCCAAGTATTGCCGCCGGCGTCAGCGATGGAGCGCATGTCGAAGATTGGGGCATTCAGTTTTTTAACCACCCTGGAAACAAGTATTGAAGATATGGAGTGCCTTGAGGAGGGAGCCATTTGAAAAACCTAACACCTCCAACTGCCAATACCGTCCATGAGGCTGGGCTGGCAGCTCTACCTGCTGAGCTGACGGTAGACAGTGGTTTGGCACAACTGCCTGCTGCAATGCAGAGGCTGGAATTCATCAGCCTGTGGGCGATTATGGAGTTGCTTTCTTCCAGCGGCGCGTTGACCGCCGAAAATGTCGGGCGCAGCAGTGACGAAATTATTAATACACTGGGTGCCGCTTCCCGACACCACTGGCTGGTTCGCCGCTGGCTGGTGGCCTTGGTTGAACGGGAGTTTTTGAAGCTCAGTAATGGCTACTACTCCTGGGAGCAAATTCCCGAGAGTGCAGCTGGTGCAGATAAATTACCGGAGGCCTACGAAGCGTTGGGATTTCCCCTGGAAATGGCTCAGTCTCATCAAAAGCTCCTCAGGCATTTGGCTGAACTGGTGCGGGATCAGGTCTCCATTAATCAACTGCTGTTCGAGAATGGAGAAATACTAACGGCATTGGCCGCCTACCAGAACAACTGGTTTACGACTTATCTCAATTATGCGGCGGCAAGCATTGTAAAACAGGCTGTTAAACCCGGTCCTATGTTAAGGGTGCTCGAATTAGGCGGCGGCGCGGGTCTAACCACTGCTGCAATTTTAGATACTCTGGCTGGCAGGCCGATTAATTATCGCTTTACTGATATATCGCCTCTATTCACCACCGCTGCCCAGAAGAAATTCCGCAATCACATCGGTTTGCGTTGCAGCCTGCTCGATATCAATGCGGATTTCACTGCGCAGTCAATCCCAGCAGCCAGCACCGACATTGTTGTGGCTGGCAATGTTTTGCACAACGCCGCTCATATTGGCCAGACCTTACAGCGTATTCGTCGTTCTCTGGTCACCGGTGGTTGGTTGCTGTTTAGCGAGTCCACTCGGGAAAACCACGCCATGTTAACGGCAATGCAGTTTCTTCTTTCCCCCGCAGAATCGGAGTCGTTGCTGGGGAGTGAAGACCGGAGAGGGGGAACCGACCAGGTGTTTATCGACAGCACAGCATGGCAGGAAGAACTGGTTGTGGCCGGCTTTGAGGTTAAGTGCTTCTTACCTGCATCGACATCGCCATTATCGGTCGCGGGTCAGACTCTATTTTTTGCAAAAGCTGTTTAAGGGGCTGTGATGAAAATCGAAGTAATAACAGCGGAAATCATATGTGGGTTAGAGCAGTTGGGAGAAGCGCCTGCACTATCCCTTGATGGCCATGAGTGGAGTGGTAACCAGGTACTGGCCTGGACAAAAGCTGTTGCAGAAAACCTGAGTGAGCAGCTGGATATTTTGCAAGGTAAAGCACTGCTGTTACCTGCCAATAGTTGCAAAGAAGAAGTTCGACTGCTTTTGCACTTGGTGGCGCTAAGGTTGGGGATCGGGTTTGAAAATGAAGCCCCGACTAATGCAGAGGTTGAGCCCCTGGCAATTAAGGAGCCTCTGAATAACTCCGTGATGCCTCTGGCTTGCAGAGCGGTTCACAATCAAGGCGCGGCTTCGCAGGAATGTCTAGACCTTTCAAGAAGTCGCAACGCGGAGTGTGAATCGCTCTGCAAGCCCCGAAGGGCGGGCCTTGAAGGCCGCACCTGCTGCGTTGCAGCTCTTGCCAAGGGCTACGGCCATTCGCGGCGAGCTGCGCCTAACATCTGCAGCCTTCAAGACCCGCAGAGGTATTACGGAGTTATTCAGAGGCTCCTTCAAGTACAAACCCCAGATTTATTGGGAGTCGTTCAAGAAGAACTTTCCCTGTTGTTAACAGACAAGGGGATGATAGAGGCTGACACCGCTGAAGCAAATTTCACACTGTATAAATCCCAACAAGAGTCGCTAAGGGCTCTTCAGGGCAGGGTAGGGGTATTTTCCCCTCTCAATAAATTTGCCCGATTTGCCATTTTTGCGGCATGGAGTTGTGGGCTTGCTGTCTACTTGCAGTCGCCTGAAATCAATCCCGCAAAAGCACTGGTCGTTTTGGAGCGCTCGGGGTTTAGCGGAGTAACACTGCCGGCAACTTTATTGAAGGGATTGGTCGCACATCCCGCAATTGCCCTGACAAACCTGAAAAATCTGCAATGTCTGCTCTATGAAACCGAAGTTTTGTTGCCACAGCCCTTGTTGCAGAATGCTCGGCGCTTATTAACCAGTGATATAGCAGGTTGGGTCTGTAGCGAGACGGGTATAGAACCTGTTGCAAAGGCGGAGCAGGCGTTAACCCAAAAGCTTGAGGCCATCACTGAGAGCGTTGCGAAACACCCCGCCGTTGCCAACTCTTTCACTGTGCCCCTAACCGGGGGCGACCGCTGGGCTGTGTTTGCACAAGCTAAGGTACAGGAGAAGATACAGGACAAGCCTGGCATGCCCGATATAGCTGGGTTATTTGAAGGAATTAATACCGAGCTGGATACAGAATTTGCCCATATTGACTTGGAACATGCGGTAAAGGTTACCGAACAACTTAACGCTACCGCTTTGCTATCCATGCTGAATGCCTTTAGTCACCTGGGACTGTTTTGTGAGCAGCACTCAACACACAGTTTGGTGGAGATACTCGAAACCCCACCGGTTGCCCAACAGCACCGAGCCTTGATTAAACGTTGGATCAGGGTTTTACAGGAGCAACAGTTACTTAGTGCTGACGGTGACAGCTGGCGTGTCGAGGTTGATCCAGATAGCTACAGTGATACCGCTTTGGCCCAGGCCTGGGACCAACTGGAACAGGATTGGCGAGCACTCTCTGGAGCTAGCAAAACGATCGATTACGCCCGCGCTAATGCGGAGCAATTACCAGATCTGATTCGAGGCAAAGTCCAGGCTGTGCACCTGCTGTTCCCCCGTGGTAGCACTGAGTTGGCGAGTGCGCTCTACCGGGAGGGTATAGCTGCCAGGTACCAACAGCGTGCAGTCAGTGCTTTATTGAAGTCCATTTTAAATAACTGGGAAGGGCAGCCACAGCCCCTGAAAATTTTAGAGGTTGGTGCAGGCACTGGTGCGACAACCCAGGCCCTCTTGCCCGTTTTGGACGGTGCCAGTGGCCATATTCAGTTTGATTACCAGTTCACGGATATCTCTGCGGCTTTTCTCGACAGCTTTTTCACACAACATGGTGATCAGGAGCAACGCCCCTGGTTGCGCCGTGGTTTGTTTGATATTGATCGTTCGTTGCGCAGCCAGGGATTTTCTCCCAATAGCTTCGACGTAATTATTGCCGGTGGTGTTTTTAATGCCGCCCATAACACAGGTGCCTCACTGCGAAGAGTGACTGAGTTATTGCGCCCGGGAGGTTGGTTCATTATGACCGAGCCAACCAGTGAGGAGTTTTGGGTGATGGCATCACAGGCATTTATGTTGGTTGATGCCGTCGACGAGCGCACGGATTCCGGTGCAACATTTCTGTCACTTTCCCAGTGGCACAATGCCCTGGAGGCTGCCGGATTAGAGTTGGCTATGGATTTGCCAGTATCTGAACACCCCCTTTCCAGGCAGGGACATCGCTTCTTTGCCTGCAGAGCCAAACAAAATCAAATGCGCCTGACGGCAGATTGCCTGGCCGAATATATCGATCATTTTGATTCAGATATTTGTATCGAGGTTCTGGACCAACTGCCTTTGGCGCTTGATGGTGAGGTAGACAGCGCCCAGTTGCAGGAATGGGCCCAGTCCATGGGCAGTCATCAGGGAGATTCGTCCTATGGGAATTGATAAGCGCAAGCGGGTTGTCGTTGCAGGGACAGGCTTTGGGCGTATTTATCTCGAAGCCCTGACATCCACTAAATTACCCGGTCGGGATTATTTTGAATTGGCCGGTTTACTGGCTCGGGGCAGTGATTATTCCAGAAATTGTGCCGAGCAATATGGGGTGCCGCTTTATACCGAGGCAGAGCAAATTCCCGATGATGTCGACATAGTCTGTGTTGTTGTTCGTTCAGGGGCAACGGGGGGCGAGGGTTCTGAATTGGCCCAATCGCTACTCAAGCGGGGTATTCATGTATTGCAGGAGCACCCGGTTCACACCAAGGAAATTACTGCAAACCTGCTGGCTGCAAAGCAGGGAAAAGCGGCTTACGCGGTTAATACGCTATATCCGAATTTGCGTCCCACCAGGCAATTTTTGGCGGCGGCCGAATATTTGCGCCGGCACCAGCGCCTGGAGATGGTCGATGCTATCTGCAACAGCCAGATGGCCTATCCGCTGCTGGATGTAATTGGCCGCGCGGTAGGCGGCCTTCGCCCCTGGTCTTTTAGCGAGCCGGTGCAAGCGGAAGGGCACCCTTTTCAGAGTTTATCGGCCACTCTTGGTGGAGTGCCCTTGACGTTGCGCATACAAAATCAGGTGCACCCACAAGACCCGGACAATCACTCCCTGTTACTGCATCGACTTGCCATAGGTAGTGAGGGGGGTGTTCTAACCCTGGCTGATACCCACGGCCCCGTGCTGTGGAATCCAAGGCTGCACTCACCAAGGGATCAAACAGGCAGACTGATACTAAGCGGTGAGGGTACCGAGCGACTGGCGGTGCCCAGCATGGTAACCCTGGGTGATACGGACATGCGCAGTTACCACGATATTTTTGCCCTCACCTGGCCTGAGGCCGTTATCCAGGCTCTGCATTCCCTGTGCGCCGATATCGCGCAACCCGAAAGACGCAGGCAGAGTGGCCAGTGGGCATTGAGTGTGTCGATGGCATGGAGTGATTTAACCGCGCGTATCGGTATGCCGGCATTAATCCAGCCCGGGGAGCCGGAGCCAGTATCAGTGCAGGCGCTTACCGATATTGTTCGCCAGGCTTGCGACTAAAAGACAACGCAAATAGCAAAAAAAGTGATTACGGAATTTTTACTTATAAACGGGGTTAGGAGGAGAGATGCAAAAGCAATCAGGGTTGATCGTTGAAGGGCTCTTTAAGACTTATAAAAACGGGGTGAAAGCGCTAAACGGTGTTGATTTGGAAGTTGGCCCCGGAATGTATGGATTACTCGGGCCGAATGGCGCGGGGAAAAGTAGTTTGATGCGCACTTTGGCAACCCTGCAAACACCAGATAGTGGTCGGATTATTCTCGATGGTGTGGATGTTCTGGCAGACCCGGATTTTATGCGCAGTAAATTGGGTTATTTGCCGCAACATATTGGCGCATACCCAGGGATTGCCGCACGGGCATTACTGGATCGTTTTGCCTGGCTTAAAGGTTTTACCCAAACGAGCGCACGGCGCCGCGAAGTGGACAGGCTTTTGGAGCAGGTCAATTTGGCCGATGTGGCCGATCGAGCTGTATCAACTTATTCCGGCGGCATGTTGCGCCGCTTTGGTATTGCTATTGCACTTATCGGTGAGCCGCGCCTAATTATTGTCGACGAACCCACAGCAGGCCTGGACCCCGCGGAGCGCAATCGCTTTCACTGTGTTTTGGCGGATGTCGCGGCGGATGCGATTGTATTGCTGTCCACCCACATCGTTGAAGATATCGAAAACCTATGTCAGCGCCTGGCGATATTGGCCTCAGGGCGCATTGTCGTTGAGGGGACAGCCCCGGAAGTGGCTGCTCCCCATAAAGACAAGATGTGGCAAGCACTGATTCCTCGCGGCGAGCAGTTACCGGAATCCCTGCACAACATCGCTAAGCCCGATGGCACCCAGGTAATCGTACACGGTGAGAAACCCGAAGACCCTCGATTTACGGCCCATACCCCGCGCCTGGAAGATATTTATCACCTGGCGATTGAGCAGGTAAAAGACCAGCGGGAGGCGGCATGAATAAGCTGGCGCTTATTGCCCATGAGGCAAAGCTGGAAATAAGGGCCGGTTTTAGCAGCGGCATTGTGGCTTTGGCCTTTTGGGGCCTGGTGATCTACCTGCTATTGAATCTGGTGAATGCAGACTATATGCAAAAAATGGGGGCTACAGATATCCCCCGGAACTCCCCATCGCTCATTTACCTGATGGGTGCTGGGTGTATGTTCTTTCAGTTTTTTGCCTGGGCCTGGGTATTCTCACAACCGATTCTGCGCGATCGCAAAGCCAGTTTGCACGAAGTCATTTATACAACCCCGAATTCCCTGAGCGTAATGCTTTGGGGGCGGTTTATCGGTGCAGCGGTGATAGGGGCCATATTAAGTGCATCGGCGCTGGTAGGCTTTTTATTCTCGCCGGTATTGGTTTGGATGGGCTTATTGCCTGAAGCGGCGATTGGCCCAGCCCCCTGGAAAGCCCTCGGCTTTGCATGGATCTGGCTACAGATTCCTGCCAGCGTCGGTATCGGTGCTCTGTATTTTATTATGACGCTGCGCACTCGAAGCCTGGCGGGTCCCTTTGGGCTCGCTGCGGCTCTGATGATGTTGTGGATGTTTGCTGTAATCGTGCTTCAGGGTGCAAGCATTAATCCGCAGCTGGCTGCGGTCATGGACCCTTCGCTGTTTACTTTTGTTTATACGGAAGTCACCTCCTGGACACCTTTGCAAAAATCCTCTTCTTTATTGCCCTTTACCCTGGGCTCGGTATTAAACCGGATTTTTTGGTGTCTCTTACCACTGCTCGCTTTAGCTGTCTACTTGAAATACCTGCGAAGGGAGTCCCTGGTTCTGGAAGGGGCTGCCAAACCTTCTCGCGCTAAAGACAGCAAAAACAAATCCGCCAGTAAAGTAGTAGATCTCTCTCCATCCAAGCCGGATACCGCATCATTTGGCCGCAGCCTGCGTCAATTAATGCTGGAAGCCCGTTGGAGACTACACCATGTATGGACTAGTCGGGCCTGGTGGGTTGGTGTGGCGATCCTGGTTGTAATGGGAGTCGTCAGCTCTTTTACCCAGATTATCTGGCATGCGGAAGGGCCCATGGCACCGCGTTTGGAAATGCTGTTGCCGCTCCTCAAGGATGTTATTTTCCTTGTGATTGCATTTGCGATCGCGGCACTGACTGGCTTGGTATGCCGCAGGGATCAGGTGCCAGGGTTTGAGGATATGCTGGCTGCTACTCCAGCGCCGGACTATATGCGCCTGTTTGGTGTTGCCCTTACGGTATTTGCTATGACGGTGCTGTTGGCATTGCTACCGGGGTTATCGGGCATCTTTGCCGTGCTTCTTTCTGCACCGGCCTCTGTCGATATTGGCCAGGCATTTACCTACCAGTTGTTGATAGTGACAGCACCGTTATTGGAGTTGTCGATGATGGTGCTTCTGGTGCATGCGCTATTCCGCCATGCGGGCTTTGCCTACTCCATGTCAATGTTCGTGACCTTTATCTTGGTACTGAATCATGAGTTGGAGCTGGTGCATTACCCTCCCTATGAAGTGGGTATTACTGCACATATCCAACTGTCGGCTCTCAGTGGTTGGGAACCTTGGATCGGTTATTTGTTAGCGCTGGATGGATTCAAAGTTGCACTCGCCGTATTGATGGTCGGCCTGGCTGCTCTATGGGTGCCAAGGGGATTGGATAGCCGCATGTCCCGGGGTTTTGCCCTGATACGCTCTCGTCTAATAGCCCCTCAGGGTGCCTTGGTGGCTTGTTCCGCTTTATTTCTTCTTGTCATAGGCTCGGTACTGGAAGACAAGTTGGTAGTGCAGGGAGGTTATCAATCACCGGAGCAACTGAAGCGGGAAGATGCAGCCTGGGAAGCATACTGGTTGCCGAAAGCTAGTGAGTTTGAAGTATCTGGAGGTGATCTGAAAATCAGTATCAACCCGGATAATCAGACAGTGGAAGCTGAGTGGCAATTGCTCCAAGTCCAGGTTGATGGACAGAGGCTGCATTTTGAATTGCCTCAGGGATTTGTCCTGGTGAACGCTTTAGTGGATGGGCGTGAAGTAACGGCTGAACAACGTTACGACCATATGTCCCTGCCAATCTCAGGCTGCCCTGAGCCAGGTTGTAATATCAAACTATCGTGGCAACTGACTGCGCCCGGCTGGTCAGCTGAGGGGGAGCCCTCGGGGCTGACACCCAGCGGAGTCTGGTTACAAGCCAGTGATATTGTTCCGCGTCTAGGCATTGATCCCGAGCGTATTTTGCGGGTGCCAGCAGAGCGCGAAGCACTGGGTTTAAGCCGTGAGTTTACGCTGCCAACCGCACAGCTGGCCGCAACTCTTGAGGGCGCGGCCCCTTCGGGAGATTGGCGTTGGCAAGTTCGTATTAAAAGCGCTGACAAGCCTGTCTTCAGCGAACAGGGCAGTACTACTGGCCCCTTGGATTTCGCCATTCATTGGGCACCGTATACGAAACTTGCGGTATTCGATGGTTTTGAAATCCCCCATGATTCCAACCGCTCTACTATGGTCTCCGCCATTGCAAAAGATGTAGGACAGATGCAGGCCTGCGTTAATGATCGGCTGGGTACAGATATCGAAATTAAGCGGATTGCCCAGTGGCCGAGAGGACTCGGCGAGACTCGGGCCAGCGGTACCTTGTTGCAATTGTCCGAAGGGCCTCACTGGGATATCGCCGATGAGGGTACAGGACGCTGGCTGAGGCGGGTTGATATTGCCCGTGCCTTGGCCAGGCAGCATCTAGTTGCCAGGTCGGATTTACGACGTATTGCCGGTTCCGTATGGCTCAGCGATGGGGTTTCTGGAGCGATTGGCCTGCTGTGTGTTGCAGAAATCGACGGCATCGAAGTACTTGATGATGTACTGGTCCGCTACTCCGACAAAACGACTAGAGATTTGGCTGGCAGCGAGATCCCTGTTGAGCGTTTAAGCACAGCGCCGATTTCTGGTTGGGCTCGGTATTACGCGCCGGTCGCCGCACTGGATTGGACACTTCATCAAACCCCGGAATCCCTGTCTGCATTACTCGATGATATTCAGCAGCAGAAAAACATCGAGAGTGTGCTGCACGCCTATGTGGGCGTGACACGCACACAAAATATGCTCGGGGCTCCTCTCTCGTCAGCTTTGACGGTCGAATACTTGGAAACAGGCCAGATACGCCTGGATGGGCAGCGTTGGCGCTGGGAGAAAGGCGGGTGGCAGCCGGTTACCGAAACTGCCACTTACCGTTTGTTAGCCGATATCAACGAGCTGGATGCAAAGGTCATCAATGGAAATGCACTGATCGATCGCTTGCCTTCCGAAAAAGTATTGGCGCTGGATATCTGGCCATCTTATCAGCGGGACCCTGCACAGAATTTACTGGCTGAGAGTTCTGAAGTTTTGAATAACGATTAATTATAGGTAGAAAGGATATTAATTCATGCTCAGCTTAATCCGAGATAAAAAAGAACTCAGCAAACAGATTTCATTGCTATCCGCAACTTTAATGTACGCCTCTGGAGCCTATTCTGCTGTGGAAAACGCAGATAAAGAGAGTGCCTCTGAGAACGCGATGGAAGTTGTTGAAGTCACTGCACGGCATACAAAAGAGAAAGCCAAGGATATTCCCTTCAGTTTAAGTGTTATTGGTGAAGAGGAGATAAAAAACCGGCTGCATCTCAACGTTGAGGATGCTTTACGCAGTGCACCTGGAGTGGATGTCTACTCTTCCAGCGGTGCGGTGGATGCGAATATCCGCATCCGTGGTGTTGGCTCTCTCAACCAGGTAAACAAAGATGATGGCTCTGTGGTGGTTAACCTTGACGGTGTTTCTATGCCGGCAGGGAATGTATCCCTCGGGACCCTGGATATTGAACGCCTGGAAATTTTAAAAGGCCCGCAAGGGACGTTGTTTGGGCGTAACAGTGAAGCTGGGGCGATCAATATTACCACCCGGAAACCGACTGAAGAGTTTGAAACTTATGGGCGCATTGAGCTGGGTGAAGACAACCAGAGCCTCTTTGAAACTGTAATCAGCGGCCCATTTTCTGAATCACTCCGAGGTCGCTTAGCAGTGCGTCATACCAGTGAGGATCACTGGGTTGAAAATACCACTAACGGTGAGCCCATGACCGAACCTGAAGATCTGGCTTTCCGGGGGAGCTTACTATGGGATTTGGGCCCGGAGACCTCTGCTTTATTTATCGCAGAGAGGCAGCATCAGGAAGGCTTCCTGAACTTGCAGTTGTTGCAACCTTTTGGCGATGATCCGAGCAGTGAACATACCTTGGGGGCATTTGACGATAACGAGAAAACAGTTGAGCGTTTTTCTACAGAAATCAACCATCAACTGGGTAATAGTCAATTGACTTCAATCACCGCATTGGTCGACACAGATTTTAGTTACCTAACCGGATTTGATCAGGAGACAGCCGCAGCTGTTTTTAATTTCCCTGTGGAGTATCTTCGTGGTGACAGTCAGGATGAACAAACTATCAGCCAGGATCTGCGCCTGTCCTCACTGCCTGATGCATCTACTTTCTGGGTAGTTGGGCTTAACTTGCAGGATAGTGAAAGAAGCTTCGATTCGATTGATTTAGTGTCCTACGCCAACCAATACCGGGATTATGAAACGGATAGCCAGGCTATTTATGGTGAGACTACGGTTCCTTTAACTGAAGCCATAAAATTTACAGCTGGACTGCGTTACACCCAAGAGAGTAAGGATTACGCCGGTGAGTATGCCAGCTATGGTATGGATGGCAATTACTACATCTCGCAAGACCAGAGAGATTTGGATGATAACTATACTACCGGGCGATTGGCTCTGAGCTACTCGCTGACTGAGTACACTAACCTATACACAATGGCCGCACGAGGCCATAAATCCGGTGGCTTCAATGATTTTGCGTTACAGTCCGCTGATAGCGTGGCGTACAAGCCGGCAACCGTTGATAGTATCGAAGTTGGTTTCAAGAGAGAATCAGACAGCTTGAATATCAGCGGTGCGATATTCTTTAACTCTGTGGAAGATGATCATTTGCTCGGCTTTGATTTCGCTTCCTACTCATCGGCTGCGGTGAATGCGGATACGGAAACCTTTGGAGCGGAGTTTGAAGCCGATTGGTTTATTACCGAGAGGTTCAGTATTGCCGGAGGCTTGAGCTTCCTTGATACGGAAATTACCAAAGATGTTTACGGTGTTTCCGGTGGTGATGTTATGGCGGGTAATGAAGTACCCGATGTGCCTAGCTGGAGTGCAAGTCTGGCATTAAATTACTACCAGCCACTACCAGACTTTATGGGTTTAAGTGCACCAGCTCTCAATACCAATCTAACAGTTCGCCATGTGGATGAGCGTCCGGCAGATGCACAAAATCATTTTAACCTGGATGCTTATAGTAAAGTGGATCTGCGCCTAGCACTGCAAACAGATTCTATGGAACTCTACCTGTTTGCCGATAACTTGCTGGATGAGCAGTATCAACTATACGGTTACACCAATGCGATATATGCTCCTGACGCCAGAATAGGGGCGCCGGCAAAAGGGCGTCGCGCGGGAATTGGAGCACTTTATCGTCTGTAATGAGGTTATGACAGCTTAGTTAATAGCTGTTTTGTATAGCTCGATGGTTAGTGGATCAATCTCTTTACAAGATTGATCCACTAATTTGTTTAATTTGCAGGGTTGATTTTACTTCCATGCAATAGAGTAGAGTCCAAATTTTCTTTTAGCCCGCTAACTTCTATGCCTGTAACTTTGGTTGTGGGACCAGGTTTGATATTAAATATGGAATCTTGATCGGTTAAACGTCGCACAGACTGCCAGTCCTGCTCACTGACTTCCATATGCACTTTACTCAGGCCAGTAGCACCATTTTTATGATTTGTTTTTTGGGGGTATTGAGGTGGGTTGTACGGACTCACTAAAAATGGCAGTCGCTCAGAGCGAGGGTAAACAAAGCGAAAACTGGTTTTTTGTCCGTTTGGTTTGGTGCGTCGCCAGGGAATTACTCGCCCGGTTTGAACCCCTTCACGGTTCATTACTGAAAGATCATTATCAAAATCGTCACTGACTAAGGCAACATCACAAAAACCTTCCCCCTCTTGCGACCAACGTATCATTCTACGTCCCGCGCCCCGGCCAGCAAAGACATCAATCAGCCATTTGAAATAGCGAGCATTAGATGGAGATGTCAACAACTCAATAATTGCCCCTTCACTGAACCAAATGTGCGCATGCTGGGCATTTTTTTCTTTTGTGGCGTAATCCACGGTAAAACCAAGCTGGCGAAAATCCTGTACAGCTTGATGAATATCCTTAACCCAGAGTAAAACATGGCTACAGCGTGTTTTCATAATAGTGCCTAGTTGTGTGGATTAGTTTAGGGGTAATATTACAATCAAGGGAATCCTAATTTAAGGGTTGGGTCGTCATTTTTTGGTAATTAATAATAAAAATAATTTATCGTGCATTCTTATTGTTAGGTAACTGATGCCAGTTGTGGAATATGTATAATATTTCTAAGTGACTTGACGATAAAAGGGTTTTACTTAATCGGTACCCCAGGGAGGGCTAAGATTTAATGTTCAAGTGTGAAATGAAATGCCGAAACAAGGTGGTCGCATTGTTAGCCTCACAGAAAAATAGCGAATCTAGATCATAATATGCTCCCCCATTTCTACTGTGCGGTTTGCCGGTATTCGGAAGTATGCTATCGCACTACTTGAGTTACGTACCATGGCTGAAAATAGTCTTTCCCGCCAGGGAGGCATATTACTGTAACCATGTTTTACTGGGATTATATTTGTTCTACAAAGGAAGAAGGATGCTTTACTTGGATCGATATCCAATAAATGGGTATTGTATAATCGCCGTAGGGCTCGCTCAACATCCGGATGCTCCATATATCCATACCGAAGAATTAAGCGGTAGCACCCCTCCCTCATCTTGCTAATGATAAACCGGTTCCGTGGTGCAACAAGGGGTGTGTTGGCAACTGTTACGATGAGAAATAATAATTTTTCGTGAAGGACCTTATTGTGCTTAAGATTGTAAATTAGGGCATGGGGAGTATAAATTTTGTTCGTGGTCACAAATACTGCTGTACCAGGAACACGGGTTGGTGGATCTTTAAATAGGGAAGTTAAAAATGGCTCGAGTTCATAGTCTTTGCTTTTTTGATAGCGCTCTATAGCCTTTTTGCCTTCCCGCCATGTCGTCATCAGTAGTCCAATTACGGCTCCTAAGGTTATTGAAAACCATCCGCCATGGCTGATTTTGGCAATATTGGAGGTGAAGAAAGATAGATCAATGAGGATAAAGAAAATTGCACCAAGGATACAGATAGGCAGGCTGTACTTCAGGTGGTGTCGATAGACAATGGCCGCAATACAGGTTGTAGTCAGCATTGTACCACTGACAGAGACACCATAGGCTCCTGCCAGGTTAGTCGAAGATCCAAACCCCAGGACCACAATAATTACCAGAACCATCAATATAAAATTTACGCCGGGCATATAAAATTGGCCAGCAAGATCCGAGGATGTATAACGTATTGCCAAGCGAGGCAGAAAGCCAAGTTGGATTGCCTGCTTGGTAAGAGAAAATGTACCGGAAATACAGGCTTGTGATGCGATACATGTGGCTGCAGTGGCTAAGGCGATCATCGGGAAAAGCGCCCAGACCGGGTACATACGAAAGAATGGGTTGTCGGAAGAAGAGGGGTCTACCATCAGAAGGGCGCCTTGCCCCATATAGTTCAGTGTCAGAGCCGGGAAGACCAGCCCTAGCCACGCGATACGTACTGGGGTGCGACCAAAGTGCCCCATATCGGTGTAGAGTGCCTCACCACCGGTGAATACCAGCAGTACAGCTCCAAGAATCCAAAATGAGGCTATACCGTGCCCGGTAAGGAATTTGAAAGCATGGATTGGGTTTAACGCATGAATTATTTCGGGTTTTTGCACGACCCAGGTGATACCGATAGTTAATAAAGACAGAAACCAAAGAGCGGTAATGGGGCCAAATAGTTTTCCGACGGTCTCTGTTCCAAATCGCTGTAGAAAGAAGAGTCCCAGTAGAATTCCAATCGCAATAGGTAAAACCATCGGCTTAAAAATATCTCCACCAATCTCAAGGCCCTCTATTGCAGAAAGGACGGAGATCGCTGGAGTTAAAACGGCGTCACCAAAGAATAGTGCAGCGCCACAAAGGCCAGCCAAAATAACGAACTTCCGTAGATACCTCCGATCTTGTATTGAGGAAAGAGCAAGCGTCAAAAGCGCCATAATCCCGCCTTCACCACGATTGTCCAGGCGCATCACCAGGATGACGTACTTGACAGTGACAATAATCACTAGAGCCCAAAAAACTGCCGAAACGCCTCCAATGATATTCTCATGGGTAAGTGGAATACCATGTCTTTGGTGGAAGATCAGCTTAAAGGCATAAAGAGGGCTAGTGCCAATATCACCGAAAACTACGCCAAGAGCAGCAAGGGAAAGCACCCAGTGCTTTTTTACGCCTTCCGAGCGTTTTTTCATTTGCAACTCTTACAATCCGGTGTCATACAGAGGCAGGGATCAACAATGTATTGATGGAAAGGACTCCCGTTATTAATAGTTCATTCCTTTGCCCTGATGTTAGCAACCATGTAGACCGAGCGGCCTGGTCCGCTACTGGGATCCTAAGAAGATGATTATTTTGAAGCCAATTTAATTTGGAGATTTTCGTCGCTCACTGGCAGTTCTGATTTAGAAAAATACTGGCAGTCATGTTGTAGGTCAGGAGCATCTGGTGCCCCACATCCTTTGGCGTCATCCAAGTAAGCGCTGGCAAAAGTGCCAGCGATCATAGGAGCCGTATCAATGAAAGCATCCGATCTATTTATTCATGCCCTGGAGGCTGAAGGCGTCGAATATATTTTCGGTATCCCCGGGGAGGAGAACCTGGATGTACTCGAGTCTTTACGTGGCTCCAAGATCAAGCTGGTTCTAACCCGTCACGAGCAGGGTGCCGGATTTATGGCTGCTACATATGGTCGTCTGACCGGTAGATCGGGCGTGTGTTTGGCGACTTTAGGTCCAGGCGCTACAAACTTGGTGACGGCAGCGGCCTATGCCCAGTTGGGTGGCATGCCAATGGTACTTGTCACTGGCCAAAAACCCATTAAGAGCTCCAAGCAGGGCCAATTCCAGATTATCAATATCGTGGATATGATGCGTCCGCTCACCAAGTACACCAAAACGATCGTTGGCGGGGACTATGTGCCATCTTATGTCAGGGAGGCATTCAGGCGTTCAGAAGAAGAGCGTCCAGGAGCAACACACCTTGAAATTCCTGAAGATATAGCTCGTGAGCACTCCACAATGCCAGTGCTGGAAGCAAGCTATACCCGCAGGCCCATCGCTGAAGAGAAAGCTATACGCCATGCTGCAGAAGCTATCTCAGGATCACGCAAGCCGTTATTGTTAATTGGTGCCGGTGCAAATCGAAAGCTCACGGCAAAGATGTTGCGTAAGTTCGTCGATAAGCTGGGAATTCCCGCGGTAACAACACAAATGGGTAAGGGGGTCATTGATGAATCCGGCCCACACTTTATTGGTAATACGGCGTTATCTGATGGAGATTTTGTACATCGGGCGATTGAGCAGGCAGACTTGATTATCAACGTAGGTCACGATGTAGTAGAAAAACCGCCATTCTTTATGCGTCCTGGGGGAGCGGAAGTTGTACATATCAACTTCAACTCTGCCCAGGTAGATCCGGTTTACTTCCCCCAAATCGAAGTTATAGGGGACATTGCCAACAGCCTTTGGCAATTAACTGAGCATCTGAAGCCACAGGAACACTGGAGCTTTACCGATGCCCACCGTATTCGCGCTGCATTGTTAAAACAGATTGATGAAGCTTCCAAGATTGACACCTTCCCAATCCGCCCGCAGCGATTGGTCAGGGATGTGCGGGAAGTAATGCCAGAGAAGGGCATCATTGCCCTTGATAATGGCATGTTCAAAATCTGGTTTGCTCGTAATTACCCAGCACGATGCCCAAACACGGTACTTCTGGATAATGCGCTGGCCACTATGGGGGCTGGGTTGCCCTCGGCTATGGCAGCCAAACTGGTTAACCCTGATCGTCGTGTAGTCGCAATTTGTGGTGACGGTGGCTTTATGATGAACTCCCAGGAAATAGAGACGGCAGTTCGTTTAAAGATGGACCTGATCGTACTGATTTTGCGGGATGACGCCTACGGAATGATCAAGTGGAAGCAGGCTATGATGGAGTTCAGCGATTTCGGTCTGGACTTTGGCAACCCGGATTTTGTTGCCTATGCGCACTCCTATGGTGCTCATGGTCATCGTATCGAGGCAACAGGAGAACTAAAACCAATGATCGAGAAGTGCTGTAAAGAGGGTGGGGTACATCTGATTGATGTTCCTATGGACTACAGCCATAACGATCGCATCCTTAACCATGAGATTCGTGAGTTATCCAGCAAGCTGTAATATGGGGGCGCCAGGAGGGGCTAGTTGACTTTTAGCCTCTTCTTACACTCTTATACCGCTTTTGCGTTCTATCTATTGGTCTTTTTCCTGTTATTCCTACCCCACTTTTTTGATCAAGATTAAAAGTGGGTGTCCACTGATTGCTGGAGCTTTGCCATCGGCTCGATATGAGAGAAGTTATAGTGAGAAAGTAATCACCTTCAAAAAACCAAGTGTCAAGTTTCCGAGAATTATGATAGAAGAAGCTCCTTAGGGTGATGAAATCGAGCGATCAGTAATAAAGTTATGAAAATTGTTTCCATCAATGTTTCCAAGAAGAGGGTTGTTGAATACAAAGGTGAGCCGGTCACCACCGGTATTTTTAAGAAACCGGTGAAAGGTAAAGTGCTTGTTAGTAAAGGCAATCTGGAAGGGGATGAACAGGCCGACCTAAAGCATCACGGCGGCGTTGATATGGCCGTTTATGCATTTGCCAGTGACCACTATGAATATTGGAAAGGAATTCTGGACAGAAGCGAATTACCTTATGGAGCTTTCGGTGAAAATTTAACGGTGACCGGGCTTATCGAAGAAAAGATTTTTATTGGTGACCGGTTTCGTGTGGGAGATTGCCTTCTGGAGGTGAGCCAGCCAAGAATCCCTTGCTTTAAGCTCAATATAGCATTAGACAGTGATAAGGCCGTTAAACTATTCAAAGAGTACTTCAACACAGGTGTATATTTCAGGGTACTTAAAGAAGGCTATATCGGGCAGGGAGATGAACTCAGGAAAGTAAAGGAGTTAACAGGCTCTATTAGCGTAAAGTCTGTGTTTAGGGCTCTATTTGACAAAGAGTATACGCGTAGTAAGCAGATTCTTGAAACTGCTTGTCAATTACAATCCCTTTCTCAGGAGTGGCGAGAAAAAGCGAAAAAACGTTTAAAGCGGATTAGTTAGCCCAATGCCCAGATTTTTTTAAATAATCCTCTTGTAAAATATCCTGAACCGGCAGCCGCTTTGCAGCAGTATTTTTACTTGCTTTACCAGGTGACTTGCTTATCTAACTGTTACAGGTTTTCCTTTCCTATATCGCATCATTAGTTGCATTTTTTTAAATAAGTTCCCTGGGTAATATGGCTAATTAGGCTTGAGGTATGGCCAAGTGGATCGTGAAAGATTGTAAAGGGATCTTTCCACAGCAGTAGGAACCGTGTAACTTTTTTCATATCGACATAAAAAATAAATAGAAAATTATTACAGTTGGGCTGTGTGAAGAAGGTGTTGTGTGAAGAAGGTATTGTAAATGGTTGAGCTTGTAATATTTAGTTCAATGATCAATCAGAAATTTAGCCTAAAGCCCTTTTGCCTATATATTCCTTATTTTCACTGCAGAGTTATTCCAGCTTGCTTGATTAAAAGATAAAACTATGGTGCAAGAACAGTAGATTTCACTTAATAATGGTGTTTGTATCACTTTGTGCGATACGTCATTCGTGATTTTTAATTAAATATTACCCTTTGGTTTGTGGATTTGGGTTTAGAGGAGGTATTTCTAAAAATTGGGAAATTTATGACCAAATTTGAAAGACATTAAATTGAATTGAAAGTTAATTTCCAGATATTTAATAAAGATATAAAGGTAAGATTCTGTGAGTAGTCCAGTTAAAAATTCCAAAATACAGCCCCAAACCGATATTTCAGTCTGCAGTTTGATCACACAGCAAATGCTGGAAGCCCCTGATCGATTAGCCATTATCGATGGGAGAGCCAGTGTGAGTTTTAAGCGTCTGCTTCAACGGGCCAGTGCGATCTCAGCTGAACTTGAGATTCGTGGTATTAAGCCCGGATCTTTGGTTGGGGTATGCATGAGCCGCTCCTGGGAGCTTGTGGCAACTTTAATTGGCGTAATGCGAGCGGGGTGTGCCTATGTACCTTTAGACCCCGCCTACCCTCAAGGTCGCATTCGTTACATGCTGGAACACTCACGTGCTTTGGCGGCTATCGTGGATAATGATAGCTCTGCTGACCTATGTCGCGAAGTGGGTGAGTTAATCTGGCTCGACAAAGTGAGCGACCAAGGGGAGGAGATTTTAGATAGTCATGCCAGGCCATCAGCAAATGACTTGGCCTATGTTATCTATACCTCTGGTTCTACTGGCAAACCAAAAGGTGTTGCAGTTGAGCATCGGTGTATTGTGGCAATGTGTCACTCTATGGGTGAGTTGTTCAGTGAGAAGGAACTCCAGGGAGTATTCGCAGGGGCCTCAGTCTGTTTCGATACTTCTGTAATGGAAATATTTGGCGCCTTGTCACTCGGGGGCACGGTAATACTGGGTAAGAATATACTTGATTTGCCAAACCATCCGGCAGCGGATCAAGTAAGAACCTGTGTATCTGTGGCATCGGCAATGCAGACATTACTAGCCACTGAAAAGTTACCCGAGGGGCTTCAGTGCCTGGTATTTGGTGGTGAGGCGTTAAAGCGATCCCTGGTTGAACAGGTTTATTCATTGAAACCTGGGCTGCGTGTATTCAATGCCTATGGCCCTACTGAGGATACGGTTTACTCAACAATTACCGAAGTTGAACCAGGCATCAAGGCGATTACGATTGGAAAATCAGTGCCAGGTTCCCGTGCGTATATTTTGAATGAGTCCATGCAATCGGTTTCTTCGGGTGAAGCCGGTGAGTTGTATCTGGCTGGAAGCAAACTGGCAAGAGGGTACTTATATGATGAAATTCTCACTAAGGAGCGTTTTATCGAGAGGGAATCTAGTGACCTTATCCCGGATCGCCGCTTGTACAGAACGGGAGACCTGTGTCAGTGGACGGAAAATGGTGAGATAGAATTTCTTGGTAGAGTTGATCAGCAGGTTAAGGTCAGGGGGTTCCGTATTGAGCTTGAGGAGATAGAGTCGACGCTTGAGACTATGCCGGGTATTGAATCTGCTGCAGCGGCCGCCGTAGATGGTGGCATTGGTCAGAAAATGCTTGCAGTCTACATTGTTAGCCGGGACAAAACGATAACAGATACAGCCGTTAAAGAGTTCCTGGCGCAGCGGCTTCCGAAATATATGGTTCCCCAAATCGTGAGGCACTTAGAAGCATTACCTGCGTTACCCAACGATAAGCTCGATCGCAAAAAGCTGATGAAACTAGAGGAGAGCTATGCTGGGTTGGGATCAAGTGTTGATACTGAGAACAGTTCCAGTGACTTGATGCAACGCCTGATCGGTTCCAGCTCAGAACAGCAAGCAATTTTACTGTCGATTATTCAAAGAGAGGTGGCCATACTCCTTAATTTTGCAGATCCAGAAGAAGTATTACCGGAACAATCTTTTTCTGGCCTCGGTCTCGACTCTCTCACAACCCTGGAATTGGCTCGGCGTTTGAGCAATAACCTGGGCCGTTCGGTTGCTTCCCAGGCGATTATGACTTACGCAACCCCAAATGCCCTGGCAAACCACATCCTTGGTAGTTTGAGTGATAATTCAGCTAAGGATTCGAATGAAAAAGTGAATCGTGCAGCATCGGATTCACTTGCCAGCTTCCAATCGCATATTCAGTCTAGCCATCCGACTTTCCAGGCTGCAAAAGCACCGTCCTGGTCTGCGCTGGATAAGAGTAAGCTGGTGCAAGAAGTCATGTATATGGTGAACGACCAGCGCCGAAACCCTTACAGTAAAGTGCTGCGCACAGGTAGTGCCACTCGGGGCACAGTGAGTGATGTTTACAATGATGAAGAGCAGGAAGCAATAATCTGGACAACCAATCTATATCTTGGTCTGAACCGGGATAAGGAAGTTATGGAGGAAGCCGCTTCCGCGGTAGCGAAGTTTGGCACTGGGATGGGTACTTCTGCCGCTGCGTCAGGTCTCACAGATCTCCACCTGGAGTTCGAGACTGAGTTTGCAGAGCTGGTAGGAAAACCGAGTGCATGCTTATTCCCTACAGGGTATACCGCCAATGTTGGAGTGGTTGCAGGTCTTCTTGGTGAAGACGATGTGGTGGTTATAGACCAGCTTTGCCACGCATCTATTGTTGATGGTGCCCGTCTCTGTGGCGCAACAATCCGGACATTCAAGCATAATGATGCCGCCGACCTGGAGTCTGTGCTTGAGTCAGAAGTATCCCCATACCGTACGGTCCTCGTTGTTTTGGAAGGCGTATACAGCATGGGGGAGGGCGCCGCACCGGTAGCCAAAATTGTTCGTACAGCAAAGAAATATGATGCGCTCGTTTTGGTGGATGAGGCGCATTCCTTCGGATTCTATGGTGAACGTGGAGCGGGCATTTGTGCCGCGCAGGGAGTTACCGACCAGGTGGATTTCATTATGACGACGCTCAGTAAGGCGCTGGGCAGTCTTGGTGGCGTTATTGCCGCGAAGGAAGAGTATGTAGATCTTTTGAGGTCATCATCAAGAGCTTATATTTTCCAGGCTTCGATCAGCCCTGCAGATATTGCCGCGGCACTGACGGCTTTGCGGAGGCTTAGCACCGATGATGGCTTACGGGAGCGGCTCTGGGATACGACACGCTATATGCGGCAGCGGTTCGAACAAGCCGGCTATGATCTGGGGACAGGAGATGGGCCTATTGTTACGCCGCACTTTAGTAACAAAGATAAGCTGTTTGCAATAGTGCAGGAGTTATATAAACGCGGTGTCCAGACATCGGCGGTTACCTATCCCATAGTGGAGAGTGGGCGTGGCCGGCTCAGGCTTATTTGCTCAGCAGCCCATACGAAAGGGGATGTGGACAAGACCGTTGAAGCCCTGATCGAGGCAGAGCGGGAAGTTGATAACTTATTGGTTGCCACAAAAGAAAAAGCTATGGACCCGAGCATAGCGCAGTCCGAAGTGGAAGATTGGGCGAATAATTTCTCCAGCTATCTTAAACGATCATTAGCAGGAGGCTCAGCCCCAACTCCAAACCTGGCTATGTCTGTAAGTGTCACTGACCAGTCTGAGCCGGTAAGGATTTTGTACTACGACGGAAATGTGACCTTAAGTGATCATAAAATATCCGGCCTGCCTTCCTGCTCAATGCTCCTAAAAAGTAGCGATGCAGTTTCCGCCTTGCACTCCTCCGATGTACAAGGGTTACTGAAAAGCATCTGTGCAGGGAGTTGTGTTTTAAATGGTCAGGTGGAGGCATTTATTTGGTTTATCGCGCGCATGGTTGATCTGCGGCGGGGCTCAAACGAGTCAGCAGCTAGCCGGCTGCCTCATGAGCAAGTTGTCTGCTAGTTGAGTCGAAAATTAATCTGGATGATTGGCCCTAGCAAATACTGCGGGGCCTCTTTTGGATGCGTTATTGGCATCCATGCCCCATATGGCTCCAGGTGCAGTTGTAGCTTTGACATCTCACTCTTGAGGAAGCTTTCATGAGACGTAAGTTACTGATTTCTCACTTCTCCACTCTGGCTAAGTTTTGCCAACCCAGCTGAATTAGTAACAGGACCAATATTGCTGCGGCAGCAGTGATAAAAAATGGCAATCGAATATTCAATTCCATCGCTCCCCCACCGACCAGGGAAATCAGACTTGCTACCAGCGTAAAGCCCGCGGTGGCTATTCCCATTACCCAGCCCTGTTCAGTTTCATCGACGCTATTGGCAAATGTCTTCAAGAGGGCGGGGTAGGCGAGCCCAAAGCAGAGATAGGCAAAGAAAATGCTCAAGTAACAAAGCCAAATTTGATTACTGAATGCAAAGACTAAAGCGCTGCCTCCCATAACCAAGGCAGATAATTTGATAACCAATGGCTTGCTCCAGCGTGATAAGACTGGCTTAACCATAAACAGGCTGGATATCGCCACAGCAATGCCCATAGTCAGCATGGCCATGCTGGTCACCAGCAAGCCTGCCTGGAACCGGCTACTCAAGTAATTGGCGATAAAGATATAAAAGCTGAGATGTACCAGCATAAAGCAGAGGTAGGCGGGGCAAAGCCTGATTACCCCTGGGCGGTCTTTTAAATGTATGAACTGTGTAAAGAGATCCAGGAATCGCAGCTTAAGCTGCATCGGCGCCTTTCGGCTGTCATGGAAGAAGAGCAAGATTAGGCATAGGGTGACGGCGACAAGCACTAGCGCAAAGTAGAAGGGCAGTTGAATGCTGGCGATATTCCCCAGTAGTTCTCTATCTGCCAACAAGCCAGCCATGATAGGGCCGGCAACCGCGCCGGCACTCATGCCGGCCACTAGAAGACCCAGGTTCCTGGAGGCTTCCAGTTCTGTCTTGCTGGCATCAATCATTGCCGCCTGCGCTATAGGCTGGTTGCCTGCAGTGAATCCGCTGACCACTCGCCCCAGGATCAGGAGCCAGAGGCTGCTGTTAACCAGAGAGAGGATAGTTATTGCATAACCAACAAGAGCACCTATCAGGCATAGCACCATAGCATTCTTGCGCCCAATACTATCGGATAGCTTTGCGATATACACAGAGCCGACAAACCAAGCCAGAAAGAAACTACAGATAACGACGCCATAATATAGATGCCGTGTCGCCTGGGGCGTATCTGTAGGTAAGAACTGGAATTTTGTCGACATAACCAGTTCATTGATAATTGGAAAAAGGAGTCCCTGGCCCATTAGGTCAACAAATACCACAGCCAGCAGGGCTAAGCGGCACATTGAAGACATGATGGGGGCCTCGCTTCTTGTTCGGTTATCAATTCCAATAACTGAATCAAGATAGCAGTTGGGGTGCTTTGACAGGAGTATCTACTGGAGCGGTAGGGCGATTGCTACTTTGCTTTTTTCGGGTGTCGGTATGGTGGAATTACGCTCCCTTGCGTATTTTACTGTCTGGATTATCGATCAGCAGAGTTGTCGCTGGTTTTGGCGGATTTCGATCATCCAGCTTTCGGATACACCAGCGCTTTCAGCGAAGCCCTCCCATTTATTCACGGCTGCTGCTACCTCTTCAACAATATCCATTGGCCGCTTGATGCTGATTGCCCTCCCTACGGCAAGCAAATCTTCTAATTGGAAATTGTCGCGCTTACCATTGATACTCATCTGATGTTGACTGGTCCACGCGCCCCCCGGATTGTGGGCGTAGGTTACATCGAATGCGGGCGACAGAGACCATTCGCCTTCGGGGCCCATCAGGAATGCAATGTTCTTTGTGTGATCATCTTGGTTCCTGGCTAAAACATTGAATACCATTCGGCGATATTGTTGAATCGCTTCATTCTTGGGCAAGTAGAGTTCACGCATAACGCTGAAGGCCTGCTCGTAAGAGTGGGCGCCAGCCATATTGAAATCCAGGTGCGCGATGCCGCAGAGAGATTGCATATGTAGCTTCTTGCCATTCACGCGATCGAAGCGCCGCGTCATGAAATGTGCCCGGCCGTTTTCTTCGAGAAGCTGGCAGTCTGTCATGTTAATACCAGCCTCCAAGGCCATAAGATGGTATGCGTACTCAATCCTCCCGTACCCATCGGTGGCGCCGAGTTCCAGATCCCCGGCACCATCAAATTTCAGCAGCCAGTAGTCGTAATCTTTCGGCGCGGGAACTTGGCCCGAACGTATATCCCCCTCGCTATTCATAGCAATCACCGCTTTTGCTCTGGCGCCTCCAGCACTGGTACCCACTCTTAATATGTCCAGCAATGCCCCGGATTTCTCGGTATCACTCTTTCCAAGTTGGGCGTTCAGGTCAGTTTGCCTGTGGGTAATGGCTGCAGCTAGTTTTACCAGCTCCTCAATATTGAGATCGACAGAATCCTTAAAGCTGCCATCCACCGCGGGCTGAAATTCCAGCGCTCCCATACCACGGGTACCGGTATAGCAAAGCCGCTCAATGGGGTTAAAGCTTTCCGGAGTCCGCCCCTGCCGAGCGAGCCAGGCATCAATAACGGCATTACCGAATTTGTCGGGCAGACAGTCTGCAAGTAGCCCCGGCAGTCCCTTAAAGGTGTCCCGATTGAGTGTGCGGAACATATAGGGTTCTAATGGAGACTCGATAGGCATGGTAATAGGGGCAATATCCAGCCTGCGCTGTAAAAACTCTGGGGCATATTCAAAAGCACCATACCCGCTGTCGTCCCAATGGACAGCGCCAACTATTTCCCCCCACAGATGCACTACTGCAGTATTTGTTCGATTTACCATTCTGGCTTATCCCTCTTTTTAATGTTTCTTGCCGGGGTCTTGGGGGTGCCTTCATCAGCCCCCTCTTTAAGGGCTTTAGTGGCGCCAGAGGCTCTGGCTCTTTGCCGCTGCTTGCCATGCATAGCAAGTTGCATGGGACTAACAGTTGGAGCTGGGAGGAAAGCTTCCAGTGCATCCAGCCGTCGAAGCACTCTCAGTGCCGCAACCAGGCTGTCGAGCCTGCCGCGACCAGCCTCTAACCCTTTGATGGTGGAGGTAGATAAGCCGGCACGCTCAGCCATATCATCCTGGGTGAGGTTCATCCGCAAGCGGTACTCTCTGAGCCTGTTGCCCAGCGTATAGAGTATCTGTTTATCAGACTGTCCGTGGAAGGCCATTGTAGCTGTTATTCCATCTGTAAGTTACTAATCAGCTGTTTAATAGCTGCTTTTTGATCTATTAGCACAAGTTAAAGTTATATGCTATTAGTAGTTAAAAATCCACCTTTTAACTAGCTTAAAATTAAATTATAGGTGGAGAAGCGGCTTTTATTCAGGGTAAAGGTCAATGCCAGGGGTAAAATCGATCTCGATACCAATGTTCATAATTAAAAGTCGGGGCAGCCTCTATCTATGGTCCTCCGAAGATCCTCGTGCAGGTGAAGGTGCTTGGGGCTACTTCAGGAGGAAAAGAGCTGTAGATCCTGGAAAGGGCTTTGAGCCTTACGAGATGCGTAAACAATGATGTCAAGGAGCTTAGTCTGTTCGCGCATTGTTCACCTGCAGCAACTCCTTCCTAAGAAGCGTTTAAGCTAAGAGGGTTTAACTATAACCTGACCTGGATGGTACTTGTGCACCGTATGAAAATTCAATCTGGAGTCAGCCAGACAATATGTATCGATAAATAAATATTTAATTTTTAACTTAGAAGCCAATATTATTCGTGGGTAGGTTATTCATCTGTAGAAGAAAATATTCTTCGAGTATAAAAATTCGAAGTTCCCAAGGCTATGAATAGCTTAGAAGATACTAAATAGATAGTTATTTTTATATATCAACTTGTGAACAATTTGTACTAAGTATGGTGGGTTCCCAGTCAAGTGGAGTTGGTTATAAAAATTTAGGGAAAAGAGTGAGTCTTCGAGTAAGCTTAATAGCCGCCTTGATAGAGACGAAGTAGAAAATATGGATGTGAAAAAAATGAAGTACGTACAGGAATACATTTTCTTAGTTTTGTTTTCCCTGTCATCCACTGTCAGTGCCATTGTTATCCGTGATGATATTGAAGATGAGAATTACCAAGTACCCACCTCAATACTGCCAGCATTGGCCGACTTTCCAGGAGAAGGGCACGGGGTCCTGATTTTTCCTCAGTGGGTTGTTACCGCGGCACATGTGACCTGTTCGAAACATCCTAAGGAGATCAATATTAATAGCCGGCCGCGTAAAATTGCGTCCGTATTCGTTCATTCTGGGCACAAAATGCTTCCCGAAGCCCTTATCAAAGAGGCATTAGCTACAGGTGAAGGCATTAAGTTACAGGAATTCCTCGCAATGTCAGATGATATTGCGTTAATCAAGTTGGAAGAGCCAATCAATGATGTGGAGCCAATCCCTCTCTATCGTGGCAATGACGAACTTGGTAAGACTATCCAGTTAATCGGCAAGGGAAGCACGGGTAATGGTAAAGAGGGGCCAAAACCCAATAGCCCACATCGAACTTCTTTGCGTAGAGCCTTCAATGTTATCTCCAGTGTTGATATGCGCTGGATTTCCTACACATTTGATTCGCCAGCATCTGCTGTTTCACTTGAGGGTATGGCTGGCAATGGCGATAGTGGCAGCCCGGTTCTTATCGAGGAAGAACAAGGATGGCAGCTTGCTGGTCTTGTTGCTTGGGTTTCCAGCAACAGGGATTTGCGCACGTATCACGGTGGGCGTTATGGCGATAGAGGAAATAACGTTCGCATCTCTCACTATATAGACTGGATCGATAGTACTATATCTGCCGATGAGCAGGAGCGGAGTTTAGAGTCGGCCGAAGATAAATGATTGGTTCCTATGATAATGGGAAAAGGCCTGACGGTGATCTGAGGTTAGATTTGGAGTAAGTATAATGTATGAGATGTTAGTAGGCCTGGAAGTAAGTAATGATGATATTTACCAAGCGTATCGCGATGCGATGACGCCTATATTAGAAGCGTATGATGGCTCATTTGGATATGATTTCAGGGTGTCAGAGGTGTTGAAGTCTGAAAGCAGTTTGGAGATTAATCGCGTATTTACGATCAGGTTTCCAACTGAAGAGATGATGAGCAAATTCTTCTCCGACCCTGAATACCGAACTATAAAGGAAAAGTACTTCGAGTTATCAGTGCAGAGCACTACGATTATAGCCGGTTATGAGAAGCATATTTAAAAGAGCAAAATAATTAATTTTACCTCGCAACACTTGGTATAGCTCAGTATATTAATGATTAAAGGATTAGCAATATAAGAGAGTTGGTCTTCAATGGATAAATAGACCAGCAAACTGGAGATGCGGATAACTAGTAATTGTTCTGGTTGGAATAGTGCCATACAATTTTGGTGTTTGTTTAGTAATGTTGTTATTAAGTAAATGATAAATTTGTGAATTAGAGGATGGCCGGAGAGATCATGGAAGCAAATATTCAGTTAATTCAGCCGATAATAGCGCTAGTGATTTGGTCTCTGGTAATGTGGCTATGGATGTACGCTACGAGATTGCCAGCTATTGCCGCTATGAAAATGAAGTTAGATCCCGAGGCACCAGTTGGCACTCAAATGTCGAAACTTCCGCCAAGAGTTCGCTGGAAAGCGGATAATTACAATCATCTACTGGAGCAGCCTACTGTCTTCTATGCCATTGTGCTTTCTCTAACTTTCCTTGATGGAGCTACAGAGGTGAATGTTATTGCTTCTTGGCTGTATGTTGGATTGCGGATACTTCATAGTCTTGTCCAGGTCTTGTGGAATAAGATTGAAATTCGTTTTGTTATTTTCTTTTTATCCAATATTCCATTATTCATTTTAGCTTTTAGCGCGGCAAAAATAGCATTCTAAAGGGAAAAGAAAAATAGGTGATTTGAATAAGCTTATTGCTAAATCCGGTTGCTACTTCTGTTAGGTTATTATTCTTTCTGGCTGTATATAGAGCGGTCTATTTGGGTTGTGTTTACACTTTGGATAAACCATTTTAACCAATGAAGTGGTAAATGGTATCAAAGGATATACTTAATTGAATTTTCCCGGTTAATTGTGGTGCTACATATATACAGGTAAATTATATGATTGATGAAAATGCAATTTCAGTCGGTGGTTGTTTATGTGGAGCTGTACGATACGAGGTGAAAGGGCCGCTGCGAAACGTAGTAAACTGTCATTGTGATATGTGTCAAAAGCTACATGGAAACTTTGGTCCCCACACAAAAGCTCGCAAAGTTAATATTAAGATAACAAAAGATGACGGGTTAGCTTGGTATAAAACATCAGACATTGCTCGCAGGGGGTTTTGCCGGGAGTGTGGCTCAGGGCTTTTTTGGGAGCCGTATGAGCTTGATGCAACTGGAATTATTGCTGGATCATTGGATGGCCCAACCGGGTTGAAAACCATGGGGCATATATTTGTCAGCGAAAAGTCTGATTTTTACGATATTGAGGATAAACATCCTCAGTTTCAACAGTCATCAAATGGCCAATTAGTTAACGACTATAAGTAGGCAGATATTGTAACTATGAATGATGTGGTTTAGTACTTTTACCGCACTACAAACTTTGTAGGATTATGCAAGGAAGCATTGGACTCCATAGAATACTTAATAGCAAACCTAATATAAGGGAGCTGCTACTATGACGACAGTAATTGATGTATGGGCTCAGCATCCAACAAAGCGTTTTCTTTCTGAGCCCTTTTTAGATACATTGAAGAGGTGGACACGACAAGACTTTGAAGAGTTGCCTCTGGAGTGGACATTGCTGGCGATGGAATCAGCGAATGTCTCCAAGGCGCTTATCTCTGCTTGGTATGGTCCTAGCGGAGCATTGATTAGTAATGAAGAAGTTCTTGCAATAACCTCGACTCACCCAGACAAATTTTCTGGGCTTGCCTCAGTTGATTTGAGAAACCCCATAGAGGCAGTTCAAGAGTTACGTAAATATGTCTGTGAGCATGACTTTAAGGGCTTGCGCATCGTGCAGTGGCTGTGGGAGCTTCCATGTACGCATCCCCTTTATTATCCACTGTATGCCGCTTGCGTTGAGCTGGATGTACCTGTTTGTTTGCAAGTTGGGCTCACAGGCCCCTTACGCAGTTCTGAATCCGGTCGGCCTATTCATATCGAAAGAGTAGCGCTTGACTTCCCAGATTTGAAGATAGTTTGTGGTCATATAGGTTATCCTTGGCATAACGAGATGATCGCTTTCGCCACCAAGTTTCCAAATGTGTATATAGATACTTCTGCATATAAACCTAAGCGATACCCCAAAGAGTTGGTTTCATTTATGAAGGCCCATGGCAAGAATAAAGTGATGTTTGGCACTAACTACCCGATGCTGACACCGGAAGCCTGCATGAAAGAGATGCATCTGTTGGAGCTGGATGAAGAGGTATCGGAGTTTTTTTTGTATAAGAATGCTGAGAGAGTTTTTAAGCTTTAGTCTGTCCGCTCTAATGACGTCGGCTTTTCAAGACTTCACCTGGCGGTAGCCTGCCTGGTTAGCGAGTTCCAACAGATGAAGCCATTGTAAGCAATCGTATAGTTTAGAATGCAAAAGTGATTTTATGCTTTACTTTTATTTTCTATATATCACTATGCGGACCAAACACTTCATAAAATATCCTACCGGAATCAACTCCTAGCTCCATAAGTTGTTCCTTAATATTCTTCATGAAACCTGTTGGGCCGCATAAATAAAAATCGCCCTGGGTAATGGGCAGCTGTTCCCGGATAAAATCCAGATGCATAAGTCCGGAAAAGCTGTTTCCTTTAGCGCCTGAAGCATACCAGTAGTAGTGTTTTATGTTTGAATTGACTGAAGATAGTTCCGCAAGTCGTTCCTTGAACGAGTGTTGCTCTTCTTTCTCGCAGGCATGCAAGAACGTAATTTTCCTGTCTGGCTCTTTTTCATGTATGGATTCCAGCATGGAGAGCAAAGGAGTTAGGCCGACACCTGCAGAAATCAATACAATTGGCTTTATTGAGTCTTTTAGAAAAAATGCGCCGCTTGGTGGGTAGGCCTCCAGGATATCCCCAACCTCCACAGTTTCATGTAAGTAAGAGGAGACAATACCATCTCTAGGCTGGCTTTCTCTTTTTACGCTGATTCTATAGGTTGCACTATTGGGTTTATCGGAGAGTGAATATTGACGGATCTCAAGGTATTCATGTTTTGGAGGTTTTACCCGAATTCCCAGGTATTGGCCAGGCTGATAATCAATTACACCATTTCCATCCTCTGGTCTTAAGAGAAAGCTGGTAACCAGCTCAGACTCTACGGTTTTATCCTCTACAATAAACTGCCTGGGGCCATGCCAGCCTCCGAGGGTATTTCTTGAGAAGTCATAGAGTTCATATTCTCGTTCTATTAGTAACTTCGCAAATAGGTTATAAGCTCTTTGCCAAGCATCAATAACTTCTGAGGTGAATGTATCCGGCATAACCTCCACGAGAGTGGCAAGCAGATGGTCTCCTACGATTTCGTATTGCTCAGGCTGAATAAAATAGCTGGTATGCTTTTGAGCAACCCTCTCAATTAACGGATCCAGGGCTGGAAGGTTGTCAATATTCTTTGAGAAAGTTGATATGGCACTGAAGAGGGCAAATGGCTGTTTACCACTTTCCTGATTACTCATATTGAATATATTTTTTAACTCAGGATTGCAGGAGAACATTCTATTGTAGAAATACTTTGTGATATCTACACCTGCACTATCGAGTACTGGACTTGTGGCTTTAACAATTTTGATTTCTCTAGATGTCAACATGATTTGCTCCTATATACATCTAACGGAAAATTTATCGTGGACAATCCGAAACAGAGGCATTAGTCCAATGCCTGTAAAAATTGCTGATAGTTGCGTTCAGCCAATAAGTGAGAAAGCGGCTACTTATTTCACCTCTAAAGAGAGGCTATATTGTGCGACGCAGCGGCTTATGTATCCGATTTTTATTAGTGTCGCGCTGATCACCATAAAGATATGGCCAGCGACTTGTGCCGGAAGGGAGAAATAGTGGGACATGGGGTAGCAGATAACGACAGTTACTATCAAAAAAGGAACTGACAGTAGAAGGGTCAGATTGCCAGCTTTGAGCAGAAGTTCGAAGCGTCTGCGCAGGACAGGGTTTTCAGTGTCGAGCATTTTTAACCTCTATGGCAATTTTGGTTTCGCTATATAACTAGCAAGCCCCATGCCAAAAATAAAAATGCTTATAAATCAATAAGTTGAAGATTTTTTTCGGTTTTAACATGTCATTATGACTTGATAACTTTATGTGTCATAATGACCTCAATAGATCATATGGACCTATGCATGTATGACAGATATCAACGCCAATCTCCTGTTGGAAGTCGCATTGGATCTGGCTAATAGCCTGAACAACAGCGACCGCTTTGAACGCCTGCTCTCTACTATCCGCAAAGCCATCAAGTGTGATGCCGTGGCCCTATTGGGGTTAAATGAGAATGTACTTACCCCCCTGGCGGTACAAGGGCTTGCCAGAAGAACGCTTGGCCGCCGTTTTGTAGTCAATGAACATCCGCGCCTTGCCCAGATCTGTGCCTCAGAAAATCCAGTTCGCTTCCCATCAGATTGTGATTTGCCAGACCCTTTTGATGGCTTACTACTGGATAGGGAAGGGGACTTGCCGGTGCACTCTTGCATGGGTTTGCCCCTGTATTCTGATAACCACTTGGTGGGCTTGCTAACTCTCGATAGCATGGCTTCAGATGCTTATGGCCAAATTAGTGACAGAACCCTTGAGTTGATAGCAGCCCTTTCTGCAGCAACACTAAAAACAGCTTTGGAATTAAAAGAGCTTTCCCTTTCTGCAGAACATGCAGAACAGTTGGTAAAAGAACTGACACAGGAGGCTTTTCTACGAGATGGTGGGGAGCTCATTGGAGAGAGCCAAGTCATGAAAGCCCTGCGCAGTGATATTGAGCTGGTAGCAGGTTCTGACTACAACGTCCTGATCCTTGGAGAGACAGGTGTCGGCAAGGAGTTAGTGGCTCGCACTGTACATAGGCTCTCTTCTCGCAGGGAAAAACCACTTGTTTACCTCAATTGCGCATCCTTAACGGAGACTCTGGCTGAGGCAGAGCTTTTTGGACATGCAAAGGGCGCTTTCACGGGGGCGGATCGCGAGCGGCCAGGTAAATTTCTTCTGGCGAACGGTGGAACTATTTTCCTTGATGAGGTGGGCGAGCTACCTTTAGCTGTACAGAGTAAATTGCTGAGGGTGCTGCAAAGCGGTGAAATCCAGCCGGTCGGTAAAGATACAGTCCAGCATGTCGATGTCAGGATAGTTGCTGCAACAAACCGGGAGCTGTTGAAGGAAATAGAAGACGGAGGTTTCAGGGCCGACTTGTATCACCGTCTTTCTGTATATCCACTGGAAGTTCCACCCTTATCACAAAGAGAGAATGATGTTCTGTTACTGGCGGATTACTTCCTGGAAAAGTCCCGTAGAAAGCTGGGCTTTCGTCAACTCAGATTGTCGGCAGAGGTCTCACGTAAATTAAAGCGTTATGGTTGGCCGGGGAATGTAAGGGAGTTGGAGCATATCATTAGTCGTGCAGCCTTGAAGGCCAGAAAGGGCTCCTCTCCGTCAGAGATTGTATCGTTAACCGCTGCGCATATAGAGATTCCTGACGATATCATGGCACAGCCAGAGTTTGATAAACCGGCTCAACCATCGCTGGAAGTTGTGAATCTCAGGTCTGCGACCGAGGATTATCAGCGCGATCTTATAAAGCATACGCTGACTAACTGTGATGGGAATTGGAGTCGAGCTGCAAAATTGCTTTCTATGGATAGAGGAAATTTGGTTCGTCTTGCAAAACGATTGGGCGTCTATATCAAGAAAGAGGTTGTGGGCGGAAAGTGATGTTATGATTGCGTAATATAAATCTCACTTTTTTACAGTTAAGAGAAAGGCATGAATAAGGATATTACGTTTTCAATGGCTATTGGATTGCTAGCTTTATTAGTTGGCGTGGTGACCTTCATGTATAACTGGCTTATTGTCGGTGGTGGTTGGGAGTATTTTGGAGTCTTCCTATTTCCAGGGAATCTAATCTTATCTCTGTTCACAGAAGAAATAGATTTTTGGCCAAAGTTTGCTTTACAAATGAGTGGCCAGTTTTCAGTAATTTTTTCTGTTGCTTACTTGGCGAGGCGGGCTTTGAAGGAAGTCGTCAGCTAATAGAGTGCTCATAAGCTCTTTTTAAAGTTGAGTTGTTAGTGCTGCTAATTAAATAACGGTTTGAATTTTTACAGAATCTTTATTGTCTAATAGGATTGGGTGAGAGCAAGTAAGTTACTCACTTTTTGCGAGTAATTATAAAACAATCCTATTCGGCGACACACAATATATCAAATAAGTGCCAGCTAAATCAAAAGATGGAAAGGGGTTGGTCTCTACATCTTTTATTAAGCTAGATGGTATTGTTGGCTTTCAAAAAGCGGGTATTTCTTGAGGAAAGCGTATCTGGGCATAACAAATTAAATATTTTGTGAATTCTTTTAAAGATATACTCCTATACGCTCAAGTTAAAAAGACAATTACATTTTTAATGAGGATGAATGGCTGCAATGCTGTAGAGCTTTTGCTCCGCGAAGAGACGATTAACCCAAGTCATTGTAGTACACACACTCGACGCAAATTTGCACCAATTTCCAAGTCTACACAGAACAGGCGGACTGGCCAAGCAGGTTATGTACTTTTATAGGAAACTATATCGGATAGATTCAAAAGCCGAAGGTGATAGCTAACTGCAAAGCAGTGATGTGATTTACGACAGGAGGAGTCCAGGCCGATTGCGGCTATCAGTAAAACAGGCTAGATGAAAAGTAATCAAAGCTACTACACAAGTCTCCACTCAGTAAAGCCATAGAATACTGCCTAAAGCACTGGAAAGGACTTTATGAGCTTTTGAAGGGTGGCCGCACCGAAATCGAAACCAATTTGACTGAATAAAAAATCAAACCCTTCGTAAGGTATCGAAAAAACTACCTGTAAGTATCTTCACTCGAAGGGGTTGATTCAACTGTACTTACACTTTAGCTATTTTGCAAATAGCCAAGATCTACGGTATTGCTACATATAAGTATTATGTGGAAGTACTTGGAAAGTTCCACGCAATCAGTCTGTAGAGAGCTATGAAACATTACTACCCTGGAATTCTAGCCTAACAAAGTTGGGCTGGGAGAGTCGGATTGATATTTTCTGCTAGCTATATAAACTATTGGCGACCCCCTTTCTTGCTAGGCATCCTTTGAATGTACCCTCAATCTTGTAATTCCTGAACTTCAAATACAATCTTATCCTGCGAGATGGTAAGATTGCTTGCAATACATTGTATAGCCGCACTCAAGTTTGTACGAATTTCACTCATAAGTGATTTCTACTACTTGAGTAACAACTAGTTAAATACAACTAAAATAGAGAACTAAGTATGAACATCAAACTAATGCCAGCTATTACTACTGCTATTTTGCTGGCTGGCTGCTCTGCTACACAAAATACAGAGGATTCAAAGCCTAATGGGAATGATAAAACGGGTAGTTCATGGGGAATTTTAAGTTTAGATAATCTTCCATCTTGGATTCAAGATGAGATGCTGAAAGATAAAATTGTTGATAATAAGTCTTCACTTGAAGTTGAAAGTCTTAATTTCAAAAGAGAAATTTTAGGTAAGGTTGCGGCTTCAAAAAATAGTGATGGAACCTGGTATTACCTAATTGATATTGATACCTCTGTCCCAATTGAGTGTTATATTTTTAATGAATATGATGGCCCAGCAAATTCTCTTTATGGGTTGATTGATAGCAGCCTGGCTCAGGCTGAAGAGCTTAATAATAAATCACTTTCAGCCCGTTTTAACTATGCTGTTGATGTCGGCATTACCGAGAATACACCTTATCTATCACTAGATACCCTTTATTTTCTTGGCGAAAAAAGTGAAGCTGTAGCAGGGTTAATGAAGGGCTTGTCAGCGGAAGTTGATGGGAACCTACAGGTCTGTCTGCATAATCAAATGGGATACCACCAGGCTTTTGTTGATGTTTTTGAATCATTTATAGGCGTATCCACAGGAAACAATCAAAGTGCGGAGTTCTTTGAGTCTGTTCATCAGATGAAGCTTAATGATATATCTGTTGGATATAGCTATGAAAAATATACTACAGATGATGAAGGTGATATCAATATTCAAAGCAGAGCCGCCTTTATTTTCCCAGTAGATGCCAGCTCTATATCCGCTTCAGACTTTGTATCTTCTTCCTGGAGTAGGCCGGATGGTTATTTAATTAATGCTTCAGAATATTCAATTGATAATGGTGAGCTGACTTCACATTATTCAATTAAGAACCAAAATGATAAGTGGCTGGTAGGAGGTGAATTCCAGGGCAAAAAGATCAATTCTGAACTGGATTATACCGGTATGTTATTGTCAAACTTTGGTAGTTATCTTCAAACAGCCCACTTAAACGTGTCAGATCAGGATTCTGCTGAATTTTATATGTGGCTATCTGATGCGGACCCTACATCAGCACAAAAAGTCCTGGTAAGCAAGCTGGCTGATAACCCCAGTGCAAACTTTAAAATGGATATAGGCCCGATTGTTATGAAATTTACCGCTGAAGACAGTGGGATTTTCAAGCAGGGAACTATGAAGCAAGGGCCGCTTGTGCTGGATATGGAATTACTGCATGTAAAAGGTGAGCCTAAACTGCCATGAAGCAGTTTTTTCCGCTCCTATTAACTTTGTTGGCACTTGATGTAAATGCACAGAGTGTTCCATCCTTTGCTGAATTGAGCACAGAGCTTGCAACTGATCAGTCTCTGCCTCTTGCTGATACTATTCACTTTGAGCTAGTTTCACCAGAGGCACAAAGGATTGCTACAGCTTTGTTGGATTGGAAGGGCATCACTGTTGAGCACATTAAAGGTGAGTCCTTGTTTATTACCATGAGAACTAAGCCGAACTTTTTTGGTGAAGTTCATGCAAAACATAGAGAGAATAGTTTTGTAATTGACCTGGATGAGGAGAGTACAAAGGATTTTACTTCCGGCTTTACAAGTGGAGTCAGTGAAAATTGGACATTAACAGAGCTAGAATCATATGTAGATGATTATATTGAATATCCTACATATATCCATGGCTTTAATATAGCTTCAGTGGTGGCTACCCAACGTAGCGGCGACTGTACGGAGTATGCAGTGCTTACTACTGCACTTGCTCGATCATTAAATCTTCCTGCAAGAGTTGTTTTAGGCACCGTAATACTTGAAGATAAAGAACAGGTAACGTCTTTTGGCCATGCCTGGGCGGAAGTATGGCATAAAGGCCAATGGCATATTCTTGATTCAGCCTTATACCGCTCTAATGCAGTTCGGCATTTTTATTTGCCGGCAAGTGAGCTGGATAAAGAAGGGCCAGGGTTTTCTTTATCATTGATGAGATCAATTCAATTGTTTCCACAGAGAATAGAGAATATTAAGGCAGTTAAAATTAATTAAATGTTATCTGTTAGCTTATCTATAAGATTTATTTCATGGTAAAATGGCCTGATCAGTGAGCTTTGCTGATCAGGCTTTTTTATATGTACTCCAGGTTTTTCTGTCACTGCGAGAGAATACTCAGTATAGCTTTTGGACTAGTGCGAAGTTACCATTCGCGGTCCAAATTTATAGGTTCCATTAGCGTCCCGCCTGCTGATACAACGGATGCTCTGAGCGGCAGGCTGATAGCTGTATAGTTCTGATTTGTTGATATTCAGCTCCATAGCAAGGTTGTAAGTCGGTTACTTCGAGATTGCCATGGGTAATGGTACTGGCCGTACACTTCAACACAGAAGATGATCTTGCCGAGATCGACGGCGTGCTTAATCTTATTACAAATTGCTGGCGTTAGGCTACTAACAACGAATACCGGTTTAGCTAAATAAGAACTTTGGGCTTGCTTTATTTAATTGTCGAATGCCGAGCTATCTCTAGACAGCCAGTATCGATATCCTCCAAAAATTTTATTGTCTGTTATAGTGATTTTAATGGCACGATAATTTCAACGGGCGATATTTAATACATTAGTAAAACCACTGGGAATAAAAATTGATAAGGGGGCAGTTGTTAAGTAATCAAGATGCTTATACTAAGCTTCAGTGATTTGAATCCTTGGTAAAAAGATACACGATTATATTTTGGTTATCCTGAGCGGTGATCCAAATTTTACTATCTTGAAGTCAAAGCTGTCTTGTTTTGAGTGCTCCCTAATTCTTAGAGGCATAAGCGCTGTATTTTTTGATGTAAATAAAAATTTTTGAGTCCATTATTGAAATGCGGCCTTACTTCTCTATATTCATACTGTCAATTATATGCCTACTGTTCTGGAGAATATTCGATGAGTAAGAAATATAGAGGTGGCGCTAATATATTTATTTTATTGTTTGTCTTATTGCTATCCTTTGATGTCTTATCAGGCGAAGCTAAATCGTTTTATTCAAAGTTTGATTTTGGTCAAAGTTCTGAGGGTATCCTGGCTTCATATAAATTGGGGCATTCAGTATCTGGTCAAGAAATTATATATATTGATTATATTTGTGTTCCCGGTGATGAAAGTAAGCCTTGTATACTGGACCTGAATGGTAACTTTCCAACTGTCGAGTATGTAATTGAAGAGGGAGCTTATTTGCATGAAGTTCGCCTCTCTGGGCAAACAACAGTTGTGACCATGGGAGGAGGCCAGATTACCAGCTCTATTCAGGTATTTAACAATTCAGAATTATTTCTGCTGGGTGGAGAGATAGTATCGGTCAATGCTAGGAATACCAGTCGCGTAGTATTAGATGGCGGACAGGCATCAATTGCTCATGCATATGATAGCTCAACGATTTATAGCACTAGTAACTCACCCACAAGATCTCTATTGTCCTACCAGAATGCGTCAATCTATATCTTTGGAGCAGACTACGCGGAGGGTGAGCAGGTTCAACTGTTCTCTTTTGATAATTCAAATTTAAACCTATATGGCGAGAGATTTATCTATATATTAAGCACTAACGGTTGTGAATGGTCTGATAATAATCCTCCGGAAGGTGACCCGGGCATTTATACCAATATCTCTGGACAATGTCTTTCTGTAGGAAGGATAAGTGGAAGCCAGGTATTTATTACATCCACAGCAACAGAGAATGGGGAGGTAAGGTTTATTGACGTTGAGTCATAAACTAACTCCTGAAGGGTAAACTTCATCCGTCCCTAAGCTTTTGGGATGGATGAAGTTTAAAGCATATTACTAAGCCGAGTTTGTATATCGGATTCTACAGCAGGTCACTTCCGCATCAATCGCAATCCATTGAATACCACCAGCAGACTGGTACCCATATCCGCAAACACTGCCATCCACATGGTAGCTTCTCCAGCAAAGGCGAGGATAAGAAATATCGCTTTGATGCCGAGAGCAAGGACAATATTTTGCCAAAGTATATGGGCCGTGGTGCGTGACAAGCGTATAAAACCAGCAATTTTGCCAAGATTGTCATCCATTAAGGCAACATCGGCGGTTTCTATAGCGGTATCTGTACCTGTAGCTCCCATTGCAAAGCCGATATCGGCTCGCGCCAGTGCTGGTGCATCATTGATTCCGTCCCCAACCATACCAACTCTGCCATGACCGGCCAGGGACTCCACCTGCTGCAGTTTATCCTCTGGAAGAAGGTTGCCTTCGGCTCGATCGATGCCTACTTCGCGGGCGATGGCGTCGGCAGTATGTTGATTATCACCGGTTAACATTAGGGTTTTCACCCCTAATTCGTGGAGTTCTTCAATGGCTTTCCGACTGGACTCTTTGACGGTGTCCGCAACTGCGAACAAAGCCATTACTCCGGATTCTCCCACCAGCATAACGACTGTTTTGCCCTGGGATTCAAGTTTGCTAAGCAGCTGTTCAAGATCCGGACTACAGACCCCAAGCTCTTCTACCAAGCGGTGATTCCCCAGATAGTACCCCATATTAGCTATTTCGCCGCGAACACCCCGGCCGGCCAGGGCTTCAAAAGCCTCAACTTCATGTAGCTCTGCGTTTTCTGCGCTGAGATATTCTGCGACGGCTTTTGAGACAGGATGATCAGAACGTGAGGCCAGGCTGGCAGCTATAGTTCTGATTTCGTCAGGTTCAGCACCTGACCAGGGTTCGAAGTCGGTTACTTCGGGCTTGCCATGGGTAATGGTGCCGGTCTTATCTAGTGCAATCCAGCGCAGGCGACGACCCTGCTCGAGATAGGCACCGCCCTTAATCAGGGTGCCGTGACGGGTTGCTGCCGCTAGGCCGCTGACAATGGTGACCGGTGTCGCAATTACCAGAGCACAGGGGCAGGCGATTACCAGCAATACCAGAGACCTGTATATCCACTCCATCCAAGCGCCGCCGAAAAAGAGTGGGGGTATTAACGCTGTGGCTAAGGCTACGGCAAACACGAGGGGTGTGTACCAGCGGGCAAATTGGTCGACAAAGCGCTGCGTCGGCGCGCGGCTTCCTTGGGCCTCCTCTACCGCATGAATAATCCGGGCCAGGACAGCATCATTAGCGGCAGCGGTTACTTTGTATTCGAGCGCGCCAGATTCATTAATGGTCCCCGCAAAAAGTTCATTGCCGGCCGTCTTGTCTACAGGCAAGCTTTCCCCGGTAATTGGGGCCTGGTTAACTGCAGAGTTGCCTTTTACAACCTCCCCATCAAGGGCGATACGCTCGCCAGGTCTTACCCTGACAATGGCTCCTAAAGGTACCTCTTTTGCGCCGATCTCACGCCAACTTCCATCATCCTGCCGTACAGTGGCTGTTTCCGGGGTTAGGCTCAGTAGCTCCCGGATGGCATTTCGAGCGCGGTCCAAAGATTTTGCTTCAATCAGTTCTGCCAGGGTAAATAACACCATTACCATGGCCGCTTCTGGCCAGTGTCCAATTAATATGGCGCCAGTGACCGCAATTGACATGAGCGCATTCATGTTCAGATTGAGGTTCTTAAGCGCTATCCATCCTTTTTTGTAGGTGGAGAGGCCACCGCCAGCAATGGCAGCCAGAGCCAATACAAATACTAACCAGGTATTACCGCCTTGCAGCCAATACGCCAATTCTGATGCCAGAGCTGCAACGGCTGCGGCACCAAGCAACCACCAATTGGCCTTAGCGGCTGGAGGGGCACCCTCGGTATCTTCCTCGGTAGCCAGCCTGGCATCCAGGTCGAGTGGCGTTAATACATCCAGGATCGTCTGCTCCATGCCAGGTGCATGGCCGACCGTCAGGATTCGCTGTACCAGATTGAAGTCGAGGCTGTAGATCCCCTGAATACTGGAAAGCTTGGCGCGTATCAGGCTTTCCTCGGTTGGGCAGTCCATCTTGCCAATGGAGAACAGGGAAGATTCTCCTTCTTTATTGACTGTACTATTGCCGGGTCTTTCGAGTGGCTCTGTGGGCTTTTCACAACCGCAGCCAGTATCGCGCTTTTCCATAGTCAACTCTCGGATAGCTCAAAAGGTGAGCCATTATTACTATCCCTCTAGTAACTATAGAGTCAAGGGGACACCTGCATGCCCGATATGATTGGCGAAGCCAGCTGTGAAGTGGAGGCAGTGCGTTACTACGATCAGGTGGACTCGTTACCGGAACCTGTGCGGACCAGGGATAATTTATAACTTTATTCTGGAGCTCATTTAAAGCAATTTCACTGCATTCGCCACTGCCGTTCATTGGGCATGCCATTGGAAGATACTCGAAATCTGCTCGAACTCAAAGTGCAGCCAATTGAGAATTGCCTGGAAATCAATGAGCTGGTTGATAAAACCTATCCGCCATATTGAGGATCAAATGGATCTGTAGGTACAACTTCGGCAAAGTTTGTAGTAACTACGAGATCAATGTATCGACCTGGAAGCTGCAGGCACCTGTAAAGTCATGCGTATGCTTAGCGATCTCGAATTCTATGCTAAAACAGATTCCCAAGTTTGAAGGGTTTAATTTCGGAAAACTAAGCTACAGAGGTTCATGACTAAGATCTCTTAATTAAAATTCCCTAAGGTGCTCCAAGTGCTCCTGATTTTTTTAGGGAGGCCAGTGATATTAACCAGGTTATAAGGTGGGGCTAAGGGCAATGAGACCGTTCCAGTTAATCACAAATTTACCCAGCGAATAGATGGGCTTTTCTTCGATAATATCGATGCCTACAGGTTTAGAAGGTGCATGGTTCTGCATACGTCTAGATGATGGAAAAACCGTTAAAGCCCTTATTACTCAGATGCTGATAGCGCTTCAGAATGGTATCGCAATGAGGGAAGCTCAGCGTTACCGCCTAGCCTAGTCTGCTGCTTCTCTTGCCTTTACCCTACATAGAGGCAGTATAGCCTTTTGTCGTGATTAGTAAGCGCTCGTGATCAATCTTTCCAGTTCGATCAGGTGCTGTTTTTTTAGTGTCTTGAAGGTTTTTGCAGAGTAGAGCTTTTTCAAGGTGGGTTCAGATATCAAAAAATATTGAACGGCCCCAAGTAATTGGTAGATAAAGGCAAGCGGCTTTATCTCTTGAAAGTGTCCCTGTTTCTGGCTCGCTTTCACCAGTCCCTCTAGATGATCGAGAACGGGCTTTAGAAACCACTGATGGGCGTGTTCGGAGCGCTCTTTATTATCTAACAGCTCTCGCATCAGAAGAAGAATAACGCGGTGGGTTCTTTTGTCGGGTGCTGCCAGTACGTTTAATAAGTTCAACAGCTGTTCTCTGGGAGCTAGCTCATGCTCAATGTTGGGTTTCAGGTCCTCAACCAGATGGGTAACAGCGGATTCAAGTACCGCAGCATAGAGTTTTTCTTTGCTGGGGAAGTGGTGCAGCAGCCCTTGTTTGCTGATAGTCAGTTCGGCGGCGACATCATTGATGCTGGTTCCGTAAAAACCTCTCTCAGAAAAGAGAATTTCGGCCTTGAGAAGTAACTTTTCTCGTGTCTTCATTGAGCTTCAATATGGTCTGGCTAGACAGCTTGACACCTTACCGATTGGTAGGTAGCCTGTCAATAAACTTACCGATTGGTAGGTTCTGATTGCCATAACGCAAGGGATGGAGTATGGACAGACAAACAGAGCTCGATCTTATCCAGCGATGCTGGGGACTGATACAAGATAAAACCACAACCCTAGCGGATGAGACGGCCAACGCTGATACACGACGATACCGCAGCAAAGAGGTGTTCGAGCTTGAGATGGAGCATATTCATCGTCGTTGGCCATGGCCTCTGGTACATACTTCTGAACTGATTGAAGCGAATAGCCTCAAAGCGGTCGAGACGCCACTCGGCTCTTTGATTGTCAGTCGCGATGCTTCAGGCCAATGGCATGCCTTTCACAACAGCTGTCGTCATCGCGGTGCCACACTACTAGGGGAGGGAGAATGCCGGCAGGCAAAACGCATTCACTGCCCCTATCATGCCTGGTCATATACCACAGATGGCGCGTTGGCCTCGGTTCCTGGTAAGCAACAGTGCTTTCCTGATCTTGATAAGTCAGACAATGGCCTACTCGAACTGCCTGTTAAAGAAAAGCATGGATTCATTTGGCTTTGCCCTGATGGGGCTTCGGCTCCAGACCTGGATGAAGCTCTGGAGGGTATGTCGCAGCCGCTAGCGGCCCTGCAGCTCGATCAGCTCTCTGTGTTTGCGCAACATCGCAAGGTTTGGAACACAAACTGGAAAATAGTGGCAGAGGGCGGTATTGAAACCTACCACTTTTCCTATGCCCACAGCGAGAGTATTGGCCCTTATTTTTATAACAACACCGCGGTCATCGATGCCCTGGGACCCCATCTACGGGTAGTAATGCCGACCAAGGCTTTAGCTACGGTGGTGGAGAAACCCGTCGAGCAACAATCCCTGCGAGAATGCAGTCATACATTGTATTCATTGTTTCCTACCTCGGCCTTGCTGATTCAGCATCAGCATATTGACTGGGTGCAGTTCAGGCCCCTGGCCCTCGATAAAACGGCCATCGCTGTTACCACACTGGTTCCGACTGAGTTGCGGGATACCATGCGGGATCATTGGCAGCGTAACCATGATATTACTGTAGCGGTGTTGAATGAGGACTTTGAGCTAGGAGAGGGTGTTCAGCGCTCCATGAATAACGGTGCGCTGGAGCGTATCAATTACGGGAGGAACGAATGGGCCCTAAAGCGGATGAATGGTTTTATTGACGACCTGTTAACGGAGAAATAGTAGGGTTATATAGCGTTTTAGAGAGTGTATTGCCTGGTTTTACAGTCATGTGTACAACTCGGGAAAACTATAATAATTAGGCGCTCTCAGGTGCTGTAATTCTCAGGTGTTGTTGATTTGACCAATAAATGAGGCCCTTTCTCGTCCATTCATCAGTAGAAGCGTCGACAAAGGATTTTATCCGTTGCTAGCGCTGCACTGGAAAGCCATGACCCTTCAGAGCTGATCATGGAGAAGATCGTCAAGGTCAGTCAAGTTTCTAGCAAAACCCTGTATAACTATTTTAATAACCGGGATCTGTTATTGTTGAAGCGGCTGTGAATGGTTGCTGGATATCGAGAGTAGTGAGCAGTTGCAGCAAGCTGAACCTGGGCTGGTTAGCCTTTGACCTATAGACTTAGTGCGATTGAGCAGTTTAATCTCAAGCCCGATCGAATTTGTCTTTTCTTTTCCATTTTGATTCAGTATGACAAGGGTAATGATGGAGCGAATCAGCTGAGTACAACTCTATTTAGGGAAAGCAATATCCATCTTGCTGAGAATGGTATGGCGCTGCGTGAAGGCACCATTATAGATGCCACTACTATCTCCGCTCCAACTTCGACAAGTCCGCTAAATGCGGATCTAGGGCAGTAAAAATGGAGATAACTGTATATAGAAAGCACGATTTCGAGTAAAAAGTAGCTATTTTTAGTTATGTGAAGCGTGATGTAACGCTAAAGGCTGGTTTTTCAGAGTATCCCTAAATAGTAGATACCGTACTGTAGCCTGAAGTGTTGTAGGTTTGGGTCATTGAGTGAGTCTATTTCTTGAGCAAATGTCGTAACATTTCCGCAATACTTTTTATCATTGGTCTAACCATCTCTATTTGGGCTTTCTTTGCAGAGCCAAATAGTTTCAGAATCCGAGAGCAGACGATAACGATTGATTCCTGGCCAGAAGCCTGTAATAACAAGAAGGTGGCCATCCTTGCTGATTTACATGTGGGCTCTCCGTATAAAGGGGTTGATAGCCTTCGGTGGTTAGTTGATGAAGTAAATGCGAGTTTGCCTGATTTGATTTTGTTACCAGGTGATTTTGTTATCCAGGGCGTTGCAGGTGGCTCTTTTGTTTCTCCCGAAGAGGTTGCCGAGATACTGGAGGAATTGAAAGCGCCCATGGGCGTTTTCGCAGTGTTGGGAAATCACGACTGGTGGCTTGATGCCAAGCGGGTAGAGAAGGCATTCGCTGATCGAGGGATTACGGTACTTGAAGACCGATCAGCAAAGCTGAATAGTGGCGCTTGTAAGTTACGCCTGGTGGGTCTCAGTGATTTTTGGGAGGGGCCACATGATATCGCACAAGCGATGGATGGCATTGATACCGCTGAGAGCATTTTGGCTTTCACGCACAATCCCGATATATTTCCAGAATTACCGAAGCAAATCTCACTGACTATTGCTGGGCACACCCACGGAGGACAGGTTTACCTGCCATTTATTGGGCGCCCGATAGTTCCCTCTCGTTACGGGCAACGTTATGCGATAGGTCATATCGAGGAAGGTGGAAAAAACCTGTATGTAAGCCCTGGAGTAGGGACCAGTATTTTACCTGTGCGATTCCTAGTTCCGCCGGAAGTAACGCTCTTGTCTATCTCTAGTAACTAAGCGTAAGCAAGTGGGGCGTGCAGGATGATGGATTTGGTAATTCTGTTTGATCGGAATAGAGCAGGTACCTTGCCATACAATAGCAATGCTGCTTTGGACTTTCAGGATTGGCCAGATGATAACCGTTAAACGCAAGGTATTGTTCGGTGATTGTGACCCTGCGGGTATTGTATATACCCCAAGATTTTCCGACTTTGCCCTGGAGGCAACTCACGAAGCGATGTCTGTCCTGTTTGACGGCCCAGCCATTAGAAGGATGAAGCAGCTGGGCTTTATAACTCCGGTAAGAGCATTCAACTTGGAATTCCTGACCCCTGTGACTTGGGATCAGGAGTTAAAAATTCAGGTTTCTATCTCAGATATTGGCAACCACTCTTTTAGCTTCCAGCTTGAGGCTTATCTGGAGAGTGGGGCACCGGCTTTTACGGCGAACATTACCTATGTCACTTTATCTGCCTCCGACAGGGTCAAAATCCCTCTGCCAGGTCACCTTAGGGATACTTTGGCTCAAGCGAACCAAGCAAATGCACCATAAAGTAAATGAACTATAAAGGTGGTAGGTGGCGATGAAATCTGCAACTACACACTCCACTCGAAGAGGCCCTTCTCCTCGTTAAGGAAATCGAGCAAGGCCGCGAGTTTCTTCGGTTTGTTCAATCCGGTTCGGTATACGGCATGAATGTTCATTGGTGGTACATGCCATTCTGGAAGCACTTTTACCAACTGCCCGCCAGCCAATTCCTCAACAATATTGTTAATTGGCAATTGGGCGATGCCGAGCCCATTCAACGTTGCATTTTTTAATGCCTGGATGTTAGCGCAAAAGAAATTTCCGCTTACGGATAAGTTGATGGTTGAGTTAGCAGATGTCAGTGTCCATTCCGATTCCCCCGGATTGAATTGAAATCGAAGGCAGTTGTGACCCGCCAGCTCTTCAGGAAGTTGGGGCGCCCCATGCACTGCCAGATATTCTGGATTGGCCACAAGAACCCTGGTGGAGTGGCCGAGCTTGCGGCTTATTAGGCGGTCGTCCTGAATTTCTCCTACTCGGAAAGCCAAGTCGATACCCTGGGCAAATAGATCCTCGAAGTCATAGGTAAGGTTGAGAGAAACCGTAATTTTGGGCCAGCGTTTCAAAAATGGGGGCAAGACCTTTTGTGAGAGAAACTCGCCAAGAGCGGGTGGGGCAGAAACTTTAAGGAGCCCTTGTACCTGTTGCTCCATAACCAGCACATCGTGCTGAAGGGCTTTAAAATCTTCCACCAATTGAAGTGCTCGCTCATAAGCAATAGCACCGACTTCAGTTAACTCAACCCGACGGGTTGAGCGGTCCAGTAACTTTGCTTTCAGATGGGACTCCAACCGGGATATTTCCTTGCTGACTGTGGATTTCGGCAGGCCCAACTGCTCAGCCACAAGTGTGAGATTCAGAGTTTTACTGACCTGGACAAATACCGATAGGGTTCTCAAGCTTACTGTTTCTAAATCGCGAACATTCATTTTCAAATTGGGTAATTGTTCATTTATGGGTGGATAATAGAATGGCTTCGTCTTCGAAACAACATGATTCACAGGAGATTCAACCATGTCGAATGAACGAATTGCACTAGTTACTGGCTCTAATCGCGGTATTGGTCTCGAAGTTGCCAAGCAGCTCTCTGACCAGGGGGTCAAGGTAATTCTGTCTGGCCGCAACCAGGAGAAGCTTCAAGAGGTTAAAGCGGCCTGGACAGGCAAGGTAGCCCCACTGGACACCATAGAATTGGATATCACCAAGGCAAACGACAGGGCGCAAGCAGCTCAAAAAATTGCTGAGCAGTATGGCCGACTGGATATTCTAGTAAACAATGCCGGTGTGATTGTGGAAGGAGAATGGGCGCAGAATAACAGTGAGACTGTTTCCCAAGCCGATCTGCAAACCACCTTCGGTATCAACTTGTTTGCTCAAATTGGCCTCACGCAGGAACTACTGCCACTACTCAAGAAGAGTAAGGCTGGACGTATTGTCAACGTTAGTAGCATCTTGGGTTCCCTGGCAGTAAATGCCGATGTTGAATCCGGCTGGAGTGCGGTAAAACCGTTTGCTTACAACGCATCTAAAGCCGCATTAAATATGTTTACAGTTTCCCTGAGCCAGAGCCTTGCAGAGACCAATATCAAGGTCAATAGTGCGCACCCCGGTTGGGTTAAAACCGACCTGGGCACCAGCGCGGCGCCAATGGAAGTTACCGACGGAGCTTCAACGGTTGTAGACCTGGCCCTGATTGATAGCGATGGCCCCAACGGACAATTTGTCCACCTCGGTGAAGAGCAACCTTGGTAAGCACCTTTCGCAATATCAATAGCCTATTTGCTAGCTACCCCTTCACATAGTGAAGGGGTAGCTAGGTGTATGCTCCAGTTCAGTGGGGAAGGCTATCTGCGATCAATGATTTTTTTAACCTTGCCAGCTTTTTTACTGATTTCCCCAGGTTGTAAAATTTCTATATTGATTCTTGAGGCCGTTTCGAGCCCCAGGAAAATCATACGAAGGGTTACATCTGAACTGGTGAGGTTGCTATAAAATAGTCGTGCTAAACGCTCTTTCTCCTGCTGATTGACAGCTTCTCTTGCTTCAATTTCGAAGGTCAAATGATCATGCCCATCGACTTTTTCGATAATGCAGTGGTAAAAGGAGCTGAGACCAGCGATAGCAGTGATGGCGTTTTCCAGCGTAATCGGATAGATATTGCCGCCATTGATTGTGAACATATTATCGAGACGCCCCTTGATGGGCCCCAAATAGGTTCCGGGATGGCCACACTCGCAAGGGCCTCTGTGCATCTCCACCAGATCATGTGTGTTATAGCGAATCAGCGGAAGGGCTTCACGCTGCAGAGCGGTTATCACTAATTCCCCTGTGACCCCATCTTTACATGGTTCTCCTGTATCGGGGTCAATAACTTCTGCATGAAAGAAATCTTCCCACACATGTAAGTTATGATGCTGGCATTCACTCGCTATTAGCCCAAGCTCAGTATTCGCATACATATTAATCAGCTTGGAGTTGAACAACTGCTCATAGCGAGCCCGAAAGTCTTCAGAGAACAGTTCACCCACCATAAATATATTGCGTATGTTTAAGGATGCCGGTGATATATCTTTCTCCAGGCAGTGGCGTTCCAGCCGAGGTAATAAAGAGGGAAGGCAGACCATATAATCCAGCTGATCCCTTTGCAGGCTCTGAAGCTGATGGTCAATCCCCAGAAATGAATCTGCGGGAATGGTGAGGCCAAATATTTCAGCGGCAGCATGACAAATCATACCACTGGGCCAGGGGCCATAGGTCATTGCACACAAACATTTATCGAATGGTTCAACACCTGCAAATAAGTAGCTGCGCGCTTGAGAGATTACCGCGTTCTCAATATCTTTGCGGGTATAGGGCACTCGCTTGGGAGTGCCGGTGCTGCCTGAGGTGTGGCAATAGCGAACAATATCGTTAAAAGCCATACTCACTGTCGGCATAGGCTTTAAAAACACTTCAGAGCTTATAATCGGCAGTTGGTGTAAATCTGTACAGGTTTGTATTGCCTCTATATCAACATTGTTTTGCGCAAGTAATTCACGATAGTAGTTGGATTTTGCAACAGCCTCACTGAGCAGCTTCTTGATTTGACTATCTTTAAATGCCTGCTGTTCATTTCTAGACCGGCTATTTATGTGCAGAAAATCTGTCAGTAGTTCGTTATAGTTCATAAATACACTAACTATCTATTTATAGATATTTAACTGGTCGTTCTGCAGAGAAATGCACACGGTGTAATTCCCGCCGTTGATTGTAGTCATTTACCGCATAGTGTAAGACCTGGTGATTGTTCCAAAGCACCAGGGTGCCAGGGCGCCATTGCACTCGGCAATTAAATTCCGGTTTTTCGACGTGCTGAAACAGATAATTTAGCAGGCCCAAGCTTTCATCAGCTGTCATACCCTCAAACTGCGAGGTAGTAGTTCGGTTCAGGTAGAGAAAAGGCTTACCAGTTACAGGGTTTTTACAAACTGCTGGGTGTATTGCAGATTTCAACGGCATTAATTTTAGCGCCCGCTCTATACCGGACCCATCCTCATCCGAACTTTCCATTAATTTTGTTAATGGTTGCTTTTTGAGCATTAGTTCTGTGGTGTGTATCACATTGAGAGAGTTAACTACTTGCTGCATTGCAGTTGAAAGACTCTCATAAGCAAGTGTTGAGCTAGTAAAGAGGGTATCACCCCCCCTGGGGGGAATATCTATACCATACAAAGCGATACCTTTTACCGGATTCGAATAATAGCCCTGGTCATGATGCCAGATTCCCCCAGTATTTTTCTTTTCACCGGCCTCTTTAATGATTCTAGCAACTTGTGGATACTCCTCTGAGTGACCCTGAAAAAAGAAATAATTTTTTTGAAGTTCCCCAAATAAACTGCAGAAGTTGACAAATGCTTGAGTATCCAGGTCCATATCCCTGATAACCAATAGCTCGTGCTCATGCCATAAGTTTTGCAGTGTTAGCCCTGTGCTTTGGTCCATATCGGCTAGTTCATTCGCTGGAATCTCAATGCCGAAATTGCCTGTTAAATAGTTAAAATTCATAAAATGCTCTCTACCTGGGCTGTTGTAAATTGTGACCAGTTCGCCAATTTTAATGCTTCGGGTAAACCACCTGTTGAGCGCATCATTGCGGCTCTAGCTGAGCAAAAAGTTGCTGCGCGGACAATTTCTCTTAACGTATCCAGCTGGTCGTTGACATTGTTAAGTGCGGCCATTCCACAGGGTACGAGGTCCTGATTGTTGCCTTCACACGAGAAACTCATCTGACGCACGGGTGTTGACCTGGCTTTTATTTCCTGGAACAGAGCTGACGTCAGCTGGTGAATTCCTTTACAGTGGTTGAACGATTCAACACTCAAATTGTCCGGCAGTCCTCCATTTAAGCGATGGTCCATTAAAATCAATATTTGTCGATCAAGCATTTCGGCCAGGCGATGAATAATTTCCTGCATAAATTCAGCAGAAGCCGCCAGCCCAATCGCATAAAAGAGTCCGCCATGCCAGGGGCCAGACTCAAGAATTAGGGGATTGTCGGCAACGGCAAGCGCTTCGGAACTAATTTTGGCTTCGGAGTAATCCAATAAGTCAAGACAGTGCCCCAGTATCTGGGGAGCGCAGCGAACTGAATAACGAGCTTGTAATAGACTTTTCTCACCTTCGACAATATTCGGCGATTGTAAATAGTCATGTCGGAGTTGTGTTAGCAAGTTGCCTGCTCGAGCGTAGCTGGTATGTACCTCTCCATAGTGTAAACCTTCCGAGAAATGTTCATCTCCAGCACCTATGGCCAAGGACATCAGCGCTACAGATTTAAAACAGTCCCTTAATAACTTCCTTAATTGATAATCATGCTCAATAGCCCATGAAGCCATCATGGCATTGGTATTTACCAGGCCAATTACGTCGCGGGGGCCTTTTGGCCCATGCTCAAATAGTGGAGATATGGCATGGGCCATAGAAATTAAGTCACCACTGGCACCCAGGCTGCCTTTTCGGGGGACTCTGGGAAGAGTTTCACTGTTTGCCAGCTTAAGAAGTGCTTGGTAAGTGGAAGGGTGGATACCTGACAGGCCGTGAGCTGTTTTTCGAGCTTGTAGTTTTAACGCGCGCCTGACGACCGATTTGGGTAGCGGAGCACCGATACCAACTTGTAAATATTCCAAGAGGTTGACTTGGGTATTTTTCCATTGGTCTGGGTCTAGGCGATTTCGCTCATTCTCACCATAGCTGGTGTGTAGTCCATAGATAGGGTTGTTAGTATCGCCGATCTGATCTTGTAGTAATGCATAGGAGTGTTTAACTCTGGAAATGTCTTTATCACTCGCGATGATTGGGTTGTGTAGGTATCCCCATTCATACCAAGTCTGCAAAGGAAAAGTTAAAGCCATACTGAAATTAGTTTCAGAGGATACTGCATTACTATTCGCTGCTGAGGGATAGCTGAGAGATGATGTAGACACTCTGGCTCCGGAAATTTTTTTGAATAAATAGGAAGCAAAGAAATTAACATGAGTGTAAAAACATGAAAAATAGAAGTCGGCGCTGGTTGCCATAGCCAATATCTATGGCAACCAAGAGTATGTCGATGTAGACTCGACAACTGTTTTTTAAGTTAAGTAGCTAAATAAGTTGCGCTCTATGTTCCCACACGCTGATGAACTTAATTATTTTATTGAGGTTGCAAAAACAAAAAATATATCCAGGGCAGCAGAAAGATTGGGGATTCGGCAGCCTAGTTTGAGTGCTGCTATCAAAAGGCTGGAAAGACAGCTGGGTACTGAAGTAATAATACGGGAAAAAACCGGCGTTCAACTTTCACGTGCGGGTCTCAGGCTATTAAAAAGCGCTCAGCAGCTACTAGATGATTGGGATGAGGTTAAATACTCTGCGCTGCGAGAAAATAAAGAGGCCGTTGGCCACTTCACTATCGGTTGTCACAGCTCCATTTCACTACATATGCTGCCTGATGGTCTGCCTGCTTTTATCGCACAAAACCCAGGTATTGAATTAAGCTTTCAGCATGCACTTTCTCGTGAGATTGTAGAAGCAGTGATCAGTTGGAAAATTGATATCGGTATTGTCGTAAACCCTGTATCTCATCCTGATCTGGTGATCAAGCATCTTTGTCATGATGTGGTGAGTTTTTGGCATAATCCTGAGAAAATTCAATCTAGAGACGTACTGATATATGATCCAGCACTGATGCAGACGGATTGGCTACTGAAAACCATTGCTGAAAGAAATAAATATAAACAATATATAAGGTCTTCTAGTCACGAGCTGATCACAAAAATGACATTAGAAGGAGCTGGCGTTGGTATTATTCCTGGTCGTGTTGCGCAGACACTCGGAAGAAACCAGCTTGAATGGGTGAGTGAAGACCAACCAGGTTTTAAAGATGAAATATGCCTGGTGTATCGACGTGAGATAACACATAGCCTGGGTGCTGAAAAGTTAATTGAAGAATTTAAACTTTCTAATTATAAAAAAAATTTCTATTAGGGTAATTAAAATGAATACACTCAATTCGTAATTTTATTGGTAATATTTTGATGTGTAAGCGACTGATGATCAATATCCATGAAGTTTGAGTGGTTTTAAATTGCATGTGATCTTGAATTGAAAAAAACATCGAGAATTCTAATTATTTAATTAAGAACGGCTCCGAAAAGGGATTGTAGCGAATGCCATGCGCTCGCCCTTGTGAGGTGGTAAATTCATCAGCCCAGCCAATAATTAGCCTGACGCTATTCGCGGCATCCTCCAGAAGCTCTGACTGTTCCGGGTTCAGCCTTAGCCAGGCACTTTGATCTCTATTGGGTGTTACGTAGGCTGAGAGAACTTTGTCAAACTCCGCACGAGTAACAATATGTGAGGCAACCCTGACCCTCAGTGCTTCTGACATTGCTTTGCGGAAATGGACAGCTCTGGTTGGGTGCAGCTTTCCCATTTCTTCCAGTTTGGAAAGTTGAGCTAGGGAACTGACTTCATCTATATCATAGAACCACGCGAGGCCTTTCAATATGAACTGAGGAGCTCGATAAAACTCTCTTTTAACTCGCTTAATGTCAGAATAGGGGGCTGGCGGTTGGAAATTTTTATCATTAATCGCAACTTCCATAGCTTGCAGCCCCTGCTTTCTCTTCCTTGTTAGAAGCGAATTAGAGCCAAACTCAATAGCTTGCTTACCTAAAACAAATTTAACTTCATCCACTAGTTCTCTATGCAGCTTCGGGTTGCCAAAAGCGTGAGCACATTCTTGAAGTCCGCTAACAATATGTTTCCGGAGGTAACGTTTAGGATCACTTGGGTATTGGTAGTACTCTTCAAGAAGCCCCGTTAGAGCAGCTGCGGTATTGGTTAGGTCAAAAATAACTCGATCTTTTTTAATTAGGCCATCTTTGTTATTCCTTTCCATCCATTTCTTTGTCACCATTCCCAGTGGATTTAACCCTCCAGTACAGAAAACAAAACCTTTTCCCGGGCGCAGTGTTTTTATACGACTGTCATTGATATTATCTAGTCGCTTTTGAACGGCGAGATTAATCTTCCTCCATGTTTCCCTTTGATTTTGGGTAATCTTGGGTATTACGATAAAAGCATCTAAGTCTGATTGAGGGCAAGCCTCGCCTCTCGCACCGGAGCCAGTTATGCAGAAAGAAAAATCGGAAGGGCGGCTATGAATTGTAAATTGATCCTTATATAGCCTTTCGATAAAGCCAACTAATTTCTTTGTCCATGATGACATCATTTGCCATGCTGTTTTTTCGTTGTCAAGCATATCTTTGATGTCAGATCTTTGCCCGTCTAAAAAATCTGCAAGACAAAGTGTGCATGTATTTATTAAAGGGCCACTTAGGGATGGGCCTGGGCATAGCTGGCTACTGTATTTGCAAGACATAGATAACCCTAAATAAAAGAAAAGACTTTATGAGTAAAATTTGTAAAGATTGGTTTTTTAAAGAACCATATTCTTACAAGAACATACTCCCATGGATGAGAACAAACTCTCAACTAGGCGAAATTTGAGAGAGGGATGTACTAAGCCTGATTGAGAACTTACTTTATCGTGGTGTTTTTTAGTTTTTCTCCTGGCCATTCTTAATAACCGTAGTGGGAACTCCCTTTACCCCTGAGTAGAAGATAATAAGGTTAGCAGGCCCATTGCCTTCATTGCGCCCATAGTGCCACTTGTCAGTTACCTCGGCATAAGCCTTAGCCTCACCCAGGGGGTTCAATCTAAAAGGGTAACCTCATTGAAGGCGGGGGTGGTAGTCTGAGTAATCAGTGGAGATTTCTATTAACTTCACTAGCGCTCCAGGTAGGCCGCAGTTGCCATACCTCCTGCAGTACAGACACCAATAACTGCTTTATGCTTATCCCTTCTTCCTAACTCCAATAGGGTGGAACCCAGATAACGGATTCCCGACATTCCATAGGGGTGGCCAAGGGCAATGGCTCCTCCGTTGACATTGGTTATTTCCCACGGAGTATCCAGTTCAGCCTGGTTATAGAGTGTAGTTACGGCAAAGGCTTCATGGAGCTCCCATAAGTCGATATCTGCCACAGCCAGGCTGTGATGCTTCATTAGCTTTTTGATAGCGGGTGCCACAGCAATACTCATTTCCTTTGGTGCAACTGCAGATAGTTGCATGCCGCGGAACAGACCAAGGATTGGTAGATTTCTCTGTGCGGCTAATTCTGCATCCATCATTACCACAGCCGCTGCGCCATCGGAGAGCTGGGAAGCGTTGCCTGCTGTAATTGTGCCGCCTGTGTTCACGGGCTCTAATGCCGTTAGGCCTTCCAGGGTGGTGTCAGGGCGAGGGCCTTCATCTTCACTCAAGGTAACGTGTTTATTACTTGTTTCACCGGTTTCCTTGCTTTTTACCGACATTACCGTCTTGAAAGGAACAATTTCTTCGGCAAATTTCCCTTCCTTGAGTGCCGTAGCCACTCGCTTTTGAGAGTCCACAACGTAGCGGTCCTGGGTCTCACGGCTAATTGAAAACTTATCGGCAACAAAGTCCGCTGTTTGAATCATGGTCCACCAGACAGCGGGAATTTTCTTCTGTAGGGGTTCGTAAACGAAATGATCAAGGTTTAAGTGAAACTGAACCAGACTAGTGCTTTCTACGCCACCAGCAATACCAATTTGCATCTCTCCAGCAGCTATTCGGTTTGCTACAACCGAGGCGGCATTCAGCCCGGAACCACAATAGCGGTTGATCGTAATCCCCGGTGCCTGGGTCCCGCAGCCGGCAAATAGTGCGGCATTGCGTGCGATATTGTGCCCGGTGGCCCCCTCAGGTAAACCGCATCCCAGCACTACATCTTCAATCTCGTGAGGATCTAACTGTGCTCTATCAATGGCTTCCCTTATTACATGGGCCGCCATCGGAATACCGTGAGTCTGATTGAGTGCACCACGTCTTGCTTTGGCGATAGCAGTTCTGCAATAGGCGACGACGGCGACATCTTTCATAAGAAGCCTCGGGGTAGTGGGATGAGTTGTATTTAAAGTAGATTAGACAATGAAAAGGGGGCGGTTTTGTTATTTGTGCTTGCGGGAATCCCACGAGTGATCATTCCGTCTATGTGTGATTACGCGACTATGGGTCGTCATATGGATTTTAGTCCTACCCTTTCTCAATCGATTTGGTGGAATTTTGCTCATCCTGTTTGATTGAGATCAGTATTGCGAGCTTTATCACGAGCACTGACAGGAGGCTACTCCATTAGTTGCGATATTGTGTGAATCTAGGTCCAACTTCCAGAGTTAACTTTTCCATCAATTAGTGGAAATCCAGCTTAATTGAATATGAGTGCTTTTCAATAAAGGGCATAGCGGAGAGAATCTGGGCCCAAATCTAACCAAGCCCGTCCAAGTGTCTGGTATTAGCTGGTAGAGTTTAAGTTTCTTTTAAATTGACTGATATGCAGTTTAAGTAGAAGTATATTTGAAGCTTGATTGAGATATTAAATATTCAAAGGGGAATTCATGAATTAAATTTTCACTTTAATCTGTTTGCTGGTTATTGGTTCAAATGCTACCACAGAGTCGATATGGTATCGTGGCGAAACTAATAGGATATGGACGTATGGCCAAGGAGATTTTATCGTCACCTTTGTCGGAAACACAGGGCTTAGTGATTGCAGGTATAATTACGTTTATTTTACTTCAGCGGACCTTCACCCTGAAATGCTTAAAAGTTCTCTATCGGTGGCGCTGTCAGCATATCATACAGGTGAGACGGTCGGTATTGTCATTGATAAGGACCTAAATGATGATGCTTGTCATGCGGCAGGCATTGACCTTAGAAAATAAATAATAGATGTAGTAGTCAAGTCTGTATCGCAGCATGTTGCAACCAAGCCTAACCGGATACAGAGGTAAGCAGATTTCTCAAATCCAATCTTATTATTGTATGTATCCAACGTGAACTGTAATAAATGACATGGGCTCTCACGTCTCTTGCAATACCTCTCCGTAATAAGTAGGGGGTTTCTCGTTAACCTCCTACTTTTTAGGATACAAAAAACTCAGACAGTGTATTTCCCCAACTGAAAGATAGTCACACTTGACAGGTTGCATCGATCTCTTTTGTTTTACTTCTAGTTGCCCTTTATTCGATTTCCTTTAAACTCTCGCATGATTTTCTATTCGACTTGATGTGAATAGAGCTACTTTTAATGTTGCTACTTGGTAGGTAAACGGATGCGCTTCGGGGTTGCTTTATATTTCTTCCTAATATTTCTTGTGAGTGTATCTGGCTATGCATCGGATGCAGCCGCCAATATCTCGGGCCCTACAACTAGCGCTACTGGTAGATACACATTAACTCACACAACCAAAGCCGAATACCTGAAAACTGGAATATTTTTTGCTGGCGGAGGGTCTAGTTACGGGTCTATTCCAGTTGGAAATGGCTCGACGGATATCTATACCAATGATAGTGGGATGTATACCTACAGCGCCCAAGCTGATGGGCCTTGTCTCTTGTATGACCCAACGACCCGTCGCTGTGAAGAGTATGGTGAACCACTTGTATATGGCAGCCATACTGTATATGTCACCATAACCCCAAATAAGCCTGCAAGTATCGGCTTTCAGTCTGATCTTTCCGGGCCAACGGGTTTCATTGATACTGATGGTAAATATACTTTGGTCTGGGGCACATCCAAACAAGACTCCCAAGACCCCTATGTAAGTGGTTATCAGTGGTGTCAAGAGAAAGATGGTGTGTGGCAGGCAGAAAGTTCTTGCCTTACTGTCGAGAATAATCAGCTCTCAATAGATTTTCCAACCACTACGGGTGCAATGCCATCTGGCAACTATAGATACAAAGTCCGAGCATTTGTAAGTGTTGGCCCTTATTATCAATATAGTGATTGGATAGTTTCCGATTCACTTGAGGTTAAACATTACCCTGAGGAACCTTATTGGCAAGAGCCTGGCGGTAATACTCTTCCCAGTACTAACTTTGCTTTAGGCTGGGGTATGGAAGACCCAGACTCCATTGATCACTATGAATTACGGTGGAGTGGGGACGGTATCAATTATTGGGAGATTCCTCTCAATAATGGATTGAATAGCGGAAACCCGGCTAAATTAACCTCCACGGAAGTTGATCTTGCCAATCTTATAAATCCAACAGTGCCTGAGACCCCTGATACTTTAGTACCCATCCTTGTGGATGATATTACAGTTTTTGTTCCAAAAAGTAGGGATGTAGAATACTTGGATTCCTACTGGTTCCAGGTAAGGGGTTGCAATACTGTAGGTTGCGGAAATTGGTCAACAAAGCAGTTGTCTGTGCCTGCAGCACCAGAACCCCAATTCTCATCAGATCTTCCCGACGAATTTTTCAAGACTGATCAAACCATTACCTGGGAGGACGTTGGGGCTAAAAGCTATCGGCTCAGACGTATGAAGAAGGGATGTGTTGAGAGTGAGCCCGGAAATAGCTGCTGGGAAATTGTATATTACACAACTTCCGTTTTTGAGTATTTCGTCGGAGGAGGAACACCGGGCACCTATCTTTATGAGCTAGAGGCTTGTAATGAGTTTGGAAAGTGTAGTTCTGTATCTAGTACCTGGATTAAGGTCCATAACCTCGCAAATGTAGATGGGGATCCGGCGGTGACCACTGAAGTTGTGGATACTCCGGGAAGCTTGGCCTACAGTGCAGATGTCAGTGCAACGGGTAATGCGATAGTTAAGGTTCCCCTGCAAGCCGCCCCCGGTGTTAATGGATTACAGCCAAACCTGTCTCTACATTACACCAGTGCCCGCTTCCAGAAGCGGATGACTGAAGCTCTACCGGAGGATTTTCTCGGCTATGGCTGGCGCCTGGGTGGTTTAAGTAAAATTCGTCGTTGTACAGTGAATAGGCCAAAGTACACCAAGATTCTTCTTGATGATACGGACTCACTGTGCCTGGATGGGGAGCCTCTGGTACTTGTCAGCGGTAATCACTGGCAAGAGGGAGCACAGTATCGCACATTACGCGATGGCTTCCGCTTAATTGAATTGCAAAAGACTGATAATGGGAAAGTCTGGTTTACAGTCAAGAGTCCTAATGGCTCCACTAGCGAGTACGGAGCTACACAAGACAGTCGTCTCCGGGGTGAGGAAACGACACATTTTGGCTGGACTTTAAACAAGATTACTGATGCGTTCGGCAATACGATGGAGTACAAATACCATCGCGATATTATTGAAGGCATTAACTACCCATTAGAAATTACCTACGGTAACCAGGGCGATGCAAAAATAGAGTTCCAGTACGGAACCCGAACAGATGCACCACCAGTTCCATTACAGGAGATTCCTCAAAAACAGCTGGTGCTGTTACACCATATCCGTGTGCATCTGGATGGTGTACTGCAGCGGGAATACAAGCTGATTTCAGAAGAAGAGCTTGCTGGAGAGCATTTCCGCCGCTTAAAGCAAGTGCAGTTATGCGCCTATAGTGAAGATGGTGATCGTCAGTGTTTAAAACCACTGGATTTCAAATGGGCCTTTGATGACTTGGCCCACTATGAAGACTTTGAAACTGGTATTGAACGCATTACTAACGGCCTTGACGCTCAAACTGAGTTTACACTAAAACGAATTTCCTCTAGTGCAGGGGAAAGAACAGTGGCTCCTTTTAACGAAGGTTCAGCCCTGTTTGGCCCTGACGGCTCTATTCCTGATGTAAGTCCAGTTACACCTAATGAGGATGAAAACTACCGTACCGTCGTTACCGAGGTAAAGCGCTCTAATGGTCATAATGGGGGTTGGCATACTACTGAGTATGCTTATCAAGGCTACGGTCTGAGTAGTGACAAAGGTTGGGGTTTTCTTGGTTATAGGGCTCAACGTATTTACGACACTGCGGCTGATATTGTTACTTACCGTCAGTACCGACAGGACTTCCCTTTCTTTGGAAAAATTGCACGCCAAATCCAGTATAAGACGGACTATCAGTTTGGTGAGATGCTGACCAATCAGCGCTTTAGTTACGATGCACTGGAGTTGAATTCTGGGGGTAATACTACTTACTTCCCTTATATCGCACAGAGAATCGATACCCTACTGGAAGGTGATCAGCCACCGCTTGGATATGTGGTGAGTGACAGCGTTCCACAAGCCATGTCTTATGGTAATGCTGGCGACTTGTTGAGCGGAGCTGTAAATACGACTCGGGTGATCGAAACTACCCAAATCAATGATAGCCAGAGTATTTGGGGAGAGGCTCTGCCGATTTCGCAATACGGCAATGTCCGCCGCAGTGTAGAGAGCACTACCGTACTGGATAACCGTGTTAACGGAAGTTGGTTGATAGGTTTCCCCAGTGCCAAAGAGCAACGTTATTTTAGTGGGGATACCTCTGGTACTCCCGACCAGCAATCCAGCAGCAGTATGACACCCTATGGTAATACCAATAGGGTGAAAACGGCAGTCCAATACCCCGGCGATGCTAAATATCAGATGGAGGTGACTTATACCTACGATACTTACGGCAATGTGGCCAGTGAAAGCGCCAAAGGTAATGTAGATGCATCTACTAACAATGTGGACACACAAACCCGCAGTACTTCAGTAGTTGGCGACTTCCTTGATGGTCGCTATGCCACCAAACTGACCAATGCACTGCAGCACACGATTGAATTGAAGTATGACCCACGTTTTGGCAGCGTAAGCAAGATAACAGACCACAATGACCAGTCTACAAGGATTCAGTACGACCCCTTTGGTCGTGAGTCTTCGCGCACCAATACTGATAGGCTGAATACAGACAAGGTTAAGTTCGACAGCAAATACGACTTTTGCCATGGCAACTGTCCCGTAGTGAGCGAAGTGCAAGCGTCTTACTACGTGGAGACAACTTCGGACATTACCCCTGTAACAAAATATTACTATGACCAACTGGGCCGCTTGATACAGCAGGATACCAAGGCATTTTCCGGTGACTTCGTATCTCGCCGTGCAATTACGTATGACCCCCTAGGGCGTATGGATACTGAAACAGCCCCTTTCTTGGTTCCAGCTGAGGGAGGCTTTAGTGGAAGTAAGCCGATCACTCGTTACGAGTACGACCTGCGTAATCGCCTCGATTATATTCACAAGGCCGGTGGCGGCAGCGTAGATATAAACTACAGCGTCGTTAATGGCAGCAGTGGCAAAGAGGTTAAAGTTGAAGTCACTGAATCAGTGGTTGGAAACAGCGGTACAAATACGCAGGTGCAAGAGAGCTATTATGACCTCACCGGCGATCTGGCCCGTACTGTAGACGATGCCACCGGCACTGCCGTAACCACCGACTACACCTACTATGGCAGCGGTCTACCAAAAACTGTGCTGGTTAGCGGAGATACCCACGATATCGAGTCTAGCTTTGTATTTGACTATGCTGGCTTCCGTACCAGTCTCACCGATCCCAACATGGGCACAGTAACCAGTCGATATAATGCCTTTGGTGAGCTTGACCAGCAATCAGACAATAAGAATCAGAGCATTACCTATTTGTACGATAAGCTCGGTCGCTTGCTGGAACAGCGAGATGATGATGGTCTTGCTAAGTGGGAATACGATGCTACTAATTCGGTAGGTAGCTTGGCGAGCCGCAGTTATACCGAAAATGGCTCTCAGGTGTTTTTTGAGTCCTACACCTACAGGTATTCAGATGGCGAGCTGGATACTATCAATACTCAGCTGTTGGCTGGGGGAGTAAGCCGCAACTACCAGCATCAATACGGCTACGATAGTGATGGCCGTATGAATAAAATGGTTTACCCCGGCGGGGTTGAAGCCCATTACCATTATAATGATCGCGGCTATGTACAGAGCCTCAGTAGAGATGCTGCCGGCAACAACCCCCTGCAAACCTTTGACAGCATCAACGCCTGGGGACAGGTAGAGCGGGAGAGCTACGGCAACGGTCTGGTTACTAACCGCACTTACAATCCTAATACTGGGCGCTTGGAAACCATTAAAACCGGTGGCGGACAGGTTCAAAACAACGAGTACCGCTGGCGCACCAATGGCACTCTGGAAAGTCGCCTCAGTTACAGTGCCTCCCAGGCACTGCAGAAGCAGGAAGACTTTAGCTACGACGGCCTCAATCGCCTGCGCTACGCCACGATGCAAGTCGGTGGCGATCGCCAGCTCAGTACCCAGTACGATAAGCTGGGCAATATTCTGTCCAAGACCTCCAGTGTCAGCAACGACACCCAGGTAAGCGGCTACCAATACGGCGAGTTCGGCAATGCCGGTCCCAATGCGGTCAGTAGTGTCACCATTAATGACGTCTCCCACAGCCTGCACTACGATGCCAACGGTGCAATCGAACGCTACGACGCCGCCAGCGGCGACGACAAATGGATTAGCTGGAACGCACGGCAACTGCCCACGGAAATTGTACTGGGCAGCAGTCAAGGCGATAGTACACCGACTGCCAGGGACCGTTTCCAATATGGCCCTAATGGCCAACGCTTCTATCGCGAAAGCAGCTGGATGGAAGATGGCCAGCTCAAAACCGAGAAAGCCTTTATTGTGGGCAGCTACGAGGAGCAGATCCCCGCAGATGCCAGCATTCTCGCCATTGAAAAAACCACACTGGCCGGCAGTGTTCAACATATCGCCATTACGGATCTCACCGGCACCAGTGGAGAATATCAATACCTGCACCGGGACCACCTGGGCTCCATTGAGAAAATCACCGATGAAGCTGGCCTGGAGATCTTAAATCTCGCCTTTAACCCGGACGGCCGCCGCCGCCAGGGGGACTGGAGTGGGGACCTGGATCAGCAGCAACTCCAGGAACTGCTGGCAACACAGGGCCTCACCACCAAGCGCGGCTACACCGGCCACGAGCACCTGGACAGAACCGGCCTGATCCATATGAATGGGCGTATCTACGACCCCACACTGGGCCGCTTTCTGAGTCCCGATCCGATTGTGCAGGCACCGACCTACAGCCAGAGCTGGAACCGCTATAGCTATGTGTTTAATAATCCGTTAAGTTTTACCGATCCCAGTGGCTATGCGGCAAGCGAGCAGAAGGAAAGACCACAGCAATGTGCGGATGATGGTTGTTCCTCAGACATGGGACCTATTGAGGAAGTCGTTGTCACCGGGAGTAGGTTAAATGGTCCGAGCCTCAGTGATCCTTGGGGGCCAATTGCTTTAGGTATCAAAAAGATTGGAGATAAAACATATAGAGTCTACGGTGAATCATATGGGAGTCCGTTATATGCGCTTATACAGGAAATAAAATTAGATGGTGTTGAGTTGGATGGCTACTCAGATGCCAGTGGTGCTACGATTTTGGGGGTAAACTCTCACTCGTTAATTTCTGGTAGTAGCGTTGGTCGGGGATCTGCACAAAAGGGTGGTCTGTGGAATGCGGCTAAAGGCTATGCTGGTGCATTCTGGGATGGGGCTAAATGGCGTTATAACGCGGTAGCAAATGGGTTAAGTCAAGATTTCTCTGAAGGTGTTCTTGAGGGAATAATTAATTTTACTGGTGGTCGAACAGATCAGGGCTTCTTTGAGCAAACATTGGAGACTTATAAGTCTACGAGCATAGTCGCCGGCCCGATTGTTGACCTTGATAAAAAACTAACATCAATAGCTGTCGGCGGTGCAGTAACTAGGACTTACGGTGGTTACTCTTTTGGCCAGCTTGCCTTAAAAGGCCCTGCTCCTCACCTGGGTACCTATGCGGCGTCAGCACGGTTGGCAGCGGGAACGGCGGCAATCAACTCTGTATTGATAACTAGCTCATACGAGTTTGGAAACGGGGTAGGGTCGCTTACAAGAACATTCGTAAATAGAGCTGCGAGAGCTTTTGAATAGGTCGGTTGGAATAGAGAAAAATGAGTAACTTTATCGGGAAAGACCAAGTTAATAAATTGACAGCAGGATACCGGATATTATCTTTTTTTATATCGGTTTTCTGTCTCTTGGCTGTATTAAGCATTCTTTTCTTTGGGAGGGATGAAGAGATAACCGTACCCTTTTTGATAATATCTGCAATGCCAGTCGTGTTGCTATATGTGTGCATTCCAATAGTATTTACTGGTTATCCTCCAAAGTTACTGCGCTGGGCAATGGGCAAAAAAGAGTGAAGAAAGCTAAGTCCCTTCTCGGTACTTTGTATAGCTTCCCGCATTTTTAATGCTCAAGTTACTATTTTATAAGCCCCGGCAGGGCAATCTGCCGGGGCTTTGTCATATATGGCAATAGCGTCAGTGGCTAGCCTGCTGAATCACAGTCTCCAGCATCTCACTGACAAACTTCTGTTTGGCCTTGGGCAGCAGGGCCACCTGCTCAACTTGTCGCAGTAGCTTCGGCACCGGCCCGCGTTTGGCGGGTTTATCCTCCATGCCTACCAGCTCATCCACACTGATCCCAAACAGCTGTGCCAGCTTCGGCAGCATGGAAGCGGACACCTTGCGCCGCCCAGCCTCGAAGGATTGTTGGACGCACTGGATAGCGAGCGTGAAGCCGACGACGAGTAGCGTAGCGGGCTTTACGAAACCAGTTTCTACGTAGAAATTTTACGGCGGAAAGCAGGGAAGGACTAGGGGCAAGATACGTGGATTGTGTTACAAAACGGTCCCCGACACTGTGGCATCAATCCGCCTGTCACATGGCTCGCAAAGAAAGACGCAAGCCAAAGCGCCAGGCTCGCCCCCTGCCAGCGGAAAATACCAACCGTCCGTTCCACCTCCGCCACAAACAACGTGGCTCCGGGCAGCGCTTGCGCACTGCACAGGAAAAGGTGGCTGCAAGGGCAAGCTCGCGTCTGTCACCCCGCTTGCAGAAAAAGCGCAAGCAAGCCGCCAGCCACCATCTTCCCTTAGCGGCCGCTGTCTAAGCCATGCCTCCCCCGGCTCACAAAAGCCGTTCGCCTCCCCGCCCGAAAAACACCTGCCCGCCGGCACGGGCAAGCCCTGTGCCGGCTGGGTGGACGGTGCCTTCAATAAATACTGTACCAACGTCAGGTCTTTAAGGCGGGCAGGCCGGGCTGGTCGCAGGGTTTTACCCCCCTGGCCCCCCAAGGGGGCAATCCATAAGGCCGCGGCAAGCCGCGGAAACTCTTTACCTTGAGTCCGTGCCAACCCCGACCCCCGTGTCTGCTGTGTGTCTCCTCAGCATAACCCCGTGCTCGCCCCCTCAAGGCCAAGCCGCTACGCGGTGCTCCGCAAAAAACGCTGCGCAGCCTTGACCGGCCTGCGCGCGGGGTTCTGCGCGTTCGCCACACAACATCCACTCAAGGAGGCATGGCCATGCCATCGCAAAAAGAGATCCAAGAACAAATAAACCAGCTGTCGTATCCGCTCGACAAAATCCTCAACACCGCCAACAGCCTGCTCAAAGCCGGCACCACCGGAGCCAGCACCAGCGAACAGATCGCCGCTGCGTTCGTACTGGAGCGCATGGAATACCTGCCGCAAGGCTGGAGCGTTATCGAAGCCTGGGAGCGGCTTGATACCGAATGGCAGTACTACGTGAAGCTGCTGCAACAGGAATGCCGGCACCTGATCGAAGCCATCGAAGAAGCAGCACCACCGTTCTAGCCAGTAACCAAGAGGGGCAAGCGCCCCTCGGCGGCCAGGCGCTGGCGCGCCTGCGCGGCTGAACAGAAAGCGCCGTTGCCTCTGGAAAAACATCCGGCTAAGGTAAAACCCGCGTCGGGGCAAAAAAAGGGTGAAGAGCCGGCGGCGCCGGGAAAAATGGTTGTTAACTCGCTGATTGCGCTAGGGAAAATGGAAAGTTAAGGTACGACTGGCCTCGGGGTGATGTCTTTGCGCAAAAGGGATTGATGAATTCTATTAGGAGGAATAGAACATCATTTGCGAATTTCACAATTGACTTAGTTCAACCGGGCTTTTCATTATTTTTCGGCCAGATACCTATTATTCCGGAAACCAACTTTGTGTTTGATCTAGGTATTGCATTTAGTGATCTAGATGGGGATGGTTTTTCAGATAAGACTTCAATCTTTTATACGGTAAGTAGAGGGGATTTGGGTGGGGTTGATTTAGGAGCAGGACTTGAAATAGGGAATGCTAATGCTCATAACTTTTTTGGCAAAGGTTATCAGGTGAATGTAGGGTTTAAAGGGTCGGGAACCTTTAAGATCCCGGAAATAAACACTACTAATCCAAATGGTAGCTTTTTACAAACCTTGTCGAACATGACATTTTCGCTAGATGCAGGCGTTGGAGGGGGTGTCCATTATGGTGAGGTTGAGACGGTCGAATTTCTTTCATGGTGAACAATGATTAGAATTGATAAAAGAAACCATGTGAAGTTGCACTATTTTTGTGCATCTCTCGGAGTTTTATCTTTTGTTGCGATAGTATCTTTTTTGGTCTTTGTCTTTATTTTCAAAGATTTTGCGTTATCTATTGTGGTTAATAAAGAAGCTTTTATTCGGGACTTTTCATCGCCCACATATTTCATGATTCCATTGATGATTCTAGTTGCTATTTTTTTGCCCTATTATTATTTTCTTGTTTTTTCAAGGTCTATTTATCTTGACCTGAATAAAGATGTCTTTATTATTAATGGGAATTCCTTCCCAAGTAGTTCGGTTCGTTTCTTCGATGACTTTGTGTACTTTGGGCTTTGCTTTTCATTTGTTGAAACCACTGTGAACGGTCGAAAATGCAAAATTCCATTTATTGCTAAAGGCGGCATTGTTAAAGCTCTGTTTTGGGTTATTCTCAATCCTCACAAAAGTGGCATGGAATTATCAAGTAAATATCGTGGCTAACCCAGTAGTGGGCGCTAGCTGTTAATGGTTAGCGCTCTAATGGCCGCATAGCATGTTCCCCCTGACGCTGAGAGCGATAATCGCATCAATCACCCGAATCACCCGAATCACCCGAATCACCCGAATCACCCGAATCACCCGAATCACCCGAATCACCCGAATCACCCGAATCACCCGAATCACCCGAATCACCCGAATCACCCGAATCACCGTGTCCTTGTCTTGATCATCAAAAGTCTCCAGTAGCTTGAAGAGGGGCAAGCGCCCCTCGGCTTTAGCCGCCTGTCGGCGGTCAGGCGCTGGTGCGCCTAAACAGAAGGGGCCGTTGCCTCAGGAAAAACATCCGGCTAAGGTAAAACCCGCGTCAGGGCAAAAAAATGTTGAAGAGCTAATGGCGCCGGGAAAAATGGTTGTTAACTCGTTGATTGCGCTAGGGAAAATGGAAAGTTAAGGTACGACTGGCCTCGGGGTGATGTCAATGTGGGTATCAGTGGCGATATTCCTGGAGTAGGGAAAGCTTCTGCTGATGTAGCTATTGGAACTATTGCGTTTATGGATGGCCCTCCAGGGTGGATTGGCGGTGCTAGTTACTTTATTTTTGATACAACAGTCGGTATTGAGTCTTTAAGTAAGCCTCTAACTGATGCAATGTGCTCAACCTCGGGTAACTGTTAGGTTTCCATGATTTTTTTAAAGAAAAAATACATCGATTTATTTTTGGCGTGCTATATATCAATCGCTAAAAAGAGTCCACACGATGAGCATAGCAAAGTAAATGCCATTTACCTTATGTCATTTTTATTGAGTCTAAATGTTTCGTGTATACCAGCGCTCATGTCTATATTAGTTGAAATAAACGTAGCTAGTATATATTCGAGTTGGACTGCTCCTGCAATAGTGATAGCGTTTACTGTAATGCTGTTTAACTTTGTGTGTATACGTTTTTTGAGGAATGATATCCAAGAAAGTTTAAGGGCGGCCTCTGTTGAGTTAGGTGATAAAAACAAGGTTTTTGTAAAGTATGTGGCTTTTTCGGTACTATTGCCTACTGCCCTGGCGATTTATTTTTTTCTAGCTCAACAAAGCTGGTAAATTCAGGATAACCATAGATGGCGTTAAGGAGATTTTTTTGGATGCTAAAATTTCTTATGTTCCCCAAATAGGTGACACGATAACTAAATCGTGACCGCAGATGCGGTTAATGCTTTTCATTCTGAAAGTGGGGCGGCCAATGTTAGTATTTCCGTTACGGTAAAAAATAGCGAGGGGGGGTGGTTATTTCTCATCAGGAGGGAGGGTCGACCTTTTAGTGAGCAAAGCTATGTTTTGTTTTATTCGAGATTTATTTAAAAATGGACTTTTCTTAACGAGTTTTTGGGGGTTGATAATTTATTCCGCTTACTTCTTTAAGCGCGATTTGGGAGGGCTTGGCTGGATACCGTTAATTGTCTTGATTCTCTATTGGCTATATGCGTTAGGTTTATTTATTAAGAGATGGAGAAGGGAAGATTAAAATGGTTTGGGAGATGGTAAATTCAGGACTCTCATAAATTAAATTCAGAAAACCCATAAATTGAGGGGGAAGGTGTTAGCTGAGGCGCAGATGCCATCTTGGCGGCTGTTTCTTCTTAGATTGATACTAAGACCTAATGAAAGGAGCAAGAATTAGGTTTTGGATTCGAAAATTGGGGTTTTCGGTAAAAACCAAGAGGAATGCAGGTAGTGAGGAAGGGGGGACAGAATCAACAGGGTGTGGCAGAAAGGAAACGCCGGCAATCCTGATGCCGTGTACCCAGCGTTTATTAAGCCGGGTACAGGCTTGTTGTACTGCTTCCACTGATCCCACCAAGCTTTTAAAGCGGCTTTCAAAATTTCGGTTGAGATAGAGCCAGTGTTTGGATGAAATACCCAGCTGTTTGAGGATGGGAGGTGTGTTTTCGGCAATACACCCTCGCTTCCTGGGGTCAAAGTGTCGACCGTTCCAATCGACTAACTCCAAATGGTGACCCAGCTGAAAGGGCAACCCTTTTGGCATATTCAGTTATCCGCCTCCTGTCCCTTTTTAATGCGCCTATAAATCTCTTCACGGTGAACAGGCAGGGATTTAGGGGCGTTTATTCCTATCTTTACTTGATTCCCCTTAACTTCCAAGACTGTGACCGAGACATTTGCTCCAATCCTTAAGTTTTCTCCAGTGCGGCGCTTTAAAATCAACATGCTCATTTCCTATTGATACTTAAACAAGGGGTGGTCTTTCTACGGTGGGAAAGATTGGCAAGTAACGTCTGAAGGAAACGAGAGGAGGTGCACGAGAACGGTAGGCGTAGAAGAAGAAAAGGCGGGCGCAACGCTGCCAGAGCTTGAGGATACACTCCAAGCTGCTGAATCTACTCGACTTTATTGAAGACGAGCGGGTTTCTAGCGTATTATCCATTGAGCCATTTTGATACTTGCTTATCAATTTGGTTAGCTGGCCCCAGGTGTGTCCGCACCTTGGGTCAGCGCCTTTTACTTACTCTTATGTCACGCTACCGTTCTCCTTTGAGAGATGGGTTTTTAAAAAACTCTTGGATCTTTTGAGTGTTGACTTATACAGCTCAACTTAATTGCGACCCAAATACCGATAAATATCTACCAATTCTACGGAGCTTTGACATTAAAACAATCTTAATAAAATCCAATAAGATAATTTCCGCGCCTATATTTGTTGCGCTGTCGTTTAGAGTAAATTTTATTTCCCTCTAAAAATTGCGGGCTAAATTGGCTCTTTTCCCTAGCTCCCAGGCTTGAACTCAATAAAGAAAATATCAGTAATACAGCGGCTTGAAACTGTTTCCTTATGTCGATAGAAAGCGTTTGATTGGCTTTGGAGATATGGCCTTCTGAGTGATAACACGCTTAAAATTTATGAGCATACTCTTCAAGGAAGTATCTCAAATCTAATAATATTGATCGATTTTCCTGGTGTTTTATAAGAAAACTATTTGTTTCTCCACGGATTAAAGTGCTTGTTTCCTTTCTGGGAATACCTGTCGTTACCGCATAACTAATGTTAGTGACTGTTTAAGAGGTTTAGTATCTGTAAGCGATTTTCAATTAAGGCCAAATAAATTGACATTACTGTCATTTTATTATTTTCATCTTCGATTATCCGTTTACCTGGACTTTATAGGCCGTCAAATCTTCTTTGTTGGTACGTTCTTCTATAGAATCCGCCCCCTTTCACATTTTGCAACTCATAACTAACAGGAAGTGGGGTTTATGACTGTCTCTCGTCGTACGTTTGTTCAAGGTATGGGGCTTGCACTGCTGACGCCGTTTACCGTTCGCTCTTTGGCTGCCAGCAGCAGTGAAACCTATGCGCGTTTTAATCTCGGTAGTAGCCCATTCAATTCTGAAATCGACAATGACGGCATTGTCTTTGATCTATCCGTTGCCTCTGGAGATCCTAGCCAAACTGGTGTTGTACTTTGGACTCATATCAATCCGGCAGCGTACGTATCTGGCCAAACTCTCTATATTGATGTGGCATTAGATGAAGGCTTTACCCAGCCGATTCTAAGTGCTGAGGTCAGTGCCGATGACATCACCGCCGATCGTGATTACACGGTGAATATTGACCTGGAAGGTTACTTATCACCCAACCAGAGATACTACTACCGCTTTAAGTACGGCAACCTTTGCAGCCGTACTGGTCGTTGTCACACGTTGCCAACTGGCAGCCTGGAAAGTATCAAGATGGCAGTGGTGACCTGTCAGGATTACACCACCGGTTATTACAACGCCTACAGCCACTTGGCGGATGAGGATGTCCACTGCGTGTTGCACCTGGGTGACTTTATCTATGAGTATGCGGAGTATGAAGGCTTCGAAGATTCTATTGTTCACTCCTTAGCCTTGCCTTCCGGTGGATCAGTGGCGATGAACCTGGAAGATTACCGCCATATCTATAAGGAATACCGTAAAGACAAGAACCTGCAGCGCGCAATGGAAATGCACTCGTTTATCATCACCTGGGATGATCACGAAACTGCGGACAATGCCTACTGGGACTACGACCGCGATACCCTGGGCGTACCATCTCACCCATACCAATCCGGGAATAATAACCCGGATCAGTTGCGCCAACTTCGCCGCGATGCCCAGCAGGCCTGGATTGAGTATGTGCCTGCGCGGGTAAAAGTGAATGAGGCAGCCAGCCACGCTTTTGATTACCTGCAGATTTACCGCTCTTTCCAGTTTGGTGACCTGGTCGATCTCTATATGACCGACAGCCGTACCTATCGCACCAAAGAGCCTTGCAAGGACGGCACCGCCTGGGAAAATTACTGGTGCACCGACTATGAAAATGAATCCCAAACCATGCTTGGGAAAACACAGCGCGATTGGCTTATTGATGGCATAGTGAATTCATCTGCACGCTGGAAAGTTTGGGGCAACCAGACCTTGCTAGCGCAACTTGCCGGTACTGCATTGGGTCGCCCCTTGGTGTTTGCCAATTACGATGCCTGGGATGGGTATCAGTGGGAGCGCGAGAAAATTCTCTCCAGCATCAAAGACAGCAGCATCGATAACTTTGTTGTGCTGACTGGCGATCTGCATTCCAGTATTACTTCGTATTTGAAAGTGAACTTCAATAATATTAATAACTGGAATTACGATAACCTAGTGGGTGTTGAGTTGATGACTCCCTCCATCTCCTCGCCAAACATGAACGATACGGTGGAGAAGGGCATTGATGTAGGTAGTGTGTTTACCTCCTTGCTAAACGGTGGAGTGCAGCTAAACAACCCCCATATCAAGGACTTCGTCAGTAACATCTATGGCTATGCGGTAATTGAGTTCAACCACAGTGAGCTGAATTGGACTGTTTATGACATTGATAAAAAGTCTGACAACCCGGCTGCCACAAAGAAAATTTACAAAGAGTTCAATTATGAGCCTGTGGGAATGTGGTTGACTGAAAAGTAACTCTTTCTCTCCAAAGCTTCTTTCCAGAATCACCACTCTTAAGAAGAGTGGTGATTCATTGATATTTACTTCTCATTAGTCCCCCTGCAATTGCCTTTCTTTTGTCGCTTCTAACCTTCACTTGCTATCTCACTGATAAGCATATCTTGGTTGATTAATGGTCGGCCGTAACCTATACACTCGGGAAGCTTATCGCCGGCACTCAGGATGCCTGCCAATCCAAAGCCACCGCTTAAAAGGAAATGATCGTGCTGCAAAAGGCATACCCTTACTATCTAGCTAATGAAGCCGTATTCGCCAATGAGGATCTAGAGGTCACCGATAAGTATTCAGGTGAGGTGGCAACCCGCGTAGCTATGGCGGATGCGAGAACTATAGACAGTGCGATTGATTGGGCGCTTCTAGCTGAGAAGCCTATGGCAAAGCTACCTCCCTATCGCCGCCAGGAGGTACTTAATCACTGTGTTCAGCGCTTTCATGAGCGTTTCGAGGAACTGGCGGAGTCATTGTGCATTGAGGCTGGCAAGCCAATTCATGACTCCCGCGGAGAAGTTACGCGCTTGATCGATACTTTTCGTGTTGCCGCCGAAGAAACCGTACGTATCAATGGCGAGATTATCAACTTGGAGATTTCCAAGAACACCAGGGGCTACCGTGGTTTTGTCAAACGTGTACCGGTGGGCGCGTGCTCCTTTATCTCTCCTTTTAACTTCCCACTCAATCTGGCGGCCCATAAGGTGGCACCGGCCATTGCCTCGGGTTGCCCCTTTGTATTGAAACCGGCGAGCCGAACACCGATAGGCGCACTGATAATCGCAGAAATCCTGGCCGAGACCGACCTGCCCAAAGGGGCTTTTTCTGTGCTGCCCTGCCACCGGGAAGGTGCAGACCTCTTTACCGTGGATGACCGCTTCAAGCTGCTCAGTTTTACAGGTTCGCCCACTGTGGGCTGGGACCTAAAGGCCAGGGCAGGACGTAAGAAGGTGGTGTTGGAGCTGGGTGGCAATGCCGCTTGTGTTATCGATGAAAATACAGACTTAGATGACGCTTTGCAGCGTCTGATCTTTGGTGCCTTCTATCAATCTGGGCAGAGTTGTATTGGCGTACAGCGTATCTATGGGCATAAAAGCCTGTATGAAGAGCTGAAACAGCGCTTAGTGGAGAAGACGCAAAAGCTTAAGAAGGGGGATCCGAAAGACGAAGGGACTTTTATTGGTCCGATGATCTCCGAGGGGGAGGCAAAGAGACTGCACGGATGGGTTGAAGAAGCAATTAATGACGGAGCCACACTTCTGTGTGGCGGTAGCCGTGATGGCGCCATGCTCGATCCAACTCTATTGGAAGGTGTGCCTCACGAATGCTCAATAGTCCAACAGGAAGCCTTTGGCCCTGTAGCAGTACTGGAGCCCTTTGATGATTTCGATGAGGTCCTTGAACGAGTCAACGATAGTGCCTTTGGTTTGCAGGCGGGGATCTTCACCAAAGACTTATATCAAGCACAGAAGGCCTGGGATACCTTGGAAGTAGGGGGCGTTGTTATTGGTGATGTGCCCAGCTGGCGTGTGGACAACATGCCTTATGGCGGGGTAAAGGACTCAGGCCTCGGCCGTGAGGGTGTACGTTGGGCAATCGCCGATATGACAGAAGAGCGTTTGATGGTGGTGCGAACGCCTTAAGAGGGCTCAAACCTATTAACTTTGCGATTCTGAATTTTGAAGATTGTAAATAACCGGGTTTCTCCTTGTAAAAACATTCCCTGAGTGCCTTTGTGCTTCGATAAATACGTTGCTATTGAGTGTGTTTGTCTATTCATGACTAAAAGATTCTTTGATCGATTTGACTATTTCTTTGGCCTGCACCTTATACAGAACAGTTTTATTGTATTTGAAGAAACATATAGGAAATTCACAGTAATTTCAGTAGCTGTAGTTCTCGAAACTGTATTTACTTAAACAAAATTGGAAATATCTCTATGCCAAAAAATCTAAAATCAAGAAGGCGCGGTGGAATATATTTTATGGCCTGGAGTGCAGCTTTGATCTTGGTGGTCGGTTATGTTTCTCCCTCATTTGCCAAAGCCGAGGTAACACTCAATGATTTTTATCGTCCATTCGATCTTTCTGAAATCAATCAGAATAATATGCAAAGTTGGCCTTACTATAGATATACGTCCATGCATTGGGATGAGTATGGTATTTTCGGTACAGTACATATCATGGAGGCAGAAAAACCCGCCAAGCTGGAAGTCGTTAAAGAGCCCTTTAATATAAGTTTGGATATTCGTAAGGGATGGCCTTTCGTTGAGTCTCTAACTGCGACGCAAACCAAAGGTTTCCTGATTATGAAGGATAATCAAATTATTGGAGAGTTTTATGATAATGGGCTAGATCACAATCAAACTCAGCTTTTGCAGTCTTCTTCTAAAACTTACGCAGGGGTCATTATTTCAAAGCTGATTGATGAAGGTAAGATCGACCCCAATCAGTCGATTGAAAGCTATCTACCTGATTTTGCCGGTTCAAAAATTGGCAAAGCCAAAGTCCAAGAAGTACTTGATATGACCTCCGGCCTGCTGCCCGCTACGGATTATCATGTGCCCGGAGGTGAAGCCTTCTTATTTGAGATCGAACAAGGACTAAAGCCAGGCAAACCAACGGGACATCGTAATGCTATCAGGAACGCTAAGGTCCAGAATAAACCGGGTGAGGTATATACTTACAATGATAAAAATACCGATTTACTGGCCATACTAGCAGAGGAAGTTTCAGGGCACCCATTCAACAAGCTTCTTTCGGATCTCTTTAATGACTTTGGAGCAAATAGTTCTGGCTCCATTGCCTTAACGGTTGATGGAACTGCTAGTCCTTCCTATGGTATCAGTACCACCCTGCGCGACTATGCACTTTTTCATCAGTGGATCGCCCAGGGCAAGGCTCCAAAGAGTTTCTATGATTCTGTAAAGAATCTTGACAAAGACCTTCTTGGAAAATCAGAAAGTGGCAAGTCGCTTGCTAATGCACTGGGAACGCCTGTGGCATATGGTTCTCAAGCCTGGTATTTACCAGAATACAATGTCATCTACACTGCGGGTTCCTATGGGCAGTATGGGTTTAGTGATCTCAATAGTGGAATGTCTGTGGTCTTTATGCAGGACTGGGAAGACAATGCTGTACCCCCAAAATTAGTTGAAACAGTGGAACGTGCTAAATTCCTTATTAATCAGCTAGGAAAACAAAATGATTCTTAGCACAAGATTCATGTATGAACAATTCTTCACGCTTCAATTGATAATAATCTTGGAAAGACTGACAGGGCTCGTTGAGAGTATATCTAACTCTATTTTTTTAAGAATAGGTCAGGTTAAAATCAGTACTTCAACTGGACTGCTTAATATTAATTTAAATATAAAGTTATCAGTGTAAATCAAACTGAGATTGTAATTGTTACATTATGTGGTGTTTGTGTTGGTTTGGTTTTAGTGCTTCAGACTTGATCTGACAGTTATCATTTTTCATGTGATGGTCCGCCAGCTCAAGTCTGAATTAATCCAACATAGTGATACGAGATGCAGTCAGGCTATAAGATGAGTCATCCTATCAGTTGCCACACGCGCCTCTTCTCGCTTAGCTATTTATGCTAATCCTTATTCTCAAGTTGGTAGAGGAGCAGATTCATCGACAAGTTTTTCTTGACGTAGTTCTTGCCATAGTGTCTCTGGAATATTGGTTTCGAGAGCCTCAACATCCTCTTTGATCCTGCTAGGTTTACTCGCACCTGGTATAACTGCAGCTATAGCCGGATTAGCCAGAACAAACTGCAATCCAATAGCCTTAGTGCTGACTCCATACCTATCACCAATTGCTTTGATTTTAGAAACTTTCTGAACTATGTGCTTTGGTGCTGGCGCGTACTCAAAATTTGGTCCCCCAACCAAGGCTCCTGAACTATAAGGACCTCCGGCCACGATACTGAGGTCGCGTTCTATCACCTGGGGTATAACTCTCTGAAGAGCTCGAGAATGATCCAACAGGCTGTAGCGGCCAGCTAGTAAGAAGCCATCGGGGCGAGGTTCCTCAAGATCAAGAAGTATCTCAATCGGCTCCACTCGGTTTACTCCCAGGCCCCAGGCTTGAAGTACGCCTTCATCACGCAGTTTATCAAGAGCCCTGAAAGCACCTTTTCTCGCGCTTTCAAATATGCCAAGCCATTCGTCACCATAGAAATCCTGGGCTACATCGTGAACCCATGCAATCTCAATATGATCGGTTTTTAAGCGCTTGAGGCTATCTTCTATCGAGCGCATTGTTGCATCGTATGAATAGTCATTAACTATCTTATTGGGGCGGCCATACTTGAAAATATCACGCTTATCTCCAAGTTCTCTGCCGCCACTATCTTCAACTTCATCCAATATCAAGCGGCCAACTTTGGTGCTGATTACATAGTCTTCGCGTGGGAATCCAGATAGCGCCTCACCCATGCGAATCTCGGCGAGTCCGGCCCCATAGAAAGGGGCATTGTCAAAGTATCTGATGCCGCAATCCCAGGCTGACTCTACAGTTGCCAAGGCCTCAGATTCTGGAATCTGGCGAAACATATTGCCAAGAGGTGCAGTACCAAAACCGAGTTTACTGGGTAAAAGATTTCTCAATTTCACTTTGAACTCCCATCGATCAAATTCATAAATTTTGAAGGTTTTGACTAATTGGCCAGCCTGTTAAGAGTCCCAGACTAACCTGCTACTCCGCTTAACCATGCAATCTGTAAAGCGCTTCTGATTACTAGCACTTGTGCGACAGCAGTCAACGGCAGTGGCTTGAGGGGCTAGTCTGCTCTAGTTGCTTTTGATGAAAAAGCCGTCTATAAGCAATAGACTATTGATTTGGAGTCAACAATGAAGATCACCCTTCAAGAATTACAGGTATTTACCACTGTGGTAGATACGGCTTCGATCACTTCGGCTGCCGATAGGCTAGAGCAGACTGTATCTGGGGTAAGCCGTGCACTCGCCCGCTTGGAGAGTAAACTGGAATCGACATTGCTTCAGCGCACTACACGGCGTTTGAAACTCACTGAAGAAGGGCAGGCTTTCCTTAAATATGCTCGGGATATTCTCATCTCAGTGGAGGAGGCTGAGGAGCAAATGGCGGCTCGTCAAAAGCAACCCTCAGGTCTTCTGCGTATAGACGCTGCCACACCATTTATGCTGCATGTAATAGCACCATTGATAAATAGCTTCCGTGCTAAATTTCCCCAGATAGAGCTGGAGCTAAACAGTAATGAGGGAATAACTGATTTGATAGAGAAGCGAACTGATGTGGCATTTCGTATTGGGAAACTTCAGGACTCAACATTACATGCCCGCTCAATAGGGACTAGCAAAGTCCGAATACTTGCTAGCCCTGGCTATTTACAACAGCATGGTACTCCAGAGAGTGCAGAAGAACTTGGCCAACACGTATTACTTGGTTTTACAAAGCCTGAATCCCTTAACAAATGGCCGCTTTATGAACGAAGCGGAGATAAACTGCAGATTAAGCCAACGATGGCTTCATCTAGTGGGGAAACTTTACGGCACTTAGCCCTCTCAGGTGCAGGGATCGTTTGCTTATCTGATTTTATGACTCAGAGGGATCGTCATGCTGGGCGATTGGTGCAGCTATTCTCAGATCAAACTGTAGAAGTCAAACAATCCATTAATGCAGTTTATTACCGTAACACCGCGCTTTCATTACGAATTACCAGTTTTATCAACCATATTGTTGAAGAACTGGGTAAGCAACCATTTGATAAGGTTTAACCGCAGACATCCTTACTTAACACTCAAATAATCCACGGATTCCCAAAATACATAGTCCACAGGGTATTATCTATAGTTGTTAACAGTAATTAGACTTCTGCTATTGGTGGTTGCTTGTTAGAGTGACATATTGCTACGTTACCGTTGGCGACTATTTTTTGTACGACAAAGATTGGTTTGAAGATTGAGCCATTGGCGTGGCTCATTAAAAGCCAAAATTCAGAATTCCATTATAGTCTGCTAGGTAATTTTGATGACTATGTATGGCGTGTTGAACCAGTCCTCTATTGTCTATTTGATAAATAGCTGCACCACATTGATTACAAAAACCATATTCTTTTACTGGTCCAGACTCAAAAGAGTAAGTATTGAGCCGCTTTGATGGATCTTCAATCATTGCTGGATTTGAAGCCTCAACAAAGCTTATTCCACGACCTGTCTTTGGAGAGATTGAGCTATTGAAAAGTTTGTAATGGATGGCCCCACAGTGACAAGTTAAGTTGTTCATCGATTTATCTCCGGAGTGGATTGGTATGGGTTTAGAGTTTACTATTTGGCAGGTCTCGATAAAGATTATCAGCAGAAAGTCATAATTAGCTTTAAGGAAACAGTCGGTGCGGCGGGAATATGATAAGTACCACTTGATTAGTGTCTTTTGTGCCGTAGTGGATCATGGCTCCCTAAGTAAAGCTGCTAGCCACTTGGGATTATCAGCGCCAACTGTGAGCAAGACTTTGGTACAATTGGAGAAAGTGTTGGGCCAGGTATTGTTGAACCGAACTACCAGAGCACTTTCTCTTACAGAAGCAGGCAGGCTTGTATACCAGAGCGGCCAGAAGATACTCAGTGCATTTACTGACCTGGAAGATCAGGTCGCTGAGGTTGGTAGTCTTGATCGTGGTAAGTTACGCATTACTTTCCCTGAAACCATAGGGAAAACTGTGTTTAGCAAGATCTGCAATGATTTCCAAAAAGAGTACCCTGACTTTAGTCTCGAGTTAATTTTTACTCCCTTTCTCATGGATATGATTGAGGATGATATTGATATAGCCTTTCGCGTATCTGAATCATTACCAGATAGTCAGTTTTTTTCTCTACCACTGCTCAATATATATCCTGTATTCGTGGCATCACCCGAATATTTAGCGAAAAATGGGTGCCCGCATTCAATAGGCGAACTCAGTCAACATAACATGTTGCTGACGAGGCTAAATGGCCTTGAGGATGGATGGTTGATTGATGGGAAATATTACCAATTCAAAGGCAACTTAATTTCCAATGAAACTTACCATACCCGCTCTGCGGCATTGAATGGTAATGGTATAGCTATTTTACCCTCTTATTTCTGTAAGAAAGATATTCAAAGAGGCAGATTAATAGAGTTACTCCCTGAACTGGAAAGAAAAGATAAAACGGTAGGAGCCCTGTACAAAGTGAAACGTAAGGGTTCTAAGAAAATTGATATTTTTTTGAGTTTTGTGGAATCCAAACTGCAAGAGTCAGATGTAACCATGTGTTAAAAATAGTAAGCCTGGTAGTATATTAGACCGATGTTGCTTCTTGTTTAACTGTTATCAGGAGCTGGCTTTCTGAGTGGGTATGCGATTTACATCTGTTTCAGGGAAGAAATTTTGCCAGACAACCCAGTAAGCTTCAGATTTCATCGTTTCAACGCGTTCTAACTTCCCCACGTTACTCTCTCCGCCGAACTGTACATTAGAGATCTGGCTACCATTGTCATTATAATATGCACCAACGCTATCGAGGTCTGAATGGTAAACGATAACAATATCCCGGCCACCGATTTCTACGTTTAATAGTCCACCATGATCCTTAATGAAATCTTTTGTATAAGCTACATAGTCTTCGCCGATATTAACACCGTAAATTTTAGTTTTATTCGGCAACCTATTATCAAATTTCTTAATGGTAGGGAACGCAGGTTCCTCTTTTTTAGCTTGATCTGAGATTGCGTGAGTGAAGATCATATGCATCAGGCGATCGAAGATGGCTAAAAAGGGGTTGTCGGTAAAATTTGGTATTGGGTTCAGAAATATTTTCCCATTGGGAAACGCTTTCTTAAAAGCCCACAACGGCATCCGATAGCTGGGCCATTCGGGCATCCTCGGCCCTTTAGGGCCTGCATCTTCACGGGTGCCCCAAAACTGCTGAATTGGCTGCCCGGTTTTTTTATCCCACATCACCAAATTATTCTCGATCTGGGTCATAACACCTAAATCCAGGGCTTCCCCATCAATTTCGGGTGTGTAGGCAATTCCCATATTGGTCAGGCCACAATAGGTCATTACCACATTTTCACCAGCTAGCCCTTCCTTTGTACCGGCCACATGTGGCCGAAGAATGTGGTCATCAGGGTGACCTCTAGCTTCGCCGTTAGCGTCAATTACTATCAGGCTGGTACCGGGGGATAGGCTCTCTTGGGCCTCAGCTATGGAAAAATAGCGCGCATTATGTTGTTGCGCGCGCATCATAATAGAGGGGTTGATATACCCAGAGTAGAAGGCGAAAGCAGACAGGGCACTGATGATCCAGAAAATGACAACAGAGCCAGCGCCAGAAAACCATAGCGTCAGTGCTGATACCAACCATAATATCCCTGCGGCAGTAGCAATCTTGTGCCTCCGATAGAAGGTCCACATTGTCGCTTTACGAGGAGTTTGCACAATCCACTGGCTAAGATCTGCGAGGTCGCGAAACAGACGTAGGCTTAGATAAAGGCAACCCAGTAATGATAACCAGTGGATACACTGAATAAGAAAGGCCATGGATAAAGTCCCTGACTAAACCTAAACCATCAGAATACCTGGCAGAACACCTCGTCGAAAAACAGGATGACTCTGCCTGACAATCCCTGAATCACTAGGGTAGTAGAGGAGCAGGCATTAAGCGCGGGGCTTTGTGGGCACTGGTGTTCTCGCAGTACCCTGCGATTATGATCGCTCCAGTTGATTGAATGCAATGCCTGGTAAAAAGACCTATCGTGGAGGTGAATTGCATCTTCCTTCGTGAGATTTCCATTGCCAAAATACCTGGGACATCTCCAGCAGCACCAGCGACCGTAGTTTTAGTGCCTGCTACCATCGGTGTAGCAATGCGTTCTTCTACTTATGTTGACTAGTAACGTGCCGCCGGCCTATAAAAGCATCATTCAATTATATTAAATGAATTATCCTCGAATACGCCGCACCCGGAATTTACGCCCCTTCAGCTTTCCGTTTTCAATTTTCTTTAGTGCTTGTGTTGCCACATTGCGTTTAATCGCAATATAAGCCGTCTGATCCAGCACGTTTATCTTGCCAACATCTTTTCCATTTATCGGACGATCGCCGCCGGTCAGCGCACCCAGGATATCGCCGGGGCGAACTTTCTGTTTCTTGCCGCCATCGATCTGCAGGGTAGCCATCGGTGCCTGGAAAGGAGGTTCACTCAATATGCTGGCTGGTGGTGGTGTATCTGGGTCGGATAGCGGATCCTGTGTCAGATCCATGCGTAGCAGTTTGTGGCCCTCCTTCTCCGCAAAAAAGGAGTAAGCGCAACCGCGCTCACCGGCACGGCCGGTTCGTCCGATGCGGTGGGTGTGCACTTCCGGATCTTTGGCGATATGAAAGTTGATAACGGCATCCAGCTTGTCGATATCCAGGCCGCGTGCCGCCACATCGGTAGCTACTAGGATTGAGGCGCTGCCATTGGCGAAACGAATCAGCGTTTCGTTACGTTGGCGCTGTTCCATATCACCATGGAGGGCAAGGACATTAAAACCTGCCTGTTTCAGGTTATCGGCCACCTCATCGGTTTCACGTTTGGTATTACAGAAAACCAGAGTATTGATCGGCCGTTCATTCAGTAGAATACGGCGGGTCATCTCCAGCCGATCGTCGAAACTCTCAGTTCGGTAAAAACGTTGCTCGATTACCTCATCACTGTGCGCAGAATCAACTTTAACCATCACTGGTTTTTGCATCACACGCGCGCTGAGCCGTTCGATTTCATCGGGATAGGTGGCGCTGAATAGTAACGACTGCCGTCCAGTAGGCACCTGCGCCAGAATAGTATCGATAACTTCCTGAAATCCCATATCGAGCATCCGGTCAGCCTCGTCAAAGACCAGCGTATCGACATTCTCAAGGGACAACGTTCCTTTGCGTAAGTGTTCTTCGATACGCCCGGGGGTGCCAACGATGATATGTGCACCATGTGCCAGGGAGCCGATTTGAGGGCCGAAGGGCATGCCGCCGCAGAGAGTGAGAATCTTAATGTTGTGAATTGCCCTCGCCAGTCGGCGCAGTTCATGGGCAACCTGGTCTGCCAGCTCACGTGTCGGACACAGAATCAGCGATTGAACCCGAAACCGGCCGACATTGAGCCGTTGCAGCACCCCCAAACCGAAAGCCGCAGTTTTTCCGGAACCGGTTTTTGCCTGGGCGATAACATCTTTGCCATCCAGCATGATCGGGAGCGTCTTGGCCTGAACCTCGGTCATGGATTTGTAGTTGAGTGACGCCAGGTTTTTCAGCAGGGCGGGGTTTAGGGGGAGGTCGGAAAAAGGTGTGGTCAAGGTAAATCCTGGAGTCGTTAAATGTCAAATAGGCGCATTACACAAGCAGCCAGTAAAGTGAATTTCACTTTCTTAGCATTTGTTGTCGCTGCAATTTTACAGTCTGGGCAATATAAATTTTGTAAGGAATTTTAACAGTTAACCCTGGGGAAACCTATGAATCACCTTTTTCCAGTCTAAGGAACTCCCATCCAGATTACCTTCCTACGAGAGGAGTATTGGGGCACCGCATAAACCCGGTCCCCCAATTTACTAGCGTCGGCTTTGCTTACCTTCGAGAGCCTTCCATTGGTAGAACACTCCGGGCATTACTAACAGCACAAATAGCAGTGTGGTTATGGTGCCGCCCACCATGGGCGCTGCAATCCGTTTCATAACGTCTGCGCCGGTGCCATCGGAAATCATCACTGGTATCAATGAAATTAACAGTGTCAGGCTGGTCATTAGCATCGGGCGAATACGTCCAGCTGCTGCTTGGGCAACAGTCGCAGTATTGCCGCGCTCAGAGTTATTTCCGGCGGCAGATAAGTAGTGCAGCATTAATAACCCCATCTCAGCGGCGAGACCAGCCATGGCAATCATGCCGACCCATACAGCAACGCTCAGTTTGTAGTCGAGCAGGTATAGCAGCCAGAAGGCGCCGATCAGTGCCATTGGCATGGCAGTGAGCACAAACAGGGTGTCGGACAGCCGGCCGCGATGCAGGTATAAAAGGAAGCATACAGCCAACAAAGTCAGGGGTACCAACCATTGCAGGCGGGACTTGGCGCGCTCCAGGTATTGGTATTGGCCGGCCCAGGCGATACGTTGGCCTGGAACCAAGTTAACCTGGTCGGCGACAACCTGCTTTGCGCGATTGACATAATCTGCGACGCCGATATCGCTTTTCAGGTCGACAAAAACCAAGCCAACTAGTTGCCCATCCTCATTGCGAATCATGGGTGGGCCGGTTCGGAAATCCAAATCAGCCAGTTGGTTCAGGGGCACCTGGGAGCCATCAGAGGCGGGGACCAGGATTTGTTCCAGCTGTTCGGGAGTATCCCGATAGTCGCGGGCATAGCGCACCAGTACATCGTAACGTTCGCGGCCTTCAATGGTTTGGGTTGCGGCCAGGCCGCCCGCTGCTGCGGCAATCACATCCTCGATATCCTGCACATTTAGGCCGTGGCGGGACGCCCGCGCGCGATCAATATCAAAGTCCAGGAAGTATCCGCCGGTTAGGCGCTCGGCGAAAACACTACGGGTTTGTTCCGCAGTGCGCTGGTCGCTGCGCAAAGCCTCTTCGATGGCCAAAGCAGTCTGCTCAATTTCCTCCAGGTTATCTCCAAAGACTTTAATCCCCAGCTGGCTGCGAATCCCTGTGGCGAGCATTTCAGTACGGGTTTGGATTGGCATCCACCAAATATTGGGCATACCGGGGTAGCGCAGCTTTTCATCCATTTCCGCCAGCAGCTGGTCCCAGGTCATACCGGGGCGCCATTCATTCTTGGGTTTTAGGGTAATCACTGTCTCCACCATGGATAGTGGTGCAGAGTCAGTAGCACTATTGGAGCGGCCAATTTTGCCAAAGACACGCTCGACTTCCGGAAAGGTTTTCAGTTCTTCATCCATTTGCTGCAAAACTTTTCCCGCTTCGGTAACGGACATTCCGGGTAGCGCGGTAGGCATATACAGGATACTGCCTTCATTGAGCGGTGGCATAAATTCACCGCTCAACTTGCTGATGGGGTAGGTCACGGAAACCAGAGCTAATACTGCGAGAGTGGCTACAACTTTGCGTTGCCGTACGCAGAAGTGAATCACTGGCTGCAGTGTATGAACTAAGGCGCGGGAAATTGGGTTTTCCCTGGTGCGAATTTTCCCGCGCATTAGCAGTACAGCGAGGGCTGGAATCAAGGTGATTGCCAATAGGGCGGCGAAAGCCATGCTGTAGGTTTTGGTATAGGCGAGGGGTTTGAATAATCGGCCCTCGGTAGCTTCCAGTGCGAATACCGGCAGGAAAGAAACCGTAATAATAATCAGGGAGAAGAAAATACTCGGTCCGACTTCCTGCATTGCCCGAACGATTAGCGTTCTTTTCTCGCCCGGAGACAACTCCTTATCGCCATCGGCTGCCAGCTTTTTGTGGATGTTATCCACCATTACCACTGCCGCATCCACCATGGCACCGATGGCTACGGCAATACCTCCCAGAGACATAATGTTGGCGGTAAGCCCTTGTAGGGACAGTGGAATAAAGGCCAGTAAAACAGCAATCGGTAGAGTGATTACAGCTATCAATGCGGAGCGGGCGTGGAGCAGGAAAATAGCGATCACGGCGGCGACCACTAGCATCTCTTCAATCAAGGTGTTTTTGAGATTGTCGATCGCGCTATTAATCAATTGTGAGCGATCGTAGGTTACTACCAGCTCAACGCCTTCTGGTAGGCCTGCACGGATTTGCTCGATACGCTCTTTAACTCTCTCAATAACCTTTAGGGCATTTTCACCGTAGCGCATCACTACGATGCCACCTACGGTCTGGCCCTCGCCGTCCAGTTCGGCAATGCCGCGCTGCATTGCGGGCCCCAGGGTAATATCCGCTACTTGATCCAAGGTTACCGGAATCTTTGCCGCATTGACCCCGATCACTACCTCTTTGAGATCATCGATGCTGCGGATATAGCCGCGCCCTCGCACCATGTGCTCGTGGCCTGCGATCTCCAATACCCGCCCTCCGGTATCGTTGTTACTGCGGCGAATAGCTTCGACCACTTTGCCAAGTGGGACCTTGAACATCTGCAAGCGATGGGGGTCGATTTGGACCTGGTACTCCTTTTCGTAGCCGCCAATCGAGGCGACCTCGGCAACGCCCTCGACAGAAGTGAGCCAATAGCGCAATTTGAAATCCTGCAGCGCGCGTAGCTCTTGCAGGTCGTTGTTACCGCTTCGATCAACCAGTGCGTACTGGAACACCCAGCCGACTCCAGTGGCATCGGGGCCTAGAGTAGGCTGAACATCCTCTGGGAGTTGGTCGGCTACCTGGTTGAGGTACTCCAGAACCCGTGAACGGGCCCAGTAAATATCCGTGCCATCTTCAAAGATGGCATAGACAAAACTGAGACCGAAAAAGCTCTGGCCCCGCACATATTTGACCTTGGGCAGCCCTAGCATTGCGGTGGAAAGCGGGTAGGTGATTTGATCCTCCACCAGATCCGGGCTGCGACCTGGCCAGTCTGTCATCACAATCACCTGGGCGTCAGACAGGTCCGGAATAGCATCCAGGGGAACACTGGTTAGCGCCCGATATCCGGCCAGGGCGGCGATAGCAACAAGCATCAGAGTGATCCCGGGCTTACCGGCACAGGCCCCAATAATTCGGGCAATCAGCCCTTTGGGTTCGGAATTTACCATTGTTGTACCCCTGATTTGAGGCGGCTTTCTGCCGCGATCAGGAATACCCCAGAGGTGACAATTTTATCCCCAGCCTGGAGGCCAGAACGAATCACAATTCGTTCGCTGTCACCGTAACCAGTGCGTACCTGTACGGGCTCCAGACGGCCCTGGCCCAGGTCCCGAAAGACGATACGCTTCTTACCGGAAATCAGCACTGAATCCCTGGGTACCACCAGGAGATTTCCCAGCTCGGCACTCAACATGATGTCCGCAAACAGCCCTGGCCGAAGTTCACCGTCGGTATTGGGCAGGGTCACACGTAACCGTGCACTGCGGTTGCTGTGATTCAGGAAAGGGTCAATCTGGGTGAGAGTGGCTGGGATTTCTTCATGGTAGACGTTGGTTAGACGCACCTTGGCCGGCATCCCTTTTTCTATCAGCGGCAGCTGATCTTCGTAGGCGTGGGCTTCGATCCAAACCTGGCTGAGGTCGGCAATACGAAGGAGGTTGTCCCCCTTTTTGAATGCAGAACCCGCAACGATGTTCCTCTCAATAATGACACCACCGGCAGGTGCGAAGATCGGGATATAGTCCTGAGCTTTTTGCTGTTCAACCAGCCAGTCGATTTGCTCTTCTGATAGTCCCCACAGAAGCAGGCGCCTTCGCGCCGCTTTCTCCAAGGCATCGCCACGGCGGCGCGCTTTCAGATATTCATCCTGGACGGCGAGTAGCTCCGGGCTGTAAACAGAGAACAGTACTTCGCCACGCTCAACCTGCTTGCCTTCAAAATCCGCATCCAACTCACCAATCCAGCCGTCGAAGCGCAGGCTGATATCCCGCAAACGGGTTTCGTCATAGGTCACCTGGCCGTGCAGGTGGATGGGTAGGGTGAAAGGCTGTCGTTCGACGATGCCGGTTTTGATGCCAATAGCTTGGCGCCGACCGCTATCTACCACGATGCTGCCACTTTTGAGTTCATCGTGGCTAACTGGCTGCAGGTCCATACCGCAGATGGGGCAGGTACCGGGCTCTGCAGCGCGCACAGAAGGATGCATGGCACATGTGTAATAAGCAGTATCGGAGGCTTCCGGTGCTGACTTTAAGCGCAAGCCTTTGCGATTGGTGCTCATGTCAAAGGCCAGGTCTACATGGCGATCGTGGCCAGTTGCCACATCAACCACCATGGGCCAAGAGCCTACCATGGCTAGCTCTATCTCCCCTGAGAATACTCCGGGGCTGGTTTCATAGACTTCGGCTTGAGCACGCATTGCCGGCATGGCTCCCATGGCAGGCATCTCAGCCACTGCGCGGACTTCAGCGCCTGTAACTGGCCGGTTTTCCATATCTCTCACTTCAATACGAATCTGGTTCTTGCCAGCGCGAGGCTGCAGTGGGTCCACGGATACCGCAATCCGGAAAGGGCCAGCAGGAATAAACTCCACACTGTCGGATACAACCAATCCGGCTGTTTTCTTCCAATAGAAAGCGGTACCGACCGCCAGAAATACAGCGAAAGCAACTAAGCCCAGCATTTTTGAGCGGCTCATAACACACCTCCAGAAAAGGAAGTGATGAGCATTTGGGCGCCAAAGGCACCGACCATTTCTTTGCTACTGGGGGTAGCAATGGCTTGTTGGGAAATCAAAGGGTTCACTCCTGGAACAATCTTTCTGAAGCCCGTCAGCAACAATGAGGCTGCGGGATATTTCGCACATCAGAGAGAGGGAGTGATCAGATACGCAAGCGCAGAGTTTCAAGCCAGGTACGATTACCTGGAGAGGCATGAGAAGAAAGGGGTTCGAAGTCAGGTGATTCCGCTGGCGGAGCCAAAATCTGGGGCCACCGATAGGATGGCGGAGGTGCTAACTGGGGTAACTCAAGGTGCAGGAAGGCGGCAGTGAGAGCGACTTCATGGTCATCTAATGAGGTCTTGAGGGAGACCTGGGTATCATACTCGCAGCAATCTTCATCTGATTGAGAGCCTTTGGCCAAGTGGTCACAACAGCATTCTGCTGCCGGCTCCGGGCTATCCATCATTTCGCAAGCGAGCACGGTCTGCACCTGGAACATCAGCAGGAGCAGGGCCGCCATTGCAACTAGCTTGGCGCGGAATGTGGATGGGTAGCTCTTCATTACCTATAAATCATACAACAAGGACAGTCTGTTCGACAAAGGCGAGATAATCGAGCCCATTTTGTAACTCTAGGGCCTATGACACTAAGTAAAGGAAACGGTAGTGCGCATCCCGTTAGGGTAAATGGTTCTGCCGAGGGCTCAAGGAGCTGTAATGACTCTCGTCAATTTTGTAGAGATCCCTCTTAGACTGCTTTCGATTGGGCTGTAAAAAGCCCAAGGAGCCGATATCGACTGGTTAAAGCCAATCTCAAAACGATATGAAGGAAAAAGGATTTGCAGAGGCGAAAAATTAGGTACTCTTCAAACGCCGGTCAGGGCTTCTAGCTTCCCGCATTGAGGCACTTGGGTTTTTCATTCTTGATTATACTTACCTATGATTGATAACTCGCTTATTGATCATGTGGCAAGGCCTTGATTTTGTGGTAGTAACAATGGCTGGAAGATGGATCTTAACTTGTCTTGTCGCATTTCTCTTTTCACTGCCCGCCCTATCTGAAGACTTTGTGACCGAACCACAAAACTACAGTCCAATCGCGAAAATGACTGATCTTTGGCTGAGGGGTGAAATATCCAGAAGGCAGATCAGGGAATTGGCCCTACGAGGGCGATATGTAAACAACTCCGAAGCCAACAATGCCTATGTATCCTTTTATCTTGATAATATGCAGATAGTGGCTCGCGGAACTTCTGTGTCTGGGCGCTCTGCGCAAATCAATATTCAAGTTAATGAATCCAAATTTGACCTGGATTATGATCTTGTATCAATGCACTTACTCATAAACGGACATGGTAGTGGCCTATCCAACGAACAAAAGTTCCTCTTGATCGTTATGAGTTACCGGCTGGCGGCGGAAGGGTGGAGCAAATCTTTGGGAGTAGATCAGATGGAAAAAAGCCTTATCTACCGCACACTGAATTATCTTTCCAAAATGCCGACAGACTACAAAATGTGGGGTATGGCTAAGGAGATCCAATATCCATTGCATTAAAGTACAATTCTTATGCTCCCAATAAAAATTTCAATGGGGCAATTGTTGATTCAATGACTTTAGAAAGTATGCTGGCCCTAAAGTTAATATGCGCTATTTGTATTGAGCCACTTGATAACTGCATTATGCTCGTTCTGTCCTATTGTAGTCATACTCAAGTGATTCCTATTGTGAACTTGGATTAACTCGAGATTTTTTTTATTTAGGCCCTGATAGTTGCTGTAAGGAGAAATACGATCTGAATCTGAGGATATTAGAAGCACAGGGACCTTTGAGGACTTTATAAGAGGTAATATGTTTGTTTGATCCAGGTCAATATTCGATTTTTTCAGAGCTAAGGTAGCACTTTTACGAATGTCTTTCTCTGGGATAATTCTGCTAAGCAATGGGTGACTAACCCTCGCGTAATTATATAAGGCCTGATCAAATTGGAGCATTGGCGCTAATAAAATAGCCCCACTGATATCTACTCTCATATTAGAGATGTATGCAGCTGTTAATGCACCCATTGAACTCCCGACAATATATATATCTTCATCCTTGATTACTCCTTCTTCGATCAGTTTATCGAAAAGGGAGTTAATATACCTACTATCATCAACCCCATATTTTTTGTTACCACTTGAGTCACCATGGCCGAGAAGATCTGGGACAACAACCTGGAATCCAAGAAAGCGAAAATATAGTGCTGAATTCAGCATGAACTCCTTGGAAGCACGAAACCCATGTAATAAAAATACAGTGCCAGAAAATGTCTTTTCTAAAGAATCCCTATTTAAATTAAGGTTTACAATACTTTCATTGCCATCTGCCTCAAACTTGACAGAGTATTGAAGTTTTTGTTTGTTTAAAGGTGGTCCATAATAATAGCTGATGCAAACATCTTTTTTTGCTGGGCAATACCTCTCCTTATTGAAACCTAAATCTTCAATTTTCTCTGTGGTGATTATTTCAGTAAAAGGAAAGCTCTCTGAGTTTTCTATAAGGCTGGCAATTCTCTGAGAGCAGGCAATAAGGGCCGGGCATAATATGATGGCGGCGAATAGTATATTTAAATTAATTCTAAATTTCATTGTTATACTATTTTATATTTTCCTATTGACGATTTGGGTGTTTAATTTTGGTCTGTAAGTTAAGCAATTCTTTTGTGAAAAAGTGTGAGGTATACAGGAGTTTCTGATAAATGCTTGAATAGTTATATATTAATCGTGTTCAGGATGGTAGATCCTAAGATAAGTAAATGCATGCTGGACATAGTCCGCTTTTCCAAGATCAATCTTCTGCGCCCTTAAAATGGCATATGCTGTATTAAGATGAAAATAGAATTGGGGAAGGGCCCAATCTCTCGCATATTGCTCGCCTGTCATATCGAAAGTCATTCCATTTGGAAGCTCTAATTCGATCATTTGATCAGTACACATATCAAGCGCACCGGGTTCAAGACTGCGCAGAACTGTTAGTGCTTCGTTGATTCGCGTGCAAGCTTCTGAAATAGAACCTGGTTGAGCCCCTGCGTTCTGACCTTCGCGTGCTAAGTGGTCTAAATGGTCGGGAAAAAGCTCTCTTCTCAAGCGAAATTGGGCCTCTTGAGCTTGCAGGCACGCAAAGCGTATTTGGGATGAAAGAGGGTACATATCCGGTGTGAGTCTGGCAGACAGCAACTCTTGAGCCTCTTTTTCAGGGAGCTGCTTACAGGCCTTATCCAGCCAGCTCGATAAAGCCTGTAACATTTGTATATATGTGGGTATAAGGAGGCTTGATAGTGACATGGTCATTTTCCTTTTACATTAAGGGTAGCTCCTTATCAATTAAACACAGCACTCACCCCCCTACATTGAGCACTAAAACCAGAGAGGTCTATTTATTGCTATCACTTATATGAACGATGGGAGGCACTTTGTTAGTCCTTTTGACTCTCCTCAGCCTTTCAACTTGCTTTACGATAAAGGCTCCAGGGTATTGCTGTGCAACCGATGCCAGGTTGTGAATCCTTGTCAACACTCGATTACGAATCACTTCGGGATCGGCGCTGCCGGTAAATATCAATGTAAGCTCGCTTGCAGATTTACGTGTTTCCCCATTTTGGGTGAGAACCAGCTGGGCCTCCTCCACGTCATGCTCCCTTGTAGCGATATCAAGTATGTGCCCAACACTTAATAGTGCACTACATAGGCTCACATCATCGTCTGCACGCCCCTCAACCAGTAACGCTCTTGGGCGGCCACACCGACAAGCGGTTTGCTGTATTAAATCTCCTAAGCGATAGCGTATTAATGGCACCGTCCAGTCGTTACCTATCCGGGTGAGTAATGCACCCTGCTCGCTCGGCTCAATGAGCTGTCCTTCAAGCAAATGATACTTTTCCAAGTCACATTTTGGCGTGTTTATTGCAATACTATTGGTTTCCACGGAGCCGTAATCACACCAGAAGCCAGCGTTTGGAAACACGCTTTGTACAGTATCGTATTTGGCTTTCGTCCAGGGTTCAGCCATCCAAATGATCGTATGGATAGGGAGATTACCGCCTGAGTTTTTTAGCCCCTGGGCGAAGTCGGCGAGGCCTGTAGGTGCGCCAGCTAGTGTATTTACGCCAACATCTTGTAATACTTCTAACCAGGCTGTGAGTTCCGATGGGATAAATGGGCCCGTGGGTGCGCTTACTGACTGGCTTTTCTCGGCAAGGGTCTGGATAAAATAGTGGGCTCCCCACAAGCGGCCGGGATTGAAGAGGTTTAGTACTACGCTGTCTGGCCCAAGAGGTCTCCATTCCCTTAGGAGTCTCGCAGTAGCTTGGTGATAGGGAGTGTAAGTAAGTTTGGGTTTTCCGGTCGTACCTCCACTAGACATCAAGATTGCGCCGGCCGTAATTGCATTCGCTTTTGATACCTGGAGAATTTCTTCGGGGCCGCTGATGTGAAGGTCTTCAATTTTTGAGGCGGAATCAGGCACAGTCAAAGCGCCAAGCCGGGAAAGTTTTTGAGCCTGTGATAAGACTTCTTGCCAGTCTAAATGCCCAATGGACATTAGAATCTCTCCCATTGTTTAAGTTACGGCTTTATAGCTGAGACTACGGCAAAATACCCAAGTGCTTTATGACATTGAGGGTTCTCAAATCCTGCTTGATTAAGTAACTGGAATAGTTCCTCTAAAGAGAGGAGTTGCGCTCCATGATTCATGAAAAGATGAAAACTAAATAAAACTGGAGTAAGTTTGGTTATATTAAAGAGCATGTCATGAATAAGGACACTACCGCCTTTTGGCAAGGCCGCGTAAGCCTTACTCAATAGCTCTATGCTGGTGTCTGGTTTCCAATCGTGCAGCACATTGCTAAAACAGACCCCATCGCAACCAGTTGGCCAATCTTGCTTGAAGAAATCTCCCTCTACTATGCTTATCTGCTTCTTCTTAGCAAACTTGTCTACATATTCTTTGGTTGTCATACAGACAGTAGCAAGATCAAAAAGAAGAGCATTGCGTTCCGGATATGCATCACAAAATGCCAATGCGATAGTGCCTGACCCAGCACCAGCATCGAGTAAGGTTTGAATATTGCTAAAGGCACCATTCTGAACCGCTGAAACAGCTGAGGCAAAACCTTGTGAGTGCATCAGGTGGGTGAAAGCCGCCGCTGAATCACCATCCATTTCATCATGTCGCCACATATCTGTTACAGAGCGACCCCTGCATTCAAGCTTGTATTCATGTTTCAGGCTGGTGAGAATCTTTTTATTAAGATGGTTTACATTATAAATATTGAACGGATCCAGGAGAACTTCTCCCCAGTAGTACTGGCTATTCCTATCCAGATACTGCTTGGCGAGTTCCGTATTTTTTAATTGATTGCGTGTAACATTGATATACCCTAAGTGTTGAAGCAGCAAGATAAACAGGTAGATTCCTTTACGGCTTAATTGCAGTTTGTTGCTCAGCTTCTCGCAGGTATCAAAGCCACCGTCAATAAGCCCAGTTATATCAAGCTGAGCTGAGACCATCAGGCAGGCAAAGGTGTAATTACCCATTAAGAGGTCCCACATTGGGGCATCTGATGTTGTAGGCGCTTTTATTTGCATCAGGCTATCCTTTTTGTCAGTAGGTGCCCAAATTCACAAGATAAATTAGCCTAAACAGCTGAAACTTTCAGTGAAGTTATCTCAATTAGCTGTCTCCAGCTGAAGATAGGGATCATTTGATTAATTTTCCGTCAATGACAGTCAATAGGGCGACCGCTCCTTGATACTTATCCTTGTGTTCAAGTTTGAGTGAATCTGGGATGGCACTATGCCAGCCCTCTTTATTTGCTCAGACTACAGCTCCTTGACCATAAAGTACTTACATCCTTCTTTAGGGTATCCCTCTTGAACCCACTTAACTTCATAGCCCTGATTTTTATAGAATGGCATGGCCTGGAAGTTCAAAGTATCTAGTAAGCATTTTTTACAACCACGTTGTTTACCGGATATCTCAATTTTGCTCAATAGTTGGCTACCAATATTTTGCCCCCTTAGCTCTTCAGATACCCACAAAGTGTCTAGTAATAGCCAATCACCGAATGACCTTGCGGCTGCTCCGGCTATCACTTCACCAGAGGCATTTCTAATCTGAACAGCAAGGGGAAGCCTTTCTTTAACTTCCCAGTTTCTCCAGTTGAATTCATCAAGTTTTTTATCCAGAAAGTCGATTAATTCTTGTGCTGGGTTTTCAAGTACTTCTATATCCATTGTGATTGCCTTCCGGGCCAGAGTATAAGTTGAAAAAATTTTAGTTAATCTTTTCCGTATTTAATAAAGTTTGCTCTAAAAAATCAATCTTGATTTTGACTGCACCTGAAAGGAATACTGCCTGAAATAGCCAACCATTTAAAATAATTTTTACATGAACTGTGCTTAAGGTAATCAAGGATATGCGGAACAGGTCTCCTAATTGTAAAAGTGGTCAAGTTGATATAGATTCGATGTTGTTGTGAATTTACTTTATTGGCAAAAGATAACTCCAGCTTTTTGGAGATTGTTGATTTCTTTCTCTGTTATTCCAGCTTCAATTAAAATGTCTCGTGTATTCTCACCATAAAGAGGTGCTGTCTGGAATTCCACCGAGGGCGTACCCGGTATAGAAAAAGGCGCACAGAGGAACTCAATACTTTTGCGATCTGTACTACGGGAGTAGGGAACAGAGAGAATTTTATCGTTGTTGCGGACGTAGGGGTTGTCCAGGGCTTGTGCAATATCATAAACGGGTGCGCAGGGAACCTTACCTTCCATCTGGGCAGCCCAGTTAGCATTTGTTTTCTTCTGGAAATGATTGTCAAGCGATGCCGTTAGCTCCTCCCGGTGCTTCATTCTACTCTCGTTGGTTAGAAAACGTGCATCGTGCTTAAGAGAATCATCCCCCAGTTCTTGGCACAGAATCTCCCAGAACTTCTGTGTTAAACAAGCTACATAGAACCAGCCATCGGCGGTTTTTACCAATTGGCACGGTGCTTGTGATGCGTGTGCGGAGCGAGGCTGCTTTCCTGGAACTATCCCCTCATTGAGAAACCATAGGCCTTGATAGCACAAGCAGTTCAGTGCAACATCGAACAAGTTAGTATCAAAGTCGCCACCTTTTCCTGTGATTTCGGTACGCAGCAGTCCTGAGACTGTACACAGGGCGGCATACACGCTGCCTAATAAATCAACAACAGATACACCAACTTTGGTAGGTATTGATCCCGGCTCGCCGGTTACAGACATCCAGCCCGTTTCAGCCTGCATAAGGAAGTCATAGCCAGGCCAACTTTTCCTTTCATTGTCCCGGCCATACCCTGAAAGATGTGTACAAACGATTCTCGGGTTGACGACTTTTAACTTCCTATAAATAACTCCTAATTCTTCCGGCAGGGAACCGCGGAAGTTATCGATTACTGCATCTGATTTCTCAACAAGACTGAGAAAGACCTTTTTCCCCTCTGCCGACCTGATATCCAGGGCCAGGCTCTTCTTATTGTGCAAAGTAGACTCGCCAGATTCATTATCTTCCTGACTCTCATCAAGGAATAATGTGCCCATTCTTCTTAAGGGGTTCCCGCTTTGTTTGGGATCCTCAATATTAATTACTTCGGCGCCCAGCATGGCTAACAGAGTGCCATGGAAGGAACCTGCTCCCCAGGTTTCGAAGGAGAGAATGCGCTTATTTTTTAGCGGCAACATGATGGAAATTTGAACTCTCAGGCAGTAAATGGCACACTTTTGCGGATTTTCGCAAAAGTAACTTGTATCGTTAGATTACTTATAGACCACAGTGTTTATAGATAGGCACGGACGACCCTCTAATTGCAACCTTGTGTCCAACCATCATTATCAATCTGTGAGTAAAACCCCAAGCAATAACAATAGGATACGCGATAGAATTTGTTTGAATAAAATAGTTTACCTGCTGGAATTGGGCAGCTTTTTCCAATCCTATGCCAGTATCTATATGCATCCTGGAGAAATGAATTTTTAAGTCTTTGCTCACTACATCTCAGTAGCTTTAAACTTTGTTAATTTATGTAAATATCTTTATTCTTTGGCTTTTATTTTAGTAGTTATTATTTAATTTTTAATATAGGAAGCTCACACTGCTCGAAATAGCAATGCTAAATCATAGGTTAACTCTGTAAATTTGAATGTTTATACCCAAAATGATCACGTATTTAGATGAAAATGACAATGGGATCTTGGTAGTCATAGGTCAAATATGTACATAGGATGGCGTTAATATCAACCTTAAAGAGTTAGGAAATATAAGCAACTATTTGAAGCAGGCTAATGATTGAATCTGTAGATGAATTGACATTATTTTAAGGAATGCCTGAAGTTCATTATATCGGGTTGATCATCTTGCTGAATAATTTATTATGCGGGGGACATCTAAAAAAAGCGATTCCTATCATGAACATCTCCCAGTATTCAAAAGGCTGTGGTGCACTCGTGGAAGGCGTACAGCTGGCCAATTTATCCGATGCCGAGCTTGGTGATCTACGCCGAGCCTTCGCCGACCATGGTGTGTTGTTTTTTCGTAACCAGTCCCTTTCCCCCGATGATCATCTAACCTTCGCCCACCGCTGGGGTGAAATTGTTATAAATAAGTTTTTCACACACACACAGGAATATCCTGGCATTGCTGAAGTACGCAAGGAAAAAGATCAGGAGACTAATATTGGCGGCGGTTGGCACACAGACCACTCTTATGATCAAAAACCCGCCTTAGGTTCCATCCTTGTAGCCAGGGAGCTGCCCGAAACCGGCGGCGATACTCACTTCGCTAATCTGCAAAAAGCTTATGAAAGTTTGTCCGACGGTCTTAAGAAGACGCTGGAAACACTAAGAGCCGTGCATTCTAATGTGCATGTTTATGGTGAAGACGGTTACTACCAGTCGACAGACCTTGCTTCGCAACTTGGCGGCGTTGATGATGTGGGCGAGGCAATACATCCGGTAGTGATACAACACCCTGATACTGGGCGCAAGATTCTCTACGTCAATCCAGGGTTCACCCTTTGCTTTGAGGGGTGGACCCCGGAGGAGAGCAGGCCACTCCTTAACTACCTGTTCGCCCATGTGCTTACCAATGGATTTACCTGTCGGTTTAATTGGGAGCCTGGGTCGATTGCATTCTGGGATAACCGCTCTACCTGGCATTCCGCGGAAAATGATTATCCAGGCCAGTTCCGCCTGATGCACCGTATCACACTTGCTGGTGGCGCATTACAGGGGGTGTGATATGAAGGTGGGTGTTAAATACACCCACCTTCAGTGAGGGCGCGTGTCGCCAGGCATTGGACGACATGCCCAGGTATAAGCCTACAGATAGGGCTTTAGTTAATGGGGCCCCAGTTCACGTCTACCTGAAAACGCTTCTGCTGTCTTTTTAAAGATCTATGGTTCAAAACAGCCTCTTAATTGGCATATTGTGCCAATCAAACACATCAGCAAAGCCTTTCTTTTAAGCCTGCGGCCTTAATAGTTTCTATTCTTGAGAAATAGAATCAGACAACACATTTCTGAAGGCCAATTTCAAACTACTCAAAGAGTATTGTCATGAAAAAGGTTTTAGTGACCGGCTTTGAACCATTCGGGCATACGCCAATAAATCCTGCAGAGTCGGTAATGCGTGTTTTGGATGGTACCCGTATTGGGAATTCAGATGTATTTGGAATCCTGGTTCCTAGTAGCTTCTTTGAGTGTATTGACGTAGTAACTAGCGCTATAGATGAGTTCCGTCCACAAATAGTGATCATGATGGGTGAATATGGTGGGCGATCGATGGTTACTGTAGAGCGAATTGCTCAAAATTTTAACGATTCTACTCGATATAACCTGAAGGACAATCGTGGCGTAGAGATGCAGGGCGCACCTACGGTTGCCAATGGACCGGTAGCCTATCGTAGTAATCTTCCTCTCAGAGCTATGGTTAGGGCAATGCGTGAAGCTGGAGTGCCTACAGATATTTCGGATAATGCCGCCACTTTTTGCTGTAATCACTTGATGTATGGCGTTTTACACTTTATTGCCAGCAATCAGCTGGATATACGCGCAGGGTGGATTCACCTTCCGCAATTACCTCAAGTAGCAGCTTTGCCCGAAAACCTTGGTACACCCAGCATGTCCAGAGAGACCTCAGCACTTGGTGTCCATGCTGGAATAGAGGCTGCATTGCTACATACTGAGGATATTGATGTTCCTATTCCATCCAAATTTCAAGTCTAAGACTTACTGAAACTATTAAGAAGGGTTCTGACAATGGAGATTGAATGCCTTTGGGAGTGTAATGATGGATTGGGAGAAACACCCATCTGGCATGCAGAAGATACTTCTATCTACTGGGCGGATCATGTCGGCCCTTCGGTTGATTTGGCTGGGCCTCGGCGGCCATCGATTCGGCGGCTAAACATCTCTACTGGTGAAAGAAAGACCTGGGAAATGCCGGAGCAGGTAGGGTCCTTTGGTTTCCGTAAGGGGAGAGGGTTAGTAGGCGCTGCCAATACTGGGTTTTGCACCATTGACCTCGAAACAGGAGAGTTTGAGACAGTTGTTGATCCGGAACCGAATTTATCCCAAAACCGGTTAAATGATGGAAAAATTGACCGAAGAGGGCGTTTTTGGTGCGGTAGTATGGATACGCAATTGAAAGGTAAAGTCTCTCATTTATATTGTCTTGAGCCTGATTTTAGCGTGCGCAAGGTTGCTAAGGACTTTTCCTTTGTATGTTCCAATGGGATTGCCTTCGATCCGGAGGACACTCGTATGTACTTCGGCGATACCATTGGTGGTATGGTCTATGTATTTGACTTGGATATGGATGAGGGCCATATCAGCAATCGAAGGCCATTCTTTTCAGTTGAAGATCGCAAGCCCGCGATTGTAGATGGCGCAACAGTCGATGCTGAAGGGTACTATTGGTTTGCTTTGAATCTTGGCGGTAAGATTTTAAGGATTGACCCTAAGGGCCGCCTTGACCGTGAGATTGACCTACCGATCCGGAGTCCCACCTGTGTCACATTCGGTGGCGACAATTATGAAACGCTCTACGTTACTTCACAGCAATCATTTGTAACTCCTGAGGAGCTGGCCCGCCACCCGCAGCCAGGTAGTATTTTTGCTATTCATGGCCTTGGTGTTCAGGGGCTCCCGGAGCCAAAATTTGGAGCTTGAAAAGCCCACCAAATAATTTTCTAGATGCATAATCCCCCAAGATTAGGGCACCCAAACCCAGTAAGAATGGGTGTGGGTGCCCGCTTGGTGCTTGTTAGTTACCGTTTAGGTCGTAAACAACAAATTTCTCCCAGGAACCTAATGCTTTGCGATTCGCATTAGCCCGGCCATCTGATTCCGCAACGATATAGTTACCATGTTCCGGGTTGTATAAGGAAATTACGTCACCATTTTGTAAACAGCCCGAATTGTCTGAGTGATTGATCAACTTAAATGTTTCCCAGCTGTACCGAGCGGTTCTATCGACATCTAAAGCACCACTTTGTTGGGCACTGTAATAATAACCATCGGTGCTTTGCAGCCACACTTCATCCCCGTCAATCAGGCAACCCTGTTGCAGGCTATTTCCTGTAAGGACAATAGTCTCATGGCTGCCAATTACTGAGGCATTGGCGTTGGCTGTTTTTCCATTACCTCCATTACCTGCCGCGCCAAGATATTTCCCATGGGCTCCTTTAAGTGCCACTTTTAAGGATTTAACTGGGGGCTTTCCGACAGCCATATAACCTACAACTGCCTTTATAGTTTCCTCTTTATTACTGTTTGCCTCCTGTACCATCAGGCTCATTTCAAATGTGCCAGTTTTCTTATTTCTGACACGTGTGCTTAGTGTTTCATCCCTGTCACTACCTTGTACTTGGCTGATCAGTAAGTAATCCTGTAAGTCGACCCCGACAGTTTCAAAGTCCGGGGAGCCACTCAAATTATCTTCCAGTGCAACAGCGCCAATATGAAGCTTCAATCCATTGGCAATTGAGTAACTACCAGCCTCCATCACCACATAATGCACCACTTCCGATGTATGGATGCCGTCGTTCCAGGCAAACTCTGCAACACGCACATCGAAGCTGGTTGAAGTGATATTGCGAATCTCAGTTGTTATCGGGTCAGTGCCGGCAATACCAATGACTGAAGCAAACACCACAGGGTTTTCATAACTGAAGTCCAACTCTATAGTGGTCCATTCGTGATTTATTCCGTTAGCCTTATCAGCCTCACCACCAACAAAGCGCCGGTTAGTAAAACGCACTACATCGACCTTTTCACCTTCATGGATCAATTCCATATCTTGTGACTGGTCTTCTACGTTAATCAGATAGCATTCACCGTTATCGGCCTCTGCCATACGTAATATTGTTGGATCAAAACCGTTAAAGCTTACATTTTGATGTAAAAGCACATCGTTTGAACTCTCGCAGTTACCATGACCCGTATTAGTTTCTGTGTCTGTTACATTATTGACCTGGAATCCACTCACCGAAGCCATTTCGATAGTAGATGTGTTATTAGCACTGGCCAGTTCCCACATTTCTCTATCAGTCAAATCATCTACGTTTGCTTCCCAGCCAAAACTTAAGGTCTTTCCATCGACCTCTAAAGTTGTCTCCCATACATGGCGGGTCTCTGCCCAGCTCCAGTACCATTTGCTTTTGATCTTGGCTTGCGAAACAGTGAAAATGAAATTACTAAAGCTTTCGTGAGTCTGGGTATTACCAACAACTGTTGCCCAGACTTGTTCATCAGCACTACAGCTGTAAATTTCTACAACCTCCTCATTACGAATAAAGGTTTTGGTATCCAGGCAGTGACGATAAACAGCCACATAACCATCACCCTCACGTGCAAACAGCCAGTTCTGGAAACTGGTTGTTTCATCGAATTGCTCCGTTGGCCAATGCAAATTTACTGGTGCAGTTAGAAAGTCATCTACAGGTAAAAAGTCCGTTGCTCTGTTAACACCATCCATAAAGCGCAGCTCCATCGCAGGTTTATACAAAACCAGGGCTACATTCTCATTTTGCTTTATATAGGGTAAGTGCGTGTTCATTTGCTCCTGGCCACCAGCCTTCCAGCCTCCGTATTCCGCACCTGACCGAGTATAAACCGGTATGGTACCGGTTGTTGCTATCCAGGGCAGCTGCTGCCAACCTGCATTCCCCGCATGGAAATCCTGGTATGAGGATAATTGCACATTGCCATGGCGATACAGATCCATGGTTTTTTCTGAAATAACTGAGCTTGTGGTGAAAGGTGCACTGGTTTCAGTAAGAAGAACACCTGACATATCGACTACGTCATCTGCCAGGTTAGACTCCACAATCAAATCTTCCAAAAAGAAGTTCAGACCGGCAAGTGGATTCAGGTAATATTCCAGCATCTCATCAATGAGTTCTGGATGGGCATAGGCGCCGGCAGATTGAGAGAAAATCAACTTATCCTGGAGGTCCAACCCAGCCCATACGGTATCAACTTCTGAGATAGGATGGCCTGAAGAATAGCTTATGTTAATCTCACTATTCAGTTTTTCAAGGCGATTATAGGCAACACTGCTTACATCAAGTGTAGTCATGGCAAAAATATCCATATGGGTACTACCCGTAAAATCTTGTGGACCTTTGCCAGTAATCAAAGCGGTATATCGTGCGAACTTATTATTCAAGAAATTAAGATCTTGGTGAACACCCTCATAGGTCCTTGAATCGACGGCTATAGCAGCACCAAGGTCGTTGGTGACCATAGCGATATCATTAAGAAAAATAAGGGCAACCTGTCCAGCCAGGATTTTAATCTCTGTATCCTGGGCATAGTCGTATAAATTTAATAATGCTGTCAGGGAAAATGGGCTATAGACATTTGAAGTGGACTCATATACTCCAAACTGCTTTTTAACCTCCAGATAACGTACGAGACGCTCCCTTAGTTTTTCGGGCCCGCCACCTATATCCCAACCTTCCATTTCAGATAGTAACCAGCTGGAAGATAGCCACATAAGTACGTGGTTTTCAGAAGTGTAAACTCGCTTTCCTTCAGTATCTTCATCCTGCCAATAAGGGAGTTTGATAATTTCACTCAGGATAATATCATCGTACTCATCACTCTCCGCCAATAGCCTAATATATTCTATCAGGCGCATATCAGGGTTTTTGTAAGCGTGCTTTCCTGGTGTAAAAAGATCGGTCAGCCCCCGAGCCAGAGCCTCTTTATCCAGTGGTAAATCAAAATAAGCCCTGAGTACATAATGATCGTTATTAGGTTCGTCTTTGGCTGAATCAAGAACGCGTTCGATATAAGCCATCTGCCGATCACGGAAGGCATTTAAATATGCAGGATGCGAGAAAGTATCATAGTCTGTAAGGCTCCACTGCCGCGCGCCGTCCTCGGAATTCTGCCCCCCCGTGGTGAACCAGTCCGATATATCGAGATCCAAGCCGAAGTAATTTAATGCCGTGACTGTACCATCAGCAACGCCGTAGAAGAAATTAAGTGAACCTTCAACCACGGTCGTTAGTCCATCGTATATCCATTCACCGGTATCTACAAAGAAACCAATTGCTGCCGTTACACCATCCTCTACCGTTGTAACTATATCCTCAATAACCTCTTCAACTCTCACTTCAACAGTGTCCCAAGTATCAACAACCCAGGTTGTAAATTTGTCCCACAATCCTGCATGGGCGTATGCTGGTAAGATTAGAACAAACATAAGTGCGATACATACACCTATTTTTTTGAGCTTCATGATCAAGTCCTATATTATTTTTTTTGACCAAATAGAAGTAACTCTTTGGAGGAAGAACATATTTCGTTAAAAATTAATCATATAATTTAGGGGGTCCTATAAGTTTCATGTGATGCCGCATATTAAATTATTATTGGCTAAAAGAAATAATGGATGCTGGCTGTTCGAACTTCAAAATTCGTTCAGCAATGTAAGACCTTGTTGTTGATCGGGTCAAACAGAGATGGCGTATAGTGAGAAACTGATCTCACGAAGCTATTAAAAGTTGTTTCTACAGTCTCATGAAATATAGCGTTAACTATTTCGTAATATTTGTGGACTTCTGTGTTGAGAAAATGACTTTGAGGGGCTCGTGCAAAAGGTTTATCTAAATCAACCTAATTAGTAGAGGCATGACTGTCGCAACTAAGATGTGGGGTGCCAAGGTGCTAGTACCTAAATTGGTCTTACTCAAGTACAGTAGATGTACTCAGTAGTATAAGCATGCGAAGTAACCACTGCCCATAAGTTTTTCTCATATTCCGGTTTTGGCGCTTTAATGAAGGGGCGAAATTTATAGTGACTTATAATAAAACCTGGATGTACAGTAGAGTAGGGTGGTCATTTTATTGAAACTCCTTTTCATACTGATGCCGGAATTACTCAAGGGAATGATATCTGCATGCTCTATCAAGAAGGTTATAAGGGGTTATAATTTAACTAACAGTTCTCAATTTTCCAATCATCAATAATTTGCACATCCTTAATTACAATTTCCGCAGTAGTACGATCGTTGCCTTGCTGATCTTTTCTCATTCGATGCTGCAGCTTTCCTTCTAGATCAATCAGCGAGCCTTTGCGGCCATAATTAAGCAGATATTCAGCCTTGTTTCCATACGCAATACAGCGATGTGTTTCTGTCTTTTCTTGTGCTTTTCCGGATTGGCGGTCAGACCAAGTTTCACTGGTAGTGACATTGAATGCTATTGCAGTTTTTCTTGAGGCAATACTCTCAAAGTCAATTGTTACCCTGCCCATTAAGAATACTCTATTTTTTGAGCGGCGATGTGCCATAATTTAAGTCCGTGCCAGAATTTTAATTAATAGCTTAAGGTGCAAATAGTAGGAGGTGTATAGCTATTCTGGTGTCGGGTTGTCACTTTTATTAGGCTTTTGTTGCCTGCTGGATTTTCGGTCTTCATTGGAGTTCTTTTCAGTGGGGAAGCTTTTATTTTTTGAGGGGATATTATTTTTCTCTAAGTTCTTTTTGGGTATATTTTTGTGGTATGACTTTATTATTATCATTTTTGCTCCTGGTAAGAGAGTATGTTGAGTTTTGTGAATAATATAGTGACTTGTTTATTTTCCGGCCTTGTCTGCTGTTGCTTCCTATTTTTGTTCAAATTAATGTTGTTTTCTCAAGGGGATAGCGCAAAAGATAGTTATTTTACATTTACGATTGATGCTGATTGCTGGATCACAGCTTCTTGCATATATGACGTTATTTTCTTTACGTTGGCAGATTAGAGAATTGAGCAAACTGAGTATTTGCTCTATGCAAAGAATGTATGTAACAGAGACGCAGAAGTTTACTGCAGCGATGAAACCGGCATTCGCAGTAATTGCTAACTAAGTGTCGCTATACGCCATAAGGGAAAGCGCGAATTATGAAGTTAAATGCTAAGTGTACTCAATCTAATGCTGTTCAACCTGTGGCGCTTCAAGGATATGCGTCAGGTTTAGGCTAAACTACTCTATTTATTGGGTGGCTTTCTGAACTCTGTATAATGATAATATTTTGGCCTACTATCGAAACGAATGTGTAACCATGCAACACCTCCGCCCGCTGTGCTTAACCAAACAGGATTATTCGAAGCTAGCTTTAGACCTAAGCCACCAACTGTACTCCAAAGTTCATGCTGCTGCCTACTGGGTGCTGTATTGGTAAAGGAGGCTAAGTGACAATAATTTACAGCGGTTTCTTGATTTGAAGGCACTACGACAGTGGCATCTTTGCCAAGATTTTGAAACCAAACAACGGACTTTGAAGTATCACGAATATATGCCTCGAAAGGCCTTGAGTTGGGCATTTGATCTAAAGATGGCGCATCTAAAACGACAAACTCAAATATTCCTTGCAGTGATTTCTTGGTAAATCCTGGTGTCTCCCATCTATACGCCTGATATGGAATCGCCTGAAGCGAAGAGATTAAAAAGTTCCTAAATTTCGCATTATCCCGAAGGGACTTCAGCACCTCATAAAATGTAACAGCCTCTCGATTATTATTTATAGTAAAGTGATACCCATTACTTACCTTAGATTTACTTAGATTCCACATATTACTTACCACTGACCCTACTCACAAAAAGTAAACAAAAATTTACTTGCATTTTACATTGTTCCAGTAATTACCTTTCTTAATCATGAAAAGCCGAATGACCTAAATTGACAGCAGGTGTTGATCTCTTAGCGACACTATACAATGCGATCCAAATGTAAAATCAAATCAGGTTTCACACTTCTTTTGTCTATGGCCATACTGAACTATTTATCCGCAAGGTCAATAAGATGGTCTAAAACTAATATATTTTCAATTACTTTTTCTTTTGCACGAATTTAGCTTTATATCTGTTTTTGTTTTTTATGGTAACTGTCGTATAAGTTTGAGCTAAATTTTCTCAACATCATGGCAGAAGTGTGAATTCTGCTTGAGGGCTATCTCACACGTGTTAGTAAGAGCTAAATGTCCTAGAGCGTCATCAACAGAATAGATAGAGTAAATTATAGGCAATGAGGAGGTTTTTAGTATCAAAGGTTTTTGATATGTGACTTCCATCAAAGCAAAAAGTTACAATCGCATTGACTTTTTTTTTCATGGCGGTACGATCGCCTCATTGCAATGGATTTGAATAAAAATGGATTGCAATTGAATAATAACGGTACTTACAAAATGGAGTACCACAAGGATTGTCTTACAAGGTTGTGTGTGATAGCAGTTTTGGGCTGCTGTTAGTTGACTACTGCTTTGTATCTTAGGAGTTTTCGCCTTATGGCAAGAGGCTATTTGAGAAGTTACCCGTTCGCAGTTAGGTTAAGCCCGTCTGCACTCAGTAATTTAGCGATTGTACAGTTGAATTACGCATATACGGGTGTGATGGAAATCACAACTGGAATCATTGATTTATGTGGCGCAGCCGGGACTAACCCGCACTACAATACGAGAACACCTATAAAGCATGATATTTTTCCTCAATTCGTCGGCACTCATAATGTCGCTCCAATTGTACATGGAGGAAGAGGTAGCGGTAATACGAGCCATCAACAGTTAGCTCGTGTCATTATGGCTCAAAACAATCGCTTAGCATCGTCGGAAGATGATTTTTGTGGTTTCACTATTAGGTTCAACGGTAAGCCAAACGCGGATTTTTCAGGGACATCTCGATCCTTGAATATGGGCATCGGATTTTCCAATGGAGAGCTCGAACTCTGCTTGAGAAATGCCATTATGCAAAAAGTTGCTTCCGTAATCCGTTTATACGGGTGGACCAATTTGACTTACGCTCCACCTCGAGCTGACCCTAATGCGGCCAATGCTGCACGAGGCCGCGGGATTCATGCCGCTGGACTGCTTGCCAGTATTCAGCAACTCAACCGCACACCAGCTATTTAACTTGCTCCATTTTGGAAAAAGAGTACGGTTAATATACTGATCACTTAGTTAGTGATAATGTAGATGTAGAAATTTTCTGACAAAACCCTGTTATTGGTAGCGGGTGGTTGGAGCGCCGAACAAGGAATGTTTGGCGATATACCGTCTGTAGATGGCTGGAGCTTGTATTAGTAGCTAATAGCTGAGAAGGCGTGAATTCGATACTATTATCTAAAGCTAAACTAATTACTACTGATTGGCTTGATACCTTCTGCCGAATAAATCACATTGCTTGACCTTGGACTGACAGAACACCTTCTGAAAACTACCAAATGTCAGATCAACTTTGGATTACGACAACTTAGACTGTCATTTAAAATGGAAGCTTGCCGGTAGAGTAGGGCGGCGGTATTACTACCGCACTTCCTTTACTCGTTTAGTTCGTCCACTCTCGTGCCGCTCACGCATATCTGAATCAATATACCGATCAGTGGTGGCCATACTGGCGTGGCCAGCGTCATCACGGACATGCTCACGGGGCCGGTATTTTACATCCTCTGAGATGCCGGTATGCCTTAACCAGTGCACTGTTGCCGCTTTTAAGTCCTCAGCGTCTTCTCCCAAACCTTCTTCAACCATCCTCTGGTAGGCAGCATCAAAACAGCTCTGTACGATGATCCGTACTTGTCGGGTGCTGGTAACAGGTCCCTTGCCGCGGGACTTTTGTAACAAGGGTGTTTGCTCGTTGATACTCGGCAAAGCAGGCAGTTGTAAGTGGATTCTATAGCGTTTCAGTGCATTCAACATTTGATCGCAAACAGTGATTGCTCGCCCTTTGTTACCTTTACCTGTGACATGGAACCACCAGTTTCCGTCGCGATCTTTCTTGAAATCGCCCATAACAGGTGCAGACCTTTCATCGGCAACCAATTCCGAGATTCGCAGGTACATGGCGAATAGGGCGTTCATAATAAACAATGTACGTTCATGGTCACCAGGTGACATTTCAGCCATGACTTCGGCCGTTTCCAGTACATAATCCCATTGCAGATTACTGATACGTCGTACGACTTGGTTTTGCTGTTGGCGCCGCACAAACTTACTTTTCTGTCGGATGAGAGCTACGGGGTTGGCTGGGACCAAGCCTTCCTGATAAAGGAAATCAAACAAGGATGATAATGCGGTAAAAATACACTTGATAGCAGCCTGGGACGGACGAAAGTCTTTGGGTGAAGGCGTTTTGCCAGCTCGAAACTCAACCTTGGAAACATTGACCACAAATGGTCGCCAGTCTGCATTCACAAAGCGCTGACCATTTCTGGTTTTAAACCGGGCTACATTCTTAGTACCGATCCAAGCAATCGGCGGTTCAATGCAAAACTGTACAAAATCCTCAATGTGTTCACGCTTCAGCGTCATAATCGAAATTTCCTCTACGCGCCACGCCCATTGCAGCAATCGTTCGATCTCTCGGCGGTAACTGTTAAATGTTGCTTGGCTGCCGTTATAGCTGTAGAGAAACTTCAGCGCGAATTCCAGATCAGTGTCAGCGCCGGGAATCTGCTTGCTAATATACTGGCTCGATGAAAAGCTCGTGTAGCGAAATGGATTCTCAAGATTGCTGAGGTTGTCGATGATTGGCGCAGGCGGCTGGTTGGTGGCAGACATAGAAGCTTTAAATTGTTGTTGGAATGCGGCCAATTATACGTGGAAAACACTCAAATATAAATATTCCGATATTCACAAATATCGGAATTAACACAACCCATTGATCCCCCTCATGTTTTCAATTTTTTCTTGGCAGCTATTTCCGATAACCAAGTCTGGCCCTGTTTTCCGAACGATTGATTGCGGTGTTCGTGCCGAACTGTGATCTGGTCAAGCTCTCCGATGATTTCCTGTAGTGCTCCCATGATGCTCTCCGTTTGTTTTAAGTCCCTGGTTGTTAGGTTAATCAGGTCGGTGTTAATGCTCGCGAGGAAGTCGCGGAGCGGCTGAACCTCGTTAGCAAAAATGGTTAAGTGCAGATCAAACGGCGCTGGGTTATCCACTAAGATTCCAGCTCCTGCACATCCGTCGCAAACTCTCCATTGCCTGTCTATGCCTATCCCTGCGCATGTACTACAAAGCCTCACGAGCAGCTATTGTCATCCGGCTAGCTCTTCGCTCGCTGCGGGCTCTCGCTACGCTCATGCGCTAGCCTCCTGCCAATAGCTGTTCAGGTTGTGGCGGATACGCAAAGGGATCTGTGATCGGCTCAGGCTCTACCTTGCGACACAGAACAATCAAAGACTCTGTGCCGACGATGATGCGAACCATGCAGCTGTTAATGGGCTGCACGGTAAAACCAAGCTCTCGAAGCTCTTGCGATGTCACGGTGTAATCGTCACTCCCGTCGGTAGCTTCAAAAAGATAATCATCGCGCTCGCCGCGCGTTGTGTGGCCAGTGATGCGTGTGAGCTCAAACTGGAGTTGATGTGCTAAACGGACGATTGCACCGTTATGAACAAGAGCCCCCGAACTAGGAACATTGCGCACACCATCACCACTAGGAACAACAGGATTCGGCGCAGGACTTTGCGCCACAGGAACTTGAGCAGGCTCTTTGCTGGCTTGGCGATCTTCAAGCAGATCGACCACAGAAGCTCCAAAGTACATGAAGCTAAGTAGGCAGACCGCGAGCATAAAGAGGAGCTTTGGGCTCTTAAGCGCTTTAAATGCAACCGCAGATTCCCGATGGTCGCCGGTTTCGGTGGACATGTAGCAATCCCAGATTTTTGAGTTTGCTTTGTATTCCCTCTCCTGGATGAGGTGAGAAACGGCTTTGCCGTTGTTCTCTGGGTCATGCTTTATCTCCTTCCAGCAGGGCCTAAACTTCCAGGGTAAAACGCCAGTCATGTTGCGGTGACGGAATGCAAACTCGGTATTGAGGCGCAGCTCTTTGTGGATCTTGCCGATGTTTGGCGAGACCAAGAACACATCCCAGTTAAAGTGCCGGTGGCGCTCGAAGGCTTCCCATAAAGTACTGGGGCGCTCGATGTGTTTGGTGTTGCCGTCAGAGTCGGTCCAGGTAACCGGCGGAACATTATCGCCAGGGTGGATAGTCACAGAGTCGGGATTAAAACCGCCCCGCCCTTCCCTGTAGATGGTCTGGCATTCGTCCAGGACAAGCAGCGCATCGAAGGGAGCCCAATGGAACCAGCGCGCGAGGTGTTGCTTTGCTTCGTCGTTGCCCTGGGTATCGATATAGATAAGCTCTGCATTCTGGGGAATGTCTACGCCCAGGGCTTCGCAGATGCGGTCGATACAATCGAAGCCTTTGATATTGGTGACAACGGTGCGCCCTTCCTGCAGAGCAGGAACTGCGAAGCGCTGAACAACGCCAAAGGATTTAAACGAGCCGTTAGGGCCGTGATGGATAACAACGGCCATTACCAGCCCACCATGGAGAGGATAAAGCGTGTGGTGGCAGCATTGAGCAGGACGTTAATACAGTCGACAAGCTTGAAGTAGTTGATGTAACTCATTGCGGTTGAGTTAACACCGCCGAAGGCACTGCCGACCATGTTGCCAATCTGGAAGGAGTCAACGATGGTTGAAGCAACAGACCAAGCCATTTCTGCAACCCATATCTTGGTTTCGATATAAAGCGCAGCAAACCAGAGCAAGGCTTGCTCAAAAAAAGAATCTGACTCTTCGCGCAAGTTGCCAAGCCAATCGACAATCCACTGTAAAGCCTCGAACGATTCCATAGTTAGCGCCTCAACAGAATGCCGGCAGCTAATAGCGTGCAGGCGAAGTAAATTAGATTGCCGACGTTGCCGAGCTGGCTGCCAAACTGAGAGATAGAGAAGTTAATGTTTTGACCGAATACGCTGCGGACATCATTGGGGAGGCTTCCGGAACCTGATGACAAATTAAAATCAAGCTTGTTGGAGACCTCGCTATAGATGGTTTGCATGGTCTCGTCCCAGTCGGCTTGCGCTTGTTCGTAGCGGTCCTGGGCAGCGGAGGTAAATTCTTGTTCATCTGGTGATTCAAAATCAGAGTGACACATGGTGTACCACTGCTGTTTTAGGATGGCGCACTCTTGAGGGTCGCCGGTGCATTGCGGAGCAACTGTACAACCGCCGGAAGCATTAGCGCTGCCCTCTTTGTCTTTGTCGCCCTCTTGCGTTGGGTCGTCATCGTTGGGTATGCCATCGCCGTCTATGTCGTCGTCTTGGCCGTTGGGTGTGCCGTCGCCATCGATGTCGTCATCGTTAGAATCTGGAATGCCGTCGCCGTCGGTGTCGGTCTCGTCAAAATCGGTTGTGGGGTCTGAGGTGAGATTATCCGGACCAATACAGGCGCCGTTGATGTAGGTCTCGCCAGCTGCGCAGCTAGAATCGGCAATACAAGTCCAGTTGCCATTTACAAGGCCGCCAGATTGGCCTTCCGGGCAAAATTCGTTCATGTCACAGACTGCTGTGTCATCCGCATAACCACGGAACCCGGGGGAGTTGGCAGTACACTCGGGTACATCTGCTAAACATTGATATCCGAGATCGGGGTGCATGATTGCTGATGTGCCCTCTGGACAGATACACGCCTCAGCTTGTGAGTTCCATTCGGCACCGGTTGGGAGATCATCAGAATCACAGAGGGTTTCTGGGTCAACGCACATGCCGTCATCGTTAGGAGCTTTATCGCTAGGGCAACCATTGCCAGATGTACTAAAGCGATAGTAATAGCCAGTTTGGCCGACGTAATAACCCCAATAACCACAGCCTCCGCAAGAGTTACAGCCATTGGCATTATCATTTTGCATATCAGAGACACAGGCGTTTTGTGCTGCCTGTTCGCTTTGATAGAAGCCCCTCTCAACAATGTCATCAGCTAATGCTAGAGGGCTAACAAAACTAAGAAGTAAAAATAAGAATAGATTTATAACGGCCCCGAAGGGCCGCCGGGCGCTACCGATTGGAAAATCCAACATAGAAAGCTCCTATCGATAGCATTACAAGAAAGATGGTTGTGACCACTGCTTACAGCTTGCGCAGCATGCCGACAACAAGACCAACACCAACAACGCCGGCAACCAGAGTGATCATGCCGGCTGTAGTCACAGACACAGCAGAGTTACCAGAGGTGTATGCATCTGTGATGTCTTGAGTCTCAATCCCGTAAGACTGAGCAGCGACAAGCAAAGAGGTGGCAGCAATAGCGGCTTTGGCTTTTGCGGTGCGGAGAGTTTGAGCAAGTTTTTTCATTGGTAGCTTCCTTGGTTTTAATAACGTCGCATCAGTGATACGACTTTGTTAAGAACGAACCCGCTGACGAAGAAGGTCAGCGAGCCCACTGCAATAACCCCGTATAAATCCAAGTCGGGGGTAAAGAGTTCGGTCATTAAGGCGGTCAGCTGATTGATGGCCGCCGTTAGGTTTTGTATGTCCTGGGACGTAGGGTCCATTAGGACCGCTCCCCTTTAAGCTCAACCGGGCATAAGTAGCCGGCGAGATGCGAGAAGCGCAGGCCCCATCCAGGGTGCGCGCCAAGCCAAAGCGGTGCATCTTCGATGCGCACAAGATCCATTACGCGGCCTTGGTTTTAACTGGTGTGGGCTGTGTTAATGGCGTTGGGTCTTCAAAGCCAAGGCGGTAATTAACATTGCCGCGATAAACCTCCGCAGAAATATCAACTACAACCTCCTGACCGGTGAGCTTGTCAAAGATCAGGTGGCGACCCTCGCCAACATCCTTATCAAACAAGGTCACCTGAATGGTGGAGGTGCCGGACTTTAGGACCAGATCAGCAGCGGTTTTGGGCTCGCCATCCTTTCTGTATCCGCGGGTTGAAACGTCGAGTACTTTTGCAATCACTTTCATAAGATCACCTTCCAGTTAGTAGTTTTTCCCAGTTCTTCGGGAGTCATTAAGCAGCTAAACGCAAGTGACCTTGCGGCTTGCGGTACCACGAAGGGGCGGAGACCGTCCCTACTTCTATTGCCCGGGTTTCCTTCACAGTAACCAGGGAGAATTTGGAGATGTCGCACTTCATAGCGATATCAATTCCGATTTTGCGCAGGCGGGCGCGGTGCGTTTGGACCTGCTTTTTATTTAGGTCAAAAGTGTGGCCATGCATCCATTGGATGGCGTAAATACTCGTAGCATTAGCGGAGCGAGTGCCGCTACAAATCCCTTCGGCAATCAAGGTTTCAGTAATGGATTCAAGGGTCATGGCTTCTACCTTCAGCTTTTGCTGAATATCTAAAAACTCCTGATGTATGGAGCGCAGTATCTTGGTGTGATCAAAACCGTAGTAATTAAGGCCTTCGCGGCGCAGCAGGTCGGACTTCAGTTTCTGTTCAAATCTGACAATGCCATGCTCATGGCAGAATGCGATTAAACGCTTTAAATATTTATATTCGGCTGACTTGTCGCCGTGGGTGCGTTTTATTTTGGGGAGAGAATGCAGGTTAATTTCGAAAGCTTTGTTGTAAACGCTTGGATAAATGAGTCGGCC